>NZ_JACHYJ010000001.1:0-599535 GCF_014192745.1 Luteimonas sp. RC10
TCAAGGTCATCAAGCGTCGTGCCTACGGCTACCGGGATCAGGCGTATTTCTTCCTCAAGATCCGCGCAGCCTTCCCCGGTATTCAGCGATGAACCTTTTTTATGCGAGCGAGGCGCGCGGCGGCAGCGACCAGTCGATCGGCCGCTCGCCGCGGCGCTGCAGGTAGTCGTTGGTGGCCGAGAAATGGCCGCAGCCCAGGAACCCGCGATGCGCCGATAGCGGCGAGGGATGGGTGCTGCGCAATACCCGGTGGCGGCGCGTGTCGACCAGCTTGCCCTTGGCCTGCGCGTAGCTGCCCCACAGCAGGAACACCAGGCCCTCGCGCTCGCGGTTGAGAGTGTCGACGACGTGGTCGGTGAAGCCCTCCCAGCCCTTGCCCTGGTGCGAGCCGGCTCGGCCTTCCTCGACCGTCAGCACCGCATTGAGCAGCAGCACGCCCTGGCGCGCCCAGGGCATCAACCAGCCGTGGTCGGGCCGCGGCAGGCCGAGGTCACGGGTGATCTCCTTGAACATGTTGTCCAGCGACGGCGGGATGCGCACGTCGGGCCGTACCGAGAACGACAGGCCATGCGCCTGGCCGGGCCCGTGATACGGGTCCTGTCCGAGGATGACGACTTTGACCGCGTCGAACGGGGTCGCGTCGAACGCGGCGAAGATGTCCGGACCCGGCGGATGGATCCGTGCGCCCTCGGCGCGGCGTGTGCGCAGGAACGCCGACAGCGCCCGCATGTCGTCGCGGAGCAGCCAGTCGCCCACGCGCGCCTTCCACGAGGGCTCGAGTTTGATCCGGGAGGCAGTCTGCGACTCAGGCGTCGTTTGCGGATCAGGCATGGTCGGGACGCGTCTGGCGCAGGAAGTGGCCGGTGACGATGCCGCCGCCGAGCCAGCCCAGCGCGGTCGAGCCCGCCAGCACCGCCACCACGCCGAGCGGCCCGAAGCCACGCAGCGCGAACGTGGCGCCATAACTGGCCGCGACCTCGGCCAGCGGCGCACGCAACGCCGCCGCCGCCGCGCCCAGCAGCGCCAGTGCGACCGCACCCGAGGCCAGCCCGTACCAGGCGCCCAGATAGAGGAACGGCCGCCGGATGAAGCCGTCGGTCGCGCCCAGCAACTGCAGCACGCCCAGTTCTTCGCGCCGCGACTGGATGTCCAACCGCACGGTGTTGCCGACGACCAGCAACGCGCCCAGTCCAAGCAGCGCTGCCAGGACCCAGACCACGCGTCCTCCCAGGCGCAACCAGCCGTCGAGCCGCTGCCGCCACTGCGCATCGTGCTGCACCAGCTCGGCTTCGGGCAGCTGGCGCAGCGCATCGGCCAGCAGCATCTCGTCGCCCGACGGGGTCAGGATCAGCACGTGCGGCAAGGGGTTTTCGTCGAGGACGTCGATCGCCGGGCCGAACTCGCCGCGCTCCCGCAGTTCCGCCAGGCCCTCGTCGGGCGTGCGGTGCACCACGCTGCCGACATCACCACGTGCGCGCAGCTCGCCGGCGAGCGCGGCAGCGCGCTCGGCATCGACATCGCGCTGCAGGAACACGCTGATCTCGCGCGAGGCATCGATGCTGCCGCCGAGCCGGCCGACATTGTCGAGCACCAGCCATAGCCCAAGTGGCAGGGCCAGCGCGACCGCCATCACACCGATGGTCAGCGCGGTCGACCAGGGCCTGCGGAACACGCGCCCCAGGCTGGCAACGAAGCTGTAGACATGGTGGTCGACCCAGGTGCCGACCGGGGATGCGCCGGTGCGGACCGGCTGGTTGCGGGGCGCCTCAGGCATCGGCGAGATCCTCCGGCGCGATGTCGTCGACCAGGGTGCCGTGGTCGAGAACCAGCGTGCGCTTCTTCATGCGCTTGACCAGGCCCAGGTCGTGGCTGGCGATCAGCACGCTGGTGCCGCGCTCGGGCAGCTCGGCGAACAGCGCCATGATCTCGGCCGACAGCGTCGGGTCGAGGTTGCCGGTGGGTTCGTCGGCGACCAGCAGCCGCGGCTCGCCGACGATCGCGCGCGCGATCCCGACCCGTTGCTGCTCGCCGGCCGACAGCTGCGTGGGCAGCGCGCGCTCGCGGTTGCCCAGGCCCAGCCGCTCGAGCGCGCTGCGCACCCGCTTGCCGATCTCGCCGCGACGCTGGCCGCGCAGGATCAGCGGCAGCGCGATGTTGTCGAACACGCTGCGATCCGACAGCAGCCGATGGTCCTGGAACACCACGCCCACATCGCGGCGATGCAGCGCCACACCGCGCCCGCGCACCTTCAGCAGGTTGCGCTCGGCGAACACCACTGCGCCGCGGCTGGGCCGCTCGGCCAGGTGGATCAGCTTGAGCAGCGTGCTCTTGCCTGCGCCCGAATGGCCGGTGACGAACAACAGTTCGCCCGCCGACACGGCGAAATTGACGTCCGACAGCGCCACATGGCCGCCGGCGTACTGCTTGCTCACGTTGTCGAATCGCAGAACGCTCATGCGCGGGATTATTGCAGGGAACGCGTGCAGGGCGCTGTCACCGGATCGGCACGACGCACGGCCCCTTCCCCCGTTGACGGGGGAAGGCTGGGATGGGGGCGAACTATGCGCATCGATCGCAGCAGATCGGGCGCGATTCCACCGTCGAGTCGCTCGGATCGCGTTGTCGTCATCGGAACGCTCGCCCCCACCCAACCCTCCCCCGCACGCGGGGGAGGGCTTTTCCAGACGGTTTCCGGCTGCTTACGCCCGTACAACCCTCCCCTGCGCCGCTTGTCGCGCTGCCCGGACGCGACGGTCCGGTCGCAACCCTCCCCGCACGCGGGGAGAACTGTGGGTCGCGCCCTGGCCGACCGCGACCACGTGGCCAACCCTCCCCGCACATGGGGGAGGGCTCAAGCAAAAGACCCTGCGCCTCGTCTGGACTGCACAGAACGAACAAGCCCCGCTGGAGCGGGGCTTGTTCTGCGTGCGACCTCGCGCCGGATCAGCGCGAATCGCCACCCGAGACCAGACGACGCAGCCCTCGCCCGATGCGGCTGAGCAGCGACGGCGCCTTCTCGGCCGCGGTCGGCACCGGACGTTGGGTCGGACGCACTTCGCGCGGACCCTGACCGCCATTGCCGCCATTGCTGCGCGACTTGGACTCGATCGACGTCGTCTCGCCGGTCTGCGACGCCGTGGCGTCCGCACCCTCGACCTTCTTGCCGCCACGACGGCGACGGCGCTTGCGCGGCGGACGCGACTCGTCCGGCATCGCCTGGGCGACGGCGCCGGCGGCGTCGATGACCGGCTTGGCCGGCGCGGCAGACGCATCGGCCGTCGCGTCCGGCCGCGGGGCGCGCGGCTTGCGCGGACCGCGCTCGCCACGGCCTTCGCCACCGCCCGCACGCGGACCCCGCGAACCCGGCGCACCGCGACCAGCCCCCGGACCACCACGACCGCCGCCGCGCTTGGCGTCCTCGGCAGCGCGCGCCTCGCGGACCTCGCGGAAGATCTCACCGACGCTCTCGCCCTCGGCGGCATCGACCTCGACGCCTTCGCGCGGCTTGCGCGGCAGCGGGGTCAGCAGCTCCTGGGTCACCGGCTCGGACGGGATCTTCTGCTCGATGTAGGCCTCGATATCCGGCAGCGAGGTCGCGTAACGCTCGCAGGCGAAGCTGATCGCATCGCCCTCGGCGCCCAGACGCGCGGTGCGCCCGATGCGGTGCACGTAGTCCTCGGCGTCGAACGGCAGGTCGTAGTTGAAGACGTGGCTCACGCCGTCGATGTGCAGACCGCGGGCGGCGACGTCAGTCGCCACCAGCAGCTCCAGCTGACCGGCCTGGAACTTCTTGAGCAGCGATTCGCGCTTCTTCTGCGGCACATCGCCCGAGAGCACCCCGACGCGGTAGCCGGCCTTCTCCAGCGCACGCGCGACGCGCTCGACGAATGCCTTGGTGTTGACGAACACCATCGTGCGCGCGCCTTCGCTGCGCGACAGCAGGCCGATCAGCAGCGGCAGCTTCTCGTCGTCGGCCGGGTAATACATGCGCTGGCGCACGCGAGCAGCGGTGATCGACTCGGTTTCCACGACAAGCTTCTCAGGCTCGTTCATGTGCTCGTAGGCGAGCTCGAGCACGCGGTGGCTGAGCGTGGCCGAGAACAGCAGCGTCTGGCGCTCGGTGCGCACCGGCATCCGGCGCAGCAGGAAGCGGATGTCCTTGATGAAGCCCAGGTCGAACATCCGGTCGGCCTCGTCGAGCACGCACATCTCGCAGGCGTGCAGGCTGACGACCTTGTGCTGCTTGACGTAGTCGATCAACCGGCCGGGGGTCGCGATGATGACGTCGGCGCCCTCCTGCAGGATCTGGCGCTGCTTGTCGTAGTCGACGCCGCCATAGACCAGCGCGAACTTCAGGCCCAGTTCGCTGCCGAACTTGACTGCGTCCTTGTGGATCTGGATGGCCAGTTCGCGGGTCGGCGCCAGGATCAGCGCGCGCGGGTCTTCGGGCTTGCGGTCGGCCAGCGCCGGGCGGGTCAGCAGGCGATTGATCACCGCGACCAGGAACGCCAGGGTCTTGCCGGTGCCGGTCTGGGCCTGGCCGGCGACGTCACGGCCATTGAGCGCCAGCGGCAGCGTCAGCGCCTGAATCGGGGTGCAGCGGGTGAAGCCCGCGCCTTCCAGGCCGGCCTGCAGGGCCGGATGTAACTCGAAGGAGGCGAAGGTGAGGTCGGTAAGGGGTTTGTCGCTCATGCGTAGGTCTGTATCCGGGCGTCGCCGGCAGTGGGCGCCGCGTGCTTGCGTGGGAGGCATCCGCAACGCAGACTGCCTGGATGCAGGACGCGTGGGTCGTCCCGCGGATGCGCCGCCTTGATTCGGGCCGACGATCCCCCACTTTACCATCCATCCCGGCGCCGCTGCCGCAGCCGGCGCCTCCTTGATCCGGAGAAGCCCGTGAGCGAACGCGTCATCCATGCCACCGATTCCGACTTCGACGCCACCGTGCTGCAGGCCGACGTGCCGGTGCTGGTGGACTTCTGGGCGCCGTGGTGCGGCCCCTGCCGGATGATCGCCCCGGCGCTGGACGAACTGGCCGGCGACTACGCCGGGCGCGCCAAGGTGGTCAAGGTCGACGTCGACCAGAACCAGGCCACCGCGCTGAAGTACCACGTGCGCTCGATTCCGATGCTGCTGGTGTTCAAGGACGGCCAGGTCCACGGCACCCAGATCGGCGCGGTCGGCAAGGCCCAGTTGGCCCAGCTGATCGACAAGGCGCTCTGAGCGCGCCTTCCGCGGCGGCCGCAACGCCGCCGCAAACGGCCTCGGCCTGAATCGCCATCGCCATAACCGCTTGCCGACGCCCCCGCGGCGATGCTAGGTTTGCGCGACTCCGGTAGGCACTCGCCTGCCGCACCCATCTGAACTGCACCTGCCGGGCGTGATCTCCCGGCCCTGCCCGTTTCCACCTTCCGCCCTCCGGGCGCTCGCACCGAGCGAGGATTCTGCTCTTGTCCGACAACACCCCTGACGACGCCGGCACGCCGGCCGCCGACACCGCCGTCAAGCGCGTCCGCAAGCCCCGCGCGGCCAAAAAGCCCGCCGACGCCGCGTCCGACGCCCCCCAGCCCCAACTCCAGCTTCCCGCCCAGGATGCCCCTGCCGCCCCCGCGCCGACGCGTCCGGCCGCCGAGGCGCCGGCATCGCCCGCGCCCGAGGCGCCACGCCCGCAGCCGCCGAAGGCCCCGCCCGCCGCAGGCGGCGATGGCGCGCCGCAGGACGGCAGACAGCGCCACGAGCCGCGCAACGGCGGCGAACCCCGCAACGGCGGTGAGCGCCAGGGCGGCGAACCGCGCCCGCAGCAGCAGCCGTACCAGAACAACCGCCAGGACCAGAACAACCGGCAGGATCGCCAGGACCAGGGCAACCGCCGCGATCGCTTCAAGAACCGGCGCGACCGCCAGCGCGGCGGCCGCGACGACGGCCTGCCGCAGGACGGCGGCAACGACCACGCGCAGCGCCTGCCGCCGCCGAACGTGCCCGAAGGCTTCCCGCAGTACTCGCTGAGCGACCTGAAGCGGATGCCGGCGCACAAGCTGCTCGACATCGCCGACCAGCTCGCGATCGAGGGCGTGGCCCGCGCCCGCAAGCAGGACGTGATCTTCGCGCTGCTCAAGGTCCTGACCCGTCACGGCGAGGGTGTCGTCGCCGACGGCGTGCTCGAGATCCTGCCCGACGGCTACGGCTTCCTGCGCGCAGCCGAGGCCAGCTACCTGGCCGGTCCGGACGATGTCTACATCTCGCCCAGCCAGATCCGCCGCTTCAATCTGCGTACCGGCGACCACCTGCTCGGCCGCATCCGCTGGCCGAAGGACGGCGAGCGCTACTTCGCGCTGTCGGTCGTGGACACGATCAACGGCGAGCCGCCGGAAGCCAGCAAGGGCAAGGTGCTGTTCGAGAACCTGACCCCGCTGTTCCCGCGCAAGCGCTTCAAGCTCGAGCGCGGCGACGGCTCCAGCGAGGACATCGCCGGCCGCGTCCTCGACCTGATGGCCCCGCAGGGCAAGGGCCAGCGCGCCCTGATCGTCTCGCCGCCCAAGGCCGGCAAGACGATGATGATGCAGCAGGTCGCCAGCGCCATCACCTACAACCACCCCGACGTGCACCTGATCGTGCTGTTGATCGACGAGCGGCCCGAGGAAGTGACCGAGATGCAGCGCACCGTGCGCGGCGAGGTCATCAGCTCGACGTTCGACGAGCCGGCCGCGCGCCACGTGCAGGTCGCCGAGATGGTGATCGAGCGCGCCAAGCGCCTGGTCGAGCACAAGAAGGACGTGGTCATCCTGCTCGACTCGATCACCCGCCTGGCCCGCGCCTACAACAACGTCGTGCCGAGCTCGGGCAAGGTGCTCACCGGCGGCGTCGACGCCAACGCGATGCATCGGCCCAAGCGCTTCTTCGGCGCGGCCCGCAACGTCGAGGAAGGCGGTTCGCTGACGATCATCGCCACCGCGCTGGTCGACACCGGCAGCGCGATGGACAAGGTGATCTACGAAGAGTTCAAGGGCACCGGCAACTCGGAAGTCCACCTGGACCGCCGCATCACCGAAAAGCGCGTGTATCCGGCGATCAACGTCAACCAGTCGGGTACCCGCCGGGAGGATCTGCTGATCGAGCCGGAACTGCTGCAGAAGATCTGGATCCTGCGCAAGCTGTTGCACCCGATGGACGAAATCGCCGCGATGGAGTTCCTGCTCGACAAGATGAAGAGCACGAAGTCCAACGACGAGTTCTTCTCGTCGATGAAGCGCTGAAGCCCCCCGGGACTTCCGGAAAAACGCCCCGCATCGCGGGGCGTTCTTCGTTCTGCGGTCATTGCGGCTTCACGGAAACGCCGCCGCATTCGTAACGAGCTTTCCCACTACCGACATCGCCAGTTCCTCAGAGCTCGCGCCGCGGCGCCAGCACCAGGCGATGCAGCACACCACCGGCCGCACCGGCGACGAGCGGCACCAGCCAGAACACCCACAACTGCTGCAGCGCCGCGCCGCCCTGGAACAGTGCCACGCCGGTGCTGCGCGCCGGGTTGACCGAGGTATTGGTGACCGGAATGCTCACCAGGTGGATCAGCGTCAGCGCCAGGCCGATCGCCAACGGCGCGAACGGCGCGGTCACCGGCTTGGCGGTCACGCCCAACACGATCACGGTGAACAGCATCGTCAGCACGAACTCGATGACGATGGCCGCTTCCAGCGGATAGCCGGCCGGCGAATGTGCGCCGTAGCCGTTGGTGGCGAAGCCATGGCTGGGATCGAAGACCGGGCTGGCACTGGCGACGTAGTACAGCACCGCCGCCGCACAGATCGCGCCCAACGTCTGCGCGATGACATAGGGCACCACGCGGCCTGCGGTGATGCGCTTGGCCACCCAACACGACAACGTGATCGCGGGATTGAAGTGGCCACCCGAGATCGCGCCCAGCGCATAGGCCATGGTCACGACACTCAAGCCGAACGCGAACGAGACGCCGAGAGTGCCGATCCCCGCGCCAGGCGAGGACGCCGCCAACACCGCGGCACCGCAGCCGCCCAGGACCAGCCAGAAGGTACCGATGAATTCCGCGACCAGGGGTTTGTAGTTCATGTGTCGCATACCTCTTTCAGGAGAATGACCGCCGGATGGCGGGTGGAAGCGAACGCAATCGTTGACCTGTCCAGGCATCGATCGCGTTCGAAGAACACGCACGTGCAATGCATCCTTGGCGCACGCTGTCGGGCCGCCGCACACGCCACGGCTTGATGCGCACGTGGCGTAACCGGCGCGCGGTGCGGCGCTCCCATAAGCAGGAAGGTCTGGCAGCCGACAAGACGAGGGCGGCCGCGAGCACTGCGCCCTTCCCCACCAGCGAGGAGCAAGCGCGAAGACCAGCCCGCCCCGCCCGCGAAGGGAGCGAGCGCGAAACCGAGCCCCCCTGCGGGGAAGCGCGAAAACCGAGCCCTCCCCCGCCCGCGAAGGAGCGAGCGCGAGACCGAGCCCTCCCCCCCCTGCGGGGAAGCGCGAAGACCAGCCCGCCCCGCCCACGAAGGAGCGAGCGCGAGACCGAGCCCCCCTGCGGGGAAGCGCGAAAACCGAGCCCTCCCCCGCCCGCGAAGGAGCGAGCGCGAGACCGAGCCCTCCCCCGCCTGCGGGGGAGGGTTGGGTGGGGGCGACGCCGCACCTGTGATGCATCACCAGCCGACCTTCACGCCGACGCTCGCCGACAGGTCATCGCTGCGACTGCGGCTCTGATCACCGTGCGCCCACAACTTGCCGACCTCGCCGAACAAGCTCACCTCGCTGTTCACCGACAACGTGCCGCCCATTGCCAGCTCGCTGCTGCGTCCACCGGTCGGGGTCACGATGTCCGCCGTCGCCGACGGACCGATGAAGCGCGCCACGTCCTGGTCCGAACGCGTGCGGTAGTAGTTCACCCGGATGTAGGGCTGCAGCAGTCCGGCGCCTGTTTCGAACTCGCCCTTCAGCCGAAGACCGACACGCGCGGTCAGACTGTTGGCGGCGTCCTGCTGCACCAACGCATTGGCGATCTCGACATCGTCGTTGTCCAGACGCTGGTAGATCAGCTGCAGCTGCGGCTCGAGCTGCCAGTCGCGACCGATCGGGAACGCCTGGCCGATTTCCACTGACGCCACGCGGCTGTCGCCATCGCCCGACACCATGTCGCCGATGGTCGGGATCAGCTTGTAGCGCAGCCGACCACCCTGCAGCACTGTGTCGACGTAGAAGCCGTTCTCGGCCTCGAAGGTGCTGTACAGACCCACGAACTTGCTGTCGAGATCGGTGCGGCCCACGGCCAGGTTCGTGCTGCCGCGCGCCGAGCCCGCGACCTCCATCTCGCCGGTCAGCGTGCCGAAGTAGGCGCCGACGTGCCAGTTACCGTTGGCCCACACGTCCGAGCCGATCTGCAGACCGTTCTGGCGACCGCGACTGCTCGGGGTCGCATCGCCGCCCTGCTTCAAGCTGCGATCCACGCTGACCAGACGGCCCCAGGACTGCCGATACCCGGCCGATTCCGAGCCGCTGCCCATCGTCGCGTCGCCCAGGCGCTGATGCAGGTTGCCGAGCATGCCGGCCGCCGATTCGCGGAACTGACCGCCCAGCGATCCGAACAGCGCCGCCTCGCCGCGGTTGCTCGAACGCAGATACCAGTTCTCGCCCAGGCCTGCGGCATCGGCCGCATACAGCCGGTACTCGAACGCACCCGCATCGACGAAGTCGCCGACCAGCGAGAAGCCGTCCTTGGTCGTCTGCGCGGTTGTCGTTGCCCCGTTGATCGCACGGACCACTTCAATACCATCGCCCGTGGTCTGCGCACCGAGGCCGTCGCGGTTGGTGAGGTCGATCAGTGTGCGGCCGCTGACCGCACCGCCGTCGATCACCAGCCGGTCGGTGGGGCTGGACGAATCGCCGAGGGCTGCGCTCATCTGCAGCACGCCGCCATCGCCGACGTAGTCGCCACGCACCGTCAGCGTCGTGCCCGGCGTTGCGCCCATCAGCGACACGGTGCCGGCATTGTGCAGGCCGGCCACCGTCTGGTCGTAGCCGGCCAGATCCAGCGTGCCGTCGGCGGCGACTTCATGCCGCGAGTTGGCACTGAAGGCGTTCGCCATCGCCGCCTGCAGCGAACCCGACGCGACCTCGGTGACGCCCGTGTAGGTGTTGCCGCTGCCGAACGTCACCCGGCCGGCGCCTTCCTGGCGCACGCGACCGGAACCGGACACCACGCCATCGAAATGCACTGCGTCGGACCGGTCGAACACCAAGGTGCCGGCATTGGCGACATCACCGACCAGGCT
This sequence comes from Luteimonas sp. RC10, assembly GCF_014192745.1. GTDB lineage: Bacteria > Pseudomonadota > Gammaproteobacteria > Xanthomonadales > Xanthomonadaceae > Luteimonas. The sequence goes on from NZ_JACHYJ010000001.1 coordinate 10,290, forward strand.
GCCAGTGGTCCCGCCATCGCCGAGCTGCAGCGTACCCGCCGAGATCGTCGTCCCGCCGGTGTAGGTGTTGTCGCCGGTCAGCACCGTGGCCCCCGTGCCGGCCTGCGTCAGCTGACCGCTGCCCGAGATCGTGCCGCCCAATGTGATGGCATCGGCGCGATCGATCACCAGCGTCGCGTCGTTGACCACATCACCCACCAGACTGCCCGTCGTGCCCCCGTCGCCGACCTGCAAGGTGCCCGCCGCAATCGTCGTACCGCCGGTGTGGGTGTTGGCGCCGGTCAGCACGGTCGTACCCGTGCCGATCTGGGTCAGATGGCCTGTGCCGGACATTGCACCTGCGAGCGTGGCGGTATCACTGCGACTGATCGCCAGCGTGCCGTTGTTGACGATGTCGCCGACGATATGACCAGTCGTGCCGCCATTGCCCAGTTGCAGCGTGCCGGCTGAGATCGTCGTACCACCGCTGTAGTCGTTGTCGGCGGTCAACGTCAGCATGCCGCTGCCCGTCTTGGTCAGTCCGCCGGGGCCATCGATCGCACCGCCCAGCGTCATCGTGTGGGCCTGCGTGTCGAACGTCGCACCGCCCGCCTGGCTGGCGATCGCACGATCGCTGTCCAGATCGGCCAGTGCTCGCAGCGTGCCGCCATCGAGCGTCAGCCCAGCGGACGCCGCACCCAGGTTGCCGTCGTTGGAGATCGCCACCGCACCACCGGTGACCGTCGTGCCGCCGGTGTAGGTGTTGGCACCGCCCAGCACCAAGGTGCCGGCGTCGGTCTTGACCACGCCCACATCGCCTTGCAGCACCGCGTCGATCGTCGCGGTGAAGTTGGCGCCCGCCGTCGTGCCATCGCCCACGCGGATCGTGGCCCCGTTCGCATCGTCAGCGACCAGCGTCAGCGCGTCGCCCTGCACCACGTAGCCTTCGGTCGCGAACTGCATCCCGCCCGCGACCACGTCACCCAGGCTGTTGTCGACGTCGACCGCGCCCACGGCGCCGGCGAAGATCGCAAATGCGCCGCTGTTGTGTGGGGCATTGAGCGTGCCGTCGGCATCGGTCCAGTTGTCGTTGCCTGCGCGCGCCTGCCACGTCCCGTCGCCGCCGCTGATCGTGCCGTCGTTGCGCCCGCCCGCATCGCCGTCCCAGAAGTTCAGCGTCAGCCCGGTCGCGTTGACCAGATTGACCTGGTTCGCGATCGAGGTCTGCACGCTGATCTGCGCCGAGTCCAGCATCGTGCCCAGATCGAGCATGTTGTTGGTCAACGCGCCGCCGTAGCTGATGACGCGATAGAGGCCGGTGCTGAACGCGCCACCTGTCGGGGCCGTCACGTCGATCCTGCCGTCGAGCACCAGGTCGCCCTCGACCACGGTCAGATCGTTGAGCGGGCCGCCCACCGTGCCGGCCTGGCCGAACTGGTAATCCAGCACCGCGCCGTCGGCCAGCGACAAATCGCCGGCGATCGTCAGCGTGCCGGGTGCCCCCGCGCTCGCACCTGGCGCGAGCGTGGCGCCGCTGGCGACCGCAACATCACCGCCGATGACGCCGGCACCACCGATCGTCGCGCCACTGGCAACGCTGGTCGCGCCCGTGGCAGCGCGCTGATCGCCGTTGACCAGCAGCGTGCCGGCCGCGACATCGGTCGCACCGGTGTAGGCATTGTCCCCCGTCAGCGCCGTGGTGCCGGTGCCGGCCTGGACAATGCGTCCACGGCCAGAAATCGCGCCAGCGAACGTGTGGACGTCCGAGCGATCGAACACCAGTTCGGCGTCGAACAGGAGGTCGCCGGCCAGGCCACCGACGACCACGTCACCGACCACACTGCCGCTGGTGCCACCGTCGCCCAGTCGCAGCGTGCCGTTCGAGACCGTCGTGCCGCCGGTGTAGGTGTTGTCACCAGTGAGCGTCGTGGTGCCGAAGCCGGTCTGCAGCACGCGACCGCTCCCCGAGATCGTGCCTGCGAGCGTCAACGCATCGCTGCGCCGGATCTCCAGCGTGGCGTTGTTGACCACATCACCGACCACACTGCCGGTTGTGCCGCCCGCACCCAGTTGCAGCGTACCGGCCGCGATTGTTGTGCCGCCGGTGTAGGTGTTGTCGGCGGTCATCACCGTCGTGCCGTCGCCGATCTGGTGCACCTGACCACTGCCGGAGACGAGGTTGCCCAGCGTCGCCGTCCCGGACCGATCCACCGCCAGCGTCGCGTTGTTGACGATGTCGCCGAGCACGCTGCCGGTCGTGCCACCATGGCCCAGCTGCAGCGTGCCGCCTGCGATCGTCGTGCCGTCGGTGTAGGTGTTGTCGGCGCCCAGCACCAGCGTGCCGGCATCGGTCTTGGTCACTGCCGTGTCACCCTGCAACACTGTGTCGAGGGTCGCGGTGTAGTCCGCGCCCGCTGTCGTACCGTCGCCCACACGCAGCGTCGCGCTGCCGGTGCCGTCGTCGATCAGCGTCAGGGCATCGCCCGCCACGCGGTAGCCGTCGGTCGCGAACTGCAGGCCGCTCGCGGTCACGGCGCCGACGCTGTTGTCCACGGTCACGGTGCCGGCCGTGCCGGCGAAGACTGCGAAGGCACCGTCCGAATAGGTCGCATTGATCGCGCCGTCGGCATCGGTCCAGCTGTCGTCGCCACCGACCGTACGCGCCTGCCAGCTACCGTTACCGCCATCGACAACATCATCATTACGACCGCCCGCCTTGCCGTCCCAGAAGTTCAGGCTCAGGCCGGCGGTGTTGACCAGGTTGACCTGGTTGGCCACCGAGGTCTGCACGTTGAACGTCGCCGGGTCCAGACTGGTGCCCAGGTCCAGCCCGTTGTTGGTCAGACTGCCGCTGTAACTGATGACGCGATACAGGCCCCCGCCGAAGGTGCCGCCCGGTGATGCGGTTGCGCTCAGGATGCCGTCAAGCACCAGGTCACCTTCGACCACGGTCAGGTCGTTGAGCGCACCGCCTACCGTGCCGGCCTGACCGAACTGGTAGGCGAGCGCACTGCCGGCCGACAGCGACAGGTCGCCGGCGATCGTCAGCGTGCCCGGCGCCCCGGCACTGGCGCCCGGCGACAGCGTGGCGCCATCGGCGATGACGACATCGCCGCCGATCACGCCGGTACCGCCGAGCGTCGTGCCTCGGGCTGTCGTCGTCGTTCCGGTCGCGGCGCGCTGGTTGCCGTTGACCAGCAACGTGCCGGCCAGGACGTCGGTAGCACCGGTGTAGCTGTTGGTGCCGGTGAGCGTGGTCGTTCCTGTCCCCGACTGGGTCAAGGTGCCGCTGCCGGAGATCGCGCCACCGAGTGCGATCGCGTTGCTGCGTTCGACGACCAGGGCGGCATTGTTGGCGATGTTGCCGACCACGCTGCCGGTCGTGCCGCCGTTGCCCAACTGCAGCGTACCGGCCGAAATCGTCGTGCCGCCGGTGTAGGTCTGGTCGGCGATCACCGTCGTGGTGCCGGTGCCGGCCTGGGTCAGGCTGCCACTGCCCGACAAGCCGCCGCCGAGTGTGTAGCCATTGGAACGGTTGATCGCCAATACGCCGTTGTTGACGATGTTGCCGACCACGCTGCCGGTCGTGCCGCCATCGCCCAACTGCAGCGTGCCGGCCTCGATGGTCGTGCCACCGGCGTAGGTATTGCTGCCGGTGTAGACCAGCGTGCCGGGTCCGCGCTTGGTGACGCGCTCCCCATCGCCCGTCAATGCCTGGGAGATCGTGAACGTATTGGTCGGGCTGGCGATGTCAAAGGCGCCACCGCCTGCACCGAGCCTGATCTGCCTCGCGGTGCTGACAAAGGCATCGCCTGTCACGCGCAAGGTGGCGCCGGAGAGCAGAGTGAGGCTGCCCGAAGTCGCACCCAGCGCCCCTTCGGACGACACGGTCAGCGAGCCAAGCACCACCTGCCACGGCGTAACCGCGGACGTCGTACCGGTCAACGTCCAGTTCGTGGCTGGGACCAGGAACACGCCGAAGCCCCGATACTTCGCCGCATCGCCGATATCGACAACATTGAGTGTGCCGGTGGCACCGACATCGCCGCCAAGATAGATCGCGTCCTGACGGCTGAATGCCGTGGCGGTGCCATTAATGACGCCGCCGGGCTGCAATTCCAAAGCATTGGTGCCCCCAGTGAAGAGAATGGCATTGGTCCGGGCACCGTTGTTATCCTGGCCAGCTGAAATGACGCCCGCATTGCTCACATAGACGTTTGAACCCAGGATGCCATAGCGACCTTGCCTTGCGTCCCCACTGCCATTTCCGCCTTGGATGGTACCGAAGTTACGAATCTTCGCCCTGTTTTCCGAGCTAGCGCCACCGCCGCTCGCGATGATGCCGTGTGCACCGGAGCGTCCGGGAAGACCATCTGCTCCCATGATCCTGCCAGTCGCAGTGTTGATGAGTTCCACCCCGTCGCCGGACATCAATACACCGCTACCGGCATTGCCATTGTTCGTGCCACCACCCGCCTGGATGAGGCCGCTGTTGCGATGTCCTTCCCCCCCACGGAGTACGGCCCCCGCCCCACCGCTGTTGTCGGTCCCCGACCCGAGCCCTCCAATCAGACTGCCGGTGTTGTTCATGATGTTCCCGGCGTCGAATACCCCACCGGGCGTACCAGCTTGCGCATGCGCAAGTGGCACCGCCCCTGCGAATAGCCCCGCCGATAGCAACGCGGCACCGATCGCGCGACCGCTTCCTGCGGACGCATTGGATGCGGGCCGCGTACGCCGGGCCAGTTCGCTGGTCACGACCCAACGGCGGATGGAAGCGTTCCAGCGAAGTGCGTAGATGCGGTTCATGACGTGATGTCCTCAGAGAAAGCGGGTTGCGACCGATGGAATGAACAGCACCGATGGCACGGGAAAGGAGAAGAACGGAGCGCGTTGAGATAAATCAGGGATCAGGACGCTGCGCGCTGCAGAGCGCGCTCGCGAGAACGCAGTTGTCCGTGGCCGCGGTGCTGGCCGGCACGCCCGCGATAGAGCGACCAGTTGCCGTCCACGCCATGCATTGCCGCCTTGGTGGCTTCGCGCCGCTCGATGATGACCACGTGCGGAATTGCAGCGCGGCACAGCGCCTGCAGCGCGTCGATGACTTCGTCGCTCCAGATGTCCGGGCTTTCCTTGCGCGCATCGAGATACGCATGGTATTCGCCGATGCAGACGATCGCGGGTTTGACCGCAAGCAGAAAATCCAGATTGCAGCGGCCGCTGCCGAAGCCATCGAATGCGATCGAACAGCCGGCATCGCGCAGGCGCTGGCAGAACGCCTCCGCCGGTGCGGTGTTGAGCACCGGCACCGGCATCGCGATCTGGACCACCAGCCGGGTCGCGAGTTGCGGGTCGCTCTCAAGGCGTTCGAACAACGAGTTCCACCACAGGTCGCAAGCCGCGCTTTGCAGCGAAATGCTGCAGGCGAGCGTGAGCTCGGGATCAGCGATAAGCTGGTCGAGCGCGGTGTGCAACAGCGTGTGGTCGAGCAGGCGGGTCATGCCCAAGCGCTGCAAGGCGGACAGCCACAGCGGCAGATCGCTCGCCGGAAAGGACGATGCCGCGGACAGCTGCAGCACCAGTTCGTGATAGATGACGCAGTCGGGATCGTCGCCGGGCACGATGGTCGACCGCGCGACCTCGATGTGGCCCTTGTCCAACTGGTCGTGCAGCGCGACCGCCAGGGCGATGTCGCGCCGGTAGTCCGCCTGCCAGGTCAGGTCCTGCAGCAGCACGGCCTCGCCTTCGGCGCCCGGGCCGAGATTTGCGACCTCCTCGATCAGCCGCACCGACACCGCCGGCATGACTTCGGTGTCGTCCTCAAGCACATAACGACGGTTGAGCAGGACCAGCCAGTCTTCGACCAACTGACGCTTTTCCTGCTCGCTGAGCTCGGGGCCGGAGAAGTCGAGCCGGACGATCAACCGGTCCGGTCCGACCCACTCGATGAACGCGCCCTGCAGCGCGCAGATCCAGCTCAACGCACGCAACACGCTGGGCGCGATGCCATCGGCGCCATAGCCGGCCGCCGGGCCGAAGGTGGCATTGAGTTGACCGTAATTGCGCAGGGTGACCAACAACCAGACATCCTGCATTCGCTCCGCAGCGCGGGGATCGACCGCACACGACATGGACCAGCCTCCTTACCTGCGGCCAGCCAGGGCCGCATCCACGACAGACGATTGACGGACGCAGCGAACGCCGCCGCGTGTACCGGACATCCCGATGCAAGGCAGTGCGGTGCATCGGGCGCGATGCGGGCGCGGCGGGGTGTCCGCCGCGCCCGCGGGGCCTTACCAGCCGACCTTCACGCCGACGCTCGCCGAGAGGTCATCGCTGCGACTGCGGCTCTGATCACCGTGCGCCCACAACTTGCCGACTTCGCCGAACAGGCTCACCTCGTTGTTCACCGACAACGTGCCGCCCATCGCCAGCTCACTGCTGCGTCCACCGGTCGGGGTCACGATGTCCGCCGTCGCCGACGGGCCGATGAAGCGCGCCACGTCCTGGTCCGAACGCGTGCGGTAGTAGTTCACCCGGGTGTAGGGCTGCAGCAGTCCGGCCTCGGTCTCGAACTCACCCTTGAGCCGAAGACCGACACGCGCGGTCAGGCTGTTGGCGGCGTCCTGCTGCACCAACGCATTGGCGATCTCGACATCGTCGTTGTCCAGACGCTGGTAGATCAGCTGCAGCTGCGGCTCGAGCTGCCAGTCGCGACCGATCGGGAAGGCCTGGCCGATTTCCACTGACGCCACGCGGCTGTCGCCATCGCCCGACACCATGTCGCCGATGGTCGGGATCAGCTTGTAGCGCAGTCGGCCACCCTGCAGCACCGTGTCGACGTAGAAGCCGTTCTCGGCTTCGAAGGTGCCGTACAGACCCACGAACTTGCTGTCGAGATCGGTGCGGCCCACGGCCAGGTTCGTGCTGCCGCGCGCCGAACCCGCGACCTCCATCTCACCGGCCAGCGTGCCGAAGTAGGCGCCCACGTGCCAGTTACTGCTGGCCCACACATCCGAGCCGATCTGCAGACCGTTCTGGCGACCGCGACTGCTCGGGGTTGCATCGCCGCCTTGCTTGAGGCTGCGATCCACGCTGACCAGACGGCCCCAGGACTGCCGATACCCGGCCGATTCCGAGCGGCTGCCCATCGTCGCATCGCCCAGGCGCTGATGCAGGTTGCCGAGCATGCCAGCCGCCGATTCGCGGAACTGACCGCCCAGCGATCCGAACAGCGCCGCCTCGCCGCGGTTGCTCGAACGCAGATACCAGTTCTCGCCCAGGCCTGCGGCATCGGCCGCATACAGCCGGTACTCGAACGCACCCGCATCGACGAAATCGCCGACCAGCGAGAACCCGTCCTTGGTCGTCTGCGCGGTTGTCGTTGCCCCGTTGATTGCACGGACCACTTCAATACCGTCGCCCGTGGTCTGCGCACCGAGGCCGTCGCGGTTGGTGAGGTCGATCAGTGTGCGACCACTGACCGTACCGCCATCAATGACTAGGCGGTCGGTCGGGCTGGACGAATCGCCGAGGGCTGCGCTCATCTGCAGCACGCCGCCATCGCCGACGTAGTCGCCACGCACCGTCAGCGTCGTGCCCGGCGTTGCGCCCATCAGCGACACGGTGCCGGCATTGTGCAGGCCGGCCACCGTCTGGTCGTAGCCGGCCAGATCCAGCGTGCCGTCGGCGGCGACTTCATGCCGCGAGTTGGCACTGAAGGCGTTCGCCATCGCCGCCTGCAGCGAACCCGACGCGACCTCGGTGACGCCCGTGTAGGTGTTGGCATTGCCGAACAGCACTGCCCCCGGACCGGTCTGCACCACACGGCCAGAGCCGGTGATCGTGCCGTCGAAGCGGCTCGTGCCTGCGCGATCGAACGCCAGCGTGCCGCCATTGTCGACATTGCCGATCAGGCTGCCGGTGTCGCCCCCGTTACCAACCTGCAGCGTGCCGGCCGAGATCGTCGTGCCGCCGGTGTAGGTGTTGTCGCCGACCAATACGGTGGTCCCGGTCCCCGCCTGCGTCAGGTGTCCCGTGCCGGAGATCACCCCCGTCAGCGTCGTCTCGTCGGACCGTTTCATCACCAGCGCCGCGTTGTTGACGATGTCGCCGGCCAGGCTGCCGCTGGTGCCGCCGTCGCCGACCTGCAAGGTGCCGGCCGCAATCGTCGTACCGCCGGTGTGGGTATTGGCGCCGGTCAGCACCGTCGTCCCCGCGCCCATCTGGGTCAGATGGCCCGTGCCCGACATCGCGCCGGCCAGCGTCACTGCGTCGGAACGATTCACGGCCAGCGTGCCGTTGTTGACGATGTCGCCGACGATGTGCCCGGTCGTGCCGCCATCTCCGAGTTGCAGCGTCCGGGACGAGATCGTCGTGCCGCCGGTATAGCCATTGTCGGCGGTCAGCGTCAGCGTGCCGGTGCCGGCCTTGGTCAGCGCACCCGGTCCGTCGATCGCACCGCCCAGCGTCACCGCGTGCGCCTGCGTGTCGACCGTCGCACCACCAGCCTGGCTGGCGATCGCACGATCGCTGTCCAGGTCGGCCAGTGCGCGCAGCGTGCCGCCGTCGAAGGTCAACCCACCAGTCGCCGCACCGAGATTGCCGTCCTCTGAGATCGCCACGGTGCCACCCGCGATCGTCGTACCGCCGGTATAGGTATTCGCGCCACCGAGCACCAAGGTGCCGGCGTCGGTCTTGACCACGCCCACATCGCCTTGCAGCACCGCGTCGATCGTCGCGGTGAAGTTGGCGCCCGCCGTCGTGCCATCGCCCACGCGGATCGTGGCCCCGTTCGCATCGTCAGCGACCAGCGTCAGCGCATCGCCTTGCACCACGTAGCCGTCGGTCGCAAATTGCATCCCACCCGCGACCACGTCACCCAAGCTGTTGTCGACGTCGACCGCGCCCGCCGCGCCGGCAAAGATCGCGAACGCGCCGCTGCTGTGCGGGGCATTGAGCGTGCCGTCGGCATCGGTCCAGTTGTCGTTGCCTGCGCGCGCCTGCCACGTCCCGTCGCCGCCGCTGATCGTGCCGTCGTTGCGCCCACCCGCATCGCCGTCCCAGAAGTTCAGCGTCAGCCCGGTCGCGTTGACCAGATTGACCTGGTTCGCGATCGAGGTCTGCACGCTGATCTGCGCCGGGTCCAGCATCGTGCCCAGATCGAGCGTGTTGTTGGTCAACGCGCCGCCGTAGCTGATGACGCGATAGAGGCCGGTGCCGAATTCGCCGCCGGGCGACTGGGTAGCGTTCAAGGTCCCATCGAGCACCAGATCGCCCTCGACCACGGTCAGATCGTTGAGCGGACCCCCGACCGTGCCGGCCTGGCCAAACTGGTAATCCAGCACCGCGCCGTCAGCCAGCGACAGGTCGCCGGCGATCGTCAGCGTACCGGGTGCCCCCGTGCTCGCACCTGGCGCGAGCGTGGCGCCGCTGGCGACTGCAACATCGCCGCCAATGACGCCGGCACCGCCAATCGTTGCGCCACTGGCAACGCTGGTCGCGCCCGTGGCAGCGCGCTGGTCACCGTTGACCAGCAGCGTGCCGGCCGCGACATCGGTCGCACCGGTGTAGGCATTGGCCCCCGTCAGCACCGTGGTGCCGGTGCCGGCCTGGACAATGCGTCCACGGCCAGAAATCGCGCCGGCGAACGTGTGGACGTCCGAGCGATCGAACACCAGCTCGGCGTCGAACAGGAGGTCGCCGGCCAGGCCACCGACGACCACGTCACCCACCACACTGCCGCTGGTGCCGCCGTCGCCCAGTCGCAGCGTGCCGTTCGAGACCGCCGTGCCGCCGGTATAGGTGTTATCACCAGTGAGCGTCGTGGTGCCGAAGCCGGTCTGCAGCACATGCCCGCTGCCGGAAATGGTGCCTGCGAGCGTCAATGCATCGCTGCGCCGGATTTCCAGCGTGGCGTTGTTGACCACATCACCGACCAGACTGCCAGTAGTACCGCCCGCGCCAAGCTGCAGCGTGCCGGACGAAATCGTTGTGCCGCCGGTGTAGGTGTTATCGGCGGTCATCACCGTTGTGCCGTCGCCGATCTGGTGCACCTGACCACTGCCGGAGACGAGGTTGCCCAGCGTCGCCGTCCCGGACCGATCCACCGCCAGCGTCGCGTTGTTGACGATGTCGCCGAGCACGCTGCCGGTCGTGCCACCATGGCCCAGCTGCAGCGTGCCGCCTGCGATCGTCGTGCCGTCGGTGTAGGTGTTGTCGGCGCCCAGTACCAGCGTGCCGGCGTCGGTCTTGGTCACCGCCGTGTCACCCTGCAACACCGTGTCGAGGGTCGCGGTGTAGTCCGCGCCCGCTGTCGTACCGTCGCCTACCCGCAGCGTCGCGCTGCCGGTGCCGTCGTCGATCAGCGTCAGGGCATCGCCCGCCACGCGGTACCCGTCGGTCGCGAACTGCAGGCCGCTCGCAGTCACGGCGCTGACGCTGTTGTCCACGTTCACCGTGCCGCCGGTGCCGGCGAAGATCGCAAATGCGCCATCGGCATACAGTGCATTGATCGCGCCGTCGCGGTCGGTCCAGTTGTCGCTTCCGCGCGGTGTCCGCGCCTGCCAGGTGCCGTCACCACCGCTGATTGTGCCGTCGTTGCGACCGCCGGCATCGCCGTCCCAGAAGTTCAGGCTCAGGCCCGTGGCATTGATCAGATTGACCTGGTTGGCCACCGAGGTCTGCACGTTGAACACATCCGGGTCGAGACTGGTGCCCAGGTCCAGCCCGTTGTCGGTCAGGCTGCCGCTGTAGCTGATCACCCGGTACAGGCCGCCACCGAAGGTGCCGCCCGGCGATGCGGTCGCGTTCAAGATGCCGTCGAGCACCAGGTCGCCTTCGACCACGGTCAGATCGTTGAGCGAGCCACCCACCGTGCCGGCCTGGCCGAACTGGTAGGCGAGCGCGCTGCCGGCCGACAGCGACAGGTCGCCGGCGATCGTCAGCGTGCCCGGCGCCCCGGCACTGGCGCCCGGCGACAGCGTGGCGCCGTCGGCGATGACGACATCGCCGCCGATCACACCACTGCCGCCGACCGTCGTGCCCCGAGTCGTCGTCACCGTCCCGGTCGCGGCGCGCTGGTTGCCGTTGACCAGCAACGTGCCGGCCAGGATCTCGGTGGCGCCGGTGTAGCTGTTGGCGCCTGTCAGCGTGGTTGTTCCCGTCCCCGTCTGGGTCAAGGTGCCGCTGCCGGAGATCACGCCACCGAGCGTGATCGCGTTGCTGCGTTCGACGACCAAGCTGGCATTGTTGACGATGTTGCCGACCACGCTGCCGGTCGTGCCGCCGTTGCCCAGCTGCAGGGTGCCGGTCTCGATCGTCGTGCCAGCGGCGTAGGTGTTGTTGCCGGTGTAGACCAGCGTGCCGGGACCACGCTTGGCGACACTGCCCGTGCCGGTGACCGCCTGGGAGATCGTGAACGTATTGGTCGGGCTGACGATGTCGATCGCGCCTGCATCATTGACCGTGATCTGGCGCGCCGTACTGGTGAACGCGTCGCCGGCTACACGCAAGGTGCTACTGCCAAGCAAGGTCAGGCCGCCAGACGACGCACCAAGCGCCCCGTCCGAGGACACGGTCAGCGAACCGTCAAAGATCCGCCATGGCGTGAGCGCGGCCGTGGTGCCGGTCAGCGTCCAATCGGTTCCCACCACCTGGAATATTCCGAACCCGCGATACTTCGCCGCGTCGCCGATCTCGGCGACATTGAACGTCCCCGTGCGATTGTCGACCGTCCCACCGAGAGCCAAGGTATCGTTTCGGGAAAAGGCCAGGACGTTACCGTTGATCACGCCGCCGGGCTGCAACTCCAGCGTATTGCGGCCGGTACCGAACAGGACCGCCTCCCTGCGAGTGCCGTTGGGGAATAGGCCACCTGTGATGACACCGGCGTTAGAGACGTATGCATTGAAGCCATGGATACCGGGGCTGGCGACCGAGGTCCCGCCACCGCCGTTGCCGCCCACGATGGTGCCGAAGTTATACAGTTTGGCTTGCTTTGTTGGATCGTCCCCGCCGAGGATGTAGGCACCGTAACCACCATTATGTTCAAAGCCGCCATTCGGTCCGATGATCCGGCCGGTGGTCGTATTGGTGAGCTCGGTTCCCCCGCCTTCGAGCTTGACGCCTGACCCGGAGTGACCGCCGGCGGCGCCGCCGTTTCCGCCCTGCAGCGTGCCGCTGTTGACGTGCCCCTCGTTGCCGATGAGCACGGCACCAAAGCCACCGACGTTATCGTGTGCCGGCGCCGGATTACCGACCAAGGTCCCGGTGTTGTTCATGATCGTGCCGTTGAACACTGCCCCAGGCGCGCCTTGGGCGTGCGCAAGCGGCATCCCGGCTGCAAACAGCCCTACCGACAGCACGGCGGCGCCAATCGTGCGACCGCTTCCTGCGGACGCACCGGATGCGGGCCGCGTGCGCCTGGCCAGTTCACTGGTCACGACCCAACGGCGGATGGAGGCGTTCCAGCGGAGTGCGTAGATGCGATTCATTGAGAGACGTCCTCGGTAATGGTCATTGCGGCCGAAATGGCCATGGCGCGGGTGGAGTCGAAACACGACAGGAAACAGAACAAGGCAATGGGCTCGCCAGATGCGGCCAGTCCCTGGTGATGCAGGTGCGCAAGCGAAGGCAGCCGGCTCATGGCCGCGCCTCGGTGCTGCACAGGTTCGCGAGCAGCGCGTCGTAGGCGCCGATGAGCGCGCGGTCGGTGCTCAGATACGGCGCGATGCGCTCGCGCTGGGTCGTGCGATAGCTGTCCCAGTGCAGGTCGTGCCGGGTCAGCGCTTCGATCAGCTGCTGCGCGCCGGCCTGCACGTCATTGCCGGGGTAGTAGTAGCCCAGACCCGCGCACAGCGAGGCGTTGTGCACCAGCGCATAGCCCTGCCAGCACACATCGAAGTAGAAGTAGTTGAGGGGGTTTGCCCACTGGTGCGAGATCACCACGTCGGTGTGCGCGGCCAGGAAGTCAGGCGTTTCGAAGCGGCCGACGAAGCTCGCCCGCCCCGCACGCACGATGTCGAGCTGGGCCATCAGCCCGATGAACTCCGGGCTTTCGACCGCGATGCGCGCCGCATTGGTGACGTGCAGGTGGCCGATGGCCTCGGGCACGCGTCGCCAGGCCTCTTCGGCGATCAGCACCGGATAGAGACAAAACTTGGTGATGTCGTGGTTGGGCTCCATCACCGTCAGCCGCTTGGGGCCATCGGCGGGGCGGTACTGGCCGGCATGCGGCAGCGCGAGCGTGCGCTGTTCGAGGAACATCGGGTCCCACACGAACGGCACGATCGTGGCCGGCACCCGGCGCAGCGTCTGCAGGAAGTGCAGCGTGCTTTCGGCGACCTGCGGGATTACCCAGACCGCGTCGTAGCGGGTGTTGACGAAGATCGTGTCCCACAGCCGCCGCCCGAACAGGATCGCCTGGGCGTTGTGGATGTACTCGAAGCCGCAGCAGTAGCTGACCAGGCGCGTGCCGCGCGCCTTGAGGTGCTGGGTCTGCGCGGCGTCGATCTGCCCGCCGAGTTCGATCAGCACGTCCAACTGGTCGCGGCAGGCCTCGAACGACACCGTCGGAAACTGCTTGAGATCCCACGGCAGCCGGTCGGTGATCGGCACGTCGGTGACGTTGACCAGCAGCACCTGGTGGCCGTGCGGGCTGCCCAGCAGCAGCTTGGCCAGGTACAGCGCGTTCTGCTTGATGCCGTTGGTCCACAGGCTTTCGTCGGCACTGTGCAGGCCCAGCGTGATGCCGATGCGCAGCGGTGTGCGTACCACGCCTTCGTCGGTCAGGTCGCGCACATAGGCCGCGCGCCGGCCGGTGAGCCGCCCGAGCAGGGACTCGATCATTGCCCGCCCTCCGCGGCCTGGGTGCCGGGCGCGGTGCCGGGGATGCGGGTCGGTCGGCCGATGCCGTACTGCACGTGGCGCCAGACCATCAGGCAGCCGGGCGAGGCGCGGACCAGCATCACCGTTTCCTGTGGCCGCTCGGCCAGGGTGTAGACATCGACCGTGGGCAGGAACGGGACCCGGGTGTAGCCGACGAGTTCGTCGTGGGCCAGCACGTTGCAGGCGCGGCGGTCGGCCTGGATGTTCTCGACCAGGAACGCGCAGCCGCCGTTGCGCTCGGGCACGCGGTTGACCGACAGCAGCATCGTGCGGTCGCGGGTCTCGGAGGCGAGCAGGCTGAAGAACGCGCCGTCGTCGGGCGACTCGCGATCCCAGTCCAGCAGCACGTCCTGGCGCAGCACATCGCGCGAGACGCTGGCCGAGATCGCCGACAGCGCCGGCAGGCAGGTGCGGATGCCGGCCCGGCGGGCGGCGCTGGCCAGCAGGGGCAACGCCTGGCTCGACGGCATCGCCACCGGTTGCGCTTCGGCGGCCTGGGTCACCGCCGCCAGGAGGATGTGGGCCACGACACAGGCCGCCAGGAACCAGGCGGCGAGCGCGGCACGGGCTTGATGTCGTCTCATGCGAACAGCGCCTCCAGCGCCGCTTCGTACTGCCTGACGTTGTCGGGATTGGCCGGGTGGAGCGTGTCGAGGAACGCACGCGCCTCGCGGCGATAGCCGGCGAGCGAGGCGTCGTGCAGGGCGTGGGCCTCGCGCAGGGCGCGGGCGCCGTCTTCGCAATCGAAGTCGTGATAGCGGTAGCCGCAGCCACCGAGCAGCGACGAGTTGTGGATCAGCGGAAAGCCGCCCCACAGCGCTTCGTAGTAGAGGTAGTTCTGGGCGTTCTCCCAGTGATGCGACACCAGCGCATCGGCGCTCACGCCGAGGATGTCGGCGATCGGCAGGCGCGGCTCGAAGGTGGCGATGCCGTGGTTGACCAGGTCCAGGCTGCGGGCGAAGACCACGAAGTCCGGGTTGGCCTTCATCTGCAGCGTGTTGTGCACGCGCAGGTGCACGATGAAGTCCGGGTTCTGACGGTGGGCGAGATCGCACACCAGCATCGGGATGTGGCAGGTCTTGACCGAACAGATGTTCGGCTCGCACACCGCCAGCCGCCAACGCGTGCGACCGGGCGTGTACTCGAACGCGACACCGGACTCGGCGGCGCGGTGCTCGAGCATTGCCGGGCTCCACAGGTGGCCCATGGTGCGCACCGGGGCGCCGAGCACGTGCCGGTAGTAGCTGGCGCAGGTCGCCTCGAACGCCGGCAGGGTCCAGACGCTGTCGTAGACCACGCCCGAGGCCCGCATGCCGGGCGGCAGGCCGTAGATCATCCGCTCGATGTCGATGACGTAGTCGTTGGCGACGTGCATCGCAACGATCCGCCCGCCCTTCTCGCGGAACGCCTGGGCCCAGGTCGGGTCGAGCTGGGCGCTGAGCTCGATGACCACGTCGAGTTCGTCGAGCGCGGTCGCAAGATCGATCACCGGCACCGGCGAGGCGGCCAGGAAGTCGCCGCTCTGGGTCGGGTCGCCGTCGCCACCGTTGACCAGCCGCACCGAGCCCACGCGCGGCGCGCACAGCAGCAGCGTGGCCAGCAGGAAGCAGTTCTGGAAGATGCCGTTCTCCCAGATCGACTGCTGCCCGCGCCGGACATACAGCGTGATGCCGACCTCGAGCAGGCCGCCGCGCCGTCCCTTGGCCCCGGTCATGCGAGCGCCTCCGACAGCGGCGCCGGCGCCATCGCCAGCAGCCGGGCGAACGCCGCGACATTGCTTGGCACCTGCGGGTGCAGGGCGCCGAGGAACGCCAGCTCGCGCAGGCGCGCCGCGCCAAAGCCCGCCAGGCACTCGCGCGCCGCCTCGGCCAGCCGCTCGGCACCGGCATCGATATCGAAGCCGGGGTAGTAGGCGCCCACGCCGGCGTCGTGCAACCACGGCGAGTTGTGCACCAGCGCAAAGCCGCCGTAGAGCACATCGAGCCAGGTGGCGTCCTGGTCGCGGCACCATTGGTGCGCGATGACCATGTCGATCCGGTGCTCGGCGCTGTAGCGCGCGAAGCCCTGCGCACCGGTGAGCAACAGACGATCGTCGGCGACCAGCCGCAGGTGCGGGCTGAGCGCGGCGAAGGTCGGGTGCTGGCGCAGGTGCAGGCTGCCGAGCACGTGGACGTGTTCGATGGCAGCGCTGCCCGTCCGATACGCGTGCTCGGCGATCAGGATCGGCAGCAGCGCCACATCGAGCACGGAGGTATTGCTGGCGATGCAGGCGATGCGCAGGTGCTGGGCCTGGGTATCGGCGAGGTCCACGCCTTCCCGCGCCACGCGCGCGCAGCGTGAGCCGAACTCGATCCCCTGCCCCTGCAGCACCCGGGCCTGCGCATCGACGAACTCCGGGCCCCACAGCAGCGGAACTTCGCGCACCGGACAGCGGTGCAGTGCCCGCATCGTCGGCGCCAGGGCGGCGTCGCGCGGCAGCAGCCAGACTTCGTCGCAGCGGCGGGGCCGGGCAAAGCCGCGCGGCCGGTCAAAGATCGTCGCCTCCATCAGCCGCGCATACGGCGGATGCGGCGGGTGCAGCACCACGCGCTTGCCGCGTGCGCGCAGATAGTCGAGCCATTCCAGGTCGGGCTGGCCGCCGATCTCGATCAGCATGTCCAGTTGCTCGGTGGCTTCACGCTGGCTGGCCACCGGGAAGCGCAACGACTCCGGGTCGGCCTCGTCCATCGCCTGCGGCACCTGCGCGGTGTCGACCAGCAGCACGTGCTCGACCGTGTCCACGGCCGACAGCGCCTGTGCCATGTGCAGCGCGCGGCGACGCGCCGCCGCCTCGGCGGCGTCGTGCGGATGCGCACTGCTGATCGAAATCCCGATTCTCATTCCGTTGTGTCCTCGCTCGATTCCATGGCCGCGCCGGGCGGCCCCCTGGTGTCACGCGATGGGGCGATCCCGCCCCGATGGCTTACGTTCGATGGCGACGTTCGACGTGGGCTACTTCATGTGCCGCTCCGGATCGGCAACGCCTGGTCCGCCGTGGTCGGCGGCCGCGGTTTCGACCTGCGCCCACCGCTGCGGCATCTCGGACGGAGGCGCGCGCCGGACGGCGAACCAACTGGGCCAGTCCCGCTGCGCCTCCCCATGCGGGCCCATCGGCGCGGCATGCAGGGTGTCGGGCCGCACCGGGGCACCGGCGCGCGCTCGATACACGAACGCCGACTGCCGATGGCCCTGCGTGCCCGACAGCGCACCGCGGGCGTGCTCGGCCGGCGGCATCCGCACGTCCACATGCGGCGACTCGCACGCACTCCGGCGGCGCGCCGCGGCGGCACCTTCCCGCACCTCGTCACGCGCCATCGGCGCGCAGCCGGCCGGCTGGAACGCGATGCCGGTCGAGCGGTTGTCCTTGTCGAACCAGATCCGCGCCCGGCACGTCTCGGCCACCGCCGCCCGCGGACTGGGCTTGATGACATAGCTCCACTCGCGCGGCTCGGGCAGCCCATCGCTGAACTGCGGCGGACCCAGCAGCGCCAGCACCTGGCGCCGCGTCATGCCGAGCACCAGCCGTCGCAGTTCGGCCTCGGATACGAAAATGCCTTGTCTCGCCTGCTCTTCGGCAGCGAGGTTGGGAAACAACAGCTCGCTGATCGGCGAACTGCTTCCAGTGATCCCGCGGGCCAGTTGGGACGCCCGTCCCGTGCCCGCAAACAACAACACGATCAACGCCAGGGCGAGGATCAACAGCACCAGCAACACCACGGTGCCCAGCTTTGCCAGGAACGACTTCACGCACCACCTCCTGTCGAGCGAATGCCGTCCACGCACGGCAGCCCGAGGGCTGCCGTGCGCGGTTCAACGCATCACCACTGATAGCCGACGCTCACCCCTGCACCGGTCTTGTCGCGGGTGTTGACGGTGGCACCGCCCTTGAACACCCAGTCGCCGTCTTCCGAGACGCGCGACACGCCCACCGCCAATGCGCCTTCGCCGTCGTACCCGCCGAGCGAGGCCGAAACCATGCTCTTCCCCGGGTCGGTGGGCTGCGGCATCATCGCCATCGCCATCGCACCTGCGATGCCGGCGTTGGTGTTGCGCTCGATCCGGTCCACCCGGTACTCGACCGCACGCAGCTGGCGCATGTTCGCCGCGTCCGTATCGGCGATACCGTCGGCCACATTGACGATGCGACGCTCATGGCCAGGCGAGCCCACCGAGACGGTGTTGGGCTGATCGGCGATCGAGCCGGCCCCCAACGCGACCGAGTTGGCGCCGCTGGCCACCGCACCCGCACCGATCGCAGTGCCCTGGTTGCTGGCCGACGAGCCCGAACCGATGGCCGTGGTCTTGTCGCCATTGGCGTTGGAATCCGAGCCGACTGCGGTCGAACCGCCACCGCTGGCGCTGGAGCCACCGCCCACGGCCAGGCTGCCGTCGCCGTCGGCCTTTGCCGGCGGACGCGGGGTGCCGCCGGTGTCGCCACCGCCGCCGATCAGGCTGCCGCCGCCAGTGCCGATGCTGCTCAGCGCCGTCGACAGCGACGCCAGACCGGTCGAGGTCGAGGTCGACAACGAGCCCAGCTGACGGCCGTTGACCGCATCGGTGCTGTCGCTCGCCAGCGACCCGTCGGAGACGTTGGTCAGGCCGACCGTGCCGGTCGCCGAGGTGCCACCGAGCGTGGCCTTGGTGTGCGAGGCATCGTCGTACTGCACCGCATTCGGCGAGCCGCCGCCATTGACCGTGATGTTGGCGATCGCGGTGGAGGTGGAGGTCGACAGCGCGCTGAGGTTGAAGTTGGTCGTGCTCAGGCTCGTCGACAGCGCGCCCAGCTGGCTGCCATTGACCGCATCGGTGCTGTTGGCTGCAAGCGAACCCGCCGCCACGTTCATCAGCCGCACCGGCGCCTGGGCCGCCGCGCCGCCGAAGGTGACCGCGTCGTGGTTGACGTCGTTGTACTGCACCGCGTTGAAGCCGCTACCGCCCGCCGACAGATTGGCGAATGCGGTCGAGGTCGACGTGGACAGCGAGGCGAGGTTGAAGCCCACTGTGCTCAGGCCGGTCGAGGTCGAGGTCGACAGCGAGCCCAGCTGGCTGCCGTTGATCGCGTCCGTGCTGTTGGCCGCCAGCGAACCGGCCGCCACATTGGTCAGCCGCACCGGCGCCGTCGCCGACGTGCCGCCCAGCGTGACGATCGAGCGCGAGGCGTCGTTGTACTGCACCGCGTTGGCCGCCCCGGTCGACAGATTCGCGAACGCCGTCGAGGTCGAGGTGGACAGCGAGCCCAAGCCGGTCGAGGCCGAGGTCGACAGCGCGGTGACGGTGCTGTTGGTCGAGCTCAGGCCAGTGGACAGCGAGCCCAGACCGGTCGAGGTCGAAGTCGACAGCGCGCCCAGCTGACTACCATTGACCGCATCGGTGCTGTCGGCGGCGAGCGAACCCGCAGCAACATTGGTCAGCCGCACCGGCGCCGTCGCCGACGTGCCGCCCAGCGTGACCGCCGTGCGCGAGACATCGTTGTATTGCACGGCATTCGTGCTGCCCCCGGTCGACAGGTTGGCGAACGCCGTCGAGGTCGAGGTGGACAGCGAGCTCAGGTCGAAGCGGGTCGTGCTCAGCCCGGTGGACAACGAGCCCAGGCCGGTCGAGGTCACCGTGGACAGCGAACCGAGCTGGCTGCCGTTGACCGCGTCGGTGCTGTCGGCCGCCAGTGAACCGGCCGCCACATTGGTCAACCGCACCGGCGCCGTCGCCGACGTGCCGCCGAACGTGACCGCCGTGTGCGAGGCATCGTTGTACTCGACCACGTTGCCGCTCAGGCTCGACAACGACGCGATCGTGCTGTTGGTCGAGCTCAAACCCGTCGATAGCGAGCTCAGGCCGGTCGAGGTCGAGGTCGACAGCGAACCGAGCTGCGCGCCATTGACCGCATCGGTGCTGTCGGCGGCCAGCGAACCGGCCGCCACGTTGGTCAGCCGCACCGGCGCGGTCGCCGAGGCGCCACCCAGCGTGACCGCCGTGTGCGTGGCATCGTTGTACTGCACCGCGTTGGCCGTCCCGGTCGACAGATTCGCGAACGCCGTCGAGGTCGAGGTCGACAGCGAGCCCAGGCCGGTCGAGGCCGAGGTCGACAGCGACGCAACGGTGCTGTTGGTCGTGCTCAGGCCCGTCGAGGTCGAAGTCGACAGCGAGCCGAGCTGGCTGCCGTTGACCGCATCCGTGCTGTCGGCGGCCAGCGAGCCGGCGGCCACATTGGTCAACCGCACCGGCGTGGTCGCATTGGCACCGCCGAAGGTCACGACCGCACGCGAGAAGTCGTCGTACTGCACCGCGTTCTCGGTCCCGCCGGTCTGCAGGTTCGCGAACGCCGTCGAGGTCGAAGTCGACAGCGAGTTCAGGCCGGCCAGAGTCGACGTC
Organism: Luteimonas sp. RC10; assembly: GCF_014192745.1. Classification (GTDB taxonomy): domain Bacteria; phylum Pseudomonadota; class Gammaproteobacteria; order Xanthomonadales; family Xanthomonadaceae; genus Luteimonas. The sequence continues at coordinate 30,564 of NZ_JACHYJ010000001.1, forward strand.
GACAGCGAGCCCAGCTGGCTGCCGTTGACCGCATCGGTGCTGGTTGCAGCCAGCGAACCGGCGGCCACATTGGTCAACCGCACCGGTGCGGTCGCCGAGGCGCCGCCGAGGGTAACCGCCGTGTGCGAAGCGTCGTCGTAGAGCACGGCGTTCTGGCCGAGGGTCGACAGCGAGGCGACCGTGCTGTTGGTCGTGCTCAGGCCGGTCGACAGCGAGCCCAGGCCGGTCGAGGTCGAGGTCGACAGCAGACCGAGCTGGCCGCCATTGACCGCGTCCGTGCTGCCCGCCGCCAGCGAGCCGGCCGCCACGTTGGTCAGCCGCACCGGCGCGACGGAGCCTGCACCACCGAGCGTGACGACACCGTGCGTCGCGTCGTCGTACTGCACCGCGTTGGCGGCGACGGTCGACAGCGAGGTCAACGAGCTGTTGGTCGTGCTCAGGCCGGTCGACAGCGAGCCGATGCCGGTGGACAGCGATACCAGGCCGGTCGAAGTCGATGTGGACAGCGAGCCCAACTGACTGCCATTGACCGCATCGGTGCTGGTGGTCGCGAGCGAACCGGCCGCGACATTGGTCAGCCGCACCGGCGCCGTCGCCGCGATCCCGCCCAAGGTGACCGACGTGCGCCCCGCGTCGTTGTACTGCACGGCATTACCACCACCCGTGCCGCTGCCGACTGCGGTCGACAGCGAGCTGATGCTGGTCGAGGTCGAGGCCGACAGCAGATTGATGCCCTGGTAGGCCGCATTGAGCTGGCTGCCATTAACTGCATCGGTGCTGGTGGCGCTGACGCGGCCAGCTGCAACATTGGTCAACGTGCGTGTGAATACGACACCCGTACCTGCGGTCGCTCCGCCGATACTCACTGTGCCGGTCGGCGTGCTGCCCGCAAACGTATAGCTTTGCCCACCCACCGCTCCAGCAGGCGTGGCCACGGCCACAGCGGTTGAGGAAAGTGCCCCCAAAGCGACGTCGAAACTGTTGTTGGCGATCGCTTGTTGTCCCAGAGCGACAGCGCCGTTCTGCCGGGCTTGAGCCAGTCCGCCTGCTGCGACGGTCCCCGCGTCTGAGGCGACAGCCTGATCGCCGATCGAAATCGCACGGAGAGCCGATGCGGTTGCTAGACGACCCAACGCAATGGCGTTCTGCCCCTGTGCTCTTGCGCCTCCGCCGACCGAAACTCCATAGGCGCCGGTCGCATATGCGCTGTAACCGAGCGCTACAGAGACATCGCCCGTTGCGCGCGCACCACCGCCAACGGCAGTAGCCGCATAGCCAGCGACCGCCGCATAACCGCAAGCAACATCTGCACCGCTCGTGGGATTTGTTGAGCCTGCAGGCGTCCCATCAAGAAGCCGGCAGATGACATCCTGGTTTGCTTGTGCCATCGCCGCTTGCGGCACTGCAAACATGGCACCGGTCAACAGCAGTGCCTGCGAGCCCCACAGCGCGCAGCGCAGGGCGGTGGTGAGCCTGGTATCGGACGGGGCACGGACGGCACCGGTCACCACGCCGGCCGCGCCCTCGGCGCTGGCCAGTTCGGACGTCACGACCACTTGTTGCAGTGCGCGACTCCATTTCTTCTGATAGATCCTGTTCAATTTCGCGTCCTCAATCGTATTGGCAACGTTCGTATGACTGCCATGCGCCTTTGGCTGGCAGTGCGTTATGGGTTAATGCACCGGGAGACGCCCACGCACGCGCCGCCGCCCTCTCCAGGGAGACGTGTCTTGTCGCGTGCGCCCTCTTGCCCGCTCTGCGGCGCATCGTCGTGATGCCGACCAGCCAGCGAATGCGTACGGGCTTATCCCCAACCGCTATTCATTCTGTTAATCTGTAACGCCCACTCGAAAGGAAATAAAATGCAAAACTTGGTGAAACTTCGAGCGTTTCCGGGCGAAAGGGATCCCTTGTGCAAGAATGAAATTGCCCACAATATTGGCGGGCAAAAGTAAGGGCGTATCGCGCATTAAGGATTCGGCGCAGCCGAAATTGACAGAAGGAGGAAAGGGATCCCTTGTGTCAACAGCGCGTGTCACCCACGGGGACTGGCGGACATGGGGGCTGCGCGGTAACTATGAGATTCCTAGGCTATGCGCGTGTGTCGACCGACGAGCAGAACGTCAGCCTGCAACTGAACGCCCTGAAGGCGGCTGGCTGCAGCGAGATCTTCACTGACGAGGGCATCTCCGGCGGGCAGCGTTCGCGACCCGGACTGGAGAATCTGCTGTCCACTGCGCAACCCGGCGACACGCTGGTGGTCTGGCGCCTGGATCGCCTGGGCCGTTCGTTGACGCACCTCGTCGAACTGCTGGCGGACCTCGGCCAGCGCGACATCCGCTTCCGCTCGCTGTGCGAGTACATCGACACCGCCTCATCAGGTGGCCGGCTCGTCTTCCACATGATGGCGGCGCTGTCGGAGTTCGAGCGCTCGTTGATCAGCGAACGCACGCGGGCCGGCATGGCGGCAGCGCGCGCGAAGGGGCGCCATCTGGGGCGCGCATCCGCGCTCTCGCCGGCCCAGCGCGAGGAAGCCCGCAAGCTGGTGCAATGCGAACATCTGCCACACAGGGATGTGGCGCAGCGCTTCAATGTGCACCCGCGCACGATCGCGCGACTCATCGCACGCGATAGCGGCGACGGATAAGCGCATTACGCAGCATGGACGCCCTGTGCGGCCGGATGCGCCCCGGGCGACTGGTGACGGCAGTGCTTCGTCGCCGTCATTTGCGTCTGCACGTCGGTATTGACGCCGTGATCTCGCATCGGATCAGCCCGTTACCTGTGCAGTCCGTCACCTTCGGATGGCACAACGGCCTGTCGACGTCATCGAGGATTTTTCCGAGATTCCAGCGTGCTGCGCATCTTCATGATGCGCGCGTCAGTCTTTCCATGCCCATATCGTGCCGCACGCAGCTGCCCATTCGGGCAGCTGCGAATGCAACCTGGATACAAACAAAGGCTTGTGGTGCCCTTACTCGTCGAAGCGCAGATGCCGGACCGACTTGCCGTGGCGGCGGATCAGCTTCAACGCTTCGATGCCGATCTGGATGTGGCGCTCGACGAAGTCGGCGCTGACCCGGGCATCGGAGGCTTCGGTCTTGACGCCTTCGGGAATCATCGGCTGGTCGCTGACCAGCAGCAGCGCACCCGACGGAATGCGGTTGGCGAAGCCGGCAGCGAAGATCGTCGCGGTTTCCATGTCGATGGCCATGCAGCGCATCGCTCGCAGCCGTTCCTTGAACGCGTCGTCGTGTTCCCAGACCCGGCGGTTGGTGGTGTAGACGGTGCCGGTCCAGTAGTCGTGGCCGAGATCGCGGATCATCGTCGAGACCGCGCGTTGCAGCGCGAACGCGGGCAGCGCCGGCACCTCCGGCAACAGGTAGTCGCTGCTGGTGCCCTCGCCACGGATCGCCGCGATCGGCAGCACCAGGTCGCCCAACTGGTTCTTGCGCTTGAGGCCGCCGCACTTGCCCAGGAACAGCACCGACTTGGGCATGACCGCCGAGAGCAGGTCCATCATCGTCGCCGCGTTGGGGCTGCCCATACCGAAATTGATCATCGTGATGCCGTCGGCAGTGGCGCTGGGCATCGGCCGGTCCAGGCCCACGACCTCGGCGCCGGTCAGGCGCGCGAAGTGATGCAGGTAGCCGCCGAAGTTGGTCAACAGCACATGCTCGCCGAACTGGTCCAGCGGCACGCCGGTGTAGCGTGGCAACCAGTTGCCGACAATCTGGTCTTTTTCTTTCATCGTCTTCTCCTTGCTTCGCAGGCATTCTCGCATCGCGCGCCGGTCGGCCGCAGCCCGCCACAACTGCGCGCACGGTCGCAGTGCGCTCGGCCACGACACGGGTACACTCGACGACGCTTCGGGGGTCGCGCATGCGCGACGGCTGTTCCATCATCCATCGCTTCGGGGAGTTGTCGATGTCTCGTCTGTTGTCCGCCGCCCTGGCGGCCGTCCTGCTGGGCGGCTGTGCCACCACTGCCTCATCCGGCGCGCCGTCCCGCGCCGCTTCCCCATCGACGCCCTATCCCAGCACCTATGCGCCGATCGCCGCCGCGCCGGTGCTGATCAGCGGCGCCACGGTGCTGATCGGCGACGGCCAGCGCCTGGACGGTGCCGATGTGTTGCTGCGCGACGGCCGCGTTGCCGCGGTCGGACGTCACCTCGAAGTGCCGGCCGATGCGCAGCGCGTCGACGGCACCGGCAAGTGGGTCACGCCGGGCCTGATCGACGTGCACTCCCATCTGGGCGTGTACCCCAGCCCCGGCGCGCGTGCGCACAGCGACGGCAACGAGATGACCGCACCGGTCACCGCGCAGGTGTGGGCCGAGCATTCGGTATGGCCGCAGGACCCGGGCTTCGGCGCGGCGCTGGCCGGTGGCATCACCACGCTGCAGATCCTGCCCGGCTCGGCGAACCTCGTCGGCGGGCGCGGCGTCACGCTCAAGAACGTCGCCGCCACCACGGTGCAGGGCATGAAATTCCCGGGTGCGCCCTACGGGCTGAAGATGGCCTGCGGCGAGAACCCCAAGCGCGTCTACGGCGAGAAGGGCGGCCCGGCCACGCGCATGGGCAATGTCGCCGGCTACCGCGCCGCGCTGATCGACGCGGCCGAGTACCGCGACAAGCAGGCTGGCGATTCGCCGGGCAAGCGCGACCTCAAGCTCGAGACACTGGCCGGCGCGATGGATGGCGAGATCCTGGTGCACATCCATTGCTACCGTGCCGACGAGATGGCGCAGATGCTGGACCTGGCGCATGAGTTCGACTTCCACATCACCGCGTTCCACCACGGCGTGGAGGCCTACAAGATCGCCGACCGGCTGGCCGCCGAGGGCGTGTGTGGCGCGCTGTGGGCCGACTGGTGGGGCTTCAAGATGGAGGCCTTCGACGGCATCCAGGAGAACATCGCGATCGTCGACCGCGCGCCAGGCGGCTGCGCGATCGTGCATTCGGATTCCGACGAGGGCATCCAGCGCCTCAACCAGGAGGCGGCCAAGGTGCTGGCCAGCGCCCAGCGCGCCGGGCTCGACATTGCACCTGAGCATGCGATCCGCTGGTTGACCGAGAACGCGGCGCGCTCGCTGGGCGTGCTCGAGCGCACCGGCACGCTGGCACCGGGCAAGATGGGCGACGTGGTGCTGTGGAACGGCAATCCCTTCAGCGTCTACGCGCTCGCCGAGCAGGTGTGGATCGATGGCGCGCATGTCTACGACCGGTTCGACCCGACGCGCCAGCCGGTGACGGACTTCATGCTCGGCCAGGGCGCAGCCGCCACCGGAGGTGCCCGATGAGCCGCGCGGTTTCGACCCGACGCGTCCGGCGCACGATCGCGCGCCTGCTGTGCATGGGCGCACTCGTCGCCGCCACGCTGCCGGTCGCCGCGCAGGACGTGCTGATCCGTGGCGCAACGGTCCACACCGCGGGCGCCCAGGGCACCCTGCGCGAGGCCGACGTGCTGGTACGCGGCGGCCGTATCGCCGCGGTCGGCCCCGGGCTGTCCGCGGCCGGCGTGCCGGTTGTCGAGGCTGGTGGACGTCCGCTGACGCCGACGCTGTTCGGCGGCGTGACCGGGATCGGCATCGAGGAGGTGTCGGGCGAGCGTGGCACCCGCGACGACCGCCTGTCGCTCGGCAGCGCCGAGGACATGGTCGTGCGTCCGGAGTTCGACGTCACGCTGGCGTTCAATCCCGACTCGATCGTGATCCCGGTCGCGCGCGTGGAAGGCATCGGCTTCACACTGCTGTCGGCCGGCAACGCCAATGCGATCGTCGGCGGTCAGGGCGCGGCGATGCGTCTGGACGGCAGCGTCGATCCGGCCGGCCCGAAGGTGCTGTATCTGGCACTGGGCAGTGCCGGCGCCGAGCAGAGCGGGCAGTCGCGCGCGGCGCAGTGGATGCTGCTGGACCAGTTGATCGACGAGGCGCGTGGTCGGCTGCCGGCCGATTCGCATGTCGCATCGCTGACGCCGGCCGGCAAGCGCGCACTGACGCGTTACCTCGACGGCCAGGGCACGATCGTCGTCGGCGTCAACCGCGCCTCCGACATCCGCCAACTGCTGCGCTGGAGCAAGCGCCACGGCCTGCGCATCGCGATCCGCGGCGGTGCGGAGGCCTGGAAGCTGGCGCCCGAACTCGCGGCCGCCGGCGTGCCGGTGTTCGTCGATCCGCTGGTCAACCTGCCGTCGGACTTCGACCAGATCGGCGCCACGCTCGAGAACGCCGCACGCCTGCACGCCGCTGGCGTGCGTGTCGGCTTCGCGCAGGCCAGCGATGCCTCGCACAACGCCCGCAAGCTGCGCCAGCTTGCCGGCAATGCGGTCGCCCACGGGCTGCCCTGGGAGGCCGGCCTGGCCGGGCTGACGCGTGTGCCGGCCGAGACCTTCGGCGTCGATGCGGCGATCGGTACGATCGCGGTAGGACGCACCGCGGATCTGGTGCTGTGGTCGGGCGACCCGTTGGACGTCGCCTATACCGCGGACCAGGTGTGGTTCGGCGGCCGGGCGATCGAGATGCGCTCGCGTCAGACCGAATTGCGCGACCGCTACCTGCCGCCGGCGACACCTGCCAGCGAAGGCGGTCTGCCGCGGGCCTACCGGCACCGCTGAGGGGTCTGCGCCCCCGTGCAGGCGGAAGGTACGTGGGGGTAGGCCTTCAGCCTTAGCGGACTGTGGTCCCAGGACCACGGTCTGTTGGGAACCGATCAACGCGCGATCGGAGCGTTTGCCCCCATCCCGGCCTTCCCCCGCAAGCGGGGGAAGGGGTTGCAAGCGCCGCGCTGGTCGCACGGATGCTGGCCCTCCCGCCGCAAGCGGGGAAGGAGGTTGCAAGCGCCGTGGCTTGTCGTGCTGATGCCGACCTTCCCCCGCAAGCGGGGGAAGGGGTTGCAAGCGCCGCGCTGGTCGCTTGCCGGCCTTCCCCGCGGGCGGGGGAAGGGGCGGCAAGCGATACGGCTGGCGTGCTGGGGTTGGCTTCCCGCAAGCGGGAAAGGAGGCGTCGCAGCGCGCGGCCTATCGGGCGTCGGGGGGGATGCCGTCGAGATCGGGGTCGACGGCGAGCTTGCCGGCGATCAGTACGGCCTGGGTGCGGTTGGAGGCGCCGAGCTTGCGCAGCACTGCGGTCATGTGCGCCTTGACCGTGGCCTCGGAAACGCCGAGCTCGTAGGCGATCTGCTTGTTGAGCATGCCGTCGCCGAGCATCTGCAGCACCCGGAACTGCTGCGGCGTGAGGTCGCGCAACCTCGCGGCGACATCGTGTTCGCCGGCCGAGACCGCCGGCGCCGAGACCGCGGCCTCGGGGACGAAGCGGTCACCGTCGAGCACCTGCGCGACCGCGCGCCCCAGCGTTTCGGCATCGGCCGACTTCGGAACGAAGCCGGCCGCGCCGTGGTCGAGGGCCCGGCGCATCACCGCCGGTTCTTCGCGTGCCGAGACCATCAGCACCGGCAGTTGCGGGAACTGCGCGCGCAGGTGCACCAGTGCGCTGAAGCCCTGGGCGCCGGGCATGTTGAGGTCGAGCATCAACAGATCGGCGTCGGGCTCGGCCTCGACCATCGCGTACAGCGCCTCGACGTTGTGCGCCTCGCGCAGCCGGGCATCGGGCACGGCACGCGCGATCGCCCCACGCAGGGCTTCGCGGAACAGCGGGTGGTCGTCGGCGATCAGCAGGGTCGTCATCGGGCGAGGTCAGGCGTTGGGGACGTACCGTTCCTTGACCAGCGCATCGACGACCGAGGGGTCGGCCAGTGTGCTGGTGTCGCCGAGCTGGTCGGGGGCGTTCTCGGCGATCTTGCGCAGGATGCGCCGCATGATCTTGCCCGAGCGGGTCTTGGGCAGGCCCGGCGCCCACTGGATGTGGTCCGGGGTCGCGGTCGGCCCGATCTCGCGGCGGACATGCGCGACCAGTTCCTTGCGCAGTTCCTCGGTGTACTCCTCGCCGGCCTTGAGGGTGACGTAGGCGTAGATGCCCTGCCCCTTGATGTCGTGCGGGAAGCCGACCACCGCCGCCTCGGCGACTTTGGGATGGAGCACCAGCGCGCTTTCCAGTTCCGCGGTGCCGATGCGGTGGCCGGACACGTTGATGACGTCGTCGACGCGGCCAGTGATCCAGTAATACCCGTCCTCATCGCGCCGGCAGCCGTCGCCGGTGAAGTACATCCCCGGATAGGCCTTGAAGTAGGTGTCGATGAAGCGCTGGTGGTCGCCGTAGACGCTGCGCATCTGCCCCGGCCACGAATCGGTGATCACGAGATTGCCCTCGGCGGCGCCTTCGAGGATGGTGCCGTTGGCATCGACCAGCGCCGGCTGCACGCCGAAGAACGGCTTGGTCGCCGAGCCGGGCTTGGCCTCGATCGCACCGGGCAGCGGCGAGATCAGGATGCCGCCGGTCTCGGTCTGCCACCAGGTGTCGACGATCGGGCAGCGACCGTCGCCGACGACATCGGAGTACCAGCGCCAGGCCTCGGGATTGATCGGCTCACCGACGCTCCCCAGCAGGCGCAGGCTGGCGCGCGAGGTCTTCTTGACCGGCGCCTCGCCCTCGCGCATCAACGCGCGGATCGCGGTCGGCGCGGTGTAGAAGATCGTGACCTGGTGCTTGTCGATCACTTCCCAGAAGCGCGACACGCTCGGGTAGTTCGGCACGCCCTCGAACACCAGCGAGGTCGCCGCATTCGCCAGCGGGCCGTAGACGATGTAGCTGTGGCCGGTCACCCAGCCCACGTCGGCGGTGCACCAGTAGATGTCGTCGTCGCGCAGGTCGAACACCGAGGCGTGTGTGTAGCTGGCGAACAGCAGATAGCCGGCGGTGGTGTGCAGCACGCCCTTGGGCTTGCCGGTCGAGCCGGAGGTGTAGAGGATGAACAGCGGGTCTTCCGCGTTCATGCGCTCGGGCTCGCAGGTGTCGGGCTGTCCATCGACGACGGCGTCGTACCAGCGGTCGCGCGGCATCTGCATGTCGACCGCGCCGCCGGTGTGGCGGACCACGAGCACGGTCTCCACGCTCTGCGCACCGGGCAGCTTGAGCGCGGCGTCGACATTCGCCTTCAGCGGCACGCGCTTGCCGCCGCGCATGCCCTCGTCGGCGGTGATGATCAGCTTGCTGCCGCAGTCGCCGACACGGTCGGCGATCGAATTGGGCGAGAAGCCGCCGAAGACCACCGAGTGCACCGCGCCGATGCGCGCGCAGGCGAGCATCGCCACCGCGGCCTCGACGATCATCGGCAGATAGATCGTGACCCGATCGCCCTTGGCGACGCCAAGGTTGCGCAGCGCGTTCGCCAGCCGGCACACGCGGGCGTGCAGCTCGCGGTAGCTGATGTGGCGCGCTTCGGTGTCGGGGCCGTCGGGCTCCCAGATCAGCGCGGTCTTGTCGCCGTTGCGCGCCAGGTGGCGGTCCAGGCAATTGACGCTGACATTGAGCTCGCCGTCGTCGAACCAGCGGATGCGGAAGTCGGACAGGTCGTAGCTGACGTCGCGGATCCGGGTCGGCGGCCGGTACCAGTCCAGCCGCTGGGCGATCTCGCCCCAGAAGGCCTCGGGGTCCTGGACCGAGCGCGCATAGTCGCGCGCGTAGTCGTCCTGGGTGATGGTGTTGGGACCGGCGAAACCGGCCGGGACCGGATGACGTTCTGCGGGACTGGACATGCGGGACCTCTTCCCCTTGTTGCGCGTCACGCCAGTGTGCCGCATCCGCCGGCCGGCGACGCTAGGACCTTGGTCTATCCCGCGGGCGCCGACGCGTCCGCTGGCCGGCCCGGCGCGCGCCGTGCCAACTGCGGACGACCGCACTTCGACCAATGGCGAATGGGCGCCGGGCGCGTCGCCATGCAGTCTGCACGAAGGACCGGGCGCCGGTTCGACCAGGCTCAGGCTCACGCATCCCTTGGGAGGGGACATGACACAGACCATCGCCGCGCAGGCCAGGCCGCGCCTGCTCACGGCCGCCGTGCTCGTCGCGCTCGCATTGCCGGGCGCCGCATTCGCGCAGACCGCCAAGGAGCGCGAGCTCGAGGCGCGGATCGCGCAACTCGAATCGCAGGTGCAGGCGCTGCTCGGGCAACAGCAGCAGACCGCCGCGCAGGTGCAGGAGGTGCGCACCGCCCAGGCGGCCGCGCCGGCGGTCGCCGCCGCACCGATCCCGGCCGGCAGCCAGCCGATCCAGGCCACCACGATCACCCCGCAGGCCAATCCGGGCACCAAGTTCACCGTCGGCGGCATGATCCGCATCGATGGCATGGCCACCAAGACCACCGACGGCGACATCGCCAAGGGCACCGCCGGACGCGACTTCTACGTACCCGGTGCGATTCCGGTCGGCGGCGAAGGCCCGGACACCTACATGGACGCGCACGCGAAGTTCTCGCGCCTGTGGTTCGACGCCAGCACCGTGCTCGACTCGGGAGACAAGCTCGGCGCGCGCGTGGAGATGGACTTCTTCGGCGGCACGCTCGGCAATTCGGCGGCGACCAACACCTACGGCGCCACGTTGCGCCATGCCTACCTGACCTACAACAACTGGCTGGTCGGCCAGACGTGGTCGAACTTCATGGACACCAACGCGTTGATCGACGCAGTGGACTTCGTCGGTCCGACCGACGCGGTGGTGTTCGTGCGCCAGCCGCAGGTCCGTTACACCAGCGGCCCGTGGACGGTGTCGATCGAGAGCCCGGAGACGACGGTGCAGCCCTTTGGTGGCGCGGCGCGGATCATCGCCGGCGACAACAGCGCGATTCCCGACGTCATCGCCCGCTACACCCACAAGGCCGACTGGGGCCACGTGAGCTTCGCCGGCATGGCGCGCCAGCTCAAGTACGAGCCCGCGCCCGGTCTGGACAGCACCGACACCGGTTTCGGCGCGACCGTCAGCGGCCTGGTCAAGCTGGGCGACAGCACCGACATCCGCTACCAGGTCAGCGGCGGCGAGGGCATCGGCCGCTACATCGGCCTGGCGACGATCCAGCAGGACGCGATGGTCGATGCCGCCGGCAACCTCGATGCGCTCGGCGGCTGGGCCGGCTACTTCGGCGTGCGCCAGGTGTTCAGCCCGTCTGTGCGCGGCAACCTGTTCTATGCCCGCTCGCAGTGGGACAACGACACCGCCTGGACGGGCCTGGGCGTCACCCGCAAGGTGCATTCGGTGCATGCCAACGTGATCTGGTCGCCGGTGCCCAAGCTCGACTTCGGTGTCGAGGCGATCTGGGGTGAACGCACGCTCGAATCGGGCGTCGACGGCGAGCTGATGCGCCTGCACACGATGGCCCGCTACTCGTTCTGATCCACCCCGGCGCGGTCGTCGCATCGACCGCGCCGGACTGCGCTCGCGCGCCTGCCGCACGCACGACCGGACCGCCGGCATCCCGCCGGGGCCGTCCATCCCACGCACGCTTCGGAGGGGAAGCTTCCCATGTCCAGCACGACCGCCAACGCAGCGCCCACGGGCCCGCTGACGAAGGGCCACAAGAAGGTCATCTTCGCATCCAGCCTCGGCACCGTTTTCGAGTGGTACGACTTCTATCTCTACGGATCGCTCGCGATCATCATCTCGCGGCAGTTCTTCAGCGGCGTCAACGAAACCACCGGCATGATCTTCACGCTGCTGGCGTTCGCCGCAGGCTTCTTCGTCCGGCCGTTCGGCGCTGCGTTCTTCGGCAGCCTCGGCGACCGCATCGGGCGCAAGTACACGTTCCTGGTCACGATCCTGATCATGGGCATCTCCACGTTCCTGGTCGGCGTGCTGCCCAGCTACGCCTCGATCGGCGTCGCCGCGCCGGTGATCCTGATCGTGCTGCGCCTGGCCCAGGGTCTGGCGATGGGCGGCGAGTACGGCGGCGCGGCGACCTACGTCGCCGAGCACGCCCCGCCCGGCAAGCGCGGGCTGTACACCAGCTTCATCCAGACCACCGCGACCTTGGGCCTGTTCCTGTCGCTTGCGGTGATCCTGGGTTGCCGCTGGATCCTCGGCGTCGAAGCGTTCGAGAGCTGGGGCTGGCGCATTCCGTTCCTGGGCTCGATCGTGCTGCTGGGCATCTCGGTGTGGATCCGCCTGCAGCTGTCCGAATCGCCGCTGTTCCAGGAAATGAAGGCGCAGGGCAAGGGCTCGAAGATGCCGTTCCGCGACTCGCTCAAGGGCGGCAACCTGAAGCTGATGCTGCTGGTGCTGTTCGGTGCGACCGCCGGCCAGGCCGTGGTCTGGTACGCGGGTCAGTTCTACGCGCTGTTCTACCTGCAGAGCATGCTCAAGGTGGACCTCACGGTGTCCTACCTGCTGATCGCCGCGGCGCTGCTGCTGGCCACGCCGTTCTTCCTGTTCTTCGGCTGGCTGTCGGACCGGATCGGTCGCAAGAAGATCATCATGGCCGGCTGCCTGATCGCCGCGATCACCTACATCCCGATCTTCAAGGGCATCACCCACTACGCCAATCCGGCGATCGAGGAAGCCAGCACCAACTCGCCGGCCGTCGTGGTCGCCGATCCCAAGACCTGCAGCTTCCAGTTCGATCCGGTGGGCATCCGCAAGTTCACCAGCTCGTGCGATGTCGCGACCGCCGCGCTGACCCGCGCCGGTGTGCCCTACAGCGTCGATCCGGCCCCGGTCGGCTCGTTGGCCCAGGTGCATGTCGGCCAGACCGTGGTCACCTCCTATGAGGCCGAGGGGCTGGCAGGCGATGCGCTCAAGGCCCAGCAGGGCGAGTTCGGCGGCGCGCTGAAGGCGGCGCTGACCCAGGCCGGTTACCCGGAGAAGGCCGCCACCGAGCGCATCAACGTGCCGATGACGATCCTGCTGCTGTGGATCCTGGTGCTCTACGTCACGATGGTCTACGGCCCGATCGCGGCCTACCTGGTCGAGCTGTTCCCCACCCGGATCCGCTACACCTCGATGTCGCTGCCCTACCACATCGGCAACGGCTGGTTCGGCGGCTTCCTGCCCGCGATCTCGTTCGCGCTGGTGGCCGGCACGGGCAACATCTACTACGGCCTGTGGTATCCGATCGGCATCGCGATCATGACCCTGGTGATCGGCACGTTCTTCCTGCGCGAGACGCGCAACGTCGACATCACCAAGTAGGCACCATCGGCGGGCACCCAGACCCGCCACGCAAGACCCGGACGCCGGCCCTTGGGCCGGCGTTCGTCGTTTCAGGACGTCGAGCGGCCGTGCCGAAGCACGGAGCGCGAGGCAGCCTCGACGGCCACGCATTCGCCCGCAGCCGGCGGACCCATTGCGCCGTGCGTCATGCGTCGCTGCGTCGAGTTCACGGTGCGTGCGCGCGCGTCGCCCGGCGGCGCACACGACACTGCGCTGTCTCATGTCGAGCGAAGCCGATGGCCCGAGCGGCGGCGCGTACGGAGGCGACCGGCGCGACCCGGAACTGCGCGACCCGGCCCCGCCTCGCGCACATGCCCGGACAGCGGACGCGGTCAGCGCTGGGGCGGTGCCGCCAGCTCCCGGGCGTCGAGATAGCCGTCGCGATTGCGATCCTGGCGATTGAAGGTCGCGGCCAGGCGCGCCAGGTGCTCGGCGCGGGTGATCGGGCGGCCCTGGCCGCCCGGCAGTTCGTCGGCCGACAGCACGCCGTCGCCGTTACGATCCATGCGGTCGAAGGCGTAGCCCATCCACGCTTGATACTCGGCGAGCGACACGCGTCCGTCGCCGTCGGTATCCATCCGTTCCAGATACTCGGCGGTGCGCGCGACCTGGGCGCCTGCGGTCGCCGCGAAGGCGCCGCAGGCCAGGGCGATGCCCAACGGCGCGACGCGCGGCCCTGGTGAACGCCTCATTCCGGAGGCCGGCTCAGGCGCGCGCGCTTTGCAGCGAGTAGCCCTTGAGCCGGGCCGCGTAGTCCTGCAGCGCGCGGATGCCGCTGGCCTCGGCCTCGCGGCACCAGGCCTGCAGGTGCTGCAGCGCTTCGCCGGCATTGTGCGTGCGGGCCTCCAGCAGTGCCGCCAGGCGCGCACGGTACTCGACGAGAGTCCGGATGCGCGGCCGTTGCGCGATCCAGGCCTGCAGCTGCGCGCGCGCATCGGGCGCGAGCCAGCGGCCATCGTCGACCAGGCCCCGGCGCAGCTTGCGCGGCAGCAGCGCGCGCAACTTGGCGCCGGCCGCCTGCGCTTCCTCGCGCAGCGCCGGGCCGAGCACGTTGCGCTGGTAGTCGGTCATCGCCTGGAAGCGGTGGGCGAGCAACGCCTTGAGGGTGTCGGTGTCAGGCGCGTGGATGTTCGGACGCACATCGAGCGACGGCGCGACCCGCAGCACCCGGGCCAGGCGCAACGTCTCCAGGCCCTTGATCACCGCCCAGCCGATATCGAACTCCCAGCGCCGCAGCGCGAACTTCGCCGAACTCGGAAACGCGTGGTGATTGTTGTGCAGTTCCTCGCCGCCGATCCACACGCCCCACGGCGTCAGGTTGGTCGCGGTGTCGGTGGTCTCGAAGTTGCGGTAGCCCCACCAGTGGCCCAGGCCGTTGACCACGCCGGCGGCCCAGAACGGGATCCACGCCATCTGGATCGCCCAGACCGCGACACCCTTGAAGCCGAACAGCGCGATGCTCACCAGCAGCAGCACGGTCGGCCCCATGTTCGCGTGCGGGGTGTAGAGGTGGCGCTCGATCCAGTCGTTGGGCGTGCCCTTGCCGTACTGCTCGATGTCGGCGCGCTGCGCGCGCGCCTCGCGATACAGTTCCACACCACGCCAGAAGACGTTGCCGATGCCCTTGTGCATCGGGCTGTGCGGGTCGTCCTCGGTTTCGCACTTGGCGTGGTGTTTGCGGTGGATCGCGACCCATTCGCGGGTGATCATCGACGTCGTCAGCCAGGTCCAGAAGCGGAAGACGTGCGCGATGGCCGGATGGAAATCCACGCCGCGATGCGCCTGGCTGCGGTGCAGGTACAGGGTGACGGCAAAGATCGTGAGCTGGGTGGCGGCCAGCAGGTACAGCAGCATCGCGCCCCACCCCCACTGCAACAGGCCACCGGACAACAGGTCGAGCAATGAGACGGACATGGCGAGAGACAACGGGTTCGGGTGTACATCCCATGATGGGACGGACCTGGGACGATTGCCATCCCTGCCCGCCCGTATGGTGAGCGGCGGCGTTCAGGCCTGTCACACTGCGCGCGACATGAACACGCCCGCTACCCAGACGCCTCCGCTGCTGGACCTGCACGACGCCACCGTGGTCCGCGACGACCGCACCGTGCTGCATGCGCTGCGGCTGCGGATTCCGGCCGGCCGGCACACTGCGATCCTCGGCGCCAATGGCTGCGGCAAGTCCACGCTGGTGCACCTGCTCACGCGCGAACTGCACCCGCTGGCGCATGCCGACGGCACACCGCCGGTGCGCGTGTTCGGGGCCCGGCTGGGCGATGTGACGCAACTGCGCGCGCGGCTGGGGATCGTCACCGGGCGCATCCACCAGGATCTGCTGTCGCTCCCGGCCCTGCGGGTGGAGGACGCCGTCGTCGCCGCAGCGTACGGCAGCGTCGCGCCGGTTGCGTCCGCACGCGTCGACACCTCCCTGCGAAGTGCAGCACGCGATGCGTTGGCGGCAATGGCCGCCACGCATCTGGCCGGACGGCGCTATGCGACCCTGTCGGCCGGCGAGGCGCGCCGCGTTCTCATCGCCCGGGCGCTGGTCCATCGGCCCGAAGCGCTGCTGCTCGACGAGCCCTCGACCGGTCTCGATGTCGTCGCCCGCGCGCAGTTGCTTGAGCGCTTGCGCACGCTGGCGCACGGCGGGACCACGTTGGTCCTGGTGACCCACCACGTCGAGGAACTGCTGCCCGAGATCGGGCATGTGGTGTTGCTGCGCGAGGGCCGGATCCTGGCCGAGGGGCCGCGCGAGACCATGCTGACAGACGCCCTGCTGTCGCAGGCGTTCGGGGCGCCGCTTCGGCTGGGCTGCGATACCGCCGGTGTGCCGACGTTGCAGGTCGCCCAAGGCGGCTGAGGCCTCGCGGCGGCGCGGCATGCCGTGGTGCGCGCGCTGTGCCATAGTCGGCGCGCATCACCGCTGTTTCGTCTGGCATCACCACTTTCGGGAGGGGGTCCATGCTCGAGCAATACGGTTTGTGGCTGGCGCTGGGCTGCGCGGCCATCGCGATTCTCTACGGCGTGGTCTCCGCCGGCTGGATCAACCGGCAACCGGCCGGCAACGAACGGATGCAGCAGATCGCCGGCGCAATCCAGGAGGGCGCGCGCGCCTATCTCAACCGCCAGTACCTGACCATCTCGATCGCCGGCGCGGTGCTGTTCCTGCTGATCGGCCTGTTCCTGGGCTGGTCGACCGGCCTGGGCTTCCTGCTGGGCGCAGTGCTCTCGGGCGCGGCGGGCTATATCGGCATGAATGTGTCAGTGCGCGCCAACGTGCGCACCGCCGAGGCGGCCAGGCGCGGTATCGGCCCGGCGATGGACGTCGCGTTCCGCGGCGGCGCGATCACCGGCATGCTGGTGGTGGGCCTGGGGCTGTTGGGCGTGGCCGGCTACTGGATGCTGCTGCCGCACTTCGGCATTGCCGGCGAGCCCGCCCTGCACGCGCTGGTCGGCCTGGCCTTCGGCAGCTCGCTGATCTCGATCTTCGCGCGCCTGGGCGGCGGCATCTTCACCAAGGGCGCCGACGTCGGCGCCGACCTGGTGGGCAAGGTCGAGGCCGGCATCCCGGAGGACGATCCGCGCAACCCGGCGGTGATCGCCGATAACGTCGGAGACAACGTCGGCGACTGCGCCGGCATGGCCGCCGACCTGTTCGAAACCTATGCGGTCACTGTGATCGCGACGATGCTGCTGGGCCATCTGATGTCCAGCCAAGTGGGCGCCAATGGCGTGCTCTATCCGCTGGTGCTGGGCGGTGCCTCGATCCTGGCCTCGATCGTCGGCACGTTCTTTGTCCGCGTGCAGTCGGGCGGCTCGATCATGGGCGCGCTGTACAAGGGCGTGATCGTCTCGGGCGTCATCGCCGCGGTGCTGTTCTGGCCGATCACCACGCAGCTGATGGCCGGCAACGCCCACGGCGCCGGCAACCTCTACTGGTGCGCGCTGATCGGGTTGCTGCTCACTGGCGCGATCGTCTGGATCACCGAGTACTACACCGGCACCCAGTACGGACCGGTCCAGCACATCGCGCAGGCGTCGACGACGGGCCATGGCACCAACATCATCGCCGGGCTCGGGGTGTCGATGAAGTCGACCGCACTGCCGGTGGTCGCGGTGTGCTTCGCGATCTGGGCCTGCTACTCGTTCGCCGGGCTCTACGGCATCGCGATCGCGGCGACCGCGATGCTGTCGATGGCCGGCATGATCGTTGCGCTCGACGCCTACGGCCCGATCACCGACAACGCCGGCGGCATCGCTGAGATGGCCGAGTTGCCTTCGGAAGTGCGCGAGATCACCGATCCGCTCGACGCGGTCGGCAACACCACCAAGGCGGTGACCAAGGGCTATGCGATCGGCTCGGCCGCGCTGGCGGCGCTGGTGCTGTTCGCCGATTTCACCCACAACCTGGAAGCGAGGTATCCGGGCGTCGAATTCCGTTTCGACCTCGCCGACCCGGCGGTGATCATCGGCCTGTTCATCGGCGGCCTGATCCCCTACCTGTTCGGCGCGATGGCGATGGAGGCGGTCGGCCGCGCGGCCGGCGCCGTCGTCGAGGAAGTGCGCCGCCAGTTCCGCGAGATCCCCGGGATCATGGCCGGCACCGGCAAGCCGCAATATGACCGCGCGGTCGACATGCTCACCCGCTCGGCAATCAAGGAGATGATCGTCCCATCCCTGCTGCCGGTGTTGGTGCCGGTCGTCGTCGCATTGGGCATGAACGCGCTGATGGGCCCCGGCGCGGGCATCCGTGCGCTGGGCGGCCTGCTGATCGGCACGATCGTCACCGGCCTGTTCGTCGCGATCTCGATGACCACCGGTGGCGGCGCCTGGGACAACGCCAAGAAGTACATCGAGGATGGTCACTTCGGCGGCAAGGGCAGCGAGGCGCACAAGGCCGCGGTGACCGGCGACACGGTCGGCGATCCCTACAAGGACACCGCCGGCCCGGCGATCAACCCCCTGATCAAGATCATCAACATCGTGGCACTGCTTCTCGTGCCGTTGCTGTAGTCAACGTCGAACCCGCCCGGCATCTGGGCCCCTCTCCCGCAGGCGGGAGAGGGGAGCGGGGTAAAGGCACGCGGCCTGCACGCATCGGCGATTCGCGATCGCCGCGGAGGGGGCAACCTCGCCGCCGCGCTTGCAACGCGCAGCAGGCGTCGCCGCCCCGTCCCGCATGCGGCGAACGCTCGAATCTCCAGGATCCAGGCCTTCCGCCTCCCGCACCTGCGCAAGCGCCGCCGCTCAGTCGCCCTTCGCGAAAACTCCGCGCGCCAGATCGAACCACGGCGTGCACAACAGACGCTGGATATCGGCGAACGCGAAATCGGCCCGCCAGACCTCGCCGTCGTCGCCTGGCTCGGGCGCCAGCAGTCGCGCGGCATCGGCCGGGGCGACCCCCAGACACCAGCGCACCGCGGCAGGGGCATCGCTGAGCCACTGCGCAAAGGCGAACTCGCCGACCAGTTCGCCGCCCGGCTCGACCCGGCGCGCCAGCGGTGTCGGCGGCACGGTCGGTGCCGGCGAGGGCAGCGACTGCGCGACGTGCGAGAGCGTAATCCGGCCCTCGCCTTCCTCGCGCAGATAGGGAATGCCGGCCGCGCCCGGCTTCTGGCGCCCGGTCAGGACCGCGTGGCGGTCGCCCCGGTCGAACACGGCGAGCGCAACGCTGCCGGTGTTGCGTAGCCGATAGCGGACCTCGAGCGCACCGCGCGCGGTCGCAGCGAACACGGCTTCGAGCGCGACGCCGTCGGCATCGACATGGGCGCGGGCAGTATCGGTCGGCGTCATGGAAGACCTCGATGTCGGAAAGCGGCAACGGCACACGGCGCAAGCGATTGTGCGAATGCGTGTAGGCCATGCGCTGCAGACAATGCACGGCCAAGCCCAGCATGCGGTGGATGCCGTGAGTGCGGCGCGCACGACGCGCCGTCTCACCAGCTCGCGGCGCGCACCCGCCCTCACACGAAAGGCGGCGCATGCGCCGCCTTCGGTGCCCAGATCATCGGGCTAGATCGCAGCGCGGTCGGTCAGAGCGCGTAGCTCGGCCGATCCGGCAGGCCCAGTTCGCGGCGGATGCCGTTCTCGGTCAGATGGATCGGGTTATGGGTGAGCGGGCCGGTACCGTCGAAGTCGTAAGGCTGGGCACTGGTCTCCAGGCCCACGGCCTGACGCTCCGCGTTGGGCACCTGGCCGCTGTCAGGGCCCTCGCCGCGGTAGGTCCCCGGCAGGAAGGTGCCGTTGACGCCGTTGTAGGCATGCGACATCTCGTGATACAGCACCACCGACGGCGCCGGGAACGCGTCCATGTGGAAGGACGGGTTGTAGCTGATCGTCACATCCCCGCCTGCCCCCGGGCGCCCGTTGACGATGTCGGCGTCATTGCTGAAGGTCTGGGCGTAGCCGTTGTCCTCATTGGACAGCTCCTGGATCGTCACGGTGTTGCCCTTGGCTTCGGCCGCCGTGTCGAACTCGGCGAGCATCTGCTGGCCATTGGGCGACGCACGCAGGAAGTCCAGTTCCGACTGCATGCGCTGCACGAACGCGTCCGAACCCTTCACCGCAATGCCGCGGTCGCCGACGCTGTTGTCGATCTCGACATTGACCACGGTCGGCTTGGCGCCGGTCGCAGCGTTCACGAGGTCCGAGACCTCCGCATACACCGTCGTCTGCGCATGCGCGCCCTCGATCGTGTCCTGACCGTCGCCGGCGTACACCGTGGTGCGCCCCTCGCCGACGTGAACCGTATCGTCCCCGCGACCGGCCGAAATGATGTCGAATTCGCCGCCGCCATGGATCACGTCATCGCCACGGCCGCCCTCGATGTAGTTGGTGCCCGCACCGGCGTGGATGGTGTCGTTGCCATCGCCGCCGTAGATCACATTGACCCCGCTGCCGCCATGGATCTCGTTGTTGCCGCCGGTGGTGTGGATGTCGTTGCGGCCGCTGCCGGTCACCCGGATCAGGTCGTCGCCATTGCCGCTGCTGATGCGGTTGTCGCCGTTGCCTTCGACCAGCACCTCGTTGTCGCCCTGACCGGCATCGACGACGATGTTGACGTCGACGTTCGGCGCGACCTTGATCGTGTCGTTGCCCTCGCCGGTGCGCAGCGTCAGCTCCTGACCCTCGCCCAGGCGCACCTCGTAGCTTTCGCCATTGACGGTGACATCCAGCGTGCCATCGTCGCGCTGGCTGACGCCGACATCGTCGTTGCCACTGCCGGTGGTGAACACGACCTGGTCGCGGCTGACATAGCCCTGAGCGACGGTGCGCTCCCGGGCGATCTCCACCTGCCCATCCTTGTGCAGCGGATCGATCTGGATCGGCTTGCCGTCGGGCGTGCTGCCGGTCGTCTTCTCGTCGGGATTGGTGGCGGTGCCGTCGATCTCGACCGCGCCGCCGGCCGCCCGCTGCGGCTGGTCACGCGTGCTGACCTGCGGACCGCCGTCGGCGAGCCCGTCGACCGGGCCGCGCCCCACTTCGGTCGCCGGCCCGTCGTGTCGGTGCGGGGTCGGCGCCAGCGGATTATCCCAGTAGCCCTGGGCACTTGAAGACAGAACAGACGTGGGCGACAGCGAGTCGAACGTGGTCATGGCAGGCCTGCACGAGAAAAGAGGCGTCCATATGTACGCCCCCGTATGGGGCGCCCGTACTAGGGCGTACCCGAGGACGAAGCTGCCTGCGACGGTTTCAGGCGAAACGGAACGCCAGTCCGCGCTGCGCCGCAACATGCCTTGCGCGTAGAATGACGGCCCACTTTCCGCACTGGAACCGCAGCAGCATGGGCCTGGACTCCGTCTCCACCGGCAAGAACCCGCCGCACGAAATCAACGTCATCATCGAGATCCCGAAGGACGCCGAGCCGGTCAAGTACGAGGTCGACAAGGAAAGCGGCGCGATCTTCGTCGACCGCATCCTGTCCACGCCGATGCGCTATCCGTGCAACTACGGCTACGTGCCCTCGACCGTCTGCGGCGATGGCGACCCGGCCGACGTGCTCGTCGTGCTGCCGCTGCCGCTGGTGCCCGGCTCGGTGATCCGTTGCCGCCCGGTCGGCGTGCTGAAGATGAGCGATGAGGCCGGCAGCGACGAGAAGATCCTCGCCGTACCGGTCGAGAAGATCTTCGCCGGCTATGCCCACGTCGACGACCTCGACAAGGTGTCCACGCACTGGCTCGAGCGCATCGGCCACTTCTTCGAGCACTACAAGGATCTCGAGAAGGGCAAATGGGTCAAGGTCGAAGGCTGGGGCAATGCCGCCGAGGCCAAGCAGATCCTGGTCGACGCGATCGAAGCCTACAAGCAGGCAGGTTGATCCACGTCCGGCGCCGTGATGGCGCCGGCACCCGCCCGGCGCGCGCGCAGGCGCGCGGGCGCATCGGCGCTGCGCCCGCGCGGCGTTCCGCAGGGGGAGAGGCACACGTGCGCATTCTGTTCGTGGGGGGCAGCGACGGCCTGCCCGCCGGTTTGCTCGAACTGGCCGGCGGCATGGACGCGCGCTGGGACATCACGCATGTCGATGACGGCGGCGCGGCCATGGCCCTGGCCGCCGAATCGCCACAGGATGTCGTCGTCGTGGCACCGACGCTGCCCGACATGTCCGCTGCCATGCTGCTCGGCCAGATCCGGACGCTGAGACCCGAGACCTCGCGCATCGCGCTGATCGACGTCCAGCCGGCGGCTCGCCTGCTCTCGCTCGCCCACCGCTTCCTGCCCCTTCCGGTCGACGACGCCCAGTTGCTCGAGGCCATCGGCAGCCTCCAGGAACTGCGCGACCTGCTCGACGACCCGGCCCTGCGCACATGCATCGGCCGCATCGAGCGGCTGCCGCCACCGCCGCAGACCTATCTGGCGCTGACCCATGCTCTGGAGGCCGAAGACGCCACCGGCGCGGCCGACATCGCCCGCCTGATCGGTCGTGATCCAGCGATTGCCGCCAAGGTGTTGCAGCTGTGCAACTCGGCCTACTACGCGGCCGGCCGCACGATCGCCGACCTGCGGACCGCAGTGACCCGCCTAGGACTGTCGACGATGCGCGACCTGGTGCTCGCCAGTGAGGTCTTCGCGCAGCCCGGGCGCATCGACGTGGACCGCCACGCACTGCAGCAGCGCGCCCTGCACGCCTCACAGCTCGCACGCCGACTGCTCCCCGAATCCAGCGCCGAGCTCGGCGCGACCGCCGCCCTGCTGGCCGACATCGGCCTGCTGCTGCCCGGTGTCCGCGATGCGCGCCCGGATGCAGCGGACACAGACAGTGACGTCCTGTCCGATGCGCCCGGCCACATCGAGGCCGGCGCCTACCTGCTGGGCCTGTGGGGTCTGCCGATGCCGATCATCGAGGCCGTTGCGTTCCAGCGCGACCCTGCGCGTGCCGGCACGCGCGGCTTCTGGATCGCCGGTGCGGTCCATGTCGCGACCTCACTCGCGGGCGACCTGCCGCTGCGCGAGGACTATCTGGCGCGCGTCGGTGTGCTCGAGCGGCTCGAGGATTGGCGCGCGTGCGCCACGCAGCTGAGATCACCAGGCGACTGAACGCAGATCGTCCTGCGCGGCGATGCGAACGACACCCCCTCGAACGCAAAAAAGAACGGCTCCCGAAGGAGCCGTTCTCTTGTTCAACAGCTTCGATCAGAAGCGCTGACGGTACTGGATGTAGGTGAAACGGCCAGGCACGTCGTACTGCGGATCGAACTGGTTGTACGGGGCCAGCAGCGCGAGCGGCGGATCCTTCGCGAACAGGTTGTTCGCACCCAGCGAGATCGTCGCATTCCACGGCGCATTCCAGCGCACCTGCAGATCGTGGTACGTGGTCGAGGCGAGGTGGTTACGCGGCGCCGAGCCCGACGCAATGCGGCGACCCGGATCCGAGCAGTACTCCTCGGCACCCTCGCCCACACTGTAGGCGCAGGCTTCTTCCAGACCGGACATGTAACGCGCGGTCCAGGTGACGCCGACATCGCCCATCGCCCAATCGAGCGATGCGTTGGAACGAATGCGCCAGTAGGGGTCCTGCTGCAGATACTGGCCCTGCAGACTCTCGGACTCGGAGTCCACCGTCGCGCGACGCTCCCAGTTGGACAGGTAGGTGCTGTCCCACGACAGCGCGAACTGGCCGTAGCTGGTCTCCGGGAAACGGTACTTGACCGACAGGTCGTAGCCTTCCACCTCGTAGGACGAGAGGTTGAGCAACGGCATATCGATGTTGGTCACCATGTTCGGGGCGCCCGGGTACGTCGGATCGCGCGTGATCAGACCGCAGTAGATCGACTGCTCGGTCGCGTTACCCGCGTAGCACTTCTCGAGGATGAAGTTCGCCTCGGGACGGGTGATCGCGTTGTCGATCTTGATCTTCCACCAGTCGAGCGAGACGTTCAGGCCCTGCGCCCAGCTCGGGCTGTAGACGAAGCCCAGGGTCTTGTTCTTCGCTTCCTCGGGCTGCAGGTCGGCATTCGCCTGCCAGGTGAACGGCTCATCCGTCTGACGCAGTGCGCCGTCGCCGGGCTGCTCGAAGTCCGCCGGGACGCCGGCGGCAGCGCAACGCTCGCGCACCGTCGGGTTGGAGTTCAGCGGGGAATGCGTCGAGCACGGGTCCGCGTAGGACTCGTAGGAATCCGAGTCGCCCGCGTACAGGTTGTTGATGCTCGGCGCGCGGAAGCCCTCGGCGTAGTTACCGCGGATCAGCAGGTCGGAGAACGGCTTCCAACGGAAGCCCACCTTGTTGTTGGTGGTATCGCCGAAGTTGCTGTAGTCCGAGTAACGGCTGGCGACGCTGAAGTCGAGCAGTTCGGCGCCCGGCAGGTCAGCAAGCACCGGAATCGACAGTTCGAGGTAGACCTCGTCCAGGTCGTAGCCGCCGCGCGTCGGCAGCGTGCCGTTACCGGTGCTCAGGCCAGCGGCGATGAACGCATCGGGGTCGAACTGACCATACTCCTTGCGACGCTCGTAGCCGGCGGCGAAACCGAGCGTACCGGCCGGCAGCTCCACGATCGAACCGCTGAGGTTGACCGTGATGCCCTTGGATTCGACCATCGTCGAATCGTGCGCGGTGAACGAGGTGTAGTCGAGCGCGCCCTGGCTGATCGAGCCCAACGGCCCGAGCGGGTTGATCGGCACGCAGCCGGCAATGATGTCGCCACCGGGCGCGCTCACGCAGACCGGCACACCGTCGCGCAATTCGGACGGACCGTAGGCCTTCTCGAGATTGGCGAGATTGAACAGACCGTAGGTCAGCTCATTGTTGTCGGTCTTGTCGTAACGGTAGCCGACATCCCAGTCGAACGTCCGCTCACCGACTTCGAAGAAGCCTTCCAGACCGCCGTAGAAATGGAAGGTCTTGACGTTTTGGTTGAACGAACGACCACCGGTTTCGCCAAAGCGACGGTTGACCGAGATCAGGTCGCGATCGTACGGGTTGTACAGGCTGTCGGCGTCGAGAACCATGCCGGTCACCGGCATAGCGGCCAGCAACTGCTCGGACACACGCTCGTTGTAGAGCATTTCCGTGCGCACCGACACATTATCGGTCAGCGAGTAAGTGCCCTGAGCGAAGATCGACTTGCGTTCCGACGGGGTCAACAGGAAGTTGTCCGGCGCGGAGTTGTAGCCGTGGGTGACGCCGTCGTAGGGGACGCGCTCACCATTGACGATGACATAACGATCCTTGCTGCTGATGGCAGGATCGACGAACGAGCCCGGATAGCCGGTGCCGCTCTGCCCACCGAAGTGCGGCGGACCGCCGGCCGAGATCGGGCGGTCGCCCGCCATGATCGAATCTTCCTTGACGTACGAGGCGCCGATCACCAGCGAGCCGCGATCGCTCGAGGTGCCGATGGTCGCGTCCCAGGCCTCGCGGGCACCGTCGCCCTGGCCGAACTGGCCGTAGTACGCGCTCGCCTCGACACCTTCGAAATCGGTGCGGGTGATGATGTTGACGACGCCGGCGATGGCGTCGGAACCGTAGATCGTCGAGGCGCCATCCTTCAGGACGTCGATGCGCTCGATGATCGCCGACGGAATCGTGTTCAGGTCGACGCTACCACCCAGACCCGAGGTCCAGCGGCGGCCGTTGACCAGCACCAGGGTGCGTGCTTCACCCAGGTTGCGCAGGCTGACACCGGCCGAACCGTCGCCGCCGTTGTTGAAGGTACGGTTGAGCGCGGCGCCGTTGGCGGACACGCGCTGCAGAACGTCGGCGACCGAGGTCCAGCCCTGCTTCTCGATTTCGGCACGCGTCATCGTAAGAACAGGCTGGGAGGTCTCGATATCCGCCTGCTTGATACGCGAACCGGTGACCTGGATACGGTCGAGTTCGGTGGTGCCCTGCGTCTGGTCCTGCGCGCTGGCAGCGACGGGCGCGAGCGCGAACACGATCGCGGCGGGCAGCAGGCCCTTGCGGATCGTGGGGGTGCAAAGGTTCATCAAATTCTCTCTCCAGAGTGGTTGCGTTACTGACGCGTTAAGACGCCCATCGCACGTTACGTCTGCACGCCGGGCTCACGCCTTGCGGCGCGGGCCCTCTCGCTTTGCCGAAT
Organism: Luteimonas sp. RC10; assembly: GCF_014192745.1. Lineage (GTDB taxonomy): Bacteria > Pseudomonadota > Gammaproteobacteria > Xanthomonadales > Xanthomonadaceae > Luteimonas. The sequence goes on from NZ_JACHYJ010000001.1 coordinate 56,189, forward strand.
CTGGCTTATTCGATGAATGCGCCGTCATCATGCGACGGCTGTCACAGCGGTATGTCAGAGGCTCGCGTACACCTCTTCGGTCGCCCTGCCGGTCCCGATGTTGCGCGTCCCGGCGGCCCGGTACCGGCTTGCGGACGTGCCGTGATGCGCCTTGAACGCGCGGGCGAAGCTGCAGCAGTTGTCGAAGCCCGTCGCGGCTGCGACCTCCCCGACCATCATCGATGTCGTGCGCAGCAGCAGGCCGGCCCGCTCGAGCCGCAGGCGTACCGACAGTGCCTGCGGGCTTTCGTCGTACAGCGCATGGAACGCTTTGGAGAAGTACCAGCTCGAGAAGCTGGTCAGATCCGCCAATTCGCTGATACGCACCACGCGGTCGCTATGCCCTTCCAGATAGAGCCGGGCGCGCTGCATGCGGCCGAAGACCTGGCGTTTGCGATTGCGCGAACGTCCCGGACAACGCCGCGCGCGCGCGGCCAGATCGCGTTGCACGATGGCCAGTTGCAACAACAGCGGCCGCACGCTCAGCCGATCGCCGCCGCCGCGCTGCGCTTCGCGCCACAGACGGAACAGCCCACGCACCTCGCGTGACGACACCCGCCCGCGTCCGGCGTACAGGCCGCCATCATCGAGCGCCTGCAATTCAGCCAGCGCGCGCGCGTCGAGTGCCAAGCCGATGCAGATCCCCTGCGGTCCGGTCTGGATCAGCGGCGCGGATTCCTTCTCGAACGCCATCCAGTCGCCGCAGCGCATGCGAAAGCGGCCCTCGCGCGACTCGATCCACCCCTCTCCGCGGACCTGTACCCAGATGCTGAATGCGGGCGCAGTCACCTGCACCACCCCCAGCCGCGACGCACCGACGCACTGGGCCGGCACTGAAAGTTGGTCGAACTGCAGCAGATGGCCGCGCTGCGACCACAGGACAGAAGACATGCAGGTGCACCAGACATGGAAAGGGCCGCCTTTTTGCCACCTGCCCTCCCGACTTGCCCGATAGCGCGACTAATCTTTGCCGAATTCGCCCCGTTTTTTTTCCGAAAGCATTACGACGCTTTTCTTCTCAACGAAATCAACAGCTTGGCAAGCAGGCTCCGCTCCTCGTTCGCTGCAACGGGCATCGTCATGACCCCGATATCGGTGCCGTCGTCGACTGCGATCGACACCAGCCAGTCGTGACCGTGGCTGCTGAATCCATTGACCGTGCTGCGATTGGACGCATCGAGGCAACGCTGATCCTGGCGTTCCAATCCGTCATTGCCGATCGCAAACCGGGTCATTCGGCTACGGCACCCGCTGTCGCTGTCGAGATAGGACACGTGCCCGTCGGAGGTCAGCGCCCAACTGCGGTAGCGCCAACGCGAAGGAATGTCTGCACTGAGCCGCTGCGGCTGCGTCAGATTGGCCGTCGCGCTCCAGATCCCGTTGCCGTCGAGACGGGTGTAGAGCACCCGACTTCGCTGCGGATCGAATTGGACGTGCGAGACACCATCCAACCGCCCGCGCACTCGCCAGTCACGGTCGTAGGCCACCAGGGCCGTCCGCCCTTCACGCTCCTCCTCGATCACGAGCAACGCCCCGCCCTCACCGTAGGCCGCCTGCAGGGGATGGGCCGCCGGCACCGGAAGCGCTGTTACGGCGCCCGATGCCGGCTCGATCTCGACGATTCGAGGGCGCCCATGCGCATCCAGCGCCGAGACCAGCACACGGCGGCTGTCGGCGGACCACACCGGCGGCTGCCGCGTGTCGGGACGCACGCCAGAGATCGGTCGCAGCGAATCGGGGCGCTCCAGATCGGCCCACCACAACTCGGAACTGCCCGAGCGGTCGGAAGTGAAGAGCACCTGCCGGCCATCCGGCGCCAAGACCGGCTGCGTGTCACGTCCCGACGATGCGAACAGGCGTTCGCGATGGCCGGAGACGGCATCGATCCGGTTGAGACCGAACTGCGGCTGCCGATGTACGAACGCGATCATGTCCGCATTGCGCGCGATCGCCGGCATCTGCGCGTCCTCGATGCCCAGATCCGAGGTCGTGCCGGTGTCCAGGTCCAACCGATGCAGGCGCGTCTCGCTGTCGATCCTGCGGCCGTACACCAGCGACCGGCCATCGCGCGCCCAACTCAGACCGCGTAACTCCGCGCCCAGTTGGGTCAACTGCTCGGCCTCCCCGCCATCGACGGGGATCCGCCACAGATCGCCAAGTTGTGGGTTGCGCACGAAGGCGATCCAACGCCCGTCGGGCGAGACCTTCGGCAGGTAATCGATATCGCCGGGCGCGGCCGGATAGCGAATCGCGCGCCAGCGCCCCGTCGCCAGATCGAGCACGCGCACGCCCGCACCGTCCGGGCTGCCGGTCATGGTGCCGAACAGCAGCCCGCTACCGTCGGGCAGCCAATCGAAGCTCAGCAACTCGCTGCCATCGCAACGCGTGATTTCGCGCGCCTGGCCCGCAACCGGAACGGCGGCCAGCATGATGCGGCAGCCACCTGTGTCATCCCACCGCGCGAACGCGATACGTTCGCCGTCGGGTGACCAGACCGGCAGATCGTCGCGCTCGCCGGCCGCCGGCACCGAGAGCGCCTGCGGCGCACTGCCGGTCGTCGCCTGGATGAGGATCGACGGGCCGGGCAATGGGGTCCCGTCGTGCAACGTGCGGGCCGAGTATGCGACCTGGCTGGCGTCGGGCGACAGGCTGGGGGACAGTTCGAACCCGGCGGCCGAGGTCACGAGCCGATAGGGCTTTCCCTGGGCCGCCGCGGCAGCGTCGTCGGGCACAGGCCCCGAACCTGCGATCTGCGGCGCCAGCAGCATCAGGCTGACCAGGACGATCGCGACCAGCGCGAGCACCGCGCCCGCCCACCAGGCCGCATGCCCGGACGTCGACGCCGAACCGGGCACTGCCGCAACCTCTGCCATCGATGGAAACGGGGCCGAAGAAGACGCAGGTGCCGGATGTACCGCCGGCGATGCATCGCTCGATATCGGCGATGTCGAAGCCGCGTGCTCCAGCGTCGACACCGGCACCGTGAGCCGATAACCGCTCTTGGCGATGGTCTCGATGTAGCGCCGCCCCTCGGCCGCGCCGACATCACCGTGACCGAAGGCCTTGCGCAACTGGGTGATCGCCTGTGTCAGCACGTCGTCGGTCGGCATTGTGTCCGGCCAGGCTTCAGCCAGCAGATCGTTGCGCGAGAACACCGCGCCAGGACTGCGAGCAAGCACACGCAGCACCGCCACCGCTTTCGGTGTCACACGGACGCTGCGCCGCGCGCCCGGCATCTCGATCTCGCGGGTGGCGAAATCCACCACACCCGCGCCAACGCGAAGACGTTGCGGTGAAGCGACCTCCTCCACGTGGCGTGACACGGTCATGCTGCGATCCAAACTGCGGGGCGCCAAGCCTAGTCAACGACAGCTGAACACAGCACGATCCGGCGCCAGATCCGGCAAAGCGGATGGGCGCAACACGACAGTGCCACCAGTGGCGTCCTCGGATGCAATCCGTGCCGTCACCTACGCTCCCCGGTTCCTTTCTAGGGGCCGCATCAAGGCGATCCAGCGCAAACCCACTATGGTCCGCGCCGAGATGGCGGGTGGCAACCTCGCCCTGGCGATGCTGTTGCGCGAACGCGATGAGGGCCTGCCGATGCCCGGCGGCCTGGTGCTGCTGTCACCGGAAATCGACCTGAGCGAGTCCGGCGACAGCGTCCACACCAACCGCGATGTCGATGTGATGCTTCTCGTCCCGTTGATGCCGATCGCCCCCCTCTATGCAGGAGGCGCGGACCTCGGTCACCCCTATCTGTCCCCCCTTGTTCGGCCAGTTCGACGACCTGCCACCCACTTTCCTGCAAACGGGAACCCGCGACCTGTTCCTCTCCAACGCGGCGCGCCTGCATCGTGGGTTGGTCCAAGCCCAGGGTCCCGGTCGAGTGCCATCTCGGGGAGGGCATGCCCCACGGCGGTTTCGTGGGCGGGACGCCGGAGGATGACGACCTGGCGCAGGCGATCCGCGTCCTCATCGAGGCCCGCTGGCAACAGCCCCCTGACCCCGGACGGCCGCGACTGGAACACAAACGAAAAAGCGGGCCATCGGCCCGCTTCGTTCGTGTCCCGCGTCGGTCGATTACAGCGCTTGGCTGCGCACGCCGGCCTGGTGCGGATAATTGGCGAAGATCTCGGCGATCGTCGAATAGATCCGCTGCTCGCGCTGTTCGGGCTTGAGGTTGGCGACGCGTCCGACCGCGATGCCTTCCCACACCAGGCGTTTCTGCCGGGCGTCCACCAAATCCACGTTCATCGTGCCCTCGGTGTAGCGGTAGACGCTGGTGCGCTCGTTCCAGTACGGCACCGCGAAGTAACCACGGTGACGGTAGCTGTAGTAGTAGGCGTAGTCGACCGTCGGATAGCTGCTGACGTCCGTCCGACGCTCCATGTAGGCGTTGATATTCACCCACAGATCCGGGTCGGTCTCGGTGTAGCGATAGCCGCGGCGTTCCATCTCCGCGCGCACGGCCGCCTTGGTCACTTCGCTGGTCTGGGTCTCGTAGCCCTCCTTCTCGATCGCCAGCGGCGTGTAGAACGACCAGGTGCGGTAGGCCGAGAAATCCGCCCGCGGGTCGGCCTCGGTGGTGATGCGCGGTCCGGTCGCGCAACCGGCGAGCAAGGCAAGGCCGCACAGGGCCACCAGCCAGGCGGCCACGCGGGACGTCGAGGTCTTCATCTTGGGGTCTCCCTGTTGACGGGTGGATCGTGACGCGCTGCCACGATACCGATCCTGAACATACACCGCGCGCCGTCGAGCGGATGCGACGGCCGGGGGCCGTGCCTTGCGGCCGTCGGCCGCCATCACTGCGGACGGTAGACCTCGGCTCCCTGGGCGAGGAACTGCGCCGATTTCTCGGCCAGACCGGTCGCCAGCGCCTGGTCGTCCGTCACCCCGTGCTCGGCGGCGTAGTCGCGGACGTCCTGGGTGATCTTCATCGAACAGAAATGCGGCCCACACATCGAGCAGAAGTGCGCCGCTTTGTGGGCATCCTTGGGCAGGGTCTCGTCGTGGAAGGCCTCCGCCTTCTCCGGATCCAGGCCCAGGTGGAACTGGTCCTGCCAGCGGAATTCGAACCGGGCCTTGCTCAGCGCGTTGTCGCGCACCTGTGCACCCGGATGCCCCTTGGCCAGATCGGCGGCGTGGGCGGCGATCTTGTAGGCCATGATCCCGTCGCGCACATCCTCGCGATTGGGCAGGCCCAGATGTTCCTTGGGCGTCACGTAGCACAGCATCGCCGTGCCATACCAGCCGATCATCGCCGCGCCGATGGCGCTGGTGATGTGGTCGTAGCCCGGCGCGATGTCGGTGGTCAGCGGCCCCAGGGTGTAGAACGGTGCCTCGCCGCATTCGCGCAGCTGCTTGTCCATGTTCTCCTTGATCAGCTGCATCGGCACGTGGCCGGGGCCCTCGATCATGGTCTGGACGTCATGCTTCCAGGCGATCTTGGTCAGCTCGCCCAGTGTCTCCAGCTCGCCGAACTGCGCCGCGTCGTTGGCATCGGCGATACAACCCGGGCGCAGGCCGTCGCCGAGCGAGAACGCCACGTCGTAGGCCTTCATGATGTCGCAGATGTCCTCGAAGTGTTCGTAGAGGAAACTCTCGCGGTGGTGCGCCAGACACCACTTGGCCATGATCGAGCCGCCTCTGGACACGATGCCGGTGACGCGCTTGGCGGTCAGCGGCACGTAGCGCAGCAGCACGCCGGCGTGGATGGTGAAGTAGTCCACGCCCTGCTCGGCCTGTTCGATCAGGGTGTCGCGGAAGATCTCCCAGGTCAGTTCCTCGGCGCGGCCGTCCACCTTCTCCAGCGCCTGGTAGATCGGCACCGTGCCGATCGGCACCGGCGAGTTGCGCACGATCCATTCGCGGGTCTCGTGGATGTGCTTGCCGGTCGACAGGTCCATGACCGTGTCGCCGCCCCAGCGGATCGCCCAGACCAGCTTCTCCACTTCCTCGGCGATGCCCGACGACACCGCACTGTTGCCGATGTTGGCGTTGATCTTGGTCAGGAAGTTGCGGCCGATGATCATCGGCTCGCTCTCGGGATGGTTGATGTTGCAGGGCAGGATCGCGCGGCCACGCGCGATCTCGTCGCGCACGAACTCCGGCGTGATCGAGGGCTGGATGCTCGCGCCGAAGGCCTGCCCGGGATGCTGGCTGCGCAGCATCGCATCGCGCACCAGCTCCAGGCGCTGGTTCTCGCGGATCGCGGCGTACTCCATCTCCGGCGTGATGATGCCGCGGCGCGCGTAGTGCATCTGGGTCACGTTGGCGCCGGACCTGGCCACGCGCGGCTGCGCACGCGACGGGAAACGCACGCCATCGAGCCGTGGATCATGCTCGCGCGCCCGCCCGAAGCTCGATGACAGCCCGGGCAGGACCTCGGTGTCGCCACGCTCGGCGATCCAGGCCGCGCGCAGCGGTGCCAGGCCCGCCGCCAGGTCGATCTTCACGTCGGGATCGGTGTAGGGGCCCGATGGGTCGTAGACGGTGACCGGCGGGTTGTCCTCGCCGCCGAACAGCGTGGGCGTGCGCGTCAGTGCGATCTCGCGCATCGCCACACGCAGGTCCGGGCGCGAGCCCTGGACGTGGATCTTGCGCGAGCCGGGAATGGGCCGGGTCACCGAGTCGGAGAGTTGCTGGGCCTGCTGCAACAGGCTGGCGGGCTGGGCGTTCATGGCGTTCGTCCTGTTGGATGCCGCACCTCGAGGTGCGGGCGTCGCTTAGCGAGGGATTCGCAAGGCGGGACGAAGCGGCGGCGCGCCCGGACCGCGTGCCGCCGGCGCGCCTGCGCGCGCTGTCGGTCCGGGGGCCGGCTGCGAAGCTTCCCTACGCCGGTATCAACCGGATCAGGTTCGAAGGGACTGTCTCAACCGACTGGTGTCGGTACCCCCGCTTCAGGGCCGATTAGACCATGCGGCGCGCGGACGCCCAAGTCCTGGCCGAAGCGCCCCGGCTCCCGGCACGGGCGGGCGCAGGCCGGCCTGGCGCCGCGCCATCCCGCAGGGCTGACCTGCACAAAAAACCGGTTGACAACGCGCGCGATCGCGTGGTGTGCTGCGGGCATGATGCATCGCACCAACACCGCCCACCTGCCGACGACCGCCATCCGCGCGGCCGCAGGCCCGTGCGCGGCAGCAGCGACCATCACGACGATCGTCGGCATTACCGGCACCGGTACCACCGGGACCGGGATGTGGACGCGCGCCGCCAGTTGACCTGACCGCCCGCTCCGCATCCCCTCCCGGGATGCGGACGCCACGTCCCGCCCGACCGTGATGCGGAGCCCCTTTTCCAGGAGCTCTCCATGTCGTCCGCCGTCGCGCCCCTCCCCCAGTCCGTCGCCCCCGTTGCCGACGCGCCGCCGGCGCTCACCTGTCATGTCCACAAGTTTGGCGGTACCAGCCTGGCCGACGCAGCGTGCATTGCCGCGCTGGCCGCTCTGGTACCGGCCGATGCGCGGGTGCGGCCGGTCGTCGTGTCGGCGATGTCCGGCACCACCAATGCCCTGGTCGCGCTGGCCGATGCCGCACTCGCGCTCCAGGACTGGAAACCGGCCTGGGACACCCTGCGCCAGCGCCACCTGACGACCGCCGATGCGTTCGAACACGAGGCCGACGGCCCGCTGCACACCGCGCTCGAAGACGAGTTCGCCGCCCTCGCCCATGACCTGCAGGGCCTGCATGCGGAGGTCGCGGATCGCGACGCGCGGCTGGCGCGCATCCACGGCTGCGGCGAACAGCTGTCGTCGCGACTGGCGCAAGCCGCGCTCGGCCCGGACTGGCAACGCTTGGACGCCCGCGAGGTGCTGGTGGTCGGGCACGGCGAAATGGGCGCGGTGGTCGACTGGGAGGCGAGTCGCGCCCGTCTGGCCAGCTGGCGTCTGGCCCACGCCGCACGCGACATCGTGATCACCGGCTTCGTCGCTCGCGACGGCGAGGGTCACGACACCACGCTCGGGCGCAACGGCAGCGACTACTCGGCGGCGATCTTCGCCAACCTGTTCGACGCCCAGGCCCTGACCATCTGGACCGATGTCGACGGCGTGCTCTCGGCCGATCCGCGCCTGGTGCCCGACGCCGTCTGCCTGCAGGCGATGTCCTATGCCGAGGCCTGCGAACTCGCGTACTTCGGCGCGAGCGTTCTGCACCCCCAGACCCTGGCGCCGGTGCAGGCCCGGGGTATTCCGGTGCGCATCCGCAACAGCCGCAACCCGTCGGCGGCGGGCACGACGATCGCGCCGGCCGCAGCGGCCGCCGCCTCGCCGGTCAAGGGCCTGAGCCTGGTCCGCGACGTGGCGGTGCTCGAACTGGTCGGCAACGGTCTGGTAGGCGTGCCCGGCACCGCCGAGCGCATGTTCGCCGCCCTGCACGCAGCCGGCGTGTCGGTGACGATGATCTCGCAAGGTTCGTCGGAGCATTCGATCTGCTGCGTCGTGCAGGCCAGCCAAGTCGAGCGCGGCCGCGCGGCGATCGTCGCCGCATTCGCCGACGCGATTGCGCAAGGCCAGGCCCAGGGCGTGACCGTGACCGACGAGCTGTGTGTGCTCGCGGCGGTCGGCGACGGCATGGTCGGCACCCAGGGCGTCGCTGCGCGACTGTTCGCCGGCCTCGCCCAGGCCCACGTCAACATCCGCGCCATTGCGCAGGGCGCGGGCGAGCGCAACATCTCGGTGGCGATCGCCCAGGCCGACGCCACCCGCGCGTTGCGCGCCGCACATGCGGCCTTCTGGCTGTCGCCGCAGACGGTCTCGGTCGGTGTGATCGGGCCGGGCAACGTCGGCCGGGCATTGCTGGCGCAGCTGGCCGATGTGGTGCCGGCACTGCGCGAACGCGCGGGCGTGGATCTGCGGCTGCGCGCGATCGCCAGCAGCCGACGGATGCACCTCGACGACGCGCCGCTCGACCCTGCCCACGCCGCCGCGATGCTCGACGCCAACGCGCAGGCCTGCGACCTCGATGCGTTCGCCGCGCACGTGCGCGCCAGCCATCTGCCGCATGCGTTGATCGTCGACTGCAGCGCCAGCGACGCCGTCGCGGCGAAGTATCCCGAGTGGCTGGCCGCGGGCATCCACGTGGTCACCCCGAACAAGCACGCCGGCAGCGGCGCGTGGGCGCGTTATGCCGCGATCCGCGAGGCTCAGCGCGCAGGCGGTGGCCGCTTCCTGTACGAGGCCACCGTCGGTGCCGGCCTGCCGGTGATCCAGACGCTGCGCGGCCTGCTCGACACCGGCGACACGCTGCATGGCATCGACGGCATGCTGTCGGGCACACTGGCCTGGCTGTTCAACCGCTACGACGGCCGCCAGCCGTTCTCCGACCTGGTGCGCGAGGCGCGCGCCCTGGGCTACACCGAGCCCGATCCGCGCGACGACCTGTCGGGGCTGGATGTCGCGCGCAAGCTGGTGATCCTGGCGCGCGAGGCCGGCCGGACGCTGTCGCTCGAGGATGTCGCGGTCGAGAGCCTGGTGCCCGAGGCACTGCGCGAGGTGCCGCTGGACACGTTCCTCGATCGCCTGCACGAGCTCGATGCGCCGATGCAGGCCCGGCTCGATGCCGCGCGCGCCGATGGCCATGCGCTGCGTCACCTGGCGCGCCTGCAAGGCGACGGCCAGGCCAGTGTCGGTGTGGTCGCGCTGCCGGCCGAGCACCCGTGCTGCCACACCCGGCTGACCGACAACCTCGTGCAGTTCCGCACCGCCCGCTATGCCGACAACCCGCTGGTCGTCCAGGGCCCGGGGGCGGGCCCCGAGGTCACCGCGGCCGGCGTGTTCGCCGATGTCCTGACGATCGCCCATGCGCTCGGCAAGCAGGCCGGCCTGCCATTCCTGCGGCATGATGGCCGCAGTGCGCACGCCCTCGACTCGGCGACCTGAGGATGACAGCGCAGGCCCGGACGCCGCCCGGCCGCCCACCGGTCGATCCGCGATCGTTCTCCCGACCCAACGCCGCCGGCCGCGCGGCAGCAGGAGGCTCCACCATGCTCGAACATCCCTGGGTCGCCGCGTTCGCGCCGGCGAGCGTCGGCAACATCGGCGTCGGCTTCGATCTGCTCGGCCACGCGATCGATGGGCCGCGCGATATCGCCCGGGTACGCCGCATCACCGCACCGACCGTCGTCATCGAGACGATCGATGGCGACGTCGCGGGCATCGAGGCGATCCCGCTCGATCCGGCGCGCAACACCGCCGGCCTGGCGCTGCAGTCGCTGCGCGAGGCGCTGTCGCTGCCGTACGGCTTCGCGCTGCGGCTGGAAAAAGGCATTCCGTTGGGATCTGGGCTGGGCGGCTCGGCCGCGTCGTGCGTGGCGGCATTGGTGGCCGCGAACGCGCTGCTCGACACCCCCTTGCCGCGCGAAGCGCTGTATCCGTTCGCGCTCGACGGCGAAGCGATCTCCAGCGGCAGCCGGCACGGTGACAACGTCGCGCCGATGCTGCTGGGCGGAGTGACGCTGGCGACCGCCGACCGGGCGATCGCGCTCGACGTGCCGGCCACGCTGCACGCGGTCGTCGTGCATCCCGACCAGGTGCTGGAAACGCGGCGTTCGCGTGCAGTGCTCGCCGAGCCCTATCCCCTGCACGACATCGTCGCGCACGGTGCGCACCTGGCGCTGTTTCTGACCGGCCTGCAGCGCGGCGATCTCGATCTGGTCCGCGCCGGGCTGCACGACGTGCTGGTCGAGCCGCGCCGCGCCGGCTTGATTCCCGGCTTCGCGCAGGTCAAATCGGCCGCACTCGCGCACGCAGCGCTCGGCGCCAGCATCTCCGGCGGTGGACCGAGCGTGTTCGCCTGGTTCGCATCACACACCGACGCCGAGGCCGCCGCGCCGGCCATGCGCCAGGCGTTCGTCGACGCCGGCTTCGACGCACGCGCCTATGTCGGTCCGGTGGCCGGTCCCCGTGCCGCGCTGCTCGGGCCGCCTCCCGCCACACGGACGTCCGGCGCGCGCGCCACGCATCTGCCCTTCACCCAGTAACGAGAGCACCATGGATTTTCTGAGCACCCGCGGCGGCGTTGCGCCGACGCCGATCGACGAGGCCCTCGTGGCGGGCCTTGCGCCCGACGGTGGCCTGTATGTGCCCGCTTCGATTCCGGTCCTCGACCTGGACGTGCCGCGCACCACGCTCGCCGAGACCGCGGCCGCGACGCTGGCGCCCTGGTTCGCGGCTTCCCGACTCGAGACACAGCTGCCCGCACTGTGCGCCGACGCGTTTGCCTTCGAGGCGCCATTGCGACCGCTGCACGGCGCCGGTGACCAAGTGCTCGAGCTGTTTCATGGCCCGACGGCCGCGTTCAAGGATTACGCCGCAAGGTTCCTGGCCGGCGCGCTGGGCGCGTTGCGCGCGCCCGCCGCGCCCGACACCACGATCGTCGTCGCCACTTCGGGCGATACCGGCGCCGCGGTGGCCGCGGCCTTCCATCGACGACCCGGCTTCCGTGTCGCCATCCTCTATCCCGAGGGCCGCGTGTCCCCGCGTCAGGCGCACGGCCTGGAGTGCTGGGGCGACAACGTGCGCGCGTTCCGCGTCGACGGCAGCTTCGACGACTGCCAACGCCTGGCCAAGCAGGCGCTGTCGGATGTCGCGCTGCGGACGCGCGTGCCGCTGGGCTCGGCGAACAGCATCAGCCTCGGGCGTCTGCTGCCACAGTCGGCGTACTACGTGCACGCCGCGGCCGCGCACCACGCCCGTCACGGCACACGGCTGAACCTCGTCGTGCCCACCGGCAACCTCGGCAATGCCTGCGCCGCGGTGCTGGCACGCGCGATGGGCGCGCCGCTGGGCGAGCTTCGCTTGGCCTGCAACGCCAATGACACACTGCCGCGCTTCTTTGCTGGCGCCGACTATGCCGTGCAGCCCACACGGGCCACGCTCGCCAATGCGATGGACGTCGGTGCACCCAGCAACTTCGAGCGGCTGCGCCACTGGCATGACGACGACGCGGCGCTGCGCGCCGGCTTCGTCGCCGACAGCGTGGACGATGCGACGATTCGCCGGATCATCGCCGCGGCGCCGGCGCGACACGGCATCGTGCCCTGCCCGCATACCGCGACGGCGCTGGCCGTGCTCGAGCAGCTGCGCGAGGCAGGCGATACGCGCGACTGGGCCGTGGTGGCGACCGCGCATCCGGCGAAATTCGAGACCATCGTCGAACCGCTGGTCGGCCACACCGTGGCGCTGCCGCCCGCGCTCGCCGATTGTCTGGCCCGCCCTGCGCACGGCACGCCGCTGCCGGCGGACGAGGCTGCACTCGCGGCGACGCTCGAGGGCTGGTAGCACACATCACCGCGTCCTGCGCGCCCAGGCGTCCGCACGGCGGGCCGGATCGCTGCGCGCGATCCAGCTGCGCACATCGCGCAGACGCCGTAACGAAAAAGCCCCCGCCGATGGGCGGGGGCCTTGGATCAAGCGGTGCGTCGATCAGCGACGCGAAGTGCCGGTGGCGACCTTCAGTTGCTTGGCGTCCACACTCTTCACACCCTCGATACCGCGTGCGATCGCAGTCGCGCGATCGATCTGCGCCTGCGTCTCGACGTCGCCCGACAGGCTGACGATGCCGTTGCTGGTCTCGACGCTGATATCCAGGCCCGAGACATCGCTCGATGCCAGCAGATCGGCCTTGACCTTGGTCGTGATCCAGGTGTCGGACATCGGCTGGTGGGAGTCGGTCTGTGCGGCCGTGGTGTGATCCTTGCGATCGTGGTCCTGCGCGAGCGCCGAACCGGTGAATGCAACGGCGCCTGCAAGCGCGCCGGCCATCAGGGTCTTGTGCAGAGTCTTCATTGGGCGTCCTCCGAATCTTATGGTGTGCGGCGAGTCTGCGCAGGCCTCCGTGCCGGGGGGGTGAAGGCGACGACGTTCACGGCGCGCAACGCGCCACGTTGTTATCAGCCGCTCATGAATCGTCACCGCCCCCCTGTCGCACCTGTGACGCAAGCGAGTCTCGAGGCGGCCCGGGCCGCCGGCCTGCGCTGGGTCTGCGATCGCGACCCCGGCCTGTGCCGCCGCCGCGCCGGCAAAGGGTTCAGCTACCGCGATCCCGACGGCGCCGCGGTGCGGGATCGCGATGTCCTGGCCCGGATCCGGCAGTTGGCCATCCCGCCCGCCTACACCGACGTGTGGATCTGCCGCTACGCCAACGGCCATCTGCAAGCCACCGGGCGCGATGCGCGCGGTCGCAAGCAGTATCGCTACCACCCCGACTGGTCGACCACGCGCGGCCTGGGCAAGTTCGATCGGATCGTCGCATTCGGCGACGCGCTGCCGCGCCTGCGCCGCGCGCTGCAACGCGACCTGGCGCGCCCCGGCATGCCACGCGAGAAGGTGCTGGCGATCGTCGTGTCGCTGTTGTCGCAGACCCTGATCCGGGTCGGCAACGACACCTATGCCCGCAGCAATGGCTCGTTCGGCCTGACCACGCTGCGCAACCGGCACTTCGAGCGGGCCAAGGCCGGCGGCGCGCGGCTGCGTTTCCGCGGCAAGAGCGGTCAGGCGCACGACATCGCGATCGACGACGCCCGGCTGTGCCGGCTGGTGCGCCGCTGCCAGCAATTGCCGGGGCAGGCGCTGTTCCAGTACATGGACGACGAGGGCGAATGCCGCGGCGTGGACTCGGGCATGGTCAACGATTACCTGCGCGACGCCATGGGCGAGTCGTTCACCGCCAAGGATTTCCGGACCTGGGGCGGCACCGCGCTGGCATTCCGCCGGTTCGCCGCGCTGCCACTGCCCACCGGACGCAATGGCGGTCCACCCAGCGAGCGGGCGCTGGCGCTGCAGGAAAAGCAGGTGATCGCCGATGTGGCCGCGACACTCGGCAATACGGTGTCTGTCTGCCGCAAGGCCTATATCGATCCGGTGCTCTACACCGCGTGGCGCGACGGCAGCCTGCAACGCGCTGCCGCCAAGGCACGTGGCCCGCGGCAATGGGAACAGGCAACGCTCGGCCTGCTGCGACGGGCCCATCGCGCGTCGCGCAAACGCTGACCTGGCTGCCCGCGAAACTGGTTGTCGACGTAACTGTTGACAGCCCGCCCACGGGCGTGCTCTTCTCGACCCATGACGCAGCGCAGCACCCGCATGCAGCTCCCCGCCCGCACCGCCACCGGTGACGGCCGGGCCGTCATGTTCGCCGCGGCCACCGCGCTCCTTATCGCCGTACTTCTTATTACCGTCCAGACAGGCGCGGGAACGGGGTTCGTGTAGAGAAAGCGAAACCCAAGGTCGAAAGAACCGAACCCCGCGCCGACAAGCGCGGGGTTTTTTGTTGCCCATTGCCAGCACCAGAGCGAACCGATGTCCGAACCGATGCCCGCCTTCCACCCCGCCCGCAGCGCCGCCCCCGGCGCTCGCGGCGCGGCGCGGGCGTGCCGGACACCTGCACGCACTGACGCTGCGATGGCGACGACGCATGCGACGGCCGGTTGGAACAGGGCGATGCCCTCGACCTCCGGCCGTCGTCGTATCCGGGCGTCGATCCCGACGCCCGCCTCTTCATTTTCTTCCAGCGGACACGATCGCCCATGAGCAATGCACACCCCTCCATCGCCATCGTCGGCTACGGCAGCCAAGGCCGCGCGCACGCGCTGAACCTGCGCGACTCGGGCTTCGAGGTCGTCGTCGGCCTGCGCCCCGGCGGGCCGACCGAGCACAAGGCCAAGGCCGACGGTTTCATCGTCAAGGCGCCCGCCGACGCGGTGCGCGAGGCCGACCTGGTCGCCGTGCTGACGCCGGACATGGTGCAGAAGCAGCTCTATGCCGAGGTGTTGGCGCCGCATATGAAGCAGGGCGCGACGCTGCTGTTCGCGCACGGACTGAACGTGCATTACGGCATGATCGCCCCGCGCGAGGACCTGGACGTGATCCTGGTCGCGCCCAAGGGCCCCGGCGCCCTGGTGCGCCGCGAGTACGAGATCGGCCGCGGCGTGCCGTGCATCTACGCCGTGCACCAGGATCGCAGCGGCCGTGCCCGCGACACCGCGCTGGCGTATGCCGCAGGCCTGGGCGGCGCGCGCGCCAACGTGATCGAGACCACGTTCAAGGAAGAGACCGAGACCGACCTGTTCGGCGAGCAGGCGGTGCTGTGCGGCGGTGCGTCGTCGCTGGTGCAGGCCGGCTTCGAGACGCTGGTCGAGGCCGGTTACCAGCCCGAGATCGCGTACTACGAGGTGTTGCACGAGCTCAAGCTGATCGTCGACCTGTTCTACGAGGGCGGCATCACCCGCATGCTCGAGTTCATCTCCGAGACCGCGCAGTACGGCGATTACGTCAGCGGGCCGCGCGTGATCGACGCCGGCGTCAAGGCGCGCATGAAGGAGGTGCTGGCCGACATCCAGGACGGCACGTTCGCCAAGAGCTGGGTCGCCGAGTACGAGGCCGGACTGCCGAACTACAAGCGCTTCAAGCAGGCCGACTTCGATCACCCGATCGAACAGGTCGGCCGCCAGCTGCGCGCAAAGATGACCTGGCTGGGCGAACAGGCCGACGCCGCGCCCGGCGCCTCTGTGGAAAGTCCGCACATGGATGTGCGGGCTTCTGCGAGGGACTCGCGCACGGAAGTCGCGTGATGAACGGCGCCCGCTGGCTGGTGCAGGCGCTGGAGGCCGAGGGGGTCGAGACGATCTTCGGCTATCCGGGCGGCGCGATCATGCCATTCTACGATGCGCTGCACGGCGCGTCGCTGAAGCACGTGCTGGTCCGCCACGAACAGGGCGCGGCGTTCGCCGCGAACGGCTTCGCGCGGGCCAGCGGGCGCGTCGGCGTCTGTGTAGCGACCTCCGGCCCGGGCGCCTCGAACCTGGTCACTGGCATTGCCGATGCGATGCTCGACTCGGTGCCGATGGTGATCATCACCGGCCAGGTCGCCACGCCGCTGATGGGGACCGACGCGTTCCAGGAACTGGACGTGTTCGGCATGACGCTGCCGATCGTCAAGCACAGCTTCCTGGTGCGCAGTGTCGACGAACTGCCGCGGGCGGTCGCCGAAGCGTTCCGGCTCGCCCGCTCCGGGCGTCCCGGCCCGGTGCTGATCGACATGCCCAAGGACGTGCAGATCGGCGACGCCGCCCACCTGGGGGCATACGTGCCCTCGCGCGCCGACACGATGCCGGCCTGCGCCGACCACGCGCTGCACGAGGCGGCGGCATTGCTGGCGCAGGCGCAGCGTCCGGTCGTCTACGGCGGCGGCGGCATCGTGCTGGGTGACGCGCTGGAGGCGTTCCGCGAGTTCGCCGACCTGACCGCGATCCCGACCGTGCTGACGCTGCGCGGCCTGGGGGCACTGCCGCCCTCGCATCCGGCGAATCTGGGCATGCTCGGCATGCACGGCACGCGCGCGGCGAACCTCGCGGTGCAGGAGGCCGACCTGCTGCTGGTCGTGGGCGCCCGCTTCGACGACCGCGCCACCGGCAAGCTGGCCGAGTTCGCCCCACACGCGCGGATCGTGCACCTGGACGGCGACGGCTGCGAGATCGGCAAGCTGCGCGAAGCCGATGTCGCGGTGTGCGGCGACGTCGCCGCCAGCCTGTCGCGGCTGGCCGCGCCTTGCGCCGCGCACACGCACGGACGCTTCGCAGCGGCGCGCGCGCATTGGCGTGCGCTGTGCGCGGAACGACGCGAACGCTTCGCCGCCCGCTACGACGCCCCCGGCGACAAGGTCTACGCCCCCGCCCTGCTCAAGCGCCTGAGCGAACTGGCGCCCGATGCCGTGGTGGCCTGCGACGTCGGCCAGCACCAGATGTGGGTGGCCCAGCACTGGCGCTTCGACCATCCGCGCAAGCACCTGACCAGCGGCGCGCTGGGCGCGATGGGCTTCGGCCTGCCGGCCGCGATCGGCGCCCAGCTCGAGGACCCGAAGCGGCGCGTGGTCTGCGTCAGCGGTGACGGCTCGTTCCTGATGAACGTGCAGGAGCTGGCCACGCTCAAGCGCTACCAGGTGCCGGTCAAGATCGTGCTGCTCGACAACCAGGCGCTGGGCATGGTGCGGCAATGGCAGGAGCTGTTCTTCGACCGTCGCTATTCGGAGATCGACCTGTCCGACAACCCCGACTTCGCCCAGGTCGCCCGCGCGTTCGGCATCCAGGCGCTGTCGGTCGATCGCAGCGACGATGTCGAAGCGGCGTTGCAGGCGCTGCTCGATGCGCCGGGCCCGACGCTGCTGCATGTCGCCATCGACACCGCCGCCAACGTCTGGCCGCTGGTGCCGCCCAACCACAACAACGCGCAGATGCTCGACCACGCCGATGCCGACATCGAGGCCGATGCCGCAACACCCGGCGCTCCCGCCCTGACCGACCCCACCGCCCCCGCTCCCGAGGAATGCCGTCATGCGTTACCAGTTTGAGATGACCCTGCGCCGCGCCGAAGGTGCGCTGGTGCGCGTGCTGGGCACCACCGAGCGCCGCGGGTTCCGACCGCTGACCTTCGAGGGCGCCGCCGGCGAGGACGACGACCGCTGGTCGCTGCGCATGACGGTCGAAGGCGACCGCGCCGCGAGCGCGCTGCAAGGCCAGTTGGCCAAGCTCTACGACTGTCTGTCGGTGGAGGTGCAGCCGTGTCGTTGAACGTCGCCGCCGATGCCGCGGTCGCGGACGCACCGATCGCCGACGCTACCCGCGCGCCCAGCGACCGGGTCTGGTACGACGGCGCGCTGCACGACGTCGATGCGCTGCAGGCCGGCCTGACCACGCACGCGATGCACTACGGCAGTGGCGTGTTCGAGGGCATCCGCGCCTACGCCACCGACGACGGCGCCGCCGTGTTCCGGCTGCCCGAGCACCTGGCGCGCATGCGCGAAGGGGCGACGCTGCTGGGCATGGCATTCGACCCGGCGCTCGCGACCGAGGCCGTGCTGGCGACGCTGCGCGCCAACCGCCATCGCGATGCCTACATCCGACCGCTGGCCTGGTTCGGCGAAGGCGGCTTCGGGCTCGATGTCGAGGGCCACACCGAACATCTGATGGTCGCCACCACCGCGACGCGTGTGCACTTGGCCGGCACCCGCGCACGGCTGGGCATCAGCAGCTGGCGGCGCAATCCTGCCGATTCGCTGCCACCGCTCAAACTGTGCGGCGCCTACGTCAACTCGATCCTGGCCAAACGGCAGAGCAAGTCGCGCGGCTTCGACGAGGCGCTGTTCACCGACGCCGACGGCTTCGTCGTCGAATGCACCGGCGCCAACGTGTTTCTGGTCAAGGATGGCCGGCTGACCGCAGTCGCGCATCGCGACGCATTGCCCGGGATCACCCGCGACACCCTGATCGCGCTGACCGGCGCACCGTCGCGCGCGGTCACCGTGGCCGAACTGCTGGATGCCGACGAGGTGTTCGCCTGCGGCACCGCTGCCGAGGTCGCGCCGGTGCAGGCGATCGAGGACCGGGTCTACGGCGACAATCCGGTCACCCGCGAGCTGGCCGATCTGTATGCCCGCGTGGTGCGCGGCCAGGCCGAGACCGGCTGCGGCTGGCTGACGGCGGTTTGAGCATGCCAGACCCCGATGTACGTCGTGCCCCCCGCGCCACCGCCAGCGATGTGCTGGCGGCACAGGCGCGGCTGCGCCGCCATCTCGACGCCACGCCGATCCACTACGCCGAGCGCTTCGGCTGCTGGTTGAAGCTGGAGAACCTGCAGCGCACCGGCTCGTACAAGGTGCGCGGCGCGCTCAACGCGCTGCTGGCCGCACGCGAGCGCGGCGACGAGCGCACGGTCATCGCCGCCTCGGCCGGCAATCACGCCCAGGGCATGGCCTGGGCCGCGTACAGGCTCGGCGTTCCGGCGATCACGGTGATGCCGCGCAACGCGCCGCAGACCAAGATCGCCGGCGTCGCGCACTGGGGCGCCACGGTGCGCCTGCACGGCGACACCTACGACGAGGCCAAGGCGTTCGCCGGTGAACTGGCGGTGCAGAACGGCTTCCGGCTGCTGTCGGCCTTCGACGACATCGACGTGATCGCCGGCCAGGGCACGGTGGGCCTGGAGATCGCCGCGGCCCTGGTCCCGGACGTGGTCATCGTGCCGATCGGCGGCGGTGGGCTCGCGGCCGGCGTGGCGCTCGCGCTTAAGAGCCAAGGGGTACGCATCGTCGGCGCCCAGGTCGAGGGCGTGGATGCGATGGCGCGCGTGCTGCGCGGTGAAGACGGACCATTCTCGCCGGTCGCCACGCTGGCCGACGGCGTGCGCGTGGCCGACCCCGGCCAGCTGACCCGGGCGTTGCTGGCCGACCTGCTCGACGATGTGGTCATCGTCCGCGAGGCGGAACTGCGCGAAACCCTGGTCCGTCTGGCGCTGGAGGAACATGTGATCGCCGAGGGCGCCGGCGCGCTGGCGCTGGCCGCCGGCCGCCGCGTTGCCGGACGCCGCAAGGTCGCGGTGGTCTCGGGCGGCAACCTCGATGCCGGGGTGCTGGCACGCTTGCTGTCGGAGGTCCGCCCGCGGCCGCCGCGCAAGCCCAGGCGTCGCCAGCGCATCGTCGACGCGACCGCGCGGACTACGGCGCCGCCGGCACCGGCCGCCACACCCAGGCGGCGCAACGACCTGGGCACCGCAGCGCCGGCCGGAGGCGGCGAACCGCGACTTCGACGCGCGATCAAAGCCCCGACCGACCGCACGCCCGACCGTATTGCCGAGGAACTTCCCGCATGACCGCTTCCGACACCATTCGAATTTTCGACACCACGCTGCGCGACGGCGAGCAATCGCCGGGCTGCAGCATGTCGCCGCAACAGAAGGTCGTGATGGCCCGCGCGCTCGCCGAGCTGGGCGTGGACATCATCGAGACCGGCTTTCCCGCCAGTTCCGAATCCGACCGCGAGGCCGCGCGGCTGATCGCGCGCGAGGTCCGCACGCCGACGCTGGCGGTGCTCTCGCGCTGCCTGCCCGCCGACATCGAGGCCTCGGCGCGCGCACTCGAGGGCACCGCGCATCCGCGCATCCACGTCTTCATCTCCACCAGCCCGCTGCACCGCGAGCACAAGCTGCGCATGAGCCGGCAACAGGTGCTCGACATGGCCGCGACCAGCGTCGCGCATGCGCGCCGGCTGGTCGACGATGTCGAGTTCTCGACCGAGGACGGCACCCGCACCGAGGAGGATTTCCTGGCCGAGGTCATCGCCGCGGCGATCGCCAGCGGCGCCGGCACGATCAACGTCCCCGACACGCTGGGTTATGCGACGCCCGAGGAAAGCCGAGCCTTGTTCCAGCGCCTGATCGCCACCGTACCCGGCGCCCGCGACGTGATCTTCAGCGCGCACTGCCACAACGACCTGGGCCTGGCGGTCGCCAATTCGCTGGCCGCGATCGAGGGCGGCGCGCGCCAGGTCGAGTGCACGATCAACGGCATCGGCGAGCGCGCCGGCAATGCCGCGCTGGAAGAGCTGGTGATGGCGCTGAAGGTTCGCAACGCCTTCTACGACATCGACACCGGCATCGACACCCGGCGGCTGGTACCGACCTCGCAGCTGCTGCGCCGCCTGACCGGCATGAGCGTCCAGCGCAACAAGGCGATCGTCGGCGAGAACGCATTCGCACACGAGTCTGGCATCCACCAGCACGGCATGCTGCGCCACCGCGGCACCTACGAGATCATGAATCCGTCGGATGTCGGCTGGCCCGATTCCAAACTGGTGCTGGGCCGCCACAGCGGCCGCGCCGCGGTCGGCCACCGGCTGCGCGCCCTGGGCTACACGGTCGAGGATGCGCAGCTCGACCAGGTATTCGCCGAGTTCAAGGCATTGTGCGAGCGCCAACGCGTGGTCGAGGACGACGACCTGGAAGCGCTGATGCATGGCGATGTGCACGGCCAGGGCTGGCGCCTGGCGTCGATGACGATCAGCGATCGCGGCCAGCGTGCGAGCGCGATGATCGAGCTATCCGATCCCAACGGCAACAAGGTCAGCGAAAGCGCGCTGGGCGATGGGCCGGTGGACGCGCTGTTTGCGGCGCTGGCGACGGCGACCGGCGTGGACCTGTCGCTGGAGAGCTACCAGGTGCACAGTGTCGGCACCGGCCGCGACGCCCGCGGCGAGGCGAGCGTCAGCGTGCGTTACGGCGACGCCATCTTCGATGGCAGCGGCACCAGCCGCGACATCATCGAGGCCAGCGCGCTGGCCTGGCTGGACGTCGCCAACCGCATCCTGCGCGGTCGCAGCGCAACCGCTACCGCGGGCGTTGCCGCCAAGCCCCATGCCGCCCATGCCTGACCGCCATTCTCCAGAGCCCGCAATGACCGCCAGTTCGCCCAAGACCCTGTTCGACAAGCTGTGGGATGCGCACGTCGTGATCCCCGAGACCGACGCCGCGCCTGCGGTGCTCTACATCGACCTGCATCTGATCCACGAGGTCACCTCGCCGCAGGCCTTCACCGAGCTGCGCGCGCGCGGGCTGTCGCCGCGCCGGCCCGACCGCACAAAGGCGACCATGGACCACTCCACGCCGACGCTGCCGGCGGGGCCCGACGGCCGCCTGCCTTACGCCAACGCGGCCGCCGAGAAGCAGGTCGAAACCCTCGCCGCCAACTGCGCGCAGTTCGGCATCGAACTTTTCGACATGGCCTCCGACCAGCGCGGCATCGTCCACGTGATCGCGCCCGAGCAGGGCTTCACCCAGCCGGGCATGACCATCGTCTGCGGCGACAGCCACACCTCGACCCACGGCGCGTTCGGCGCGCTCGCCTTCGGCATCGGCACCAGCGAAGTCGGCAACGTGCTGGCCACGCAGTGCCTGTTGCAACGGCGGCCCAAGACGATGGCGATCACCGTCGAAGGCACGCTCGCACCGGGCGTCGGCGCCAAGGACGTGACCTTGCATGCGATCGGGGTGATCGGCGTCAACGGCGGCACTGGCCATGTCATCGAGTACCGCGGCTCGACGATCGAGGCGATGGACATGGAACAGCGCATGACCTTGTGCAACATGTCGATCGAGGCCGGCGCGCGCGCCGGCATGGTCGCGCCCGACGACACCACCTTCGACTGGATCTCGCGCACGCCGCGCGGCCCCAAGGGCGCGGACTTCGACGCCGCGGTCGCGTCCTGGCGCACGCTGCGCAGCGACCCGGGCGCGGTGTTCGATGTCGAAGTGCGCATCGACGCCGCCGACATCCGCCCGACGCTGACCTGGGGCACGCACCCGGGCACCGCGATCGGTGTCGACGTCCCGGTGCCCGAGGCCAGCGATGCCGCCGAGCGCAAGGGCCAGGACTACATGCGCGTCGCCGCCGGCCGGCCGCTGGCCGGCATGCCGGTCGACGTGGTGTTCGTCGGTTCGTGCACCAACGGCCGGCTGCGCGACATGCGCGAGGTCGCGCAGGTGCTGCAAGGCCGCCGCGTCGCGGACGGCGTGCGCATGCTCGTGGTGCCCGGCTCGGAGATCGTCAAGCGCGAGGCCGAGGCCGAGGGAATCGACGCGGTCGTGC
Source organism: Luteimonas sp. RC10 (assembly GCF_014192745.1). Classification (GTDB taxonomy): domain Bacteria; phylum Pseudomonadota; class Gammaproteobacteria; order Xanthomonadales; family Xanthomonadaceae; genus Luteimonas. Next base: position 78,640 of record NZ_JACHYJ010000001.1, read on the forward strand.
GCGCGGCCGGCGCCGAATGGCGCGAGCCGGGCTGCTCGATGTGCATCGCGATGAACGGCGACCTGGTCGCACCCGGACAACTGGCGGTGAGTACCAGCAACCGCAATTTCGAAGGCCGCCAGGGGCCCGGCGCGCGCACGCTGCTGGCCTCGCCGACCACCGCCGCCTGGGCGGCCGTGCGCGGGGTCGTCGCCGATCCGCGCGAGCTGTTCGACGATCGCCGGGCGGTGGCCTGATGCACGCGTCACGATCCCCTTCCGCCCCTTTGCCTGAAGACACGCCGATGCCTGCCAGTTCCCGGATCGTCTCGGCCAGCGTCGTGCTGGCCCAGACCAACATCGACACCGACCAGATCATTCCTGCACGCTTTCTGTCCACCACCGAGCGCCAGGGCCTGGGCCGGCACGCCTTCAACGACTGGCGCTGGCGCGAGGACGGCACGCCCAATCCCGACTTCGCGTTCAACCAACAGCACTACGCCGGCCGCGAGATCCTGCTGGCCGGGCGCAACTTCGGCTGCGGCTCCTCGCGCGAGCACGCGCCGTGGGCGCTGCGCGACCTGGGCTTGCGCGTGGTCGTGAGCAGCGAGATCGCCGACATCTTCCGCAACAACGCGCTCAAGAACGGCCTGCTGGCAGTGGTGCTGCCCGAGGCGGTTGTCCAGGACCTGATGTCGCGGCCCGACGACGTGCTGACCGTCGACATCGAGGCCTGCGAGCTGCGCACGCCGGACGGTGCCGTCCATCGTTTCCCGCTCGACGCGTTCGCGCGCACCTGCCTGCTCGAGGGCGTCGACGAGATGGGCTACCTGCTCGCGCGCAGCGCCGAGATCCGATCCTACGAGGAGCGCCACCATGCACGCTGACATCGTCGTATTGCCGGGCGACGGCATCGGCCCGGAAGTGACCGCCGCCACGGTCGAAGTCCTGCAGGCGGTCGCGCACCGCTTCGGCCACCACTTCACGCTGCACGAGCACCTGATCGGTGGCGCCGCGATCGACGCCACCGGCCAGCCGTTGCCCGATGCCACACTGGCGGCCGCGCGCGATGCCGATGCGGTGCTGCTGGGCGCGGTCGGCGGCCCCAAGTGGTCGGCGCCCGAAGCCCCGGTGCGTCCGGAACAGGGCCTGCTGGCGATCCGCAAGGCACTGGGCCTGTACGCGAACCTGCGCCCCGTGCGCCCACATGCGGCGGCCGCGGGTGCCTCGCCGATCAAGTCGCACTTGCTGGCCGGCGTGGACCTGCTGGTCGTACGCGAACTCACCGGCGGCATCTACTTCGGCGACAAGACCCGCAGCGAGACACAGGCGACCGACCTGTGCCGGTACTCGGTCGAGGAGGTCGAGCGCGTCGTGCGTCGCGCCTGCCTGCTCGCCCGCGGGCGCCGCGGCCACGTGACCTCGGTCGACAAGGCCAACGTGCTCGAGACCTCGCGGCTGTGGCGCGAGGTCGCCACCCGCGTCGTGCGCGACGAGTTCCCCGACATCACCCTCGAGCACCAACTGGTCGATTCGATGGCGATGCATCTGCTGGCCAAGCCGCGCGCCTACGACGTGATCGTGACCGAGAACATGTTCGGCGACATCCTGACCGACGAGGCCTCGATGCTCGCCGGCTCGCTCGGCCTGCTGCCGTCGGCGTCGCTGGGCGAGGGTTGCGTCGGCATGTACGAGCCGATCCACGGCTCGGCGCCCGACATCGCCGGCCGCGGCATCGCCAACCCGGTCGGCACGATCCTCAGCGCCGCGCTGCTGTTGCGCTACTCGCTGGGTCTGTCGCAGGAAGCGGCCTGCATCGAGCAGGCGGTCGACGCAGTGCTCGACGCCGGCGTGTTCACCGCCGACCTCGCGCCGCACGACGCGGCCCGCTCGACCCGCGAGGCCACCGACGCGATCGTGCAGCAATTGGCCCTGGCCAGCGAACAGGCGGCATGAGCGGCGGCGACGCCGAACTCGACGCGTTCCTGCGCACGGTCGCCGCGCGCGATCCGCACCAGCCCGAGTTCCTGCAGGCCGTGCGCGAAGTCATGGCCAGCCTGTGGCCGTTCCTGGCGCGCCACCCGCACTACCGCGACCAGGCGCTGCTCGAGCGCTTGATCGAACCCGAACGCGTGGTGCAGTTCCGCGTGCCCTGGGTCGACGATCGCGGCCGCGTGCAGGTCAACCGCGCCTGGCGCGTGCAGCACAGCGCGGCGATCGGCCCGTTCAAGGGCGGCATGCGCTTCCACCCGTCGGTGAATCTGTCGATCCTGAAGTTTCTGGCCTTCGAGCAGACCTTCAAGAACGCGCTGACCACATTGCCGATGGGCGGTGGCAAGGGCGGCTCGGACTTCGACCCCAAGGGGCACAGCGACGGCGAGGTGATGCGCTTCTGCCAGGCGCTGATTGCCGAGCTCCATCGCCACCTGGGCCCGGACACCGACGTGCCGGCCGGCGACATTGGCGTGGGCGCGCGCGAGATCGGCTTCATGGCCGGCTATCTCAAGAAGCTCGCCAACCACGCCGGCTGCGTGTTCACCGGCAAGGGCCTGAGCTATGGCGGCAGCCTGATGCGCCCGGAGGCCACCGGCTACGGCACCGTGTACTTCGTCGAGCAGATGCTGCACCACGCGCGCCGCGACACCGACGGGGCGCGGGTGCTGATCTCGGGCGCCGGCAATGTCGCCCAGTACGCCGCACTCAAGGCCATCGAGCTCGGCGGTCGCGTACTGACCGTCTCCGACTCGGGCGGCACGCTGTACGCCAAGGCCGGCTTCGACAACGAGGCGGTCGAGGCGCTGATCGCGCTGAAGAACCAGCGCCGCGGCCGGCTGGCCGAACTGGCGGACGACCCGCGTTTCGACTACATCGAAGGCCAGCGCCCCTGGCACATCCCGGCCGAGATCGCCCTGCCCTGCGCCACCCAGAACGAGCTCGACGAAGCCGATGCGCGCAGGCTGATCGACAACGGCGTGATCTGCGTGGCTGAAGGCGCGAACATGCCGTGTACGCTCGAGGCGATCGACGCGTTCCAGGCCGCCGGCACGCTGTACGCGCCCGGCAAGGCCAGCAACGCCGGCGGGGTGGCGACTTCGGGCCTGGAGATGAGCCAGAACGCGCTGCGCCTGGCCTGGCACCACGCCGAGGTCGACGAGCGCCTGCACGCGATCATGAAGGACATCCACGGCCACTGCGTCCGCCACGGCAAGCGCGCCGACGGCCGCGTCGACTACGTCGCCGGCGCCAACATCGCCGGCTTCATCAAGATCGCCGATGCGATGCTCGCCCAAGGCGTCATCTGACTGCTCCCTCTCACCACCCGCCTCGCCAACCGCAACCATCCTCATGCCCGATTACCGCTCCCGCACCTCCACTTCTGGTCGCAACATGGCCGGCGCCCGCGCGCTGTGGCGCGCGACCGGCATGACCGACGGCGACTTCCACAAGCCGATCGTCGCAATCGCCAACTCGTTCACCCAGTTCGTGCCCGGCCACGTGCATCTCAAGGACATGGGCCAGTTGGTCGCGCGCGAGATCGAGCGCGTGGGTGGCGTGGCCAAGGAGTTCAACACCATCGCGGTCGACGACGGCATCGCGATGGGGCACGACGGCATGCTCTACTCGCTGCCCAGTCGTGAACTGATCGCCGACGCGGTCGAGTACATGGTCAATGCGCACTGCGCCGATGCGCTGGTGTGCATCTCCAACTGCGACAAGATCACCCCGGGCATGCTGATGGCCGCCTTGCGGCTCGATATTCCGGTGGTGTTCGTCTCGGGCGGGCCGATGGAAGCGGGCAAGACCAGGCTCGCCGACCACAAGCTCGACCTGGTCGACGCAATGGTGCTGGCCGCCGACCCCGCCGCCAGCGACGAGCAGGTCGCCGCGGTCGAGCGCAGCGCGTGCCCCACCTGCGGCTCGTGCTCGGGCATGTTCACCGCCAACTCGATGAACTGCCTGACCGAGGCGCTGGGCCTGTCGCTGCCGGGCAACGGCACCCTGCTGGCCACCCACGCCGATCGCAAGCAGCTGTTCCTGCAGGCTGCGCGCACCGCGGTCGAGCTGTGCCACCGCTGGTACGGCGGCGAGGATCCGACCGCGCTGCCGCGTGGCATCGCCACCTTCGAGGCGTTCGAGAACGCGATGACGCTCGACATCGCGATGGGCGGCTCGACCAACACCATCCTGCACCTGCTGGCCGCCGCGCAAGAAGCCGGCGTCGACTTCACGATGGCCGACATCGACCGGCTCTCGCGCCGCGTGCCGCAGCTGTGCAAGGTCGCCCCCAACGCGCCCGACTATCACGTGGAGGACGTGCACCGCGCCGGTGGCGTGCCGGCGATCCTGGCCGAACTCGCGCGCGGCGGCTTGCTGCATACGGATGTCGCCACCGTGCACGCCAGAACGCTCGGCGACGCGCTCGCGGCCTGGGACGTCGCCACCGTGCAGGACGACGCGGTGCAGACGTTCTTCCGCGCTGGGCCGGCCGGCATCCCCACGCAGACCGCCTTCAGCCAGGCCACGCGCTGGCCTACGCTCGACCTCGACCGCGCCCAAGGCTGCATTCGCGACCTGGCGCACGCGTACTCGCAGGAAGGCGGCCTGGCCGTGCTCGCCGGCAACCTCGCCGCCGACGGCTGCGTGGTCAAGACCGCCGGCGTCGATGCCGCGATCCATGTGTTCGAGGGCCCGGCGCGCGTCTACGAAAGCCAGGACGCCGCAGTCGCCGGCATCCTCGGCGATGAGGTGCAGCCCGGCGAGGTCGTGGTGATCCGCTACGAAGGCCCCAAGGGCGGTCCCGGCATGCAGGAGATGCTGTATCCGACCAGCTACCTGAAGTCCAAGGGCCTGGGCAAGCGCTGCGCGCTGCTGACCGACGGTCGTTTCTCCGGCGGCACCTCCGGCCTGTCGATCGGCCACGTCTCGCCCGAGGCGGCCGCCGGCGGCACGATCGCCCTGGTCCGCAACGGCGACCGCATCCGCATCGATATTCCCAACCGTGCCATCGATCTGTGCGTCGCTGCCGAGGAACTCGCTGCACGCCGCACCGCGCAACACGCGCTCGGCTGGAAGCCGGCCCAGCCACGCCCCCGCAAGGTCACCGCCGCCCTCAAGGCCTATGCGCTGCTGGCGACCAGTGCGGACAAGGGCGCCGTGCGCAATCTGGCGCTGTTGGGCGACTGAACGCCGGTGCGCCTGTCTCTGATAACCGGTTGACCAGGGCCACCGACCGGAGTGTAATTACGTTCGTAATAACTCTTCGGACATCGCCATGACCATGCTCAAGCTCACCCGCATTGGCAATTCGGTCGGTGTCGTGTTGCCGAAGGACATCCTCTCCCGGCTCAATCTCGAAGCGGGCGATGCGCTCTACCTCAGCGAGTCTCCCGACGGCTATCGCCTCTCGCCCTACGATCCGGAGTTCGAGCGGCAGATGGAGGTCGCGCGCAAGGTGATGAAGCGGCGGCGGGCAGCGTTGCGAGAACTTGCGAAGTGAACGATTGGCTGTGGCTGAGCCGAGCGTTGATCATCGCCATGCACGAGGATCAGCTCGCTGAACATGGCGGAGGTGTGGGCCTTCGCGATCCGGACCTCCTCGACACCGCGCTCGCCAAACCGCAGCAATGCCTCGCGTACGGTACGCCCCCTCCCGACTTGGCCGCACTCGCTGCGGCCTATGCGCATGGGATCGCCCGGCTGCATCCCTTCATCGATGGCAACAAGCGCACGTCGCTCGTCGCCGCAGAAACCTTCATCGAGTTGCACGGCCACCAGCTGGACGCGAGCGACGCCGACTGTGTGCAGATTTGGTTGCAAGTCGCCTCCGGCGATATGGACGAGACCGCGCTCGCCGCGTGGATCAGAACACGTCTGCGGCCTGTCGATGCCTGAACTTCGCGCCGGCGCGCTCGCGACAAACCGAACACCATAAGACTTGGCAGGCACATCGCGTGTCCACCCGCGTGTGGCTGTCCTCATGTGCAGGTATTCCAGACGCGTTGACGCTAGGGGCATACTGACCAACGGATTGCCTTCGCGCGACGCATACGATGATCAGGACTTTCGCACACGACGACATGGAAGCCGTCCTCGACATCTGGCTGCGGGCATCCGTCCGCGCCCATGACTTCGTACCGCCCGACTTCTGGCAGGGCCAGCTCGAGGCCATGCGCACTCAGTACCTCCCGGCCGCCGACGTCCATGTGTTCGAGTACGCGGCGACCGTCGCCGGCTTCAGTGCGCTGGTCGAGGATCGACTGGCCGCGCTGTTCGTCGCACCGGAGCGACAGGGTCAGGGCATCGGCACGGCGTTGTTGCGGCATGCCCAGCAACGCAGATCGAGCCTGGAACTGTCGGTGTACGCATCCAATGCGCCCAGCATCGCGTTCTACCAGTCACATGGGTTCTCGATCGTGGGACACACCGTCGATGCCACCACGGGCCAGGACGAGTACACGATGCGATGGATGCATCCGGAAGCATCGCGCCAGGCCACGCCGGCCGCGGCCCCGTTCGATTCCACCCGTTGAGCCCCGAAGGAGCCTCGATGCACATATCGCCCGCATTTGCGTTGTTCATGCAGCAAGCACCGGAGCATGCCCAGGCCTGGCGCCAGGCCGCCGATGCCTTGGGCGCCGCCAGCGCACTGGATGCGAAGACCGCGGACCTGGCCTATCTCGCGGTCCTGGCCGCCACCGGCAACACCTCGGGCCTGGCGTTCCACGTCCAGTCGGCCAAATCCCACGGTGCCTCGCGGCAGGAAGTCCTGAGCGCGGTGCTGGTCGGCCTGCCCGCGGCGGGCGCGGTGGTCATCGGCGCCCTCCCCGCCGCCCTGGAGGCCTTTGATGAGCAAGACCAATAAAGACTGGCATGCGCAGCACCGCATGCCCGAGCATGCGACGGCCGAGCAGCGCCTCGCCTGGCATCGGGCCCACGCGGCGGCCTGCGGCTGCCGCCCGCCGCCGCCCGACATCCAGCGGCAGATCGAGGCTCGACCGCATGGTCACGTCGACAGCGCCGCACAGACCAAACCAGACCGTTCGTCCTAAAAGGCGCCGCTGCAACAGCCAGGAGCCCACCGCATGTACGGATTGATCGGAAAGATGACGCTGGCGCCCGGCCAGCGCGCGCTGGTGGTGTCGACGCTGCTGGACGGCACCCAGGCAATGCCAGGTTGCCTGAGCTACATCGTGGCCGAGGACCCGTCCGATGCGGATGCGATCTGGGTGACCGAGGTCTGGGTCAGCCAGGCCGATCACCAAGCCTCGCTCGCGCTGCCGGCTGTGCAGGCGGCCATCGCGAAGGCCCGGCCGCACATCACCGGCTTCGCCGAACGGTTCGAGACGACGCCGCTCGGCGGCTACGGACTGGCTGCCGCCGGCAGGTCCGGCTGACCGCACACGGCAGGCACAAGATGACCTCGCGTGCGCAGCGGACCCGCCGCGCGCGTTGACAGGGTTTCACCTGCACGCAAGAATTTCGCGCTTCGGGCCAGCCAGACCGCCACGCCCTCGTCTTGATCGAGGAAGTCATGGTGCGCAGGCGTTGCCGGTTGTTCGTCGCTGTTTCGTTGTCCGTCTGCGCCGCCGCGCATGCCCAGGACCCCACCGCCCGCACGCTCGACAAGGTCGTCGTCACCGCGTCGCGCACCGGTCAGCTCGCCGAGACCGCGCCGCAGACGGTGGTGATCATCGATCGCGAGCAGATCGATCAGCAGTTGCGGTTGAGCAGCAACTCGTCGGACGTGTTGTCCAACCTGCTGCCCGCCTACACCCCCAGCCGCGGCAAGCTGACGGGCAGCGGCGAAACGCTGCGCGGCCGGACGCCGCTGATCCTCGTCGACGGCATCCCGCAGTCCAACCCGCTGCGGCCGACCGGGCGCGAGGCGCACACGATCGACTACGCGATGGTCGAGCGCATCGAGGTGATCCAGGGCGCCAGTGCGATGAACGGTCTGGGCGCGACCGGCGGCACGATCAATCTGATTACCCGCCGTCCCGAACCGGGCCAGGTGCAGCAGCACCTGGCGTTGCAGACCACCGCGGCCACCCATCGGGTGGATGACGAGACGATCGGCGTCCGTGCCGACTACCGGATCAGCGGGATGCAGGGCCAGTGGAGCTACTTGCTGGGCGCCGGTTACGAGGACCAGGGGCTGTGGCTGGACGGCAACGGCACTGCCATCGGCACCGATGTCACCCAGGGCGACCTGATGGCGTCGAAGGCCTTTGATGTCCACGCCAAGCTCGGTTACTGGATCGATGCGAATCAGGAACTGCAGTTCAGTCTCAACCGCTATCGCATCCGCGCCGACGGCGACTACCTCACCGTGCCGGGCGACCGCGCCAGCCGGCGGCCGACGACCTCGGTCCGCGGCACCCCACCGGGCACGCCGGCCTGGAACGATGTCTGGACGACCGGGCTGAGCTACACCCACCACGACCTGGCCGGCATGACGTTGCAGGCGATGGTGTTCAACCAGGAATTCGAAGGCCTGTTCGGCGCCGACCGCTCGTCGAGCTTCCAGGACCCGGAGATCGCGCCGATCGGCACGCTCTACGACCAGTCCCGCTCGCTGGCCTCCAAATGGGGCGCCAAGACCAGCCTGGGGCGCGACGATCTGCTCGACGGCCGGCTGAAGCTGACCACCGGCATCGATGCGCTGTGGGACAGTGGCGAACAGGACCTCTACGCGACCGGCCGGACCTACGTGCCCGAGTCAAAGTTCCGCAGCCTCGCCGCGTTCGTGCAGGCCGACTACCGGCTGCTGCCCAAGCTCACGCTGCAGGGCGGCTGGCGGCACGAGGACGCCAAGCTGCGGATCGACAGTTACCGCACGTTGTACCGCTTCAACCGGGTCGACGTGGAAGGCGGCGAGCTGTCGTTCCAGCAGTCGCTGCGCAATGTGGGGCTGGTGTATGCGCCGTCCGACACTTTCAACGTCTACACCAGCTACTCAGAGGGCTTCGGCATGCCGGATGTCGGCCGCGTGCTGCGCGCGATCGACACACCCGGTACGTCGGTCGCCGACCTGCGGTCGCTCGAACCGATCCTCACCCGTAATGCCGAAGTCGGCGCGCGGCTGCGGACCGGGGCCTGGGACGTGGACGTGAGTGCGTTCCAGTCGCGTTCGGACTTCGGTGCGCGGGTGGTCGCAGTCGATGGCGCCTTCCAGCTGTCGCGCGAGAAGACCGCGATCGAGGGCGTGGATGCGAGCGTGCGCTATCGCATCGATGAGGCCCATCGCGTCAGCCTGTCCTACGCCTGGACCCGCGCCCGCTACGACAGCGACGCCGACGGCCGGCTCGATGCGCGGCTCGACGGCCTGAACGTCGCACCCAACCGGCTGATCGGCACCTGGTCGGCGCAGTGGACGCCGACGCTGTCGTCGTTCGTCCAGGGCCAGGTCGCCTTCGACCGTAGCTTCGACGACCCGGCCAAGACCTTCGACGGCTACGCGCTGCTCAACGCCGGGCTGGACATCGCACTGGCCCGCGGCAGCGTCAGCCTGGGCATCGCCAACCTGCTCGACCGGCAGTACATCAGCTACTACTCGCAGAGCGCGCTGGTCGAGCCGGCGCGCTACTTCGCCGGTCGCGGCCGCACGGTGACGGTCGGCTATCGGCTGGACTTCTGAGGCTCGCGGGCATCGCGCGCGCATCCAATTCCGTGGCGCCGCCTTCGGCGCCGCATCGCCGATGCGATAGTGTGCGGTTCACGCCGACGCGAGGTTCACTGCGATGCCCTGGATTCCCTTGCTTGTGGCCATGACGCTCAGCGTCGACGCCCCCCCGCCTGCACCCGTCGACTGCAGCGTGGATCGCGATGCGATGCTGGCGTTGTCGATCGATGCCTTCGACCAGGACATCAATGGCGGATGGCGCCCGTTGGGGGAAGGGCGCGGCTGCCATCTTGCTGCCGCTGAGCTGATCGCCGAGTACCGTCGCGTGCATCGACCGGACGGGCACAACCTGCTCGACTGGCACGAGGCGCAGCTGCGCGCGAAAGGTGGCCAGACTGCGGAGGCGATCGCGCTCATGCGTCGATCCACGCGCGGCGAAGAAGGCGACCGCAGCGGATGGAACGCCTATGTCGCCGGCAGCCTCGCCTTCCTGGAAGGCGATCGGGCTGGGCTGCACGCCGCACGCGAGGCGCTTTCGGCCGTGCCGCCGCCTCCGGGCCTGCAGGCCCGCCCCGGCTTCGTGACCGTCCAGGGCCCCGAGGGTACCCCGATCGAGATTCCATGGCCGCCAAACCTCGACGTGCTCGAGGCGTTCGAGCGCTGCTTCGGCGATTCCTACCGGCACGCCTACGAAAGCCCGCAGTGCCGCAGGCAGACGCCCTAGCGAAAGGCACAGACGCGGACGGGACCACGCGCCTCACACCACTGCGTCAGGCTGCCTGAAGGGCGGCCCGCAAGCGCCGTCGATGCGATGGCCCGCATAATGCCGGCATGCCGCTCCGTCGCCATCCTGTCCAACGTGCGGTCGCCGCCGTCCTCATCGCCGCCGGCCTGGTCCTGCTCGGCCTGAGTTATGCCCGCTACGGCCTGGCGGCGCAGTCGGGCAGCGTGATGCTCAGCATCCTGCCGCTGTTGTTCGCCGGTCTACTGCTCGGACGTCGCGGATTGTGGGCGGCCGCCGCCGCCTACCTGGCGATCCTGTTGCTCGGCGCCCGGACGGACGTGCAACACCTCGCGCCGCATGTGCACGGATGGCGCGAGTTCGCCTCGCACCTGCTGCAGCCGGTGCTGGCCAATGCGATCGTCGCGCTGATTCTCGACCGGCTGATCCTCAAGTCCGACGTCGCGGCCCGGCGCAACCGCGAGTTGACGCTGATCTGCCGGCACCTCGAGCTCGAGATCCGCGACAAGGAAACCTCGCAGGCACAGTTGCTGCAATCCCAGCGTATCGATGCATTGGGCAAGCTCGCCGGCAACGTCGCCCACGACTTCAACAATCTGCTTGGCGTGGTGCTGGGATTCGCGCAACGCGGGCTCGACCATGCCGGGCTCGACGACGCAACGCGACACTGCCTGCAGCGGATCGAGGCCGCAACGCGGCGCGGCCGGACCTTGACCTCGAAACTGCTGACGCTGGTCCGCAGCGATGTAGCACTGCGCGAGACCTTCGATGCGAACCGGGCACTCGACGAACTGCAGCCGATGCTGCAATCGATCGCCGGCCCGCGCGTCGAAACCCGGGCCACACTGTGCGAGGACCCGGCATGGGTCCACCTGGATCGCGCAGAGTTCGAGGCCGCGGTGCTCAATCTCGCCAAGAACGCAGTCGATGCGATGCCCGGCGGCGGCCGGCTGGCGCTTGCAACCGAGGTGGATGGCGCGGCGGTGCGCCTGCGGCTGGAGGACACCGGCCATGGCATGTCCGCACAGACGCAGACGCGCATTTTCGAGCCCTTCTTCACCACCAAACCGCGCGAGCGCGGTTCGGGCATCGGCCTGGCGATGGTGCATCGGATCGTGACCGAGGCCGGGGGCACGATCGACTGCGACAGCGCCCCGGGGGCGGGCGCACGGTTCGTCCTGCAGTTCCCGCTCCAGGCCAAGCCGTCAGGCCCTGCCGTCGCGGCGTAGCGGGCGTCACCCGAGCGTGTGCCCATCCTGCAGCCGCGCCCGAGCGCGCTCGATCAGCGCATCGTAATCGCCGTCCTCCCCACGTCGTTCGCGCGTGGCCCACAGCAAGCACAGCAGCCCCGCCAGGCTCGCGGCCAGCCAGATCCAGTCGCGGCGGTACCATGGGATGGGACGCAGGAAGCGCAGCGTCACCGGCTCCGACCACCCGCCGTCGAAGTAGCGCGCCTGCGCCTCGAAGCGCAGTTCGCCCCAAGGGACATCGGGCAACAACACGCTGCGCCCCGCGTCCGCCTCGACCCACTCCGCCCCCTCGCCGACGCGGTAGCGCATGCGGGTGCGTTCGGGATCGGCCAGGCCGATGACCCCGACCACGATCTCCAGGTTGGCGGCATCCACGCCCAGCGTGGGCAGCGCATACGGGTCGAGCGGGCGCCCGGACAACGTGACCCGATCGACATAGGGCCGGGGTGGGTAGCGCGCGGCGACGTCCAGGCGGCCAGGCTCGACCCATCCGAAGCCGCGCATCATCGCGAACGCCTTGTTGCCCTGGGCATCGATGTGGCAGGCGGAGAACGTGACCCCGTTGAACTCCACCGGGTCGAGCCCCTCGGCCGCGCCGATCGTGCGCAGACGCGGACCGCTCGCGTCGATCGGACGCTCGAGCAGCACCGACAATCCCGCATTGCCGGCCATCCAGAAGCGGCCGCGACGGTCAGTCAGGATGCACGACACCGTATCGTCGGACAGGCCATCGGCGGTGGTGTAGCGCCGCATCCGACCCTGGTGGATGTGCACCAGCCCGCCGCCGTAGGTGCCGACCCACAAGCCGTCCTCGCCGTCGTGCACGGCGCGCGCGAACGCCGGCAGGCCGTCGGACGCAGTCCACTGCTCGACGACGACATCGTCGCGCACCCGGAACACGCCCCGATCGCCCACCACCCAGATGCCGCCGGCATGCGCATCGGCCAGTCGCGCGACATTGACGTCGGCGACGCCCGGAATCGCGTGCGCCGCCTGCACCGTGCCGTCTGCGTCGATGTCCAGCCGGCGTACGCCCTGCGATGACCCCGCCCACCAGGTGCCGTCGCGCGACCGCCAGATGCCCAGCATCTTGGCGCCCGGCCACTGCCAGGCCAGCTCCAGGCGCCCGTCGCGCAGCCGGCCCAGGCCGCCGGTCGAGCTGCCGATCCACAGCGTGGCCTGCGCGGCGTCGTAGAACAGGCTCGCGGTGCAGGCGTCCTGCATCGCGTCCTCGAGCGGCAGGCGTGTGACCTCGCCCGAGGGCGCCCGGTACCACAGCCCTTCGCAGCCGAAGCCCAGCCACAGGCCGCCGCGCCCATCGTCCTCGACCACGCGGCCGGGCGCACGGCCGCCGAATCCGGGCGCATGCAGCATCGCCACGTCACGGGGCCGCAGCCGCCACAGGCCGTGCGTCGGCGTGCCGATCCAGGTGTTGCCCAAGCCGTCGGGATGCACGGTCGCCGCATGCAGCGTCGAGGCGCCCGACACGGGATGCTCCCGACCGGCGTCGTCGAGCATGCGCAGCCCGTGGACGTCGTCGGACAGGAAGACTCGGCCGTCGCCCGCCGTGCCCAGCCGGGTATCGAGAGGCAGCGCGCTGCGCACACGCGTCCACTCGCCGGTCGCGGGCCGATGGCGATACAGCATCCGGTCGTGGGTGACCAGCCACAGCAGCCCTGGCGAGGCGGCCAGGTGGCGCACGGTCCGCCCTTCGGGCAGGCGCACGGGCGCCACGCCCTGCGGGCCCAGCCGCCACAGGCCGTCGTCGCCGCCGGCATAGACCGTGTCCTCGCCCGGCAACTGCGCCGACGCCAGCAACGCACGCGCACCGAGGAAGCGTTCGGCCTGCAGCGAGCGCATGTCGATCCGATAGATGCCCTGCGCGCCCTGCGCCCAGAGCGTGCGGTCGTCGACGGGCAGCAGACGGTCGATCTGGCAGCGCCCTTCGCACAGCCGCAGATGCCGGAAGCGGCCGCGCTCAAGCAGACTGATGCCCGCATCCTGGGTACCGATCCATAGCCGGCCCTGGCGGTCCTCGTGCAGCGACAGGATGCGATTGCTCGCGGGGCCCAGGCCATGGTCGCCGCCATGGACATGGTCGACCGAGCCGTAGACGCGGAAATCGCGCCCGTCGAACCGTACCAGCCCGCCGAAGGTCCCCAGCCACAGGAACCCGTCGCGGCTCTGCACGATGGCGTTGACGCTGACCTGCGGCAGGCCCTCGGCATCACCGTAGTGGCGCAGCGCATTGCCATAGGTCGGATCGAGCGGACCGGGCAGCGCGAACGCCGGCAGCCCCATGGCTACCAACGCCCAGGCCAGCCACATGCGCATCCATCGCCGCAGCAGGTGCCGCGGGCGGACGGGTGCGCTGGATGGGCACGGGGCGGGCGGCGACGATCGCATCGCCAGGACGTGGACAACAGGCAGGATCAATCCCCCGAAGGATGCTTCGGGCGCAGCTGGCCCGTTCGGCGCGCAGAGCGTACCGCATGGCGCACCGCGCGTTCGAAACGCATGGCTAACAATCCACCGCCTACCATCCGGCCAGCCGCCGGGCGCGGTGGAAAGGACGCGGATGCAAGCACTCCAAACCGGCATCATGCTGTGCGCGCTGGGGCTCGCGCTCACGGCGTGTACGAAGACCCCGACATCAGCGCATTCGGAAACCGAGACGCCACCTGCGCAGGCGGCCGCCGCCGCAGACGAGCCCGCGCCCGATGTCGAGCAGCCCGAGAGCGGGGTGCCCGAGATGCCGATCGTGCCGGCCATCGTGGTGCCCCCACTGCTGGGCGTCTCGCCGGCGCAGCGTGCGCTAGAGGGCGCGATGGCCGAAGTTCTCGATCCGGTCGCGGGCATCACGGTGTCCCCGGCACGATGCGGTGCCGATGGCGCCCTGCTCGACACCGCGGTCGCCACGTACTCGGACGCTCCCGGCGCGGTGGTGCGCAACACCGAGGGCGGGCTGTTCCGCATCGAGGCCGACGGCAGCAGCAGCGCAAATTTCGAAGGCGGCCTGATCACCGTGAACGCCGACGGCAGCGGCACGATCAACGGCGTGGCCGAGCCCGATGGCAGTGAGGCGATCCTGCGCGTCGAGGCCGACGGCTCGGGCAGCTACAACGGCAAGTCGGGCCTGATCCGCCTCGACGGCCAGGGCGGTGGCAGCTGGAACGGCGAGCACGGGCTGATCGTCTCCAATGGCGACGGCAGCGGCAGTTGGAATGGCCCACAAGGCCTGGTGCGTGTCGAGGCCGACGGCTCCGGCACGTGGAACGGCCCGCACGGTCTGATCGTCAACCATGGCGACGGCACCGGCACGATCGGACCGCCCGCGCGCCCGGTCAGGATGCCGCCGATGCCGCCCGTGCCGCCGGCCGGGCGCTTCCCACCGCTCCAGGCACTGGTGCCCCCCGGCGCCGCCTGCGGCTATGTCGTGACGTTGGACGACCGCGTGCTGTTCGACTTCGACAAATCCGACATCCGGCCCGACGCGGCGCACACGCTCGATGTCTTCGCCGAAGCATTGCGCGGCGTCGCCAGCGCCGAACTGGACATCCGCGGCCACACCGACAGCAAAGGCACACCGGCCTACAACCAGCCGCTGTCCGAACGCCGCGCCCGCGCCGTGCTCGACGCATTGCAGGCGCGGGGCGTCATCCATCGGGCGAGCGCGCACGGCCTCGGCGAATCGCAACCCGTCGCGCCCAACAGCATCGACGGTCGCGACAATCCCGCTGGCCGCCAGCGCAATCGTCGGGTCGAGGTGTTCGTCCGCGTCTGACGTGCCCGCTTGGTCCGTCCACAGGTTCCGTCCCACAAGGAGTCGCGCATGAAACAGGTCTCCCTGGCCACGCTGCTGGCCCTCGCGGTATCCGCGCCAATGGCATCGGCCACTGCAGACGATTTCAGCCTCGGCTACGACGTCGACCGCTATCCGGCAACCCAGTTGAACATCAAGGCCTGCCTGGCGGCGCTCGCCCGCGGCGCTGCCGCAGTCGGCTACACCACACGCGCGCAAAGCGACCAGGGCACGCTCGCTACCCATGTGTCGGGCCCGGCAGGCGGCGGCCGTGCGCTGGTCTCGTACTGCATCAGCGCCGGCGACCACACCGCATTCGTGGTGCAGGCACTCGATTACAGCGGGCCGGACAGCCGCGGTCCCGACACCATCAAAGCCCGCGTCGCCGCCGAGGTGCGCAAGGCTGCTGGCGCGCGCTGACTGTTCCCGGGGCGCGGCCGCCCAGCCACCACCCGACGGCACGGAGGCGACGGCCACGCGAGTTCCCCGCCGGGCCGCGCGGCCGACATCAACCGGAGGGGCCGACAACCGGTCGAGAGGACTCGGGACCGCTGATGCCCCGCGCCGAGCACATGCGTGCAGATTTGCGTCGTCGCGACATTTCTTGCATCCGAGCAATTCCTGCACCGTGTGGATGCCATGGCCGGCCTCCAGCAGATGCGTGGTGGCCGTCCGGCGCGGGCCAGTCCTCCAACCGCGGTAGATCGATCCCCAGCCCTTTGCGCTACAGAAACAGCAGCGCGGAGAGCGCCTGGTTCTGCGTTCCGGCCGACACGTTCGCATCCGTAGCCAACCGCGTGAGGAAACCCGCAATCTGGGTCATCCCCATGTCGCGCGGTTGAAGTCGCCCGTTGCGATGACGAACGCCGGATCCGCCCCCCCCCCCACGCCTGCTTGGTGCGCAGGCTGTAACGCCAGAGTCGGAGCCTGGCCCGGACCTGGTCCCAAAGTGGGGCGGCTTCCACCCCGTTACGCCTAGCTCGGACTCGTGTAATGCATACGCCGGTATCCGTTCTGGATAACGCGGACAGCTTCCGCGGCGACAGAATTCAGTGGAGCCCGGCAAGCTATTGATACGGCATAGGATTCTCCCTCTTCCCTCGGTATCGGTCATGACGGATACTCGGCCAGTACTGCGTTCAGGCAGTCCATAGGCGTTAGAGGTCATGGCAAAAAAATCGCGCGTTGCAAGACCAAAAGGTGATCTGGAGCGCGAGCTCCGGGAGCAAGTCGATCTACTTGAGCACGCTTGCAAGTCTTTCGATTCAGGCATGGAGGCAATTGGCAAGCACATAGCGCTCTCCCTCCGTGTACTACTCCACCATCAGAGGCAGTCACAGGCGCTTCTTGAGCAGCTTGGCCTTCGTGGTGGCTACTTCTACGATTCTGCCGGACCACTCAACCCGCGTAATCTTCTGCCAGAGTGCAACTTGGTACTTATGCGGTTGGCTCCCTCGGGCGCGGAGTACTTGCCTCTTGTAGCAGCAGGGGAACCGCCATTCCCACCTAAACTTGTACCGTTCGCAGACTGGTGGAACGAGCCAGTCCTTAAAGATGGCAAAGGTCGCATCCTGAGCCGTCGCGAGTTAGTCGCCAATGTCGCCGACACAGATGGTGGCGCTCACGTCGATCCAGAACTGGATGAGGCCTATATGGAGCTATCTCGGAGCAACTCGCTTGGATGGATTTTCCAGGTTGACGACGCGACCAATCCCCCAAAGGGACGGCCGGAACTGGCATGCATGCGTCAGATCGCACACGAGGTTCTGCTAACGCTTCGCCGCCGCCATCCAAAGCTGTTTGCGTCGGAATCAGGAAATGGTGTCTAGAAATTCATTCAAGCCGATGTCGGCTCGCGGCGCGACGTGGCTCAAGTCAGGCGCCAGGTCTCACCACACATGACAGTTCCTCTTCTTGATAGAACGCAATTTGGTCCGCCCGAGCATTGGGACGACGTCGTTCGCTCCTATCGAAGCTCAGCTAGATATGTACCAACAGCCTTAGAGCAGTTGCTTTTTGAGCTAGCTGGGCACCGCTGCACGATTTGTAAAGCTCCTTGGATGGAAGTTCATCACATCCTAGAACTTGAGAATGGCGGAGAAACTGCATACGAAAATCTAATTGTATTGTGCCCTAATTGCCATACCCGAGTGCACGCCGAGGGAGTTCCATCAGCCACAGAACTGCGTCACTACAAGGCAAAGCAGGAGATTGCTTACGAGCTCCCGGTTCTTTCTCGTCTATCTCATGAAGAACGATCATTCTTAAGAGAACTTTCAGCCAAGACAATCGAGCAGCGCCTTGCCTTCTCCAGGAGATTCTCCAAAGAAGTATCAGCATCAAGCCAAGACCAAGCCGTTGAGTCGTATCGCGCTGAAGTTGGTTACATTGAGCTGCAACGCAATGATATGGCCCGCGTAGACCTCGAACATGCGATCACTTTGACAGATGGAAATTCCGTGAGCGTCTCACTTAGAGTTCATCTCACCGGCAAGGGAACAAAGTGGCTTCAGTATCTTGAGGCCACAAAACGTGTTCCGGAATGAGGTCTAACAATATACTTAAGCAGACACCGCCTCTCGATGCGGCTGAATTCAGGCGTTAGATCTCACGTGGACGAATCCGCAGCGAAATGGGAGGAACTGCTTAACCCGGATATTGCTCGGGAGAAATTGATATCCGCCTCATTGTACATAGCCGCTTTTGAGATCTTGAAAGACTCGATCTGTAACAGGATCCGATCGTTCTACTCCATCGGCTTCGACCCAACTGGGTCTATCACTGATAGGAAGTATACGTCGGAGGTTCTCGCGAGAAACCGCAGCCCACTCTACGCATCCTTGGACTGGCTCAAAGAGCATGAAGTGCTTGACTCGGCAGATATCGAGTCTTTTGAGCGCATCAAAGCTATACGTAACAACATGGCGCACAACCTGCAATCTTTGATCTTCGGAGAGTCCAGCTTCGGACACGTCGAAATGTTTCAAGAGCTTGCAGCTCTACTGCGAAAGATCGAGGCCTGGTGGGTCATTAACGTCAAAATTCCTACCAACCCGAACTTCGATGGCCAGGAGATTGATGAGGACGGTGTCGTGCCTGGGCCAGTAATCATGCTTCAGATTATGATTGAGGTAGCAACTGGCAACAAAGAGTACTTAGACCGCTATCGGGAGATGTGCGGACGTGAGCACTAACCATTCATTCAAGCCGACGCCGCCTCGCAACACGGCTTAATTGAGGCGTTAGCCTCTATGGCAATTGCTAGGCTCCTGTGACTCCCTAGTTCAAACTGCGCCAGCTCAGCTTGTGGATCAGAACAACCCGAAGAACCTCGATCTTATGATGTGCGGCCCAGCCACTGAGATCTACCTACCCGATCCGCAGCGCCAAGTACCCCGAACGTTCGACTTGAGCATCTGCAGTTCATGAGCCCGGACGATCCGTGCGGACGCAACTTAGAGCATGACGCAATCACTTCACTGCAAGATCGTGCAAGTCAGATCGCGCATCCTCTCTGTCAGAAAGCAAGACATCTTTCAGCATCATGGTGCAGTACACGCTAACAGCTGGCAGCCCTAGTGACTTCGAAATGCGAACCATGAATGCGCCCGAGGAAGAGGAGCAGCGCCCTACTGATTTTTACAGCAGCGCAAGGGACGTAAGTACTTTCCAGCCCTCGAAAGGCACTGTTCACGTCGCCATCCAGTACGAGATTTCTCCCTCTGCGGTTGTCCGATGGTGACTAGCAAGTCGCTCACGCCGATTTCGCTTCACGGAGAAGCTTAATTGTGGCGTCGAGCTTTAGACCAACTTGCAATTCGAACTCATAGCAACCTACTCCGCATCGCGGCTTAGACCACGGCTCTCGTATGCCTCTTAGTTGCATGGTTTTTCTTGCATGGCAGTCTCGTCTTGGGTCCACAGATCGTCGACGCGCACCCTCGTGATCCGATTCCCGAGAACATCATAAAACTTGACCTCGAACTAGTGGTGGACAACCCATACAGAATTCAGGGTTTGAATGAGATAGCTGGCCGGAGTTACGCGCCAAACTACGCCTTGGAGACGTCTCGCGTGAATTTGAGACGGAGATATCGGGAGGCCACCTGATCACGCGTGACGGCTGCTATCTCGGACAGACTTAGGCATGGATACGCTAAGGCCTGGCAATTTGTTCAAGCCGATGCCGCACTTCGCGAGGCCGCTCAATGCAGATGACGGGCGGCACGCGTAACGTCGCATCACTTCATGCCGCTTGCTCGAGGACAGCGCTCGCGGCCTTTGGGACGAAACAGACCCGCCCGACGTCGTCATGTCTGTGGCCGCGCTCACCTCGAGCTTGGCCGCTCATCCTCGCGCACCCGGAACCACGCCGCGTACAGCGCCGGCAGGAAGGTCAGCGTCAGCAGCGTCGCGACGGTGAGGCCGCCCATGATCGCGACCGCCATCGGGCCGAAGAACACGCTGCGCGAGAGCGGGATCATCGCCAGGATCGCGGCGAGTGCGGTCAGCACGATCGGTCGGAAGCGGCGCACGGTGGCGTCGATCACCGCATCCCAGCGCGCGTGGCCGGCGGCGATGTCCTGCTCGATCTGGTCGACCAGGATGATCGAGTTGCGCATGATCATGCCCGCCAGTGCGATCGTGCCAAGCATCGCCACGAAGCCGAACGGCACCCGGAACACCAGCAGGAACAAGGTGACGCCGATCAGCCCCAAGGGCGCGGTCAGCAGCACCAGTGCGCTGCGCGAGAAGCTGCGCAGTTGCAGCATCAGCAGCGTCACCACCACGAACAGGAACAGCGGCAGGCCGGCTACGATCGAGTCCTGACCCTTGCCCGAATCCTCGACCGTGCCGCCGGTCTCCAGGCGATAGCCCGGCGGCAGCGTGCTGCGGATCTCCTCGAGTTCAGGCAGGATCTGGGCGACAACGGTCGGCGGGGTGACATCCCCGCGCACGTCGGCGCGCACGGTGATGGTCGGCAATCGATCGCGGTGCCAGATGATGCCGTCCTCGAACGTCGACTCCAGCCGCGCGACCTGCGACAGCGGCACCGGGCCGTTGGCGCTGGGCATGGCCAGGCTGGCCAGCCGCTCGAGTGCGACGCGCTCATCGGCGGGCCCGCGCATCACGATGCCGATCAATTCGTTGTCTTCGCGGTAGGTGCTGATCTGCTGTCCCGACAGCGAGCTCGACAGGAATTGGGCGATCTGCTGTGAACTCACGCCCAGCACGCGCGCACGCTCCTGGTCGACGACCAGGCGCACGATCCGGCTCGGCTCGTCCCAGTCGAGATTGACGTTCATCGTGTGCGGGTGTTCGCGCACCTTACTCGCGATCGCGTCCGCAATCGCACGCACGCGCTCGACGTGTTCGCCGGACACGCGCAGCTGCACCGGATAGCCGACCGGCGGCCCGGTCTCGAGCCGGGTCACGCGCAGCTGCAATTCGGGGAAAGCGGGCGCGACCTCGTCGACCAGCCAGGTGCGCAGGCGCTCGCGCGCCTCGACATCGGTCGCGGTGACGACGAACTGTGCGAAGTTGGCCTGCGGCAGCTGTTGATCCAGCGGCAGATAGAACCGCGGCGAGCCGGTGCCGACATAGGCCACGCGGCTGTCGACGCCCTCGCGCCCGTCGAGCAGCGCGTCGAGCCGCGCGGCCGCGGCCTCGGTGGCGCGCAGCGAACTGCCCTCGGCGAGTTCGACATCGACCATCAGTTCCAAGCGGGTCGAGTCAGGGAAGAACTGCTGCGGCACGAAGCGGAACAACAGCAACGACGCGACGAACAGCGCCACGGTCGCCCCGATGACCAGCCAGCGATGCGTCAGCGACCAATGCAGCCAGCCACGGAAGCGCCGGTAGAACGGGCGCTGGTACGGATCGTGGTCGTGCGCCTGGGGATCGGCCGGTGCCAGCGCGAACGCGAACGCCGGCCAGCGGTCAGCCGCCCGCAGGCGTGCATCGCGCCAACGCGCAGGCAATGAGCCGGGGCGCGGCGGCTGCGGGTTGGCGAGATCGGGCAGCATCTTCTCGCCGAGCAGCGGGATGAACAGCACCGCCGCGATCCACGACACCACCAGTGCGATCGTCACCACCTCGAACAGCGAGCGCGTGTATTCGCCCGTGCTCGAAGCCGCGGTCGCGATCGGCAGAAAGCCCGCCGCGGTCACCAGCGTGCCGGTCAGCATCGGGAACGCGGTGTGCGTCCACGCGTAGCTGGCCGCCTTGAGCCGGCTGTCGCCCTGCTCCATGCGGATGGCCATCATCTCCACCGCGATGATCGCGTCGTCCACCATCAGGCCCAATGCCAGCACCAGCGCGCCGAGCGAGATCTTGTGCAGGCCGATGTCGAACAGGTCCATCGCGGTGAAGGTCATCGCCAGCACCAGCGGGATCGACACCGCGACCACCAGCCCGGTGCGCAGCCCCAGCGACAGGAAGCTCACCAGCAGCACGATGATCACCGCCTCGGCCAGCACCTTGACGAACTCGCCGACCGAATCGCGCACCGCGCGTGGCTGGTCGGAGACCTTGCGCAGCACCATGCCCGTCGGCAGGGTTTCCTGCAGCCGCGCGAACTCGGCCTCCAAGGCTTTGCCGAGCCGGAGGATGTCGCCACCCTCGTGCATCGCCACCGCGATGCCGATCGCGTCCTCGCCCATGAAGCGCATCCGCGGCGCGGCCGGATCGGCGAAGCCGCGCTCGACGGTCGCGATGTCGCCCAGGCGCACGGTGCGGTCGCCGGCGCGGATCGGGAAGGCGCGGATCGCATCGACCGACTCGAATGCCCCGTCCACACGCAATTGCACGCGCGCATCGGCGGTCTCGAAGAAGCCCGCCGGCACCATCGCGTTCTGCTCCGACAGCGCCTGTTGCACCGCCGCCATCGGAATGCCGAGCGTCGCCAACCGGGTGTTGTCGACCTCGATCCAGATCTTCTCGTCCTGGAGCCCGACCAGTTCGACCTTGCCGACATCGTCGACCTGCTGCAGCGCGCGCTGGATACGGTCGGCGTAATCCTTCTTGATCGCGTAGTCGAAACCGTCGCCGGTCAGCGCATAGATGTTGCCGAAGGTGTCGCCGAACTCGTCGTTGAAGAACGGGCCGATGATGTCCTGCGGCAATTGCGGCCTGAGATCGCCGACCTTCTTGCGCACCTGATACCACAGCGCCGGGATCTCACTGGACCGCATCGAATCGCGCGCGAAGAAGATCACCTGCGACTCGCCGGGCCGCGAGTACGAGCGCAGGAACTCGTAGTCGCCGGTCTCCATGAGCTTGCGCTCGATGCGCTCGGTCACCTGCCGCGACACCTGCTCGGCGGTGGCCCCCGGCCACTGGGTCTGGATGACCATCGCCTTGAACGTGAACGGAGGATCCTCCGACTGCCCCAGCCGACCGTAGGACCAGATGCCCGCGATCGCGACGACGAGCATCGCGTAGAGCACCAGCGTGCGATTGCCCAGCGCCCATTCCGACAGGTTGAAGCGGCTCATGCGCGCACGTCCTGTTCGCCTACGCCCGGCAGTCGCGCGGCCGAGCGCGATGGAACGCTCCCAATGCGGTCACCACGCACGTGCGCAATGACAGGATGGCCATCGCCCCCACCCGTCCTCCCCCGCAGACGGGGGAGGTGCGCGCGCGCGGTGCGGCTCCGGCTCGCCATGACAGGACCGTTCATCGCGCCGCCGCCGGCGTCGGCGCGTCGGGGAGCTGGGGGCGGTTGTCGCGGCCGACCGGCGTCACCGCTTGGCCCTCGCGCAGCAGATGGCCGCCGGCGGCGACCACCAAGGCATCGGGCGCCAGTCCCGAGAGAATCGGCACGGTCTGCGCGCCGAAGGCGCCGGTCTCCACCGGGACCGAGCGCAGCGTGCGGGTCTGCCGATCGACCACCCAGACCGCCTTGCCGCCGTCGACACCGGGCTGGATCGCGGTCAGCGGCACCCGCAGCGTGTCGCCGTCGGCGAGTTCGAAGTGCACGCGCGCACTCTGGCCCAGCTCCAGGCCATCGCGGGCACTGTCGTCGATCGCGACCCTGGCCGCATAGGTCCGCGCCTGCGCATCGGCGGCCGGGGCGATCTCGCGCAGCGTGCCGGGCAGGCGCACGCCGGGCCGGTTCCACAGCTCGATCCAGGCGCGCTGCCCCACCGAGAATGCGGCGATGCGCGACTCGGGCAACGCAATCGCGACCTCCCGGCCCTCATCGCCGGCAAAGGTGAAGATGGTCTGGCCGGCGGCGACGACCTGCCCGGCCTCGGCCTGGCGGCTGGCGATGACCCCGTCGCGCGGCGCCAGCAGTTGGGTGTAGCCGGCCTGGTTGCCGGCGACCTCGGCTTGCGCACGCGCCGAGTTCAGTTGCGCCTGCGCCGCGCGGTAGGCCGCGTCCTGGGCGTCCATCGTCGAGCGGCTGACCAGTTGCTGGTCCACGAGCTGGGCATAGCGCGCACGGTCGGTCCGCGCCCGGGCGTACTCGGCCTCCGCGGCCGCCAGTTGAGCCTGCGCCGACTGCGCCTGCAGGCGCAGGTCGCCGGGGTCGATCTCGGCCAGCACCTGGCCGCGCCGGACCCGCGCGCCGGCATCCACCAGCCGCCGCACCAGTTGCCCGCCGACCTGGAACGACAACGGACTCTCCTCCCGCGCCCGGACCTCGCCGGCGAAGGCGAGCGCGTCGCCCTGCGCGGCATCGGACGGGGTGACGACCAGCACCGGGCGCGCGGCTTCCGGTGGCGCGGGCTCGCGTCCACAGGCGCCCAGCAGCAAGGTGGCCAGGAGGACGGTCGCGAGACGAGGCACGGCGGTGGACTTGACACGGGGCATGGAAGCTCCGGCTGAACGCGGGCGAGGACGCCGTATCGTATATTTTCAGAACTGGTTGGTATAGTATTAACGCATGAGCATGCGTGCCCCTTCCGTCCCCGCCTCCCAGCCCGATGCCCGGGGCCCGGCCGGCCCTGGCCGACCGAAGGACCTGGCCAAGCGCGCCGCCATTCTCGAAGCCGCCGAGCGCATGTTTCTGCAGCAGGGCTACGAAGGCGTGAGCATGGACCAGATCGCCGCCGAGGCGGGCGTCTCCAAGCTCACCGTCTACAGCCATTTCGGCGACAAGGACACTCTGTTCACCGAGGCCGCGGCCGCGTATTGCGAGCAGCAGATGCCCGCTTCGGTGTTCGAGCCCGCGCCCGGCACGCCGCTGCGCCAGCGCCTGCTGGAAGTCGCCGAGGCCTTCTTTGCGATGATCAGCGCGCCTGAAGCGGTGGCCGGCCACCGCCTGCTGTGCACGCCGCAGATGGTCGAAAAGCGCCTGGCCCAGCGGTTCTGGCAGGGCGGCCCCGAGCGGGTGCAGTCGGCATTCGCCGCGTTGTTGCGCCGGCGCATCGAAACCGGCGACCTGGAGATCGAGGAGGCCCTGGTGCCGACCGCGGCCGCGCAGTTCTTCGTGCTGGTCAAGGGCGACCTGCATCAGCGCATGGTGTTCGACTGCGAGGACGCCGACGATTGCGCGCGCCAGCGCCGGGCCCATCTGGAAGCCTCGGTCGACATGTTCCTGCGTGCCTACGGCCGGCCGCACCGCGGCCGCTGAACGCGCCCCCATGGGGGCCGGCATGCCGACAGGGCCGGTGACTTCCGGCACTGCGCCCTTGCCGAGCGCCCCGCGATGATCACCCTGCCCGCGACCGCTAGAATTGCGCGCTGGCGAACTAGGAAACCGCAACAATGACGATCGACTACGCCAAGGCCCGCGCGGCGATGGTGGAACAACAGGTCCGGCCCTGGGACGTGCTCGATGCGCGCGTGCTCGAGACGATCTCGCGCGTGCCGCGCGAGGCGTTCGTCGCCGATGCCCGCCGGGCCCTGGCCTATGCTGACCTGGAACTGCCGATCGGCCACGGCGAGACCATGCTCAAGCCCGTCGTCGAAGGCCGCGCGCTGCAGGCCCTCAAGCTCGAACAGGGCGATGAGGTGCTGCAGATCGGCACCGGCAGCGGGTATCTGGCTGCGTGCCTGGGGCATCTCGCCCGTGACGTCGTCAGCCTCGAGCGCCACGCCGACCTCGCCGACGCCGCGCGCGCCCGGCTGCAGGCGCAGGGCATCGCCAATGTCGAGGTCGTCCACGCCGACGTCTTCGCCTGGAACACCGAGCGCCGCTTCGACGCGATCTGCGTCGGCGGCGCCGTCGATACCGTGCCCGCCCGCTTCCTGCAGTGGCTGCGCCCCGGCGGCCGCATGTTCATCGTCCGCGGCCAAGCACCGGCGATGGAAGCGGTGCTGGTCCGGCGCGAGGGCGAGGACGTCAACGCACCGCGCATCGAGTCGTTGTTCGAGACCGGGCTCGCCTATCTCGCCGGGGCTGCCCCGGTGCCGCACTTCTCCCTCTGATCGACCGAAGGACTCCCCGATGTTCCGCCGCCCCCTGTTCCTGTCGCTCGCGCTCGCGCTGACATCCGGCCCGCTGTTCGCCGCCGATCTCGTCCAGACCTACGAACTGGCCCGCACCAACGACCCGACGCTGTCGATCGCCGAATCGCAGCGGCTGTCGACCCGCGAGGGCGCGGTACAGGCGCGCGCGACTCTGCTGCCGCAGATCAACGGCAGCGCGTCGCTGAGCGACAGCCGCGTCGCGGGATTGTCGGGCAAGGCACGCACGCGCAGCTACGGCGTCAGCGCCAGCCAGGTGCTGTTCGACTGGAGCCGGATCGCCTCGCTGCGCTCGCAGCGCGCGCTGAGCACTGCGGCGGACTTCCAGCTCGACGCCGACAACGACTCACTGATCACCCGTACCGCCTCGGCCTACTTCGACGTGCTGATCGCGACCGAGACGCTGGCCGCCGCAGAGGCCGCCGAGCAGGCGTTCAAGCGTCAGTTCGACTTCGCCGACAAGCGCCTGGAAGTCGGCCTGGCGCCGATCACCGACGTGCACGAGGCGCGCGCACAGTACGACGGCGCCCGCGCGAACACGATCCTGCGCCGCAATGCACTGCAGGATGCCTACCAGGCGTTGGCCGAGATCACCGGCCAGCCGGTCACCAACCTGCGCGGTCTGCCTGACGACTTCACTCCACAGCTGCCCGAGGGCCGCGACGCCGAGGCCTGGGTCGCCACCGCACTGGAGCAGAACCCGCAGCTCAAGGCACTGCAGTACCAGGTCACCGCCAACGAGCACGGCGTGGCCGCGGCAAAGGCCGGGCACCTTCCGACGCTCGATCTCAGCGCCAACTACGGCAACAGCGACACTTGGGGCCGGGATAACCCCGCCGCGCTCGCGCAGCGCGGCGAGACCAACAGCATCGGCGTATCACTGACCGTGCCGATCTTCAGCGGTGGCGCGACGCAGTCGCGCGTGCGCCAGTCGATCGCCCAGCGCGACATCGCGGCCGACCAGTACGAGGCCCAGCGCCGCGCGATCGAGCGCAACACCCGCAGCGCGTACCAGAACCTCGTCGCCGGCATCACCGAGGTCGAGGCGCGCCGGCTGGCGCTGGTCTCGGCCAACGCGGCCTACGAGGCCTCACAGGTCGGCCTGGAAGTGGGCACGCGTACTGTCATCGACGTGTTGATCAACCAGCAGAACCTGTTCTCGGCACGCCAGGACTACGCGTTCGCCAAGTACAACTTCCTGCAGAGCCGGCTGCTGCTCGAGCAGGCCGCGGGCACGCTGGACATCGGCAACCTGCAGGAGGTCAACCGCCAGCTGACGGTCGACGTCAACGGCGTGCAGGCTTCGACCGGCGAGGTCGGCGGGACCCAGTAAGCCGGGACGCCAAGCGTCAACCGACAACGGCGCGGATCGAACGATCCGCGCCGTTGTCGTTCATGGCGCCGGCAGATCGTCGGCGATCAGCGCCAGCGTGCGCGCAAGCGCGCCGCGGCCTTCGGCGAACAGTGCACGACCGGCCTCGCCCATCGTGGTGCGCGTTTGGGCATCCGCCAACAGTGTGGCCAGATGGTCGTGGACCGCATCGGCGTCCTCGCCGATACGCAGCGCGCCGACCCGGCCGAGCTGGCGAGCGATGTCGACGAAGTTCTGCAGGTGCGGGCCGGTGACCACGGGCACGCCGACCGCGGCCGGCTCGAGCAGGTTGTGGCCGCCGATGTCCTGCAGGCTGCCACCGACGAAGGCGACGTCGGCGCAGGCGAAGAACGCGCCGAGCTCGCCCAGCGTGTCGAGCACGAACACGTCGTCGCTCGCATCCGGCCAACGCGTGAACGCGCGCGTGGCCACACGCCAGCCGGCTTCGACGGCCAACTGCGCGACACCGCGGAAGCGTTCGGGATGGCGCGGCGCCCAGATCAGCAGCAGGTCCGGCCAGCGCGTGCGCAAACGCTGGTGGATCGCGATCACCGCCGCCTCCTCGTCGGGATGCGTGCTCGCGGCGATCCACACTTTCCGCCCGCCGATGGTCGCTCGGAACGTCGCTGCCAGCGCCGCGACTGCGCCCTCGTCGATCGTGATGTCGTACTTGAGATTGCCCACGTCTGCGACCTGCTCGCGCGTCGCGCCAAGCTTGACGAAGCGGCGCGCGTCGTCGGCCGATTGCGTCGCAACCCGGCGCACCGTCCGCAGCGCGCGGCCCACCAGCGGCCGCAGCACGCGATAGCCGCGCAGCGAGCGCGCCGACAGCCGGGCGTTGACGATGACCGTGGGCACGCCGGCATCGCGGCAGCAGAACAGTAGGTTGGGCCAGATCTCGGTTTCCACGATCAGGCCGATCCCCGGCTGGAACCGGGCGAGAAACCGCCGCACCGCGCCCGACAGGTCGTAGGGCAGATAGACGTGCTCGACCCGCTCGCCCCACAGTGCGCGCACCCGCTCCGAGCCGGTCGGGGTGATCGTCGTCACCAACAGCCGGCGCTCGGGATCGCGCGCGAGCAGGGCGTTGATCAGCGGCGCCGCGGCGTTGACCTCACCGACCGACACCGCGTGCACCCAGACCGGGGTCGGCGATGGCGTGCTGCGATACACGCCGTAGCGCTCGTTCCAGCGCTGCAGGTAGGCCGGCTGACGGAAGCCGCGCCAGATCAGGTGGTAGACCGTCACTGGCACGAGCACGACCAGCAGCGCCGAATAGAGGCCGCGCAACAGTCGTTCGGTGAGGTCGGCCCGCATCGCGACAGGATAGCGGATGGCGAAGTTGCGGCGGCGATCCGGGCGGCTGCGCGTCGGCGCCGTGCGATGGCGCGCCGGAACGGCGCAGCGACGCGCAGCTTCTACAATGGCCGCATGTCCTCCGCGCCCCCCGTCTTCCCCCGCCCACCGCTTGCGCCCCGCCACTGGCCGGCGTGGTGCGGCATCGGGCTGATGGCGCTGGCCGCACGCCTGCCCTGGCCGCTGCAGCGCGCGCTGGGCCGCGTGATCGGCACGACGCTGCGGCTCGCGCTCGGGAGCCGCCGCAGGATCGCCGCCCGCAATCTGGCGCTGTGCTTTCCCGAGCGCGACGCCGCCGAGCGCGAGGCGCTGCTGCGCGCGCATTTCCACGCGCTGGGCATCGGCCTGTTCGAGTTCGCACGCGCGTGGTGGGGCTCGATCGAGCCGCTGCGCCGTGGGCTGGTCGTGGAAGGCGTCGAGCACATCGAGGCCGCACGCGCACAGGGGCGCGGGGTGATCGTGGTGTCGGGCCATTTCACCACGCTCGAGGTCTGCGGTCGGCTGATGTGCGATTACGTCCCGCTGGCCGGCATGTACCGTCCGCATCGGTCGCCCGCGATGGAGTGGGCGGTGCGTCGTGGCCGCGCGCGCTACGCGGCCGCGATGTTTCCCAAGCGCGACGTGCGCGGCACCGTGCGCCATCTCAAGCGCGGCGGCCTGCTCTGGTATGCGCCCGACCAGGACCCCAGTGGTGGTGACGCGGTCTACGTGCCGTTCTTCGGCCGACCCGCGCACAGCCTGACTTCGACCCACCAACTGGCACGCATGTCCGGCGCGGCCGTGGTGTTCTACCAGCATGTGCGCCGCCCCGATGGCGGCTATACGCTGACCCTGACGCCGGCACCGGCGCCCTACCCGACGACCGACGCGATCGCCGACACCGCGACCGTGATGGCCGGCGTCGAGGCCATGGCCCGCGCCGCGCCCGATCAGTACCTGTGGATCCACCGGCGCTTCAAGCGGCAACCGGACGGCGCGCAGTTGTACTGAAACCACACGGCCGCCGAAGGGCGCCGCCAGGCAAGGGACCCGCCCTCAGCGCACCGCGTCGTGGCCCGGCGGCGCCGGTTCCTCGCGCGCCAGCAGGCTGCCCGCGTACAGCGCCGACAGCAGCAGCGTGAAGCCGCCCCAGAAGGTCGAATAGAACGCCAGATGGGTGTTGAGCGGGAACACCGTGACCGCCAACGCCAGCATCGTCGGCCGCGCCCGCTCGCGCGCGGCCGGGGTTGCGTAGCGCCACGCGCGCCAGGCCAGCGCCAGGCCGGCCAACCACAGCAGCACGCCGATCAGGCCGGTCTCGCTGGCGACTTCGAGCACGATCTGATGGGCGTGGTAGGCCGGGCCTTCGCCCCATTCGGCCAACTGGCCCGGGCGCGGATCGCAGTCGGGAAACGCCTCGCGGAATCCGCGCGCACCCACGCCGTTGATCGGGTGCTCGCGCACCATGCACAAGGCGGCGCCCCAGATGCGGGTCCGACCCGACAGCGCGGTGTCGACGCCCGACTGGTCGGCCGACAGCCCCATCGCGGTGCGCTCGACGCGCTCGCGCACCTGCGGCGAGACCAGCGCCACGACCACGGCGACCGCAGCGCCCGCCACGAACACCGCCAACAACCGCTTCCAACCCAGCAGGCGCCAGCCCGAGAACAGCAGCACCAATGCGTAGGTCAGCCACGACGCGCGCGATCCGGCGAACAGCAGCACCACGCCGATCGCGGCACTGGCGACGACCCAGCCGGCCGCGCCGAAGCGCCGCCCGGCGGCGTACAGCGCGAACGGCGACAGGCTCGCCAGCACGATGCCGAGCTTGAGGTTGCAGGGGCCGAGCACGCCGCCCAGGCGGTCGGCCATCGCCACCTGCTCGGGCGTGCACATCGGCCGGTGGCTGATCAGGTGCTTGAGCTGGTCGATGCCGAAGAACAGCGGACTGGTGCCGAAGAACACTTCGACCAGACCGTCGATCGTCCATACCGCGAGGATGATCGCCAGGCCGCCCAGGGTGATGCGGCGGCCACGCCGATCGGCGACCGCCGAGGCAACCAGCCATAGAAACGGCAGATAGCGCAGGTCGACCAGCGCTTCGCGCAGCGCGCGGCCGACATCGACCGAGTCGATCGCCGAGATCAACTGCGGCAACCAGTACGCGCAGAACAGCACGCTGGTCAGCGCCCAGGCCGGGGCGCTGAGCAGCGCACTGCCGCCACGGAAACGCGCGCGCAGCAACAACACGATCGCCACCAGGGCGCCGAGCACCATCACGCCTTCGGCGTAGCCGGGGGCCGGCCACAGGATCACGAACGCCAGCACCCAGTGCGGCGCCCAGCGCCAACCCACCGCCTGCGGCGCAGGCGCGGCGCCCACAGGCTCAATCGTCGTTGTCGAGTTCGTCATAGACCGTCAGTGTCGCTGCCTGCATGGCCTGCAGGGTGTAGGGCATCGTAGCGGGTGGCGCCGGCGGTCGGGCCAGCAAGCCGATCGCCGCGTCGGCGAGCGCGGCGGCGTCGAACGGCGGCACCTCGCCCTCGGGTTGCAGTTCGGCCAACAGCTCACCCACGCCGCCATGGGCCCAGCCCAGCACCGGCCGCGCGCACGACAGCGCTTCGATCACGGTGCGGCCGAAGGCCTCGGGTTTGCGCGACAGTTGCAGTACCAGGTCGCTGGCCGCATAGGCCTGCACGATCGCCGAGGTCGGCGGCGTCATCGCCAGCGCAGCGCCGCAGCCGGCGGCCTCGGCCTCGCGTGTGAGGGCATCGAGATAAGCCTCCCGGCCCGCCTCGCGCGCACCGGGCATCCACAGGCGCGCGTCGAGGCCCTGCGCGCGTACGGCCGCCAGCAGCGCGATCGCATCGCCGTGCCCCTTCAGGCGGGTGCCGCGCCCCGGCAGCAGCAGCAGCGGGCCGTCGCCGCCGAGCGTCGGATGGGCGGCGGCGACGGCGGCACGCGCAGCGGGATCGGGCCGGGGCGCCGGCGGGAAGCGCGCCGGGTCGATGCCGCGCGGGATCACCCGCAATCGCACCGAGTCGGTCCGCGGATAGTGGCGCAGCAGATGCGCGCGCACGGTGTCGGACACGCAGATCACGCGCTCGCCGCGCGCCATGATCGCGCTGTAGCGCGAGGGCGAGTTCAGCCCGTGCATCGTGGTGACGAAGCGCGGGCGCCGGGCGTCCGGCATGCCGCGCACCGCCAGCCAGCCGAGCCAGGCCGGCAGCCGCGAGCGGGCGTGCACGATGTCGGCCCCGGTCTCGGCGAACAGCCGCCGCAGCGTGCGGACGTGGCGCAGCGCCCAGGGCCGCTTGGCGCCGATGTCGAGTGCGATGTGACGCGCGCCGGTGGCCTCGAGCTCGGGCACCAGCCGCCCGCCGGCCGACACCACGATGGCCGTGTGTCCTGCCGCGACCAGCGCCGACGCGATCTCGATCGTCGAACGCTCGACGCCGCCCGACGACAGCGCCGGCAACAGCTGGACGACGGTCAGCGGACGACGCATGCGGCGCGGCGGACGGCGACGCCGCCGACGGTCAATCGACCAGGACGAAGTGCGCGCCGCAGTACGGGCAATCGGCCGCGCCACCCTCGGCCTCGATCGGCAGGTAGACGCGCGGATGCGAGTTCCACAGCGCCATCGACGGCAGCGGGCAGCTCAGCGGCAGGTCGGCGCGTCGCACCTCGTACTGCTTGGCGGCATTGGCTTGCGTCGGCTGGACGTTGGCTGCGGTCATGGCGGCGGCATCGATCGAACGTGGAAGGCCGCCATTCTAGCCTGCGCGCCGGCCGCCCGTCGGGCGCCGGCCGTGACCCCTGCGCTCAGCGCGGCAGGTCGAACAGCAGCACGTCGGCAAGGTCCTCGCCTTCACCCTCGATGACCAGCGTCGCGGTCTCGTCGACCCAGCCCAATGCATCGCCGGCCGACAGCCGTTCACCATCGACGCGCACCGCACCGCGCGCGACCTGCAGCCAGTAGCGCCGCTCCGGCGACAACGTCGCTTCGACGCGCTCGCCCTCACCCAGCAGCACGCCCTGCAGCGTGGCCTGCTGGCGGATCGCCAGGCTGCCGTCGCGGCCATCGGGCGAGGCCAACACCGCCCAGGCGCCGCGCCGCGCCGCCGGCTCGAACGCGCGCTGCGCGTGGCCCGGGGGCAGGTTGACGCGATCGGGCTGGATCCAGATCTGCAGGAAATGCACCGGCGCCTGCGCCGAACCGTTGAACTCGCTGTGCTCGATACCGTGGCCAGCGCCCATCCACTGCAGCTCGCCAGCCGACAGCGCGCCGCGGCCGCCCTGGTTGTCCGCATGCGCCAGCGTGCCTTCGAGTACGTAGCTGAGGATCTCCATGTTGGCGTGGCCGTGGGTCGGAAAGCCGGCACCAGGCGCGACCCGGTCCTCGTTGATCACGCGCAACGGGCCGAAGCCCATCCACGCCGGATCGTGGTAATGGCCGAACGAGAAGGTATGACGGCTGTCGAGCCAGTCGGTCCGGACCTGGCCGCGGGCCTCGGCGGGGCGATGCAGTTTCATGACGGCACTCCTGGTCGTGCGACGATGGAACAGAGGGGAGACGCGCATCGAACGCGTGTCACCTCCCCCGCGTGCGGGAGAGGTCGACGCGCAGCGCGCGTCGGGTGGGGGCATGGCGTGAGCACACGCACCCACGCCGAAAATACGCGGGGCCCGGGATTGACCACGGGCCCCGCTGGGAATCGCGATCCTGCCGCCGGCGCACCGGCGGCAGCGCACATCACTGCGCGGTGGCAGCGGCCGGCGCGGCGGCGTCCTCGGCGACGACGGCTTCGG
Organism: Luteimonas sp. RC10; assembly: GCF_014192745.1. Taxonomy (GTDB): domain Bacteria; phylum Pseudomonadota; class Gammaproteobacteria; order Xanthomonadales; family Xanthomonadaceae; genus Luteimonas. The sequence continues at coordinate 111,969 of NZ_JACHYJ010000001.1, forward strand.
TCGTGATCCGCAGCTCGACCTCGTCGCTGACGTTCGGCGCATAGGCGCCAACGCCGAAATCGCTGCGCTTGATCTGCGCAACGGCGTCGAAGCCGGCGGCGGCGCGCTTGACCATCGGCTGCTCGCCGAACTTGTTGATCGTCACGTCGAGCACCACCGGCTTGGTGATGTCCTTGATCGTCAGATCACCGGTGACCTTGAGCTTGTTGGTACCCGCGCTCTCGACCGACGTACTCTTGAACGTGGCGTTGGGGTACTTGGCCGCGTCGAAGAAATCGGCGCTGCGCAGGTGGTCGTCGAACTCGGAGACGTGCGAGTTCAGGCCGGCCAGCGGCAGCGTCACTTCGACCGAGGACGCGGACACGTTGTCGGCGTCGTACACGATGCGGCCTTCGACCTGGCCGAAATGCGCCACCGGATGCGAGAAGCCGAAGTGGCTCCACTGTGCGACCACGTCGGTGTGGTGGGGATCGAGCACGTAGGTGCCCGACACGCCGGCGATCGCCTGGGCGGTGTCCTGGGTTTCGGCCATCGCCTCGCCCGAAGGCTGGGCAGGTGCGGACGCGGCGGGCGCATCGGCGGTGTTGGCGGGCGCGCCGTCCTGCTGGCCGCAGGCGGCGAGAGCGATGGCGGCGGCAAGCGGGAGCAGCAGACGGGTGGTGCGCATGGCGATGTCCTCGGATACGTGGATGGGAACTGCGGAAGGGTCGTGCGGGTGCTTCTAGACGATGCGCGCGGCTTCGTCGAACGGCAGGCGCGGCGAGCGCGGGAAGATCGTCGAAGGATCGCCCTTGCCCAGGTTGACCAGGAAGTTCGACTTGACCTGTGTGCCGGCGAAGAACTCGGCATCGACCTTGGCATTGTCGAAGCCCGACATCGGGCCGGTATCGAGGCCGAGCGCGCGCGCGGCCAGGATCAGGTACGCGCCCTGCAGACTGCCATTGCGGAACGCGGCTTCGCGCCGGTTCTCGCGCGGGCCGTCGAACCAGGCCTTGGCATCGGTGTGCGGAAACAGGAACGGCAGCTTCTCGTGGAAGTCCTCATCGTGGCCGATGATGACCGTGACCGGCGCCGACAGCGCTTTTTCGCGGTTGCCCTCGCTGAGCGCCGGCGCAAGACGCGCCTTGCCTTCGGCGGACCTGACGAACACGAAGCGGGCCGGCGACATGTTGGCCGAGGTCGGGGCGAACTTCAGCAGGTCGTAGAGCCGGTGCAGCGTGGCGTCGTCGATCTGCCCGCCGAACCCATTGTAGGTACGGGCGGTGCGGAACAACTGGTCGAGCGCGGCATCGGGCAGAGCATCGGTCATCGAACGTCTCGCAAGGACTGGACTGGGCCGCAGTGTAGAGTCACCCGGCGGTGGCGCGCGTGCACCGCCCGGAACGGATGGTCACACTCGTGGAACGAAACCCGCACGACGGCGCCGATTGCCGACATATCTGGGCAGTCAGCGACGGCCGCGCCGGCAACGCCCGCCAGGCCGAGGCCTTGGCGGCGGCGGTGGCGTCGGATCGCCCGGTGGCGCAGTTGCATCTCACGCCCCGGGCGCCGTGGCGCTGGGCCGCCCCTCGGCGCCTGCCCGGCGCCGACGTCGCGTTCGGCGCGCGTTATCAGGCGCAACTGCGCGCGCCGCCGATGCTTGCGATCGGCTGCGGCCGACAGGCGGCGCTCGCCACGCGCCTCGTCGGCGCCCATGGTGCACGCACCGTCCAGATCCTCGACCCACGCATCGATCCGCGGCATTGGGATCTGGTCGTCGTGCCCGCGCACGATGCGCTGCGTGGCGACAACGTGCTGGTCGCGCGTGGCAGCCTGCATCCGGTCGACGACGACTGGCTGGCCGCCGCCCGTGCGGCGCATCCGGCCCTGGCGACGCTGCCCGGGCCACGGATCGCGGTATTGCTGGGCGGCGATTCCAAACATGGCCGCTTCGACGTCGCCGCGTTCGAGACCCTGGCCGCGCGGCTCGACGCCCTGGTCGCCCGCGACGGCGGCAGCCTGCTGATCGCGGGCTCGCGGCGGACGCCGCTTCCGGTGCGCGCGGCGCTGCGCGCCCGCTACGCCCACCGCGCCGCCCTGGTCTGGGCGGACGAGGCTGACGGCGCGAATCCCTACCCCGGCCTGCTCGGCTGGGCGGACCGCATCGTCTGCTCGGCCGACTCGGTCAACATGCTCTCCGAGGCCGCCGCGACCCGCGCCCCGGTGTTCGTGTTCGAACCCGAGCGCATCGACGGCGGCCCGCGCCGCTTCGTCGACAGCCTGATCGCCGACGGCCGCCTCCACGTGCTGGGCGAGGCCCTGCCTGATATCCCGGTCGTTCCCCTGCGCGAGACCGCCCGGATCGCCGCCGAGATCCGCACCCGCCTCCTCTAAAAACCGGGGTCAGAGTCCAATTCTTTGGAAATTGCACTCTGACCCCGGTTTTGGGAGGTGTGAACGCGGGCTCGACAGGGGGTGGGCGAGGATGGGGTGCACGTCCCATCACGCTCGCCGCCCATGACCGATCTTCGGTCGGGGCGGCCATCCACGCTGTCCCTGCATCCCGAGGAATCTCCATGCGCGCTCTGGTCGTTCCGCTGCAGGATGCGCCGTCCCCCGAACGCCTGAGAGGCCGCATCGATGCGCGCCTGTCCGAACTGCTGCCCCGGCCCGCCGATCATCGCGATCTGGTGTGCATGGCGATGCGCGAGGCTGCGCTTGCGGCAGGCAAGCGGACGCGGCCGTTGATGGTCCTGATCGCGGGCCGGGAGCTCGGCGGCGATCCGGCCGCCTTGCTCGACCTGGGGTGTGCGGTGGAGATGGTGCATGCCGCCTCGCTGGTGCTCGACGACATGCCGTGCATGGACAACGCGGCGCTGCGGCGCGGCCGTCCGACGATCCACCGCCGTTTCGGCGAGGACATCGCCGCGCTGGCCTCGGTCGGCCTGCTCAGCCAGGCGTTCGCGACCGTGGCCGCATTGCCGAGCGTGGCGCCTGCTGCGCGCGCACGCATGGTCGGGGTGCTCGCCACGGCGATCGGGCCCCAGGGGCTGGTCCGAGGCCAGTGCCTGGATCTGCGCGACAGCGGCGCACGCGCCGCCGACGACATCGCCGACACCAACCATCTCAAGACCGGCGCGCTGTTCGCGGCGGCGCTGGAGATGGCCGCGCTGCTCGCCGATGCCGACGACGCCACGCGGCGTGCGCTTGGCCGGGTCGCGCTCGAGCTGGGGCAGGCGTTCCAACTCCAGGACGATCTACGCGACCGCCACGACAGTGCGTCCACCGGCAAGGACAGCCACCAGGACGCCGGCAAGTCGACCCTGCTGGCATTGCTCGGCGCCGACGAAGTCGAGCGCCGCCTGCGCGCGCATCTGCGGCGCGCCCGCGACACGCTGGCAGACATCTACGGCGAGGACAGCGCGCTGGAGGCGTATTGCAGCCACTTGTTCGGAGCGTCGCAATGAAGCTGGCATCCGGTGCCGGCGACGTCGCGCCGCTGGTGGCCCGCAAGAACGATCACCTGGACATCGTGCTCGACGAGGCCCGCGCCCGCACGCGGGTCGCGACCGGCCTGGCCGACTATGCGTTCGAGCATTGCGCGCTGCCCGAGCTCGACCTCGACGCGATCGATTTGGGCACCACCCTATTCGGACGCCCGCTGCGCGCGCCCTTGCTGATCAGCTCGATGACCGGCGGCGCACTGCGCGCGACCGCGATCAACCGTCACCTCGCCGAGGCCGCGCAAGCGCTGGGCATCGCGCTGGCCGTGGGCTCGCAGCGGGTGGCGTTGGAAACCCCGGCCGACCACGGCCTGACCCGGGATTTGCGGCGCCGCGCGCCCGACGTGCCGATCCTCGCCAATCTCGGCGCTGCGCAACTGCGCGACGGCGGCCCGGACCTCGCGCGACGTGCAGTCGACATGATCGACGCCAACGCGTTGATCGTGCATCTCAACCCGCTGCAGGAAGCGGTCCAGCGCGGCGGCGATCGCGACTGGCGCGGCATCCTCGGCGCGATCGAGCAGCTGGCCACGCATGCGTCGGTGCCGCTGGTGGCCAAGGAGGTGGGCGCAGGCCTGTCGCCGGATGTCGCCCGGCGCCTGTGGAACGCGGGCGTGTCGGTGATCGACGTCGCCGGCGCCGGCGGCACCAGTTGGGCCGCAGTCGAGGCCGAACGCGCACGCGATCCTGCGGACCGGGCCGTGGCGATGGCCTTCGCCGGCTGGGGGATTCCGACCGCGCAAGCGATCGCCGACGTCCGCCAGGCGCTGCCCGAGGCCACGCTGATCGCCTCGGGCGGGATCCGCGACGGTGTCGACGCCGCCAAGGCGATCGCGCTCGGCGCCGATCTCGTTGGTCAGGCCGCGTCGTTGCTCGCCAGCGCGGTGGCCTCGACCGAGGCGGTCATCGCGCATTTCGAAGTCGTGATACGGCAATTGCGGATCGCCTGTTTCTGCACCGCCAGCCGCGACCTCAGCGCCCTGCGCGATGCGCCCCTGCGCGACCAGCGTGGCGACCGCATCTCGCCGCCCGCATGACCCATTTCGCGTTCGTCGCCCCGCCCTTTCCCAGCCACATGCGCGCGCTGCAGACAGTCGCGCAGGCACTGATCGATCGCGGCCACCAGGCCACCTTCTTCCACCTACCCGAGGCCGCGGCCTGGCTCAGCGACCCACGCATCGGTTTTCGCGCGGTCGGGGCAGCCGACCAGCCTGCCGGCACGCTGGCCGCGATGCTGCGGCGGGCCGCGCGGCCCGGTGGGCCCCTGGGCCTGCGCCGCGTGATCCAGGACGTCGCCGGGTCGACCGACCTGCTGTGCCGCACCCTGCCCGATGCCTTCGCGCGCGCCGGCATCGACGCGGTGGTCTGCGATCAGATGGAGGCGGCCGGCGGCCTGGTGGCCGAGGCGCTCGGCCTGCCCTACGTCTCGGTCGCCTGCGCGCTGCCGGTCAACCGCGAGCCCGGCGTGCCGCTGCCGGTGATGCCGTGGGCCTACGCCGACGACGCCCGGACACGGCAGCTGTGCGAGGCGAGCAGCCGCGTCTACGACCGCCTGATGGCGCCGCACGGCCGGGTGATCGCGCGCCACGCGGCAGCGTTCGGTCTGCCGCCCCGCCACGCGCTCCACGACTGCCTGTCGCCGTATGCACAGCTCAGCCAGACCGTCGCCGGGTTGGAGTTCCCGCGCCGCGCGCTGCCCGCGCACTTCCATCATGTCGGCCCGTTGCGCGACGCTGCGCCCGATCCGCCGCTGACCTTGGACCTGGCGGCGGACCGGCCAGTGGTGTTCGCGTCGCTGGGCACCCTGCAAGGCCAGCGGCTGGCGATCTTCCGCCGCATCGTGCGCGCCTGCCGCCGGCTGGATGCGCATCTGGTGCTGGCCCACTGCGGTGGCCTGTCGCCGGCCCAGGCGCGCAGCCTGCAGGTGCCCGGTGCGGTCGAGGTCGTGGACTTCGTGCCGCAGCGCGCGATGCTCGCACGCGCCGATACGGTGATCTCGCACGCCGGGCTCAATACCGTGCTCGATGCCTGCGTCGCCGGCACCCCGATCCTCGCGCTGCCGATCGCCTTCGATCAGCCGGGTGTCGCGGCCCGCGTGGTCCATGCCGGCGCCGGCCTGAAGGCCTCCGCGCACCTGGCCGGCGCCAGCCGCTTGCAACGCCTGCTGACCCGGCTGCTCGCCGAACCGGACTTCCGGCAGCGCGCGCAGGCGCTGGGCGTCGCGGCGCAGGCCGCGGGCGGCAGCGCGCGTGCCGCCAGAATCGCAGAGGCGGTGGCGACCAGCGCCCGCCCGGTGTTGGCCGAGGCCGCCTGATGGATGCGCACCATGATCTGATCCTGGTCGGCGGCGGACTGGCCAACGCGCTGATCGCGCTGCGCCTGCGCGATACACGCTCCGACCTGCGCGTGCTGGTGCTCGAGCGCGGTCCGCAGCCCTGCGGCAATCACACCTGGTCGTTCCACGACAGCGACCTGACCGACGCACAGCGCCACTGGCTGACACCGCTGGTGCATCGCCACTGGCCGGCGTACACGGTGCGTTTTCCCGAGCGGCAACGGCGCCTGGACGGCGGTTACGCCAGCGTGCTGTCGGACACCCTCGCCGCGCGCCTGCGCGACGCGCTTGGGGACGCGCTGTGCTGCGACACGGCGGTCGTCGAACTGGCGCCGACGCAGGTCGTGCTCGGCGATGGCCGCATACTCACCGCCGGCGCCGTCGTCGACGGCCGCGGCGCGCGCCGCAGTCCGTCCATGACGCTCGGCCACCAGGCGTTTCTCGGCCGCGTGCTGCGCACCGCGCAACCGCATGGGCTCGAACTGCCAGTGATCATGGACGCCGATGTGGCCCAGGGGCTGGGCTATCGCTTCGTCTACCTGCTGCCGTTCTCCGCCGACACCGTGCTGGTGGAGGACACCCACTATGTCGACGACGACCGGCCCGAGTTCGATGTGCTCGGCGCGAACATCGACCGCTACGCACGCGACCGTGGCTGGCAGGTGGCGGCCTGCCTGCGTGAGGAGCGCGGCGTGCTGCCGATCGTGCTCGACGGCGATCTCGATGCCTTCTGGGACGAAGGCGGCCGTCAGCCGCGCGTTGGCCTCGCCGCCGGATTGTTCCACGCCACCACCGGCTACTCGCTGCCGCACGCCGTCCGGCTTGCCGACCGCATCGCCGCAAGCCCCCGGCTCGATGCCGAGTCCCTGTACGCACTCACCCGGAACGAAGCGCGCGCGCACTGGCAGCGTCAGGCGTTCTTCCGCGCGCTCAACCGCATGCTGTTCCGCGCCGGACGTCCGCAAGACCGCTGGCGTGTGATGCAGCGCTTCTACGGCCTGCCGGCCGGTCTCATCGCCCGGTTCTATGCCGACCGGCTGCACCTGTTGGACAAGCTGCGCATCGTCGCCGGCAAGCCGCCGGTGCCGGTCGCGGCCGCCTGGCGCGCCGTGCGCGGCACCCCTATCGCCTCGAGGAACATGCAATGACGTCACCCAAACGCGCCGTGGTCATCGGCGCGGGTTTCGGCGGGCTCGCGCTCGCCATCCGGCTGCAGGCCGGCGGCTGGCAGACCACGCTGCTCGAGAAGCGCGACAAGCCGGGCGGCCGCGCCTACGTCTACGAAGACCAGGGCTTCGTCTTCGACGCCGGTCCGACCGTGATCACCGACCCCTCGGCGCTGGAGGAATTGTTCGCGCTGACCGGCCGGCGCATGGCCGACTACGTCGAGCTGCTGCCCGTCGAGCCGTTCTATCGGCTGTGTTGGGAGGATGGCTCGCACTTCGACTACGCCAACGACCAGGATGCGCTCGACCGCCAGATCCACGCGCGCAATCCGGCCGATGTGGCCGGCTACCGCCGCTTCCTTGCCTATTCCAAAGCCGTGTTCGAGGCCGGCTACGTCGAACTGGGCGCGGTGCCGTTCCTGTCGTTCCGCGACATGCTCGCTGCCGGCCCACGCCTGGCGCGCCTGCAGGCGTGGAAGAGCGTGTACGGCATGGTGGCGCGCTTCATCCAGGACGAGCACTTGCGCCAGGCGTTCTCGTTCCATTCGCTGCTGGTCGGCGGCAACCCGTTCAAGACCTCGTCCATCTACACCCTGATCCACGCGCTGGAGCGGCAGTGGGGCGTGTGGTTCCCGCGCGGCGGCACCGGTGCGCTGGTGCGTGGGCTGGTGCGGCTGTTCGAGGACATGGGCGGGCGCATCGAACTCAATGCCGACGTCACCCGGATCGAGATCGCGCAATCGCGCGCCACCGCCGTGCAGTTAGCCGACGGGCGGCAGTTCGCGCTCGACGCGCTGGCCTCCAATGCCGATGTCGTGCACACCTACGATCGCTTGCTCGGCCACCATCCACGCGGCGCACAGCAGGCGGCCGCGCTCAAACGCAAGCGCTTCAGCATGTCGCTGTTCGTGCTGTACTTCGGCCTCGATCGCCGTCACGAGCAGTTGCGGCACCACACCGTGTGTTTCGGCCAGCGCTACCGCGGGCTGATCGATGAGATCTTCGACGGCAAGACACTCCCCGACGACTTCTCGCTCTACCTGCATGCGCCCTGCGCGACCGACCCATCGCTCGCGCCGCCGGGCTGCGGCAGCCACTACGTGCTCGCGCCGGTGCCGCACCTGGGTAATGCCGACATCGACTGGGACGTAGAAGGCCCGCGCTATCGCGACCGCATCTTCGACTACCTCGAGCGCTTCTACATGCCCGGCCTGCGCGAGCAGTTGGTCACCAGCCGCTTCATCACCCCGTTCGATTTCCGCGACACGCTCAATGCGCACCACGGCTCGGCGTTCTCGCTCGAGCCAGTGCTGACCCAGAGCGCATGGTTCCGTCCGCACAATCGCGACGCGGACATCGCCAATCTCTACCTCGTCGGCGCCGGCACCCATCCCGGCGCCGGCGTGCCCGGCGTGGTCGGCTCGGCCAAGGCCACGGCCGCACTGATGCTCGACAGCGCGGCGCCATGAGCACCGCGCTGCTCGCGCACGCACATCGCACGATCGCGGTCGGCTCCAGAAGCTTCGCCACCGCGTCGCGCCTGTTCGATGCCCACACCCGTCGCAGCGCCGTGCTGTTGTACGCCTGGTGTCGCCACTGCGATGACGTCGTCGATGGCCAGTATCTGGGGGCCGGCGGCGCGGCCGATCCGGACGGCGGTGGCGCCGAACGTCTGCAGATGCTCTATGCGCAGACGCGCCGGGTCTACGCGGGCGAGACGATGAGCGAGCCCGCCTTCGCCGCGCTGCAGGCCGTCGCCCTCGGGCATCGCATCCCGATCGCGCTGCCGCTGGCGCATCTGGACGGCTTCGCGATGGACGTCGACGGACATCGTTACGACACGCTCGACGACACGCTGCGCTATTGCTACCACGTCGCCGGCGTGGTCGGCCTGATGATGGCGCGCATCATGGGCGCGCACGACGAGGCCACGCTCGACCGCGCCTGCGACCTCGGCCTGGCGTTCCAGCTGACCAACATCGCGCGCGACATCGTCGACGACGCGCAGGTCGGCCGCTGCTACCTGCCCGAGACCTGGCTGGCCGCGCACCGGGTACCGAGGGCCGAACTGGCCGATCCTCGCCACCGGCAGGCCCTGGCCGAGATGGCCGCAGCGCTTGTACACGCCGCCGAGCCCTACTACGCCTCCGCCGGGCCCGGCCTGGCGGCGCTGCCGCTGCGCTCGGCGTGGGCGGTGGCCACCGCGCATGGGGTCTATCGCGAGATCGGCCTGCGGGTCGAGCGCGAGGGCGCGCGGGCCTGGGACCAGCGCGTCAGCACCTCACGCGCGACCAAGCTGCGTCTGCTCCTGCGCGCCGCCGGCACCGCACTGCGTTCGCGGCGGCAAGTCCCGCCAGCGCGCCCGGCGCAGCTGTGGCAGCGGCCGTTGACCTCAGACCCGGGGCGGTGACCTGCGCGCAGCGGGCCGGCGCAGCGGGCCGCCGTGGATGCGACGCAGGTCGGCCTTGAGCCTGTCCACCGACGGCGCCCACAGGAAACCGAACGACACGCAGCCGTTCTTGCCGTCCACCGCGTGGTGCATGCGATGGGCCTGGTACAGCCGCTTGAGATAGCCGCGGCGTGGCACGTAGCGGAACGGCCAGCGCTGGTGCACCAGGCCATCGTGCGCGATGAAGTAGAGCGCGCCATAGGCCGTCATGCCCGCGCCGATCCATTGCAGCGGCGGCCGGCCGTTCGTTCCCAGATAGATCAGCGCGATCGCGATGCCGGCAAACACCACCGCGAACAGGTCGTTCTTCTCGAAGCGCCCGCGCCGCGGCACATGGTGCGATCGATGCCAGCCCCATCCCCAGCCGTGCATGATGTATTTGTGCGCGGCCCAGGCCACCCACTCCATCGCAGCCAGAGTGCAGAGGAAGACCGCAGTGTTGGTAAGCAGGGACATGGCCGGCGTCGCGGGCGGATGCGACAGCGTAACCACGCGCTGTGAAAGGCCGCGTCAGGGTCGCATGGCCCAACGGTCGCGGCGCCTGTGACCCGGCCGCGCTCCTGGCGCTCGGGCTGGCGCCTGGAGGACAGGCTGGCCTTCCCGCGCCTGCGCTGGCTGCGCCACGACAGCCTGGTGGTGCTGGCCACGCTGGGCCTGCACGTGCTGTGGCTGCGCCTGCTCGGTCGCAGCCTGGTCTGTCCCTGCGGCGTGGTCACGCTGTGGCAGGTCAGCGACGATCCCGCGCAGAACTCCCAGCAGGTCGCCGATGCCTACTCGCTGCTGCACATCATCTTCGGGATGGGGCTCTATCTCGTCCTCACCTGGCTGCGCCCGCGCTGGCCGCGCATCGACCGCGCCTTGCTGGCGCTGATCAGCAGCACAGCCTGGGAGGTCGTCGAGAACACGCCCTGGGTCATCGCGCTGCTGAACAATGCGACCAACGCCGCGCCCGACTACCACGGCGACAGCATTCTCAACTCGCTGGCCGACACCGGCTTTGCGATGCTCGGCTTCGCGATCGCCGCGCGTCTGCCCCTGCGGTGGATCATCGCGCTGGCACTGGCGCTCGAACTGATCGTGAGCCTGCGCATCCATGATGGCTTCCTGCTCGCCACCGGCCGCCTGGTGCTCGGGCTCTTCGGACAGAGCGGGTGATCCCCACTGCGCGTAGGCGGCTCGTTCAGATCCGACCGCCCGCCGTGCGCGGCAGCAGCGCGGTCGCCAGTCCGAGCAGCGGCAAGAAGGCGGTGACGTGGTACACCCAGACGATGCCGCGCGCGTCCGCGAGTTGCCCAAGCGCGGCCGCGCCGATGCCGCCGATCCCGAACATCAGGCCGAACATCACGCCCGACACCATGCCCACGCGGCCGGGGACCGCCTCCTGCGCATAGACCACCAGCGCGGCGAACGCCGACGACATCACCAGGCCGATCACCACCGCCAGCACGGCCGTTGCCACCAGCCCGACGTACGGCAGCGCGAGCGCGAACGGCGCCACGCCCAGAAACGAGATCCAGATCACCGCCTTGCGCCCGATGCGATCGCCGACCGGACCGCCGGCGAATGTGCCCAGCGCGATCGCGCCGAGGAACAGGAACAGGCAGACCTGGCTCTGCTGCACGCCCAGGCCGAAGCGCTCGATGAGGTAGAACGTGAAGTAGTTGGTGAACGAGGCGATGTAGACGAACTTCGCGAACATCAGCACCGCCACCACCGCGATCGCCTGGACGACCTTGCTGCGCGGCAATCCGCTGCCGCGGCGGCCCGCCAGGCTCGCCAGCCGCGCCTGGCCGTGCTGTACCGACCAACGGGTGAGCCGCAGCAGCACGAACACCGCGAGCCCTGCGACCAGCATCAGCCAAGCGACCGCCGACTGCCCATGCGGGATCACGACCGCGGCCGCCAGCAGCGGTCCGATGGCTTGACCGGTATTGCCGCCGACCTGGAACGTCGACTGCGCGGTGCCGAAGCGCCCGCCCGATCCCATCCGCGCCACGCGCGAGGCCTCGGGATGGAACGTCGCCGAGCCGACGCCAACGATCGCCGCTGCCAGCAACAGCATCGGATAGCTGTGCGCGGCTGCCAGGGTCGCGATGCCGACGAACGTCACCACCATACCGGCCGGCAGCAGATACGGCATCGGATGACGATCGGTGTACAGGCCGATCCACGGCTGCAGCAGCGAGGCGGTGATCTGGTAGACCAATGCGATGCCGCCGATCTGCCCGAAGCTCAGGTCGAAGTTGCTCTTGAGCATCGGGAAGATCGCCGGCAGCGTCGCCTGGATCAGATCGTTGAGCAGATGCGCGAACGCGGCGGCACCGACCACGCCGAGCGCGAAGCCCTGCGCAGGCGAGCTCGGATCGGATACGGCGGCGGTCGGGGGCTGAGGCGAAGGCTGGGACATCGAAGCTCGGTCGCGTCCGAGCGCTGCGGCCCGCGCGCCGCCGCGGGCAATGCCGGTAGCCTCGGGGCACATCGGCGGCGCCGGATGCGTCTATGTGGGGAACGGCAGCGTAGGCCATCGACGCCGGAGTGTCATGCGCCCGCACACGCGCCGGTATGCTGTGCCCATGCACGACCACGTCACCACCGGGTTCGCGCTGCGTCCTGCGCGGCTCGACGACATCGACGGCATCTTCCACGTCCGCACTTCGGTGCGCGAGAACGCGCTGAGCCTCGACGCGCTCGCGGCTCTGGGCATCACCCCCGCATCGATCGCGCAGATGGTGCAGGACGCGCCCTGCGCCTGGGTCGCATGCGACGGGCCGACGGTCGTGGGCTTTTCGATGGTCGACCTGGACGAAGGTGCGCTGTTCGCCGCGTTCGTGCTGCCGTCGCATGAGGGCCGCGGCATCGGCAAGGCGCTCGTGGCGCCGGCCGAGCACGCCTTGTTCGCGCGGCATCCAGTCGCCTGGCTCGAGACTGCCCGCGGCTCGCGCGCCGAGGGCTTCTACCGCCGCCTGGGCTGGGGCCAGGCATCCGACATCGGCGGCGGCGACATCCGGCTGGAGAAACAGCGTCCCTGACGCGCACCGGCAGTGCTGTCAGCGCGCCGCCGGCCCGAGCCCACCGGCAACCTTCGCGCGCGCCGCCCTGCGACGCTGCCGGCGCTCGAGCCGCGCCCATTCGAGCAGCAGCAGCGCCATGCCGCCGTTGAGCACCAGCTCGCCGGGCCAGATCGCCGCGTAGCCATGCCCGGTCGCCATCGCCGCGACCAGGCCGACGACATCGACGATGGCGCCGGCCGCGACCAACGTGCCGCACAGCTTGATGCCCCGGGGCTGCCCGGTGGCAGTCATCATCCACAGCGCGGCGACGATCAGCAGTGTGGTGACGATGAGGTAGGCGATGTTCATTGACGGTCCTCCGGGGCCGGGCCAACGAGGCGCGCGACCAGCCGCTCGGCCATCCGATCGCCACGACGCTGCAGCAGCCGTTGCACGATCGCGGTCGCCTGCAGTCCGAAGCAGCCGACCAGGAACGCGATGCCGGCTTGCAGGTGAGCCCCGGCGCCGGCGAAGAAGCGCTCGTTGAGCGCCGGCCCGACGAACACCGCGACCAGTGCGCCGCTGATCGCCCGCACCATCGCCCGGTGCCGCGACGGCGCATCGTCGAGGACCAGCGGCAACAGCGCGCCGCAGACCCCGGCCAGGACGATCCACAGCTGGATCAGCATGCTGTCCATGACCTGTCCTCACTTCGGCGACAGCACGACATCCGCGCCACGCAAGCCGCGTACCGTGACGTCTCCACGCGGCGCGCTCGGCAGCATGACCGTACGGCCCACCCACCGATCGCAGCCTCCGCCAGTGGTGCCCGCGGTGAACACGTGCCACTGCTGCTCCGCGTCCACGGCTGCCAGCTCCAATGCAATCCGGCACGGAGTTGCGCCACCTTGACGCCACTCGCCGGACCGCTCGCCCAGCGCGGCGGCGACCAGACGCAGTTCGACCGTCGTGTTGCCGGGCGCAGACAGCGCCAGCGTGCGCGCCCCGCTCGCCGTGACCGCATCGCCTGCCGGGCGCAGGGTCAGCGGCGTGAGCGACAGCCCGTCCAGGTGCACATGCCGGCCGTCGATCTGCACTGTCAGCCGGCGCCCGGACAGGCGGTCGCAGGCCGTGCCGCCATTGACCGACAGACCCGCCGTGTAGCCGACGCCCTCGCGCTTGAGCGGCAGCCGGCACGCCCATGGCGCACCGAGGCGCAGCTCGCCGCCGCCCGGCGTCAGTTGCAGGCGCACCGCATGCGGCACCGGACCGTCCCATCCGCTGCCCAGCCACACGTCGGGGTCGGCGGCCTGGCCGGCGAGCGCCGGCAGCCAGGCGGCGAGCAATACGACGCTTCGAAGGATCCACTTGTCCATGTCATGTCCTCTGGTTCGTCGACCGCGCCATTGCGATCGATCAGCCCCACACGCGCCAGGCCGATGCCGCCGCCGTGGCCAACACCGCCGCTGCCGTCGCCACGACCCAGGCGATGCTTCGCCTGCGCTTCGGGATCGGCGGCATCAAACGCGCGATCGCCTCGGCCATCTCCGGCGTCAGTTCGAACTCGACGGTGCGTCTCATCCCTGCATCCCGGCCGTGGGCAACTGCACGTCATCGAAGTACACCCGGATCTGGTCGCAGTCCTCGCCGTGCAGTTCGACCCGCAGCCGATGCACCACGTCCCGCCCGCGCCGGCGCCCAAGCAGCCGCAATGCGTGCACGCGGCCGTCGGCATCGCGCCGCACGGTGCAGGCGATATGCAGCTCGGCGTGGGCGAGGCGATGCCGCCGCCACGGGCGCAGGCTCTCCAGTGCGGTGCCGCCGCGTGCGAGCCGTATCAGCGCCTCATGTCGGCAGCGCTGGAAGACCGCCTCCATGCGTGCGTGGCCATCGCGCACGGCGCCCTGGAATGCCACGACCAGCATCGCGAACGGATAGCGCTGGGTCGCCACTCAGGCGCCCTCCATCCAGGCGGGCTTGCGCGGGAAGCCGACGTGGTAGCAGAGCCATTGCAGCACCACCTGATGCTCGCCGACCTGGAGAATGGTGAAGCTCTTCTCCAGCCCGACGATGCTGCCGCGCGGCGCGTCGGTCAGGCAGCGGTTGAGCAGCGCGCGCGCCGCCTCGACTTCCTCGTCGGTACGCATGCGCGTGGGATTGTCGGTCCCCACGACGATGCGCTTGACGAACTTCACATCGCTCAGGTCGAACATCGCCTGCTCTCCGTTCGTGTTCGGTTGCCATCAGTGTCGGAAGGCATCGCGCCTTCATGTCGATCGCTGTGAAAGCGCGCCCGCGCACGCGGCGCGGGCGCGATGCGATCAGGTCACCGGCACCGGCGCGCTGATCTTCCTCGGTGCACAGGCCGTCTGCAGGATGTCGAGCACCCGCGCCAGGCCTTCGGGCATCCCGTTGTCCTCGGCATGCACGTTGACGTGGTACTTGGCCGAGTTGTCCGACGAGCGGGTGTTCTCCTTGTGCGTGGCGACCGAGCCCTGGATGCGGACCTTGGCGCTGAAAATCCCCCAGCCGACCTGCATCGTCGCGTCCAGGGTCGCCGAGGCGTCAGAGCTCTCCTTGCTGGAGAACGACGACTTCACCTCCATGTCGAAGGTGACATCCACGGTGTTGATCGACAGGTTGGGCACCTTGACGATCGCCAGCAACGGCACCTCCAGTTCGACTTCCTCTTCATGGATACCGGGGTTGGCCGGGTCGATGCTGTCCACCGGCCGCTTGAAGCGGAACGTGGCGGTACGCGTGCCGCCGACACCGGTGGGGTCGTTCGCCGGGTCCGGCGGCGGCAGGAAACCGATCACCTTGATGAAGTCCGCAGTGGCCTGCGCGAGCCGGACCTGCGCGTCACAGGCCGCGTTCAGCGGTCCGCCGATGAGGTCGCCCATCGGCAATCCCTGGAACTGATCGGAAATGTTGACGAGTTCGTTTGCCATGTCATTGCTCCTTGAAGTCCGCTAGACCGGAAGGTCACCCTCCTCGGGCGGCCAGCTCTGGCCGACCGTGCGAAAGACGCCCTGGGTCTGCGCGAGATGGTTGATGAGTCTGGCGGCGCCGTCCGTCGGCTCGGAGCCCTCCACGCGCAACACCACGTGGACGGATCCTTGTCCACCAGCGACCGCCGCGCCGGTGTCGACGTTGATACAGGGCCTGGGCCCGCTGCCGCGGCGCGCCCAGGCGCGCTCGGGTGGATCGTCGCGGGCAGGTGTCTGTTCCTCGCGTGCGGTCAACCCGCCCAGGTCGGCGTCGAACGTGATCTCCACGTCCTTGATCCGCAGCACGTTGGTGGACACCAGCGGCAGCAGCGGCGCCCGGTAGAGATCCTCATCGCCGGCTTGCGCGTCGGGGTGCATCGACGGCAGCCGGATCACCACGCTCTTGGGCCGGTTGTCCTCGTCGAAGAACTCGCCCAGGTGCGCGGTCTGGTGCTGCTCGATCCGGTCCTGCGCCTCGATCACAGCGCCTGCAAGCGCTTCGATCAGGCTGTTGAGCGTTGTCTGTGTCGTCATGATGGGCGTCCTCGCCGGCAGGCGCCGGGTGTGCGTTCAACCGGCCGTCGGATCGGCGGGAAAGGCCTCGACCCGCGCCAGCCAGCCGCGCAGGAAGCGCTGCAGCGATGGCCGTCGCGCGACCAGCGTGCGGTAGTAATCGATGCGCCCTTTTCGATAGGCGAGGTACACGGCGACCGGGTCGGCCGCCTGGAGCGCGGCGAACGTGCCTGGGCCGAACGCCCCGTCCACCTGCAGCCGCGGCTGCGCCCCCAGCTCGTTGAGCACGCGCTGCAGCAGCTTGATGGCGTTGGCGCCGGCGTTGACGTGGAAGTCGAACATGATTTCAGCCAACGGCTGCAGTGCGATCGCATCGCCATGCAGCGGGTCCCAGTACAGCCGGCGATACAGCACGGCGGCTTGCGCATCGGTCAGCGCGCGCAGGGACTCCAGGCTGGGGGCCACGCCGAGCAGGGCCTGTGCATGCCGACGAAAGGTCGCGAACGTGATGCCTTTGTTGGTCGCGCCCCCCGGGTCGGCTGGATCGTTGACGTAGCCGCCCTCGAAGCGCAGCAAATGGGGGAAGAATCGTTGAAAGTCGGCCATGACATCCTCGTTTCGCGGCGCGCTGTGCGGTGGATGCAGCCTCACCGACGCCGCGCCCGGGCCCCATCGGCAGGATGCCGAGACCGCAATGCACGAATGCCGACCTTGCACGGCTCGCGCGCGCAGGCGTGCGGCGGTCGCGCCGATGACATCGGAGCTGGCGCCGCCAAGGATCGGCATCGCACCGATGGCGAGCCCTGTCCCCGGCGACAACAGTGCCGTGGACGCGCCGTTGCGCGCGACCGGAGCCGCGCCCCGCATGTCGATACGCCGTCTGCCGTTGCCCTGCCCGACAGCGCGCACGCGCGCGTGCGCGCCGACCGCCGCCGGTCGGGCGAGGGCGCGTTCCTGCGCGTCGGGTATGCGCGCAACGGGCATGCCGTCAGCCGGCGCCGTGCGCACCATCGGCGCCCGCCTCCTCCAGGCGGCTGATCCCTTCGCGCAGCGCATATCGGGTCAGGCCGGCGATGCCCGCAACGCCGAGCTTGGCGAACACGTGCTCACGATGGGTCGCCACCGTCTTCTCGCTGATGTGCAGCCGCGCGGCAATCTGCCGCGTCGACCAGCCTTCGGCGTAAAGCTGGGTGATCTCGCGCTCGCGGCCAGTCAGCGGCGATGGGCCCAACGCCGCGTCGCGGTTGCGGTAGGCATCGATGAACACCGCTTCCAGTCCCGGGCTGAGCACCATGCGGCCACCTGCCACACCACGCAGCGCGGCAAGCAGGACCTCGACCGGATCGCGCTTGAGCACATAGCCGCGCGCGCCTGCATCGAAGGCCTCCTTGACCGCGCTGTGGCTGCCGGCATGCGCCAGGCACAGCACGCGCGCCTCGGGCGTCCTCGCCAGCAGGCGGCGGGTCGCCTCGATGCCGTTCATGCCCGACATCGCGGGTTCGACCACCGCGATGTCGAAGGCCAGGCGCCGTGCGAGTCGCAGCATCTCCAGGCCGTCGCCGGCCACCCCTGCGATCTCGAGCTGTGGATCGCCGGCAAGCAATGCACGCACGCCATCGCGCACCAGCGTCTGGCCGTCAGCCAGCAGAATGCGCAGCGTCATCGCGCACCTCCGCACATTCCCACGTCCGCGCACAACGCCTCGCGCCGTTGCGCAGTCGTCTCGTTCCCATGCCGTCGCCGGATCATCGCTCCCTCCCTAGCGTCGATGACGCGGCGATTGCCGCCTCCGGACCGAGCATCGCCAGCGCGCCGACCCAAGTCCTTCCGGAAAGCTTCCGGGCGGGCCACGCGCCACGGCATCCACCGATGCGCGACCCGCGCCGATCACAGGCGCGCGCGTTCCAACACGGACACGGACACGGACACGCGAAGACACCGGCATCTGCGCCGGCGCCACAGGAGGGCGAATGGCGAGCAAGATCCCGGGGGGCTCGGGCCGATTCCGGATAGGCGACTGGATCGTCGTTCCCGCAGAGGGCCGCCTGCTGCGCGCAGGCCATCGCCGTCGCCTGGAACCCAGGACCATGACCTTGCTGTGCGCGCTGGCCGCGAGCAATGGCGCCGTCCGCAGCGCCGATGCCCTGCTCGATGCCTGCTGGCCCGGACAGGACCTGGGTGACAACGCAGTGCACAAGCACGTGGCGTTGCTGCGCGCCGCGCTGGGCGATAGCGCCCAGGCCCCGCGCTACATCGACACGCTGCACCGGCGCGGCTACCGGCTGCTGGTCCCGGTGGCGCCGGTCATCGCACACGGCGGGGTTGCCAGTGCAGAGGCCGATGCCGCCGCGCTGGTGGCGGGCGCCTGCGCGCTGGACGATGTCCTGGATCCTGCACCGCGAATGCGCGATGCCGGTGTCGACGCCCTGGTGCTCGCACGCCTGGCCCGCGACAACCGCCGCTTGCGCACGCTGTGCGCGGCCTTGCTGCGGCGGTGTCGGGGAGCCGAGCACGGGCCGCCGGTCGGCTGAGTCGTCACAACGCGGTGATCGAGCCGCGAGCCATCGGTTCCCGCATGGGCGGTCGCGCGCCTGGAACCGCGCGCAGCGCCGGCCTGCGCGGGTGGTGACGAGCGCGTGCCTATGCGACCTCGAGCACCACCTTTCCAACATGCGCGCCGGCCTCGAGGTAGGCGTGCGCGGCCGCGGCGTCGGCCAACGGGAACGTGCGGTCGACGACTGCGCGGACCCGCCCCTCGGCGATCCACGGCCACACCCTCCGTTCGACCGCTTCGGCCAGACGTGCCTTCTCGTCGGCGCTGCGCGGACGCAAGGTCGAGCCGGTGAGGACCGCCTGCTTCTGCATCAGCCGCATCACCGGCACTTCCAGCACGGCGCCGCCCAGCGCGGCGATGTAGACGATGCGCCCGCCCCGGTTGAGCGCGCGCAGCGTCGCCTCGAACGTCGGCGCGCCGACCATGTCCAGCGCCACGTCGACGCCGCCGTGCGCACGCGCGACCTCGGCGAAATCCTCGGTGTGCGTATCCACCGATACGTCGGCGCCCAGTGCGCGCGCCTGCGCGGCCTTCTCCGCACCCCGGCTGCACGCCAGCACATGCGCCCCGGCCGCACGCGCCATCTGGATCGCCGCCACGCCGATGCCCGAAGTCGCGCCGTGCACCAGCAGCCATTCGCCGGCCCGCAGGGCGCCATGCTCGAACACGTTGGCGTAGACGGTGAACACGGTTTCGGGCAGCGCGGCGGCGTGGACCCAATCCAGGCCGTCGGGCATCGGCAACACGTGCCGGGCGTCGGCCACCGCGTGGGTCGCATAGCCGCCACCGCCGAGCAGCGCGCAGACCCGATCGCCTGGTCGCCATCGACCTGCGCCATGCACGATCTCGCCCGCCACCTCCAGGCCGAGCGTCTCCGGCGCACCGGGCGGCGGCGGGTAGCTGCCGAGGCGCTGCACGATGTCCGGCCGGTTGACGCCCGCCGCGCGCACCTGGATCAGCACCTGTCCTTGCGCCGGTACCGGCATCGGCAGTTCGACCGGATGCAGCGCATCCGCCTCCCCCTTGCCGCCGCGGATGGCGATGGCGGTCATGGTCGATTCCTGCATGGCGTTCCTCGGGTCTATCGCGAAGCGCCAGAGCATAGCCGCCCCCGCCTGACGGGCAGGTGCAGCCTGCGGGCCTGGTACACGGCAGGAAGCAACCCGCCGCCGAACCCGCGCGGCGATGCCGCTATGCGCCGCGCCGCTGGCCCGCGTCGTCGTCCAGGGCGATGAAGCGCAGCCCGACACCCGGCTCGGTCGCGATATAGCGCGGCGCGGCAGCATCGTCGCCGAGTCTGGCGCGCAGCTTGCCGACGAGGATGCGCACGTAATGCGCATCCTCGGTGTGGCTGGGCCCCCAGATCTCGCGCAGCAACTGCGGCTGGGTCAGCACGCGGCCGGCATTGCGCAGCAGCATCGACAGCAAGGCGTACTCCTTGCGCGACAGCGCCAACGGCACGCCGCCCAGGCGCACCTCGCGGCGCGCCAGGTCGATGTGCAGGTGACCGTCGTCGAACACCGGCGCCGCGTCCGGGCCCTGCGCCTGCTGGCGCAGCAGCATGCGGATCCGCGCCATCAGTTCGGCGGTGCCGAACGGTTTGGTCACGTAGTCGTTCGCGCCCGCATCGAGCGCGGCGACCTTGCCGGCCTCGTCGTTGCGCACCGACAGCATCACCACCGGCACCTGCGACCAGCCACGGATCTCGCGCAGCACCGCGTGCCCATCCATGTCGGGCAGTCCGATGTCGAGCACCACCAGGTCGGCGCCGCCTTCGGCCAGCAGCGTCAGCGCCTTTGCGGCATCCTCGGCAAGCGCGACGCGGTAGCCCTGTGCGCGCAGACTGATGTCCAGGAACCGCCGGATCTGCGGCTCGTCGTCGACGACCAGGATGCGCGCGGGCATCGGCGCAGCGGAGTCAGTTGTCGCCGGCATGGTCGGGCTCCAGGTCGGGTGGGCGCTGCAACGGCAGCTCGATCCGGATCAGCGTGCCGGTGCCGTCGGGCCCGCGCAACGCCGACACCGCACCACCGTGCGCACCGACCATGCCCTGGCAGATCGTCAGTCCGAGGCCGGTACCTTTGCGGCCACGATCGCCGCGTTCGACGCTGTAGAACATGTCGAAGATGCGCACGCGCTCCTCGTCGGGAATCCCCGGGCCGCGGTCGGCGACATCGATGCGCAGCACGCCCTGCGCAGTGTCCGGGGCCGCGCCCGGCAGCAGCCGCGCGGCCACTGTGATCGCCTCGCCCGGCGGCGAGAACCCGGCCGCGTTCTCGAGCACGTTGAACAGCGCCTGCTCGAGCAGGGCCGGATGCACCCACAGCGGCGGCAAGCCGGGCGCGAGGTCGAGCACGACACGCACGTCGGGACGATAGCGGCGCAGCCGAGCGACCGCCGAGCCGACGAGCTCATCGACGCCGATCCAGTCGCGGTTGAGCGACAGCCCGTCATGGCCCAGCCGGGTCATGTCGAGCAGATTCTGGATATAGCGGTCCAGGCGCTCGCCCTCGAGCACGATGGTCTCCAGCAACGCGCGCCGGTCCGCCGCCTCCATCGCCTCGCCATAGCTGGCCAGGCTGCCGGCCGAGCCGATCATCGAGGCCAACGGCGAACGCAGGTCGTGCGACACCGACGACAGCAACGCCGCGCGCAGGCGTTCGGTCTCGCCTTCGACCCGGGCGCGTTCGAGCGCGCCGACCAGGCGCACGCGCGAGGCCGCCTGTGCGATATCGTCGAGCATCGCCTGCGCGAGCCGGCGCTGCTCCAGCCCGGGGCGCGGGGCCTGCGCATCGAAGCGCAACGCCGCCACCCCGTGGATCGTGTCGCCGTCGCGAACCGGCAGCAGCCACCAGCGCAACGCCGACAAGGTATCGGTGTCGCGACCCGCCGGCTCGCCGTGGCGACGCACCCAGTCCACCGCGGCCCGGTCGAGACCGTCGGGCAGCGTCGGCGCGCTCGCGGTCTCGTCCAGCTGGATCCAGACCTCCGCGCCCAGCCCCTGCGCCAACGCCTCGCGGCCGGCCGCCAGCACCTGGCCGAGGTCGGCCGCAGCAGCGAGCTCGCGCCCGAGCGTCTGCAGGCCGGTTGCATGCGCATTGGCCGCGCGCAGCGCCAGCACCTGCTGCCGCAATCGCGAGGCCAGCCGCCCCGCGACCAGCGCTGCGATCAGGAACAAGGTCACCGTGATCACGCTGCGATGGGCGGCAATCTGGAAAGTGAAGCGCGGCTCGATGAAGAAGAAGTTGTAGCTGGCGAAGCTCAGCACGGCAGTGACCACGGCCGTGGACATGCGCGTGCGCGCGGCCACCAGCACGACTGCGAGCATGAACAACATCGACAGATCGTCCAGGCCCAGCCAGCGTTGCGCCCCCCAGCCCAACGCAACCGCGCCGAGGGTGACGCTGACGGCCCATGCGACGCCGCGACCGCGCATCGTGCGATCGCCGCGCCCCGCCCGACGTGCCCGCGCACGCGCGTCGGGCGTGCCGACGATCACCAGCTCGAAGCGTGCGCCCCGCTGCAGCAGGCGCTGGGTGAGCGTGCGGTTGAACGCGCGCGCGACTGGGCGCTCGCGGGTGCGGCCGAGCACGATCGAGGACGCGCCGACGCGCTCGGCCTGGTCGAGCAATGCAGCGGCGACTTCGTCGCCGTGCACGACCTCGGTCGCAGCGCCGAGACTGCGGGCGAGTGCGAACGCGCGGTCGAGCTCGAGCTGCCGTTCGGCATCGGGCGGCGCCCCCGACTGCACGGTGGTCACCGTCCAGGGCGCATCGCGGCGCTCGGCGATGCGCCGGCCCGCGCGCACCAGGTACTCGGACGTGCCCAGCCCGTCGATTGCGACCAGCACCCGGCGTCGCAACGTTGGCCCGGCGCGGCCATGGGCCGCCTGCGATTCGCGCAGGTCGGCATCGATGCGATCGGCCGCGACCTGCATCGCCAGTTCGCGCAGCGCGGCGAGGTTGGACGGCGTGAAGAAACCCTGCAGCGCCCGCGTCGCCTGCTCGGGCAGATAGACCTTGCCCGCCTCCAGCCGTTCGATCAGGTCGCGCGGCGGCAGGTCGACCAGGCGGATGTCGCGCAGGCGGTCGAACACGCTGTCGGGCACGGTCTCGGTCACGCGCACACCGGTGATCGCATGCACGACGTCGTTGAGGCTCTCCAGATGCTGGACGTTGACCGTGGTATGGACGTCGATCCCGGCATCGAGCAGCTCGACGACATCCTGCCAGCGCCGCTCATGGCGGCTACCCGGCGGGTTGCGATGCGCGAGTTCGTCGACCAGCACCAGCGTCGGACGCCGGGCGAGCGCCGCGTCGATATCGAAGGCCTCGAGCCAGCGATCGCGGTAGGCGAGGCGCCGACGCGGCAGCACCTCCAGGCCCTCAAGCAAGGCGGCGGTATCGGCCCGGCCGTGGGTCTCGACGAAGCCCACGAGCACCGCATGGCCCTGCGCCTGCAGCTCGCGCGCGCGCGCCAGCATCGCCCAGGTCTTGCCGACGCCGGGCGCAGCGCCCAGGAACACCGTCAAGCGGCCGCCGCCATGCGCGCGGACGGCATCGGCCAGCAAGGCATCGGCGCGGGCGTCGCGGTCGGCGGACATCGGCTTATTCTGCGCCGTCGGCCTGCGCTTGCGCGTCGAGCGCGAGGTTGAGCGCGAGCACGTTCACCCGCGCCGCACCGAACAGGCCGAACGTCGGGCCCTGGGTGTGGGCATCGACCAGCGCCTGCACCCGCGCCGGGTCGAGGCCGCTTGCCGCCGCGACCCGCGCGACCTGCACGCGCGCCGTCGCCGGCCCGATATGCGGGTCGATGCCGCTGCCGGATCGGGTGATCAGCTCGTCGGGCACGTCCGCGGCAGCAAGACCCTCACGCGCGGCGACGGCCTGACGTGCGGCCTCGATGTCGGTCTGCAACGCCGGATTCCCGCGCGCCAGATTGCTTCCGGCCATCGCCATCGGGTCGTAATCGGCCGCCGAGGGGCGCGGCACGAACCAGCGCGCGCCAACGAACGGCTGGCCAACCAGCGACGAGCCGACGATGCGGCCGTCGTGCTCGAGCAGGCTGCCTTGGGCCTGCGCTGGGAACAGCACGCGTCCCAGCCCCGTGGCAAGCAGTGCATAGCCGAGGCCCGCGACCAGCAGGGTGATCAGGGCCAGACCCAGAGCCGGCCGCAGCAGGCCGGGCGGATGCGAAGGCGGAACGGCGGTCATGGAGAATCCTCTACAGGCCGACCGTGGCGGCCAGCGCCAGGTCGATGAGCTTGATCGCGGCGAATGGCAGCAGCACGCCGCCCAGGCCGTAGACGAGCATGTTCCGGCGCAGCAGCGCGGTCGCACCCGAGGCGCGGAAGCGCACGCCGCGCAGCGCCAACGGAATCAGCAGCGGGATGATCGCGGCGTTGAACACCAGGGCCGCGATCACCGCATTGCGTGGGCTCGACAGCCGCATCACGTCCAGCGCCGCCAGTGCCGGCACCGATGCAGCGAACAGCGCCGGCAGGATCGCGAAGTGCTTGGACACGTCGTTGGCCAGCGAGAACGTCGTCAGCGCGCCGCGGGTGATCAACTGCTGCTTGCCGACCTCGACCACCCGCAACAGCTTGGCCGGATCGGAATCCAGATCGACCATGTTGCCGGCCTCCTTGGCCGCCTGGGTGCCGGCGTGCATCGCCAGGCCTACGTCCGCCTGCGCCAGCGCGGGCGCATCGTTGGTGCCGTCGCCGACCATCGCCACCAGCCGGCCCTGCGCCTGTTCGGCCCGGATGCGCGCGAGCTTGTCCTCCGGACGTGCCTCGGCGATGTAGTCGTCGACACCGGCCTCGGCGGCGATCGCGGCCGCGGTCAATGGGTTGTCGCCGGTGATCATCACCGTGCGGATGCCCATGCCACGCAGCTGCGCGAACTTCTCGCGGATGCCGGTCTTGACCACGTCCGACAGCTCGACCACGCCGAGCACGTGCGGACCTTCGGCGACGACCAGCGGCGTGGCACCGCTGCGTGCGACCTGCTCGACCCGCGCACGCAGTTCCGTCGACACCGCGCCGCCCAGCGCCGCGACATGCGCGACGATCGCGTCCATCGCGCCCTTGCGGATGCGCCGGGGCGCATCGCCACCGCCCAGATCCACGCCGCTCATGCGCGTCTGTGCGGTGAACGCGACGAAGTGCGCCTGAGCCGGGGCCTCGAGCGACGCGCCCGGTCGCCGCGCCAGCCGCACGATCGACTTGCCCTCGGGCGTGGGATCGGCGAGCGAGGCGAGCAGTGCGGCCTCGCGCAGCGCGTCGGGGTCGATCCCCGCCAGCGGATGCAGCGCAGTCGCCTGGCGATCGCCGTGGGTGATCGTGCCGGTCTTGTCGAGCAGCAGCACGTCGATGTCGCCGGCCACCTCGACGGCCTTGCCCGATTTCGCCAGCACATTCGCCGACAGCGCACGGTTCATGCCGGCGATGCCGATCGCCGGCAGCAGCCCGCCGATCGTGGTCGGAATCAGGCACACCAGCAGCGCGATCAGCAGCAAGGGATCGAGCCTCGCACCGACGAAGCCCGCGATCGCCGGCAGCGTGACCACCACGACCAGGAACGTCAGCGTCATGGTCGCCAGCAGCAGGCCGAGCGCGACCTCGTTGGGTGTCTTCTGCCGGTTCGCCCCCTCGACCAATGCGATCATGCGATCGAGAAAGCTGTGCCCGGCTTCGACCGTGACCCGCACGACGATCTCATCCGACAACACCTTGGTGCCGCCGATCACGCCACTGCGATCGGTCCCCGCCTCGCGCAGCACCGGCGCCGACTCGCCGGTGACCGCCGCCTCGTTGATCGTCGCCAGCCCGAGCACGATCTCACCGTCGGCCGGCACCAGTTCGCCTTCCGACACGATCACCAGATCGCCGGGCCGAAGCGCGGACGCGACCACGCGCTCCGGCGCCTCGGTGGCCTGCGCCGAGGTGACCCGACGTGCGACCAGATCCTGGCGCGCACGCCGCAACGAGGCGGCCTGTCCGCGGCCGCGCGCCTCGGCCATCGCCTCGGCGAAGTTGGCGAACAGCACCGTGATCGTCAGCAATCCGGTCACCGCCCAGCCCAACCCCGGCGACGAGACCCGGCCCGTCACGGTCAGCGCGGCGGTCAGCAGTGTGGCCAGCCAGACGACGGCCATCACCGGATTGCGCAACGCGTGCTGCGGCGAGAGTTTGACGAACGCGGCGCGAACCGCCGCGCGCAGGATGCCGGCATCGAACAGGCCGGGGTTGGTCCCGCGCACGGGCGCGGCGTCTTGGGAAAGGGTAGTCATCGATCAAGTCCCCACGTGGGCCGAGGCCAGCGCCAGATGCTCGGCCACCGGCCCAAGCACCAGCACCGGCATGAACTGGAGAAGCGTGAGTACGGCGACGATCGCCAGCAGCGTCAGCGCGAAGGTCGGCGTCTCGATCCGCAAGGTGCCGACGCTCTCGGGCGCCGCGCGCTTGGCCGCGAGCAGCGCTGAGATGACCAGCGGAATCACCAGCGCTGGATAGCGACCGAGCGCGAGCGCCGCGGTCGTGGTCAGGTTCCACCACGGCGACGCATCGGCCAGGCCTTCGAAGCCCGAGCCGTTGTTGGCGAACGCCGACGCGTACTCGTAGAACACCTGACCGATCGCGTGCGCGCCCGGATTGGACGTGCCCGCCAGCGACGGCATCGCCAGCGCCGCCGCGGTCAGGCCCAACAGCACTACCGGCTGCAGCAGGACGAGCACCGCCAACAGGCGCACCTCCGGCGCCTCGATCTTGCGGCCGAACAGCTCCGGCGTGCGTCCGGTCATCAGCCCGGCCACGAACACCGCCAGCAGCAGGTAGACCAGGAACTGCTGCAGACCGCAGCCGATGCCGCCCCAGATTGCGTTGACCAGCATGTTGCCCATCGCCACCAATCCGGTCAGCGGTGCCGCCGAGTCGAGCATCAGGTTCACCGAACCGTTGTTGACCTGCGTGGTCAGCGCCGCCCAGGCCGCCGAGGCGTCGACACCGAAGCGCACCTCCTTGCCCTCCATCAGTGCGGCCTCGACCGGGGCCGGCCCGTGGCGCTCGGCCCAGAGCGCAGCGCCGCCCGACAGCAGCGACATCGTCAACATGCAGCCGAACACCAGCGCGGCGAATCGACGCCGGCCGGTGAACGTGCCGACCATCGCCACGACCGACACCGGCAGCAGCACGATCGCCAGCAGTTCCAACAGGTTCGACAGCGGCGTCGGGTTCTCAAGAGGCGCAGCGCTG
The DNA here is from genome assembly GCF_014192745.1 of Luteimonas sp. RC10. Taxonomy (GTDB): domain Bacteria; phylum Pseudomonadota; class Gammaproteobacteria; order Xanthomonadales; family Xanthomonadaceae; genus Luteimonas. The sequence goes on from NZ_JACHYJ010000001.1 coordinate 138,702, forward strand.
TTGGGTCCATACCAGCCGCCACCGTTGCTGCCCAGCTGTTTGGCCGCGACCATCGCCGCGACCGGTCCGAGCGGAATCTTCTGGCGGGTCATCTGCGCACTCGTGTCGAGCGGTGTCGCCTCGGGCCCGCCGGCCAGGGTCGAGGGCACGCCCTGCGCCGTCAGCAGCAACGACCACAGCAGACACAGCGGCAACATGACGCGGACGGTCGGGCGGATGACATCAGCCCAGTAATTGCCGACATCGGCGCGCGCAGCTGCGTGCCGATGCGCATCGCCGGCCGGTGCCGTGACGACGTCGGGCGCCGCGCCCAGGTCGGGGCCGGCCTGCAAGGCCGCGCGGCCACCGAACAGGCCACGCAAGGTCGCCACGACCAGCGACAGCCCCATCATCGGCGTCGCCACCTGCAGCCCGACGATCGCCGTCATCTGCGCCAGATGCGAGAGCTGCGCCTGGCCGGCGTAATGCTGCTGATTGGTGTTGGTCAGGAACGACATCGTGGTGTGCAACGCCAGGTCCCAGCGCATGTTCGGCGCCTCGTTGGGATTGAGCGGCAACCACGCCTGCCCCATGAACACAGCGGTCGCCAGCACGAGCAGCACGACGTTGCTGGCGAGGAACGCGCCCGCGTACCTCTTCCAGCCCATGCCGCTTGTCGGGTCGATGCCGAGCAGGCGGTACAGCGGCCGCTCCAAGCGTGCGAACACGCGATCGCCCGGCGCCGGACCGCCGCGCATCACCGCCGCGAGATAGCGCCCGAGCGGCCACGCCAACACGGCCGCCAGGGCGAGGGAGACCAGCAATTCGATCATGACGCGCATCCGTAGCGATGAAGAAGCCTGTTCAGAACGACGCGTGCAGCGCCGCCTCGAGTCGCGATCCGGCCCAGCCACCGAACGCACGCTGCGCCGACGCACTGGTGTCGTGCATCGTCAGTCGCAGCGCCAGCGGCGGTGCGAGCGTCCACACCACGCCCGCCTGGACGTGGGTGTAGTCGTTGTCGCCGCCCGCCGCGTGCAGCCGATAGCGACCGACCGCGATCTCGAACCAGAGCCGGTCGTCGTCAGGGATCCGCACGCCCATCTGCGCGTAGGTGCCCGACGCGCCGCTCGCCAACGCATCGGACGCATGCGCAACTTGCAGCCAGGCACGCGTCCGCCAGGTCAGCGTGGCGCCGAGCTCCGTCCAGTCCAGATCGACCGCGGCGCCGGGATAGCGGTAATGCGTGAGCGCGGCATCGAGCGCGAACGCCTCCGACAACGGCCCGGCCCAGCCGAGCACGAGGTCGAGCTCGTGCGAGGCAGCCGTCTGCGGTGCGAGGCGGACATCCGAACCCCAGGCCTGGGCATACAGCCCGCGCGGGCCGGAGATCTTGACGCCGGCCTGCAGCGCCGGCCCTTCATCGCTCTGGCTGGTGCCGCGCCAGACGTAATCGCTGGTCAGCGCTGCACTGCCCGACCAGTCGGCCGCCGCGACGTTGCCGAGCGGCGGCGTCAGCAGGGCGAGCGACAGCGCGACCCGGCGCGTGGTGACGGTACGACGATCCATGACATCAGTCCTGGCGGACAGGCTCCGCCGATGCCGCGCAGTCTCGGCGCCCCGGCCATAAAGTCTCCATGCGGCGACATAGGCGCATGCGTAAATTCGTCGTAAATCCGATTGGCTGTGCGCCTACCGAAGTACGACGCCACATTGGGCCTGCGCACATTCGCGCCGCCCTCACGCGCGTCGCCAAACCGGCTGTGAATAACAGCCCGGATCACAGTCTCGTATTCCGCAGCATGGCGCCCGATTGAGGCGCGCTTTCGATGAACCGTTTACGTGGCGTCCCTGTTCTAGAACGCGCCGTTCGGTTTGTCGGCATGGATTCTTTGCGCAGTCAGGATCGCAAAAATACGCTCCGGCCGGCGATGCAGGAGATGTCATGCAGGGATTGCGCCGTTGACCCATCAACCCGGCGCCGCTGCCGATTCGTCGCTCGGCAGCCGCGCCGACCACAATAAGAAGAGGATCCCATGCGCCCGATTGTCGTCCTGCTGGCTTTGCCCGCCGTCCTGCTTGTTGGCTGCTCGTCCACCTCCCGCTTCGTCCCCGTCGGCAATGGCGTCTACGAGGTGGCGGGGCACTCCGCGACCGCGTTGTCGAGCGGGGGCGCGCAGCGCATCCGTCTCATCGAAGAGGCCAATGCCTACTGTGCGCGGCAGGGTCTGCGTGCCATCGTCGTCGGCGCCGAAGATCGCGACGGCAAACTTGGGGAATTCGCCGCCATTAGCGTCCCGTCGCATCACCATTCGGGCAAAACCACGGCGACGTACGCCACATCAGGCGAGCGCGCGACTGCGGATGTCAGGTTCCGCTGCAAGTAGGCACGCGTCACACGAGCCCGGCCACGGGCTCGTGACTTCGTCACCACAGAACTGGCGGACCGTGCCTGCTGATGATCGTGACGCAGGGCGTGACCGACGCCATGGCCGTCCGCATGACCGGAGCCATCGAATGGGGGCCGACGGAGCGTGGCCGTCGCATTCCGTCCCGATCCGTGCTTGACACATTATCCGCTCGGCCCGACGCTGAGGGCATGAAGATTGAAATCGATGTGCTCGGCGTGCGCGAGCTCGACGCCCTGTTGGCCGCTGCCGAGAAACGCAGGACAGTGTTGGCCCGCCGGCGGCCAGCAGCCGCCGTGCGCCAGGAGCTGATCGCATTCGCCGCGTCCCAAGGCTATGCGATCGAGGAACTCGTCGGTGCCTCGGCTGCGTCCTCGCCGCGCAGTGCTGCAGCCCCTGCCAGGAAGCGCAAGCGCGCCAAGGCCGCGGTGAAGTACCGCGATCCCGACAACCGGCGCAATACCTGGTCCGGTCGCGGCCGGACGCCACGCTGGCTGGCCGAGAAGATCCGGCGCGGCCACAACGCTGCGGATTTCCTCATTCCGGGGCTCGCCCGCCCGACCGCGAAGAAAAGCGCCCCGATCGGCAAGCGGACGGTGTTCAAACAGGGCTGACAGATGCACCGGCCACGCGATCCTGTTTCCGGATAACGGGATTCCGGATATACGGTACGCCCACTTCTCATGAGGATGCCCGTATGCCCGGCAAATCGATCCACAAGCCCGAGTACAAGGTCCTGCTGGCCCTGTTGATCGAAATGCGGGACAAGGCGGACCTCAAGCAAGCCCAGTTGGCCGAACGGCTGGAGCGGCCCCAGTCCTACGTCAGCGACGTCGAGCGTGGCGTGCGCCGGCTCGATCTGCTGCAACTGCAGGAGTACTGCCAGGCCTGTGGCCAGGACCTGGTGGCCTTCGTCAGAAAATTCGACAAGGCGACCCGCGCCTGATGCCGGCAGCTCGGTAAGCCGTTGACGCCAGTCCGCGCCCATGGCCTGCCCGCTTCGCCACGTCGCGCCCCGACCTCGATGGGCGCATGGGCGTCGGCCCGGCTCCTGAACGGCCGCGCAGCTGAATCCCAACCGGCGAGGCCACGACAGGCCACGACCTGCTCGCGGATGACCCGGCACCGCACACCATGCAAAGCACAACCGCGGCTTTCGACGCGGCAGGCGCCCGCCGTTGTGCCGACCCCTGGGCCGCCGGGCCCTGTAAAATCGCCGTCTTTTGCGCGCCTGACCCTCGTGGATCCCTCGCCCCGCCCCGCCCTCCAGGGTCCGACGTTCGTCCGGCTGCTGGCCCGACTGACCGATGCCGAGGCGGCGCGGGCGGCGTTGGTGCCGGCCGATCGGCTGAGCGAATGGATCGACTGGACGCGGGCGGTGGCACTGTCGAAGGTGCTCGACGCACCGCCGGCGGCACCCGACGCGCCATGTGCGCCCAGTGCACACGACTCTGCCGCGGCCTGCGCACGGGTGCGCGCAACGCTGGCACAGGCCATCGCCAGCGCCCCCGAACTGGCGACGCCGCAGGCCGGCGTGGCATCCACCGATGCCGATCCGACCCACACCGCCAGCGACACCGCGCCCGATTTCGCACCGCTGCGCCAGCGTTGCCTGACCCTGCAACGCGCGATGCAAGCCGCGGCCGGGCGGCTGCGAGGGGAACTGCGCGAAGCGCTGGCCCAGCGCTCGGCGCAGGCGGCGCGGCTGGCCGAGGTCGATGCAGTCATGGAGGGCGCGCTGGCCCCGCGCGAGTCCGCGTTGCTGGGCGCGGTGCCGACGCTGCTCGAAGCGCATTTCGAGCGCTTGCGCGCCGCCGCGGCCGAAGCACAGGTCACGGCGCCCAGCGCCTGGCTCGATCATTTTCGCAGGGACATGCAGGGCGTACTGAGCGCCGAGCTGGATGTCCGTTTCCAACCGGTGGACGCGCTGCTCGCCGCGCTTCGCACCCCCTGACGCAGTCATGCCCATGTCCTCACGTTTCCGCGCGCTGTCCCTTCTCCCCGCCCTGGCGTTCGCGCTGGGCCTGGCCGCAATCGCCTGGATCGCGCTGGGCTACCTCGGCACCAACCCCTTGGCGCTCGCGGTGACGCTGCTGATCGGCGTTTGCTATGCGGCCGGTGCGCTGGAGCTGTGGCGTTACCGCCGCGCGACCGCGACGCTGGCCGATGCCGTCGCCGGTCTGTCGACAACGCCGCCATCGCTGGGTGACTGGCTTGACCGGCTCGACCCGTCGCTGCGCGCGGCCGTGCGTCTGCGAGTCGAGGGTGCGCGTACCGCGCTGCCGATCCCTGCACTCACGCCTTACCTGGTCGGCATGCTGGTGCTGCTGGGCATGCTCGGCACCTTGCTGGGCATGATGGCGATGCTGCGTGGCACTGGACTGGCGCTGGAAACCGCGACCGACCTGCAGGCGATCCGCGATTCGCTGGCCGCGCCGGTCAAGGGACTGGGCTTTGCGTTCGGCACGTCGATCGCGGGCATCGCGAGCTCGGCGATGCTGGGCCTGGCATCGGCCCTGGTACGCCGCGAGCGGTCCATGATCGTGCATGGGCTCGATGCTGCGATCGCGACCACGCTGCGCCCGCATTCCCACGCGTACCGGCACGAAGAAACCCTGCGCCTGTTGCAGCGCCAGGCCGACACGATGCCGGCGCTGGTCGACCGGCTGCAGGCGATGATGGCGACGATCGAGCAGCAAGCCGGAGCAACGGGCGAGCGACAGGCCGCGCAGCAGGCCGCATTCCACGCACGCACCGAGACCGTGTACACGCAGCTCGCCGCCTCGGTGGAACGCTCGCTGCAGACCAGCGTGGCGCAGAGCGCGCAGGCCGCGACCGCGGCGCTGCAGCCGGTGTTCGAGACCACGATGGCGGCGCTGGCACGCGAAACCACCGCGCTGCAGACGCGCGTGGCCGAGGCCGTGGACCGTCAGTTGCAGGCGTTGACGCACGGCTTCGAGGCCTCGACGCAGGCCGTGGCCGCACGCTGGGACCAAGCGCTCGACGGCCAGCAGGCTGCCAGTGCAGCGCTGACCGGCGAGTTGCAGGCGGCGCTGGCGGGGTTCAATGCCAGCTTCGAGCAGCGTGCCAGCGGGTTGCTCGACGCGGTCGTCGCGCGTCTCGATGCCACCGCTGCGCAGGCCGCGACACTGCACGACACGGTCGCCGACGGGGTGGATCGCCAGTTGCAGGCGGTCACCGCCGGTTTGGCGACCTCGACGGCCGAGGTCACCGAGCGCTGGCAGCAGGCGCTGGCCGGCCAGCAGGCAGCGCAGGCTGCGCTGGTGACTGATCTGCGCCAGACGCTGGCGGGTGTCGGCGAGACCTTCGAACAGCGCACGACGACGCTGGTGGACGGCGTCGCGACGCGACTGGAAGCGACCACCGGCCAGATCGCCGACGGGTGGCGCCAGGCGCTGTCGCAACAGACCGACGCGCACGATGCGCAGGCCGAGCGCCACGAACAGGCGCTGACCGCGGCCGCGGCCGCGTTCGAACGACATTCGGCCGCCTTGCTCGAGCGCGTCGATGCCTCGCATGGCGCGCTGCAGTCCGCACTCGCCGAGCAGGACCGCGCGCGGCTGGCGGCCTGGACCGACAGCCTGGCCGCGCTGGCAGGCGCGCTGCGCGAGGACTGGGCGCAGGCAGGCGCCGAGACCGCCCGTCAGCAGCAGGCGATCTGCGACACGCTGGCCGCCACCGCCGACACCATCGCCGCGCAGACCCGCACCCATGCCGGCGAGACGATCGCCAAGATCTCGCGCCTGATCGACACCGCCTCGCAGGCGCCGCGCGCCGCGGCCGAGGTGATTGCCGAGCTGCGCCAGTCGCTGTCCGACAGCATGGCCCGCGACACCGCGATGCTGGAGGAACGCACGCAGATGCTGTCCACGCTCGACACCTTGCTGGGCGCGGTCAACCACGCCTCGACCGAACAGCGCGCGGCGATCGACGCATTGGTCGCGACCTCGGCCGACCTGCTCGAACGCGTGGGCACCCGCTTCACCGATCACGTCGAGGCCGAGACCGGCAAGCTCGGCGCAGTCGCCGATCAGGTGACGATCGGCGCGGCCGAAGTCGCCAGCCTGGGCGAAGCCTTCGGCGCCGCGGCACAGGTGTTCGGCGAAGCCAATGCGCAGTTGGCCGAGCGCCTGGCGCGGATCGAGGACACGCTGGAGAAGGCCCTGGCGCGTAGCGACGAGCAGTTGGCCTACTACGTCGCGCAGGCGCGCGAGGTCGTGGACCTGAGCGTGCTGGCGCAGCGGCAGATCGTCGAGGAACTGCAGCAATTGGGCGGCCGCCAGGCCGGCGCGGCATGAGCCTGGAGCTCGACAGCGACGACGCCAGCGCGGCCCCCGTCTGGGCGGCGTTCGGCGACCTGATGTCGGTGCTGCTTGGCGCGTTCGTGCTGATCCTGGTCGGCGTCATCGGCGTGCAGTTGCAGCTGGAAATGAAGCTCGACGCCGAGATCGCGCAACGCCAGGCCGAGCAGCAACGCCTGCAGACGCTGGAGCAGGCGCTCGCCGCGCCGCTGGCGGCCGGCCGCATCACCTTGGTCGACGGCCGCATCGGCATCCGCGGCAGTGTGCTGTTCGCCGATGCCTCCGACCAGTTGCAGCCCGAGGGCCGCGACCTGCTGCGCAGCCTGGCCGGCCCACTGTCGGAATACCTGGCCTCGCGTGACGAGATCCTGATGGTCAGCGGCTTCACCGACGACCGTGCGCTGCGTGACCGCCTGCACTTCGCCGACAACTGGGATCTGTCGGCGCAGCGCGCGCTGACCGTGACCCGCGCGCTGGTCGGCGACGGGGTGCCGGCCGATTCGGTGTTCGCCGCGGCCTTCGGCGCGCAGCAGCCGGTCGCCTCGAACGCCGACGCCGAGGGCCGCGCACGCAATCGCCGGGTCGAGATGGCCCCGGTGCCGCGCAACCCGGCCGCGCGCGATGGCCGCTGAAGCCACCCAGTCCGCGGCCCTGCATGCCCGGCTCGACGCCTGGCGTGCCCAGGGCCTGGATCGGCGCCAGCCGCTGCGCGTGCATGCAGTGGCGGCATTGCTGCAGCGCGCCGAACGTCTGCACGGGTCCCCGCGCGAGGCGCTGCTGCGGCGTGCAGGCGCACTGGCCGAGAGACTGGATGCGGAGTCCGAAGCGACCGCGACTGATGCCACGCGTGAGCGGGCGGCGCCCGGTCCGCTGGGCGCGCTGGCGCGCGCGATGTGCACCGGAGACGACGCGGCGCGCTACCCCGAGCTGCCTGCGCTCGATACGTTCCGGCGGCTGTGGTCGGCCGTGCGCATCGGCAGCCAGGTGCGGCGCTCGCTGGCGAAGACGTCCGACGACGCCGGCCCGCTCAACTCGGCCCGTCTGGTGCACCGCTCGCTGACCCTGATGCGCCAGGTCTCGCCCGACTACCTGCAGCACTTTCTGGCCTATGTGGACACGCTGTCGGGCCTTGCGCAGTTGCAGGAGGCCGGTGCCCTGCCGGGCCAGACGGCGGCGCCGACGCCGGCGGGCAAGCCGCGCGCCCGGTCGAAGCCGCGACGGCGACAGGGCGAGGGCAGCTGAAGCACGCCCCCACCCGCCGCGCCCGGGCGCGGCGACCTCCCCCGCACGCGGGGGAGGTATGAACATCAGCGCGGCTATTCGGCTGACCGAGCTGACCTCCCGCGCGCGGGTCACGTTTCATTGCGTTCTCCGGCGCCCCGTCTTCACCTGCCTTGCATCCCAGGGCCCGTTCCGGCAATATGGCCGGCTCGTTGCGTCCGGATCATGGCGACATGCTCCCGACCCGCCCGGGGAAGCGCGGTCTTCCCGGCGGCGGTGCAACGAGAGGTTCGACTCCCGTACCGCGCGACGGCCTTGCCGTCGGGGCCGCCATCTCCCTGGCCAAGGGCGATACCGTTCGCGGAAAATCCTTTCCGCAAGGAGCCCGACTCCCCGTCGGACTTCCCATTGATCGAGGTGCACCATGTCCCGAGTCTGCCAAGTCACCGGCAAGCGCACGACGACCGGCAACAACGTCTCGCATGCGCTCAACCGTACCCGCCGCCGTTTCCTCCCGAACCTGCATGAGCGCCGGTTCTGGGTCGCCAGCGAAAACCGCTGGGTGAAGCTGCGTGTGTCCACCAAGGCCCTGCGCACCATCGACAAGAACGGTATCGACGCCGTCCTCGCCGAGCTCCGTGCCCGCGGCGAGAAGATCTGAGGAGTAACGCAACATGGCAGGCAAGCGCGACAAGATCCGTCTGATTTCCTCGGCCAACACCGGCCACTTCTACACGACGGACAAGAACAAGAAGAACACCCCCGGCAAGATGGAGATCAAGAAGTACGATCCCGTCGTCCGCAAGCACGTGGTCTACAAGGAAGGCAAGATCAAGTGACCTGACAGTGCGTTCGCCAGCGCGAACGCCGTCGCGTCCTTCCCGCAGCCGCGGGATCTGGGAAGCCCGCCGCAAGGCGGGCTTTCTGCGTTCTGGGCAGGTGCGGGATGCCGCTGGCGCACCGCCCCCAGGCAAGGAACAGCGCCCGGCCCGTCCACGAGTGGCCATTCGATGCCTCCGCGCCCTGTCGGACGTGGATCCGATCCCAGGTCTGCGCCGCGACCACGCCGCCCCCTGCACAATGGTCCGATGGACTGGCACGCCCTGAACCTCGGACTGGCGATCCTGATCGCCGACTGGACGATCCGGATCGTCGCCCTGCTGTGGATTCCCTCGCGCACGCGTCCGGCGGCGGCGCGCAGCTGGTTGCTGCTGATCGGCTTCGTGCCGCTGGCTGGATTGCCGCTCTATCTGCTCTTCGGCCATCCCTGGCTCTCGCGCGACCGCATTGCGCGCCAGCGCCAAGCCTCGCAGGTGATTCGCGAGGAGCAACTGCCGCTGGCGGACCTGCGCTGGACACCGCCTGATACCGGCGCCTCGGCCGAGATGGCGCCACTGCTCGAACGGCTGGGCGACTTCATGCCCACCCACGGCAATGCAGTGCAGCTGATCGACGACTACGACGGGGCGCTGCAGGCGCTGCTGGCCGATATCGACGGCGCGCGCACGCGCGTCCACCTGCTCTACTACCTGATGTTCGACGACGGCACCGGCGAGGCGGTGACCGAAGCGCTCGAACGCGCAGCCGCACGCGGCGTGACCTGCCGGCTGCTGCTCGATGCGGTCGGCGCCAAGCGCGGGCTGCGCCGCTATGCACGCCGACTGCTCGCGGCGGGGGTGCAGGTCCACGCGATGCTGCCCGGCGGGCTGCAGTGGCGCCGCAGCGGACGCATGGATCTGCGCAACCACCGCAAGGTCGCGGTGATCGACGACACCGCAGCCTATGTCGGCTCGCAGAACCTGGCCGATGCGGACTTCATCGTCAGCGCGCCCAACCGCGAACTGGTCGCGCGCGTGCAGGGGCCGGCGCTGGCGCATCTGGAGGCGGTGTTCGCCAGCGACTGGTTCATCGAGACCGGCGAGCGGCTCGCGGTCGCCCCGACCACCGCGCTGCCCGATGCCGATGTCGCCGCGCAGTTGCTGCCCAGCGGCCCGGCCTATCCATTCGAGAACGCGCGCGACACCGTCAACGCGCTGATCCACCTGGCCCGACGCCGACTGGTGTTGACCACGCCCTACTTCGTGCCCGACGACGCCACACTCAGCGCCCTGCGCATCGCCGCCTTGTCGGGGGTAGAGGTGCAACTGATCCTCTCGGCCAGCAACAACCAGCGGCTGACCGCCTGGGCGCAGGCGTCCTACTACGGCGAACTGCTCGAGAGCGGCATCAAGATCGCGCTGTACCGGCCGCACTTCCTGCACGCCAAGCACATGAGCATCGACGACGAGATGGCACTGGTCGGCTCGATCAACCTCGACATCCGCTCGTTCGCGCTCAACGCCGAGATCGGCCTGCTGGTCTACGACCGCGACGTGGTCGCACGCATGCGCGCGATCGAGGCCGGCTATCTGGCCGACGCCACGCCGGTGACGCTCGAGGACTGGCAACGGCGCCCGGCCTGGCGCCGCAGCCTGGAGGGCATCGCCCGGCTGGCCGACTCGTTCCTGTGACCGCAGCGGCGCGTGCGCCGCTAGAAACCGCCGCCGGCGTCGAGCCAGGCCTGCTCTTCGGGCGTATTGGTACGGCCCAGGACGTGATTGCGGTGCGGGAAGCGACCGAAGCGCGCGATGACGTCCAGGTGCGCCTGCGCGTAGTCGCGGTAGGTCGCGATCCCGACATCGGCGAACAGCTGCACCGACCGCTGCTGGTCGGCGAGATCCTCGGCGTGTTCGAACGGCAGGTAGACGAAGCCGCGCAGGGCGTCCTCGTGCGCGCGGTCGAGACCGGCGGCCACCAGCGCCTGCGCGTGGTGCCGGGCCAGCGCGTCGGTCGCGAAGGCGTGCGCGCTGCCGCGAAAGATGTTGCGGGGGATCTGATCGAGCAGGATCAGCAGCGCCAGGCCGCCCTCGGCGGTCTTGGCCCAGTGGTCGAGCTCGCGGCGAGCCGCGGCGAAATGGGCGTCGCGGAAGCGGCGCTCGCAGTCGCGGTCGAAGGCCTCGCCGCCGCCGAACCACTTTGCCATGCCGGCCTCGCGCCAGAACGCGGTCACCGTTTCGGGACGAATCATATCCATGGGGCGAGCCTACCGCGGCCGGGCGCGAAAAGGCGCGAAACGCTGCCAACATCACAGGCCCCGACCTATACTTTCCGCCCTCTCTCACCGATGGATATCGCCATGCGTCGCATGTTCCGCCTGTTGCCCGCGCTTCTCGTCCTGTCCGCGGCCTTCCTGCTGTCGGCCTGCCAGCGCGGCGAAGCCGACAAGGCTCTGCTGCAGGCACCGGCCGTCGGCGATCTGTACGCCGCCGAGCTCAGCGCCTTCTCCGATTACGAGTTCACCGACGACAAGCAGACCGCGATCGACCCGGCCTACGGCCTGATGAAGGTGGTGGCAGTCGAGGACGACGGCGTGGTCGTCGTGACCGAGAACGCCGCCCTGGGCACCCGCGACCGCGCCCGCTCGGACATCAAGGACCCATCGACCATCGTGTTCGATGACAGCGAGCGCATCTCGATCTCCAAGGCCGACCTGGCCAAGGCCTACGAGGACGACCTGATCTACGTCGTGCGCCGCCCCACCGCGGAGTGAGCCACGCGCCATGCCAGACGAAAAGCCCGGCTTGTGCCGGGTTTTTTGTAGTTCGTGTTGCAAGTGCGGGAATGGGAGTTCTACTTCGGATGGGAGCGGCCTGCCAGTCGGAAGCCGCTTTCCCCTCGGCAAGGCCGCTGCGCGGTCCGGCCACGCGAAGCACGCGTGGCGTTCGCATGGATGCGCGGCAGTGCCGCGCACGTCATCCATGCTCACCCTGCCTTGACTCGGGCGCGCGCCATCCATGGCGCGCTCGACGCGGCCACCGTCCGTCAGTCCGCTGCTACGAATGCTTGCAACCCGACTTCGGGTGGACATGAAGTCGCCCGCCGGAAGAAGTCGCGCACTGTCGGCCTCAGTTCGTCGTGCTGGTCGGGGATTGCGGTAGCGGGCCAGGGACGGCCCGCGGCGGCGAGTCAGCCAGGGATGGCTGACCGAGCCGGGGAGCAGTCCCCGGCCGGCGCGACGCGCGCTCCGAAGAGGAGCCCCTAATCGAGCGAGCAGAAGCAAGGTTCGCTTGACTTCGGAGGAGAACCTTTCTTTCTGGACCCCGGCCAGCGCGGTGGACGCGCGTCAGCGCTACTACCGCGCGAGTGCGAGCAGTTCGGTGCCGATCGCGACGTGGGTGATCGCCACGCCATCCCAGTGATAGTGCAGGTGCGGGCCCTGGCGCGCGGGCGAGACCAGGTCGGGATGGAAGGCCGCGATGCACTGGCCGCCCGGCTGGCGCACGCTGTCGTAGACGATGCCCTCGCTGCCGGCCGCGCGCAGCGCGACGGCCGCACGCTGGCTGGCGGCATAGCTGTCGGGATCGTGCAGCGCCGGCCAGCCACCGCGGATATCGTGGAAGTCGCCGGCCACATCGGCCAGATAGCTGCGCAATTGCAGCACGCAGGGCAGCTCGCGCGTGTGCTGCAGGAAGCGGGTGCGGTGATAGACGGTCTCGGCGATTGCGGTGTCGCGCTCGCGGGCCGCGTAGTAGACGCCGAAACTCCCGTCCGCGAAGCGCGAACCGTCGCGATTGGGATGGGTGAACGCGGCCATGATCGCAGTGGTGCCCGGGCCGGCGATCCGACGCCCGGGCGGCACCAATTGGATCCTTCCCAGTTCCTGGCGCAGCCGCGGATTGGTCATGCCCTCGAGCTCGAACAGCGCGTCGAGGTCCTCCGGATCGGCGATCGCGTCGAAGACGCCGACCGGTGGAAACCGGCTGGACACGATGCGATGGCTTGGCCGCCACGCGATCGGGCGGACCGGAGGCGTCACCTCAGTTCCAGCCGCGCTGGGCATCGAGATACTCGCGGACCACGTACAGGTCGGCGACATGGCCGCCGAGCATGCGCGCCAGCGCCGACGTGCCGCCGAATGGCGGTGCGGTGTTGGCCCGATGCACCCAGCCATCGGCCTGCGCGTCGTCGGGGAACAGGATGTGCAGCGCCTTGTAGATGCCAAGCAGGTAGCTGATCCGCTCCAACACGTCGCCCGAGACGGCGCCTGCGCGGTCGCGCTTCCAGCGGAAGTAGGTCGACCGGCCGGGGTTGCCGAGCAGCCGCCGCTCCTGGCCGGCGCTCAGCCCCCAGCGCTCGGCGATGTTGAAGAACGCCTTGAGGGCCGGGCCGGCCAGATCGCGGCGGGTCGACGGAATCAGCGGCGCTTCGTTGACGTGCATGGCAGACCTCCGAGTCCATGAATGGGACTCGATGCCTGTTATAGTCCCGATTGGGACTTGATGCAACCAATTGCAGCCGCCGATGCCTGCGCGGTTCACGGTGGCATCCCTAGGTCAGCCTTCCAGGGGCGTCAGCAGCCGGAAGCGTGACTGGGCTGCGTAAACCCCGCCGGCGAGCAGTACGTCGGGACTGAAGCCGGGTGGGTCGGGCTCCGCCCATGCCGGACTACTGCGCGGCCCTGGGTGATACGCAGTCCATCGGCCATAGTCAGGGTCAGAGAGGCGCTGTCCGGGCCGGAGAAGCGAGAACTCCACCGGCACGCGGACTATCCAATAACCGCGATCTGGCACCTTTTGATCGGTCGGCAGTCCGAATTGCCACCGTGCCGTTGCGCCGATTGCCGCTTTTGCGAGCGCTTCTCGGACCGATGTCATCTGCCGAGCATTGCCGAGGACGGTTAGGTTGACCTGCTCGGCGGCGACTTCTCCTGCGCTGCCGTCAGGCATGACCTGCACCAATAAATAGACGGTGCCTTTACCCCCCATTGCGACGAGACGGCGGGGATACGGTGGCGGACGAAGATCGACCGCTCTCACACTGTTGGACTCGTCGGCTGACATGTCGTCATCGAAGTATGCGCTGCGAATCGCAATCCGCATCTGGTCTTGGCCATCGGGGACCGCAACCATAAGCAGCGTCATCTTCGCGCGCGCCGGGCCGGGCAACTGTTCGTTGAGGACCGGCTCGAACCGCATCTGCGGTACGAAGCCGTGCACCAGGCTCGTCACCTGTGATGGCAGCTTGTCTTCCTGATCGATCGCGTAGCTCGCCACAGCGCCATCGTGCTCGATATCGACCGTCCCGGTGACCAGCATGCTGGCCTCGACTTCGCTGCGCATCTGACGCGCGTTCTGTGCGAACGCCGGCGGCAGACACAGCGCCAACAGCGCGAGTAGCACCACGACACGCCTGCGAACCATGACTGCATCCTGCATTGATGGGCAGGTGATCATGCCCACGCGAACAGACAGACGCAACGTGGATGCGTTGGGCTCAGCGCTCGCGCAGGAACCGCGCCATCGATACGCCGTCCTGCGCCGGCACCGGCGTGAATTCCGCCGCGACGTCGACGAAGCCACGCATCACCGCGATCTCCCGCGGCGTGCGATTGAGCGTGTCACGCAGGTCCGGATCGGCCCCGGCGCGCAGCAGGCGTCGGGCCAGGCGCAACTGCCCGTGCAGGCCGGTCAGGTGCAGCGGACCGAAACCGCGCGGATCCTGTGCGTCGAGCGACACGCCCTCGTCGAGCAGGTGTTCCATCGCCGCCAGCACGACATCCTCGTCGCAGGCGGTGCCCGGCTCCGCACGCGCACCCAGCAGCAGCAGCAACGGCGTCACCCCGCCAGCCGCGGGCGCGTCGATCTGCGCACCGGCCAGCAGCAACGTATCGAACAGCGCCAGCAGGCGTGTGCGATCGCGCGAGGTGAAGCCGTACAGCGCCGCGCAATGCAGCGGCGTCAGGCCCTGGGCGTCGGTGGCGTGGATGTCGGCACCGGCCGTGAGCAGGCGCGCCGCCAGATCCGGCAGGCCGAGCGCGGCGGCCAGCATCAGCACGCTGACCTCGCCAGGCAGGCGCTGATCAAGCGGTGCTCCTGCCGCGAGCAGGCGATCGACGACCGCGGCATGGCGCATGCTGACCGCCGCCGACAGCGCCGTCGCGCCCGAACGGGCCGCGCAGGTCGTGTCGGCGCCGCGCGCGAGCAGCAGATCGACAACCGCCAGATGCCCGCCCCCCGCTGCGCGCAGCAATGCGGTGCAGGCCTGTGCGTCGGGCGTGTCGATATCGAAGCCGAGGTCGAGCAGCCGGCGGACAGCATCGGCATCGCCGGCAGAGGCGGCCTGCGGCAGATCGGTGGCCGCCAGCGCGCGACGCGGCAGCGCCCACCCTTGCCAGTCCAACCAATCGGCAAGATCGCGCCGTCCTGCCGACAGCGCGACGCCCAGCGGCGTCTGCCCGTCGGCGGCCCGCGCCGATGGCGATGCGCCATGACGCACCAGCGCCTTCAGCGCACCTTCGCGGCCGAGCGCGGCCGCCAGATGCAAGGCGGTCATACCGCGCGAATCGCGGGCATCGGGATCGACACCCAATCCAGCCAGCCGCTCGACCAGTCGCGGCCATCCCAGCCGGACCGCCAGCGCCAGCGGCGGATCGCCCTGGGGCGATGCGGCAAACGGGTCGGCGCCGCGCGCCAGCAGATCCAGCGACAGCCCTTCGAACGCCCGCGCCGCATGGTCGCCTTCGACACAGGCCGCCAGGTACGCCGCCAGTCCGCCCGCACCGGCAGGCGACGCGCCATGGCGCAGCAATGCCTGCAGCACCGGCAGCGCATCCGGCGCGCGGGCGAGCAGCGCCGTCAGCGGCGTGCGGCCCTCCGCATCGCGCACGTTGGGATCGGCGCCATGGGCAAGCAGCCATTCGACCTGTTCGAGCGAAAGCGCCGATGCCGGGTCGGCCAGCAGCGTGCCCAGTTCGGCGGGGCCGACCAGCCGCAGCAGGTCGCCCAATTGCGCATGCCGGCCCTCGCGCAGCCCGGCGCGCAGCAGCATCAGCGGCGTACGGTCGCCAGTGGCGTCGTCGCCATCCATGTCGAGATTGACCGGCAGCGGATAGTCGGGATCGAGCAGGCGGACCAGCGACCAGCGCCCGGCCTCGGCTGCACGGTCGACGGCGCGCTTGCCATCGCCGTCCACCACATCGGCCGGTACGCCCAGCGCGAGCAGGCGTTGCACCAGCGCCGGCGACGCCGACTCGGACGCGCAGGCGAGCATGATCGCGTTGCGCCCGGCGATGTCGACCGCGGCGACGTCGGCCTCCGCGGCCAGCAGCGCGTCGAGCGCGGCCAGACTGCCGCCGCGCGCCGCATCGAGCAGCGGCGTGCGACCGTCGTTGTCGCGCGCACGCACATCGGCGCCGGCCGCCAGCAAGGCCGCCAGGATCTCGGTATGGCCGTGCGAGGCGGCCACATGCAGTGCACTGCGACGCTGGCGATCGCGCGCATCGACCCGGCCCTTGTGGCGGATCAGCAATTGCACGCCGGCCGCATCGTCCTCGTCCCCGCCAGCCGCCGCCAGCAGGGCCGGCGTCGCGCCTTCGACCTCGGGTCGGGCGCCGTGCTCAAGCAGGAACTTCGCCAGCCGCCAGTTGCCCGCCGCGCACGCCACCCCGAGCGGGGTCAGCGCATCGTGGTTGGTGACATCGAGTTCGGCAGCCGCATCACGCAACAGCGCGACCACGCCCGGGTCGGAACTGCGCGCGGCCAGATGCAGCGGCGTATTGCCCTCATGATCGGTCACCCGCGGGTCGGCGCCATTGGCCAGCAGGGTCATCACCGCATCGGGCCGGCCATGCCAGCTGTCGCGCGTGGCCGCCAGCAACGGCGTCATGCCCGCATGCGCGGCGTTGACGTCGACGCCGCGCGCGATGAGTTCGCGCAGCAGCCGCAGATCGGGCAGCACCGCCGCCAGTACAGCGAGGCTGCGCTGGTCGCGCGTCTCGGGCGGTGGCAGCGCGCGCACGTCGGCGCCGGCCTCGATCAGCGCCAGCGCGCGTTCGACCCGACCGGCGCGCGCGGCGGCGTACAGCGCCACCTCGGGATCGGCGTCGACAGGCTCGTCGAACAGGGCGGCGGCCGGGTCGCCGGGCATCTCCACCACCGGCATCGGCAACGCCTGCGGCGGGGCGAGCCGTTGCAGGCCGGCGTGCAACAGCCACCACGCCAGCGCGGCGGCCACGGTCAGGCCGGCCCGCATGCCCGGCGCCAGCGCCGGCAACCAAGCAGGGGCGAGTGCGATCGCGAGCGCCGCGGTCACTGCACCCGCGACCGCGATTCCACGCGCGGCGCCGACGTCCTGGTCGGCCAGCGCCCGCCAGTGCGCGCGCAACTCGCCGCCGTCGCGTTCGATCGCGTGCCACAACGGCCAGGTCCGCCAGACGCCGACCATCACCAGGCCGACCGCCACACTCAATCCAAGCGCACCGCCCAGATCGCCGCCACGGGGCAATGCCGCCAGCGGCCAGGCGGCCAGCAGCGCGCCGGCAGCGGCCGCGCTCACCCAGGCGATCGCCAGCGCACGCACGTCGGGCCAGGGTGAGCGGCCATCGGCACCACCACGTGCACGGCCGCGCACGGCCAGCGCAAAGGCCGGCTGCGCCAGCACGCCGGCCACCGCCGCCGGCACGCCGCCCAGCAGCGTGCACGCGACCAGAGCGAGCGCCGCGGCCAACGCGATGGGAAACCGTCGCTGCGGAGCCGTCGGCACGGGGCGACGCGGACGCTCAGGCATCTGTGCTCCAGTCGTCGGTCAGCGGATCGGCCACCGCCCGTGGCGGCATCTGCAGGTGGAAGCCTTGCGCTTGCAGGTTGTGACGCACCTGCACCGGGTTCTCGCGGGCGAGCCGACGCTCGGGCGTCAGCGCCACCTCGAGCACGAACGCCAGCGTGCCGAGCTCGGCGCGCAGCGGATCGGGCAGGACGTCGAACGCGTCCCTGGCAGCGAGGTACACGTAGGTGTCCGCCTTGCGCTGACTTTTGTAGACGTAGGCGTGCATGTGCGCAGAATCGGCGATATGCGCCGAATTGTGCGGCAAAAGGACCGCCTTGGGTATCGCGTGGGCCGCGTCGCGTTCAGTGATAGCCGGCGTCGGCCTGTACCTTGCCGCGGAACACCCGGTACGACCACGCGGTATAGCCCAGGATCAGCGGCAGCAGGAATACCAGCCCGCCCAGCACGAACATCTGCGACGACGGTGGCGACGCCGCCTCCCAGATGCTCAGCGACGGCGGCACGATGTTGGGCCAGATGCCCAGCACCAGGCCCGCGAATCCCAGCACGAAGAACGCAAGCGTCAGCAGGAACGGGCGCGCATCGCGGCCTTCACGCATCGCCGCGCGCCACAGCCAGAGCACATTGAGCAAGGCCAGCACTGGCACCGGCGAGAGCCACCAGAAGTTCCCGTCCTCGAACCAGCGCGCCATGATCCGCGAGTCGAGGAACGGCAGCCAGGCGCTGACCAGCCCCATGAAAGCAGCCACGACCAGCACCAGCGGCCGGGTCAGCGTGCGCGCGATCAACTGTAGCCGGCCCTCGGTCTTGAGGATCAGCCAACTGCTGCCCAGCAACGCGTAGCCGAACACCACCGCCACGCCGGTCAGCATCGAGAACGGGCTGAACCAGTCGAGTGCGCCGCCGGCGTACTTGCCGGCCTCCAGCGGCATGCCCTCGACTAGTGCGCCGAGGATCACCCCTTGCGCGAATGCGGCCAGCAGCGAGCCGAGCGCGAACGCCGCCCCCCAGAACCGCTTGCCGCGCCGGGCCTTGAAGCGGAACTCGAACGCCACCCCGCGGAAGACCAGCGCGATCAGCATCAGCAGCACCGGCAAGTACAGCGCCGAGAGCACGATCGCGTAGGCCCGCGGGAACGCCGCCAGCAGCCCCGCGCCGCCCAGCACCAGCCAGGTTTCGTTGCCGTCCCAGATCGGAGCGGCGGTGTTCATCATGTGGTCGAGCTGTGCCTCGTCTTCGGCGAACGGCGCCAGCACGCCCAGGCCCAACACGAAGCCATCGAGCAGCACGTACATCAACACACCGAAGCCGATCACGCCGAACCAGACTACCGGCAGCACGGTCGCAAGCTCCATCAGTCCTCCCCCACCGGGCCGTCCGCCGCCGAAATCGGCCGCATCGGCGTGCGCTCGCCCGCATCGTGGTCCGGGCCATCGTCGAACGGCTGCGGTCCCTTGCGGATCATCTTCAGGATGTAGCCGCCGCCCGCGCCGAACACCACCGCGTAGGCGATCGCGAACGCCGACAGCGACACGATGACGCTGGTGCGGTCGATCTCGCTGACCGCCTCGCTGGTGCGCAGCAGGCCCTGGATCACCCACGGTTGGCGGCCGATCTCGACCACGAACCAGCCCGCCAGCACGGCGATGAAGCCGCTGGGCGCCATCAACCGCCAGGCATCGAGCAACCAGCGCGAGCGCAGCAACGTGCGCCGCCGCCAGGCCCACAGCGACACCGCGGTCAGCACCAGCATCGCCATGCCGATTCCCACCATGACCCGGAAGGCATAAAACACCGGCACCACCGGTGGTCGGTCCTCCGGCGGCACCGCGGTCAGCGGTGCGATGGTGCCGTCCCAACTGTGGGTCAGGATCACGCTGCCCAGGCGCGGGATGGCGATCTCGTAATCGTTGCGCTCGTCGTCGGGATTGGGCACCGCGAACAGCACCAGCGGCACGCCTGCACCGGGCGCGCCCGCATGCCAGTGCGCCTCCATCGCCGCGAGCTTCACCGGCTGCACCTCGCCCGTCTTCAGGCCATGCAGGTCGCCGACCACGATCTGCAGCGGCACGGTGATCGCGGCGAATACGATCGAGAGCTTCAGCATCCGCGCGCCGGCCTCGACATGCTCGCCGCGGCGCAGGTACCACGCCGCGACACCGCCGACGACGAAGCAGGTGGTGATGAAGGCCGCCAGCACCATGTGTGCCAGGCGATAGGGGAACGAGGGATTGAAGATGACCGCCATCCAGTCGGCGGGATGGAAGACCCCGTCGACGAGCTCGTAGCCGGCCGGTGTATGCAGCCAGCTGTTGGCCGACAGGATCCAGAAGGTCGAGATCAGCGTGCCCACGGCCACCAGGCAGGTCGACAGGAAATGCAGCCGCTCCGAGACCCGTCCCCAGCCGAACAGCATCACGCCCAGGAAGCTCGCCTCCAGGAAGAACGCGGTCAGCACCTCATAGCTGAGCAGCGGCCCGAGGATGTTGCCTGCCGCGACGCTCAGCGCCGACCAGTTGGTGCCGAACTGGAAGCTCATCACGATGCCCGACACCACGCCCATGCCGAACGACACGGCGAAGATCCGCAGCCAGAAGAAGTACAGGTCGCGCCACACCGCCGCGCGCGTGCGCAGCCAGCGCCATTCCAGGAAGGCCAGCCAGCTCGACAGGCCGATCGTGAAGGCGGGAAACAACACATGGAAGGAAATCACGAATCCGAACTGGATCCGAGACAGCAGCAGCGTGTCCAACGCCGACGCTCCTTGCGTGAAACGGTCGGGCATCGAGTGTGCGGCACCTGTCGTGAAACCGGGATGCGGTCGATCGTCGCGTTGCACGCTAGATGTGCAGACCCGTCGCGTCGGCGCCATAGCAGTCTGCAGATGGTCGCTCCCGGCTGGCATAGGGTCTTCCCCAGCTTGAGCCCACAGAACGATCCGGCCACGCTGGGCGCGGCGAACGGGTCCGCTTCGCAACATGCCACCGCCACGCGCAGGAGAGCGTCCATGTCCGATCTTTCCGTCAGTTCTTCCGCGCCCGGTCTGGATCCGGCCGCGTCGACCAATGACTGGGCTACCGACAAGGCCGACATCATCGCCTCGCTGCCTCCCGGGCTCTTGCCCGCAGACATCCGACAGTTGCCGCATCTGCTTGAGGGTGCGACCGCGCGTGCCAATGCCGATCTCATCGCGTCCCTGCCGCCGGGGGTGGTGCCCGAGGACATCGCCCGTCTCATTCAGATCGCTGATGGCGCGAACGCGCAGCGCGAGACGATGGACATCATCACCGACGGCGGCAAGTTCAAGGCACTGGCCGAGGACAGGAACCTGTCGGTGGACGACATCAAATCCAGCGCGCATCCGGGGGCCGGCGGCGACGGTTGGTTGCAGGTCACCACCAAGAATGGCGACCACTACGCGATCCCCGAAGCGAAGGCGCCGGGCGCGTACGCGGCGGCCGAGCACCACTACCTGAATCTGGCATCGGGCAGCGAACGAATCGACGAGATCCGCGAGCAGGCCGGGCTGCCGGCGCGCGACAAGACGGACCTCTACGCGCTCGAAACCGACATCGAGCACGACGGCAAGCCGCTGAAGGTCGAAGACGCGGCGATGAAGTTGATGATCGAGGACTTGCGCGACCGCGATCTGGAGACCGACAGCAAGGAGGCCAAGCTGCTGCGCCTGCTCGAAGCCGATCACGCGGTGACCGAAGGCAAAGATGTCATTCCTGTCTACGAAGAGCGGCTGTCGGGCGCCGGCAGCGCCACCCGCACGCAACACGAAGGCGCGCGTAAGCTCGAGCCCGTCGACATGCAGGACATGCTGGAGGCGTCGAAGATCCGCGACGGGATCGGTGATCTGATGCGGTCGGATGAGATCGCCAAGCTGCATCACGAAAAACTGAAGGAAGCGCTCGACGCCGTCCCCGGCGACGGCGTGAGGAATGTCGAGAAGAATCTGACCGAGTTGCTCGAGGGCACGGATTACCTCAAGGCCATCAGCGAGCTCCCGGACTCCGAGATGCCGCGCGCCTATGCCGACATCGAGAACGCGCTGTCCCAGTTGGCAGTGCTCGACCCGAAGCGAGCGGAAAGCGCGTCCAAGATCTTTGCCAACAATGCGCTGGCGGCGGACTTCGACACCACCTTCGCCGACCCCTCGTCGATCGACGCCGATGCCGCTGCCGATGCCGTGGACGCCGGCCTGGGGGCGATCAGCAACGGTATCGACAAGGCCGGGCTGCCGTTCCAGCTCGCCGACAAGATCGAAGCGTTCCTGAAGGACGCCGGCATCGCCGGCAAGCAGGATTTCGCGAAGATGGCGGCCGAGCTGCGCGGCGGCGACTTCGTCGATCACGACACGATCGACGCCGCGATCGACAAGTCGGGCATCCAGGGCGAGCGCCGCGAATCGATCCGCTCGCTGTATCACGACCTGTCGTCGAACGGCGTGCTGTCCGCGGTCACCGGCGCGATCGGGGTCGTCTCGACGGCCCGCCAGCTCGCAGGCGGCGACCTCGGGGAGACGCCGGAAGAGAAGCTGGCGACCGCCGGCGGGCTGCTGAGCATGATCGGCAGCCTGCCCGAATCGACATCACTGCTGCGCAACCTCACCAAGGGCATCGACGGCTCGACGCTGAAGCTGCTGGGCATCGGCGACGGCGCCCGGGACGCGCTCGATATCGAAACGCGGCAGGGCAATATGGGGGTCGATGCGATCGGCGAGCGGGTCGCCGACACCGACATTCCTGATGGCCCGAAGGTCGAGCACCGCGACCGCATCCTCGATGGGCTGACCGATGCGGCCAAGGGCGGACTCGACGGCCAGGATGCCACCCGGGCCGCGAAGGCCACCTTCAACACGCTGGTGGACTACTCGGGCCGGGTTGGCGGCGTATTGGGCGCGGTCACCGGCGGCCTCGGCGCGCATGCCGCGCTGTCGAGCGGCGACGCCAGCGACGCGGAGAAGGCGAGCGCGGTCGTCGGCGCGATCTCCGGCACGCTGGGCGTGGTCCAGCCGGCGCTGAGCACCGCGAGCGAGTTCACCACGGCGGCGGCGGCCGCCGGCAAGACCGGTGCCAGCGCAGCGTTGTCGGCCCTGCGCATGGTCTCGCGCGTGGCCGGGCCGCTTGCGATCCCACTGACCATCGTCGATCTGTTCGCGAACATCTTCACGTCGCGTGCAAAGAGCAAGGCGATCAATCGCGAACAGTACGACTGGTTCAACCAACTGGCCAACGACGGCGTCGCGAAGGGCGACTGGGCAGTCAAGTACGACTGGGTGCGCACCACGCTGGCCGATTTCAAGGATGCCAAGCAGACCGTCGGGAACTACTGGGACCTCCGGGACGCGAAGTGGGGGGGACGCAAGAGCCCGGAGGACGTGAGCATCTTCGAGCATCGCCGATCCGAGTTCGGTGAGTTCAAGAGGCGCTGGGAAGAAAACCGGCAACCCACCACCTACATCTCGTATCTCGACGCCGGCAAGCACAAGGAAGACATGAAGCGCGCCAAGGACGCGGCCTGATCCGCGTACGCGCACGCGCGAAGGCGCCATGACCTTCGCCAGAGCGGCTGTGGGGCGCGCGCCGGTACACTGCGCGCTCCTTTCCGCTCCACGGATCGCTGCCGATGCGTCGTCTGCCGCTGTATTGGGTGCTCGCCTGCGCCTTCGCCACCCCGCTCGCCGCCGCGCAACCCGCGCAGCCGCTGACCCTGGACCGGATCATGGCCGACCCGGACTGGATCGGCGCGCCGGTTGAATCGGCCTGGTGGAGCTGGGACGGCAGCCGCGCCTACTACACCGCCAAGCGCGAAGACAGCAACGTGCGCGACACCTGGGTGCAGCCGCTCGCCGGCGGCGCCTCGGTACGTGTGGACGATGCGACGCGTCCCGACATCGACGGGCGCGAGCCGATCCTCGATGCGACCCGCACGCGCATGGCCTTCATGCGCAATGGCGATCTGTTCGTGCGCGACCTGCGCACCGGTCAGCTGAGCCAGATCACCCGCACCGAAGCGACCGAGACGCAGGCGCAGTGGACGACCGGCGGTGGCTTGGTGTGGCGGTCTGGCGACGACTGGTATGGCTGGGACCCGCAACGCGGCACCGCGCAGCTGACCAGCCTCAAGGCCGAAGCCGACCCGACCAAGCCGCCGCCGGCCGACGCTTTGCGCGACCGGCAATTGCGCATGATCGAAACCCTGCGCACCGAGCGCGAGCGCCGCGATGCGCTGCGCGCACAGAACGAGACCTGGCGTCGGACCGATGCCACGCGCGCCCCCGGCCCGGTGTATCTGGGCAAGGATGTGACCATTGCCGGCAGTGCACTGTCGCCGGCCGGCGATCGCCTGATCGTGGTCACCGAGCCCAAGGACGGCGACGCCGGCCGCGACGGCAAGATGCCCAAGTACGTCACCGAATCGGGCTACGAGGAATTCGAGGACGTGCGTACCCGCGTGGGCCGCAACGACCCGCTGCCGCACCGGCTGTGGCTGGTGGACCTGGCCACCGGGCGGGTGCGCGAACTCGGCACCGGCACGCTGCCGGGCATCGGGACCGATCCGCTGGCCGATCTGCGCCGGGCCGCCGGCAAGCCGCCACTGCAGGGCGACCGCCCGGTGCGCCTGGAGATCGACGGCCGCGGCGGTGGCGGCGGTGCGATCCGCTGGAGCGACGACGGCCGCAACGTCGCGCTGTCGATCCATTCGGTCGACAACAAGGACCGCTGGCTGGCGACCGTCGACCTGGAGAGCGCGACGCTGCGCAGCCGCCACCGGCTGACCGATCCGGCCTGGATCAACTGGGACTTCAACGAGTTCGGCTGGCTGCCCGACCACCGCACGCTGTGGTTCCTGTCCGAGGAATCGGGCTACTCGCATCTCTACCTGCATGACGGCTCGCGCCAGCGCGCGCTGACCTCCGGCCGCTGGGAGGTCTCGTCGCCGGTGATGTCGCACGACGGCAGCCGCTTCTTCTTCCTGTGCAACCAGCAGTGGCCAGGCCGTTACGAGGTCTGCATGTCCGGCGACGGCGGTGTGCGCGAGATCACCGCCACCGGCGGCATCGAGGACTTCGCGCTCTCGCCCGACGAGACCCGCCTGCTGCTGCGCACCTCATCGAGCTATCTGCCGCCGCAGCTGGCGGTCGCCGACGTCAACGATGGCGCCGTGCGCGTGCTCACCGACACCCGCACGGCCGAGTTCAAGGCCTACGATTGGCTGCAGCCGCAGTACGTGCAGGTCCCGTCCAAGCACGGCGCCGGCGCGGTCTGGGGCAAGTTCTATGGTCCGAAGGACTACGAACCCGGCCGCAAGTACCCGGTGGTGCTGTTCGTGCACGGCGCCGGCTACCTGCAGAACGTCAGCGACCGCTACCCCAATTACTTCCGCGAGCAGATGTTCCACAACATGCTCGTGCAGCAGGGGTATCTGGTCCTCGACCTCGACTTCCGCGCCTCGGCCGGCTACGGCCGCGACTGGCGCACCGCGATCTACCGGCAGATGGGCCACCCGGAGCTTGAGGATTATCTCGACGGCATCGACTGGCTGGTCGAGCACCACCAGGCCGACCGCGACCGCGTGGGCATCTACGGCGGCAGCTACGGCGGCTTCATGACGTTCATGGCGCTGATGCGCGAACCGGGCCGTTTCAAGGCCGGCGCGGCGTTGCGCCCGGTCGCCGACTGGTCGCAGTACAACCACGCCTACACCGCCAACATCCTCAACACGCCCGAGATCGATCCGGAGGCCTATCTGAAGTCCTCGCCGATCGAATACGCCGACCGCCTGCAGGACCACCTGCTGATCAGTCACGGCATGATCGACGACAACGTGTTCTACAAGGACTCGGTGATGATGGCCCAGCGCCTGATCGAACTGCGCAAGGACAAGTGGGAACTGGCGAGCTACCCGCTCGAGCGGCACGCCTACCAGCATCCGGCCTCGTGGTACGACCAGTACCGCCGCATCCACGAACTGTTCGAACGCACGCTCAAGTGACGCCTGCGCCACTGCCGGCGGTCGAACTGCTGCGACCGGCGCCGTGGAAGCGGCTGGCGCTGTTGGCCGTGTCGTTGGTGCTGGTCGGGCTGGCGGTCGCGGTCGGCGACCGGCAGCCCACGGTCGCCTGGAGCCTGGGCGGGATATTCGGGGCCTGCGCACTGCTGGCACTGGCCGGGCTGCTGCCCGGCGCCCACCATCTGCGGCTCGATTCCCACGGCCTGGAGGTGCGTGCGCTGTTCAGGACCACGCGCCTGGCCTGGAGCGACATCGCCCGATTCGGCACCACCCGGGTCGGCCTGCACCCGGTCGTCGGGCTGGACTTCGCCCCGCACGTCGATCGCGGCGCGCAGCTGCGGCGGGTCAACCGCGGCCTGAGCGGCTTCCACGGCGCCCTGCCCGACACTTACGGCCTGGGCGCCGAGGCACTCGCGGCTCGGCTGCAGCAGTGGCACCGGACCCACGCGCCGGCCAGCGGGGATTGACCCGGATCAATGCCGACCGGGGCGACGCACCTACAATGCCCCGGATGAACGACACTTTCGACACGGTCCGGGACTACCTCACCGGGCTGCAGGACCGCATCTGCGCCGCGATCGAGCAGGCCGATGGCCAGGCCCGGTTCGCCGAGGACCTGTGGCAGCGCGCCGAAGGGGGCGGCGGCAGAACCCGCGTGCTGCGCGATGGCGCGGTGTTCGAGCAGGCCGGGATCGGCTTCTCCGACGTCAGCGGTACCCGGCTGCCGCCCTCGGCCAGCACCCACCGGCCGGAACTGGCCGGCGCGTCGTGGCGCGCCACCGGCGTGTCGCTGGTGTTCCACCCGCGCAACCCGCACCTGCCCACGACCCACGCCAACGTGCGCCATTTCCGCGCGATGCGTGATGGCGAAGTGGTGGCCTGGTGGTTCGGCGGCGGGTTCGATCTGACGCCGTTCTACCCGGTCGACGAGGACATCGTGCACTGGCACCGCACCGCGCGGGCGCTGTGCGAACCGTTCGGCGGCCAGGAACGCTACGAGGCCCACAAGCGCTGGTGTGACCAGTACTTCTTCCTCGGCCACCGCGCCGAGACCCGGGGCGTGGGCGGCTTGTTCTTCGACGACCAGCACGGCGATTTCGAGCACGAGTTCGCCTACATGCGGGCCGTCGGCGACGGCTTCCTCGATGCCTACTTGCCGATCGTCGCGCGGCGCCGCGACACGCCCTACGGCGAGCGCGAGCGGGAGTTCCAGCTCTATCGCCGCGGCCGCTACGTCGAGTTCAACCTGGTCTACGACCGCGGCACGCTGTTCGGGCTGCAGTCGGGCGGACGCGCCGAATCGATCCTGATGAGCCTGCCGCCGCGCGTGCGCTGGGAATACGGCTACACGCCCGAGGCCGACAGTGCCGAGGCGCGGCTGGCCGACTACCTGCGCCCGCGCGACTGGCTCACCGAACTGGCCTGATCCCATGGCGGCGACAGTCCTCGACATCGCGCATCCGGACGTCGTCCCGGACTGCCTGCGCCAGCTCTACGGCGACGACCACGTGCTGGCTTTCGACAAGCCCGCCGGGCTGCTGTCGGTGCCCGGCCGCGGGCCGGACAAGCAGGACAGCATGGCCACCCGCGCCCGCGCGCAGTGGCCCGACGCGCGGGTCGTGCACCGGCTGGACATGGCGACCTCCGGGCTGATGCTGCTGGCCCGGGGCGCGGAGGCGCAGCGCGTGCTCGGGGCGGCGTTCGAGGGACGTCGGGTCGAGAAGCGCTACATCGCGGTCGTCGACGGCTGGCCGACCGAGGAGGCCGGCGAGATCGACCTGCCGCTGCTGGTCGACTGGCCGGAGCGGCCCCGGCAGAAGATCGATCCGGTCGACGGCAAGCCGGCGCTGACCCGCTGGCGGGTGCTGCGGCGCGAGACCGCCGCCGACGGCGCACCGGTCGCCCGCCTGGTGCTGATGCCGGTGACCGGACGTAGTCACCAACTGCGCGTTCATCTGCAGGCGATCGGCCATCCGATTCTCGGCGACCCGCTGTACGCGCCCGAGCCTGCACAGCGCCGCGCCCCGCGCCTGCTGCTGCACGCCGAATCGCTCGAACTGCCCCACCCGGCCACCGGCGCACCGCTGCGCCTGCACTGCCCGACGCCGTTCTAGAAGAACACGGGTGATCGAGGATTGCGCTGATTGAATTCCAGCGCATGCTAATCACCTATATCTGCTTGAACGACGGGATAAACGCTTATCTCCGAGTGTGGAGGACGGAGGTTCCACTCCGGGCGGGCAACCGCCTGGCGACCGGAAGCCGCTCCCCCTCGGCAAGGCATCCTGCCTTGACTCGGGCGCGCGCCATCCATGGCGCGCTTGACGCGGCCACCGGCCGCCAGTCGGCTGCCGAGTCCGCCACGTCATTGCCTTCGTTTAGGGCGACTGAGCCCCCGGATGGACGAAGTCGCAGGCCTTCGATCTCAGTGCGTCGCGATGGCCGGGGATTGCGCGAGCGGGTCACGGATGGTCCACGGCGGCGAGTCAGCGATGTATGAATGACCAAAACCGGGGTCAGAGTGCAGTTTCGCCTCGTGAAATTGCACTCTGACCCCGTTTCTGGACCTCTGGTTTGCGGGCGAACGCCTGAGTAACGGCAACGCTGACCGCGAAGCGGCCTGACCGGGAGACGCGCGGCTTCCTGCGCGCTGGCTGCGTCCATCCGGCGTCAAACTCCAATACGCGGCAGACGGACATAAAAAAGCCCCGTAGGCAGGGGGGGCCTACGGGGCTCGGGAACCGGGCTCGGGGAGAAGCCTGTTGGTTCCGGTCGATCACTCCAGGGGAAGGGAGGGATCTGCGACAGACCTTGCATCTGTCGCGAGTATGAGACCACTCGACGCATTGATGGTTCGTGAAGGCGACATTCAATTTTCGGGCAAATTCAGGCTGCATTTACTCCGTCGCGCTGCACTCCCCTGCATGCGGCAGCGCGGCAAATACAGCCACGCCGGCCCAGGTGCGCGCGGACCGCCTGACCGGGATCAGTGCGCCTGATCCCAGTTATCGCCGACGCCGCAATCGACCACCAGCGGCACCCGCAGTTGGGCGGCCTCGGTCATCCTCGGCACCACGCCGGCCAGCAGTGGCTCGACGAAGTCGGCATCGGCCTCGAACACCAGTTCGTCGTGCACCTGCAGGATCATCTTGGCCTGCGCGGCGTGGCCCGCCAGCCACTCGTCGACAGCGACCATCGCGCGCTTGATGATGTCCGCCGCGGTGCCCTGCATCGGCGCGTTGATCGCGGCGCGCTCGGCGCCCGCGCGCTGCGAGGCGTTGCCGCGCTGGATGAAGTCCAGCGTCAGGCGACGCCCGAACACCGTCTCGACGAAGCCGGTCTCGCGCGCCTGCTGGCGGGTCCGCTCCATGAAGTCGCGCACGCCCGGATAACGCGAGAAGTACAGCGCGATGTAGTCCTGGGCTTCGCCGCGGCCGACGCCGAGGTTGCGCGCCAGGCCGAATGCACTCATGCCGTACATCAGCCCGAAGTTGATCGCCTTGGCCGCGCGGCGCTCGTTTGCAGTCACCTGGTCGAGCGGCCGACCGAAGACCTCGGCTGCGGTCGCGCGGTGCACGTCGACCCCGGTCTCGAACGCGCCGATCAGACCAGCGTCCTCGGACAGGTGGGCCATGATCCGCAGCTCGATCTGCGAGTAATCGCACGCGACCAGCCGGCGGCCGGGCGGCGCGATGAAGGCACGCCGGATGCGACGACCGTCGTCGGTGCGGATCGGGATGTTCTGCAGGTTGGGATCGGACGACGACAACCGCCCGGTCGCTGCGCCGGCCTGGTGGTAGCTGGTGTGCACGCGGCCGGTGTCGGGATTGATCATCTCCGGCAGCTTGTCGACATAGGTCCCGCGCAGCTTGGCCAGGCTGCGGTACTCGAGGATCACCCGCGGCAGTTCGTGCTGGTCGGCGATCGCCTCCAGCGCTTCTTCGTTGGCGCTGGGCTGGCCCTTGGGCGTCTTGACGACCGCCGGCAACCCCAGTTCCTCGAACAGCAGCGCGCAGACCTGCTTGGGCGAGTCGAGGTTGAACGTGCGTCCCGCCAGTTCGGTCGCCTTCTGCTGCGCGGCGAGCATGCGCTTGGACAGATCCGCACTCTGCCGGCGCAGTTCGTCGACATCGATGCACACGCCGTTGGCCTCGATCCGGGCCAGCACCGGCACCAGCGGCATCTCGATCTCGCCGTAGACCCGCGCCAGGCCGGGTTCGGCCTCGACCCGCGGCTTGAGCACACGATGCAGGCGCAAGGTGATGTCGGCATCTTCGGCGGCGTAGCGGGTCGCGTCGTCGATGGCGACCTGCGAGAACGAGATCTGCTTGGCGCCCTTGCCGGCGACATCCTCGAAGCGGATCGTGTCCACGCCCAGATGCCGCTTGGCCAGCGAGTCCATGTCGTGCCGGGCGATGCCGGCGTCGAGCACGAAGCTTTCGAGCAAGGTGTCGTCGGCATAGCCGCGCAGCGCGACGCCGTGTCGGCGCAGCACGTGCAGGTCGTACTTGCCATGCTGGCCGAGCTTGCGCCGCGCCGGGTCCTCGAGCACCGGCCGCAGTGCCTCGAGCACCTGGGCGCGATCGAGCTGGGCGGGCGCGCCCGGATAGTCGTGCCCGAGCGGGATGTAGGCCGCCCGACCCGGCTCGACCGCCACGCTCAATCCGACCAGATTGGAGCGCATCGCATCGAGTGCGTCGGTCTCGGTGTCGAACGCGAACTCCTCGGCGCTGCGCAACTGGACGATCCAGGCCTCGAGTCGCTCGGTCGTGAGCACGGTCTCGTATTCGCCCGGCGCCGACAGGGCCGGGTCGATCTCGACCGAAGGCGCCGGCGCCGTCGTCGCGGCGGCCGCAGCCGGGCCGCCGCCTTCGAGCTCGCGCAGCGCCTGGGTGAAGCCATAGCGGGCATAGAGCCCGCGCAGCGCGTCGGTCGCGGGCTGGCGCAGCACCAGGGTGTCGGGTCCGCCGTCGAGCGGCACGTCGGTGCGGATCGTCGCCAGCGTGCGGCTGAGCGGCAACTGGTCCAGCACCTCGCGCAGGTTCTCGCCGATCTTGCCCTTGATGTTGGCCGCGGCCGCGATCACGCCGTCGAGCGACTCGTACTCGGCCAGCCACTTGGCCGCGGTCTTCGGCCCGCACTTGGGCACGCCGGGGATGTTGTCGATGCTGTCGCCCATCAGCGCCAGCATGTCGACAATCTGGTCGGGGCGGACGCCGAACTTATCGTGCACCGCCGCCTCGCTGTCCATGCGGCTGCCGCTCATCGTGTTGATCAGGACGATGCCCGGGCGCACCAGCTGCGCGAAGTCCTTGTCGCCGGTCGAGATCGTCGTCGCGATGCCGGCCTCGGCGGCCTGCACGGCGAGCGTGCCGATGACATCGTCCGCCTCGACGCCGGGTACGCGCAGGATCGGAAAGCCCAGCGCCTCGACGATGTCGCACATCGGATCGACCTGCGCGCGCAGCTCGTCGGGCATCGGCGGGCGGTTGGCCTTGTAGGCGGCATAGAGATCGTCGCGGAACGTGCGCCCCGGCGCATCGACCACGAACGCCGCGAAGTCCGGCGCCTCCTTGAGCGTGGCGCGCAGCATGTTGACAACGCCAAACAGCGCGCCGGTTGGCTCGCCGTCGGCGTTGGACAGCGGCGGCAGGGCATGGAAGGCGCGGTACAGGTACGAGGACCCGTCGATCAGAATCAGGCGTTTCGTCATCCGCAGATTCTACGGCGTCGGCCGTGGGCGCCGCGTTCGACCCCATCGGCCGGACCGGGACGTTCACCCTCCAGACCCCGCCGGGCGCACCGACGATGACGGAATCCGAACGCTGTGTCGCGATAATCGCCCCCTGCCAAGGGGGTCTGGATGACCATCGCCTGCCATGGCCGGCCTTCGGTGCGGCCTTTCGCCCAATGCGCGCCACAGCCGGGAGCTGCGCAATGACCGTGCCCGATCCCGGCACACCACCGACGGTGGACTGGGCGGCCCGCGATGCCTGCCGCAACTGCGGCGCGGCCCGCGGCGGCGCGCCGTACTGCGGCCAGTGCGGCCAGAAGGCCGCCCATCGCCTGGGCCTGGGCGATCTGCGCCAGGAGACCTGGCAGAAATGGCGCCTGTTCGAATTGTCGGTCGCGCGCACCGCCGGGCGTCTGCTGCTGCGTCCGGGCACCGTCGCCCGCGAATACGTCGAGGGCGCGCGCAGCCGCCACGTGCATCCGCTCAAGCTGCTGCTGGTGAGCGTGGCGCTGTTGCTGCTGGTGCTCGACACCACGGGCTTTCTGCGCGCAGGCGACCAGACCTATCTGGGCGCGATGGCGATGATGCAGCGCTACGCCAACTGGACGTTCACCCTGGGCATCTTCGCCGTCGTCGCCAGCTCGATGCTGGTGCTCGGGCGTCGCCGCTACAACCTCGTCGAGCATCTGGTGCTGGCCGCCTACGCGTACGCGGTGATCATCGGCCCGAATCTGGTCAACCAGCTGCCGCTGCTGGTCGTCCGCGACCCGGCGCTGGTGCTGCCCTGGCGCGAGGCCGCCAAGTGGTACATGTACGCGGTCAAGGGCGTCGTGCTGGCGCTCGCGTTCCACCAGTTCTTCGAACTCGACCTGCGCCGCGACGCCTGGCGCCTGGCGCTGGCACTGGCGGTGTTCGTCGCCGTCGACTGGCTGCTGCGACGCGCCTACGTCCATGCCATCGTCGCGCTGCTGTATGCGCGCGCCGCCTGATCTTCCCGACCGACTGCCAGAGGAAATGCCCATGTCCCGACGCGCCCTGCACCGCCTGGTCCGCCCGTTGCCGGCCGCGCTGCCGTTGGCCCTGCTGCTCGTCGCCTGCGGCGAGCGCGATGCGGCGCCCGCCGCGCCCACGGCCGCGTCCGGCACGGCGGCTCCGAGCCGCGCCGAACTCGTCGAGCAGCTCGCCTCGACGCTGCAGGCCTGTTCCTACGATGGCCGCCCCGAACGTCTGGACCCGGCAACGCTGACCGGCACGCCGCCAGCCGATTGCCGCAGCATGGTCGAGCGCGTCATGGGCTATACCGGCCTGCCGCAGAACTTCGTGGTCACCGAGGGCCCGGTCGCCAATGCCGCGGCAGTGATCCTGCTCGACGAACAGCGGGTCCCGCAGCGGGTGATCGCCTTCAACCGCGATTTCCTCGGCGAGGTCCGTGCGGCGACCAACGGCAACCCCTGGGCGCCAGTGAGCATCATGGCCCACGAGATCGGCCATCATCTGTCGGGGCACACGATCACCGGCACCGGCAGCCAGCCGCCGATCGAGCTGGAGGCCGACAAATTCAGCGGCTTCGTGCTGCAGCGCATGGGCGCCAGCCTCGCCGATGCCAAGAGCGCGATGCAGTCGCTGGGCGCCGATCACGTCACCGCGACCCACCCGGCCCGCAACGACCGGCTGGCGGCGATCCAGGACGGCTGGATGGAGGCCTGCACCCAGGCCGGCCAGACCGGCTGCCAGGCCGGCGCGGGCACCGGCACCGCGCCGCCGCAGGCGCCGCCCCCGGCCCGCAGCGCCACCGTCCACCTGCCAGCGCCATCGGCGACGACGATTCCACTCAAGTACGGCCGCTTCGTCGTCGACGAGACCGGCCGGCTCGATCCCGAACTGCTCAAGGGCCTGGAGGCCACACTCTACGACCTGGCCCAGAAGCAGGGCATCGAGCTGGCGCTGCTGGTCGTCGACGACCTGCACGGCATGAGTGCGCAGGACTACGCCTGGACGATGCTGCGCCAGCTGCGCATCGGCAAGCTGGATCTGGGCAACGGCGGCGTGTTCGTCGTCGCCCCCAACCAGGGCACCTCGGCCGTCGCCTACGCACCCGGCGTGGCCAAGCAGCTCGAGTTCGGTAACCCGCCCAAGCAATTCGACAGCTGGACGGCCGAGACCTGGCAGCGCTACTGCCTGGACGACGACGGCTGCGGGATCTCGACCCGGAGCCTGCTCAACATCGTCGAATCCCAGGTGCGGGTGCTCACCAGCAGCGGCCGGACCTTCCGGATCCGCTTCAACGACATCCAGGAGATCGTCGACTACACCGCCGAGCGCCAGGCCGAGCGCGCGGCCGGACGGCCGTGGGACGACGCGCGTGATCAGACCATCGGCGCACTGGTGCGCTTCAGCGCGACGGTCAAGGACCTGCAGCCGTCACCGGCGCAGTTCAAGGTCAACGAGGCGATCCTCAAGGATGGCCGCTGGCGCGCCCTCGTGGTCGAAACCGACGAAGGCAACGAGGTCACGCTGTACATGCAGCCGCAGACCGAGCAGCTGATGCCCGGTGGCCGGCTGGAGGCCGGACGGCGCTACACCTTCGTCGGCGAGTTGACCACGCCCGGCCAGTTCCACAGCAGCGCCGGCGTGCAGCAGGGCAATACGCAACTGTGGCTCTTCAGCTACGACCCGCTGCAATAGCCCCGCTGGTGCGCGCACGGCGGCTGCACGCCGTGCGCGCATAATGGCGGTCCGCTCGCTGGAGATCTGCCATGTCCGCCTCCCGTACCGCTGTGCTCGCGATCGCGCTGCTGGGGTTGTCCGCCTGCGTCAGTCCCGGCGGCGCGCTGCCCGACGGCATCCCGGCCGACGCCGAGCAGGTGACCCGGACCGAATCCAACGGCGACCGCATCACCGAGTTCCGCGTGGCCGGCCAATTGCGCGCGGTGCAGGTCGTGCCCTCGCGCGGTCCGGCGTACTTCCTCTACGACCGCGATGGCGACGGCAGCATCGACAGCGATCGCGACGACGTCCCGCAGACCTACTTCAAGCTGTTCGGCTGGTAAGCCCCGCAATGGGCGACGCGCTGCAGGTCGCGCTGGTCGGGTACGGCCTCGCCGGCCGGGTGTTCCATGCGCCGCTGATCGCGGCCACGCCCGGCCTGCGGCTGCACACGGTGGTCTCCCGCGACCCGGATCGCGTGCACGCCGACCATCCCGATGCGCGCGTGTGCGCCGATCCGCACGCCGTATTCACCGACCCGGCAATCGACCTGGTCGTGCTCGCCTCGCCCAACGCCACCCATGCACCGCTGGCGATCGCCGCGCTCGCTGCCGGCCGCCATGTCGTGATCGACAAGCCGATGGCGATCGATCTAGACGAGGCGCGGACCGTTGCCGAGGCGGCACGCGCATCCGGCCGCCTGCTCAGCGTGTTCCACAATCGGCGCTGGGATGCCGACTTCCTGGCGCTGCGCGCGCTCGTGGCGGCGGACACGCTCGGTCGCATCGCCGAGGTGCACTCGCATTTCGACCGCTTCCGGCCCGAGGTCCCCGACCGCTGGCGCGACCGCGCCGAGCCCGGTGCGGGGATCTGGCTCGATCTGGGGCCGCATCTGGTCGATCAGGCGCTGCAGCTGTTCGGCCTGCCCGATGCGGTGCAGGCCGACATCGCGCTGCAGCGCGATGCTGCGCAGGTCGACGACTGGTTCCACGTCGTGCTGCGCTACGGCCGTTTGCGCGTGGTGCTGCACGCCGGCGCACTGGTCCCGGGCGCCGGCTTGCGCTTTGCCGTGCACGGCACCGGCGGCAGCTGGTTCAAGCACGGGCTGGATCCGCAGGAGGCCGCGCTGCGCGCCGGCCAGCGTCCGGGCGGGACGGACTGGGGCGTCGATCCGGCGCCCGGCCACCTGCTGCGCGTCGGCGATGACGGCACGGTGCACGAGGCGCCCTCGCCCACCCCGGCTGGCGACTATCGCCATTACTACGCAGGTCTGCGTGCGGCGATCGCCGATGGCGCACGCCTTCCGGCCACGCTCGACGAGGCGCTCGATGTCATGCGGGTGCTGCAAGCCGGCATCGACAGCGCAGCGCGCGGGCAGGTCGTCACGCTGTAGCGACGACGCTGGGGCTGCGGGCGCCGGATGTGAGGCCGCGGGTCACGGTCATCGCAGGAAACGCACACGGCGCCCGGGAATCCGAGGCGCCGTGCAGGCATCGATTGCCGCGGCTGGTTACTTGCGCAGCAGTTCGTCCACCAGCGTATCGGCGCCGTACACCGACTTCAGCGCCTCGACGATCGCGCCGCTGTGCACCGAGACCGTGCGATTGCGCGTCGGGTCGTACCAGAAGCTGCCGCCCAGCGAATGGATGTTGCCATCGAACGCCAGGCCGACGACCCGCGCGTCGCGATCGATCACCGGGCTGCCGG
This sequence comes from Luteimonas sp. RC10, assembly GCF_014192745.1. Taxonomy (GTDB): domain Bacteria; phylum Pseudomonadota; class Gammaproteobacteria; order Xanthomonadales; family Xanthomonadaceae; genus Luteimonas. Next base: position 174,404 of record NZ_JACHYJ010000001.1, read on the forward strand.
AGTTGCCGCCGATGATGTCGTTGGTGCTGACGAAGTTGAAGCGGGTGTCGCCGGCGATCCGGGCCTGGGCATCCAGCCAGCGCTGCGGCAGCGCGTACGGCGCCGCCCCGGTGTTGCGGGCGAACACCCCGGCCATCGTCGTGAACGGCGTGATGGTCTTGCCGTTCTCCTCCCAGCCGGCGATATCGCCATACGACAGCCGCAGCGTGAACGTCGCATCCGGATAGACCGTGGTGCCGAGCTTGTCGAAGCGCACCCTGGCGATCTGCGTGGCGGCGCGCGACTCGATCGCGCCCACCTCCGATTCCTGACGCTGACGCACCGCACGCGCCGGCGCATCGACCGCACGCGCGAGCTGGATGAAGGGGTCGTCTGACGCCGCGATCGCCGCGGCGCCGCCCGTCCACAGACGTTCGCGCTCGGCGACATCGGCCAGCGTCGAGCCCTCGACCAGGGCCTTGGCGACCTGCGCCGGCGAGCGGTCGCCGAGCACCGACTTGACCAGCGGGTCGTCGCTGCCGAGCAGTTCGCGCAGTTTGGTCAGCGACCAGGTGAGCTTGGCGGTCTCGAACGCCGGGTAGATGGGCGCGGTGCTCAACAGCGTCTGGCGCAGGCGTCCCTGGCCAGCGTCGTGGAACTCCGGCAACCGCGCGTCGTTGGGCTTGGCGCGCTCGTCGGCGCCGCGCACCAGCGTGCGCGCGATCGAGAACAGCCGCGAGTCGAAGCCCCGGCCCTGCTCGAGCAGCATGTAAGCCACCGCGATCTGCCGCGCAGTGGCCTGCGCGGCCTCGACCTCGCGCCACGGCGTGGCATCGACACCCTCGCGCAGCTGCGCTTCCTCCGCGCGCTTGGCGGCGAACACCTGCGGATCGAGCAACGCCTGCAACTGGCCGCGATAGACCTTGTAGCTGTTGTCGGTGAAGGTCAGATCCGACTGCGCCTGGCGGGCGGCCTCTTCATCGAGCCGGCCGTACTCGCCGAGCATCGCGCGGCGCTCGGCCAGCCACAGCAGGGTATTGATCAGGCTGACATCGCGCACCGTCTCCAGCTGGGCGACGGTGAGCTGGCGCTGGGTACGACCCGGGTGGCCGGCGACCATCACCAGGTCGCCGGCCTGCGCGCCTTCGGGCTTGAGCGTGAAGTGGTGTTCGACCGTGGCCGGCTTGCCGTCCTCATAGGCACGCAGCAGCGCGGCATCGAGGTTGTAGCGCGGGAAATTGAAATTGTCCGGATCGCCGCCGAAAAAGCCGACCGCGTACTCGGGCGAGAACACCAGCCGCACGTCCGAATAGCGGTGGTAGCGGTAGAGATGCTGCTGGCCGCCGTTGTAGAGCTCCACGACGTCGCAGCGCGTGGTCTCGGCCGCATCGCCGACGCATTCGGACTCGATGCGCGCCTTCTCGGCGTTGCGCGCGTCGACGTAAGCCTGGCCCTGCTTGCCCTCGGCGGCCGTGGCCACGCGCGCGCTGACATCGGTGATCGCGCGCAGCACGTTGAGCTCCTCGGCCGGACATTGCAGCTCTTCGCCGCGGGCATCGGCGACGAAGCCCGCGTTCTGCAGATCGCGCTGCGGCGACGACAGGCCCTGCACGCAGCCGACCACGCAGTGTGCGTTGGTCAGCACCAGGCCGTCGGGCGAGACGAACGAGCCCGAACAGCCGCCGGCCAGGCGCACCGACGACTGCATCGCGTGATCGACCCAGGCCTGGTCGGGCGAGAAGCCGTACTGCGCCTTGAGCGCGTCGCGCGGCAGGTTGTCGAGCGTCCACATGCCCTCGGCAGCCTGGCCGACCGACGGCAAGGCCAGTGCAACGAGAACGGCGACGCGCGTACGCGACAGCAGCCGCGGCGATGAAGGGGTCTGGGACGCCATGGGCGACTCTCCGGGTTGAGCTGGCCTCGCAGGCCGGACCTGCACAGCCTAGGGCCTGACGTGGTGGTGGCGCGAGACCCGGAGGTCATGACGCGGGCCGGAAGTTTGCGGGCCCGGCGCCTTCACGTACGATGCGGCGAGCGGATGCCGCGCTGCATCCGCCGCGTCCCGAGCGAGAGCCCGCATGAGCCGATCCGAACGTCGCCGCCCGGCCCCGGCCGATCCGGCCATCCTGCGCCGGGGCCTGACGCCCGAGCAGGCGGCCGCGATCGCGACCCTCGAGGCGTTGGGCTGGGAACTGCGCTTCGTACGCCGCCCACTGTTCCGGGACCCCGTCCCGGTCGTATTCGAGAAGGCCGGTCCGCGCTGGCTGGTGGTCGAAGGCGACGGGCGGCTCAACGAGACACCGGGGTTCGCGCTGCGCGAGTAGCTCAGAAGACCAGGCATGCGCGAATGCGACCGGATGGCGGACGACAGCACGAGCGATCCTGGCGATCGCGGTCAGGGTTCTGCGTAGCCGCTTTCGTCGTAGCGTCCGGCGACGGTGCAGGTCAGCGTCGCCGGGCGATCGTTGCTCAGCGCGAGCGCCCCGAGCTGGGTGGCCCGCTCCCCGCGTCTGCTCAGCTTGGCTGCGTTGCGCACCGCGGGCGCACCGACCGCGAACTCGGCGGTGTAGCTCTCGCCCATCTCGCCGCTCTCGTCGATGAAGACCGAGACTTCTCGCACCGGCAGGCCGAAGACGGTGAACGGCATCGGCGGCACGACCGGCTCGACTTGGCCGTACTCGTCATGGGGCAGCGCCCGCCATGCCGCACTGGTCGTATCGGGCCGCTCCCGACATTCCACCGCCGCCTGAAGCATCGGCGCGACGGCTTGCCACTGCGCCGGGTCGAGCGCATGCGCTGCAGGCGCGGCGAGCGCAAGCAGCAACGTCGCTGCGCCGAGATCGATTCGCGCACTACGCGCATGCCGGATGGATTGCATCATTGCCAAGGTTGTCTATCGGATGGAGTCGAGCGTGATCGATGGCCCCAGGCCGTCGATGGCCGGCGAGCCTACAAAAACGACCGGACAACGCCAAGCGCTGGCTCGACACGTGCGAACACGCGCCTCCACGCCGACGCGCTGTGCATCGATCGAGGCTGTCAGCGCACGATCAGCACCGGCAGTTCGCTGCGCGCCACGACCGCCTGGGTCTGGCTGCCGAGCAACAGCCGGCCCAGCCCCCGCCGTCCGTGGGAGGCCATCACCACCACGTCGATGCCGCGCGCCTGCGCGGTCTCGAGAATCGCATCGGCTGGCGGCTGCTCGGCAACGAACAGCGTGGTCGCTTCGACACCATGCCGCGATGCGGCCTGCTTCGCCGCGGCGAGCACGTCGTCGGCACGGGCCTGGGCGGCGGCGCGGTAGTCCTTGAGGAATTCGTCGAAGCCGACCAGCCCGCTGGGATCGGTCAATGCGGTGTTCCAGGGCTCGGACACGGTGACGATGGTCAGCGACGCACCGAGGCCTGCGGCGAGCGTGGCCGCATGCTCGACACCGCGCGCGGCCAGATCGGATCCATCGGTGGCGACAAGGATATTGCGATACATGGCCTGCTCCCGGGGATGACGAGGGTCGTCTCGACTATACCCCCGTCACCCGACCGGGTCGGCGCGGCCGAACGTCGCAACCCGCGTCCCCAGAGGTGTGCGCTACGCCGGCTGCAGATTCGCGTAGGCCATCACCAGCCACTTGCTGCCGACTTCGTCGAAGTTGACCTGCACGCGCGCATGCGCACCATCGCCCTCGATGTCGGTCACGGTGCCGGCGCCGAACTTCGCATGCGTCACGCTCTGGCCCAGCCGCACGCCGACCGACGGCGCCAGACTGGCATGGCCGTAGTCGGGACGCTGCCGCTGCGGGAACGTCGCACGCGTGGCCTGCACCTTCGGTCGCACCTCATGCAGCAGCGCTGCCGGGATCTCGCGCAGGAAGCGCGACGGCACACCGAACATGTCCTGGCCGTGCAGGCGGCGCGCCTCGGCGTAGGTCAGCACCAGCTTCTGCCGGGCGCGGGTGATGCCCACGTACGCCAGCCGGCGCTCCTCCTCCAGTCGCCCGCTCTCCTCGGCGGTGCGGGCGCTCGGAAACAGGCCTTCCTCCAGGCCCACCAGGAACACCAGCGGGAACTCCAGACCCTTGGCGCTGTGCAGCGTCATCAGTTGCACGCCATCCTCGCCGGCCTGCGCCTGGCCTTCGCCGGCTTCGAGCGCGGCATAAGCCAGGAACGCGACGAGCTCGGTGAGTTGGGCGCTCTCCTCGTCGTCACCGCGCACGAAACGCGAGGCCACCGAGACCAGTTCGTCGAGGTTCTCGACCCGCGAATCGGCGCTGCCCTTCGACTCGTTGGCGTAGTGCACGCGCAGGTTGGAGCGTGCGAGCACGTGGTCGATCTTGTCTTTGAGCGACAGCTCGGCGACCTCGCCGGCCAATGCATCGATCAGTTGGGCGAAGCCGGCCAGCGCGTTACGCGCGCGGCCCGCGAGCCCGCCGCCCTGCGCGCAGCGCAGCGCCGACTCCCACAACGGGATCGCATGTTCGCGTGCCTGCCGGCGCACCTCGTCGAGCGTGCGCTCGCCGATGCCGCGCGGCGGGGTATTGACCGCACGTTCGAACGCGGCGTCGTCGTCGCGGTTGGCGATCAGCCGCAGGTAGGCCAGCGTGTCCTTGATCTCCGCGCGTTCGAAGAAGCGCACGCCGCCATAGACGCGGTAGGGCACCTGCTCGGCGACCAGTTGCTCTTCCATCGCGCGCGACTGCGCATTGCTGCGGTAGAGCACGGCGATGTCGCCGTGGCTGCCGCCGTCGCGCACCCACTGCAGTGCGCGCTCGACCACGTAGCGCGCCTCGTCGATCTCGTTGTAGGCCGCATACAGGTCGATCGGATCGCCCTCGCCGCTGTCGGTCCACAGTTGCTTGCCGAGCCGGTCGGGGTTGTGCGCGATGACCGCATTGGCGGCGCCCAGGATGTTGGCGCTGGAGCGGTAGTTCTGCTCGAGCCGGATCGTCTGCGCGCCCGGGTAGTCGCGCAGGAAACGCTGCACGTTCTCGACCTTCGCGCCGCGCCAGCCGTAGATCGCCTGGTCGTCGTCGCCGACGATGAACACCTTGCCGGTGTCGCCGGCCAGGACGCGCACGAACGCGTACTGGATCGCGTTGGTGTCCTGGAACTCGTCGACCAGCAGATGGCCGAAGCGCTGGCGGTAGTGCGCAAGCAGCGCCGGCGTATCGCGTAGCAGCTCGTGTGCGCGCAGCAGGATCTCGGCAAAATCGACCAGGCCGGCGCGGTCGCAGCGCTCCTGGTAGAGCGCGTAGGCCTTGAGCATCACGCCCGACCATTCGTCGCCGCCATCCTGGATGTGCTGCGGCCGCTTGCCCTCGTCCTTCTGCGCGTTGATCCACCAGGCGATCTGCCGCGGGGGAAAGCGTGCATCGTCGAGCTCGAGCTGCTGGACCACGCGCTTGACCAACCGCAACTGGTCGTCGCTGTCGAGAATCTGGAAACCCTCGGGCAGCTTCGCGTCCTGCCAGTGCAGACGCAGCAGCCGGTGCGCCAGACCGTGGAAGGTGCCGATCCACATGCCGCGCGCGCCATTGCGCAGTTGCGCGTCCACGCGGTGGCGCATTTCGGCCGCGGCCTTGTTGGTGAAGGTCACGGCGAACACGCCGTAGGCCGGCACCCCGACGACTTCGTTGAGCCAGGCGATGCGGTGCGTCAGCACGCGGGTCTTGCCGCTGCCGGCGCCAGCCAGGACGAGATAGTGCGAATCGGGCGCCGAGACAGCTTGGCGCTGGGCTGCGTTCAGCCCATCGAGCAGGTGCGAGACATCCATCCCCGCATTCTACGCCCCTCCCAAAACCGGGGTCAGAGTCGATTGATCGTCGCGGCCGGAACCAAAGTCGCCCATCAGAGCCCGGAAGCCAGAGTCAGCGTCGGCTGCAAAATCGACTCTGACCCCGGTTTTTGGGTCAGTGGGCGGCGTGTTCGCGGCGGGCGCTGCTGCCGGTCATCAGCTTGTCGGTGTAGGCGATACCGATCGCCGACAGGATGAAGCCGCCGTGGATGATCGTCTGCCACATGACACCGGCAGTGGTGACCTTGGTGCAGGCCGGCGCGGCGAGCGACAGTCCGCCGGCAATCGCCTGGGCGTGGGCGGCGGCCGCGGCGATCGCGTCGGCGGTGCCGCACACCGGCAGGCCGACTTCGCCGGCGGCGATGAAGGTCTTGAGCAGGTGGATCGACGAGATGCCGATGATCGCCATCGCCAGCTTGACCTTGAGCACGCTGGCGTTGACGTGGCTCAGCCACTCGGGCTGGTCGGGGTGACCCTGCAGGCCCAGGCGCGAGACGAAGGTCTCGTAGCCGCCGACGATCACCATCACCAGCAGGTTGGAGATCATCACCACGTCGATCAGACCCAGCACCAGCAGCATGATCCCCTGCTCGGTCAGCGTGTTGGCGCCGTGGACCAGGTGCCAGAGTTCCTTGACGAACAGGAAGACGTAGACGCACTGGGCAACGATCAGGCCCAGGTACAGCGGCAGCTGCAGCCAGCGCGATCCGAAGATCACGTAGGACAGCGGATTGAGGCGCGGCGGCACGGACAGCGGGGTCGACATGGGGGGAGCCTGCGGGAGGTGCGCGGAGCGTAACGAGGGTCCGTGACTTTGCCAATCGTCGCGGCCCGGGGGGACTGGCATGCGGCACCTGCGCGCTGAGCATCGATCCGGGCCGGTCGCGCCACTTGAGCCCTCTGCTCCAGGCCATGTCGACACGCCCGCGCATCGATCTGACCTGTTCCAGGCAATCGACGCACGTTGACAGCGTTGTCATGCCCTCGTACAAGGACCGGGCGGCGCCATCAGGCGCCGCGTGTTCCAGATCTGGGAGGGTCGAGGATGCCGAGCGAGACGGCCGTTGCCGACGTGCCGCGACAGCGCGCGGCCGCGCGTATAGGGCGCGGCTGCACGAAAAACCGTCGCCGGCTCAACGCGCCGGCGCGGTGCTCATCGAGTACGGCGCCTCGGCGTCCGCGCCCGGCCAGTCGCGGTTGGGGGTGGCTTGCATGGTGAAGCGCAGCTCGCCGCCGGCCAGGATCTCGTCGTGACGCAGGAATGCGCGCCGCAGCGGCTGGCCGTTGAGGGTCGCCGCGCCGATGTAGCCGTGCCCTTCCGCCAGACCGTCGGCAACGATGGTGAAACGCTTGCCGTTGGGCAGGTCGAGTGCGGCGCGCGGCAGGAACGGTCGGCCGATCACGTACTCGCCGCTGCCCGGCGCGACCGGGTAGAAGCCCAGCGCGGTGAACAGGTACCAGGCCGACATCTGGCCCAGGTCGTCGTTGCCCGCCAGGCCGTCGGGGCGGTCGGCGTACTGGCTCGCCATGATCGTGCCCAGACGCGCCTGGGTGCGCCAGGGCTGGCCGGCATGCGCGTAGAGATAGGCCACGTGGTGGCTGGGCTCGTTGCCGTGCGCGTACCAGCCGATCAGCCCGGTGATGTCTTCCATGTGCTCGAAGATCGCCGGATCGACCTCGGCCTCGAACACCGCGTCCAGCTTGTCGAGCAGCGCGTCGGCTCCACCATGCGCGGCCGCCAGACCGGCGACGTCGTGCGGCACGTACCAGGAGTACTGCCAGGCATTGCCCTCGGTGTAGTCGGTGCCGTAGCCGCTGGCGGTCGGGTCGAACGGGGTCCGGAAGCTGCCGTCGCGGTTGCGCGCCCGCATGAACCCGGTCGCAGGGTCGAAGGCGTTGCGCCAGTTCGCGGCGCGGCGGGTGAACTCGTGGGCGACGTCCTCGCGTCCCATCGCCTGGGCCATGCGCGCAATCGTCCAGTCGCCGTAGGCGTATTCGAGGGTCTTCGAGGCGGCCTCGCCTTCTTCATCGATCGGCACCCAGCCCAATTCCATGTACTGGCGCAGCCCGTCGTAGGGACCGTAGGACGCACTGGCGGTCATCGCCTCGAGCGCGGCGTCGGTATCGAAGCCGCGGATGCCTTTCAGGTACGCGTCGGCGATCACCGGCACCGCGTGGTAGCCGATCATCGTCCAGGTCTCCTGGCCATGGAACGACCACACCGGCAGGATCCCGTACGGGCTGTGGCGGCGGTGCGCGAGCAGCGAGTCGACGAAATCGGCATTGCGCTTCTCGGGCTGCACCAGCGTCAGCAGCGGATGCAGCGCGCGGTAGGTGTCCCACAGAGAAAACGTCGAGTAATGGGCGAAGCCGTCGGCGGTATGGACCGCCTGGTCCGGGCCGCGATAGCGTCCGTCGACGTCCATGAACAGCGTCGGGCCCAGCAGCGTGTGGTAGAGCGCGGTGTAGGCGCTGCGGCGGTCGTGCTCGGGCGCGTCGATGTCGAGCACCGACAGCGCCTGCGTCCACTGCGCCCGGGCCTGCGCGTGCACGCGATCGAAGTCGAAATCCGGCACTTCCGCGTCGAGATTGGCGATCGCGCCGGCCTCGTCGACCGACGAGATCGCGACCTTGACCACCAGCGGTGCGTCGAGCTTGCCGAAATCGAAGGTCCCCACCAGTTGCCGGCCCTCGATCTGCGCGCGTTCGCCGGGGCTGCGATCGGCCGGCGGCGCGAAGCCCTTGTAGAGGATGTCGGTCTCGGTGTTGTGGAAGGCATGGCCCTGCAGCGGCCGCGAAAAGCGCATCGCAAAGTACAGCTGCCGGCCCGGCGCCCAGCCCCGGGTCTCGCGAAAACCGGTGATCGTGCCATCGGGCATGCGCCGCAGCCGCGACCACAGGATCTTGCCGGGGTAGTCGTACATCGACGTGCGCAAATCCAGCAGCACGCGCGCGTCCTCGCCCGCCGGATAGGTGTAGCGATGCACGCCGGCACGGGCGCTGGCGGTCAGTTCGGCGCGCACGCGGTAGTCGTCGAGCGTGACCGCGTAGTAGCCCGGCTGCGCCACCTCATCGTCGTGGCGGAAGCGCGAGGTGTAGCCGCTGCCGGGACGGTCGGGATCGCCGCGTTCGAGCCGCTCGGGCCCGGTCATGGGCATCAGCAACACGTCACCGAGGTCGGAGTGGCCGGTGCCCGAGAAATGTGTGTGCGAGAAGCCGACGATGCTGGTGTCGTCATAGCGGTAGCCGGCCGCCCAGCCGTACCCCTTCTCGCGTGGCTGGATGCGCGTGTCGGGGCTGAGTTGGACCATGCCGAAGGGCACCGTCGCGCCGGGATAGGTATGGCCCTCGCCGCCGGTGCCGATGAATGGATCGACCGAGCCGTAGGCCTTGTCGCCCACCGGGCCCGGATCGGCCAGCGCTGCCCCTGCGCCCAACAACGCGCTCATCGCCACCGTCATCGCCGCCCCCACCCTGGCCATCGCGCCCTCGTTTGTATCGATTCAATTCGGCCGACCCTAGCACCCGACCCTGTTTTCCGCATGCTGCATTGCAAGATGCCGCCCGACTCCGGCAGCGTCACCATGTCCGACCTTCAATCGGTTCAAGGGACGATCCTGCCGGGCTTTCGGCGTGTGCGGCCGCCCGAGGCCACCGCCTCCCCCATGACCCGCACGGCGCTGCGCGTGCGTATCCGCCGTTCCTTTTCCAACGTCCCGATTCAGGCCACCGGAGCCGACGCATGAGCACATCCCGTTCCACGATGTCCAATTCCGCCGCAATCGCGGTGGTGAGCCTGATCTTTCTGACCTGGGGCGGCCTGACCAGCCTCAACGACGTGCTGATTCCGCATCTCAAGGCCGTGTTCTCGATGAACTACGTGCAGACGCTGCTGATCCAGTTCACGTTCTTCGGCGCGTACTTCCTGATGTCGATCCCCGCCGGCACGGTGGTCTCGCGCATCGGCTACAAGGCCAGCATCGTGGTCGGCCTGCTGGTCGCCGCGGCCGGCGCGGCGCTGTTCTTCCCGGCGGCCCGCCTGCCGTCCTACGGCCTGTTCCTGACGGCGCTGTTCGTGCTGGCCTCGGGCATCACGCTGCTGCAGGTCTCCGCCAATCCCTACATCGCGCTGCTGGGCCCGCCCGAGTCCTCGCACAGCCGGCTCACCTTTGCCCAGGCGTTGAACTCGTTCGGCACGACCGCGTTCCCGTACTTCATCGGCCCGCTGATCCTGGCCGGCACGGTGCTCGGGGCGGACCAGATCGCCGCGATGCCGATGGCCGACCAGATCGCCTACCGCGCCTCGGAGGCGCGCTCGGTCGAGTTGCCCTATCTGATGCTGGCCGGCGGCCTGCTGTTGCTGGCGGTGTTCGTGGTGACGATGCGGATCCCCTCGCTGCGCGCCGAAGGCGCATCGACCCGCGACCCGCACACCTTCGGTGAAGCACTGGCACACCCGCACCTGCGCTGGGGCGTGCTCGGCATCTTCATGTACGTCGGCGCGGAAGTCGCGATCGGCAGCTTCCTGATCAACTACATGGCCGAGCCCGCGATCGGCGGGCTGAGCGAAGCTGCGGCCTCGCGCTTCCTGGCGTTCTACTGGGGCGGCGCGATGGTCGGCCGCTTCATCGGTGCGGCCTTGATGACCAAGATCGACGCCCGTCGGCTGCTCGCGTTCGCCGCGATCATGGTGTGCGTGCTGCTGACGGTGACGATGACCAGCAGCGGCAGCATCGCGATGTGGAGCGCGCTGGCGATCGGCCTGTTCAACTCGATCATGTTCCCGACGATCTTCACCACCGCGATCGAGCGCCTGGGCACGCTGACCAGCAAGGCGTCGAGCCTGCTGGTGATGGCGATCGTCGGCGGCGCATTGATTCCGCTGGCGCAGGGCGCACTGGCCGACCGGGTCGGCATCCAGCTGTCGTTCGTCATTCCGCTGGTCTGCTACGTCTACATCATCTGGTACGGGCTGCGCGGTTCGCGGGTGCGGGGCGATGCGCTCGCACCCGCCGGCACGCCGGCGCCGCGCCCGAGCGCGATGCACTGATGGAGGGCACGCGCGGCACCATCGCCTGCTTCGGCGAGGCGCTGATCGATTTCCGCGCCGAGCCGGCAGCCGCCGGCCAGGCGCGGCGGTTCGTCGAGCAGCCCGGCGGCGCGCCGGCGAATGTCGCGGTCGGCGTCGCCGCGCTCGGCGGCACGGCGCGCTTCGTCGGCATGCTGGCGCAGGACATGTTCGGCGACACCCTGGAGGCCGCACTGCGGCGGCACGGCGTCGACACCTCGCAGGTCCGACGCACCGACGCCGCGCCGACGGCGCTGGCCTTCGTCTCGCTGGCCGACGACGGCGAGCGCAGCTTCAGCTTCTACCGCCCACCGGCTGCGGACCTGTTGTTCACCGAACGCGATTTCGCCGACGCGGCCTTCGCCGACGTGACCGCACTGCACGCCTGCTCCAACAGCCTGACCGAACCGGCCATCGCCCAGGCCACCTTGCACGGCATGGCACGCGCCGCACGCGAGGGCGCGCTGGTGAGCTTCGATCTCAATCTGCGTCCGGCGTTGTGGCGGGCGGGAACCGATCCGACGCCCACGCTGTGGCGCGCGCTCGCACAGGCCGGCCTGGTCAAGCTCAGCGCGGAGGAACTGACATTCCTTGCCGGCGACGGCGACCCGGCCGCAGCCGTTGCGCGCATTCTGCAGACGGCCAGCGTGCTCGTCGTCACCGACGGCGCCGCACCGATCCGCTGGTGGACGCGCACGGACGCCGGCACGGCGCCGACGTTCGCGGTCTGCGCGGTCGACACGACCGCTGCGGGCGACGCCTTCGTCGCCGGACTGCTGTGGCGACTGGCCGACCGCGCGGTCGATGCCGGAGCCCTGGGCGCCGCCTTCGACACCCCCGCGCTGCGCGCCGATTTGCTGGCGCACGCCGCGGCCACCGGCGCGCTGGCCACCACCCGACACGGCGCCTTCGACGCGATGCCCGCGCGCGACGCCGTCGATCGTCTGCTCGAGACTGCGCAATGATGTTGCCCGCAACGCCCGCTCCCGACTTCACCTCGCCCGAGACGCTGCGCGCGCACATCGCCGACACGATGGCGTTCTACCGTCCGCGCGCGCTCGACCCGGCCGGCGGCTTCTTCCATTACTTCCGCGATGACGGCACGGTCTACGACCGCAGCCACCGCCACCTGGTCAGCAGCACCCGCTTCGTCTACGACTTCGCGATGGCCGCCGTTGAGTTCGCGGACGGACCCGATGCCGAGCGCGACCGCGCCGCGACCTTGCACGGCCTGCGCTTCCTGCGCGAGGCCCATCGCGACCCGGCGAGCGGCGGCTACGCCTGGACCCTGCGCGACGGCGCGCCTGAGGACCGCACCCATCACAGCTATGGGCTGGCCTTCGTGCTGCTGGCGCAGGCGAGCGCACGCAAGGCCGGGCTCGACACCGCGGCCGAGATGGACGAGACCTGGGACCTGCTCGAGCAGCACGCCTGGGACCCGGCGCACGGGCTGTACCGCGACGAGGCCGACGCACAGTGGCGTTACGCGCCCTATCGGGGCCAGAACGCCAACATGCATCTGTGCGAGGCGCTGATCGCCGCGCACGAGGCCGGAGGCGACGATCGCTACCTGACGCGCGCCCTGACGCTGGCCGACCACATGACCCGGCGCCAGGCGGCGTTGTCGGGCGGGCTGGTCTGGGAGCACTGGCACGCGGACTGGTCGGTCGACTGGGACTATCACCGCGACGACCCCAAGCACCTGTTCCGTCCCTGGGGCTTCCAGCCCGGTCACCAGGTCGAGTGGGCCAAGCTGCTGCTGTCGCTGCGTGCGCACCTGGGGCCCGATGCGCCCGACTGGTTGCTGCCGACCGCGCGCCACCTCTACGACGCCGCGCTGGCCCATGGCTGGGACACCACGCACGGCGGCATCGTCTACGGCTTTGCGCCGCAGGCGCTGCGCGAGGCCTCGCCCGCCCCTGGCGCGACGCCTCCGGACCTGGCGACCGCCCCGATGTTCTGGTGCGACGACGACAAGTATTTCTGGGTCCAGGCCGAAGCGATCGCCGCGGCCTGGCGGCTGTTCGAAGCCACGGGTGAGGTGCGCTACCGCGACGACTACCTGCGCCTGTGGGCCTACGCCTGGGCGCATTTCGTCGATCACACGCATGGGGCCTGGTACCGCATCCTCGACCGCCGCAACCGCAAGATCGACGATCTCAAGAGCCCGGCCGGCAAGACCGACTACCACACGATGGGCGCCTGTCACGACGTGCTGGCGGTGATGCGCGGGCACACCCGCCGGCGCTAGCCAGCACGCAGCGTCGCTGCGCGAAATCATGCTGCAGTGCACACCAAACGCGGCCGCGTGGCCGTCTGTTTTTGCACATACGACGCCGCCGCCTCACGCCTTGTCACCACCGATTTGACAGCGCTGTCAAAGCCAAGCTAAATGCGCCCCTCGAGCGCATCCCGATACGTGATGCGCCGGCACGCCCTTGGGAGGGGACCCTATGTACACACCGCATCCGCGGCGCGCCCTGTGCTGCGCCATCGCCACCGTGCTGGCCTTCGGCGCCCTGCCGGCTACCGCCCAGACCACCGCACCGTCGACCACCACCGACCGGGATGAGGCGAAGACGCTCGACTCGGTGATCGTCACCGTCGAGCGCCGCGAGCAGGACCTGCAGAAGTACGCCGGTACCGCGCAGGCGATTTCCGGCGACGACGCCCGCGCCCTGGGCATCAACAACGAGCTGCGCAACATCCAGGCGGTCGTGCCGGGCCTGAGCATGGCCAACCAGGAAGGCAACCTGGAAATCTTCATCCGCGGCGTGGGCTCGGCCAACAACACCGAGCTCGGCGATCCGGGCGCGGCGCCGCATATCAACGGCGCCTACATCGCGCGTCCGCGCGGCCTGGGCGGCATGTTCTATGACGTGGAGCGCGTCGAGATCAACAAGGGCCCGCAGGGCACGCTGCGCGGACGCAACGCGCTCGCCGGCTCGCTCAACATCGTCACCAAGCGCCCGGACCTCGAGGCGTTCGGTGGCTACGTGCAGCTCGAGGCCGGCAACCGCGACCACCAGGCGGGCGAGTTCGCACTCAATCTGCCACTCGGCGGCTGGGCGGCGCTGCGCTTTGCCGGTTACAAGGTCGAGAAGGACAGTTCGTTCCGCAATGCGGGCGACCCGCGCCTCGACCCGGCCGGCATCCAGAACGAGAAGGGCGGCCGCGTGTCGTTCCTCTACCAGCCCGACGACAAGCTCAGCGTCTTCGCGATGGCCGACATGGGCAAGGAAGGCGGCACCGGCTATCCGGGTGCCAACATCTGGACCGCGGCCTGCGGCAGCGCCGACCCCGACACCTGCCCCAACAGCCCCGGCCTCTCGCCCGACGATCTCGACCTGCGCAACGTGGTCTATCGCGGCCCGCAGGGCACGCTCGACAGCACCAACTGGGGCGCGATGGCCAACGTGAGCTACGACTTCGGGCCGATCGTCGCCGAGTACAACACCAGCTATCGCGACGTCGACTACCGCCAGACCAACGCTGCCAGCGAAGGCATCATGTGGCCGGGCCGCGACGTCAGTCCGCGCGGACCGGACAATCCCGGCGGCTTCGACTACGACAACTTCTCGACCCAGTACTGGGAGACGCTGTCGCAATCGACGACCCACGAACTGCGTCTGTCCTCGTCGGGTGACGGCCGCTTCCAGTGGACCGGCGGCGCGTTCCACTTCAACGAGGACCAGCAGGTCGGCTACCTGTCGCTGTCGGACAAGGGCACCTGGTTCTCCGGCACCGAGTTCACGATGCCGCGCGTCAACGGGCGCTCCACCGCGCTGTTCGCCGACGGCACCTTCGAAGTCAACGACCGCACCCGCCTGAAGGCCGGCGTGCGCCGCACCCGCGAGGCCAAGTCGCGTTACGGCATCGGCGGCAACTGGGCGCTGGGCCTGCCGGGCGTCGGCGGCGACTTCGCCACCCGCCTGGGCACCGAGGGCTTCGCCCCCGCCTTCATGAAGCGCCCGAACTTCGACGTGACCGGCCTGACGTCCCAGGCAGACATGGCGCGCTTCCTGCTGCAGGGCATCCTGCAGCATGGCCAGCGCGACACCATCGCCGAGCAGATCGGGGGCGTGGCGAACGGCGGCGACTTCGGTTGCGTCGACCGTCCCGATATCGGCGGCGACACCATCGACTGCCCCTATCAGTCCTGGGTGCAGGTCAACTCGATTCCGTCGCAGCAGTTCGGCGAAAGCCGCTTCCAGTTCACTGACTGGCGCACCGGCGTTGAGTTCGACCTGACCGACGACCAAATGCTCTATGCCACGGTCTCCACCGGCCACAAGTCCGGCGGTTTCAACGACACCTTCGACGTCAATGTGATCCCGGAGACCTTCAGCCCCGAGTCGATCAAGGCCTACGAGATCGGCAGCAAGATGAGCCACCGCTGGTTCGGGCGCCCGGGCAACTTCAACATCAGCGCGTTCTACTACGACTACACCGACCAGGTGTTCCAGGACCTGACGGTGATCTCGCTCAACAACGATGGCGAGCCGGCCGGCTACTCGCTGGTCAACCGCAACATCGGCCGCTCGGCGATCTACGGCATCGAAGCCGAGAGCGTGACGCGTTTCGGCGCAGGCTTCATGCTGCACATCAACGCGCTGGCGCTCGACAGCGAGATCAAGGAAGGCACCGTCGGCGACGCCCGCAGCCAGAACTACGGCGCCGGCGGCGTGACGTCGCTGATCGATCTGACCGGCAACGAGCTGCCGCTGGCCTCGCGCTTCACCGGCAACATCCGCCTGCAGCAGATGACGGAGCTGTCGTTCGGCTCGCTCGACTGGCAGCTGCTGGCGTCCTATCGCTCGGCCTACTACCTGACCCAGTACAACAACCGCGACGTGGTGTACGTGGACCAGGGCGGCAACTTCGTGCGGCAGGAGAGCGCAACCGAGGCCGGATTCCCTGATCGCCAGCGCGGCGAAGTCACGCTCAATGCCGGCATCGGTCTCACCTCGCTCGACGGGCGCTGGCGTTACGAGCTCTACGGCAGCAACCTGCTCGACAACGACGTGTCGCAGAAGGCGATCGTGGGATCGCGGCTCAACATCCGCTTCCTCAACGATGCGCGTGCCTACGGCCTGCGCGTGCGCTACCAGTTCTGACCCCCGGCCGGCGGCCTCGCCGGCCACATCGGAAGGACGTGTTCCTGCGCCCGGGTTCTACCCGGGCGCAGCCGCGCGCGGCACGAAGGGCAGCGCGTTGTGCGCATGCGTGGCCGCGATCGCCGCGTGGCCGACCGCGACCGAGATCTGGTTGAGACCGCTGACCACATCGCCGACCGCATAGAGCCCCGGCACCCGGGTCTGCTGATGCGCATCGACCTCCAGCGCGCCACTGTCGTCGCTGTCCAGGCGCAGTCCGGTCGGCAACGACGGTCCGCCCTCGTAGCCCAGGTACGGGTAGACGGTGTCGAAGCGGTGCACGCCGCCGTCGGGCGTGCGGTAGTGGCAGTGCACGCCATCGAATTCGAGCGTCCCGCCCGGCGGCAACAGGGTCGCACCGAGCGCCTGTGCCTGGGCGATGGCCTCGTGCGCCAGGTCCGCATCGGTGGGCAGCAGCGCGATGCGTGCCGAATAGCTGCGCAGGAACGCGGCATGGCCGCCGATCACAGCGCCCGGGCCGTAGACCGCGATCGCCTGGTCGCTGGCCTCGTAGGCATCGCAGATCGCGCACAGACGCAGCGCGCCGCAGGCGATCGCCGCTTCCGCCCAAGGCACCTCGGGCAATCGGTCGGCCAGACCGGTCGCCAGGATCACCTTGCGCGCACGCCAGCGCCTCCCAGCCGCGGTAACGACGAAGCCTTCGCCCTCGCGGACGATCGTATCCACGTGGCCGGTGGTGATCTCGACTTCGAACGCCTCGGCCTGCTCGCGCATGCGACGCAATAGCCCGGTACCGGACACGCCTTGCGGAAACCCGGGGCAATTGTGGCTCTCGGGAATGTAGCGCGCCCGGCTGCGCCCGCCATCGATGACGACCACGCTGCGCAGAAAGCGGCGCAGATAGGTCGCCGCGGTCAGCCCCGCTGGTCCACCCCCGACCACCGCGACATCGATGTCCTGAATCATCTGCACACTCCGGATGGGCGGTCGAGACTGGCGATGGCGGCGTGCATCGCCGGTGAGCACCACTGCCGCTGCGGACGGCGCCCGTGCAGGTCGCGCAGCCCAGTTGACAACGCTGTCAGTCTCGCTTCCTAATGCAGCCGTGGCTCACGGCGTGTTCCGCGCGCGGTGCGCTGCCCACAATTCGATCGACTTTCGTGAGATCCCTTGGGAGGGGAAGATCCATGAAGCCATTCCGTGCCGCGCCGAAGCAGCGGCTGCTGACGTCCGCCCTGTTGCTCGCCCTCGCCTCGCCGACGCTTGCCCAGGTCGCCGACCCGCCGTCTGACGCCACCGAACTCGACGCCGTCGTCGTCACCGGTATCCGCGGCAGCCTGACCTCGTCGATGAACCTCAAGCGCGACTCGCAGGGCATCGTCGACGGCATCGTCGCCGAGGACATCGGCAAGTTCCCCGACACCAACCTGGCCGAGTCGCTGCAGCGCATCTCGGGAGTGTCGATCGACCGTTCGATGGGGGAAGGGTCCAAGGTCACCGTTCGCGGCGTCGGCCCTGACTTCAACCTGGTGCTGCTCAACGGTCGGCAGATGCCTGCCTCCAGCATCGAGGCAACGAATGCCTCCAACTCGCGCGCGTTCGATTTCGCCAATCTCGCGTCTGAATCGATCTCCGGCATCGAGGTGTTCAAGACCAGTCGCGCGGCTACACCCACGGGCGGCATCGGCGCGACGATCAACATCAAGACAGGTCGTCCGCTAGACATGGGCGAACTGATCAGTGTCGGCATGAAGGCAGTGCACGACACGTCGGCCGAGAATCTTCCCAAGAGCATGCGTGGCGATTCGACCACGGGTGAAATGTCGGGCATCTTTAGCAACGTCTTCGCCGACGGAAAGCTCGGCGTTTCTGTCAGCGCGAGCTACCAGGAGCGCGACTCGGGCTATAACGAGGCAGCCGTGGGCGGTGGCTGGTACGCATTCCCGGGTGACGAAGGCCCGCTGGCGCTGCCCGGCCCTGCCGCCAACGCGACCAATCCCCCTGGCGCCGGTGATATTTACTCCGTGCCGCAGAACCTGGTGTATGCACTCAACGGTATCCAGCGCCAGCGCACCAACGCGCAGGGTACGTTGCAGTACGCACCCACCGACCGCATCACCGCCACGCTCGACTATACGTACTCGGAGAACCGCATCCAGCAACAGCGCCACGAGTTGTCCACCTGGTTCAATCAGGCGGCCTCGCGGACATCATGGACCGACGGCCCGATCGCTGCCCCCACCTCATACACCGAGTTCATCGACTTCCAGACAGTCAACGGCGTGCTCGAGGGCAGCGACTTGGCGATGGCCGGCGCGCAGTTCGCGACCAAAAACGAGAACAAGTCCCTCGGCTTCAATGTCGCCTGGGAAGTGACGGACAGCCTTGACCTGGAGTTCGACTACCACTCCTCCAGTGCAGAATCGGGCGCCGACGGCCCATGGGGTTCGAACAATGTGATCGGCGCGGCCGCCTTCGTACGCGGCAACACGACAGTCGACTTCAGCGGTGATTTCCCCGTACTCGGCGTGCAGCTTCCGCCGGGCATGACCCGCGTGGGCGCTGATCGGATGATGGTTACCGGGTCGTCCTTCCGCAACAGCTATATGAAGTCGGAGGTGGAGCAGGGGCAGGTTCGCGGCAAGTTCCAGTTTGGCGACTACTCCAGCCTTCAATTTGGCGCGGCGTTCACCGAAGTCAACAACCGCACGGCCTACAGCTTCACACAGCGCGACGACTGGGGTGGCTTTGGCAATCGGGCCGGCGACTACGCCGACGATCTTTGGATCGCCGACGACATGAGTCGCTATTTCGACCAGTTTCCCGGCAGCGGCGGGATGTTCGGCCAGTTCTATCTGTTCGACTTCGGTCAGGTCCGCGACGCCGCCATCGCCGCGCGTGGTGGCGATGTCTCCGCGTATCTGCCGCCCGACGAGTTCAGCACCGATCGACGCGCGACCGAGAAGTCCAAGAGCGCGTATGTGCAGTGGAACAACACCTGGGACCTGGCGATGCCGCTTCACGCATCGGTCGGTGTCCGCTACGAGGAAACGGACGTCACCTCGCGAGCCCTGGTGCCGATTGCTACGGGCATGACCTGGACCGGGGAGAACGAGTTCGCGGTGCAGTTCGGTGATCCCGACTTCACCGAACTGCGTGGCAGCTACGACTATTGGCTGCCCAGCGTCGACCTGAGCCTCGAGGTCACCGACGAGCTGGTCGTGCGCGCCAGCTATGGCCACAGCATCGGCCGGCCGCAGTGGAACCATATCCAGGGCGGTCAGACGCTCGACTCGTTCGCCGCCTTCGAGGGCGGTACCGGCTCGCAGGGCGATCCGGGCCTGCGCCCGCTCGAGTCGAAGAACTTCGACCTGTCGGTCGAGTGGTACTACGGTGAATCGAGCTACGTTTCGGTGGGCTGGTTCCGTAAGGACATCGACAACTACATCGGCACGTCGGTGGTCGAGATCTCGCCGTTCGACATCCGCACACCCGTCGGCGGCGCCTACTACAACCAGGCCGTCGCCGCCGGCTGCACGCCCGGCGCGACCGCGTTCCGCCGCTGCGTGCGCGAGTACATCTTCGACAACTTCGCCGGTGCGCCCGGCGTGGACGAAGCCAACAACACGATCGAAGGGCAGCCGGGCGATCCGCTGGCCGTGTTCCGCGTCAGCGTTCCGGTCAACAAGGAATCCTCCTCGCTCGATGGCTGGGAGATCAGTGCGCAACACGTCTTCGGCGAGAGCGGGTTCGGCCTGGCCGCCAACTACACCATCGTCGACTCCGACCTGACCTACGACAACTACAATCTGGGCGACCAGTTCGCGCTGGTGGGGCTGAGCGATTCGGCCAACCTCGTTGCGTTCTACGACAAGGGGCCATGGCAGGTCCGCGCGGCCTACAACTGGCGTGACAAGTTCCTGTCCAGCACCTACGACAGCTGGCGCCCGAACCCGGTGTATGTCGAGGACTACGGCCAGCTGGATCTCAACATCAGCTACCAGGTCAGCGACAACTTCACGATCCACGCCGAGGCGATCAATCTGACCGACGAGACGATGCGTTCGCATGGTCGCCACGAGCGTCAGGTGTTCTACGCGACCCAGACCGGACCGCGCTACATGTTCGGGTTCCGCTACAAGTTCTGATCCGACCTCTCCCGCCTCCGGCCACCTGGCCGGAGGCGGGCTACGCGGAACGCACATCGACCTGCAGCGTCTGGACTATGCTGCGATCGGACCGTTGCTGACGACGATCGATGCCTGAGATGTCCGCCATCGCTGGGTGCATTCCCGATGCGGCCCCGGACCTGCCGCTCGCGCAGGCGGTGCGCGAAGATGCGCCGCTGGTCCTGCGTGGCCGGTTCGCCGACTGGCCGCTGGTCCGGGCCTCGCGTCATTCCAGCCGCGAAGCCGCCGCCTACCTGCGCCGGTTCGCCAACGACGGCATGCCCGCCAACGCGATGACGGCGCCGGCCTCCGAGCGCGGCCGCATCGGCTACGGCCCGGACCTGCAGGGATTCAATTTCCGACGCGAGCAGGTGCCGCTGACCGTGGCGCTCAACACCCTCGTCAAATATCTCGACGCCGCCGACCCGCCGATGATCTACCTCGGCGCGACCACGCTCGACACGTTCCTGCCCGGCCTGCGCGCCGAACATCCGCTCGCGCTCGGCGTCGACGATCCGTTGGCGAGCATCTGGATCGGCAACCGCACGCGCGTGCCCGCCCACCAGGACCTGCCCGAGAACCTCGCCTGCGTCTGTGCCGGCCGGCGGCGCGTGACGCTGCTGCCGCCCGACCAACTGGCCAATCTCTACGTCGGTCCGCTCGACGTGACCCCCGCAGGGCAGCCGGTCAGCCTGGTGGATTTCGCCGCGCCCGACCTCGCGCGCTTCCCGCGCTTCGCCGAGGCGATGCGCCACGCCCGCACGGCGATCCTGGAACCGGGCGACGCGGTGTTCATCCCGAGCATGTGGTGGCACCACATGGAGGCCCTCGACGGCTTCAACGTCCTGATCAACTACTGGTGGCGTCGCACGCCGGACTGGATGGAGACGCCGATGAACGCGCTGATGCATGCGTTGCTGTCGATCCGCGACCTGCCGGCCGACCAGCGCGCGACCTGGCAGGAGATCTTCAGACACTACGTGTTCGAGTCCGGACCGGAAACGGCCGATCACATCCCCGAAGAGGCCCGCGGTGTCCTAGCGCCGCTCAACGATGTCCGAGCGGCAACGATCCGGGCGCGGCTGCACGAGCGCCTATCGCGTTGAGCCGTACCGGCGCGTACATGTGCAGGCCGACGAGCGGGACCTACGTCAACGCGGATGCCGATCGCCTCGAAACTCCGGAGCGGCACGCCCCAATCGGCTTCCCCCAGGCATGACGAAGGCGAGATCCGCGGACCGCGCCTTCGCCAAACCCACCGACCACGCCCTCAGCCCTCCATCTGCTCCAGCGCGCGGCCCTTGGTCTCGCGGACATACTTGAGCACGAAGCCCACCGAGATGAACGCGGCGACCATGTAGATCGCATAGGTCGAGGCCAGGCCGATACCGGCCAGCAGGACCGGGAAGCTCATCGTGATCGCGAAGTTCGACGTCCATTGCGCGGCGCCGGCGACCGCCAGGCCCGACCCGCGGATCTGGTTGGGGAACATCTCGCCGAGCATGACCCACATCACCGGGCCCCAGGACATGTTGAAGAACACCACGTAGGCATTGGCCGCGATCAGCGCCACCGTGCCCATGCCGTCCGGCAACTGCAGGTGCCCGTCCACCAGGGCGCCACTGGCGAAGACCCAGGTCAGCACGGCCAGCGACACCGCCATGCCGAGCGAGCCGATCCACAGCAACGGCTTGCGGCCGATGCGATCGATCAACACCACGGTGATCAGGCAGGCGCCGATGCTCAGCGCGCCCGACAGCACGTTGATCAGCAGCGCATCGCTTTCCGAAAAGCCGACGGCCTGCCACAGCACCGCGCCGTAATAGAACACCACGTTGATGCCCACCAGCTGCTGGAACGTCGCCAGGCCGATGCCGACCCAGACGATCGGCCGGATGCGGCCGCTGACCCGGTCGACCAGGTCCGACAGCCGCGGACGGTGCTGGTCGCCGGCCAGCGAACGTTCGATCTCGCTCAGCGTGGTCTGCGCCTGCGCCGGGCCGTACAGCCGCGACAGCACCGCGAGCGCTTCGCCGTGGCGGCGCTTGACCATCAGATAGCGCGGACTCTCGGGAATCAGCATCAACAGCGCCAGGAACAGCAGCGACGGGAACGCCATCATCCAGAACATCCAGCGCCAGGCCGGCGCGCCCAGCCACAGTGCGTCGGTCGATGCGCCGGCGCTGCGGGCGAGCAGGTAGTTGCTCAGGAACGCCGCGAACAGGCCGGAAATGATCGCGATCTGCTGCACCGTCGCCAGCCGGCCGCGGTAGCGCGCCGGCGCCACTTCGGCGATGTAGGCCGGCGACATCACGCTGGCCGCGCCGACCGCGAAGCCGCCGAGCACGCGTGCGGCGATGAACATCAACGAGCTGGTGGCCGCACCCGACCCGATCGCGGACAACAGGAACAGCACCGCGGAAATGATCAGTACGCTGCGCCGCCCCCAGCGGTCGGCGAGCCGGCCCGCGAAGAACGCGCCGATCGCGCAGCCGAGCA
The DNA here is from genome assembly GCF_014192745.1 of Luteimonas sp. RC10. GTDB lineage: Bacteria > Pseudomonadota > Gammaproteobacteria > Xanthomonadales > Xanthomonadaceae > Luteimonas. The sequence goes on from NZ_JACHYJ010000001.1 coordinate 197,026, forward strand.
GCATCGAGGCGACCTCGAAGCCCAGCGCGGCCTTGCTCGAGCCGAACGCCTGCTGCAGGCCATCGACAGTGCCGTTGATGACGCCGCTGTCGAAACCGAACAGAAAGCCGCCGATCGTGGCCACACAACTGATCAGGACGATGAAGCGGGTGTTCTCGGCAGCGCGCGCGGAGGCGTCGCCGGCAATGCTTGGGCTGCTCATATCCATATCCCCGGAGTGACGTGTGCGACGCGGCGGATGCGCCGGCGCCGGTCAGGCTCGAACGTCGAAGATACCGGCTTGCGGGGCGATTGTGCGTGCGCCGGCGCATGCGCTGTCGCCGCGACGCGGCCGCGAACCGGCGGGAGCGACCCGGGTGGGGGCCATCGGCGCGTCGCTCAGCGCGGCGCCGGCCCGGTGGAGCGCCGCAGCTGCAGGGTGTACGGCACTTCGACCATGCCGGCCTCGTCGCGATCGCGCAGCGCCTTGAGCAGTTCCAGCCCGGCCAGCTGGCCCATCTCGCGCGTGGGCTGGCGCACCGTGGTCAGCGCGGGATGAATGTGGCGCGAGATCGGGGTGTCATCGAAGCCGCAGACCGAGACATCGCGCGGGACCTGCAGCCCCAGCTCGTAGACCGCGCAGATCACCCCGGCGGCCATGTCGTCGTTGGCCGCGAAGATCGCGGTCGGCGGCTCGGGCAGCGCCATCAGTCGTGTCGCGGCGCGGAATCCCGACTCGTGCGAGAACTCGCCGTCCACGACCAGCGCCGGATCGAAGGCCAGGCCGGCCTCGCGCAATCCGGCGCGATAGCCGGCCAGGCGCCAACCGGTCGCGCCGTGCGCGGGGTGCCCCTTGATGTGCGCGATGCGGCGATGCCCGAGCGAGACCAGGTGCGCGATCATCTCGCGTACGGCGCTGCCCTCGTCGACGGTCACGCCAACCCGGCGGTGCGCTTCCATCGGCGAGATGCTCGCGTACGGCACGTCGAGCTCGTCGAGCCGCGCCAGCAACGCCGCGTCATCGGTGATCGGCGGCGTCAGCACCACGCCGTCCAGGCGCGACTGCTCGACCATCGCCTCGACCGTGTCGACGATGTCGCGCGCGTCGTAGACCAGCGGCGCGAGCATCAGGTTGTAGTGATGCGCCTTGCAGGCATCGAGCAGGCCGAGCTCGACCTCCATCAGGTAGTTGCTCGACGGGTTGTCGTAGAGCATCGCAACCAGGTACGAGCGGCGCCCGGCCAGCGTGCGCGCCGACGGGTGAGGGGTGTAGCGCAGCTTGCCGACCGCGGCTTCGACCCGCGCGCGCGTGGCCGCGGCGACGTTGGGCTCGCGGTTGAGCACCCGCGAGACGGTCTTCATGGACACGCCGGCCTCTGCGGCGACGTCCTCGATGCGGACACGCATGTAATGGAATCCAGAGTCGGTGCGATTTCGCGACAGATTCTGCCAGACCGGCACCGATTCCATGATGGCGGTGCCGGGCCAGTCGCGGTTTTGCCGCTCTGCAGCAAACATCGCAGACAGGTTGCGGTATTCTGCGGCGCTCATGACAACGCTGTCAGCCGAACTGACGACCACGTAGCGGAGGGGAACCCGACGATGTCCATCCAGCCCACACCGGCGGCGCGCCGGCGCGCCACTCGACCCGCCGGCAAGCACCTGCTCGCCCTCGCCGCCGCGCTCGCACTGGCCGGCTGCGGCAACGATCCCAAGGCGACCGACGCCGCAACGGGCGCCAATACGCAGGCGGCCACCACCGCCGATGCCAACGCCGTCGATCCGTCGCAGTGGCCCGAAGTCACCTGGCCGTTCGACGACACCGAACTCGATGCCAAGGTCGACGCGCTGCTGGCCACGATGACCGTCGAGGAGAAGGTCGGCCAGATCATCCAGGGCGACATCGCCGACATCACGCCCGAGGACCTGCGCAAGTACCGGCTCGGCTCGATCCTGGCGGGCGGCAACTCCGACCCCGGCGGCCGCTACGACGCCGCACCCGCCGAATGGCTGGCGCTGGCCGACGCGTTCTGGGAAGCCTCGATGGACACGACCGGCGGCGGCAAGGCGATTCCGGTGATCTTCGGCATCGACGCGGTGCACGGCCAGAGCAACATCGTCGGCGCCACGCTGTTCCCGCACAACATCGGCCTGGGCGCGACGCGCAATCCCGATCTGATGCGCGAGATCGGCCGCGTCACCGCGATCGAAACCCGCACCACCGGCATGGAGTGGGCGTTCGCGCCGACCGTCGCCGTGCCGCAGGACGATCGCTGGGGCCGCACCTACGAGGGCTACTCGGAATCGCCGGACGTTGTCGCCGCATTCGCGCCGGCCGTCGTCAAGGGCATGCAGGGCGAGCCCGGACAGGCGGACTTCCTCGACGACCACCACGTGATGGTCTCGGTCAAGCACTACCTCGGCGACGGCGGCACCGTCGGCGGCAAGGACCAGGGCGATACCCAGGTCACCAACGCACAGCTGCGCGACATCCACGGCGCCGGCTATCCGCCGGCGATCGCCGCCGGCGCGCAGGCAGTCATGGCCTCGTTCAACAGCTTCCACGGCCAGCGCCTGCACGGCCACCACGCGCTGCTCACCGACGTGCTCAAGGGGCGGATGAACTTCGGCGGTCTGGTCGTCGGCGACTGGAATGGCCACGGCCAGCTGCCGGGCTGCACGACCACCGATTGCGCCGCCACGTTCAACGCCGGGCTCGACCTGGCGATGGCGCCCGACAGCTGGCGCGGCCTGTACGAGAGCACGCTCGCGCACGCGAAGTCCGGTGAGCTGCCGATGGCCCGCCTCGACGACGCGGTGCGTCGCGTGCTCAAGGTCAAGTTCCGCATGGGGCTGTTCGACAAGCCGCGCCCGTCGGAACGTGCGCTCGGCGGCAAGTTCGAACTGCTCGGCGCCCCCGAACATCGCGAAGTCGCGCGTCGCGCGGTGCGCGAGTCGCTGGTGCTGCTCAAGAACGAAGGCCGCGTGCTGCCGCTCTCGCCCAAGCAACGCGTGCTGGTGGCCGGCGACGGCGCCGACGACGTGGGCAAGCAGTCTGGCGGCTGGACCCTCAACTGGCAGGGCACCGGCACCAAGCGCGCCGACTATCCCAACGCCGACAGCATCTGGGACGGCATCCGCGCCCAGGTCGAGGCCGCGGGCGGCAGCGCACAGCTCGCGGTCGACGGCGCGTACCGGCAGAAGCCCGACGTGGCGATCGTGGTGTTCGGCGAGGATCCGTATGCGGAGTTCCTGGGCGACCTGCCGAACCTGCTATACAAGCCCGGCAACGACGCCGACCTCGAGCTGATCAAGCGCCTGCGCGCCGATGGCATCCCGGTCGTCTCGGTGTTCCTGAGCGGCCGCCCGCTGTGGATGAACCGCGAGATCAACGCCTCCAACGCCTTCGTTGCGGCGTGGCTGCCGGGTTCGGAGGGCGCGGGCATCGCCGACGTGCTGCTGCGCGGCGCCGATGGTCAGCCGCAGCACGACTTCAAGGGCAAGCTCGGCTTCTCGTGGCCGCGTCGCGCCGACCAGTACGTCAACAACGTCGGCATGGACGGCTACGACCCGCTGTTCCCCTTCGGCTTCGGCCTGACCTACGCCGATGCCGGCGATCTTGCGCCGCTGCCCGAGGATGCCGGCGTCAGCGCCGAAGACGGCAAGGACGCGGGCTACTTCGCCCGTGGCGTGCCCGGCCCTGGCCTGCGCCTGGTGGTGACCGGCAACGACGGCCGCGGCGCCGACGTGCTGCACCCGCGCGTCGCCACGCCAGACGGCACGCTGACGCTGGCCGCGGTCGATTACCAGACCCAGGAAGGCGCACGTCTGCTGACCTGGACCGGCAATGCCACCGCCGAACTGCTGTCGCATTCGCCGTTCGACCTCAGCCGCGAGACCAATGGCGATTCGCTGCTGCTCGCCACCGTGCGCGTGGACGCCGTACCCGCCGCCGGTGACGTCACGCTGTTCGCCCGTTGTGGCGAGGGCTGCCAGGCCGAACTGCCGATCGGCCCGTGGCTGGGCACCCTGCCGCGCGGCGAATGGGTGACCGTCGGCGTGCCGCTCAAGTGCCTCACGGCCGCCGGTCTCGACGCCACCCGCGTCAGCACACCCTTCGCCTTGCGCGCACCGGCCGGCCTGACCCTGGGCGTGGCCGATGTCCGCATCGGCACCGACGCCACGCACCGTCTGGACTGCAAAACCCAGTAAGCGCGCAGTCGCTTGCCCCTTCCACCGCTCGCGGGCATTGCGCCCTTCACGGGTGGAAGGCTGGACAGTAGATTGCCCCTTCCCCCGCTCGCGGGGGAAGGTTGGGATGGGGGCAAGCGACAACCCGTGAAAGCGAACTCTCCCCACGCAACACTCCCCGCTCCGGCGGGGGAGGGCTGCTTGCTCGCCTCCGCGCTCCCAAGCCACACCACCGCAACGCAGCGTGCGCCGCGTCGCCACGCCGCGTGACGGCGACATGCCTAGACTCGACGCACCTGTCTTTCGGAGCGTCGCCATGATCGACCTGCACTACTGGCCCACCCCCAACGGCCACAAGGTCACGCTGTTCCTCGAGGAAGCCGGCCTCGACTATCGCGTCCAGCCGGTCAACATCGGCAAGGGCGACCAGTTCAAGCCCGAGTTCCTCGCCTTCTCGCCGAACAACAAGATGCCGGCGATCGTCGATCATGCCCCCGCCGATGGCGGCGCGCCGCAGACGGTGTTCGAATCCGGTGCGATCCTGCTGTACCTGGCCGAAAAGACCGGCCGCTTCCTGCCCGCCGATCCGCGCACGCGCATCGAAGCGATCGAATGGTTGTTTTGGCAGATGGCAGGCCTGGGGCCGATGACCGGCCAGTACGGCCACTTCAGTGTCTACGCGCCCGAGAAGATTCCCTATGCGATCGAGCGCTACACCAACGAGGCCAACCGGCTGCTGCAGGTGCTCGACACCCGCTTGAAAGGCCGCGACTTCATCGCCGGCGATGCGTACTCGATCGCCGACATGGCCGCGTACCCGTGGATCGGCGTCTACGACAAGGCCCCGATCGATATGACGCCCTATCCCGAGATCCGCCGCTGGCACGCCGCGATCCAGGCCCGCCCGGCTACGCAACGCGCTTACGCCAAGGCGCGAGAGGTCAATCCGAACGCCGGCAAGCCGCTGAGCGAAGAAGAGAAGGCGCAGCTGTTCGGGCAGGGGCGCCGCTGACGCAATGCATCCGGGTGCGCAGCTCGGACACCCTGCGTAGGATCGGAGCTCCAATCCGGACCCAAGGACGCGCCCGATGCGAGCGATCCCCCTAGGCGCCGCGGCCTGCCTCCTGGCCGCGTGCGCATCGACGCCGATCCACGCCCCCATCGCCGATGCCGCGCGCTGCGACGCGCTCGCCGGCGACGGCTGGCGGCGGATCCCGGCGCCCCAAGTCGCGAGCGAACTGCTCGCGCTCGCCTATATCACCACGCCTCCGGAACAGGCGCGCTGGTATGTCGCCGACGACGGCCGGCACGCCGCGTGCCTGCCACCCGAGGCCGGCGCCCCCTGCGGCCACGTCCTGCACACCTTCCAGCCGCAGATCCATCGCATGTGGAGCTGGTCGGGCAGTGCCGCGCGGAGCGAGGTCTGTCCGGCAGGCTGATGCGGCGCATGGCCCAGTGCGGCGCGATCAAGCGATCATTATCGGCCAGCGAGCCTGAGCCCCATTCAGTCTGTTAGTCGTAGTTCTCTTTCATCAAATTCAGGGATGCCGCCACACCCGACAACATCCCGACTCCCAAGAACAAGAGAAGGCAACCACTCCATTCGGGCCCATCTTCTCGCCCGAGAAAAAAAATGAGCGAACCGACATAGACGAGGGCCAACCCCGTCATGAAGTGGCGCTGCTGATTCCCGGCAGATACGAAGATCGATTTGGCCAGGGATGGCTTCACCCAACGCACCCCGACGACGCAGTCACGCCACGCTGATGCGAGAACAGAGAACAATCCAAACCCCAAAATAATGGCCGCAAACAACAAATCAGGCGGATGATCGGCAACACCAAGTCCGCGATAGGTGATCGGAGCCATGACTCCTCCGAATATCACAATTGTCAATATATTTATTATTGCCAGCTTCATAGAAAGGTGCCGCGAAAAATCAATCATACGCCAAAAACAAAATCTCTACCCATAGCCCCCCACACCTACTTCCGACTGCGGCGCACCTTGCTCAAGACCTTGAAAAACTCAATCACTACCATCGCAATCCCAGAAAACACCAAGATAGCATAAACAAAGAAAAGCAAGACCTTTACTTCTCTAGATAAAATATCCTCAGCATTATAAACAAAAATAAACAATACCCCAGTCGCGATCAAAATCGGGGACATTCTAGACAATAATCCGCGCCCAGCGCCTAATTTACTCATAGCCAGAACGGAGAAGTTGCGTACGTCGTGGTGATAGATGCGCCCCCAGACAACTGAAGCCCCGCCCCCGCACCGAGCCTAAGCCGACCAAAACCAACCCCAGTAGAGTCGCCCCCGCTGACGCTATTCGACCACGGCAACGGACCTTCGACAGATGCTCCAACACTTTCCCCAGCTCCGAAATTAAAAGAAGCTCTTGCCTGCGAGCTCTCACTTTTACCTGAAGGAGTCGGGCACTCGGAATACGAGACGCCCGCCTCGACGCCCACACCAACAAAAGGCCCCACCCCACCCTCCGACCCCAGGTATGCCTGAAGAATAACTGCCCGCTTGACGTAAGGCCAACAAAAGCCCCTACCCACACGAAAAGCGAGAGAGTTAGGATCGGAGACCCTCGCAAATCCCCCCCCAATCCAGACGGATCAACAAACGAAACCGGATGTCATCCGCCGCAACCATCTGTGTTAAACCCACCTGCCAGTCCAATTGAATCGCTCTGCAGATAGCCACCTGTACGCCCGTCGTAGTCACGGAACCCGTTGTACCAGAAGCCTGTCTCCGCATCGTAGTACTGGCCAGGAAAGCCAAGGTTGTAATCATCCAGCGAGTTGCCTAGAACAGCGCAGTCGTAAGCGTGGTTCGCAGCGATCCAGCCCGGTGTCTTAGCGCCGCCATGACATGCCGCGATCCAGGCCCGCCCGGCGGCACTGCGTGCCAGACCGATGCAGTGCTTAGTCGACATAGCGTGACCACGCCGATCACGATGACTCGGCAATGCAAGCATTGTTGGCTTAATCTCCTATCGGCCTACCTGCTTCAGCGGCGTCCGATCAATTGGAAGACCGACGGGAATCTTCCAAGGCTTGCGCGAGCTCGAGCACCGTCAAGGATGACGCCAAATGAGCATCCAGTCGGTTATCAGCCAACCATTCATTTAGACGCTCCGTTCCAGCGCCCAAGAGCCAAGAGTCGGCCTTGATAAATCCAGATAGTGGATCTTCTGGCCGAATAAGCTCTGGGTTTATGGAATAGGACTCACCAACCCCTCGCATAACTGCGCGCAACGCCGCGATGTCTACCTTGCTGGATACAGAAAGATAGAGATCGTCTACGTCCACCGGCTTACGATCCGCCACCAAATGCAGCCTGCTTACCCAACCAAAAAAGGCAACAGCTGCCGCACCACAAAAAATCAGGACTAGAAATATAGGGCCACCGCCCATCGAGCGCCTCCAGAATCGCAACCAAGGCCAACTGGGGAGCGGCATCTCCACCAGGCCCCCCCACCGTCTCAGAAGCCGACCCAGATTATTGACAAAGCCAATCTCGACCGAATAATATCGCTCTCTTTGGTTTTACCGACCGAGCGCCAGCTTATGTACAAGCGGCGGCCAAAAGCGCTCCCAACGCAACGGCACTACTCATCGCCGATTGCAATCACACACCGCGTGGAATCATCTTCAGAAACTCTTCAGCGCCTACACCAGGAGATACAAGGAAGTCACAGTCGCTACCACTCGCCATGCCCCCTCTTTCCTTAGTCAAGAGCGACTGCGTTGCGAGCGTGAATCATCATGGCCGGCGGCCACACCAGAACAAAAAACAGAGCACCAAACGCTAGCGCCAAACCCCATCGCCCAGCAACCAACATAATCACCATGGGAGCAAGTGCTAGAGCAGCAATCAAGTTAATATAGGAAACCATAAAAACATACTTCGATAAACTTAACTCCGATTTTATTTTCGCACCACATCTTTCGCAATTCTTCCTAATGACACGCCCTAATGCCCCAACAGCAGTGAAATTTTGCTCTGGCGACCCACAAGATGGGCAAGAGAACTTCCACAAAGTTTTCACGGGCACATCTCCTCACCAACAACTGCAGCTATAGCTATGGCGCCAGGATTCTGATGAGCCGCCTTAAATGCCGACCCATAACCCGCCATAGCAGTCGTAGCTGCACCAACATAAGACGTAAAGAAGGCACCTACCGCAACACCCGAGCCAAAACGGCTCGCCACTTGTACCGGGTAATTAGAAACGACCGCAGCTAGCGCCGCCGCTGTCTGACCAGGATGCGACAGCATCTGACCAACACCGACTCCCAATTGAGCATTCCTATCAACAGCTTCCTGCGTCATTGCACCGTCAACAAACCGGATCGTGCGGTCGCGGCTGTTCCGTTCCGCGCGACACCAATAACATAGTTCGACATGCCATCCTCGGCTTGGCGGGAAATCCCATTCGATGTCTTTCTACCCCTGATTGTCCGCGCGCAAATACGCGCTTGTGCCTAATCGGAGTCGCACTTAAGTGCGATACCAATACACATGTGAAGATATCACTTCACATCAGTGAATGGGAACTGAAAAACCCACGTGCGATGCGCCACCTGCCTGCACAACACCGCTCGTTACACTCCCCTCCCCGCTCCACTGGATCCGCCATGCGCTCCGTCCTTGCTGCTGCCGCTCTGATGCTCGCCACCACCGCCACCGACGCGCTCGCCACAACACCGCCTGCAGACGGCCGCCTCACGCTCGAGGCGATCACCGGCGATGCGCCGTTGTCGGGACCGACGTTGCTCAAGCCGCAGGTCGCGCCGGACGGGTCGCGGGTGACGTTCCTGCGCGGCAAGGACGAGAACCGCAATCAGCTCGACCTGTGGGAGTACGACATCGCCAGCGGGCAGACCCGCATGCTGGTCGACTCGAAGGTCGTGCTGCCCGGCGAGGAGACGCTCAGCGACGAGGAGAAGGCCCGACGTGAGCGCCAACGTATCGCCGGGCAGTCGGGCATTGTCGATTACCAGTGGGCGCCGGATGCGCGCACGCTGCTGTTTCCGCTCGGCGGCGAACTGTATCTCTACGATCTGGCCAAGACCGGGCGCGACGCGGTCCGCAAGCTGACCCAAGGCGGCGGGTTCGCCACCGACCCGAAGGTCTCGCCGCGTGGCGGCTTCGTGAGCTTCGTCCGGGCGCGCGATCTGTGGGTCGTGGATCTGGCGAGCGGCGCCGAGCGCCGACTGACCACCGACGGCAGCGCGACCATCGGCAATGGCGTGGCCGAGTTCGTTGCCGACGAGGAAATGGACCGGCACACCGGCTACTGGTGGGCGCCCGACGACAGCGCGATCGCGTATGCGCGCATCGACGAGTCGCCGGTGCCGGTGCAGAAGCGCTATGAGGTCTATCCCGATCGCACCGATGTCGTCGAGCAGCGCTATCCGGCGGCCGGCGACGACAATGTGCGCATCTCGCTCCACGTGATCGCGCCGCAGGGCGGCACTGCGACCGCCGTCGACCTCGGACGCGATCCGGACATCTATCTTGCCCGCGTGCAGTGGCGCGACCCGCAACGCCTGACGTTCCAGCGCCAGTCTCGTGACCAGCAGACGTTGGAGTTGATCGAGGCCACGCTCGCCACCGGCCGCCAGCGCACGCTGCTCGTCGAGCGCAGTCGCACCTGGGTGCCGCTGCACGACGACCTGCGGTTCCTCGCCGATGGCCGCTTTGTGTGGTCGTCGGAGCGCGACGGCTTCCAACACCTGTACCTGATGAGTGAGGACGGACGCCGGGCGACGCAGCTCACGCGCGGCGACTGGCCGGTCGATGCGCTGCTGGCCGTCGACGAGGCCGCCGGGCGTGTGTACTTCCGCGCGGGCATGGCACTGGAGGACGGCAAGGCCGTCGCCCGGCCGACCGAGTCGCGGCTCTACAGCGTTGGCCTCGACGGCCGGCAGGCCTACACGGCGCTGTCGACCGAGCCGGGCATGCATAGCGCCAGCTTCGCGCGCAATGCCTCGGTCTACGTCGACAGTTGGTCGAACACCACGACGCCACCGCAGATCGCGCTGCACCGCGCCGACGGCACGAAGGTCGCGACGCTGGTCGACAACGACCTCGCCGCGGCCGACCACCCCTATGCGCCCTATCGGGCCGCGCACCTGCCCACCGAGTTCGGCACGCTGACCGCGGCCGACGGGCGTACGCCGCTGCATTATTCGCTGATCCGGCCCGCGGACTTCGACGCAAACAAGCGTTACCCGGTCGTGGTGTACGTCTACGGCGGTCCGGCCTCTCAGACCGTGCTCGACACCTGGCCCGGACGCGCAGACGCGAGCTTCCATCAGTACCTGGCGCAGCGCGGCTACGTGGTGTTCTCGCTCGACAATCGCGGCACGCCGCGGCGCGGCCGCGACTTTGTCGGCGCGCTCTACCGGCGCCAGGGCACGGTCGAGGTCGAGGACCAGGTCCGCGGCGTGGATTGGCTGAAGGCGCAGCCGTGGGTCGACGGCGACCGCATCGCGGTGAACGGCTGGTCGAACGGCGGTTACATGACGTTGATGCTGCTGTCCAAGGCACCCGAGGCCTACGCCTGCGGCGTCGCCGGCGCACCGGTCGCGGACTGGGCGCTCTACGACACGCACTACACCGAGCGCTACATGGGGCTGCCCAAGACCAACGGCGACGGCTATCGCGAAGCCAGCGTGTTCACGCACGCCGACAACATCCGGCCCAATGCGTTGCTGCTGATCCATGGCATGGCCGACGACAATGTGCTGTTCACCAATGCCACGCAGCTGATGAGCCAGCTGCAGTCGGCCGGCACGCCGTTCGAGCTGATGACCTACCCCGGCGCCAAGCACGGCCTGCGCGGTCGCGACGCATTGCATCGCTATCGCACCACCGAGGCCTTCCTGCAGCGCTGCCTCGCGCCCTGACCGCACCGCGAGCCATCCACATGTCCGCCATGCCTCCGCCGTTGCCCCCCAGTCCCACCCCGCCACACACCATGCCGACGCCCTCGCGCGGCTGGTGGCAGCGGCACTGGAAGTGGGCCTTGCCCGTGGCCATCGTGACCGCGATCGCGCTGGCCGCGCTCGCAATCGCGGTCCTGTTGTTCGGAGTGCGCAGCACGCTGGTCGGTTCGGATGTCTACCAGGATGCGGTCGCGCGCGCCCGTGCGGACCGGGAGGTCATCGCGTTGATCGGCGAACCGATGACCGAGGGCTTCCTGCCGGCAGGCAGTATCAACACCTCGACCCTCGGCGGCGGTACCGGCGAGGCCGGGCTCATCGTGACCCTGACCGGGCCCAAGGGTCAGGGCACGCTGTATGTCGAGGCCAAGCGCAAACGCGGTCAATGGCGCTACGGCTCGCTGTTCTTCATCAAGGCGACGGACGACGGCATGGTGACCCTGGTGGACCAGGCAACCGGCGTCGGCGAGCCCGCGATCGCGCCCTGACTTCCGGGCATTGCCGACGCGGGGCGCGGCGTCTACGGTGACCCGATCGTCGCCGCCGGATTTGTCCATGAAGCCGCTCGTCCTCGCCATCGCCCTGACCCTCGCCACGCCGTTCGCGGCCGGTGCCCATGCCGACACTGCCGCCGCGACAGCGTCCGCGGCGCAACTGGCCGGGCCGGCCTGGGTCGCCCGCAGCAATGACCTCGCGCAGATCCTGATCGACGCCCAGGCCCCGTTCCAGCCCGAATCGGTCGGCTTCTTCGGCGTGCCCGGCTACGACGACCAGGTCGCCGACCTCGGTCCCGATCATGCCCGCCGCTACCGCGAGGCGATCACCGGTGCACGCGCGAGGCTGCAGACCCAGCTCGAGCTCGAGCGCGACGCCAACGTGCGCCAGGATCTGCAGATCCTGCTCAAGAGCATCGACGACAGCATCGAGGGCAGCCTGCTCGAGGAGCGGTTCCTGCTGCCGTGGACCGATGCGCCACAACTGGTGTTCAACGGCATCAATGCCCTGCTGTCGACACAGACGCCACCCGAGCGGCGCAGCCATGCACTCGCGCGCCTGCAACGCTACGCGGGCCTCGCGCCCGGCAGCGTGCCGATCACGCGGCTGGCGCGCGAGCGCTACGAGGAGCGTCTGTCGGACACGACGCTGCTGCCGCCCACGCGCCGCGAGGTCGAGCGCGCGCTCGAAAGCGCCGACACCTATGCCGCCGGCATCCGCGACCTGTTCGCTGAGTACAAGGTCGAGGGCGCGGACGCGGCACTGGACGCGATCGCCAAGGAGATCGCCGACTACGCGCAGTGGACACGCACCGTCGTGCTGCCCAAGGCCCGCGAGGACACCCGCCTACCGCCCGAGCTCTATGCCTTCGGGCTCAAGCAGTACGGCACCGATATCGACCCGCAGTTGCTGATGCAGCGCGCGCAACTGGCCTTCATGGAGATCCGCGCGCAGATGCAACAGCTCGCGCCGCTGGTCGCCAAGGACAACGGCATCACCGCCACCGACTATCGCGAGGTGATCGCCGCGCTCAAGCGCGATGCGATTCCCGACGACCGTCTGGAGGCGAGCTATCGGGACGTGATCGATGCGATCGATCCGATCATCGCGCGCGAGCGCATTGTCGACGTGCCGCAGCGGGCGATGCAGATGCGCCTGGGCTCGCCCGCGGAATCGGCCGCGCAACCCGCCCCGCATTTCCGCCCGGCGCCGCTGGTCGGCAATACCGGCCAGCAGGGCACGTTCGTGCTGCCGTTGGGCAATCCGGGCGGAGACGGCGAGCACGCGGCCTATGATGATTTCAATTTCGATGCGGTGCGCTGGACGTTGTCCGCGCACGAAGGCCGCCCGGGGCACGAGTTGCAGTTCACCGCGATGGTCGAGCGCGGAGTGTCGCTGGCGCGCTCGATGTTCGCGTTCAATTCGGTCAACGTCGAGGGCTGGGCGCTGTACGCCGAGGCAGAACTGGTGCCCTACGAGCCGCTCGACGGCCAGCTGATCGCGCTGCAGTTCCGCCTATTGCGCGCCGCCCGCGCGATGCTCGATCCGATGCTCAACCTGGGCCTGATCGACCGCGAGCGCGCCGGCCGCGTGCTGACCGACGAGGTGATGCTGTCGCCGGCGATGGCGCGTCAGGAACTCGACCGCTACACCGTCAATGCACCCGGCCAGGCGACCAGCTACTTCTACGGCTACACCCGCATCCTCGAACTGCGCATGCGCACCGAGCTGGCACTGGGCGAGCGCTTCGATCGCCTGGCCTTCAACAACTTCCTGCTCGACCAGGGCCTGCTGCCGCCCGACCAGTTGGCGGAGGCCGTGGAGACCCGGTTCGTGCCCGCGCAACGGGGGCGGACAGCGCGCTAGCGTCGGCCGCTCGCGGGCGCAAAGCGCGTCCGCGAGCGTGGTCTGGTGGATCGCCGCTCTAGCCCAGCCGCGCGAGCATCCGGCGGTGACCGATCAGCCGGGCCCAGCGCATCCCCACGTCGGTCCAGCACAGATACGCGGCCTCGCCTGCGATCCGCCACCAGGTCGTCGGGCGCCAGGACAGCGCGGGCTCGGCGGCGCACAGTTCCCAGTCCAGGCCCAGGTGGCCAGCAAGCAATGCGCAGCGCGCCAAGTGGTAGCGGCTGCTGAGCAGGGTGACCTGACCCACGGGCGCCCCGGTCGATTGCGCCAACAGCGCACGCGCGTTGCGCAGATTCTGCAGGGTGTCGCGCGAGCGGTCCTCCAGCAGCAGCGGCGCATCGGCGGCGATCCCGCGCGCCAGCAGCGCCTCACGGGCGAGTGCCGCCTCGGTCGGGGCACCCTGGGGCCCGCCGCCAAGCAGCAGCAGGCTGCGCGGCGCGCGCGCATCCCACAGTGTCGCGGCCCGGGCCAGGCGCGCCTGGAAATCCGCGTCGAGCCGGCCACCGGGCGCGTGCTTGCCGAACAGCAACACGCAGTCCCCGCGCGCCGGCGCGCAGGGGGCATTGCGCGCGACCCGCCACACGTGCACCACGTAGCCCACGTAGACCAGGCCGAGGCTGAGCACGCAGGCACTGCCCGCCACCACCAGCGCATGCAGCGCATCGCGATCGACGAGCAGGCGCAACTGATGCAGCAGGCGAGGACGGGACATGGGAAGGGATTTGCGCGGCGGCGGTACTGGGGTGCGCCCTGAATTCTAGCCTCACGCCCGGTGGCTATACTCGGCCGCTTCCCGAGCCGGACCCCCCGCGTGCCCCCATCGCAATCGTTGCCGCCGATGCCGCCCGTCGCCATCCGCGCCTACACCGCCACCACCGCACTGGGCCGCGGCGCAGCGGCGCAGCGCGAGGCCCTGCGCGAACGCAGGGGCGGTCTGCGCCGCAATGATTTCGGTGCGACGCCGCTGCCCACCTGGATCGGCCGCGTCGACGGGCTGGAGGACGCTGCGCTGCCAGCCGCCCTGGCGCGCTGGGAATGCCGCAACAACCGGCTGGCCTGGCTGGCACTGCAGCAGGACGGCCTGCCCGACGCGCTCGAGGCCTTGGTGGCACGCCACGGCGCCGACCGGGTCGCGCTGGTGGTCGGCACCTCGACCGCCAGCATCGGCGCCAGCGAGGAGGCCTACGCGCGCGCGGTGACCGGCGACGACGGCACCCGCCGGTTCCCGGACGACTTGGCCCGGCCGATCGTGCATACCCCGCATTCGCTGGGCGATTTCCTGCAACACGCCACCGGGCTGCGCGGCCCCTGCATCACGGTCGCGACCGCGTGTTCGTCGAGCGCGAAGGTCTTCGCGCAGGCGGCGCGGATGATCGAGGCGGGTGTGGTCGACGCGGCGCTGGTGGGCGGTGTGGACACGCTGTGCGGCAGCGTGCTGTTCGGCTTCAACGCACTCGGGCTGGTCTCGCGGGAGCGTTGCCGGCCCTTCGATGCCGCGCGCGACGGGCTGTCGCTCGGCGAGGCCGGCGGTTTCGCATTGCTCGAGCGCCCGGCGCGCGGCGACGACGGCCTGCAACTGCGCGGCTACGGCGAATCGAGCGATGCACACCATATGTCCACGCCGCACCCCGAAGGCCTGGGCGCGATCCTGGCGATGCAGGGCGCGCTCGCTCGTGGCGGTATCGATGCCGGCCAGGTCGGCTATCTCAACCTGCATGGCACCTCGACCCCGGCCAACGACGCGGTCGAAGCGCGCGCGGTCGACACCCTGTTCCCCGCCACCCTGCACGCCAGTTCCACCAAGGGTTGGACCGGCCACACACTTGGCGCGGCCGGCATCGTCGAATCGGTGTTCGCACTGACCGCGCTCGAGCACGGCCTGCTGCCGGGCATCCTCGAATCGCAGGTGCGCGACCCGGCATGCGGGCCGCAGATCCGGTTCGACAATGCCCAGCGCACGATCGACTACGCCATGAACAATTCGTTCGGCTTCGGCGGCAACAACTGCGCGCTGTTGTTCGGCAAGGCGGCCGCATGAGCGCGCTGACTGCCAGCATCGCCGGGATCGGCTTCTGGAACGACGGCCTGCCCGATTGGTCCGCCGCGCAGGCCTTCGCCGCCACCGGCGCGCTGCCCGACGCCGCACCCACCCGGCCATCGCCGCAGTTGCTCGCACCCAACGAGCGACGACGTGCGCCCGGTTCGGTCGCGGTCGCACTGGAGGTGGCGCTTGCCGCCTGCCAGGCGGCCGGCCGCGACCCGGCGTCGCTGCCGTCAGTCTTCGCCTCCACCCACGGCGAACTGGCGATCACCGACTACATGTGCGAAACGCTCGCACAGGACCCGACCGCGATCTCGCCGACCAAGTTCCACAACTCGGTGCACAACGCGGCGGCCGGCTACTGGACGATCGGCGCAGGATGTACCGAGGCCGCAACCGCGATCAGCGCCTACGACGCCACGTTTGCGCAGGGCCTGGTGGAAGCCATGTTGCAGCTCGCGGCTGGCAGCGAGGCGGTGCTGTTGGTGGCCTACGACGGCACGGCCAGTGGCCTGCTGTCGACGATGTCGCCCAGCGAAGGCCTGCTCGGCGGCGCGCTGGTGCTCACGCGCGAGGGCGATGGCCCGCGGCTGTCGGCGTCGCTGCGCGATGGCGATGCCAGCGCCGCACCGGGGCCGCTGTCGGCGCGCGCACCGCGCAATGCGATGGCGCAGATGCTGCCCCTGTTCGATGCCCTGGCCACCGGAAGCGACGGCGCGGTCCTGCGTGCGGGCCCGCACCGCGAGCTGGCGCTGGAGATTCTGCGATGACCGCGCTCCCTCTGCACCGCGGCAATGTCGCGGTGGTCGTGCCCGCGCTCAACGAGGCACTGCGGATCGCCGAGGTCGTCAGTGGCGCGCTGACGCATTGCGATCATGTGATCGTCGTTGACGACGGCTCCGACGACGCCACGCCGGACATCGTCGCTGCGCTGCCGGTGACGCTGCTGCGCCACGCGTCCCGGATGGGCAAGGGCGCGGCCTTGCGCGCAGGTTTTGCGGAAGCCCGGCGCCGCGGCTTCGCCGCGGTGGTGACGATGGACGGCGACGGCCAGCATCGCGCCAGCGACATCCCGCGCCTGATCGAGGCCGCCAATCACCACCCCAACTGCATCGTCAACGGTGCGAGGCTGCGCAAGCGCAGTACCCAACCGTGGTATCGGCGCCTGGGCAACGACTTCGGTGATTGGGGGATCGCCTGGGGCTGCGGCTATCGACTGGTCGACAGCCAGAGCGGCCAGCGGCTGTATCCGGCCAACGTGCTGGCCCTGCAGGATGTGCCTGGCGAAGGCTTCGTGTTCGAAGCCCAGATCCTGATTTCGGCCGCACGCCAGCTCGGCTGCGGCGTGGTGTCGGTGCCGGTCGAGACGCGCTATCACAGCGTCGATTCCGACGAACAGTTCCGCAAGAGCCATTTCCGGCTGTTCCACGACCTCTACCAGATCACCTCGCACGTCGTCGGCCAGGTGCTGGCGCATGGCCATCTGATCGATGTCTACCGACGCAAGCGCCGGCACCCGCCGGTGATCTTCGATTCCGGCGCACTCGCCCCCGACCCCGAGCCTGCGGCCGCGCCCGGCTCGCCGCAGGCCGGCTGAGCCATCGCGCGCCGCCTGCGTTACGCTGCTCCCGCTTCCGGTTCCGATGCCTTCCCCCGACGCACCCAGGACGGTCCGCACGATGCCCACGCTTCCCGCTTCCGATACAGCCGACGCCCCGGTCGATGTCCTCATCCTGGGGGGCGGGCTCGCCGGTCTGACCCTCGCGCTGCAACTGCGCGACCGCGAGCCCACGTTGTCGGTGGCGGTGGTCGAGCGCAAATCCCACCCGGTACGTGAGGCGGCGCACAAGGTCGGAGAGTCGACCGTCGAGATCGGCGCGCACTACTTCGCCGACGTGCTGGGACTGCGCGAGCATCTGGAGACCGAGCAGATCCGCAAGTTCGGCTTCCGCTTCTTCTTCTCCGAAGGCGCCGATCGCGTCGATCGCTGCACCGAAATGGGCGTGAGCCGCTTGATGCCCACACCATCGTGGCAGATCGATCGCGGCCGGTTCGAGAACCACCTGGGCGAGCGTGTGCGCGCCAGCGGTGTGCGTTTCGACGACGGCGCGATCGTGCGCGGCATCGACCTGGCCGACGATGATGGCGACCACGTCGTCCGTATCGAGCAGGACGGCGCGGTGCGCGAGGTGCGCTGCCGTTGGGTCGTCGATGCCAGCGGACGCGCCGGCCTGCTCAAGCGCAAGCTCGGGCTGGCACAGGCCAACGATCACGACGCCAACGCGGTGTGGTGGCGCGTGGACGGCATCGTCGATCCCAACACCTGGTCGCAGGACACCCGCTGGCTGCAGCGCTGCGACCCGCCTGACCGCTGGCGCTCGACCAACCACATGTGCGGCCCGGGCTACTGGTTCTGGCTGATCCCGCTATCGTCGGGCGCCCATTCGCTGGGCATCGTCTGCGACGCGAAGATGCACCCGCTCGAGACGATGAACACCCACGCCAAGGCGATGGACTGGCTGCGCACCCACCAGCCGCAGGTGGCTGCCAGCCTTGATCGGACTGAGCATACGCTGCAGGACTTCCTGTTCCTGCGCCATTTTTCCCACGGCGTGAAGCAGGTGTTCTCCGGGCAGCGCTGGGCACTGACGGGCGAGGCGGGCCTGTTCCTCGATCCGTTCTACTCGCCGGGCAGCGACTTCATCGCGATCAGCAACACCTACATCTGCGACCTGATCGGCAAGTCGCATGCCGGCATGGACGTCAGCCGCCATGCCGAGCTGTACCAGCAGCTGTACTTCTCGTTCTACGAAAACACCCTGACGCTCTATCAGGACCAGTACCCGCTGTTCGGCGATGCCCAGGTCATGCCGCTCAAGGTGATCTGGGACTACACCTACTACTGGGCGGTACTGGCGCCATTGTTCTTCGCCGACCGGCTGACCGATCTGGCGACGCTGGGGCGCCTGCGGCCGTCGTTCAATGAAGCCCGCGCACTCAATCTGGCGCTGCAGCCGCTGCTGCGCGAATGGGGCGAACGCAACAGCGGACGACCGTCGCCGCAGACGCGCTTGCTCGACCAGTTCGGCATCGACTGGTTCCGCGAGATGAACCGGGCGCTGGGCGATACGCTCGACACCGATGCGTTCGTGACGCGCGTCGGCGACAACGTCTTGCGCATGCGCCATCTCGCCCGCGAGATCCTGACTCGGGCCCGCGCCGAGCACCCGCACATCGGTGATCACGGCCTGGACGCGCTGCTGACAGAGACCGGCGATACGCCGGCCTCGCTCCCCCCGCTCTGGTACGCCGACGCGGCCTGACCCCGCCATCGTTCCCGCGCGGCCGGCGGGGACGCGCTGCCGCGGTTCTGGCGAAGACTCGACGGCTTGCGGCAATCAGCGCGCCGGCGGCGGCATGGGTCCCGGCGGCGGCGGATTGGCGACCCAGATGGCGATGCCGCTGGCGTACTTCTGGCGCGGGCTGATGTCCACGCCAACGCCCGCGGCCGAGAACGACCGGCCACCACCACGGCCCAGGCCGCCGCCGACACTGACGCCGCCGCTGCGCTCGCCATCGGCGGTGCCCTGGAACAGCACGCCGTTGGCACCGAGCTTGGCGGCTTCGTTGCGTAGCTTCTGCAGCACCGAGTCGGTCTTGTTCTGCTCGCCGTAAGTCAGCGCGCCGCTGCTGGTGTTGAGGATCGCGATCTCTTCGTAGTGACCCGGCGGCGGGCCGTGGTAGATCCGGACCTGGGCCGGATCGATCGGCGCGCGCGGCGTGCCGGTGAGGACGTGGGAACTGGCGCAGCCGGCGATCGCCGCCACGGCCAGCAGGAGCGACAGGGTGCGAACGATGCGCATGGCGGTGCCTCGACTCGTAGGTGCCCGGATGGGCGCCGGCCGATCATCGCCCGCCCGACCTGAAGCCGGCGTGGATGGTGCCGGCTCAGCCGCCCTGCCCGATCCGGGCGCCGTCCACCGGATTGCGCAGCCAGCGCTTGATATGCCAGGTCAGTGCGCGGAAATTCGCATTCATCTGGAAACACCCACTGGTCAGGCCGCCACCGTGACCCTGCATCACGCCGTTGAAGCCCGACACCCGCACGCCGTCCTCGTACAGTGCGCCGCGCACGCGCAGCGTCTGGGTGTGCTCGATGAACCAGTTGCCGCTCCACAGTGCATCGATGATCTCGACCCTCAGCACGCGCCCTCGCATGTCGGCCAATGGCGCCTGCGCGGGCTCGGCGACCTTGCGCAGTTCGCGCACCAGCGCCTGGGTGAAGTTGCCATCGATGTTGCAACGCTCGAGCAGTTCGGCGTCGATGTCGGCGCCCGCGACCACCGGCACCGGTACCTCGAGCCGCATCAGGTCGCGCGCATGGGCCGGCAGCAGGCCCGCGGCCAGCAGGGCGGTCAACAGCAGGGGGTAGCGCATGGGGTCCTCCCGAGGACGCCGTGGCCGGCGCGGTCCCGTGTGCGAACGGCCGGGGGCGGACATCGGGGTCACGCGCCGTAACCGCGGCTCAGCCCATCGCGCCGTTGATGCCGATCACCTGGCCGTTGATGTAGCCGGCCGCATCCGAGCACAGGAAGCCGACCAGCGCGGCGACCTCGTCGGGCGTGCCCGCGCGCCCCGCCGGCACGATCTGCTTGACCATGTCCTCAGGAAACGCGTCCTGCGCCATGCTGCCGGCGATCACGCCGGGCGCGACCACGTTGACGGCGATGCCGCGGCTGGCCATCTCGCGCGACAGCGATTTGCAGGCGCCGTGCAATGCCGCCTTCGCCGCGGCGTAGTTGGTCTGGCCGCGGTTGCCAAGCACCGCCGCGACCGACGACACGCTGACGATGCGGCCCCAGCGCTTGCGCGCCATCGGCAGCAGCAGCGGCTGGGTGACGTGGAAGAAGCCGTGCAGCGAGACGTCGATGACCCGCTTCCACTGCGCTTCGGACATGCCCGCCATCGGCGCATCGTCGTGGATGCCGGCGTTGTTGACGACGATCTGGATCGCGCCGGCCTCGAGCAATGCCTCGAGCGCGCGGCGCGTGGCCTCGCCGTCGACGACATCGAAGACCACGGCTTCGGCGCTGCCGCCGGCCTCGGCGATCGCATCGACGACCGCCTGCGCCCGGGCGCGATTGCCGTTGGCATGGACGATGACGTGGTGGCCATCGGCCGCGAGACGCCGGCAGATCGCACCGCCGAGGTCACCGCTGCCGCCGGTGACGAGCGCGCGCTTGCTGGAAGTGTTCATGGGGCGATTCTAGCCTCGCCTTGGTGATGCGCTGAAGCGGGCGTCGCGGCGGCTGGGCCATCCGCAACGCCATGCGCCCCTCACGTCCCCAGCATGACTGCCGCGCGGCCCTCGGCCAGCAACACGCCATCGCAGCGGATGCGGAATGCATACTGCTGGCTGTCGTCGGACTCGACCAGGACCTCGGCCACGCAGTCCAGGTCACCAGCGAGGTCGTCGATGCGGGCGACGTGCAGCTGCACGCCGCGCAGCGCGACCAGCATGCCCGGCCGCACCCGGCCACCCGCCTGACGCGCGCGCAGGCCGCCGTGGACCGCCATCGCCTGCGCACCGTATTCGCACAGATGCAGCGCGCGCAGCTGGCCGTCACTGCGCAGCGGATGGTCGGGCGCGCGATGGCCGGCGCTGCGCAGCGTCACGCTGGCCGCGTCCCAGGCCACGACCGTGTCCCACAGGCACATCGCGCCCTGGTGCGGGATCATCGAGGCGATGGCGTCGCGATCGAGCCCGGTCATGCGGTCGGTCCCTGTTCCGAGCGTGCAGCCTCGATCGCGCCGCGGTGGCGCGCGACCAGCAACGACAGCACGAAATTGAAGACCACGCCGAGCGCGACCGTGCTGCCGATCGCGCGCAGCACCGGGATCGACGACAGCCCCAGCAGGCTGAACACCAGCAGCGTCATCAGGGTGCAGACCACGATCGCGTGCAAGGTGCGGATCTGGTCGTCGCGGTCGTCGCCGGCATGCTCGAAGAACAGCGCGTAGTCCAGGCCGAGGCCCGCGGCAAGGATCAGCGCGACCAGGTGGAACAGGGTCAGTTCGACGCCGACCAGGCGCAGCACCGCGATCACGACCAGCAGCGTCAGCAGGGTCGGCAACAGCACCCGCCAGACACGGTGTGGACTGCGCAGCGCGATCCAGACCGTGGCGATCAGCAACACCAGCGCGACCGCCATCGCAGCCACGACACGGCCGCGATACTCGACCACCAGCGATTCGGACGCGGCCTTCATGTCCAGCAGGCGCAGCTCGACGCCGGGGCTGCGCTGCTGGGCGTGAGCGGCAATGGCGGCGATCTCGGCAGGTTCGTCGAGGCCGCTGAGCGAGACCAGCGCGGTGCTGCGGCCGTCGCGCTCGAGCAACAGGCCCGAGACCGCGGTCGCCAGCGGCGAGCCGGCCAGGTCCTCACGGGTCAGCGGCGGTGCGGTCTTGGCGCGCGCGACATCGGCGACGAAAGGCTCGAAGGCATCGTCGTTGAATGCAGAGCCGGCCAGTGCATCGGCGAGCATCGCGCGCAGCGCGGGAGTGTCGGGCAATGCGGCCTGACGGACGCGCTGCAGCTCGGCACTGGGCAGGTAGCGCGCGGCCATGTCGTAACTGTCGAGCCGCCCGTTGGCGACCAGCGCATCGAGCTCGGGGCGCAGCGCGGCGGTCGCCGCCAGCGCCGCGTCACGCTCGCGCGCCTGCGCGACCAGGACAAACCGCACGTCGGGCGCCCCCAGCTCGGCGCGCAGCTCGGCATCGCGCTGCATCGACGCCGCATCGACCGGGGTCAGCTTGGACAGGTCGTTCTGCCAGACCTCGCCCGGCGCGAACGCGATCGCCAGCCCCGAGGCCAGCGCGAGGACGGCCAGCGACCACTTCGGCCGCGGCAGCGTCTCGATCCAGTGCCACAGCCGTTGCAGCCGCAGCGACGCGGCGATGTCGGGCGGCGACGGGTCGACCAGCCCCGGCAGCAGGTAGCGCGTGGCCAACGCAGCCACCACCAGCGCCGCGATCGTGAACACCGCCAACTGGCGCAGGCCGTCGACGCCGGAGAACAGGAACGTCGCATAGGCGATGCAGGTGGCGATCACGCCGGTCGACAGCGCCGGCCACAGGCCGCGCACGTTGCGCCAGGGCGACAGGCCGGCACGCTGGTGACTGAAGAAGTGGATCGGATAATCCTGGACCACGCCGATCAGAGTGAAGCCGAAGGCGATCGTGATGCCGTGCACGCCGCCGGGAAACAGCAGTGCGACGGCGGTCAGGCCGGCGATGCCCGCGCTTGCCAGCGGCAGCACGCCCAGCAGCGGCATCTTCCAGCTGCGATAGGCGATCAGCAGCAGCACGATCAGGCCCAGCGTATCGACCAGGCCGATGCGCTGCGCCTCGGTCTGGGTCCGGCTGCCGATATCGACCGAGAACGCGCCGGGACCGACGACCTCAAGCCTGGCCGCGCTGCCGCGGGCCTGCTCGGCGAAGGTCTCGCGGATCGTGCCGACCGCATCGAGCTGACCGGTCGGGTCGAAGCCGGCGGCACGGGTCTCCACCAGCAACAGCGCATGGGTGCCGGCGCGGTCGAACCAGACCTCGTGCAGCCGCTGCGGGGCGCCGGCCGGTTGCCAGGCCTCGGCCAGGGCCAGGACCTCGAGCGTGGGATCGGAGGGCAACAGCGGCTCGACGAGTCCGGCGGCCGGCGAGCCGAGATCCTGCAAGCGCGCATCGAGCGCGTCACGCAGGGTGTCGGCATCCAGCGGCGCGTGGTCGAAGGAATCGGTCAGCAGGTAGCGGTAGGGCAGCAGATGCTCGGGGAAGGCCTCGAGTCCCGCCTCGCCGCCATTGGTCACCAGCGTGAACCGCGCATCGCCGGCGAGCGCATCGTGCAGCGCGCGCGACCGCGCGGCCAGCGCCTCGGGCGCCTCGCCCGAGATCGCCAGCATCAGCAGTCGCGAGCCCGGCCCGTCACCGAGTTCGTCGATCAGCAGCCGCTGCTCGGGTGTGCGCGCATCGGGCAGGAAGCGGCGCAGGTCGCCGCTGAACTCCAGCGCCTGCCCGGCCACCCAGCTCAGCGCAGCCAGCGCCAGCAGCCAGGCGACGGCCAGGCCCAGCCGCAGGCGCGGCCGCTGCAGCAGCCGTTCGCGAAAGCCCGGCCCCCTGCTCAACGCGGCACGTCGTGGCACAGCCGCCGCGCGGCCTCGGGCGAATCGACCGCCGCGGCATCGGCCGCGGCTCCGCCAAGCAGCGTCGGCTGGGGATCGCCTTGCTTGGGCTGGGTCTCGATACAGCGCAGCTCGGCATCGCGGCCGCGCAGCACGATCGCGGTCAGCCGGCTGGCGGCGCGCGGATCGCGCGGCGTCAATCGCAAGGTCCAGTCGGCAGGCACGCCATCGGCCTGGAGCGCATACAGCGCCTCGAGCGCGGTACGATCGCCAGCGAGCAGCGCGCCGAAGCTGTCCTGCAGTGCCGCCAGCTCGGGCACGCGTGCGAGCGAGAACGTGCGCGGCGCGCGCCCTTCGCGCGCGATCGTCGCCGCGCCGGCGCGGATCGTCGTGGTCTCGGCGTAGGGGCTGCGCACCTCGCGTACCAGCGTGCCGGCATCGGGGCGGCGGTACTCGCCGACCAGAGCGAGCGGCCGCTTGAGCATCGAGGACGTGCGCAATTCCACGAACGGCGTCGCGCTCGGCCCGGACTGGGTCAACCGCTGCAGGATCCAGTCGGCATCGACGCTGCGCGGCGCGACGGCCGACGGCGTCGGCACACGATCGCGCGACTGGCCGGCACGCAGCGGGGCATCAACTGTCTGCGCCGCGCTCCAGGTCGGAGCCAGGCACAGCATCGCCAGCAGCAGGCAAGGCGTCCGCCACCGAAGCGCGGGCGTCGCGTTTCCAGAAGTCATAGAAATTGAACCAGTTGTAGGGGGCGCTGCGCGCATGATGCTCCAGACGCGCGGCGTAACGGCAGATGAGTGCGGCCACGCCGTGCATGCGTTCGCGCCGCGGTAGATCAACGCCTTCGCTGAAAGGCTCGAACACCAGGTCGTAACGATTGCCGCCGCGGTACAGGCCGAAGGCCAGCATCACCGGCACCTTCAGCACCGAGGCAAGCAACCAGGGCGCGACCGGAAATGGCGCCGGCGCACCGAAGAACGGCACCTCGAGCGTCGCACCGCCCTCCTGGCTGCGATCGACCAGCAGCGCGACCATCGCGCCTTGGGTCAGCGCGCCCTGGATCGCCAGCGCGACCGAAGGCCCATCGGCGCCGGCATCGATCACGGTCGCGGCGACTTCGGGGTTGAGCGCCTCGAGCAATTCAGTCACCGCACGGCCATGCGCGCGGTCGAGCACGACGCGGATCGGCGTGTCGGGACGCTGGCGCGCGAGCACGCGCAGCACCTCGAAGCTGCCCAGGTGCGAGCCGAACAGCAGCACGCCGCGTCCGGCTTCGAGATGCCGGTGCAGCGTCGGCAAGCCCTCGGTGCGCACGTCGAACCGGCGCGTGGACTCGCTGAGCAGATAGATCCGGTCCAGGATCGTCGCGGCGAAGGTATGGATATGGCGCGCGACCTCGCCCAGCGTCGCAGGACGGCCGAACACCCGCGAGAGGTAGGCCCGCGAGTCGCGTCGCTCCGCGCCCCGGCGCAGCAGGAAGTACAGCGTGATCGGATACAGGAGCGCGCGCGCCGGCGTGCGCCCACAGCATCGGCCGATGTTGCGGATCAGCGACAGCGCGAACCGCCCGCCGCCCTCGCGGCGGCGCTTCCACTCGCTGCTCATGCCGATGCCGGGCTCGCCGCGGCGATCTCGCCCGACGCCAGCAGCGTGCCGTCACGCTCGACCCGGAACCGCCAGCGCGGCCCCTGCCCCGCGATCGGCTCGAGCCGGATCGCCGCGGTCTGCTCGGGCAGCAGCGGCTGCACGAACTTCACCTGCGGCAGGCGCAGCGCACCCAAGGGACCATGCAGCGCTTCGATCGCCGCGACCACGCGGTCGAGGATCACCACACCCGGCACCACCGGCCGCCCGGGAAAATGGCCGGGCAGGCAGGGATGCGTCGCCTCGACGAGGAGAGCGTCAGCCACCACCTCAACGCTCCAGCATCGTGGCGACCGCGGCCTGGGCTTGTTGCGCCACCGCCTGGCGGCCGGCAGCGCCGGTGCGGCCGGCGACCGGGATCGGCTGCCCGACCACGGCGCGCATCGGCCCGCGGCGAACACGGAAGAACCCCTGCACCGGCAGCACCGCGCCGGTGCCATGCAACGCGATCGGCAGCACGTCGACACCGGCATCGATCGCGGCCTGGAACGAGCCGGACTTGAATTCGCCGAGCCGGCCGTCGCGCGAGCGCGTGCCCTCGGGGAACAGGCACAGCGTATGGCCCGCCCCCAGTACCTGGGCGACCTGGCGTCGCAACTGCGGGCCGGCGCGGCGGTCGTCGCGGCTGATGAACAGCATGCCGGTCGCGCGGGCGTAGAGATTGAGGAACGGCACCCGCCGCATTTCCTCCTTGAGCAGGAAGCGCAGCGGCACCGGCACGGCCATGAACAACACGCAGATGTCGAGCAGCGACTCGTGGTTGGCGACCACCAGATACGGCCGCGACCAGTCGACCGCGTCGGCGCCTTCGACCGTCAACCCGCCAGCCGGCCCAATCAGGCCCGGCGCCCAGCGCGTGCGCGCCATGTCCAGCGCCAGCCCGCTGCGTCCGGTGACCGTCTGCAGACACAGGGCCACGCTGATCCAGCCCGCCGTCCAGAGCAGGGTGAACAGGAACTGCAGCGCATTCAACGCGAGCATCGGCAGGGCGGTGAAGGTCGCCGCTCCGGTCTCGGCGCGGGTCTGTCGGTATTCCATTGGGGCGCTAGGATACGGGGATCGCGCCCGGACTGCGCGTGCTCCCCCGGGTTCAGCGCAGCAGGTCGCGCCAGAACACCGGCCCGAGGCCCACGAGCTTGCGCAGAAAATCCGCGAAACTGTGGTAGCGGCCCGGGAAGCGCCGCTTGCGGACCATGAACTCGAGCGCGAAGAAGCCGCCAATGACCCCGTAGTTGAGCAGATTGGCGAACCAGGACCACTGCTCGGGGGTGATCGGCCAGGGTGAGGCGATCCCCAGGCGCTCGAGCAACCCGCCGGGGCTCGCCACGAGCGCCAATCCCAGGTTGGCCGCCGCCATCACCACCAGCACCGCCGCCCAGGCCGCGGTCAGACTGCGGGTGTAGCGCCGCAGATCCGGTGCGATGTCCTGCGGATCGCCGCCCTCGATCCCGGCCACGATCCGGGTGATCAGCGGCTCGACGCCGGGGCGCAGCGTGCGCGCGAAGATCCAGGCGATCGCCAGTACGAACACCACCGGCACCAGCAGCAACGGCAAGGCGGCCTGGCCGGCGTCGTACAGCGCGTACGCCCCCCAGCCGGCCAGGGGCAGCGCCGCAAACGCCCACAGCCGGCGGTGCAGCAGCGGTTCGACCAGCAGCATCGCGATCAGCAGGCCCAGCGCGGCGAGCGCGCAGCCGTCGTGCTGCCACAGGCTGGCCAGGTGGGCCAGGACCGCGTAGCCCAGGGCCAGCAGCAGTTGCAGCAGGGCGATCAAGTGGTGCGGTGCTGCTCGACGTGCGCCGACAGCGCCCGCAGCGAGGCGAAGATCTTGCGGTTCTCGTCATTGTCCGAACGCAGCTGGAAGCCGTAGCGCTTGCTCACTGCCAATGCCAGCTCCAGCGCATCGATCGAGTCCAGGCCCAGCCCGGCATTGAACAGCGGCGCCTCGGGATCGATGTCGCCGGGCTGGACATCTTCCAGGTTCAGGCTTTCGACCAGCAACTGCGCGAGCGCGTGCTCGGCCTCGGTTTGTGCGGACATGCGGTGTTCCATCGGTGGGCAGGTCGCCACGATCCGGCATCGGGCCTGGCCGCGCAAGCGCCCGGTGCCGCCGCCCCTGCCGCGCAGCGGTCCACCGGCCTTCCGCTATGATGCGCGCCTGCTCTGGCCGACCGCTGTTTCCCTGGATGACCCCCGCCCCGACCGTTGCCACCGATGCTCCCGCTCTGCAGGCCGACGTGGTGATCATCGGCGGCGGGCCGGCCGGCAGCACCGCGGCGGCCCTGCTCGCGCGCGCTGGTCACCAGGTGGTCGTGCTGGAGAAGGACGCCCATCCCCGGTTCCACATCGGCGAGTCGCTGTTGCCGATGAACATGCCGATCCTCGAAGAACTGGGCGTGCTCGACCAGGTCCGCGCGATCGGCGTGCACAAGGCCGGCGCCGACTTTCCGCTGCCCGGCGAGGCCAAGAGCCATGTATTCCGCTTCAACCGCACGCTCACGCCCGGCCCCGATGCCGCCGTGCACGTGCGCCGCGACCAGTTCGACCAGTTGCTGTTCGAGCACGCACGCGCCTGTGGCGCGGACATGCACGCGTGCACGCGCGTGGTGCACGTGGCGTTCGGCGCGGACGGCCGGCCTGAACGAGTGGATGCAATCAAAGCCGACGGCAGCACGCTGGCGCTGCGGCCGCGCTACCTGATCGACGCCAGCGGCCGCGATACCGTCGTGGCGGCGCAGCGCCGGCTCAAGCGCAAGAATCCGACGCACCAGTCGGCGGCGTTGTTCAGCCATTTCCGTGGCGTGGCCCGCCAGCCCGGCATCGATGCCGGCAACATCACGATCGCGCGCTTCGAGCATGGCTGGTTCTGGCTCATCCCGCTGCCCGACGATGTGATGAGCGTGGGCGCGGTGTGCCTGCCCGAATACTTGCGCCAGCGCAGCGCCGACGGCGGCCGCATCGACAACGAGACGCTGCTGATGCGCACGCTGGAAGCCAACCCGGCCGTGCGCGCGCGCATGCAAGGCGCCGAGCGGATCGCCCCGGTCCACGCCACCGGCAACTACTCGTATGCCGCCACGCGCATGGCCGGGCCGGGCTGGATCCTGATCGGCGATGCCTACGCGTTCGTCGATCCGATCTTTTCGTCGGGCGTGTTTCTGGCCATGGACAGCGCCCGGCAGGCCGCGGCACTGGTCGATGCGTCGCTGCGCACGCCGGCACGCGAGGCCAGGCTGCAGCGCGCAATGCAGGCCCGGCTCGACCGCGGTCTGCGACACTTCACGTGGTTCATCTATCGCTTCAACACGCCGGTCATGCAGCGGCTGTTCTCGGCGCCCCGCAACGATCTGCAACTGGAGCAGGCGGTGATCTCAATGCTGGCCGGAGACGTTTTCGACAATGCGGCGGTGCGCTGGCGCCTGTACGTATTCCGCATGATCTATGCGCTCAATGCGATCGCGATCGCACCGCAGGCGCTGCGCGGCTGGCGCACGCGACGCCGCCAGGCCCGCGTCGCCTTCCGCGGCGACACGCTGCACGGCGGCAACCCGTGAGCCGCCCCGCACCGGTGATGCCGCATCCACTGCCGCGGCTGCGCGTGGAGTACGTGCACGGGCAGGACCCGGCGCAACTGCTCGCCCAGCCCGACGTACTCGCGGCATTTGGCTTCGGCGATGACGCGCCCAGGATCGACGATCCGCGCTGGCTGCGCGTGCCGTTGCAGCCGCATGGCGCCGCGCCGGTCGAGGTCTGGCACGCGCATGCGCCGGTCCGCAGCGGCCGCGACGGCGAGATCGCCTGGTCGAGCGACGGCGCGTTGCTGTTCGGCGCGATCGAGGTCGACGAGCCTGCCGGCCACACCGGCGAAGGCGATCACAGCGGCATCGCGCTGGCGGCCGAGCACGCCTACCGGCAGCTCACGCGCTTCGTCGAAGCCGGCGACCACCCGCATCTGCTGCGGATCTGGAACTACCTCGATGCGATCACGCTGGGCGACGGCGACACCGAGCGCTATCGCCAGTTCTGCGTCGGCCGCGCCCGCGGCCTGGGCGATTTCGACACCTCGCACCTGCCGGCCGCGACCGCGATCGGCCGCTGCGACGCGGCGCGCACGATCCAGATCTATTGGCTCGCCGCGCGCCTGCCCGGCACGCCGGTGGAGAACCCGCGCCAGGTCAGCGCCTACCGCTATCCGCGACAGTACGGGCCGCAGGCACCCAGCTTCGCGCGGGCAATGCTGCCGCCCGAAGGCAGCCCGATGCCGTTGATGCTCTCGGGCACGGCCAGCGTCGTCGGGCACGCCTCGCTGCACGAGGGCGAACTGCTGGCCCAACTCGATGAGACCTTCACCAATTTCGACGCGCTGATCGCCTCGGCGCGCACCCGCCGCCCCGGCTTGCCGGACGCCTTCGGTGCAGGATCGCGGCTGAAGGTCTACGTGCGCGATGCCGAGGACCTGCCGATCGTGGCCGACGCCCTCGATGCCCGCTTCGGCACTGACGTGCCGCGGGTCCTGCTGCACGCGGCGATCTGCCGGCGCGAGCTGGCGGTGGAGATCGACGGCGTCCACGACCTCGGCTGACCGGGCCTCGCCGTCGCGCGTCCACACCGCGCCCTGCGACCCGGCGTCGCAGGGTACAGCGCCGGTGGCGGCGTAGAATCGCCGGATGATCAGACTCGATACCCGCATGCGGCGGATGCGCCGCGACGATTTCTCGCGCCGATTGATGCGCGAATCCACGCTCACCGCCGACGACCTGATCTACCCGGTCTTCGTGCACGAGGCCAACGGGCGCGCCACGGTGCCGTCGATGCCCGGTGTCGAGCGCCTGTCGATCGATGAACTGCTGCGTGTGGCCGAAGTCGCGAGCGAACTGCGCGTGCCCGCGCTGGCGCTGTTCCCGGTCACCGCGCCCGACGCCAAGTCGCTCGACGCAGCGGCCGCCTGGGACGACGCCGGCCTGTGCCAGCGCGCGGTGCGTGCGCTCAAGGCACGCTTTCCGGAGCTGGGCGTGATCACCGACGTCGCGCTCGACCCCTACACCACCCACGGCCAGGACGGGATCATCGACGAGGCCGGCTACGTGCTCAACGACGTGACCGTCGAGGCGCTGGTGCGCCAGGCGCTGTCGCACGCGCACGCCGGCGCCGACATCGTCGCGCCCAGCGACATGATGGACGGCCGCATTGGCGCGATCCGTGCCGCATTCGAAGCCGACGCGCATGTGCATGTGCGCATCCTCGCCTACGCCGCCAAGTACGCGAGCGCGTTCTACGGCCCGTTCCGCGATGCGGTCGGCTCGGCCGGCGCGCTGGGCAAGGCCGACAAGGCGACCTACCAGATGGACCCGGGCAACTCGGACGAAGCGATGCGCGAGATCGCGCAGGACCTCGACGAGGGCGCGGACATGATCATGGTCAAGCCCGGCATGCCGTACCTGGACATCGTGCGTCGCGCCAAGACCGAGTTCGCCGTGCCGGTGTTCGCCTACCAGGTCAGCGGCGAGTACGCGATGCTCAAGGCGGCCGCCGCCAACGGCTGGCTCGACGAGCGCAAGTGCGCGCTCGAATCATTGCTGGGCTTCAAGCGTGCAGGCGCCGACGGCGTACTGACGTACTTCGCCCTCGACGCGGCCCGCTGGCTGCGCGAGGGCTGATCCGCCGCGCAGCCGATGCCGGCTTCCCCCGCGGACGGGGGAATCGCGTGAGGGCCTGCCCTCGGCCCCATCTCGCGCGTGCGGGCATTGCGCCCTTCACGGGTGGAAGGTTGGGACGGAGAAGCTTTCCGGCGCGAGTTCCGTGCCCCCACCCGACGCGCTGCGCGCGCCGACCTCCCCCGCGCTGCGGGGGAGGTGAACTGCACGCTGTGCCACTTGGCACCTTCCACCCGTGAGGGTGCAATGCTCCGTTGACGGAGAAGGCTGGGATGGAGACGCTTTCTGGCGCGCATTCCGTGCCCCCACCCGACGCGCTGCGCGCGTCGACCTCCCCCGCGCTGCGGGGGAGGTGACTGCACGCTGTGCCACTTCGCACCTTGCACCCACGAGGGTGCAATGCTCCGTTAACGGAGAAGGCTGGGATGGAGACGCTTTCTGGCGCGCATTCCGTGCCCCAGCCGACGCGCTGCGCGGGTCGACCTCCCCCGCAGTGCGGGGGAGGTGGCAAACGCGTGGCTTCAGTTGGCCTGGCGGGCCACCGCAACCGGAAGCGTCAGCGCGGTGCGCTGCGGACCGAGCGCGCCGCCGACCGGCTCGAGCGTGACCTCACCGAAGCGCCAGCTGCCGTCGGCCGGCAGGCTGCGCGCATCGACCGTGATGCGCACGCTGACGCTGGCACCGGCCGGCACCCGCAGTTGCGCCGGCACGGCGGTTGCCGCAACGCCGGCAAAGCGCACCCGCCAGGTCGAGGCCTGGGCATGCGGATTGCGGAACGTGCGCACGAAGCTGCAAGTGGTCTGGCAGTTGCGGTTGGCCAGGCCCGGCTGGTTGAGGTTGGCGACATCGCCACCCTGCGCCGGATTGGCCGCCAGATAGCGCGCGCCGGTCTCGTGCATCACCAGACCCGCCTCGATCGCGCGGTCCACGCGGATGCGGCCACTCCCGCGATCGAACGGCGTGCCAGGCGTGACCTCGTCCTCGGTGTACACCAGGGTCTTGGCGGTCAGCGCCAGCGCCGACTTGATCTCCGGCACCGACCAGTTCGGCCGCGCCTGGCGCAGCAGCGCGGCGGCACCGGCATGATGCGGTGAGGCCATCGACGTGCCGTTCATCAGACCCAACGCGTTCTCGTGGCCGGTGATGGTCTCGCCGGCCACCGTGGCCAGGATCGACACGCCGGGCGCCACCACGTCCGGCTTGAGCAGGTTGAAGGTCCCGGCCGGTCCGCGCGAGCTGAAATCGCCGAGCGCGTCGGGCACGTTGGGGGTGGGCAGCGGCGGGTAGCCGATGCCGGCGGTGGCGTTGGGCCGCGTTGCAGTGAAGTCACGCAACGCATTGCCCTCGGCCTGGGTCACCGAGAACACCGGGACGGTCGCACCCGGCACCGACGGGATCAGGCCACCCGGGGCGTTGTTGGCGATCAGCACCGCGACCGCACCGGCCGCGGCCGCGTTCGCGGCCTTGTCGGAGAATGCGCAACTGCCGCGGCGCACGACCGCGATCGCGTTCTGGAAGGTGCCTGCCGCATAGGCGCTACAGCCGTCCGTGCCCCCGTCGATGCCGGCGCTGACCCGCAGAGGCGTGCTGCCGGGAATGCTCACGGTATGCGGCGTGCCGCCGGTCCCTTCGGTCAGCAGGATCAGCGACAGCGGCTCGGGCACCGGCGCGGGACCTGTGACCTGCAATGCGGATGCGAACACGCCGCGGCCGTGCTGGGCCGCGCCGGTCGAGGCGACCCAGGGCTCGAGGTGGCCCATGCTGTTGGCGGCTGGACCGCTGTTGCCGGCCGAGGCCGCGACATAGATGCCGGCCTCGCTGGCCGACAGGAACGCCAGCGAGACCGCCTCGCTCCACGGCTGGCCGCCACCGCCCACCGAATAGTTGATGACATCGACGATGCCGTCGGCGAGGGCCTGCTCGACCGCCGCCACCGCCGAGACGTTCGGGCACAGGCCCAGGCCGTCCGACAGTCGGGTGTAGCAGATGTCGAACGCCACGATGTTCGCGCGCGGCGCCACCCCGGAGATCGCACGCGAGTTGCCGCTGAAGACCACGTTGCGGCGGTTGCCGGCGGCCGTGGACGCGACATGGCTGCCGTGGCTGTTGGTGTCGCCGAAGCCGGGCTCCTCGCGGATGCCCTCGCGGCCGCAGGTCAGCCCCGGCGCCTCGCAGACGAAGTCGTAGCCGCCGATCAGCTTGTCATTGCAGCGGCCGGCGTCGATGCCGCCCGGCGCGCAGGTGCCCAGATACGTGCCGCTGCCGAGCGGATTGGTATGGACATAGCCATCGACCGGGTCGACCGCCGAGAACGAGGGCGAGCCGAAGTTGATGCCCGAGTCGAGGATGCCGACCACGACGCCCTCGCCCTGCAGCGCGCCCAGCCCGCCGACCGTCCCGTTCCACAAGGCCGGCGCGCCGATCAGGCTGGGCCCGGTGTCGGTGTCGAGCGCGTACTCGCGGTAAGGCTCGACGAAGCGCACGTCGCTGCGCGCGGCGACCTTCGCCGCCTCGGCCGGCGCCAGCTCGACCACGATGCCGTTGATCGCATGCTGCATCCGGCGCTCGACCCGCAGCGACCGCCCCAGGTCCAGCGCGATGCCGCTTTCGACTTCGCGCTGGCGCCGCTGCAGATAGCCGACGTAGCTGCGCGCCGGTGCGCTGCGCACGTCCAGGCGCTGGCCGTCGCGGCGCTTGGCCGGCGCCGCCAACCCGGCCACGCCGCCGGTGTAGCCGGCCAGGGCCGGATCGTCGAAGACCACGATGTAGCGCCCCGGGCCTTGCGCGGCCGCTGCGGGGGATCCGCCGCGCGGTGTGGCGGCAGAGGCCACTGGGGCTGCGCCCAGCAGCGCACCCACGCCCTGCCGGGCCGATTGCAGGGCCTGGCGAGCGGCGGGCTCGGCGCCGGGAATGACGGTACTTGCGGCGGCGACGGCAACGACGCCGAGCAGGACCGAAGCCCCGCCGAGTGTGCGGATACGTGACATGCGAAAACTCCCCTTTTCAGATGACGGTGATTCACCGGTGACATGCCCGACGCGCACGGCATGGCTGCCGTCCCCGCCCGACCCTCTCGATGCCGCCGCGCCCCCCTGGCTCGCTGCGTCCCCCTGCTTGCGCTTCCGTGTATACCGCGTCCTGGCCGTGGCCGCATCCTGCACTGCGGCCGATTCGTCCCGGTGCGCGCCTGCCAAGGCCGATGGCATGCCCTAGACTCGTCACGCGCCGGACCGGCGCGCCGCCTGCCCGAGTCGCCCGATGCCCAGCCCCCGCTACGCCGTATTCGGCCATCCCGTCGCCCATTCGCTGTCGCCGCAGATCCACGCCGCGTTCGGGCAGCAGACCGGGATCGCGATCGATTACACCGCGATCGATGTCACGCCCTCGGCCTTCGCCGAGGCACTGACGGCTTTCGCGACATCGGGCGGCGCCGGCGCCAACATCACGCTGCCGCTGAAAGAGGCCGCGTTTGCATTGGCCGACACCCATTCCGAGCGCGCGCAACGCGTGGGCGCGGTCAACACGCTGGTGCGCCGCGGCGCGAGCTGGCATGGCGACAACACCGACGGTGCCGGCCTGATCCGCGACCTGACCGATCGCCACGGCCTCGACCTGCGCGGGCGGCGGACGCTGCTGATCGGCGCCGGCGGCGCGGCGCGCGGTGTCGCCGGCGCGCTGCTGGAAGCCGGCGTCGACGGCCTGACGATCGTCAACCGCACGCCCGAGCGCGCCGACGCCTTGGCCGATGCGCTTGGTGAGCCAGGCCGGGTGCATCCGCGCTACCTCGAGCGCGTCGGCGAGTCGGGCGAGTTCGACCTGATTGTCAACGCCACCTCTGCCGGACGCGACGGCCGCTTCCCGACGCTGCCGCGCGCGCTGGTGGGCATGCGCACCGCCGCGGTCGATCTCAACTACGGCGAGGCCTCGGTGCCGTTCCTGGCCTGGGCACGCGCCCACGGCGTGCGCGATGCGATCGACGGGCTGGGCATGCTGGTCGAGCAGGCGGCCGAGAGCTTCGCGCTCTGGCACGGCGTGCGCCCGGAGACCGATCCGGTGTTCGCGACGCTGCAGGCGCGCAACGTCGCGCTGGTCAGCGCGGACTGAAGGCCGCAACGATGGATGTCCAGGCGCTGTTGATGTCGATGCTCGTGCAGTTGCCGGCGCGCGTGCCGCTGCTGATCGCGCTCGGTGTCGCGCTCACGCTCGTGCTGCAGAAACGCGCGGCCGACCCGCCTGCAGTGCGGCTCGCGGCCTGGGGGTTCGGCGTGATGCTGGCCGCCCAGTTGCTCGCGGCGGTGACCTACCCGCTGTTGCAGGCCTACGTCACCAGCGCCGCGCTGCCGTTCGCGGCGACCGGGCTGTTCTACGGCGTCATCGGCGTCGGCCTGGCGATGATCGAAGCAACCGGCCTGATCCTGCTGGCACTGGCGGTCGTGCGCCGGCGCCGCTGACACCCCAGACCATGCACTGTCGTCCGGCTTGCGCGGCGTGCTGTATCGCACCGTCGATCACCTCGCCGATTCCCGGCATGCCCGATGGCAAGCCGGCCGGCGTGGCCTGCGTGCAGCTCGACGAGACGCTGCGCTGCCGGCTGTTCGGCCGCCCCGAACGGCCCGCGGTCTGCGGCTCGCTGCG
The DNA here is from genome assembly GCF_014192745.1 of Luteimonas sp. RC10. Classification (GTDB taxonomy): domain Bacteria; phylum Pseudomonadota; class Gammaproteobacteria; order Xanthomonadales; family Xanthomonadaceae; genus Luteimonas. The sequence continues at coordinate 232,729 of NZ_JACHYJ010000001.1, forward strand.
CCCGGCCGAGGACATGTGCGGGGCATCGCGGACCGCCGCGTTCGCCCTGCTCGAGCAGCTGGAGCGGGCGACGGCGCCGTAAGCGGTCAGCGGTAGCGCGCCTCGAGCAGGTCGAGGTCGCGGACCAGCCGGCGGGCGATCTCATCGGAGATCCGCCGATGCCGCGCAAGGCCATAGATGCATTCGCGCTCGGCGGCGACGGCCGCGATGCGCAGCGCGCGTTCGGCGTCGTCGGCGCGGCGCAGTTCCTCGGCATCGATGCCGCCGCCCGCCTCGCGGCGCAGCCGGTCCTGGTACAGCGCCATGACCCGGACCGCGGCGCTGGCGTAGAGGTCGGGGTCGGATTTGGCGCCCGGCAGCGCATGCTGCGCGCGCTCCACGGCTGCCACCGCAGCGACCGCGCCCTCGTGCCGGGCCAGGTCCATCTCGCGGTCGCCCTCGCCCTCGACCGGTGCGGTGAGCCCGCGCAGCAGCCGCGGCAACACCAGGCTGCCGAGCAGCAGGGAGATCAGGATCACCGCCGCCGCCAGGAAGATCGCCAGATCGCGTGCCGGAAACGGCGTACCGTCGTACAGCGCCAGCGGCAGCGTCAGCACACCTGCCAAGGTGATCGCGCCGCGTACGCCGGCCAGCGACATCGCCGCAACCAATCGCGTCGCCGGCAGCCGCCGCCGCGCGCCGCTGCGCGACAGCGCGATCCACAGGGTCACCCACACCCAGGCGAAGCGCAGCGCGAACAGGCCGGCGTAGATCGCCAGCACGTAGACCACCAGCCACCACGGCGTGACGTGGCCGGCCTCGCGCACCGTGCTCACCGCGCGGTCGACGATCCACGGCAACTGCTCGCCCAGCAGCACGAAGATGATGCCGTTGAGCGAGAACTGCACCGTGTCCCAGACCGCGGCACGCTGCACCCGGGTCGTCGCCAGGGCGCGGCCGCTGAGCTCGACGTAGCTCATCGTGATGCCGGCCGCGACCGCGGCAAGGATGCCCGAGGCGCCGATCTGCTCGGCCAGCAGGTAGGCGCCGAACGGCGTCAGCAGGCTGATCAGGATCGGCGTGCCCGCCTCTTCGCCGAACACGCGCGAGACCAGCGCATGCCCGCGGTTGATCGCGATGGTCAACGCCGCGCCGACCGCAACGCCGGCCAGGGCCACCCACAGGAAGGTCAGCGAGGCCGACAGCAGCGAAAAGCCGCCGGTGAGCGCGGCGGCCACCGCGAAGCGGAAGCACACCAGGCCCGAAGCGTCGTTGAGCAGCGATTCGCCCTCCAGGATGTGCATCACGCGCGAGGGAATCGGCGCACGCGCGGCGATCGACGACACCGCCACGGGGTCGGTCGGCGACAGGATCGCGGCCAGCGCGAACGCCACCGCCAGCGGCATCGCCGGGATCATCCAGTGGATCAGCAGGCCGGCGCCGAGCACGGTGAACACCACCAGTCCCAGGGCCAGCTGCAGGATCACGCCGCGGTCGCGGAACAGGCCGCTCTTGGGGATCCGCCAGCCGTCGAGGAACAGCAGCGGCGGCAGGAACAGCACGAAGAACAAGTGCGGATCGAGCGTGACCCCCCGGCCGAACACGCCGGCGATCGTCGCGCCCAATGCGATCTGCACCACCGGCAACGGCAGCGGCAGCCAGCGCTGCAGCACGCGGGTCAGATAGCCGCTGACCACGACGGCCAGCAGCATCACCAGGACGACTTCGATCGAATGCATGGGGCGGTCGGCGGCACGCGGCACGGGAGTCGTCCACGATAACGCCGACAACGGGCACGGCCTATCCGCGATTGGGGGAAAGCCCGAAGTCACGACACCGGAATCGTACAAGCGGGAAACAGGCGCCGGCGCCCACGACCGGAGCGACGACGCCTCTCAACGAAGCCGCACACGACCACGCGCGCTGTGCGGTGTCCCGGCCGGGGGTTGCGACCAGCGGGCCAGGACGGCCCGCGACGGCGAGTTCGGCCAGGGACGGCCGACCGAGTCGGGGCGCAATCCCCGGCCGGGACACCGCCGCCACGAAGCGACGGCACTGACCGCCGACATTCCCACCGCCCCTCGCCGGAGGACCCGGGTACGCGCGTGGCGCGACGTCGCCCACCCACGCGAGCCTCTAGAATCGGGGCATCCCCACCTCGCTGTGCCCCAACGATGACCAATCCGCTGCTCGACTTCTCCGGCCTGCCCCGTTTCGACGCCATCACGCCGGCGCACGTGCAGCCGGCGATCGACGCGCTCGTTGCCGAGGCCGAGGCCGCGCTGGCGGTCGCGGGCCGGACCCAGCCGGTCGGCTGGGAGCAAGTCGTCGTCCCGCTCGAGGATGCGACCGAGCGGCTGGGGCGCGCCTGGAACCAGGTCTCGCATTTGAACGCCGTGGTCAACACCCCCGAACTGCGCGCCGCCTACAACGCCGCGCTGCCGAAGGTGACCGCCTTCTTCAATGCCCTCGCCCAGGACGAGGCGCTGTACGCCCAGTACCGGCGTCTGTCCGACGAGGCCGATGCGCTCGGCCTCGATCCGCTGCGCCGGCGGGTGATCGCCCATGCGCTGCGCGACTTCCGCCTCGGCGGTGCCGCGCTCGACGCCGAGGACAAGGCGCGGCTGTCGGCGGTCCGCCAGGAACTCGCTGCGCTGTCGGCGCAGTTCTCCGAGCACGTGCTCGATGCAACCGATGCGTTCTCGCTGCATGTCGACGATGCCGCGCGGCTGGCCGGGTTGCCCGACGATGTCGTCGCCGCAGCGCGCGCGGCCGCCGAGAAGGCCGGCCAGTCCGGTTGGACACTCACGCTGCAGATGCCCTGCTACCTGCCGGTGCAGACCTACGCCGAGGATCGCGACCTGCGCGAGACGCTGTACCGCGCCTACGGCCTGCGCGCGTCCGAGGCCGGGCCCGCCGAGCGCGACAACGGCCCGTTGATCGCCCGGATCCTGACGCTGCGCGCCGAGCAGGCTGCGTTGCTGGGCTTCGCGGACTACGCCAGCCTGTCGCTGGCGACCAAGATGGCGACCTCGCCGGACGACGTGCTGGGTTTCCTGCGCGACCTCGCGGCACGTGCCCGCCCGCACGCCCAGCGCGACCGCGATGCGCTCGAGACGTTCGCGCGCGACACGCTGGGCCTGGATGCGCTGCAGCCCTGGGACGTCGCGTTTGCCGCTGAGCGCCTGCGCCAAGCGCGTTACGACTACTCGGCGCAGACGGTCAAGCAGTACTTCACGCAAGATCGCGTGCTCGCCGGCCTGTTCGACCTGATCCACGCGCTCTACGGCCTGCGGGTCGAGCCCGACAACGCGCCGGTCTGGCACCCGGACGTGCGCTTCTACCGCCTGGTCGACGGCGACGGCACGCTGGTCGGGCAGTTCTATCTCGACCTGTACGCCCGTGAGGGCAAGCGCGGCGGCGCGTGGATGGACGACTGCCGCAACCGCCGCGCGATCGGCGAGCGCACACAGACACCGCTGGTCTACCTGGTGTGCAATTTCGGCCGTGGCGCCGACGGACGCCCGGCGACGTTCACCCATGGCGAGGTGACCACGCTGTTCCACGAGATGGGCCACGGCCTGCACCAGCTGCTGACCGCAGTCGGCGAACTGCCGATCGCCGGCATCAACGGGGTGGAGTGGGACGCGGTGGAACTGCCGAGCCAGTTCATGGAGAACTTCTGCTGGGAATGGCCGCGCGTCGAAGCGATGACCGCGCACGTGGACACGGGCGCGCCGCTGCCGCGCGATCTGTTCGACCGCATGCTCGCCGCACGCAATTTCCACAGCGGCCTGCAGACGCTGCGCCAGATCGAGTTCGCCCTGTTCGACATGCAGTTGCATGCCGGCTTCGACCCTGCCCAGGACGATGCGCTGGCTCTGCTCGAGCGCGTGCGCGACGAGGTCGCGGTGCTGCGCACGCCGGCCTGGCACCGGTTCCCGCACCAGTTCGCGCACATTTTCGCCGGCGGCTATGCAGCCGGCTACTACAGTTACAAATGGGCCGAGGTGCTCAGCGCCGACGCCTATGCCGCGTTCGAGGAGGCGCCGGACCGCCTGGCACAGACCGGCGCCCGGTTCCGCGACGAGATCCTGAGGCGCGGCGGCAGCCGCGATGCGGCCGAGAACTTCCGTGCGTTCCGTGGTCGCGATCCCGACATTGCGGCCCTGCTGCGGCACAGCGGCATGGCCGCCTGAGCCGCGGGCCGGACGGCCACCCCGACCCACCCGACGTACTGCGCCGCCGTCACGCGGCCGTGCGACCATGCGCGCGGTCGACTCCTGGATCGCGTCCATGCGCCTGCTCGTGCTGTTGTGTTCGCTCGCCATGCCCATCGTCGGCTGGCTGTCGCAGACCGGTGCGTTCGGGCCGGACCAGGCCACGGTGTCGGGGCGCTACCCGACCTTGCTGGTTGCGGCGGGCTATGCGTTCTCGGTCTGGGGCCTGATCTTCGTGCTCGATATCGCCTATGCCACCTGGCAGGCGACCGGCGCGCGCCGCCACGATGCGGTGCTCGCGCGCATCGCCCCGGTCGCCGCGCTGGGGTTCGCGCTGACCACGATCTGGATGCCGTTGTTCTCGGCCGGCCACTTCATCGCCTGCGTGGCGGTGATCGTCGGCGCACTCGCCTGCCTGGCCTGGTGCGCGGTGCGGCTGTCGGACGGCAGCGCTGCGCGCGGCCGGCGCATCGCTTGGCTGGCGCTGTCGCTGCACGCGGGGTGGTTGTCGCTGGCTGCGTTCCTCAACGTCGCGCAGACGATCGTCGCCTACCAGTGGCTGTCGACCTCGCGCATGCTCGGCTGGAGCCTGGCGCTGTGGGCGATCGCGGCAGCCCTGTTGCTGGTGCTCAATGCGCGCATGCGCGGTAACGCAGCCTACGCGGCGGTCGCGCTGTGGGGGCTGTTCGCGGTGTGGATCAAACAGACCGACTGGCCGCTGGCCGGCGCGACGACCTCGGCCTGGGTGGCGCTGGGCATCGCGACGCTGCTGGTCGTGCAGACGGTCGTGCTGCAGTTGCGCCAGCGCGCCGTCTGACCCGCGCCGCGTGCCCCGCGTGTTCATGTTCCGCATGGCATCGGCGCGGCATCGTAGATGCCCTCGTTCCCAGGAGCACGCCATGTCCGACCGCCGCCTGCTGCCTGCCGCGCTGATCGCGCTCGCGCTGCCCGCCGCTGCCTCCGCGCAGGTCAGTACCAGCGCACTGGAGCCAGTCGCCGACCCACCGGCGGTGTCGTCGCAGACCGGCCGCCAGACCGGGGTGGTGACCTACGAAGGCGCCGATGGCCAGCAGGTGATCATCCGCTCCTACGAGCCGCGCCCGGCGACGACGGGCCCTTACCGGATCGATTTCGCTGCGCTCGACGTCAACGGCGACGGCTACATCAGCCGCGCCGAGGCGCGCGCCCATCCCACGCTCTTGGCGGAGTTCGATGCGGTGGACAGCAATCGCGATGGCCGCCTCAGTCGCGAGGAACTCGCCGGCTGGCTGCGCTAGCCTAGGTGGCCGGCCGCCGTGGCCGCGACAGGAGGCCAGGCGTGACCCATCCCGATCCGACTCCCCGGGCCGAGCCCGCATCGCGCACGCCGATGGTGATCGGCGCGGTGTTCGTGCTGCTCGGCGGTATCTTCATCGGCGCATTGGGCACGACAGTCATGCTGCGCACGAGCATCGGTTCGGCCGGCGATCTCAAGGCACGCGAGGCGATCCGCCTGCAGGGCCTGCTGGCGGCCGACGACGGGCGGCTGGATCCGGCGCAGACCGCCGAGCGTGCGACCGCGGCCTTCGCGCACAGTTTCGTGGTCAGCGCCGCGGCGCTCGATGCGGTCGCCTCGCTCGACGATCGCCAACGCATGCTCGACATCGCACGCTGGCTGGTCGACACCGGCGCGCTGGCCGACCGACGCGATGCCGTCTCGCGCTGGGCCCAGGCCGCGGCGCACTGCCTGGTCGCCACCCCCGACCAGCCGCGCACTGCCGCCAACTGCGTCCGCGACGCGATGCCCGACGACGTGCCGCGTCCCGATCGCGGCGACTGATCCGCAGGCCCGTGGTGTCGTTGCGGCCATTCGCACACGACGCCAGCCGCCGCGATACGACAACGCCCGGCTTGCGCCGGGCGTTGGTCGCAGATGCAACGTTGCGCAGCGATCAGTCGCGCGACTGGCTGATCACGCGCCCGTCCTGCGGGTCGAGCTTGAGGTCGACGCGCTGGCCTTCTTTCGTGTCCGCTTCGGCTTCCCACAGACCGTCATCGAACTTCACGTCCTCGATCCTGGTGAAGCCGGCGGCGGTGAGCTTGGCGCGGATATCGGCCTCGCCCAGGGTCGTTGCGCCGGCATTGTCCGGATACACGCGACCGGTCGCCGGATCCAGACGGACATCGATCTTGCGCCCATTGGCATCCTTGGCGTCGGCCTTCCACAAGCCATCCTTGAACTCGAGATCAGTCACGTCGGTATAGCCGCCGTCGGTCAGCGCGGTGCGGACCTGGGCGCTGGTCATCGCGTCCTGCGCAACGGCGGCACCGGCGGTCAGGGACAGCGCGAGCGCCAGGCCACGGATCAGGGTCGTCTTCATCGAAAAGGCTCCTGGGAAAGGGTCGGCCGAGTGTTCGGCGGCCCGCGCGAAGCAGCGGTGAATGGCGGTCGTCGACACCGCGCTCGGTTCATCGATGTGATGTCGAACGCGGCCAGCCACTCAGACCGGCAGCCGCTCGAGCGTATCGCGCACGCGCTGCAGCACCGCTTCAAGGGCGTCCAGCGGCACCGAGCCCAAGCCCAACCGCAGCGCATGCGGACGCTGCCGGCCGGTTGCGTAGGCCTCGCCCTTGGAGACCGCGATGCCGCGCTCGGCCAGCGCTTGCGCGGCGCGGTCCATGCGCAGGTCCTCAGGCAGACGCAGCCACAGGAACGGCGATGCGGGATGCGCGCGCAGGTCGAGGCCGGCGAACACGTCGGCCGCGATTGCTTGGCGCCGACGCGCGTCATGGCGCAATGCGGCCTCCTGCTGCGCGACCGTGCCGTCGGCGATCCAGCGCGTCGCCATCGCCGTCATCAGGCTCGGCAGACTCCAATGGCTGGCCCGGATCACCGCCTTGACCCGCACCACACAGTCCGCAGGCACGACGACATAACCGAAGCGCAGACCACTGGCCAGGCTCTTGGACAGGCTGGCGACGTGGAACGTGCGCTCGGGCGCCAACGTCGCCAGCGCGGCCGGTGCCGGGTCCGCCAGCCACGCATAGGCTGCGTCTTCGATCAGCACGCAGTCGTGGTGTCGCGCGATTGCCACCAGCCGTTGCCGCTGCTCGGTGTCGAGTACCCAGCCCAATGGGTTGTGCAGCGTCGGCATCGCGTAGATCGCCCGGATCGAGCGGTTGCGGCACAGCCGCTCCAGGGCGTCGAGATCGGGCCCGTCGGCGCACGCAGGCACCGGCGCGAGATCCAGCGCCTGCAGCTCGGCGAGCATGCGAAAGCCCGGGTAGCTCAAGGCGTCGACCGCAACCGCATCGTGCGGCCGCAGCATCGCCCGCACCACCACGTCCAGACCATGCTGCGCGCCGTTGACCAGCAGAACCCGCTCCGCATCGGCCTCAATGCCCCGCGAGACAGCCAGCAGATCGGCCACGATCCGACGCTCGTGGCGCCGCCCGCCGGGCGGTTGCTGGTGCATCAGCGCCGCCAGGTCGCCGCAGGTCGCCAACTCGCGCAGCATGCCGCGCAGCAGCGCCGCCTGGCCGGGCCAGGTCGGATGGTTGAACGACAGGTCGACCGCGTTCGCGCTGCGTCGCGCCTCGTCGCCACTGTCCCACTCGCGCTGCGGCGGGCGATCGCGCACGAACGTGCCGCGTCCGGTCTCGCCGACGACCAGGCCCATCGACCGCAACTGCGCATAGACCTTGCTGGCCGAGGCGACCGCGATCCCATGTCGGGCGGCCAGCACGCGATGGGTCGGCAGGGCGGTGCCCGGCGCCAGCTGGCCGCTGTGGATCTGCGCGGCAAGGCGTTCGACGATGACCGCGACGGGCGAAGTGGCCATGCACGCGTCCCTAGGACAATTTCTTGATTGCTCCAATCTACGCGATCACGCTCCCGGGCGAAACGCGGCTGCCGCCCAACGCAACGGCCTCACCTGTGGGCCTGGTGACGCCGCGCCGCCACGTCATCCACGCCTCAAGTCCCAAGAGGAGCGCTTATGTCCAATGCCTCACCGCGCCTGCCGATCCTCGACCACCTGCAGCGCCTGCTCGATGGACGTCCTGTCGACCCCACCGCCATCCCGCTGCGCTATCCCACGGCGATCTCGCAGCTGCTGGGCTTCCGGCTTGTCGCGGTGAGCGAGGCGATGGCCGCCATCGAGCTGGAGGCCGATCCCGAACGCCACGGCAACCAACAGGGCACCGTGCACGGCGGCCTGTTGTGCGAACTGGCCGATGCGGCCATCGGCACCGCGCATTCGACGTTGATGCAGCCGGGCGAAAGCTTCACCAGCATCGACCTCGATGCGACCTTCGTGCGGCCCGTCTGGCGTGCGCGTCTGCGCGCGCATGCCTGGGCCGAACATCGCGGCCGCACGATCACGCACTACCGCTGTGACATCCAGCGCGAGGACGGCAAGGTCGTCGCGCGCATGGCCAGCAAGGTCATGACGCTGCGCGGCGTGCACGCCCAGGGCCGCTGAGACGACCGACCCCGCATGGGCCTCACCTCTGTCGTCAGGCTGCCGTCAGCAGGCGCAGATCGTCGACGAATCCGGCATAGGCCTGGGCCTGCGCGGCGGGATCGCCCTGACGCAGCACCCACGACGGATGCACGGTGGCAAAGGCGCGCACGCCGTCGTCGCGCGTGCGCCACAGCCCGCGCTCCTCGGTCAGTCGCACGCCCGGCCCGAACACCGCGCGCGCGGCGGTCGCGCCCAGGCAGACGATGCGCGCGGGCCGCAGCTGCGCGATCTCGGCGCGCAGCCAGCCATTGCAGGCCTCGACGTGGGCGACATCGGGGCGGCGATGCAGCCGCCGCTTGCCGCGTGGCTCGAAGCGGAAATGCTTGACCGCGTTGGTCAGATAGAGCGAACCGCGGTCGATGCCCAGTTCGTCGAGCGCGCGCGAAAACAGCCGGCCCGCGGGGCCGACGAACGGCCGGCCCGACAGGTCCTCCTCGTCGCCCGGCTGCTCGCCGACGATCATGGTGCGGGCATCGCCCGGCCCTTCGCCGAACACCGTCTGCGTCGCCGGTTGCCACAGCGGACACCGCCGGCAGTCGCGTGCGGCCTCGCGCAGCGCGTCCAGTCCGCCGGGCGCCGGCGCAGGCGCTGCAGGCGCAGCCGGGATGCGCCGACGCGGCGCCTGATGTGCGCGCTCGGCCATCTCGCGCACGCGCACACCCGCCTCGCGCACCAGTGCCGGCAGCAGCGCCGTCTCAGGCAGGTGCTTCCAGTACTTCTGCGGCATCTCGGCGCGCATCATCGTGGTGTTGAGCCGCGCCGGGTTGAAGATGTTGGCGTAATAGGTGCGCCACAGCGCCTCGCGCGCGTCTTCGGCCGGCGCATCGGCACGCATGCCGCCTGGTGCGAAGGCCAGCGTCCGGCCGTCCCACAGCGCGCTGCGATATGGCGTCACGATCGCCCAGCGCATGCCGGCGAAGCGGCGCGCGAAGAACGGCGCGACCCGATCGACGATCCAGTGGTCGGGCTCGAACCAGGCGACGTATTCCTCGTCGGCGCCGGGCACGGCGCGGAAGCGCACGAAGGCCTTCATCTTGTGGGTATCGCGGCGCACCGCCTGGGCCATTGTGCGTGCGCGATGCACGTCAGGGTCGGCCGCGCGCAGCAGCAGTGCGCGCTCGCCCTCGGCAATGCGCCAGAGCATGCGGTACAGCAGGCCATGGCGGTCGTCGGCGCGATGGCAGAGCACGGCATCGGCGAGGGCCAGAAATTCGGAGGGCACGCGCGGCGCACTGCGTTGCGCAGGCAACGCGGCGAGGTCCAGGCCGCCCAGCAGCGAGCCCTGCGCGCCGCCGCTCCAGTCGAGCTGCTCAGGCGGCAGGCCCGCGCACAGCGCAGCACGCGCCGCGCTGCGCCAGGCGCCGGCATCCCAGGGCGGATCGACCGTCGCGGTCACGCGTGCATGGGCGGACGTCGACCTCATGGACGCCGCGCTCCTGGCCTTGCGCAGCATTGCGCTCGCCTCCTTCCCCCGCTACGCGGGGCATTGCGCCCTTCACGGGTGAAAGGTTGGGATGGGGGCAAGCCCATAGCGTGCAGCGATCGGAACGTGCGCCCCCACCCAACCCTCCCCCGTAAACGAGGGAGGGCTGCATCGGCGCGTGCGCCGCAGCGTGGTGCTTGTCTGCTTGCATCATCGACGGCCGCGTACTGCGCTTGTCTCCTTGCGCCGTCGATGGACGCGAATAGCGCTTGACTCCTTCCCCCGTTGACGGGGGAAGGCCGGGATGGGGGCGAACCGACAGCACACTGCGATCGGAACGTCGGCCCCCACCCCGCCCTCCCCCGCAAACAGGGGAGGGCGGCGCAGGTGCGAGCGCGTGTTGCTCGTGCGGGTCTTGAAGAACCCACCCGAACACCAGGGCCTGCGGTGCGCTGAAGGGCCATGTCCTTGCAGGCCGTCAGAACAGGCTCGCCTGGCGCGGTTGCGGGGCGAGTTCGCTGCGCAGGCGGGCGGGATCGTCGAGGCGCTGGCGGGGATGGTGGCCGGGCACGACGACGAACGGCATGACTTTCTTCAGCGGCACACGCAACCGCGCGAGATCGTCGAGGCGCAAGGCGCCGTGCGGGCGCGCGGCGATGATGCGCTCGACGTTGCGCGCACCCAGCCCCGGCACGCGCAGCAGCATCTCGCGCGGTGCGCGGTTGACGTCGACCGGGAAGCGCGTGGGATTGCGCAAGGCCCAGGCGAGCTTGGGATCGACGTCGAGGTCGAGCATGCCCGCCTCGGTGCCGTCTGCGACCGGTACGCCCTCGGCGGCGGGTTCGGGCGCGATCTCATCGACGTCGAAACCGTAGAAGCGCAGCAGCCAGTCGGCCTGGTAGAGCCGATGCTCGCGCAGCAACGGCGGTGCCTGCAGCGGCAGGGTCTTGGAGGCGTCGGGAATCGGGCTGAAGGCCGAGTAGTAGACGCGGCGCATGCGGTAGGTGCCGTACATGCGGCTGCTCGATTCGAGAATGCGGCGATCGTTGGCGCCGTCGGCACCGACGATCATCTGCGTGCTCTGGCCAGCCGGCGCGAATCGCGGCGCCTTGGCCCGGCGCACGCCCACCGCCTGTCGCTTGGCGCGGCGCGCGTCCTTGTCCTCGTCGATGCGCCACTTGAGCTCGCCCATCGCACCATGGATGCCGGCATGGGTCTTTTCCGGGGCCAGCGCCGACATGCCGGCCTCGGTCGGCAACTCGATGTTGATGCTGAGCCGGTCGGCATAACGGCCGGCCGCAGCGAGCAGTTCGGGCGCGGCATCGGGAATGGTCTTGAGGTGGATGTAACCGCCGAAGCGATGGTCCTGCCGCAGGCTGCGTGCGACTTCGACCAGTTGCTCCATCGTGTAGTCGCCGTTGCGAATGATGCCGCTCGACAGGAACAACCCCTCGATGTAGTTGCGCTTGTAGAAATCCAGCGTCAGATCCACGACCTCCTGGGTCGTGAAGCGCGCGCGGCGCACGTTGCTCGACACGCGGTTGACGCAGTACGCGCAATCGAACACGCAGAAGTTCGTCAGCAGGATCTTGAGCAGCGACACGCAGCGGCCGTCGGGCGTGTACGAGTGGCAGATGCCCATGCCCTCGGTGCTGCCGATGCCGCCGGTCTTCGACGAATCACGCCGGTTCGCACCGCTCGACGCGCAGGAGGCGTCGTACTTGGCGGCGTCGGCGAGCACGGCGAGCTTGTCGGTCAGGTTCACCTGGGCACCGTGACAGGTCCATGTCTCAATCTGTGAGACGGCATCGTCACCGCGCTGAACACTGGCGGCGAAGGCCTGTTGGGCGCCGAGCCGTCAACCTTGCCGCGCTGCCGGGGCCTGATACACGCGCATTCACATCGCGTGGCCGTGCTGGCCGCTAGCGTGCAGCGCGGGTCTGTCGATCGACACGATCCGCGGCGTGTGCATCCAGGGGCGGCATCATCGAGCATCGGAACCGACAACCACGGCGCATGTGCGCCCGCATCGCCGCGCTGGCCGGTCTCGCGCTGACTGGCTTCGGGCTGGCCGCCTGCGCCGGTCCGCAATCGGCACTCGACCCCGCCGGCCCGGCTGCGGCGCAGATCGCCTTCGGCTGGTGGCTGATGGCCGGCGCATTCACTCTGGTCTGGGCGCTCGTGCTCGCGCTGCTGTGGCGTGCGCTGCGCCGCCGCGAAGCTGGTCAGGCGCTGCGGCGGCCCGAACGCCTGGTGGTCTGGGGCGGTCTGGTGCTGCCGACGCTCGTGCTGACGGCGCTGCTGGTCTACGGCAGCCTGACCAGCGCGCGCGTGACCGGGGTCGGCGTCGAGCCGGACATGGTGGTCGAAGTGACCGCCCGGCAATGGCAATGGCATTTCCGCTATCGCGACCGCGATGACGCGGTGCTGGGCGAGAGTGTCGACGCGCTGGCGATGCCGCTCGGCCGGATGGTCGAGTTCCGCATCACCAGCGAGGATGTGATCCACAGCTTCTGGATTCCAAGACTCGGCGGCAAGATCGATGCGATCCCCGGCCGCGTCAACGTCTTGCGCCTGCGCGCCGATGCCGCGGTGGCGATGCGCGGCCAGTGCGCGGAGTTCTGCGGCCTGGAACACGCGCGCATGCTGTTCCCGGTGCGCGTGATGGACGTCGACGCCCTGCCCGGCTGGCTGGCCGAACAGCCCGCGCCGCGAGCCGACGAGCCGCCATCGGCGCAGGCGCCGGCCGGCCGCGCACCGCCGCGCCATCGCGCCTCGGAGAACGTGCTGTGAGCGGTGGCCTGGGACCCGATCCGGTACTGCCTTCACCGGGCGACCGCCTGCGCCACGCCGAGCGCCTGGCGCTGCTCGAGCGCGTGTGGTCGAACCGGCGCGGGCTGGTCGGCCAACTGACCGCGGTCAACCATTCGACGATCGCGATGCGCTTCATCGTCACCGGCTTTGCGTTCCTGCTGATCGGCGGGATGCTGTCGATGTTCATCCGGCTGCAACTGGCCTGGCCCGGCCTGCAGGTGCTCGACCCCGAGCGCTACGCGCAGTTCGTGACCATGCACGGCACGACGATGATGTTCCTGTTCGCGGTGCCGATCATGGAAGGCTTCGCGATGTACCTGATCCCGAAGATGCTCGGGTCGCGCGACCTGCCGTTCCCGCGCCTCTCGGCATTCGGCTGGTGGTGCTATCTGTTCGGCGGGCTGTTCCTGTATTCGAGCTTCCTGTTCGGCAGCGTGCCCGATGGCGGCTGGTTCATGTACACGCCGCTGACCGATGCGACCTACTCGCCGGGCAAGGGCGCGGATTTCTGGCTGATCGGCGTGACGTTCGCCGAGATCGCGGCGGTCACCGCAGCGGTGGAGCTGATCGTGGCGATCCTGATCACGCGCGCACCGGGCATGGACCTGACCCGCATGCCGGTGTTCGCCTGGGCGGTGCTGGTGACCGCCTTCATGATCGCGTTCGGCTTCCCGCCGCTGATCCTGGCCAGCCTGCTGCTCGAGATCCAGCGCGCGTTCGACTTTGCGTTCTTCGAGGTCGCGCGCGGCGGTGACCCATTGCTGTGGCAGCACCTGTTCTGGCTGTTCGGCCATCCCGAGGTCTACATCATCTTCCTGCCAGCCGCCGGCGTGGTGTCGATGGTGGTGCCGACCTTCGCCCGCCGCCCGATCGTGGGCTACACCTGGATCGTGCTGGCGCTGGTGGCGACAGGCTTTCTGAGTTTCGGGCTGTGGGTGCACCACATGTTCGCGGTCGGCATCCCGTTGCTGGCGCTGGCGTTCTTCAGCGCGGCGAGCATGATGGTGGCCATCCCGACCGGCATCCAGGTCTTTGCGTGGATCGCCACGCTGTGGTCGGGCAAGCCGTGGCTGCGGGTGCCGATGCTGCACATCGTCGGCTTCTTCGTGGTGTTCGTCTGCGGCGGGCTGACCGGGGTGATGCTGGCCTTCGTGCCGTTCGACTGGCAGGCGCACGATACCCACTTCGTCGTCGCGCACCTGCACTACGTGCTGATCGGCGGGCTGATGTTCCCGATGTTCGCCGGGCTCTACTACTGGCTGCCGCTCGCGAGCGGGCGCATGCCGTCCGAATCGCTGAGCCGCAGCGGCTTCTGGCTGGTGTTCATCGGCATGAACCTGACGTTCCTGCCGATGCACCTGACCGGCCTGGTCGGGCTGCCGCGGCGCGTCGACAGCTATGCGATGGAGCTGGGCGTGCACTGGCTGAATCTGGTGTCGACCGCGGCCGGCTTCGTGCTGGCGGTCGGGGTCATCGCGATCCTGATCGATGTGGCGCTGTGCTTCGTGCTCGGTCGCCGCGCCGAGGCCAATCCCTGGCAGGCCGGCACGCTGGAATGGGCGCTGCCGCGACCGGTGCCGGCGTACAACGTCGCCTCGGTGCCCGAGGTCGGCGACCGCTACCCGCTGTGGCACCGTCCGCAGATCGCCGATGAGGTGACGCGCACCGACGGCCTGCTCGGCGAGGCGCACGACGGCCGCCGCGAGATTCTCGGCACGGGCATTCAATCGGCGCGCCCCGAGCAGGTGATCCGGGTCTCGACCTCGACCTGGTGGCCGCTGCTGGCGGCGCTGTCGATCGGCGTGTTGCTGACCGGCTTCATCACCTCGCAGTACTGGCTGTCGGTGCTGATGCTGGTGCCGCTGATCGGCCTGTTTCTGGTCTGGGCCTGGACCACCGGTGACCGCCACGCGCCGGCGTCGATCGAGGTCGCACCCGGCCTGACCCTGCCGACGCAGGCGGCGGCACGCAATGCGCCGGGCTGGTGGGCGCTGGTGGCGACATTGCTGATCGATGGCTCGCTGTTCGCGTCGCTGGTGTTCGCGTACTTCTACCTGTGGCTCAACGCGCCGGCGTGGCCGGCCGGGGGCGCACACCTGGCGGCCTGGGCGCCGACGCTCGCCGCGCTCGCGGCGCTGACGGTGCCGCTGCTGTCGGCATGGGCCGCGCCGCGCGCGCTGCGCGCCGGGCGGCGCGGGGCCGCGGTCGCCTGGCATGGGGTCGCCCTTGTCGCCGGCGCGGCCTTCCTCGCGCTGCACCTGCCGACGATCTGGCAGTCGACCGGCGCGCCGCAGGTCCACGCCTACGCCTCGGTGGTGTGGACGCTGACCGGCTTCCATGCGGTGCACATCGTTGTGGCGATGCTGATCGGTGGCTTCGTCGCGCTGCGCATCCACCGCGGCCATGTGGACGCGGTGCGCAGCCTGGAGTCGCGCGTGGCCGCCGGCTTCTGGCGCTATGCGGTGGGCCAGGGCGTGGTCGCCTGGGGGGTGCTGCACCTGTTCCCGAGGTGGCTATGAGCCGGCCCGAGGGACGTCTGGGCCTGACCCGCATGGCCGCGCCGCTCGCGGTCTGGGCGCTGCATTTCGTCGTCGTCTACAGCTTGCAGGGGCTGGCCTGCGCGCGCGGGCTGGGCCGCACGCCGGTCGCGGGGCTCGAGGCCATGAGCTGGGCGCTGTGGGGCGTGACACTGCTCGCGCTGCTGGGCATCGCGTGGTCGGGCCGCGCGGCCTGGCGCGCACGTCAGGCCGCCGCACCGACCCGTCCACCGGGTGACCGCCGCCAGTTCCTGCCCCTGCTGACCGTGCTCGTCGCGCTGGTTGCGGCCATCGGGGTCGTGTTCACCGCGCTGCCGATCGCGCTGCTGCCCACCTGCGCCTGACGCGCCCAACGAGACCCTGATGCGCAAGGACCTGAAACAACCCGTCCCCAAGACCCAGAGCCACACCGTCGAGAGCGTGGTGGCGATCGCCAAGCACCCGATCCATCCAATGCTGGTGACGTTCCCGATCGCGTTCCTGTCGATGGTCGTCGTCGCCGACGGTCTGTACCTGTGGCTGCGCGTGCCGTTCTGGGCGGAGTTGGCGTTCTGGCTCAATGTCGGCGGGCTGGGCTTTGGCGTGTTGGCCGGGATCGTCGGCACGATGGACATGATGTCGATCCGCGTGGTGCGGCGGCACGTCTCGGCCTGGAACCACTTCATCGTCGCGGTCATGGTGCTGGCGATGGCCGCGCTCGGCGTGTGGTTGCGCCTGCCCGACCCCGTGGCCGCGGTCTGGCCCTGGGGCCTGTTGTCATCGGCGGTGATGGCGCTGCTGGTGGCGGTCGCCGGTTGGCTCGGTGGCACGCTGAGCTTTCGCCACGGCGTCGGGGTCTACGGCGACGAGGAGGCGGACACGCCGAAAGGCCGCGACCTGGAGAAGACCCCGCCAGCGGAGTGACCACGTCGGGCGATGCCGGCCCATGTGGCCTGGCATGCGGCACGCACGACCGATGCCCGGTCACGCGAAGGCTGAATGCGGCTGAGCAACCCCGCCGGGCGCCGTGCCCTGCGCCGGCCCGGGGCCTGCGATATTCTGCACGCTCTCGGGGAGAGCACGCGGCACAGGCATGGGGATGGTGGCTCGTTGGGCGGCGGCGGCCTTGCTATGGGCGTGCGCGACCGCGACGTATGCGCAGGCCTGGACACTGCAGCGCCTGGACGATGCAACGGCGAGCGCCGATGCGCCGCCGGCGGACACGGCCGGCCCGCTGCGGCCCAGCCGACCGGACATGTTGTTCGAGCGCGAACGCGGCGGCGTGTGGTGGAAGCTCACCAGCCGGATGGATTTTCCGGCCGACGAGGCACCCAAGCTGCTGCTGTACACGCCCTTCCTCAACCAGATCGAGGCGTGGCCGCCAGGTGCGGACACGCCCTCGCGGCACGGGGTCTACGGCGCGCATGCCGACGACCGCTATTCGCCGCGCGCGCTGGTCATCGACCTGCCCGATGGCCTGCGCGCCGGCCAGACGGTGTGGCTGCGGGTCATCGCCAACGGGTCGATCCCGATGCACGTCGACATCGCGCCCCTGGCGCAGGTGCAGCGCGAGGACCTGCACTACGCCTACCGGCGCGCCTTCAGCCTGGGCGCGACGACGGTGCTGCTGTTGCTGGCCGCCGCGTTCTGGTTGCGCCTGCGCGAGCGCGCGCACCTGTACTTCGCCGCGAATCTGACCTGCGTGTTGACCTACCTGCTGGTGCTGGGCGGCGAGGCTCGCGACATCCCGCTGCTGGAGGCGGCATTCGGCGAATCGCTGCAGCCGCAGCGCGTGCTGGCCTCGCTCGGTGGCCTGTTCGCGATCCTGTTCCAGGCGCGCTATCTCGACGTGGATCGCCATCTGCCGCGGATCGCGATCGTGCTGCGCGTCTGTGCGGCGGCGATGGCCGCAATCGCCTGCGGTCATGCGCTGTTCGACAGCCGGTTGCTGTCCTATCTGGGCAATCTCGGGCTGATGGTGTCATCGGTGATCCTGCTGCTGGTCGCATGGGCCCAGGCCTGGCGCGGCCAGCGCGAGGCCCGGATCCTGTCGATCGCCTGGCTGCCGCTGCTGGGCTTTTGCATCCTGCGCACACTCGAACTGATGGGCGCCTGGAACGCGCCGGCGTGGGTGGGCAGCGGCATGGATCTGGGCCTGGCCACCTCCGGCCTGTTGCTGACGCTGGGCCTGGCCGATGCGATGGTCGAGATGCGCCGCGACCGCGACCGCGCCAGCCGCCTGGCAATGTTCGACGGCTTGACCGGATTGTCGAGTCGCAGCGCGATCGAGCAGCGCCTGGCGCAGGAGATCGCACAGGCCGAAGGCAGCGCGGCGCCGCTGTCGGTCGCGTTCATCGATCTCGACCGCTTCAAGGCCATCAACGACCAGCACGGCCATGCGCTGGGCGACGAATGCCTGCGCATCGTCGCCGCCCGCGCCCGCAACCGCCTGCATGATCGCGATGCACTGGGCCGCTACGGCGGCGACGAGTTGTTGGCCGTCCTGCCCGGGGCCACGCTCGCGCAGGCGGGAGCGACGGCGCAGGCGATCTGCATGGCCGTGCGCACCCATCCGCTGTCGGCCGGCGAGCAGACGGTGTCGCTGTCGCTCAGCATCGGCGTGGCGCAGTTCGTGCCCGGCGAATCGATGGCGACCCTGCTCGCACGCGCCGATGCCGCGCTGTACATCAGCAAGGCCAACGGCCGCGACCGCGTCAGCATCGCCCCACCTCCCGTTTCCCTTCCCACCGCCCACATGGACGCTCGCGCATGACCCAGACCCTCGACACATCGACACCGCCGCCGGCCACCGAGCAGGACCTGTTGCCCGGCGACATCCTGCTGATGCTCAGCAGCGGTCAGCTCTCCACACTGATCGCCTGGTGCGGCGACAGTATCTACAGCCATGCCGCGATCGTGGCCGACCAGGGCGATCTGATCGAGGCGGCCGCCTCGGGTGTGCGCCGGTATCCGCTGGCGAAGCGGCTGGTCGACACCACCGAGATCGTGCTGATCGACGCCTACCGTCCGCTGGCGCACGACGGCAGTGCGCTCGACGAGGCCGACCGCAAGCGCGTGCTGGACAAGGCCGAGTCGATGATCGGCATTCCCTATCCGGTCGATGCGCTGGCGTTTCTGGGCGTGGTCGTCGCGGTTCGTGGCAAGTGGCCGCAGAACTGGCTGGCGCGCATCGTCGTGCGCGAAGCGCTCGACCACCTGATCCAGGACAATCCGAGCCATATGATCTGCAGCGAGGTCGTCTATCGCGCCCTCGCCGAATGCGATGCACAGCCGGTGGGGCGGCTCGCACCGCGCATCGTGATGACCGGGCCGACGCATCTGCCGTTCCCCAAGATCGATGCCAAGGCGCTGCTCGAAGAGGTCTGGGGGCTGCTGCATCCGCAGCGCCAGCAGGCACTGGCGGCCATCCGCACCCACCTGCAGACCGATCCGAAGGCGGCGACCCCGCCGCTGCAGGGCGCGCCGGCCGACGCCGCATTGCGCGAACGCGCCAACACCGTGCGCGATCGGCTGGGCCTGTCGGTGCTGCCGATCACCGCCAGCGTGGACGATGCCGGCGCCCTGCTCGAGGAAGCCTCGGCCGAGACGCCTGCCCGCGCGATCCCGCATCCCAATCCCAAGCTGGTGATGCCGCTCGATCTGGCCAGTTCGCCGTCGCATACGCAGATCGGTCGCCTGCTGCAGGCCGACACCGTCCAGTGACGGGCACCGGTGCGCCCCACATCGGGGCGCACTGCATCAAGGCGCAGGGTAGCGGGCGTTGTCGATGGCGACGTCCGCTTGAATCGAGCCGCGCTTCGACGCCCGTATATCGCCGTCAGTGGGACGGCGCCGACGCCTGCGGCGGTGGCGGCAGATCGCCGATCGTGCGCGGCTTGGCGCCGGTCAGCGCGGCGATCGACAACAGCAACACCAGCGGCACCCAACCGATCGCACGGTAGAACGTCGGCCCGTGGTGGTCGCGGTCCTGGCCCAGCTCGTACAGCAGCAGGCCGAAATACAGGTGCAGCAGCACCGCTGCGGCGACGACCACCAGCTTGAGTACCAGCCACGCCCCACTGGGCCCGAACGCGATCAGCACGCCGCCGGCGACGATCGTCACCAGCGCGGCCGGCGTCATGACGCGGAAGAACAGCGTATTGGTCACCGGATTCCAGAACGCGGGCTCGGCATCGATCTCGCGCCGGTGCCGCGCCACGAACAAGCGCGGCAGGAAGAACAGCCCGGAGAACCAGACCGTCATCGCGAGGATGTGCAGCACCTTGAGCCAGAAGTACACCGGCGACTCCGGGACGGGGATCCACGCAGCCTAGGACATCTCCGATCAAGCCCACGTGGGCGACGGCCGGCACCGCATCGATGGTGGGCCGCTGCCGCCGCCATCGCGACTTGGCCGCTGCTAGGCTTGCCGGCGATGTCGCACTTGATTCAACGCTGCCTGATCCTGCTTGCCGTCTGCGCTGCCACGTCGGCGCTCGCCGCCGTGCCCGAGGGGCCACCGCCCACGCTCGCCAGCGCATGGACGCTGTCGCCGTGGACGCTGCTGCCGCTGCTCGCACTGGCAGGCCTGTATGCACGCGGACTTGCGCGGCTGTGGCGTGGCGCCGGCGTCGGCCGTGGCGTGTCGCGCGGCGAAGCCGGTGCATTCGCAGCCGGCGTGCTCGCATTGGCACTGGCGATGGTCTGGCCGCTGGACGCGTTCGCCGCCTACGCACTGTCGGCGCACGTGGCCCAGCACATGACCCTGCTCGCCCTGGCACCGCCGCTGGTGCTCGCGGGTCGACCGTTCGCGATCGCCGCATCCGCGCTGCCAAGACACTGGTCCGCGCGTCTGCACCGTGGCCTGCATCGACCGCTGTCGTCGCTGGCCACCGCGCTCGCGCCGGCGGCCGTGGTGCATGGCGCGACGATGTGGCTATGGCACTTGCCGAGCGCGACCTCGGCCGCGCTTGCCGATCCAACGCTGCACCGGGCGATGCACGCCAGCTTCCTGATCGCCGGGCTGTGGTTCTGGGCGGCGGTGTGGCGGCGGCTGCGCGCACCCGATGCCGGTGCCGTCGGCGGACTCGTCGCGCTGGTGGCGGTGATGATGCAGATGGGCTTTATCGGCGCGCTGTTGACCTTCGCACCGCGGCTGCTGTACCCGGTCTACACCGACCGCGCCCTGCTGATCGGCCTCGACCCGCTGCGCGACCAGCAACTGGCCGGGCTGTTGATGTGGGTGCCCAGTTGCGTGCCCTACATCGTGGTTGGGCTGTGGCTGGTGATCGCGTTGCTGCACCGGATGCGACGCCGCGGCTGAAGCGCAGATGAGGTGCGCCGGCCAAGCGCCGCGCGCTCCACATGCCATCGACCGGTGCTCGGGCAGGATCGCCGCTTTCCCGTTCCGACGCGGAGGCAAGATGACGCTGGACTGGCACTACCTGGCCGCCGTGGCCTGGCCGCTGGCGGCGGCGTTGCTGCTCGGCCTGATCGTGCACTGGGCGTTGCGCGCACTGCGCCGCACCGCGCGCCGCCATGCGCAGGATCACCTGCGCGCACGCATCGCGCAGGTGGTGGCGACTCCGGCCGCGGTCGCATTGCCGCTGCTGTTCCTGGCGATCGCGCTGAACTCCACGCCCCTCGATCCCGACCTAGTGCGGTCGCTGCGCCACGGGCTCGGGATCGGCGGCATGCTGTGCCTGACCTGGCTGCTGGCGCGCGTGGTGGGTGCAGTCGAGGCGCGCATCCTGCGCGAGCACCCGGTCGATGTCGAGGACAACCTCGCTGCGCGGCGCATCCAGACCCAGACCCGCGTCATCAGCCGCGTCGTGCAGGGCACGGTGATCCTGGTCGGCGTGGCGCTGGCGCTGATCACCTTTCCGCAGGTACGCCAGGTCGGCGCTGCACTCCTGGCCTCGGCCGGTATCATCGGCCTGGTCGCGGGCATCGCCGCCCAGCCGGTGTTCGGCAACCTGATTGCCGGCCTGCAGATCGCCCTGGCCCAGCCGATCCGGCTCGACGACGTGGTCATCGTCGAGGGCGAATGGGGACGCATCGAGGAGATCACCTCGACCTATGTGGTGGTGCGGATCTGGGACGAGCGCCGCCTGGTGGTGCCGCTGCAGTGGTTCATCTCCAACCCGTTCCAGAACTGGACACGCACCAGCGCGCAGTTGCTCGGCACCGCGTTCCTGTGGCTCGACCACCGTGCGCCGATCGCGGCGATCCGCGCCGAACTGCAGCGGCTGTGCGAAGCCGATCCACGCTGGGACCGCCGCGTATGCGTGACCCAGGTCACCGAGACCGACAAGCACACGATCGAGGTTCGCCTGCTGGTGAGCGCGCGCAACTCGGGCGAGCTGTTCGACCTGCGCTGCGCGGTCCGTGAAGGCATGCTGGCATTCCTCGCCGCCCATCACCCAGAAGCGCTGCCGCGGCTGCGCAACGACGTCGAGGACGTCGGCGCGCATCGGACGCGCGCCGCACAGCCGACGCCTGCGCCCGACCATGCCGACACCCGCTCGCCCGGCGCCGAGACGGTGACCGCCGCCGACCGCGAGGGCGAGGCCGCACGCGAAGCCGCGGCCGCCCCGCCTCCCTCTTCCCCCGACCCTGGAGCCACAGCATGAAGACCCGTCAACTCGGCCTCGGCGGCCCCGCCGTCTCGGCGCTCGGCCTGGGCTGCATGGGCATGAGCGCGTTCTACGGCGGCCGCGAAAGCGACGCCGACGCCATCCGCGTCATCCACCACGCGCTGGATCAGGGCATCACCCTGCTCGACACCGCCGACATGTACGGCCCGCATACCAACGAATCGCTGGTCGGCCGTGCATTGCAGGCCCGCCGCGACGACGCGTTCGTGGCGACCAAGTTCGGCATCCGGCTCAACCCGGACGACCCGCAGGCGCGCAGCGTCGACGGGCGGCCCGAGTACGTGATCGCCGCCTGCGAGGCGAGCCTGTCGCGGCTGGGCATCGAGACGATCGATCTGTACTACCAGCACCGTGTCGATCCGATGGTGCCGATCGAAGACACCGTCGGCGCGATGGCGCGGTTGGTCGAGCAGGGCAAGGTTCGCCACCTGGGCCTGTCGGAGGCCTCGGCGCAGACCCTGCGTCGCGCCTGCGCGGTGCATCCGATCACCGCGCTGCAGAGCGAGTACTCGCTGTGGTCGCGCGACCCCGAGACCACCGGCACGCTGGCCGCCTGTCGCGAACTGGGCGTGGGCTTCGTCGCCTATTCGCCGCTGGGCCGCGGTTTTCTGACCGGCACGATCCGCACCCCCGACGACTTCGAGGCGGACGACTACCGACGCCACTCGCCGCGCTTCCAGGGCGAGAACTTCGACCGCAACCTCGTCCTGGTCGAACAGGTGCAGGCGATCGCGCAGGACTACGGCGTCACCCCCGGCCAGCTCGCGCTGGCCTGGGTCCTGGCGCAGGGCGAGGACATCGTGCCGATCCCCGGCACCAAGCGCCTGGAATTCCTGGATGAGAACATCGCCGCGCTCGCCATCGGGCTGACCGACGACGATCTGGCGCGCATCGACGCGATCTTCCCGCCCGATGCCGCCGCCGGGACGCGCTACCCGCAGGCGGGCATGGCCGCACTCGGCCGCTGAGCGCGGCGCGGCGATTGCCGTCGCGCCACGGAATCGCCGCGGGAATTTGACGCGTCGCGAACGCGCCCGCGCGCACCGTCGCGTGACGGCATCGCCCCGACGCCCGCGCCACCGCAGCGTCGGGCGCTCCCGATCTTGAGGAGATGCCGCACGGCCGGCCGCCCAGGTGGGCGGCGCATCCTCATGGGGTGTCCACACGGCCGTTCCACGGGCACCGCACACGGTGCGCCGCCGCCATCGCCGCCCATCGGCGAGGAGACCGCGATGCACGACCGTAAAGACGACACCCCCGGCACCTCGGAAATGAAGGCCTTCGGCGAAGAGCTGCTGGCCACGGGTGCGCGCTACATCGACGCCGGCAGGCGCTGGCTGAGCGAGAGGAGAGACCAGATGGCATCCCGAGACGGCGACGAGGATCGCCACGCCCCCGGCCCGCACGGGGGACGCCGCGCCTATCGCGACGCGCCCTATCGCGGCGACGACCGCGGGGAACCCGGTTATGGCGATCCGGCCGTGGCCCAGCAGCACGCCTGGCGCCGCCAGCAGGGCCCGCGCGGCCGCCACGATGCGCGTGACCACGCTGGCGAAGGCTACGGCGCGGGCGCGCCCTATGCCCAGTTCGCACGCGGCCAGCATCCCGATGACGACCGGGCGGGCAGCGGCCGCGCCTACGGTGCGGGCGGCAGCCGCGGCGACCTGCGCGACGGCGACGACCGCCTGTCGGACTGGGGCCACCGCAGCCCGCACTGGTTCAACGACGTCGACCACCTGGGCGGGGCGCCCGATTTTGCGCATTTCGGCGCCTACGACCGCGAAGGTCGGGTTGGCCGTGCGACACCGCGCGGCGATGCCGGTCGCGCGCCGGGACGCGGCTGGCGCGGCGTCGGCCCGAAGGGCTACGTCCGTTCCGATGCGCGGATCACCGAGGACATCTGCGAACGGCTCACCCACAGCGACGAGATCGATGCACGTGAGGTCTCGGTGCGGGTCCACGACGGCGTCGTGACGCTCGAAGGCCACGTCGAACAGCGCTGGACCAAGCACCGCATTGAGGACATCGCCGAAGGCTGCGCGGGGGTCAAGGACGTCGAGAACCGTATCCGCGTGCGTGACGCAGGACGCTGGCAACCCGGAAGTGACACGGCGTCGGCCACCTCGGGCAGCGATGCGTCGGGCAGTGCCACCTCGACCGGCACGTCGACCTACGTGCCGCCCGCGGCCGGCCCCGGCGCGGCAGGGCCGCTGTCGACCGCTGCACGCCAGCATGACACCGGCCACGGCACCGGCGACTTGGCCTCCAGCGCGCAGCGCGGTGGCGGGCCCTCGTCACAGGGCGACGCGGACACGCGCTGAGGTCCTCCGCGAGGGCCTCGTCCTGCCTTGCATCACCGGCCCGCGCCGCATTCACATCGGCGCGGGTCGGCATCGCGGATAGTCCGGCCTCCCTCCCGCCGGCCCATCCATGCTGACCCCCGTCTTCGCGATCGCCACGATGGTACTGGCGATCGCCACCCTGATGCCCACCATCCGCAGTGGCGCGTGGTGGATCCGCGGTTTCGACTTCCCGCGTCTGCAACTGCTCGTGCTGTCGATCGCCGTGCTGGCGGCGCAGATGGTGCTGCAGCCGATCGACGATGCGTGGACCACCGCGATCGTCGTCGTCAATGCCGGCTGCGTGCTCTGGCAGGCCTGGTGGATCGTCCCCTACACCCGGCTGCGGCGGCCGGAGGTCGCCGACGCCCCCGCCGATGCGCACCCGCGCATCCGCCTGCTCGCCAGCAATGTGCTGATGCACAACCGCGACACCGCACCGCTCGTGGCGCTGGTGCGCGAGCACCGCCCCGATGTGCTGATCGCGGTGGAGACCGACCGGCACTGGGAGCGCGCGCTCGACGGTCTACAGGACCTGTTGCCGCATGCGCTGCGCTGCCCACTGGACAACCTGTACGGCATGCATCTGTACACGCGCCTGCCGCTGCACGATGCCAAGGTGCGCTATCTGGTCGAGGACGACATCCCGTCGATGCACGCCACGCTCGAGCTCGACGACGGGCAGCGGGTCGTCCTGCATGCCCTGCACCCACGCCCGCCGAGTCCGACCGAAGCCGACAGCTCGCAGGACCGCGACGCCGAGCTGGTGCTGGTCGGGCGCGCCGCGCGTGAGGCCGAACATCCTGTGATCGTCGCTGGCGACCTCAACGATGTGGCGTGGTCCCGGACCACGCGTCTGTTCCGCAAGGTCAGTGGCCTGCTCGATCCCCGCATCGGGCGCGGCATGTACAACACCTTCCACGCACGCCTGCCGGGGCTGCGCTGGCCACTCGATCATTTGTTCCACAGCCGGCACTTCACCCTGGTGTGCATGCGCCGGTTGCCGGCGATCGGCTCGGACCATTTCCCGATCCTCGTCGAGCTAGCGCTCGCGCCCGGCCACAATCCGCGCGACGCGGGTCTGTCACCGGATGCGCAGGCACGTGCCGATGCGCAGGCGGCGGTCGACGGCGCCGATCCCAACGTCGCCGCCGCGCCGCGCTGATCGCAGCGCAGGCGGCCGCTTCAGCGGTCCAGTCGGGCGCGCAGGTCGCGCAGGTCCTGCCGGGCGATGTCGCGCAACGTGGCGTCACGCCAGGCCTGGGCCGCATCCGGGCCGGCCTGCGCGCTACGGCGCTCGTACTCGGGCTGCATCTGCTCGATCCGCAGTGCGCGGATGCGGCGATACTCGGCTTTCAGCGACGAGGCGCGCCGGATCGGCCAGGACTCGCCGATCGGCTGCGCCCACGGTTGCGGTTCGACGGCCAACGTGGCGACGACGTCAGTCTGCGCCGCGGCGGCACCGTCGCCGGCCCAGGCCGGCAATCCGCAGGCCAGCGCGAGCAGCGCGATGGGCATGGCCCACCGCTGCGCGCGACCTCTGACGATCTCGTCCATCGCACCCTCCACGCGCTGACGATAACCGAGACGCTAGCACCGAATCGGCGACGGTGGTGTGCAGACCGCGCGTTCAGGCGCCGGGGCGCAGATCCAGTCCCAGCGCGTGGCCGATCGTGCGTACGCCATCGTCGTCGTCACGCAGCGCGATCGCGCCGGCGAACGTGTCGTCGCCGGTCTCCCAGGTCCACAGCGTGTAGCCGGCGACCCGCAGCTGGTCATAGGCCGCGCCGAGCAGCGTCGACGGCGGCACCCCGGCCAGGGCATCGGCATCGGTGGGGTCTTCCAACTCCCAATCGATCTCGACGCAGAAACGCGCGGCCAGCTCGACCAGCACCTCGATCAGCGCGACACGATCGTCCTCCTCGATCCGGAAGCTCGACTGCCAGTCGGTGACCGCGCCCAGCGCGTCGCGTACTGCATCGGCGTCCGGGTCGGGCGGCAAGGCGTCCTGCCAGGCGAGGAACTGCTGGCGTGCCGCCTCCTCGTCGCCCGGATTGATCAGCAGCAGCCACTGCCAGGCGATCGCCTCGAGGTCGGCATCCGGGTCGTCCTCGGCGTCGGCACGGCCATCGCCGAGGAACGCGAAATTGTCGTCGGGGTCGAACTCGGTCTCGGGCAGGGACATAACAGGCGGATCGGCGTTGGGGGCGTGCAGTGTGCCGCTGCTGCGGCCGCGCTGCAGCCCCCGGGTCGGATGGCCGCTCAGCGTGTCCGAGGCTTGGACGTGCCGCCCGCCTGCTTCGCCGGCGCCTTGGCCGCGGCTGTGCGGCCGGTGGTCTTGGTGGCCGTCGCCTTCTTCGCGCTCGTCTTGGTGGCGGCCTGCTTCGAGGCTGCTGTCTTCGTCGCAGTCTTCTTCGTGGCCGTCTTCGTCGTCGCGCTGGTGTTGGTCGCGGACTTGCCGGCCGCGGCCCGCGTCGTGGACGCCGTCTTCGATGCTGTCCGGGCCTGGTGGCTGCGCGTCTTGCGCGACGGCGGCGGGCGAGAGGTCTTGCGGTCGCCGCGCAGGTCGACGATACGGTTCTCACCCATCGCATCCTTGCGCTTGGTCACGCGCGCGGTGGCGAACGCGATCGCCTTGCCGATCAGCGTGCCGGGCGCATCCCAGTACTCGGCGGTGTGGGCTTCGACCTCGACCAGGGCGAGATTCGGATCGTCGATGCCGCCCGGGAAATAGGCCTTGAGCGCATCGTTCCAGAACGCCACCACCTTGGCGCGATCGTCGCTGACCCGTGCCTGCCCCGAGACCGAGACGTAGGTATTGCGGCGCTGCGAGGCATAGGCCAGATTGACGTTGGGATTGCGCGCGATCTCGTCGATCTTCGGACTGTCGGCGGCGACGAAGAACCAGATCCGCTCGCCGTCGAACTGCGCCTTCTGCGTCGACAGCGGCCGACTGACCAGCGCGCCGTCGCGGGCGACGGTGGTGAACATCGTGATGTCGATATCGTCGATCAGCGACGCGATCGTCGCCGCGTCTTCTTCGGCCTTGCTGGGCGATGCCATCGGGTACTCCGCGTGTCGAGGGTCGGCGTCGAGTGTCGACGTCGGCCAGCGCCGCGGACGTGAAGACAGCACGCAGCGCGCGTGTCGCTAGCCTGCGCTCGGCACCGGTTGCCGCCGCTCGTCGCGGCGCGCCCAGGCGTAGATCAGCAGGCCGGCCGTCGCTGTCGCCGCGCCCACCCATCCGGTCGAGGTCCAGCCCAGGCCCGCACTGATCGCCAGTCCGCCCAGCCATGGGCCGAGCGCATTGGCGGTGTTGAACGCAGCATGGTTGGATGCGGCTGCAAGCGTCTGCGCATCACCGGCCACGTCCATCAACCGGGTCTGGAGCACCGGCGCCAGGGCGCCCATCGTGCCGAGCGCGACCACGGCCGGCAGGATCGACCACGTCGCCTGCGCCGCCAGCGGGAACAGCAGCAGCACCAGCAGCGACCACGCCAGGATCACCGCCGCGGCACGGAACTGCAGCCGGTCGAACAGCCAGCCACCGGCCACGTTGCCGATGATCGCGCCGACGCCGAACGCCGCCAGCGCCACCGGGATCCAGGTCTCGGCCACGCCCGTCACCTCGATCAGGGTCGGCGCCAGATAGCTGAAGACGCAGAACATGCCGGCAAATCCGATCGCACCGATCGCCAGTGCCAGCCAGACCTGGGACCGATTGAATGCGCGCAACTCGCGCATCGGCGATTGCCCCGGCGCCACCGGATCGGGCGCGAGGAAGCGCGCCACCAGGACCACGGTGATCAGCGCGATCGCCGCCACCAGTGCGAACGTCCAGCGCCAGCTCGACAGCTGACCGAGCCAGGTCGCCAGCGGATTGCCGACCAGGATCGCGATCGACAATCCCAGCAGCACCCGGCTGACCGCCGTGCCGCGCTGATCGGGCCGGCTGATCGAGGCGGCGACCAGCACCGCGGTGCCGAAGTAGGCGCCATGCGGCAGGCCGGCAACGAAACGCGCCACCAGCATCGCCATGTAGTTGGGCGCCAGTGCACTGGCCAGGTTGCCCACGGCGTAGAAGCCCATCAGCGCCAGCAGCAAGGTGCGCCGCGGCAGGCGGGCACCGAGGATCGCCAACAACGGCGCGCCGACGACCACGCCGAGCGCATAGCTGCTGATCAGATGGCCGACGTCCGGTTCGCTGACGCCGAACGCACGCACCAGGTTGGGCATCAGGCCCATCATCGCGAATTCGCTGGTGCCGATCGCAAATCCGCCCAGGGCGAGCGCGAACAGGATCGGCGTGGCGGCGCGGCTGGGCAGCGACGCGGGCGAGGCGCTGGCCATCGCAGGTCTCCGGCAAGGACGACCGCGTATTATGTTGCATCGCAGCAAGCATCCCGTCGCCCTGCCTGGACAACGGTCCGCGCGCGTTCATGCGGATCGCAGCCCACGACGCGGTCTGTACGGCCCGACACCGACAGTGGCGCCCTCTTCGCTCCTGCGAGTCCGCCATGACGCTCTCCGCCTTCGGCCTCAACTGCACGCTCAAGTCGGGCGACGCCCCCTCCTCGACGCAAAAGATGCTCGACGCCGTACTGGCCGCGCTCGCGCGGCACGACGTGCGCACCGACAGCGCGCGCGTGGCCGACTTCGACGTGCGCCCGGGCGTGACCGCCGATGAGGGCGACGGCGACCAATGGCCGCAGCTGCGCCGCCGCATCATGGAGGCGCAGATCCTGGTCCTGGCCACGCCGATCTGGATGGGGCATCCCTCGAGCCTGGCCCAGCGTGTGCTCGAACGTCTGGACGCGGTGCTCGGTGAGATCGATGACGACGGCGTCTATCCGACCTTCGGCAAGGTCGCCATCGCCGCGGTCGTCGGCAACGAGGACGGCGCCCACTTCGTCCATTCCCAGCTCTACCAGGGCCTGGCGGATGTGGGATTCACGCTGCCGGGCGGTTCGCCGCCGTACTGGGTCGGCGAGGCGATGGGCAGTACCGACTTCAAGGATCTCGACACGATCCCCGACAAGGTCGACGAGACCATCCGTACGGTCGCCAGCAACGCCGCGCACCTGGCGCGCCTGCTGGCCGAGCGGCCCTATCCCGCGCCCAAGCGCTGACGCGCCCGTCGCACTTGGCGGCAGCTCAGGGACCGGTGGCCTCGTCGTCGGCCGCCGGATCGGTGTGATCGGGCCCGGTGGGGTCGGGATCGGGCATGCGCTGCGCGCCGCCGCCGCGTCGCGGCATGCGGTCGTCGCCGACCGGCGACCAAGCGTTGCGGTCGCCGCTGCCGTGCGGATAGCTGCGCGGCTGGCTGGGGATCGGGGCGTCGTCGGGCGGATCTTTGCGTGACATCGCAGGCTCCGGCTTGAATCGAAGGGCGCAGCGTCCTGCCGCCGGCGCCGCGCCACCGTGAGCGCGCACGTCGACTCGTGCCACAAGTGCGCAGGGGATGCGCGCGGTCTCACGTCGCCAGGTGGTGCCTCCTGCTACGACAGCGGCATGCCCCAGGTCCCCGCCCGCCCACCTCATCCCCCGCCGCGGATCGGCTGCGCCGGCTGGTCGATCGCCTCGCGCGATGCCGCCCTGTTCGAAGACGGCGCCAGCATGCTGGCGCGCTATGCCACGCGGTTCGACCTGGTCGAGATCAATTCTTCGTTCTATCGGCCGCACCGGCGGACGACCTACGAGCGCTGGGCGGCCAGCGTGCCGGCGGGCTTCCGCTTCAGCGCGAAGCTGCCGCGCACGATCACCCACGAGCACCGGCTGCGCAGCTGCGGTCCGCTGCTCGATGCCTTCCTCGAGGCGGCAACCGGCCTGGGGGAGCGGCTCGGCTGCCTGCTGGTGCAACTGCCGCCCAGCCTGGCGTTCGACGCACGCAGCGCCGCAACGTTCCTGGCAATGCTGCGTCGGCGCTGGGCGGGCGGCCTGGCCTGCGAGGTGCGGCATGCCAGCTGGCTGACGCCGCGGGCCGAGGCACTGCTGCAGCGGCACGGCGTGGCACGCGTGGCCGCGGACCCGGCGCGGCATGGCGCCGATGCCCAGCCGGGCGGAGACCCGTCCGTGGCCTATTGGCGCTGGCACGGCACACCGCAGATCTACCGCAGCGCCTACGATGCGGCAGCCCTCGATTCGCTGGCCGCGGCCATCGACGCGCGCCCGGCGAGCGGCCACTGGGTGGTGTTCGACAACACCGCTGCCGGCCATGCCACCGGCAATGCGGCCGCGCTGCAGGCCCGCTTGCAGGCGGGGCCGGCCACCGATGTCGCTCCGAGGGCACGCCGGCGTCGGTGAGGCCGCGGGCCACGGTGCGACGCCCGGTTGCGGTCATCATCCCCCCACCACTGGGACCTATGGCAGGATGCGGCCCGTCTCGAGCTGCGCGTCCCGCTGTTGAACCCGCCCGCTGCCTGTCCCACCAGCATCGATTTTCTGCCCGCACACGGCGTGATGGCGGGCCGTATTGCTGCGTTCGACTGGTCGACGACGCCGCTGGGGCCGCTGCAGACCTGGCCGCAGTCGCTGCGCACCACGGTGGCGCTGATGCTCGATTCGCGCTTTGCGATGTGCCTGAGCTGGGGCCCGGAGCTGACGTTCCTCTACAACGACGCCTATGCCCCGATGCTCGGCGCCAAGGAGCCCGACGCACTGGGCCGGCCGATTGCGCGGATCTGGCCGGATGTCTGGGACGACATCCTGCCGCTGATCGAGCAGGCGATGTCCGGCACGGCGACCTCGCACGAGGACATGCCGCTGACGATGCTGCGCCACGGCTACCCGGAACAGACCTACTGGACGTTCGCCTATACGCCGGTGCGCGATGAGCAGGGACAGATTCCGGGCTTTCTGAACATCACCACCGAAACCACGCAGAAGGTGCTCGCCCAGCGACAGCTCGCCGCCGAGGCCGAGCGCCTGGGGCGTCTGTTCGATCAGGCGCCGAGCTTCATGGCCCTGTTGCGCGGACCCGAGCATCGCTTCGAGCTGGCCAATCCCGGCTACCGACGCCTGGTCGGCGATCGCGACCTGATCGGCCGCACCGTCGCCGAGGCCTTGCCCGACGCGGTCGACCAAGGCTTCAAGTCGCTGCTCGACGATGTCTACGCGACCGGCCGCGCATTCTCGGCCAGCGGTGCCCGCTTCGTCGTCCAGGCCACGCCGGGCGGGCCGTCGGTGGAGCGCTACCTCGATTTCGTCTATCAGCCGGTCACCGACGAGCGCGGCGTGATCGGAATTTTCGTCCAGGGCGTGGACGTGACTGCACGCGCGCTGGCCGACGAGGCGCTGCGCGAGCGCGAGGCCGAACTGCGCACGCTCAACAGCGACCTGGAGCGGCAGGTCGTCGCGCGCGCGCGCGAACGCTCGCTGACCTGGCAGGTCACGCCCGACCTGCTCGCGGTCGTCGATGCCGACGGCTGCATGCAGACGACCAACCCGGCGTGGGGACAGATGTTGGGCTGGCGCGCCGACGAACTGGCCGGCCAGCCCTGGTGGGCGTTCGTCGACTCGGACGACCAAGACGTCACCCGCAGCGTGCTCGACACGTTGCGCGCCGGCAAACCCGTGCTGCGCTTCGAGAACCGCTGGCGCACGCGCGCTGGCGGCGTGCGCACGCTGTCGTGGGTGGCCACGCCCGAAGGCGGTCGTTTCTATTGCAGCGCGCGCGATGTCACCGACATCAAGGCCGCCGCCGACGCGCTGGCGCGTTCGCAGGCGCAGCTGCGTACGCTGTTTGAGACCAGCTACCAGCTGCAGGCGATGTGCACGCCCGACGGCACACTGACCGATGCGAACCAGACCGTGCTCGATGCGATCGGGGTCGAGTTCGAGGCCATCGTCGGCCGGCCGCTGTGGGAGACGTCCTGGTTCAGCACCACGCCGGGGATGTCCGAGCGCGTCCGCGGCCTGTTCAACGAAGCCACCCGCGGCGGCACCGCGCGCGCCGAGATCGAGGTCGAGTTGGCGTCCGGGCGGCGCGTGCACGACCTGTCGATCCGCCCGATCCGCGACGCCGGCGGGCGGATCATCGCGGTCGTGCCCGAAGCGATCGATACCACCGAGCGACGCAACGCCGAAGAAGCGCTGCGTCAGTCGCAGAAGCTCGAAGCAATGGGCCAGCTGACCGGTGGCGTCGCGCACGATTTCAACAACCTGCTTACACCGATCTTCACCGCCCTCGAGCTCGCCGGTGACCCGGATGCCCGGCCTGAACGTCGTGCGCGCATGATTGCGGTTGCGCAGCGCTCGGCCGAACGCGCGGCCACACTGGTGCAGCGCCTGCTGGCCTTCGCGAGGCGGCAGCCGCTGCAGCCGGTGGATGTGGAGGTCGGTCCGCTGGTCGCGGGCATGGCGGAGCTGATCGCAAGCTCCAGCAGCCCGCGCGTGCGACTGGTGCTCGACATCGCCGAGGACCTGGCACCGGCGATCGCCGACCCCAACCAGTTGGAGATGGCGCTGCTCAACCTCAGCGTCAACGCCTGCGACGCGATGCCCGATGGCGGTGTGCTCACGCTCGGCGCACGCAATGCGCGGATGGATGCCGACACGCACGCCGACGGCCTGCCGCCCGGCGACTACGTCGTCGTCTCGGTCGCCGACACCGGTCACGGCATGGACGAGGCGACGCGCGCGCGCGCCGTCGAGCCGTTCTTCTCGACCAAGGGCATCGGCCGCGGCACTGGCCTGGGCCTGTCGATGGCGCATGGCCTGGCCTCGCAGCTCGGCGGCCGGCTGGCGATCGCCAGCGCCCCGCAACGGGGCACCACGATGGAACTCTGGCTGCCGGTGGGCACCCGCCGCGCGGCCGCGAATGCAGACAGCAACGAGGACGATCACGTGAACACGACAGACGAACACCGCGGTACCGCGCTCGTGGTCGACGACGAAGACGCCGTGCGCATGTGCACCGCCGACGCGCTCGACGACATGGGCTACCGCGTGATCGAAGCCAGCTCGGCCGAAGAGGCGCTGGCCGCGCTCGAGGGCGGGCTGGCCCCCGACATTCTGGTCACCGACCACCTGATGCCCGGCATGACCGGCGCCGAGTTGGCCCGCACTGTACGCGACCGGTTGCCGGGCACGGCCGTGGTCATCGTCTCGGGTTACACGAGCATGGCCGAGTTCGATCCGGGCCTGACGATCCTGGGCAAGCCGTTCCGCCAGCAGGAGCTCGTCGCCAGCGTCGAGGCCGCGACCGCATCGCTGCAGTCGGCCGTGGCCTGAGCCCACCCGCCGGCGCGCATCCGACGCGCCGCGCGTAGGTGTGAAGCCAAGCGACGCGACATCGACACGGCCCGCGCCACGCTGGGCCCATGAGCTGGCCACTGACGTCCGAGCATGCCCAGGCTGCCCTCCCTCGTTCGTTAGGACAGGTTAGGTGGGGGCCCATCGCTCCGATCGCCGCGCATACCGGGCTCGCCCCATCCCGGCCTTCCACCCGTGAAGGGCGCAATGCCCCGCCAGCGGGGGAAGGAGACAAGCGCACGACGCGTCCATCGGCGTTGGGAGGACACAAGCACCACGTGCCGCCATGCTCGCGCGCGGCATGCGCTCATGCCCTCCCCCGTTCACGGGGGAGGGTTGGGTGGGGGCCATCACCCCGATTGCCGCGCACCGTGAGCTCGCCCATGTCCCACCTCGCAGCCGCACGATGACCGCGCCGGCGCTGCAGCAGTATGCGAACCGGCACGGCGACAGCGGCGTCACCGCCTATGCGATCGACTGCGACGCGATCGCCGTCGAGTTCGGGCACGGCCCGGTCTATGTCTACGCGCGCCGCGACATCGGCGCTCGGCACTTCGCGGCGCTGTGCGCGGCTGCGCAGGCCGGTCGCGGGCTGTCGACCTGGATCAGCCAGCACGTGCAGTCGCACTACGCCACGCACTTCGACGACCGCGCCGCCTGGCGCGCCTGGCGCACAGCTGCGCCTCAGGCCGTGCCGTCGCCGTCGAAGCGGTAGAGGTCCATCGCCAGAAACCCCATGTCGATGCCGGCCTCGATACGCCGCGCGCCGAGCCGGTCGCCACCGGCTGCGCCCGTGGCCACGAACAGCGGCAGCAAGTGCTCATCGGTCGGATGCGCCTGCGCCGCGAACGGCGCCTGCCGGCGATAGTCGAGCAGCGCGGGCAGGTCGTCGGCGCGCAGCCGCGCTTCGATCCAGTCGGTGAACGGCCGCACGTACGGCGCCTCGCTGCCGTCGCGGCCCCGCCAGTCGTGCAGGTTGTGGGTGATGCTGCCCGAGCCGATCACCAGCACGCCTTGCGCGCGCAGCGGCGCCAGCGCGCGTCCAAGCGCGAGCGCATGCGCCGGACCGAGCGCGGGCTGGATCGACAGCGGCACCACCGGGATATCGGCCTCGGGATGCAACAGGCGCAGCGGCACCCAGACGCCATGATCGAGCCCGCGCTGCGGATCGACCTGGGCGGGCAGCCCGGCCGCGTCCAAGCGCGCAGCGACGTCCTGGGCGAGCGCGGGGTCGCCTGGCGCCGGATAACGCAGGGCATACAGCGCCTCCGGGAAGCCGCCGAAGTCGTGGACGGTCTGCGGCTGCGCGGCGCCACCGACCTGCGGCCGCGCCGCCAGCCAGTGCGCAGACGCCACGACGATCGCGCGCGGCCGCGGCAGGTCGCGCGCCAGTTCGGCCAGCCGCACGCCGACCCGACCGGGCGACAGCGCGGTCATCGGCGAGCCGTGGGAGACGTACAACGCAGGCAGCGGGGCCATGGAACGCACCAGGAAGCGAGGAATGCCTCTCACGATGGGCGCGGGTCCCGGCCCACGGAAGCCGCGGCGCCACGACGCATCGTCGCAGCCATGCAACGCTGGCAGTCAGGCCGCCTGTGTCGCGACGATGCGCTCCAGCAGCACCAGCAGATCGGCCAGGTGCCCGGATCCCGCCGGCGTGCGCTCATCGGAGGTCATGACGACGGTCAGCGCCAGCGTCGGCACGATGAACAGCATCTGCCCGCCATGGCCCCAGGCGTAGCGCACCTCGTGCCCACCGACGCGCCGAGCGAACCAGCCATAGCCATAGCCGTCGCCGGTGTAGATCGAGCGCGTGCGCGGTTGCCAGGACTGCGCGATCCAGGTACCCGGCACCAGTTGCGCGCCGGCTGCGCTGCGCCCGTGGTTGCGGTAGAGCTCGCCGAAGGCGAGCAGCGAGCGCGGCGTCATCGCCATCTGGTTGCCGCCGAAGTGGATCCCTTGCGGATCGCGGTCCCAGGACGCGATCGAAAAGCCGGCCTGCGGTTCCAGCCACTCGCGGGCGAGCTGCAGCGTCGGCTTGCCCGACACCTGTACCAGGATCGCCGACAGCAGATGGGTCGATCCGGACGAATACAGCATGCCGCCGCCCGGCACGTCGACGAACGGCTGCGCCAGCGCGGCGCGCACCCAGTCGCGCTGGGCGACCCAGGCGCCGTACTGGCGACCGGACGTCGGCCGCAGCCCGGCCTGCATCGACAGCAGATGGCCGATGGTCACCTGCGCCATCCGCGGATCCGGCGCCTCGGGCAGGCGATCGGCGAGCAGCGGCGCGATCGGCTGGTCGACGCCCTCGAGCAGACCACGCTCGATCGCGATGCCCACCAGCGCCGAGACCACGGACTTGGACGCCGACTTGATGTTGGCCGGGCGCGCCGGCGAGGCGCCGTGGTAGCCGCGCTCGGCGAGCACGGTGCCGTTTCGCGCGACGATGACCGTACGCAGCGGCGCCAACGCCGCAGCCTCGTCGAGCACCGCCGCCAGGCGCGCGTCCTGCGCCGCCGCCAGCAGCGGCGACACCAGCAGCAGGCAGACCAACAGCAACATCGAGGGCAGACGGCGGGACGACATGGCCCGGGCAGTATCCCGCGCGAGCACGCAGCACGCCACACACGGCGATGCGCCCTGGCTCACCCGCGTTCGACCCGGTTGCCCCTGGCAGTACCTAGATCGAAAATGGCGGAACATGTTCGGCGACCCGACCACTGTTCATAGCTGCGACGGCGGCAGCGGCGGCAAACCCGGCGGCGTTGCTTGCGGCAACCCCAACCCTGTCGACGTCGAAGCGAGGCCATCGGCATGAAAGCGCTGCCCGCCGTGATCTTGCTGACGACGATCAGCCTCTCGGCCTGCACTGGAAGACTGCCTTTCCAGCCACCGCTGGCGGCCTTTCAGGCCTGGCAAAAGCCGGGGGCTTCGCGTCTCGATACGAAGAAAGCCCTGCTGGAATGTGGCATGCCGCACCCGCACACCGCCTCGCTTCCCCCAAACGATGTGCGGACACCCGACCAGCAGGCCGAGGCCGAGAACTGCCTGCTCGCCGCGGGGTACACAATGACGGAACAGTCCCCGGGCTGGTGTGCACTTCAGCCGGAACTGCCTGCCTGCCAACCTGGTGTGGAGCCGCTCGCCCCCAGCGTCGAACGGCGCCTGGGCAGTCACTACTGTCGGGCCCGCCTGGATATGGCGTACTGCAGAAAAACCGCGAGCAACCCCTCCGCCTGCACGGAAGGGCCGGTCGAGCCGGAATGCCTGCCGTAAACGCCAGCCGCTGCTCAGCCATTCCTGCCGCGGCCAATGGCGTCGCCAATCTGACCCGCGCGCTGCCGATCGACCACGGGTGCGATGTGTCTGGCCCGCGACGACGCCGGCTTTACACAACTAGTCGGCAGGCACCGCCGGCGCCGCAGGCAGATCGGCCCGCCGCTCGAAGCACACTCGCCCGATTCCATGCGGCCACTCGGCACGCAGCCCGGGTTCGACCTGGCGCAGCGGATCGCGGTTGTCGGTGGCGAAGTCCGCACACAGCTCAATGCGGCCGCGCGTAAGCGCACGATAGCCGTAGGGGGCACCGGTGCTCGGATCCGCACGGCGCAAATCTGGCGCATCGATCGCCGCCAATGTGTCGGGCAGGACGCCGTCGCGTTCGAGTTGCCGCGTGGCGGCCTGCTCGATCCGCCGCAGGTCGTGCACGCGCATGGCATCCATGCGGGCCT
This sequence comes from Luteimonas sp. RC10, assembly GCF_014192745.1. Taxonomy (GTDB): domain Bacteria; phylum Pseudomonadota; class Gammaproteobacteria; order Xanthomonadales; family Xanthomonadaceae; genus Luteimonas. The sequence goes on from NZ_JACHYJ010000001.1 coordinate 270,167, forward strand.
GCCGCTGCGCAGATGGCGAGCCGATCAACAACAATGCGGTCGCAACCGCGGCCACGCTCGCCACGCCGCCGGCGACGATCAGCACCCGGCCCAGTGTCGCCGCACTCACGACACCGCCTCGTCGCTGCGCAGGTCGAGCAGATAGAACGCGAACACCGCGCCAGCGATCGCACCGACCACCGCGACCTTCAGTACGAAGCGCACGGTCAGCTCGCCGCCCAGCACGTTGTAGACCAGCGCGATCGCATCGCCGATCAGCACGGCGGCGGCCAGGAACAGCGTCATATAGGTCAGCCAGCGCCGCACCGGCGACAGCCGCTTGAGTGGATCACGCGCCAACTCGCGCGAGAGCCGGTGCGCGAGCCAGGCGAACGCAGGGAAGGCGATCAGCAAGGCAGCCGAGGCGCTGCGCATCGACGCCCCCATCCGCTGTAGCCGGTACTCGGGATCGGTGGGATCGGGAAACGCGTACGCGATGAGATCGAACGCCAGGCTGCCCAGCTGCCAGGCCCAGACGTACAGCGTGGCGAACAGCAACAGATACCAGAACGCATCGCGCGCCGACAGCGATGGCTGCGGCCGCGGGACCGGCACGACGAAGGGCACCGTGGCCCAGGCGCGCAGCGCACCGTCGATCTGCGCCTGCGGCCAACCGGCGGCCGCCAGTGCCTCCGCGGTCTGCATGCGGGTCGCGCCGCGCGCCAGCGCGTCGCGCACACAGGCGTCCAATGCCGGGTTCGATGCCATCGCGGTCCTCGTCCGCCGTTGCCGACCGCACTCTAGCAGGCCGCAGACGCGCCGTTCATGTCCGCCCGCGCAGCAGCGCTCTCAATCGGCGCGACCGGGCGTGGGACAATGCGCGCATGGGCGAACCCGAACTCCAGCCGCCGGCCCGGCCCGCGGCCGACGCGCCGCCGCGCGTCCTCACCGAGGCGCTGAAGGCCGACATCCGCGCCGCGTACGCGAAGCTCCAGGCCAACACGCCTGGCTTCAGCACGCGTCGCTCGCAGAGCGCGATGATCGGGCTGGTCTCGCGTGCGCTCGCGACCTCGGGCGGCATCGGTGTGGCCGAGGCGCCGACCGGCGTCGGCAAGTCGCTCGCCTACCTGACCGCCGGCGTGCCGATCGCGCTGGCGACGAAGAAGAAGCTGGTCGTGAGCACCGGCACGGTCGCGTTGCAGTCGCAGTTGGTCGAACGCGACATTCCCGCGTTCCTCGCCGCCACCGGGCTGGAAGCGAAGGTCGCGCTGGCGAAGGGGCGCACTCGCTATCTGTGCACCCGTAATGCGGCCGAACTGCACGCCGAGCACAGCCAGGGCACGTTGCTGCCGGGCGACACCGGTCCCGATGAGGGCGGCGACTTCGAGCGCCAGCTCTATGACCGCCCGCTGGCGCCGCATGAAGTCGATGCCGCGCACCGTCTGCTCGAAGCGCACGCCGACCGGCTGTGGGACGGCGACCTCGATGCCGCGCCCGAGCCGGTCTCGCCGGCGCTGCGCGCACGCATCACCACGCCGGCCTCGGGCTGCGCGGGACGTCGCTGCAGCTTTGCGCAACAATGCCCGGTGCTGCGTGCGCGCACCACCGTGCGCGATGCGCAGATCGTGGTCACCAACCACGCGCTGCTGCTGTCGTCGCTGGCGATGGGCGATGTCGAGAACGGCCAGCCACTGCTGGCACCGCCGAGCGAGATGCTGCTGGTGCTCGACGAGGGCCATCACGTGGCCAACGTCGCGATCGACCAGGGCGCCGCGCGCCTGCCGCTGGCCGACATGGCCAAGCGCACCGGTCGCATGCAGATCCTGATCGCGGGCAGCTACCGGCTGGTCGACAAGGAGAAGATCGGCACGCTGCTGCCCAACGAGGCGATCGAACTGGCGGTGCGGGTGTCGAAGGCGCTCAAGGCCTTCCAACTGGAGGTGGATCGGGTCTGGCAGCCCGAGCCGGGCGAGCGCGAGCCGATGTGGCGTGCGCCGCTGGGCCGGCTTCCGGACGACTGGGCGCCGGCGATCGAGACACTAGCCGAGGACACCCGCGCGCTGCTCAACTGGGTGCATGCCGCGCAGCAGGCGGTCGCGCGCGCCAAGCAGGACGATCCGGCGCGCGAGAAGCTGCAGCGCAGCCTGGGGATGGCGCTGGAGATGGTCGAGCAACAGCACGACCTGTGGGCCGGTTGGCGCCGCGAGGACCGCGACGGCGCACCGCCGATGGCGCGCTGGGTCACCGCGACGCGCGAAGGCGATCTGGCGCTGCACTGCTCGCCGGTCTCGGCCGCGCACGTGCTGCGCACGCTGCTGTGGAAGGAGGTCGATTCGGTCGTCATGACCTCGGCCACGCTGACCGGCGGCGGCGACTTCCAGTCGTTCGCGATCGACACCGGCCTGCCCGATCACGCCGAGACCGCATCGCTGCCCTCGCCGTTCGACCTGCCGCATCAGGCGCAATTGGTGGTGCCGCCGTTCCCGGTGCCGCCCGACGACCGTGAGGGCCATCCGAAGGCGGTCGCCGAGTGGCTGGCGCGCGAGCTGGACTGGAAGAAGGGCAGCATGGTGCTGTTCACTTCGCGCTGGAAGATGGAAAAGGTCGCCGAGCTGATGCCGGCCTCGCGCCGCGGCTCGATCCAGCTGCAGAGCGCAGGCAACAAGTCGCAGGTCGTCGCCGCGCACCTGGAGCGCGTCGCCGCCGGCAAGGGCTCGGTGCTGTTCGGGCTCAACTCGTTCGGCGAGGGCCTCGACCTGCCCGGCGAGGCCTGCACGACGGTCGTGATCACCCAGGTCCCGTTCGCGGTGCCGACCGACCCGCAGACCGCGACGCTCGGCGAATGGCTCGAGGCCCGCGGGCTGAACCCGTTTAACCTGATCGCCGTGCCGCACGCCCTGCGCACGCTGACCCAGTTCGCCGGCCGCCTGATCCGCACCTCGAGCGACACCGGCCGCGTGGTGATTCTCGACTCGCGGCTGCTGACCCGCCGCTACGGCAAGCGCATCCTCGATGCGCTGCCGCCGTTCGAGCGCGTGATCGGCTGAGCACGAGCGCGTGTGGGGCCGGACGCATGGCACACCGTCCGCGCGCCTCTGTGCACCGCCCTCGTCTACGGGGCGGTCGACGCGCATCGCGCGTCGGGTGGGGCACGCGCTGCGACACCCCGCGGCCATCGACACAAGGCACGTTCATCACGCCTCCCTACGCCTGCGCGACTAGAGTGACGGCCACGCCGGAAGGGCGCCTCGCGCAGCCCGTCTCCCGGCCCCGATCACGACCGACCGCATGAACGCACCCAGCCCGCCGCCGTCTTCTTCGCCCGACACCGTGGACACCACCGACACCGCGCCCGAGCCGCATACGCGCTGGTCGCGTGCGCGCCGGCGTCTGGACAGGACAGTCGAGCGCGTGGAGGACAGCGTGCCGGCCACGCTGGTCAAGCGCTTCATCGATGCCGACCTGCTGACCCAGGCCGCGTCGCTGTCGTTCTACACGCTGATCTCGCTGGCGCCGCTGCTGGTGCTGGTGCTGTGGATCACCGCATCGCTGTATCCCCCGGCGCAGGACGCCCTACTCGAGCAGATCGGCGAGCTCGCCGGCGAAGGCGCGCGGACGGTCGCCGGCACGGTGATCCAGAACGCCAACGAGCAGCCTGATGTGGGCTCGCTCGCGGGCCTGTGGAGCACGCTGCTGCTGTTCGTCGGCGCGACAGTGGTGTTCGCGCAGTTGCAAGGCACGCTGAACCTGATCTTCAAGACCGACAGCGGCCACATTCCCGGCGGGTTGAAGGCATTCCTGCGCAAGCGCGTGTTCTCGGCCGGTGTGGTGTTCGCGCTCGGCTTCCTGGTGCTCGCCTCGACCCTGCTGACCACCGCGGTCGAGGTGATCTTCGCCAACGTGCCGACGGTGCTGCCGCTGATCGGCAATTCGCTGATGCTGGTGCTTTACTCGCTGGCATTCGCATTGCTCTACCACTACCTGCCCGACCGGCGCGTGCGCTGGCGCCAGGCCCTGTTCGGCGGGCTCATCACCTCGGTGCTGTTCGTGTTCGGACGCTGGGCGATCGGGCTGTACATCACCCACGCCGCACCGGGCAGTGCCTACGGCTCGTTCGGGACCCTGGTGATCCTGCTGATCTGGATGTACTACGCGGCGACGATCTTCTTCGTCGGCGCACTGATCACCGCGGTCGTCGACGAGCGCCTGCGCCGGGCGTCGGTCGACCGTGCACTGCGCAAGCGCGCCGAGCGGCAGGCCGCTGGAGCAAGCGCCAGCGCGCGCTGAAAGCACCGCCCGTCGACACGCGATCGGACTATACTTGGACCTAATTCAGTCCTTGAAGGACGATCGCCATGACCGAATCCGTGATCAGCCTGAGCGACTTCAAGTCCGAGGCCAGCCAGTGGCTCAAGCAACTGCAGGAAGACCGGCAGGCCGTGATCCTGACGCAGAATGGACGCGGCGCCGCCGTGGTGCAGAGTTATGAGAGCTACCAGCGCCAGCAGCAGAGCCTGCTGATGATGAAGCTGGTCGCGCAAGGCGAGGCTGACGTCCGTACAGGTCGCACCCAGCCGCAGGACGAGGTCTTCGCCGAGCTCCGCGCCCGGCTGGACCCCCGGCATGGCTGAGCGCGCGGTCCACTGGACGGCAACCGCCAAATACGATCTGTCCGCCATCATCGACTACATCGCCGCCGAAAGTCCGGATGCGGCGCTGGCGACGCTGGATACCCTGCAGCAGCATGCCGCCTCCCTGGAAAGCCTCAGCGAACGGGGACGCATCGTACCCGAGCTCGGCGACGCCGGTCTCTCGCAGTACCGGGAGCTGGTGGTCAAACCGTGGCGGATCCTCTATCTGCCGGGTACCGACGCGGTGCATGTCGTCGCGGTGCTGGACAGCCGCCGCGACCTGCAGACGCTGCTGCTCGAACGCCTGATGCGCTCCTGACATGGCCCGCATCCCCGACGCCTTCATCGACGACCTGCTCGCCCGGACGGACATCGTCGAGGTGATCAACGCGCGCGTCCCGCTCAAGCGGCAGGGCAAGGAGTACTCGGCGCGCTGCCCGTTCCACGACGAGCGTTCGGCCAGCTTCACCGTCTCGCCGACCAAGCAGTTCTATCACTGCTTCGGCTGCGGGGCGCACGGCACTGCGATCTCGTTCCTGATGAACTACGACCGCCTCGAGTTCCTCGACGCGGTGGACGAGCTGGCCAAGCGCGCCGGTATGGAGATCCCGCGCGAGACGACCCAGCGCGAAGCGCGGCCCGACAGCGCACCGATGTACGAGGCGCTCGAGGCCGCGACCCGATTCTTCCGGCGGCAGTTGGCCGGCAGCGACAAGGCGCGCGACTATCTCGACCGCCGCGGCGTCGACGAGGCGACACGCGAGCAGTTCGCGATCGGCTATGCGCCGGATGGCTTCTCGGCGCTCAAGGACGCGCTGGGCAAGGACGACGCACGCCGCATCACGGTGTTGGAGAAAGTCGGCCTGCTGTCGAAGAACGAGCGCGGCCACAGCTACGACAAGTTCCGCGACCGGGTGATCTTTCCGATCCATGATCGCCGCGGCCGGCCGATTGCATTTGGCGGCCGGGTGCTGGCGGCCGAAGACTCGCCCAAGTACCTCAATTCGCCCGAGACGCCGCTGTTCCACAAGGGCCGCGAACTCTACGGCCTGTGGCAGGTGCGGCAGGCCAACCAGAAGATCGAGCGCCTGGTGGTCGTGGAGGGCTACATGGACGTGGTGGCGCTGTTCCAGCACGGCCTGCCGCAGGCGGTGGCGACGCTGGGCACGGCGACCACGCCCGACCACGCCGAGCTGTTGTTCCGCAACGCGGCCGACGTGTACTTCTGCTTCGACGGCGACGCCGCCGGTCGACGCGCAGCGACGCGCGCGATGGAATCGGTGCTGCCGCGCATGCGCGACGGCCGTCAGGCGTTCTTCCTGTTCCTGCCCGACGGCGAGGACCCGGATACGATCGTGCGCCAGGAGGGCGTACAGGGCTTCGAGGCGCGACTGGCGCAGGCCACGCCGTTGTCGACGTTCTTCTTCGACACCATCGGCGATGGCATCGCGCTGTCGACGCTCGATGGCAAGGCCCGCCTGGCCGAGCGCGCCAAACCGATGCTGGCGCAGATTCCGGACGGCGCGTTCGCCGATCTGATGCGCCAGCGGTTGACCGAGTTGACCGGACTGGGCCGACCTGCGGCATCGGCGCCCGCACTGCCGACTCGCATGCCGCGCGGTGGGCGCGCGGTGCCGGCGCCACGACGCAGCCTGGTGCGCCACGCGATCGCGCTGTTGCTGCAGAAGCCGGCGATGGCCGCGACGCTGCCGCCGCCCTACCCGTTCGTCGCGCTGCAGCAGCCGGGCATCGACCTGCTGACCGAATTGATCGCGGTCGCCAGCGTGCGCCCCGACATCAGCACCGGCTCGCTGCTCGCCCACTTCGACGGCCGCGACGAGGCGACCGCGCTGCAGAAGCTCGCCAGCCAGTCGCTGCCGGGCGACGAAGCGACCTGGGAGATCGAGTTGCGCGATGTCGTCGCCCAGCTCGACCGGCAGGTGTTGCAGCAGCGCATCGACGATCTGCTGGCCCGCCAGCGCGAGGGCGCGCTCGATGCCGCCGGCAAGCAGACGCTGCGCGAACTGCTGAGCCAGCGTGCGGGCTAATCCGTCATGCCGCAGGGTGGATCGCGCAGGTGCTGCGGCGACCATGGCGTCCGTCGGCGCCACCGATCCGGCAATGAAAGCGCTTCCACACGGCGGCGCCAACACATCATCGACGCGCCCTTAACTCCAGCGCTGGTCTGATCCGCCGCGGGGGATCATCGGCAACGCCACGTAGGCGCAACGCGCCTGTCGTGGGCCGCGCCTCGCCACGACGACGCCAGGGCCCGCGCAGACGGGCCCGGCCAGGTCCCCGCTGTCTCCCTCCACAGGATGTTTTGCCATGCGTTCGATGCCTTTCCCCCACACCCGGCCCGGCCTGCGCCATGCCGCGACCGCTCTGCTCCTTGCCGGCCTGCTGAGCGCTGGCTGCGCGAAGATCGACACCCCGCCGGCGCTGGTCAAGCCGTTGCACATCGACCTGTCGGCGCCCGTCGCCGAGCAGGTGGACCTGGCCTGGCCGCAGCGTGACGGCGCGCTCGCCAGCGAACACACGATCGCGCAGGCGCGCCAGGTCACGTTGCGGCTGCCCGACGGCCGGCAGTTGACGGTGCCGGCCGAGCGGGTCGCGTTCCGCCAGCAGGACGGCATGCTCGCCAGCGTCAACATCGAGCCCAGCGGCGCCGGCGGCGAGCACACCGCCGCCTTGAATCAGGTGCGCGGCCTGCTCGAGGACAATCGCCTGCTCGACCCGACGCTCGCCCATGAGCTCGACGGCTGGGCGGTCGCCGGCGGCGCCCCGCAGACTGCGCGCGTGGTGATCCGCGACGTGGACGTGCAGGTGGGTTTGCGTCCGGACCGCCGGATCGGCTGGCAGAGCACGCTCGATTTCTCGCCGCGCCCCTGCCAGATGCCGGCCGGGCTCGATGGCGACCCGGATGCCTGCCTGCACGCACCGCCGACGACCGACGGCGCGCTCGCCGAGGTGCAGGGCTGAGCCACCCCGCAGCGACGCCGGTCCTAGAGGCCGGCGTCGCCCTGCGTACCGGCCGCGGCGTCATCGCCGAGCCGCACGCGCGGCTTGAGCCAGAAGAACAGCAGCAACGCCGGCGCCGCGACGACGGCGGTGATCACGAAATAGACCGCGTAGCCCTCGGTGACTTCGACGATCCAGCCAGAAAAGAACCCCAGTAGCTTGCCGGGCAGCATGATCAGCGACGAAAACAACGCGTACTGCGTGGCGGTGTAGCGCTGGTTGACCAGTGCCGACATGTAGGCGACCGCGACCGTGCCCAGGAAGCCCTGCGCCAGGTTCTCGCCGGAGATCACGATGGTGAGTCGGGTCAGGTCGCCATCGGCGCCGATCAGCGCCAGATACAGCAGGTTGCTCGCCGCGCCGAGCACGATCGCCACGAACAACGGCCATTGCACGCCCCAGCGCGCGACCGCGACGCCGCCCAGAAACGCACCGGCAATGCCGATCCAGATGCCGTAGACCTTGGTGACCGCCGCGATCTCGGTCTTGCTGAAGCCCTGGTCGAGATAGAACGGGCCGATGATGCCGCCGATCAACGCCTGGTCGGAGATCTTCATCGCCAGGATGAACAGCAGGATCGCCAGCGCGACCTTGCCACCGAAGCGGCGGAAGAAATCGGCGAACGGCTCGACCACGCCCTCGCGCAATCCTTGCGCCCAGTTCTGCGCACGCACGCGCACCACGTCCGGCTCGCGTGCGAGCAGGCAGGCGACGATCGGCACCAGCATGCAGGCAGCCATCGCGCGGTAGACCATCGGCCAGGCGACATGGTCGGCCAGCACCAGCGCCAGCGCGCCGGTCACGATCAGCGCGATGCGATAGCCCAGCGAATAGGTCGCCACGAGTGCGCCCTGGGCATTGGCCGGTGCGATCTCGACGCGATAGGCGTCGACCGCGATGTCGAGCGTCGCGCCGGAGAACGCGACCAACAGCGTCAGGGCGACGAACAGCGCCAGCGGCCCGGTGCCGACGGCCGCCATGCCCAGCAGCCCCGCCATCACCGCCACCATCGCCAGCAGCAGCCAGCCGCGCCGCTGGCCCAGCCGGCCGAGCAGCGGCAACCGCCAGCGATCGACCAGCGGCGCCCACAGGAACTTGAACGAGTACGCCATGCCGGCGCTGGCGATCATCGTGATGTCGCGCAGCTCCATGCCGCCCTCGCGCAGCCAGTAGGCGAGCGTGCCGGCGACGAGCAGGAACGGCAGGCCCGACGCGAAGCCGAACAGGAACATCGTCCGCGCCGCGGGCTGGGTGAAGGCCTGCCAGATCGACGGCTTGCCGGCACGCGCCGACGCGGCGGCGCTCACGCGCGGTAGTCCACGACGAGCGGCGCGTGGTCGGAGAAGCGCGGTTCGGCGTGGACCGCAGCGGCCTGGATGCGATCGCGCAGCGAGGGCGTGACGAACTGGTAATCGATGCGCCAGCCCACGTTGTTGGCCCGCGCCGCGCCGCGGTTGCTCCACCAGGTGTACTCGGCGGCTTCGGGCCGCAGCACGCGCAGCGCGTCGAGCCAGCCGGTCGCCGGCGGATCGCACAGCCCGTCGCCGCAGGCATCGGCGATCATGCCGTTGAGCCAGGCGCGCTCGGGCGGCGTGCAGCCGGAGTTCTTCTGATTGCTCGACCAGTTGCGGATGTCGTTGCGGCTGCGCACGATGTTCCAGTCGCCACACAGCACGTAATCGCGGCCACTGGCCAGCCATTCGTCGAGGATCGGCCGCAACCAGGCCATGACCTCGAACTTGAAGCCCTGGCGCAGATCGCCGGACGAGCCGGACGGGATGTAGAACGAGACCACGCTCAGGTTGCCGAAGCGCGTCTCGATGTAGCGACCTTCCTCGTCGAACGGCGCCCAACCCAGCGCGGTGCGCACCTCATCGGGCTCGCGCCGCGCGTAGATCGCGACCCCGCTGTAGCCCTTCTTGGTGGTCGCATCGCGGAACCAGGCCTTGTAGCCGGCCGGCAGGAACTCGGGGCCAGCGAGCTGGTGCTCCTGGGCCTTGGTCTCCTGCACGCACAGCACATCGGCATCCTGCGCAGCGAACCAGTCGAAGAACCCCTTGCGGGCGGCCGAGCGCAGGCCATTGGCGTTGAAACTGATGATTCTCATGGCGCGAAGGGTAACCGAGACGCGACCCGCAGTCCGCGCGGTCGGCGCCGCCCATACCTCCCCCGCACGCGGGGGAGGTCGATGCGCGCAGCGCGTCGGGTGGGGGCGCGGCCTATTCCGGCCGCGGCGTCGTCGCCGTGCTCGGTGGCAGCAGCGGATAGGCGATGTCGGGCTGCTGGCCGGTCAGCGTGCGCAGGAATGCGGCGATCGCGGCCACTTCGGCGGTCGCCAGTTCGCGGCCAAGCTGACTGGTGCCCATGATCGCGACTGCCTGCTCCAGATCCCAGACCTGGCCGCTGTGGAAGTACGGCGCGGTCAGCTCGACGTTGCGCAGCGGCGCGGCGCGGAACACGTATTCGTCGCTGGCGGTCTGGGTGACCGCGAAACGCCCCTTGTCGCCCTCGGGCAGAATCTCCGCACCGGGCCGGGCGATGACGCCGAACGGGAAGTACGCCTGGCCACCGAAGTTCGCGCCGTTGTGGCACGCCGCGCAGCCACTGTCGACGAACAACCGCAGGCCGCGGCGTTCGGTGGCATCGAGGGCCGCATCCTCGCCACCGAGCCAGCGGTCGAAGCGTGCGTGCGGGGTCACCAGCGTGGCCTCGAAGGCTTCGAGCGCCAGCGCCATGTTGTCGAAGCTCACCGGCGTGGCGTCGCCGGGAAAGGCCGCGGCGAACAGGGCGACGTAGCGCGGCATGCTCAGCAGGGTCTCGACCACCCGCTCAGGCGTGTTGTTCATCTCCACGCTCGCCTGCACCGGGCCCTTCGCCTGCTCGGCGAGATCGGCGGCGCGGCCATCCCAGAATTGCGCGGCGTTGAACACCGCATTGAAGACCGTCGGCGAGTTGCGCGGCCCGCGCTGCCAGCCGTGACCGATCGAGACCGGCACGTTGTCGGCGCCGCCGGTGCCGATGTTGTGGCAGGTGTTGCAACTGATGATGTGGCTGCGCGAGAGCCGCGGCTCGAAGAACAGCATGCGGCCCAGCGCAAGCCGTTCCTCGGTGATCGCGACACCCCGCACCTGCGCCGGCACCACGCCCACTGTGCCGAACAGCGCCGCCGCAGTGGCGCGCAAGCCGTCGTCGTCGTCGCGTTGCGCCAGTGCGGCGCTGCCTGCGCCCAGCGCGAGGGCGACCGCAGCCGCCACGCCTACCACCCATCCCGTCCGCATCGTCCCGCTCCATTTCCATGACGCGCCGAGGATGCGCGGCATCGCCATCGTCGGCATTGATCGCGCGCAACGCCGCACCGATACGGCCGACAGCGCCTGTTGCCTTACCATTTCGGCTCTCCGCCCCTTTCCGCCAGGCCGCCGATGTCCGACCACCGCACCCGCTTCCTGCAACTCGCCTTCGACGTGCAGGCGCTGCGTTTTGGCGAGTTCACGCTCAAGTCCGGCCGTGTCAGCCCGTACTTCTTCAATGCCGGTCGCTTCGACTCGGGCGCGGCCCTGGCGACGCTGGCACGCTGCTACGCTGATGCGCTCGAGGCGGCCGCACTCGACTTCGACCTGCTGTTCGGGCCGGCCTACAAGGGCATTCCGCTGGCGAGCGCGCTGGGCGTGGAGTACGCACGCCGCGGGCGCGACCTGCCCATCGCCTTCAACCGCAAGGAAGCCAAGACCCACGGCGAGGGCGGCACCTTGATCGGTGCCCCGCTCGACGGCCGCCGGGTGCTGATCGTCGACGACGTGATCACCGCCGGCACCGCGATCCGCGAGGCGCTGGGGCTGATCGACGCGGCCGGCGGACGGGTCGCGGGCATTGCGATCGCGCTCGACCGCCAGGAGCGCCTGACCGACGACGATCCGCGCTCGGCCGCCCAGCGGGTGGCCGACGAACAGGGCGTGCCGGTGGTGTCGATCGCCGGGCTGTCGGACCTGCTTGCGTTCGCGGGCGAAAACGCGACACTGGATGCCGAGCGCGACCGCCTGCTTGCCTACCGGTCGCGATACGGAAGCGGCCCGGCGCGCTGATGGCCCGCCAGCGCCCTGGGGGAGGGACACGATGACGTTGCAGGGACTTCTGGCCGCCGCACTGTCGCTCGCCGCCGCGACCGCCGGGGCGCAAATCGCGGCCCCCGACCGCAAGGTGTACTGCTGGGACGAAGGCGGTCGCCGGGTCTGCGGCGATGCCCTGCCCGCCTCGGCGGTGAATGCCGCGCGCACCGAGATCGACGCGCGCAGCGGCGTGCGCACCGCCGAGATCGGCCGCGCGCTCACCGATGAGGAGCGCAGCGCGGCCGAGGCCGCGCAGGTGCAGGCGCAGCGCGAGGCCGAGGCACGCGGGGTCCTGCAGCGGCGGGAGCTGGCGATGGTCGAGGCCTACGCGACCGAAGCCGACCTGCGGCGCGCCTACGGCGAGCGCATCGTGCTGGTCGAAGAAGCGATCAAGACCTCGCACCTGGGCATCGCCAACCTGCGCGCGAGCCTGCTGTCGCTGCTGCGCCAGGCCGCCGATCTGGAACTGCGCGATGCGCCGGTCGACGCGGCACTGATCGCGGGCATCCGCGCCCAGCGCGCGGATCTGGAACGCCAGACTGCGGTGCTCGAGCAACAACTGGCCGACCAGGCCGCACTTGGCGGCGATCTGCGCGCGGCACTGGCGCGCTATCGCGAGCTCAAGCAGCCGGCGGCGGTGCGGGACTAGCAGCGCGGGGCTGGCCCCCACCCGGCGCGCGAGCGCGCCGACCTCCCCCGCAGGCGGGGGAGGTGATCATCCGCGGCGCACGCAGGACGGCCCGCTTGTCTCCCTCCCCCGCATGGCGGGGGAGGGCTGGGGTGGGGGCCGCTGTTCGCGAAAGCCCCAGCCCCCACCCGATGCCTGTGGCATCGACCTCCCCCGCGAGCGGGGGAGGTGACCATGACGGTGCGCCGCGGGTTTGGCCCCGCCCGGACCGGGCGCGTATGCTGCCCGCCCCCACCGCTGCACCGTGAGTCCCTGTGTCCGACCCGATTTCCGCACTGCTGCTCGGCATCATCGAGGGGCTCAGCGAGTTCCTGCCCATCTCCAGCACCGGCCACCTGCTGATCGCCCAGCACTGGCTCGGCGCGCGCTCGGATTTCTTCAACATCATCATCCAGGCCGGCGCGATCGTCGCGATCACGCTGGTGTTCCGCCAGCGGATCTGGAGCCTGACCACCGGCCTTGGCGAACGCGCCAACCGCGACTACGCGATGAAGCTGGCGCTGGCGTTCCTGGTCACCGCGCTGGTCGGCCTGCCCGTGCGCATGGCCGGCTGGGAGCTGCCCGAGACCGTCACACCGGTGGCCTGGGCGCTGGTGATCGGCGGGCTGTGGATGATCGTCGCCGAGCGGCTGGCCGAGCGCAGGCCCGACCGCAGCGATGTCACCTGGACGGTCGCGGTGCTGGTGGGCCTGGCGCAGGTGCTGGCGGGTGTGTTCCCTGGCACCTCGCGCTCGGCGGCAGCGATCTTCATCGCGATGCTGGCCGGCCTGAGCCGGCGCTCGGCGGCGACCGAGTTCGTGTTCCTGGTCGGCATCCCGACCATGTTCGCGGCCAGCGGCTATGCGTTCCTGGAGTTGTGGCTGGACCAGGGTCTGGGCGAGGAAGCCTGGGGCGACGTCGCGATCGCCTTCGTCGCCGCGATGGTGACCGGCTTCATCGTGGTCAAGTGGCTGCTGGGCTACATCAAGCGCCATCGTTTCACCGGCTTCGCGCTCTACCGCATCGCGCTCGGCCTGGGCCTGCTGCTGTTGATGCCGTCTGGGGTCTGAGGCGGGGCTTTCGGGAGGGCCCGTGCCCCCACCCGGCGTGCGGGGCGCGCCGACCTCCCCCGCGGGCGGGGGAGGTGGTACGCGCGATTTGACTCTCCCGCAGGCGCGGGAGGTAGTACGCGCGATTTGGTTCTCCCGCAGGCGGGGGAAGTGATATCGGTCGAGCGGTGCTCCGATGCGATGTTTGAACCGCGGGCTTGCGGGCGTCGGCGTCCACGGGGGGCGTACAGGCGAGCCGGTTAAGCTTGAGCGCATTCGTTCGTCCGACAAGGAGACTCCCGATGCGTCGTGCACTGCCGCTGCTGCTGCCGTTCGCCCTGATCGCCTGCTCGCCGGCCACCTCGCCGCCCGATGGCGCTGCGACGCCGGATGCGCAGGCGACGGCCGCCGACCTGCCCGACGCCGCGCCGGCGGACCACACGGCCACGCTCGGGGCCTATCACTGGCGTCTGGTGGACGCGCGTTCGGGCACGGGGGCCCGGATCGACGGATTGCTCGCGGAAGGCGGCGCGCCGCTGCAGCTGGATTTCCGCGATGGCGGTGTCCAGGTCCGCAATGCCTGCAACAACATGAGCGCGAACGTCGCCCTCGACGACGACCGCATGACCGTCGACCAGGTGATCTCGACCATGATGGCGTGCCAAGACGCACGGCTGCAGACGCTCGAGCGCGAGATCGGCCAGCGCCTGCCCGGCACCCATCGCATCACCATCGCAGAGGGCGAGGCCCCACGGCTGACGCTGCAGACCGAGAGCGGCGACGTGCTGACGTTCGAGGGCACGCCCACGCCCGCCACGCGCTACGGCAGCGCCGGCGAGCAGGTGTTCCTGGAGATCGCGCCCGAACGCGTGGCCTGCAGTCATCCGCTGATCCCCGATCACCGCTGCCTGCAGGTGCGCGAGGTGCGCTACGACGCCGACGGCGTCCGCGTGGCCGGCAACGCGCCGTGGACGCCGCTGTACCAGGAGATCGAGGGCTTCACCCACGAGGACGGCACCCGCAATGTCGTGCGCGTGCAACGCTTCGATGTGACCGACCCACCGGCCGATGCGCCGGCGCAGGCGTATGTGCTCGACATGGTGGTCGAGTCGGAGACGGTCGCGCGCTGAGCCCGACCTCGCGCGACCGCATGAGGCGCGCGCGCAACGACGCGCGCGCCGCGGGCCTCAGGCCGGCGTGGCGCCCGGATGCAGCGCGTAGCTGCCCCACACGGTGGCTTCGGCCAGCACATGGCCCTGCATCGCACGCTGCACATCGCCGGCGGTGAAGCGCTCGGGCACGTCGAGACGTTCGACATCCAGGGCGAACAGGCGGAAGAAATAGCGATGCGTACGCAGGTCGTTGGGCGGCGGGTACGGACCGTCATAGCCGAACCAGTCGCCGGCCAGGTCGGCATCGCCTGCGAACCAGCCGGTGTAGTCGTTCAGGCCCTGGCGCGCGCCGGCCGGGCCCGGCGGTCGCCGCTTGCCGCCGGGGGTCACGCCATCGCTGGCGCTGCCAGCCTCGATTGCGCGCAACTCGGCCGGCAGGTCGACCACCGCCCAGTGCACGAACGTGCCGCGCGGATGCGCGACCGGGATCTCGACATCATCGCGGCCGGCCAGCGACGGGTCGGTCGGGGCATCGGGATCCAGGCACAGCAATGCGAACGAACGCGTGCCGGCCGGGACCTCGTCCCAGGCCAGGTGCGGGTTGCGGTTGCCGCCGAAGCTGTCGGGCGTGCCCGCCGCGAACGCCGCGGGAATCGGCTGGCCGGGCGCGAAGCTGTCGCTGTGGATGCGCATCGTGTCGTCTCCTCAAGGCGCGGAAGTCGGGGCAGCGGTCAGGCCTGCGGGTAGCCCAGGCGCACCGCGACCGGGGTCAAGGCCGCGATCGGGCCGGCCAGCGCGTCGGTATACGCACGCCAGCGTCCGGCCGGCAGGCGATCGGGGCCGAGCGCCTGCGGCGGCGGCACCGGGAAACCGTCGAGCGCCAGGGCCTCGCCCAGCGCGGCAGACACCGCCATCGGATCGGCAGCCGGCGCGTCGGTGCGCACGATCGTGACCGGCATCAACTGCTGCTCGATGAGCTCGGCGAACTGCGCCAGGTGGCGGGCCAACCAGTCGGCCGCGCCCTGCGCGTCTTCGATGCGCATGGTCAACGCGGTGCCGAACGCCAGCCATTCGAGCAGCATGTCGCGCGGATCGCGCAGTGCCAGCAGCAAGCGTGCCTGCGGCAGCTCGGGGCGCAGCGCCAGCAGCCAGGCGTTGTCCCACCACGGCAGCCAGTCGACGATCGCGCCGTCGCCGGCATCGCGTGCCGGCAACTGGGTGCGCCAGCTGTCGACGATCTGGCGCGCGGTGAACTCGCCCGCGGCGAGCCGGGCGGGCACGCGCGTGTCCTGGAAGGCATCGGCGACCGGACCGGCGAAGCGGTCGGCGCGGAACTGGCGCACCGCCTGCCGCAGCAGACCGGCGACACGATCGACCTGGGCGCCGGGCGGTCCGTAGAGGAACACCGCCGGCGGTTGCGGCGCCAGGGACTCGGCGACCGGCGGCCACTGCGCCGGTGCGGCGGTCGGCTCTGGCGGTGCGCTCGCCGCGGCGCTGGTCTCGACGCTGACCGCGGTCCAGGTCGCGACCGCATCGGCGTGGCGGCCGGCGGCGTCCTGGGCCAGGCCGACCCAGCGGCGCAGCATCAGGCGCGCGGCGTCGTGTGCGGTCGCCTGCAGGCCTTCGGCAAAGCTCACCGCCGCGTCCGGGTCGCGCGTGAGCAACTGGTTGAACAGGAATTCGTTGGCCGCGGCGTGGCCGGGCTGCAGCGCGGTGACCGCACGCGCGACCGCTTCGGCCGCCTCCATATCGCCGGCCCCGGTCTCCAGCGACAGGCGTGCCTGCAGCGCCGGCAGGTGATCGGGACGGCGTGCGTTCCAGCGCTCGACGATGCCGCGCGCGGCTTCGCCGGCGAACGGCTCGAACGCCAACCGCGCAAGCCACAGGTGATCGTGCTCGGGCGCGGCGGCGAGCGCGGCGTCGAGCGTGCTGCGGGCATCATCCGCAGCGTCGGTCCGGCTCCACAGCTGGACCAGCGCATTGGTCGCGCGGCGCGACTCGGGATGCGCAGCGAACGCGGCATGCAGCAACGGCGCGGCGCGTTCGGGACGCCCGGCCTCCAGTTCGAGCTCGCCGCCGAGCGTCTGCCACGCCGGGGTGACCTGGGCCGGATCGGCCAGGATCTCGGCGATCACGTCGGCGGCATCGGCCGGACGGCCCTGCTGCAGCACGATCTGCGCCAGCAAGCCGCGCAGCGGCGCCTGGCCGGTCTGCTCGATCACCCGGCGGAACGCCTGCTCGGCGAACGCCAGGTGGCCGGCCGCGAGATAGCCGAAGGCCAGCGCGTGCAGCACCTGCAGATCCTCGGGCGCCTGGCTGGAGGCGTGCGACAGCAGGCCCAGCGCGCGGTCGTGGTCGCCACGGCGCGAGGCGATCGCGCCGGCAAGCATCGTCGTCCACGGGTGCTCGGGCGCCACGCGCTCGGCCAGCTTCTGCTGCTGCTCGGCCTCGTCCAGGTCGCCGCGGCCGATCGCCATCTGCGCGCGCATCACATAGGCGCCGAACTGGTTGGGATCGAGCGCGACGGTCTGCGACAACGCCGCCTGCGCGGCCTCCAGGTCGCGCGCGTCGAGCAGCATGCCCGCACGCAGGAAGTGCAGCTCGGCCTCGTCGGGCGCATCGGCGAGCGCGGCATCGATCGTCGCCAGCGCACCGTCGCGATCGCCGGCCGTGCGCAGCGCAAGCGCGGCGGCGCGCAGCAGGCCGACATCGCGGGGTGCATCGACCAGGGCCTGACGCGCGAGCGCGGCGGCGTCATCATGGGCGCCGCGGCGCAGGGCATCGAGGATCTGTTGCTGCATGCTGGTGCCGGCGTAACGCCGTCCGTCTGGCTGGGCCGGTCATTGTAGCGGGCCGCTGCCGGCCCACCGGAGCTCATGTCTGACCCGTCGCGCGTCGCGTGCGGACCTCGCCGCGAGGTCGGGGATGATCTGTGCGCGCCGCTCAGCCTGCGCCCGGCGCCAGGTCGCTGCCGATCGCGCTCGCCAGCCGAGTGCGGGTGCCCGCCTCGCGCGCCGCGTCGGCATGCGCGTCGAGTCGCGCGGCGACCCAGCGCTCGGCGAACCCGTCGAGGTGGGCGTCGAGCAGGAACCCGCAGTGTCCGCCCCAACGACTGAGCTCGATGCGCGCATGCGCCGGCAATGCCAGGGTGTGGAATGCATCGAGCGGGATCACCGGATCGTCGGCGGCCATCAGGATGTCGGTCGGCACCTGCAGGCCGGCCAGGCGGTCGCCGGCGACCGAGTAGCCATCGAAATAATTGTCGAGCGTGCCGAAATCGGTGTGGGTCTGGACCAGCCACTCGGTCAGCTCGCGCATGCCCAGTCGCAGGGTCGCATCGTCGAAGGCGTGGCGATCGGGAAACAGGTCGCGCTTGCGCCGCAGCGACGCGCGCCAGGTGCGTTCGAAGTGGCGCAGATACAGTCGGTGCCCGCGCTCCATGTACACCATCGTGCGCGCCGGATCGACCACCGGACACACCGAGGCCACGCCGGCCAGCTGCAGGCCGACCGCCGGCGCGCGCAGCGCCAGACGCAGGACGAAGTTGCCGCCGAGCGAGTACCCGGCCGCGACCATCGGCCGGGCCGGAAAGCGCCGCGCCACGTCGAGCGCGGCGTGCACGACCTCGTCGATGCGGTTGGAGTGGAAGATCGCCTCGTTGAGGTGATGGCTGCCGCCGTGATCGCGGAAGTTCAGCCGGAACACCTCGTAGCCGCGCTCGAGCATCCGCGCCGCGGTCAAGCGCATGTAGCTCGATTCGGTGCTGCCCTCCCAGCCGTGCAGCAGCAGGGCCAGCCCGCGCGACGCCGTGCCGGGCACCACCGAATGCAGGCCGTGCAGGCGCACGCCCTCGCCGCCGTCGACCAGATGCTCGGTGGTCACCGCGCCGGTCGCCGCGAGCAGCCGCGCGCCGCGTCGGCGTCGCCAGGGGCTGCTGCCGAGCACGGTCTGCACGTGCGGACTGCGCAGCCAGGCCGGCGGCGCATAGTCGCTGCCGCGCAGGCCGCCATCGGCGCCCGGCAGCCGGTGGGCATCCGCCGTCGCCGACGGATGCGCCGCGGTCATCCCACCGCCTCCAGCGCCGCGACGATGCGCTCGCGCGAGACATCGGCGATCCGGCGCCGGCCTTCGCCCTCGCCCGGCAGGATCGGCTCGAGGAAGATCACGTCGGCCTGCCGCGGCGCCTCGCCCAGCAAGCGCAGGAAATTGCCGAAGAACGATTCGCGCTCGCGGAACGCCACGATCGTCTGCGCCGCGCCGCCGATGCCGTAGCGCAGGGCAACCGGCTGCACCGCGACATTGGCCTCGACCGCGGCCAGGAAGATGCGCGCATGGAACGGCCCGACATGCGTGCCGCCGCGTGTGCGCCCTTCGGGAAACACCGCGACCGGGCGCCCGGCGCGCAGCCGCGCGAGCATTTCCTGCAGCACCCCGCCCAGCGATTCCTGGCTGCCGCGCTGGTGGAAGATGGTCTCCCCGCGCGCGGCCAGCCAGCCCACGACCGGCCAGCCGGCGATCTCGCGCTTGGCGACGAAGCCCATCATCCGCTGGCTGTGCAGCGCGACGATATCGACCCAGCTCACATGGTTGGCGACGAACAGCGTCGCGCCGGGCAACGGCGTGCCGATCCGGCGCATGCGGAAGCCGAACACCCGCATCAGGCCGCCCTGCCACCAGCGAATCATCCGGTGGTCGATCCGCTCACCGCTGGGCAGCGTGCGCGCGCCGATCGGCGGCACCATCGACAACAGCACCAGCGGCAGGTGCACGAAGACGTGCCACAGCAGCATCGGCACGCGATACGCATAGCGCAAGGCGCGCACCGGCGGGCCGCCAGTGCTGGCATGAATGGGGGAGGACGTCATGCGCGCACCATACCCAAACCGGTCACGCGCGCGCCACTGCCTGACGAGGACGCGCTCACGGCTTGGGGATCACCGCCAACGTCAGCCGCGAGGCGCAGACCAGCCGACCGCCGGCATCCTCGATGCGGATGTCCCAGACCTGCGTGCTGCGGCCCACGTGCAGCGCGCGCGCGGTGCCGGTGACCGTGCCGCTGCGCACGCCGCGCAGGTGGTTGGCGTTGATCTCGATGCCGACGACGCCGCAGCCCTCGGGCGCGGCCAGACCGCCGGCAGTGCTGCCGATCGTCTCGGCCAGCAGCGCAGACGCGCCGCCGTGCAGCAGCCCATAGGGCTGATGGGTCCGCGCATCGACCGGCATGGTCGCGCGCAGGTAATCGGGGCCGATCTCGGTGAAGACGATGCCGAGGGTGGCGATCGCGGTATTGGCCGACAGCGCATTGAGCTGTTCGACCGTGGTGTCGCTGCGGAACATGCGGCGCGGAACTCCGGGCGGGAACGCGCCAGCTTAGGCCGTTCGTCGACGTGGCGCATGCACCGGTGCGTTGCGGTGCGGCCGGGCGTCAGCGACGGGGCAGCCTCGAACGGGCCCTGGCCGTCGCGGCCGGTGGAGGGATCAGGCGAAACGGAACCGCGGCGGCAAGGCCCCGGTATCGCGGCCACGGGCACCGCCGGTTCGGCGGCGGGCGGCCTGCGCACGGCCGGTTTCGCGCGGCAGCGAAGACATCGGGACAAGACGGGCTGCAGCGTGAACGATGGCGAGCATGCGGGTCATGGCGAAGGTCCGAGCGAGAGGGCTGAAGGGATGATCAGGCGACGCGGAAGCGGCTGGGCACCGACGACTGGCTGTAGCTGCGCGGCGTGCCGTAGCCGCTGCTGCGGCCGTAGCCGACGCCGAACGGACGGACATAGGCTGCGTTGGGGGCGGTCTGGGCGGGGGCGGTCTGGGTCTGCATGGTCGTGCTCCGGTGTGGTTGTGCTTCGGTGTGTTGGTAGACTACAACACCACCGCTCGAGAACACCATGTGCCGGAGGTCATATCGGCGAACACCCCTCCATTTGTTCATTTACTGTTCATCAATGAAATTTCCCGCCTGGCTACGGCTTTGCGCGAGAAGTGCCCCATCCCGGCCTTTCACCCGTAAAGGGCGCCATGCCTGCAGGCGGGGATCGCGGAAAGCAGGGCCGCGCGAGTGTGACGACACCGCAACAACGAAGCGCCGAAAGGCAGGCGCACGTCAGTGACTGCCCCTCACAAGACGGAGGGGCTGGAAGGCAGGACCGCGCGTGAGTGCCTCCCCCCGCCTGCGGGGGAGGCCGGCGCGCCCAGCGCGCCGGGTGGGGGCACGGGCCTTGCCGGCCACATCTTCCGTCCGCGAAGAGCGCAGTGCCCGTCACGCGGAAGGGCCATTCCTCACGAACCGGGGGACTACGCAAGCCACGCCCGCGCCGCGTACAAGACCACGGCGTGCAGTGGTGCTGCGTTCGCTACAGGATCGGCACCAGGCCCGCGCCGAAGGCGGTCGAGATCCGGGTCAGCAGGCTGCGCCAACCGAGGCTGACCTCGGGGAAGTCGCCGACCGGCACGTAGCAGGCACGAAAGCCGGGATCGTCGGGTGACAGCGGCGCCGGGCAATCGGGCCCGGGCCGGAACTCGTAGCTGGTCGCATAGCGTGTGGGCCACAGGTCGAACACCGGCAATCGCTCGGAGATCTTCGCCATCGTGTAGTCGATGCCGGAGAAGAACGGCGGCTTGTCGCGCCGGGCGATGGTCCACGAGTTCGCCGGCGCGATGTCGCGATGGATGCTCGCCGCCAGCCGGCGTGCGAAGGCAGGGTCGGCGATGACGATCGCACTTTCGGTGTTGAGCGTGTCGCCGCGCGGATCGAAGTTGTGCGTGCCGACGACGCCGACCCGGTCGTCGATCACCATCGACTTGGCATGCAGCCCGACGCGCACGCCGGCGCGGTTGAGCGGCACGCGCCGGTTCACGCCGATGCCGGCGTAGCGCAGCGCCGAGTACTCGCGCGTGAGCGGCGGTGCGCTCTCGGGCCGGGCCGCAAGCGCGGCCTCGCGCGTCGTCGCCACGCCCTCCGCCCCGCTCTCCTCGATGTTGACGCTGCCATCGGCATTCCAGGAAATGCCGACCGCGCCGGTCGCCTCCAGGTCGATCGGCGCGTCCTCGGGAAACGGCTTGTACTCGTAGATATGGAAGCCGAAATCGCGCAGATGCCGGCGCTTGTACTTGTAGGACAGCGCGTAGGTGATGAACGAATCGGTTGCCGCCAGGCTGTTGGTCGACACGGTGACCTGCGGCGGATCGGGCCGCTCGCGCAGGTCCGCAAACATCTGCTCGGCCGGTTTGGACAGCACCAGATACGGGGTCTGCAGCAGCACGTCGTGGTCGGCCGATTCGATCAGTTCGCGCAGCCGCGGCGTGGCGGCGGTGGCGTCCTGCGCGCGCTCGTGGTCGCGCTTGTGCTTGGCCGGCAGGTCGCCGATGAAGTCCACCTCGCCCACCTCGAGCGCGGCCGCGGCCAGACGCTGCTGCACCAGCACCGCATCGCTGGCGTCGGCCGAAACCGAGGCCACGCGCTCGGGCCGCGCATAGTCCAGAAACGACACGTCGGGCACACCGCCGCGCAGCAACTGGCGGCCGACGTCGGTGAGTTGCTCGACCGGCGTGCTCAGTGACGACTGCCAGAACGCCTCGAAGTTCTCGGCCATGTCGGCCACCACCGGACCGGCAACCAGGACGTCGCGGTCGCGGAAATTGAAGCTGTCGTTCCAGTCGAAATAGTCGTCCTGGTAGTTGCGGCCGCCGGTGATGCCGACCAGGCCGTCGACCAGCAGCGCCTTGCTGTGCATGCGCTGATTGAGCCGGCGCCAGCAACACGCCGCCGCCAGCGCATAGCGCGGATAACTGATGCGTGCGCGACCGAGCACCGGGTTGTAGATGCGCAGCTCGAAACCGACATGCGCGCCCGCCAGTGCGGTCAGGGTCTCGACGGTGCGCAGCGCCGAGAGCTGGTCGACCAGCAGGCGCACGCGCACGCCGCGACGGGCGGCGGCCAACAGTTCCTCGAGCACCAGATGGCCCGAATCGTCCTCATCGAAGATGTAGGTCTGCACATCGAGCGTGTGCTGCGCGCCGCGGATCAGATCCAGCCGCGCGATCAGCGCATCCTGGCCGTACTCGAGCAACAGCGCCGAGTGACGCGGCGCCTCGGGCGCGCTGCGTGCGAAGGCGCGCACGCCCAGCTCGCGCAACGGCGACGGCGTCGCACAGGCGTCGGCACGCTCGCACACGATGGTGGTGTCGCGCGCCTCGATCGCGATCTGCGCCGCACGTTCGCGCTGCGCGGACGTGAGCGTGCTACAGGCGCCAGTGGCCAGCGTGGCCGCCAGCAGCAGGACTCGTCCGATCCAGCGCATCAGTGCGACTCCACCGCCCGGATCCGCAGCGTGAAGCGGACCTGGTCGGACAAGGCGTAGCCCCAACGGTCCATCGCATAACGACTTCTGCGCACATCGCCTTCGCCCACGACGTCGCAATCCACGGCCGGACGCGTGCACTGCGCCGGCGCGATCCGGAACGTCTCGCGCTGAGCAATGCCGCGAATGCTCAGCACGCCAGTCATCGCACCGCCCTCGCGCGCGAGCGTCGCCGGATAGGGATCGGACACGAACCGCACTTCGGGATGGCGCTCGACATCGAAGAAGCCGGCGCCCCGGGTGATGCGGGTGTAGCTGCGGCTGCCGACGATCTCCACCCCGCCGGTGGGCAGCGTCAAGCGCACCTGATGACGCCCGTCGGGCAGCACCACGATCTCGCCGTGCCAATCGTCGAACCGGCCTTCGAGCTGCTGGCCCCAGCGCGTGCGCAGTTGGAAGCCGATGTCGGAGCGCGCGGTGTCGAGCACCAGCGCGCGGGTCTCACTCGCCAGCACCGGCGCGGCCGGGACCGCCGCCAACCACAGGCCGGCCGCCAGCAGCCACGGCATACCAGGCGAAGGCCCGCGGCCTGCGCGCGCACTGCGTCCCCGTGTCGTGGACATCGTCCCGAACGTGACGCTCAGGGCCACCAGAACGCCGACAGGTCGGCGACACCCGGCTCGACCGCGGCATCGTCGCGCAGGCTCAACACCGCGATGCCGCCGGGCGGCATGCCGCGGTAATCGCCCGACTGGCCGCTGTGCAGCAGCGCCGCGAGCCGCTCAAGGCCGGGGTTGTGGCCGACCAGCAGCAGCCGCCCGACCTCGCGATGGTCGTCGACCAGGCCGGCCAGCGTGCCGGGCGTGGCTTCGTAGATCGCAGGTTCCAGGCGCTGATCGACGTAGCCGACCACGCCCAGCACCGCTTCGAGCGTTTCGCGCGTGCGCCTGGCCGGCGAGCAGAGCACGCAGTCGGGGATCAGCGCCTTGTCGCGCAGCCAGCGCCCGGCGGCCTCGGCCTCGGCCAGGCCCTCGGCCGACAGCGGACGGTCGATGTCCGCCTGTCCGGGCAGCGCAGGGTCGGCGTGGGCGTGGCGGAGCAGGATCAGTTCGCGCATGAGCGTGGCGGTCTCGTCGTCGGGTCGGGATCGGGTGCGCGATTACTTCTTCAGCCACTTCAGCAGCGGCGTCCAGTCATCCTGATGCTCGCGCACCTGCGCCGAATGGTAGTCGAACAGGCTGCGGCCCAGCCCCACGAGCATGACGTAGGCCTGGCTGTCGCGCAGCTGCGCGACCACCGGATACGGCCATTGCGCGAGCAGATCGAGCGCCTGCTGCGAGGCGTTGGTCCACGGCCGCAGCCGATTGGCGACCAGGCCCACGCGGGTATTGCCGCGGCGCACTCGCGCGTGGCGGGCGAGCGTGTTGAGGAAGCCCACCGTCGCATCGATGTCGAGCGCCGACGGCAGCACCGGCACCACGATCGCGTCGGCGGCTTCCAGATAGGCGTCGAGATCGTCGGCCATCGCACCGGCGGCGGCATCGATGACCAACCGCGTCGTGCCCTCGGGGATCGCCGCCAGCACCTTGCGGTGCCGCGCGCTGCCGTCGATCGGCAACACCGCGCTGTCGAGCCCGGCGCGGCGTTCGGCCCAGCGCGTGGACGAGTGCTGCGGGTCGGCATCGACCAGCACGGTCGACTCGCCCGCCAGCGCCGCGTGCGCGGCGAGATGGGTGGCGATCGTGGTCTTGCCGACGCCGCCCTTGGAACTGGCCACCAGCACGGTCTTCATCGAAGTCTTCCGCAGGTCCGGTCGATGCCAGCGTACACCGGCGAGCGGACGGGCGTGTGTGGAGCCCCGGCCAGGCCCGAACGCAGTCGATTGCGGCGCATCGGTCGCCATACCCATGCCATCGGTCATGGTTGACGACAACTGTCGTCACGCCTAGCCTGACGACATCTGTAGTCAACCCGGGACACCACGATGGCCAGATCCACGATCGGAGACCAGGAGCTCGCCTTGCTCCAGTCGATCGGACAGCAAGGCGATGCGACGGTCGGCGAGGTCGCCGCCGACTTCGGCGAGGCGCGCGGCCTGGCGCGCTCGACCGTACTCACAATGATGGAGCGGCTGCGCGCCAAGGGCTATCTGCGGCGCCACCGCGTCGACGGCGTCTATCGCTATGCCGCCACGCGCGGCGAGGACGACGTGGTGCAGGGCGCGGTCGCGGCCTTCGTGGAGAAGACCCTGCAGGGCTCGGTCAGCCCGTTCGTGGCGTTCATGTCCAAGCGCGGCAAGGTCAGCGACGACGAACTGGCCGAACTCGAAGCGCTGGTCGAACGCCTGCAATCTGAACGCCGGGAGGACTGAGCATGGACACCACGATCGCGATGCTGCTCGAGCGCCTGACCACGACCAGCCTGCATACCTTGGTGCTCGCCACCGTGGTCTGGGGCCTGTGCCGCTGGCTGCCGCGGCTGCCCGCCGCCAGCCAATGCTGGCTGTGGTGGCTGGTGGGCCTGCAGGCCGTGCTGGGCCTGGCCGTCGGCCCGATGGAACTGGCGTGGCTGCCCGCGGCCGTCCCACCGCCGCCGATGCCGGCACTGGCGCTGCCGGCCAGCGACGTCGCCATCGTCGCCGTGCAGGCGCCGCAGGTCGCCGCACCGCTGTGGCCGATCGCGATCGCAGCCCTGTGGGCCGCCGGTGTCCTGGTGATGACCATCGGCACGCTGCGCGGCTGGCGCGACGCCCGCACTCTGGTCCGCAACGCGCGACCCTGCACCGATGCCTCGCTGACCCAGGCGCTGGCGCTGGCCTGCGAGGCCCACGGCCTGCGCCACACCCCGACACTGCGAATCTCCCCCCGCATTGCATCGCCGCAACTGGTCGGTGCCCTGCGCCCGACCCTGCTGCTGCCCGAGCGCACCGCGCTCGACAGCGACGAGCTGGACATGGCGCTGACCCACGAACTGGTCCATCTGCGCCGTGGCGACCTGTGGCTGGGCTGGGTCCCGACGCTGGCGCGTCACCTGCTGTTCTTCCATCCCCTGGTGCATCTGGCCGTGCGCGAGTACGGCATCGCCCGCGAGGCCGCCTGCGACGCCGCGGTGGTCGCCGGCGACCATCGCTGCCGGCACGGCTACGGCCGCCTGCTGGTGCGCCTGGGCGTCACACCTGGCCGGCCCGCCTGCCTGGCCAGTGCATCGCCCACCTTCCTGAGCCTCAAGCGGAGACTGACCATGCTGCAGACCACGCATTCCTCCTCGCGCCTGGGCGCATCGCTGCTGCTGCTCGGGGTCGCCGTCGCCGGCGTGCTGCCGCTACGGTTGGTCGCAGCGCCCGCCGCCTCCGCCGTGCCCCCGGTGCCGGCCGCAGCCGCGACCCCCAACCGCCCGGTGCTGCCGGTGGCGCCGGCAGCGCCTGCACGCCCGGCAGTCACCGCAGCGGTGGCCGCCGCGCTCAGCGCGGAAGAGGTCGCCGAGATCGCTGCCGCCGCGGCGCAAGAGGCCGAGGCCGCAATCAGGTCGGTCGACATCGCCGCGATCACGGCCGCCGCGACGTCCGAAGCCCTGGCCGCCGCCGCACCCGCGATCGCCTCGTCGGTCGCCTCGGCGACGACGGTCGGCAACCGCCAGATCCAGATCTCCGGCCGCACGTCCCAGGCCTATGTGCGGAGCCGCGGCGGCGCCGATTTCGCCATGAGTGGGTCGACGGAGGATTTCGAAGAGGCCAAGCGCCAGACCGGCAGCGGCGATGCGCTGTGGCTGCGACGCGGCAACGACCGCTATCTGATCCGCGACCCCGCCACCCTGCGCCGCTTCGACACGCTGTTCGAACCCGTCGCCCGCCTCGGCCGCGAGCAGGGCGAGCTGGGCAAGCAGCAAGGTCGGCTGGGCGGGGAGCAAGGCCGGCTCGGCGCCGAGCAGGGCGTTCTGGGCCAGCGGCAGGCCCGCCTGGCCACCGCCGCCGCGCAGCGCGCACTGGCCGGCGACGGCGACGTGCCGGCCAGCGAACAGCGCGACCTCGACGAGATCGCCGCCCGCCAGCGCGAGCTCGGCGACCGTCAACGTGCGCTGGGCCAGCAGCAGGCCGAACTGGGCCGCCAACAGGGCGCGCTCGGGGAGCGCCAGGCCGAGGCCAGCCGCCAGGTCGAAGCGGCGCTGCCGCGCCTGCTCGACGACGCACTGGCCGCCGGCAAGGCGCAGCGGCTGTAACGGTCCGTCCCTGGCGAGAGAGAAACCGCCCGCTTGCGGAAGGCCAGCATCCTCTGGCCTCCACGCCCCCACCCAACCCGCCCTCGCAAGCGAGGGAGGGCCTTGCGCAGCGGCCGGCTGGGAGCAACAGCGTGTCCACGACGCACGCAGTGTCGGCCCCTCACTGACGACGTACGATGCCGCGACCCGGCAGATGGGCCGGCGACGAGGCACTGTGCGCCAGGAGTGGGATGACACGGACGAGCAAACTCGCATTCGGCGCGGCCGGGATCGCACTGCTGCTGGCCAGCGGCTGCACGCACCGCAGTCACCATGTCGATCGACAGCTGCTGCTGCCGCTGGGCGCGGCCACCTACACGACGACGTCGACACAGCGGTTCCTGATGGCGACGGCGCTCGACGATCCGATGCCGGCATTTCCGACCGATGGCCTCGCCGAACCCCCGCTACGGCTGTGCGCGTCGTTCACCGTCGATGTCGACGGCGCGGTGCGCGATATCGTCATCGAGCCGGCCCTGGCAGGCTGCGATCGCGGCGACACGCCCGGTATCGCGCCGTTCGCTCACGCGGTGGACGCCGCATTGACGCGTTGGTCGTTCATTGCGGCGGCGATCTGTACCTTTCCAGACGCGGCGGCCGCCGACGGCGATCCGGACTGTCGCGGCGACGACGCGGTCGCCGTCGCCGTGCCGGTGCGTCTGACCTACGCGTTCGTGTTCGACGCACACACCGTGCGCGGGCGTGCGATCAGACGCGACTGACCACGCACGCAACGCGACGGATCAGCGCATCGGTTGCCAGTCCGCCGGCGGCGTCACCGGCACGCCCGCCTCCTGCAGCACGCGCTCGACCAGCGCGACCTCGCTGCGGATCGACGGGTCGGCGAGCAGACGCACGAGTTGCGCGGCGCCGTCGCGCGGCTGCGACCCGGCGATGCGCCCCCATTCGAGCATCTGCCAGTCGAGCGTGCGCTGGCGCGACTGCGCATCGCGCCGCTCGGCCGCGGTCGATGCGGTGCGCGCCAGCAGTTCGAGACCGAGCATGCGGCCAAGCTGCGTATCGGCGGTGTCGGCCATCAGCGTGCCGATATGGCGGCAATCGCGCAGACGGGCGGCATCGCCGCGCAGCGCATCCGGCGTGCAAGCCTGCAGCATCGGCGCCAGGCCCGGCGGCGGGAACGCGGCCCACAGCGTCATCGCAATCGTCGCCGCGTGCTCATCGGCGATGTAGTCACCCGCATCGGCGAGGGCCGCACGTTCGGTCGCGGTCGGCGGGTGGCGCAGCAGCGCAGCCTGGATCCAGCGGACCTGCTCGAGCATGCCCAGGTCGAAGCGGCGCGCAGCGCGCGCATCGGCCAGCAGCGTGTCGATACGGCCGCCCCGATACAGCAGCGGTGCAAGGTTCTCCGGGTCGGCGCCGAGCCAGCGCTGCGCCGCGCGCAGGCGAAGCGGGGCGTCGCCGCCGGCCATCAGCAGCGCATTGGCGAGCGCATCGTCACCGGCCTTGTCCGCCGCGCTGCGCCGCCAGGCGTCGGCTTGCGCGTCGGCCGGCGCCGCCGACGACGGTGCGTCGTCATCGCGCGGTGTATGGCCGGCCATCGTGGTCGCCGAGCGCAGCATCGCCGCCAGAGCGAGATCGCGCGGCTGCCCGCGTTCGGCAACCGCGGCGGCGCTGCGCTGCAGCCAGTCGGTCCAGGCGCGCTGTTCGGCCTGCGAGGGCGCCTCGGCCTGCGGCGCCTCGTCGAAGCGCGTGTACGGCGCCTGGGCTTGGGCGGCGGGAATCGCGAACGTCGCGATCAGGACGGCGAGCAGCATGGGGCGCATCGGGGACTTCCGGATGTCGGTCATCGGGGCAGGATACGCGGTGTTCCCTTGCCCCCGCCTCGCGGGGACATTGCGCCCCTCATGGGTGAAAAGCGGGATGGGCGCACGTTCCCGCCGTGAAACCGCCCCCACCCGACGCGCTGCGCGCGTCGACCTCGCCCCGCACGCGGGGGAGGTGCGCGATCTTCGGGCGAGTGATGGATTGCAGTGCTGTACTTACGACGCGGCACACTCCCTTCGGCCGCGGCCGCGCTGCGCTCCCTCCCCCGCACACGGGGCATTGCGCCCTTCACGGGTGGAGGGCTGGGGTGGGGGCCATCGGCCGAGGGCACGTTTGTTTGGATGTCGGTAAAGCCCCAGCCCCCACCCGCCGCGCTGCGCGCGTCGACCTCGCCCCGCAAGCGGGGGAGGTGTGGAGATCTGCGGGCGAGTGATGGATTGCAGCGCGGTGTGCCTGCCACTGCGCATTGCGCCTTCAGCCGCGCAGTGCTGCGCTCCCTCCCCCGCACGCGGGGCATTGCGCCCTTCACGGGTGGAGGGCTGGGGTGGGGGCGATCGGCGGAGAGGCACCTCGTTCGGAAATCGGAACAGCCCCAGCCCCCACCCGCCGCGCTGCGCGCGGCGACCTCGCCCCGCACGCGGGGGAGGTATGGGCGTCGACCGCCGCTCAGTAACCGGCGGCCTGGCCGTCCTTGCGCGATTCGCTGGCGCCGATCCAGCCGCCGTGCGGGTTTTTCATGATCGCCTGGTAGCCGCCGTAGGGGCCGTGCGAGAAGCGCACCGAATGGCCCTTCATCATCAGCGCGCGCACGGTCTCGTACGAGAAGCCGCTTTCCAGATCGAGTTCGCCGCCGTCGGTCATCGCGGTGTTCTGGCCGGTCGGCTCGGTCGAGCCATCGTGCTGGATCCGCGGCGCATCGCCGGCTTCCTGCAGGTTCATGCCGAAGTCGATCATGTTGATCAGGATCTGCACATGGCCTTGCGGTTGCATCGCGCCGCCCATCACGCCGAAGCTCAGCCACGGCTCGCCGTCGCGGGTCGCGAATGCGGGAATGATCGTGTGGAATGGCCGCTTGCCCGGCGCGTAGCCGTTGGGGTGGTCGGCCTTGAGCACGAACTGCTCGCCGCGGTCCTGCAGGATGAAGCCCAGCCCCGGCGGCGCCATGCCGCTGCCCATGCCGCGGTAGTTGGACTGGATCAGCGAGACCATCATGCCGTCGGCATCGGCCGTGGTCAGGTAGATCGTGTCGCCTTCGTCGAGCTGCGCCGGCGTGCCCGGCTGCACCTCGCGCAGCGCGCGGTCCATCGAGATCAGCTGCCCGCGCTCGCGCGCGTAGTCCTTGGAGATCAGCCGCGCGACCGGCGCAGGGTGGAAGGCCGGGTCGGCGTACCAGCGCGCGCGGTCGGCGAAGGCCAGCTTCTTGGCCTCGGTGAACAGGTGCACGTGCTCGGGACTGCCGAAGCCGTAGGACGCCAGGTCGTAGGGCTCGAGCAGGTTGAGGATCTGCAGCGCGGCGATGCCCTGCCCGCTGGGCGGCAGTTCCCAGACATCGACGCCGCGATAGTTCGTCGACACCGGCTCGACCCAGGTGCCGGTGTGCGCGGCCAGGTCCTCGTACGAGAGGAAGCCGTCATTGGCGGCGAAGTAGTCGCCGATCGTGCGCGCGATCTGGCCCTTGTAGAACGCATCGCGGCCGCCTTCGGCGATCGCCTGCAAGGTGTTGGCGAGGTTCGGATTGCGCCAGGTCTCGCCCTTGCGCGGCGCGCGGCCGTCAATCGTGAACTGCTCGGTGAAGCCCGGCCATTGCGACAGCCGCGGCACCGACCGGTCCCAGTAGTAGGCGATGACCTCATGCACGGGGTGACCCTCGCGTGCGTAGCGGATCGCCGGCGCGAGATTGTCGGCCATCGCGCGCCGGCCGAAGCGACCATGCAGCGCGAACCAGCCGTCGACCGCACCGGGCACGGTGACCGGCAACGGGCCGTGCGAGGGGATGTCGGTCAGCCCGCGGCGTGCGAACTCGGCCAGGGTCAGCGACTGCGGCGAACGGCCGGAGCCGTCGTATCCGTACAGGCGCCGTGTCTTCGGGTCCCAGACGATCGCAAACAGGTCGCCGCCGATACCGTTGCCGGTCGGCTCCATCAACCCGAGCGCGGCGTTGGCGGCGATCGCGGCATCGACCGCCGAACCGCCGGCGCGCATCGTGTCGAGTGCGATCTGGGTCGCCAGCGGGTGCGAGGTCGCAGCCATCGCGTGCGGTGCGAGCACTTCGCTGCGGGTCGCGAACGCACGGCCGGTGATGCGGTCGGCGGCGGCGGCGGGCAGCGCGATGGCCAGGGCGGCGCAGGCGGCCAGGACGAGGCGCATGGCGGGTCTCCTTCGGGTGATCGGCGACAGTAACGTATCGCGGCGGCCGCGCGCGCCGCCGTGCATCGCAGTCCTCGGCATTGCCTGGACTGCACAGGGTGCGGCTGCGCTGCGCGCGTGCGTCGAGCGCGACAGGCCCTGCGTCGGAAGACGCGGAGCCGTTACGGCGTGGACATCTCCGCGCCCGGCGCAGCATCGACGGCGGGCGGCTGCCCGTCGTCGAAGCGGCCACGGATCGGGAACGGCTGCGGTTGCGGCCGCGGCACCGGCGCGTCCTCCAGCCGGCGCAGCAGTTCGCTGATGCCACGGTCGAGCTGCGCATCCTCACCGCGCCACGCTGCGTGTGGCAGGTTGTCGACCGCGATGTCCGGTTCGACGCCGCGCCCCTCGATCAGCCAACGCCCGTCGCGGTCGAACTGCGCGTTCTGCGCCGCGCGCATCACCCCGCGGTCGACCAGCCGATTGCTGTCGCTCAGCCACACCCCGGCACCGGCCGTGCGCTGCCCGATCACCGGGCCCAGCCCCAGCGCCTGCACGCCGGCGGAGAAGGTCTCGCCGTCGGAATAGGTCAGCGCATCGCTCAGCACCACCAGGTGGCCGCGGAAGCTCTGCTGCATGTTCCAGTACGGCGCCGAGCCCGGCGGCGCCCAGAACGCCCAGGCGCGGCGCAACAGCGTGCCCAGCACCCAGCTGTCGATGTTGCCGCCGCGGTTGCGGCGCACGTCGATGACCAGACCTTCGCGGTCGACGTTGGCGTAGAACTCGCGCGCGAACGCGGCGATGTCGTTGGCGCCCATCGCGTACAGATGCAGGTAGCCGATGCGGCCGTCGGTCGCCTGCTCGACATGCTCGCGGCGCGATTGCACCCAGTCGTCGTAGCGCAGCTGGGCATCGCGCTCCATCGTCACCGGCACCGCGACGGTGCTGCGCGCAGCGCCGTCGCGGCGATAGTCGAGGCGCACCTGCTGACCGGCCTGGTGCTCGAGGCGCAAGGCGACATCGGCCGGCGTGCGCACCGGCTGGCCGTTGATCGCGGTGATCACGTCGCCCACGCGCAGCCCGGTGCCGGGCTGCGCCAGCGGCGCGCGCGCATCGGGCAGTTCCGGATCGCTGCGATAGACATGGCGCAGGCGCACGCCGTCGGCGTGGGCCTCGTACACGCCGCCGAGCGAGGCCGGCACCGGACGCTCAGGGTCCTGGCGGTACTCGCCGCCGCGCACCTGCGAATGCAGCACGCCCAGCTCGGCCACCATCTGCCGCAGCAGGTCGTCGAGTTCGGTGCGCTCGCCCACGCGCGGCAGCAATGGGCGGTACTTGTTGCCGATCGCCACCCAGTCCTGGCCGCGCAGGCCGGGGTCGAACAGGTAGTCGCGTTGCATGCGCCAGGCATCGTCGAACATCTGCGCCCATTCGCGCGTCGGCTCCACCGCCAGGCGCCAGTCGCCGATCCGGACCTGGTAGGGCTCGAGGTCATCGGGCAGCTTGTCGGCGACCGGGACCAGGTACATCGCGCCCGGGCCATCGCGCTCGGCGGTGCGGTAGAACAGCGTCTTGGCATCGGCGGACAGGCCGAACTCGGCGACATGCTCGGCGAAGGTCTCGATGTGCGCGCGCTCGGCGCGATAGGCGAGGCTGCGCAACACAGGCGTGGCGTCGGCCTGCGAGGGCTGATCGAGCACGAACAGCTGCTTGTGACCGGCAGCCAGCGCGCGATAGTTGCCGGCCTCGACCGGCACCTCGTACAGCCGCGACGACAGCCCGGCGGTGACGATCCGCGGCAACGCGCCGGCCGCGGCCTCTTTCGCGTCCTCGGCCTTCTCGGCCTCGCGCTCGGGGGTGTCGGCATCGATGGCCGGATCGACCGCGCGCAGTTCGGTCGGCGGCTGGAACGCGAACCGGTTGCCCGGCTGCAGCGCCAGCGCATAGAGACGGGTGCGCCGGTCGAACATCGGCCCCATGTTGCGGTCGCCCCAGGGCGCGCCCGGGGTCGCCCGGAATTCGCGTTCGGACAGGAAGTACAGCCAACGGCCATCGGCGGTGAACGCAGGCGAATGGCTGTTGTAGCGGTCGCTGGTCAGCACATGGCGCTGGCCGTCGGCGACGGTGTAGAGCACGATCTGCTCGCGCTGATAGCTGGTATCGGGTCGCACCACGGCCAGCGCGCGGCTGTCGGGCGCCCACACGACGCCCTCGTACGCACGCACCGGGCTCTGGTCGATGCGGCGGTTCTGTCCGCTGCGCAGGTCCAGCAGCCACAGCGCGCCGCTGAAATCGCTGTGCGCCAGCCAGCGGCCATCGGGCGACGGCGCCAGGTCGAAGCGCTGGGTCCGGCCGTCGTGCGTCAGGGCCTCACCGGGGCCGCTGCCATCGGCGGGAAAGCGCCAGATCTCGTGCTCGCCAGTGGCATCGCCGATGGCGTAGAGCCAGCGCCCGTCGGGGCTGAGGACGGCATTGCGCGCACGGCTGCCGTCCGGCAACGCCGGCTCGATCCGCCGCAGTGCGCCGGTGCCGGCCAGTGCGACGCGCCCGCGTGCGGTCAGCGCCACACGACTGCCATCGGCCGAGACGCGCGCACTGTCGAGAAAGGCCAGCGGCCGGTCCAGCCAGCGCGTGCGTCGCGACGCGGTGTCGGTCGCCAGTGTCAGCGCGAGCACGCGATCGTCGCCGCTGGCGATGTCGTAGCGGGCGATGTCGGCGCCGCGCTGGTAGACGATGCGCCCATCGCGCAGCTGCGCACCGCGCACCTCGAAATCGCGATGCGCCGTGAGTTGGCGCGGATCGCCGCCATCGGCATCGAAGGACCACAGATTGGGCACGCCGTCGGCATCGCTGGTGACGTACAGCCGGCCCTGCCACCACATCGGCCGCGCCAGCGTGCCGACGTGATCGGCGGCCAGGCGTACGGCTTCGGCAGCGCCGGGATCGAAACGCCACAGCTGCCCGCGTGCGCCACCGCGGTACTCGCGGGCGTTGTCCTGGGTCACGGCCAGGCCGAAGCGGATGAAGTACAGCCGCCCCTGGTCGTCGTACGTCGCCTCGCGCGCATCGGCCAGCGGCAGTTCGCGCCGGGCCAGCGTGTCGGGGTGCACCGCATGTAGGGTCCACGACCAGGTCGGCCCCACCCGTTGGTCGGTGGCGTAGAGCACCTCGCCCTGCGGCGTCCAGCCCTGCACCAGCACGCGCCCGCCCTCGAAGCTCAGGCGCTTGGGCACGCCACCGACCAGCGGCATCACATAGGCCTCGGTGGCGCCGTCGTAATCGGCCGCATAGGCCAGCCGGGTGCCGTCGGCGGAGATCGACGGCTGCGTTTCGTTGGCCGGATGGCTGGTCAAGCGCCGGGCCTGGCCACCGTCGATGCCCGACAGCCACAGATCGCCTTCGGAGGCGAACACCAGATGCGCACCGTGCAGGGCGGGATCGCGGTAATAGCCAGTCACCGCCGACGCCGGCCCGCACAGCAGCAGGCCGAGCAAGGGCAGCAGGCACCAGGATCGCAGGCGCAGGGCCCGCGCGCGCAGCGACGGTGAAGTCATCAGAAGTCCCCAGACAGACGCGTCGCCACACGGGCGACCCAGTCCGCGAGCTTAAGCAGCGGGCGACGATCGCGCAGGCGCCGGAAGTCATGCGCAGGTCTGCGCCCATGTGCCCGCCGTCGCATTCTTCGGCAGACATGCGGGGATCGCCGCGCATCCCCCAGCTCGACAGACACGGCGCGCCCGACGCCGGGAGAGCGGACGCAAGGCAGCCCGACGCAACGGCAGCCGCGCCCCTCGATGCCCCCGAGCGCCGCGCGTGACGGTCCCGCACGGACACCCGCCCGGCGATACCGGGCGGGTGTCCAGATCAGCGCCGCTGCAGCAGCGTCACCACGCTCGAGAAATCCAGCCCGCCGTTACCGGCCTGGCTGTTCATCGCGTACAGGTTGCGCGCCAGCTCGCCCAGCGGCACCGCCGCGCCCGTGCCCATCGCAGCCTCCGCGGCCAGCCCCAGATCCTTGAGCATCAGGTCGTTGCCGAAGCCGCCGGTGTAGCCGCGCGATGCCGGTGCGTTCTCGAGCACGCCGGGCCACGGATTGCAGACCTCGGTCGCCCAGCTGCGGCTGGTGCTGACCGCCATCATCTGCGACAGCACCTTCGGGTCCAGGCCATGCGCGGCACCGAGCGCGATCGCCTCGCCGGTCGCGGCCATGATCACGCCCAGCGCCATGTTGTTGCACAGCTTGGCGACCTGGCCGGCACCGGCCTCGCCCATGTGGAAGATGTTCTTGCCCATCGCCTCGAGCACGGGGCGGGCACGCTCAAGCGCGTCCGCACTGCCGCCGACGATGAAGGTCAGCGTGCCGGCCTGGGCGCCGGCGGTGCCGCCGGAGACCGGCGCGTCGATCATCTGCAGACCGCGTGCCTGGGCCGCGGCGGCGACCTTCTGCGCCGAAGCCGGCGCGATCGTGCTGCAGTCGATCACCAGCGCACCTGCGGGCAGCGTTGCCATCAGGCCGTCGTCGCCCAGGTACAGGCCTTCGACGTGGCGGCTGGCCGGCAACATCGAGATCACGACCTCCGCCTCGACCACCGCATCGGCGGCGCTGGCGGCGGCGGTCGCGCCGGCCTGCACGACCGGGGCGATCGCGTCGGTATTGAGGTCGAAGGCGCGCACGGCGTGGCCGGCCTTGGCGAGGTTGGCGGCCATCGGCCCGCCCATATTGCCCAGTCCGATGAAAGCGATGCGAGTCATGTGGTTCTCCAGGTGATACGGATGGGGCGTGCGGTCTTCGACGGCCGACACATCACGCGGCGCGCGGCGCGGCCAGGTCGGCCAGCGGATGCGCGCCGCCCGGCCAGTCGGGTGCGACGAGGAAGGTCTGCGCCCAGGCCGGTGTCGCGGCGGCCAGTGTCGCCGGTTCCCAACGCGGGTTGCGGTCCTTGTCGATCAGCAGCGCACGGATGCCTTCGGCGAAGTCGCCATGCGCGGCGCAATGCAGCGCGGCGACGTACTCCATGCGGAACACCTCGGCCAGCGACAGCTCGGCGGCGCGACGCTGCAGTTCGAAGCCCAGTCGTGCCGATCCGGGCGCGCCTGCGGCGAGCGTCTTCTGCGCCGCGGTGAGCCAGGCGTCGTCGCCAGCCTCGAGTGCGGCGATCGCCTCGACGATGTCCTCCAGCCGCGCGTGGGCGCAGACCGCCGCCACGGTCTGCGCGTGCCGCTGCAGCGGGCCGGCCTCGACCGGGGCGACGAAGCGCTGCAGCAGCGCATCCAGCCGCGCGTGGTTGTCGCGATCGTCGCGCGCCCAGATCTCGGCGGCGATGGCGTCGTACACCGCCTCGCGATCGGCCTCGGCCAGATGCACGTCGGCCAACTGCGCGTGGATCGCATCGCTCGGCCCCAGCAGTGCGCCGGTCAGCGCGAGGAACACGCCGGCGCGGTCGGGCACACGGGCCAGCAGCCAGCTGCCGCCCACGTCCGGGAACAGGCCCACGGTGATTTCCGGGAACGCCAGCTTTGAACGCTCGGTCACCACGCGGTGGCTGGCGCCGGCCATCAGCCCGATGCCGCCGCCCATGACGATGCCGTGGCCCCAGACCAGCACCGGCTTGGGATAGGTATGGATGCGGTGATCGAGGCGGTACTCGACCTCGAAGAACTCGGCGGCGTAGGCGTTGTCGCGCACGTCGGTGGCGCCCGCTGCGCGATAGGCGGTCATGCTCTCGTACAGCGCATGCAGGTCGCCGCCGGCGCAGAACGCTTTTTCGCCGGCGCCCTGCAGCACGACCAGGGCGATCGCCTCGTCCTTCGCCCAGGCCACCAGTTGCGCATCGAGCAGCCGCGCCATCTCCAGCGACAGGCCATTGAGGGTCTTGGGCCGGTTGAGCGTGGCGATGCCCACGCGGCGGCCGCCAGCGGCGGCGCGCTCTTCGAACAGCACCGCAGCGGGATCGGCCGCGCTCATGCGTTGGTCCACACGGGACTGCGCTTTTCCAGGAATGCGGCGACGCCTTCCTTCTGGTCGGCGGTGTCGAACAGGTCGACGAACAGCTCACGCTCGGCGATCAGGCCGGCGACCGCCGGCTGGCTGCGCGTGGTCTGCACCAGCCGCTTGCACGCCGCGACGCTGGTCGGCGATTGCTTGGCGGCCTTGGCCGCCCAGTCCAGCGCGCGCGCCTTCGCTTCGCCGCGCTCCACGACCTCCTCGACCACACCGATGCGCAGCGCGGTCGCCGCGTCGATGCGCTCGCCAAGCAGGATCATGCGCTTGGCCCAACCCTCGCCGGCCAGGCGGGTGAGGTTCTGCGTGCCGCCCGCGCACGGCAACAGACCCACCGTCGCTTCGGGCAGCGCGAGCTGCGCGTGCGCCTCGGCGATGCGCAGGTCGCAGGCCAGCGCGCACTCGAGCCCGCCGCCCATCGCATAGCCGTTGATCGCGGCGATCGATACGCCGCGGAACGCGCTCAACGCCTCGAAGGCCTCGCCGAAGCGACGCGCGGCCTCGCGCGCAGCGGCCTTGTCGCCCGACGCGAACTGCTTGAGATCGGCGCCGGCCGAGAAGAACTTCTCGCCCTCGCCGGTGATCACCAGCGCATAGATGTCGCGGTCGCCATCGAGCGCGGCGACCAGGTCGCGCAGTGCCGCCAGGCTGTGCACGGTCCAGGTGTTGGCGGGCGGATTGCGCAGCGTGACGATCGCGGTATGGCCGTCGATCGTAAGCCCCAGCCCGGTCCAGTCGCGCGTGCGGTAGTCGTGGGCGGTTTGG
This sequence comes from Luteimonas sp. RC10, assembly GCF_014192745.1. Taxonomy (GTDB): domain Bacteria; phylum Pseudomonadota; class Gammaproteobacteria; order Xanthomonadales; family Xanthomonadaceae; genus Luteimonas. Next base: position 308,180 of record NZ_JACHYJ010000001.1, read on the forward strand.
CTCATCGCAGGTCCTCCTCGGTGTTGAGCAGATGGCGCGCGACGATCACGCGCATGATCTCGTTGGTGCCTTCCAGGATCTGGTGCACGCGGCTGTCGCGCAACAGGCGCTCGACCGGATACTCGCGGATGTAGCCGTAGCCACCGTGCAACTGCAGCGCATCGTTGCACACGGCAAAGCCGGCATCGGTCGCGAAGCGCTTGGCCATCGCGCACCACACCGTGGCATCGCCGCTGCCGGCATCGAGCTTGCGCGCGGCGGTGTGCACCATCTGCCGTGCGGCGACGAGCTGCGTGGCCATGTCGGCGAGCTTGAACTGCAACGCCTGGAACTCGCCGATCGCCTTGCCGAACTGCTTGCGCTCGCGCAGGTAACCGCGCGCAGCGTCGAGCGCGCCCTGGGCGGCGCCCAGCGAGCAGGCGGCGATGTTGATGCGGCCGCCGTCGAGGCCCTTCATCGCGATCTTGAAGCCTTCGCCCTCCGCGCCGAGCAGATGATCGGCCGGCACGCGCACGCCGGTGAAGCTGATCGTGCGGGTGGGCTGGCTGTTCCAGCCCATCTTCTCTTCCTTCTTGCCGTACTCGATGCCCGGCAGGTCGGCCGGCACTGCGAACGCGCTGATCCCGCGCGCGCCCTCGCCGCCGGTGCGGGCCATGACGATCAGCATGTCGGTGGCACCGGCGCCGGAGATGAAGGCCTTGCTGCCGTCGATGACGTAGTCGTCGCCGTCACGTACCGCACGGGTCTTGAGCGAAGCGGCATCGGAGCCGGCGCCGGGCTCGGTCAGGCAGTAGGAACCGAGCTTGTCGCCGCTGGCCATCGCCGCGGCCCACTGCTCACGCACGCGCGAGCCGGCCCAGGACGCGAGCATCCAGGTCGCCATGTTGTGGATGCTGATGTAGGCCGCGGTCGAGGGATCGGCCGCTGCCAGTTCCTCGAAGATCAGCGCTGCGTCCAGCCGCGACAGCCCGATGCCGCCGGCGTCCTCGGGCGTGTAGATGCCGCAGAAGCCGAGCGCACCGGCGCCGGCGATCACCTCGCGCGGGAAGATGCCCTCCGCATCCCAGTGCGCGGCCTGCGGCGCGAGTTGCGCGGCGGCGAAATCGCGCGCGGCCTCGCGGAACGCGGTCTGCTCTTCGGTCAGGCCGAAATCGGCAGCAGTGGCGGTCGTGGCGTCGATCGTGCTCATGTCACTTCAGGCTGATCGTGGTGTTGACGCCGTGGCCCAGCGTCTCGTCGTCGAACCAGCGCGCGGTCACCGTCTTGGTCTGGGTGTAGAACGTCACCACCTGCTTGCCATAGGGGCCGAGGTCGCCGAGCTTGGACGCGCGCGAGCCGGTGAACGAGAACAGCGGCACCGGCACCGGGATCGGCACATTGATGCCGACCTGGCCGACATCGATCTCCTCCTGGAACTTGCGCGCGGCCGCGCCCGACTGGGTGAACACCGCGACGCCGTTGCCATTCGGGTTGGCGTTGACGATCGCGATCGCCTCGTCGAGCGATTCGGCCGACAGGATCACCAGCACCGGCCCGAAGATCTCTTCGTCGTAGATGCGCATGCCCGGCTTGACCCCGGAGAAGATCGTCGGACCGACGAAGTTGCCCTTGGCGTAGTCGCCGCCCAGCTGGGGATTGCGGCCGTCGAGCTCCAGCGTCGCGCCCTCCTCGATGCCCGAGGCGATCAACGCTTCGATCCGCTCACGTGCCGCACATGAGATCACCGGTCCGACATCGGTGCCGGCCTCGGTGCCGCCGCCGACCTTCAGTGTCCTGGCCTTGGCGACCAGGTCGGGAATCCAGGCCTGCGCCTCGCCGACCAGCACCGCGGTGCTGGCGGCCATGCAGCGTTGGCCGGCCGCGCCGAACGCGGCGCCGGCCATCGCGTTGAGGGTCTGCTCCTTGTTGGCGTCGGGCAGCAGGATCGCGTGGTTCTTCGCGCCCATCATGCATTGCACGCGCTTGCCGGCGAGCGAGGCGCGGTTGTAGACGTGGGTGCCGACCTTGGTCGAGCCGACGAACGAGACCGCCTTGATGTCGGCGTGGTCGCAGATCGCGTTGACCACGTCCGGGCCGCCGTGCACGACATTGAGCACGCCCTTGGGAATGCCGGCCTCAAGCGCCAGCTCGACCAGACGCATCGTCACCAGCGGGTCCTGCTCGGACGGCTTGAGCACGAAGGTGTTGCCGGTCGCGATCGCCATCGGGAACATCCACAGCGGAATCATCGCGGGGAAGTTGAACGGTGTGATGCCGGCGCACACGCCCAGCGGCTGCAGCAGCGTGTAGGTGTCCACGCCGTTGGCGACATTGTTGGCCAGTTCGCCCAGCTGCAGGTTGCCGATCGCCGCGGCGTGCTCGACCACCTCCAGGCCGCGGAACACATCGCCCTCGGCATCGGGCAGGGTCTTTCCCTGCTCGCTGGTCAGGATCGCGGCCAGCTCGCTCATGTGCTCGCGGATCAGCTGCTGGTACTTGAGGAAGATCCGCGCACGCGTGCCGATCGGGGTCTTGCGCCAGGTCTTGAACGCCCTCTGCGCAGCGGCAACGGCCGCGTCGACTTCCGCTGCGGTCGCGAACGGCACGCGCGCCAGCACCGCCTGCGTGGCCGGGTTGACCACATCGCGCCATTCGCGGGTCTGGGACTGGACGAACTCGCCGTCGATCAGCAGCGGGACGGAGTGCGGGGCATTCGACATGGGGCAGGCCTGCGGGGCGGGACGGGATTCGCATTATTCGCAGGATCGGCACGGCCGACGCCTGTTCACGCCCGCGTATCGTGCGAACATCGCCGACATTCCTGCGAAGATTGCGAACTCATGGCCCGTCCCAAGCGCTTCGTCGGCGCCCGGCTGCGCCGCCTACGCCAGCAACACGGCCTGGCCCAGGCCGCGCTGGCCCAGGCGCTGGCGCTGTCGCCGAGCTATCTCAACCAGATCGAGCGCGACCAGCGCCCACTGACGCCGGCGGTGCAGGCGCGGCTCGAGGCGCTGCTCGGCCCGCAGCCGACCCTGTTCGACGACGCCGGCCCGGCTGCGCTGGTCGGCGAACTGCGCGAGGCATTGGCCGAACTCGGCGAGACCGCCGCCACGCCCGAGGAGTTGGAGACGCTGGCCGGCGACCTGCCCGGCATCGCCCGCGTGCTGCTGGACCTGCACCGACGCCAGCGCGCGATCCGCGAACGCGCCGACGTGCTCGCCGCGCAACTGGGCGAGGTCGAGCTCGCCGGGCCCGACGGCGACCCGGTGCGCGACTACTTCAACCGCCGCCGCAACCACGTTGCCGAACTCGACGACATCGCCGAGGCGGCGTTCGGCGCGCACGGGCTCGTCGCCGGCCAGGTCGCCCCGCGGCTGCGCCAGCGGCTGCGCGAGGCCCACGGCATCACCGTGGCGCTGGGCGACGGCCTCGACGACAAGCGCCGCTTCGACCCCGGCACCCGCACGCTGTGGCTGTCCGACTGGCTGCAGCCCGGCCAGCAGGCGTTCCAGATGGCGGCCGAACTCGCGCTGCGCGAACACGGCGCGCTGATCGACGCCCTGGTCGCCCAGGCCGGCTTTGCCGACCTCGAACGCGCCGCACAGGCGCGCATCGGCCTGTCGAACTACTACGCCGGCGCGCTGGTGATGCCCTACGGCGCCTTCCTCGATGCCGCCCAGGCCGAGCGCTACGACATCGATCGCCTCGCCCACCGCTTCGGTGTCGGCTTCGAAGCCGTCTGCCATCGCCTGAGCACGCTCGCCCGCCCAGGCCGGCCGGGCCTGCCGTTCTTCTTCGTGCGCGTCGACCGCGCCGGCAACATCTCCAAGCGCCACTCGGCGACCGACTTCCACTTCTCCCACGTCGGCGGCGCCTGCCCGCTGTGGATCGTCTACGAGGCCTTCAACCAGCCCGGCCGCATCCTGACCCAGGTTGCGCGCATGCCCGACGGCCGCCGCCACTTCTGGCTGGCCCGCCAGGTCGAGAGCGGCCCGACCGGCTACGGCCGCCAGCGCAAGACCTTCGCGGTGAGCCTGGGCTGCGACCTGCGCCACGCCGACCGCCTGACCTACTCGCGCGGCCTCGACCTCGACGACCTCGCCACCGCCACCCCGATCGGCCCGGGCTGCAAGGTCTGCGAACGCACCGACTGCGTCCAGCGCGCCTTCCCGCCCCTCCGCCTCCCCCCGCTCTAGAACACCGGGGTCGATCCGGGGGCGTCGGCGCGTGCTCGCATGCTGGCGATGGCGTGCGAACGACGATGCCCGTACGACGGGAGCGACGCCATCGGGGCGTCGCTCCCGTCGTGTGGGGACATTGCACTCTGCCCCCGGTTTTCAGTCGTCGAGCAGGGTGTCCTGCCAGAAGGTGACGCCGGCCCAGAAAATGTAGTCGCGGTTCTCGCGCTTGTGGAAGCCGTGGCCTTCGTTGCGCGCGAGGACATGCCAGGCGCGGCCGCCGTTGGCGCGCACGGCGGCGACGATCTGTTCGGCTTCCGACGGCGGCACGCGCGGGTCGTTGCCGCCGGTGGCGACCATCAGCGGCACGCGGATGCGGTCGACATTGCGCAGCGGCGAGATCTCGGCGAGCTTGGCGCGCTGCTCGGGGATGCGCTCGTCGCCGTACTCGACCCGCCGCAGGTCCTGGCGATAGGACTGGGTGTTCTCCAGGAACGTCACGAAGTCGGAGATCGCCACCGCGCAGCTGGCCGCGCGCAGGCGGTCGCTGTAGTGCACCGCCGAGGCGTAGCACATGTAGCCGCCGTAGGAGAATCCGTAGACCGCGAACCGCGCCGGGTCGAGCGCCGCGTCCTGCTCCAGCGCATCGAGGAACGCGCCGATGTCGCGCACCGAGTCCTCACGCTTCCACGGCCCGTTGTCGAGGTCGAGGAACCGGCGCCCATAGCCCGACGAGCCACGCACATTGGGCAGGAAGATCGCGATACCCAGCTCATTGACCAGGTAGTTGTCGGTGCCCAGGAACCCCGGCCGGCTCTGGCCTTCGGGGCCGCCGTGGATGTCGATGATCAACGGCCGCTTGCCGGGGAACTTCGCCGGGTCCGGACGATACAGAAAGCCCGACATCGCCTCGCCATCGAAGCTGCGGATTTCGACCCGTTCCGGCGCCCGGTTGCGCGCCAGATCCAGCCCGCCCGCCTCGCTGCGGGTCCAGCGACGGACCGCGAGCGTGTCGGGATCGATCGAGAACGCATCGCCGGGCACATCGAAGGCCGACAGGCTCAGACCGATCTCGCCCCAGGGCGCGATCTGCAGCAGGTGGCCGAAGCTCCAGTGCAGCACGCCGTCAGGCAGGCCGTCGACATTGCGGACCTGTCCGCTGGCCGGATCGAGCACGCGCAGCCGCGACACGCCGGCATCGTTGATCGCATAGACGACGAAGCGCTCGTCGTCGGCGACCGCGTAATCGGTCACATCCCATGGCGTTTCGGGGCTCAATGCCGTGAACGCGCCGCTGCGACGATCGAGCTTGCCCAGACGCACCACGTCCGCATCGCGGTTCGACAGTGTCCAGATGCTGCCGTCGGCCGCGTAGCGTGCGTCGGCGTACGAGGCAGCCTGCGCCGGGTCGGTCAGCGAGGTCATGCGGCCACTGCGCAGGTCGATCTCGGCAATCACCGCCTGGTTGATCGACAAGCGATTGATCGCCAGCGCGCGACGGCCATCGGCGGAGAAGTCGCTGATGTTCCAGCCGCCACCGATGACCGTCGCCACCCGACGGTCGGTCGCCGGGTCGCGCGGATCGATCACGTACAGATCGGCATCGGTGCCGTTGCGACGCGTCGACGAATAGCCCACCCAGCGCCCATCGCGGCTCCAGGCGCCGAACGCATTGCGGCTCTTGCCGTCGGTCAGCAGCGTCAGCCGGCCTTCGTCGAGCCGGTAGAGCTGGAAGAACTCATCGCCGCCGACGTCCTTCTGTACCACCAGCGCCGGCGCACCGGCCGGTGCATGGGTAGCGAACGGGGTCGGCTCGGCCTCGAAGCTGATCTGCCGACGCGCGCCGTCGGGCCGGGCGACCTCGAACAGCTGATCGGTGCTGCCGAAGCGGGTCTTGATGAGCATCGAACGATCGGCGGTGTTCCAGCCCAGGAACTGCGCGCTGCGGAACTCCAGGTAGGGACGCGTCCGCGTTGCGGTGTCGTCGGGAATCTCGGGAACGCCATCGGCCAGCACCGCCGGCGGCACGGCGACGGTCGCGGATGCGACCGTCGCTGCCACCAGCAATGTGAGACCGAAGAGCGCCTGGTGTGCGGTCTTCATGGAGGTCATACCTTCGTGTCGGGGAGCTGCGTGCTCAGAACTTCAGGCGAACGCCGGCGGTGTAGTAGCGGCCCATCACGTCGTAGTACGGCGAGAACGTCGAGCCGATCGGCGCCTGCTTGTTGGTGACGTTGTTGATCGCGCCATACAGTTCCAGCTGCCCACCCTCGCCCAGCCGCGTGCTCGCGCCCAGGTCGTAGTAGACGTAGCTGCCGATCGCGCCGTTGACGATCGCCTGGTTGCGGTCGTACTGCCCGGACGAGATGTAACGGGCACGGACGTTGGCCGAGAACCGGTCGCTGTTGAACGTCAGGCTGCTGACCGCGCGCCAGCGCGGCACGCCCAGGCCGAACGCATAGCCCTGCGAGCCGACGTACTCGATGTTGTTGATCCCGTCGTCGGTGGTCAGGCTGTTGATCCAACTGGCCAGGGTGCGCGTGGTCAGCGTCCCGCCCACACCGAACAGTGTCGTCGGCCGCTTGTAGGCCAGCTCGATGTCCACGCCGTCGGTCTTGTACTCCGACAGGTTGGTGTAGGTGGAGACGATGCGGGTGATGTTGCCGCCGGCATCGCGCTCCACGCGTGCGCACATCGCAGGGTTCCCCGCCGCGCAGCGGTTGAGGATGTCCTGCAGGCCCACCGTGGTGATGACGTCCTGGATCTGGATGTCGAAGTAGTCCACCGACAGGTCCAGCCCCTCGACCGACTGCGGCGACCAGGTCAGACCAACCGTGAGCGTGTCCGCGGTCTCGGGCACCAGCGCCGGATTGCCGCCGCCGTTGCTCAGCGCGTACACCGTCTGACCGGTGACCGGGTCAAGCACGTAGCTCCAACCGGTGGTGCTGGTGGTGAACAGTTCGCTCAGATTCGCCGACCGGATGTCGCGCGAGCGCGCGATGCGGCCACGAAAGCCCGGAAAGAACTCGTTGGTCGCGCCCAGCTTCCACGACCAGATCGCCCCGGTGGTGGAGTAGTCGGACACACGCGCGGCGGCGTTGACGCCGAAGTCGTGCAGCAGGCCGCGGTCCTTGGCGATCGGCAACAGCACCTCGCCGAACAGTTCCTTGACCGTGAAGCTGCCCTGCATCGGGTTGAAGCTGAAGGAGCGGAAGGCCTTGGCCGCATCGAGCGCGCCGACGCGCTGGTCGATCGACTCACGCCGCGCTTCCACGCCCACCGCCACCGACGCGGCGCCGGCCGGCATCTGGAACGGTTCGCCGCGCAGGCTCGCGCCGAAGGTGTCGAGCTTGGACGTCGAGCGCTGGCTGGGCGTGCCGGTCACGTAGTCGGCCGCGGCCTGCGACGGTGCGCCTTCGCCGAACACGTTGATCGGCACGCAGGCGACGCTGGGATCGGCGAGCGTCACCCGGCACACCGGAGCACCGGTCACCGGGTCGATAACCGAGTCGATCGCGTTCGCCCACTCCTGCCGCAGCACGAACCCGGGCGTGTCGAAGTTCTGCTCGGCCTCGCCATGCGAGTAGTAGGTGCTCCAGCGCCAGTCGCCGGCATAGCCGTCGAAGGCCAGTGTGGCCTGGGTGGTCCGGCGCTCGAAGTCGATCCGTGGATAGTTGATGTCGTTGTTGAACCGGCCGAGCGTCAGCGTGCTGGCGCCGGCGGCGATCATCTCGTCGCGGACCGTGCCGGGCAGGAATGCGTTGTCCAACCCGATCGACAGGTTGCCGCGGTTGTGGTCGCCGAACCAGATGTAGTGGTTGTACATGCGCGAGTGACGCACGTCGGCGCTCATCCGGACCGTGTCGGTGAGGTCGTAGCGCACACTGGCCAGCGTCGAATAGCGCTTCTGCGGCGCGCTCAGCGGGCTGTAGTCGTCGTTCGACGGGCCCTCGCCGCCGCTCATCAGCGCGCCGACCACGGTGCCGTAATCGAAGGGGCGCAGCGAACCGTCGGGGTTGAACGCCTGGCCGGTCAGCGAGAAGCCGCTCACCGCATTGCCGCTCGCATCGCGGGCGCCGACGATCAGGCCGCCGATCGCGGCATCGGCGAAGCCCACATCAGGCATCAGCGTCGGTTGGCCGTCGATCCGCAGCGTCGACCAGCGGCCGGCCCGCGGCCGGGCACTGCGCGGCACGATGCCGTCGTTGTCGAGAAACTCGCCGCCGACCAGCAGATGGCCGCGATCGCCCGAAAACCGCGTGCCCCAGGCGCCCTCGAAGCGCTTTTCGTCGCCGTCCGAATAGGTCGAGCGCCCGGCCTGCGCGCCGAACTTCACGCCCTCGAAGTCGTGATCGAGGGTGATGTTGACCACGCCGCCGACCGCGCCCGAGCCCCAGGCCGCCGATGCACCGCCGGTCACCACGTCCACGTACTTCACCAGCACCGAGGGCACGGTGTTGAGGTCGTTGTCGCCCGAAACACGGCGCCCATCGAGCAGCACCAGGGTCCGGCTGATGCCCAGGCCGCGCAGGTCGACCGGCGCGTTGCCGGCGCCGGTGTTGGAGCCGGTGGTCTGCGGCGAGCTGGTCGCACGGAACTGCGGCAGGTCGTTGAGCGCGGCCCCGATGTTGGTGCGCATGTCGAGGTTCAACTCCTCGGCGCTGATCGGCAGGATCGGCGTCGGCGAGACGAAATCAGGCCGATCGATGCGCGAGGCCGATACCCGGACGGTGTCCAGGCTGACCGCATCGCCCGACGGTCCCCCGACCGCCGTGCGCGCACCGGACACCGCCGGCGACGCCGCGGCCTGCGGCGCGGTCTCGTCGGCCACGATGATCACCCGGCCGTCGCTCTCGCGATAGGTCAGCCCGGTGCCGGCCAGCATCAGGTCCAGCGCTTCGCCGAGGCTGTGACGGCCGGAGACCGCAGGCGCGGTCAGGCCGCGCACCAGCTCCGGCGCCACGATGATCTCGCGCTCGGCGCTGAGCGCCAGTTGATTGAGCGCCGCGCCCAGCGGCTGGCTCTGCACCGCGAACTCGCGTTGTGCCTCCTGCGCCGAAGCCGGAACCACCGCACCGACCATGCAACCCAGCGCGATCGCCAGTGCCGGCACCAGCGGATGCAACGAATGGCGACGCGCGCCGCGTGCCTTCAAACCCTTTGCCATGAAATCCCCTCGAAAGTCGTGATCGGTCCCCGCCGGTCCATGACGCATGGTCATGACGCCCCTGTCCTCGATGTAGACGCACGAGCGCAACAATTCCTCAGCTTGCTCATCACACGCCGGTCACATAGGGTTCGAAGACGACATGCGTCGTGTTCTCCTTCCACACCTCATGACTGCGCCCGCCCCCGGCAAGGCGTCCGAGGCTGCCTCGCCGCAGCCGGACGAGCGGAACGTCACCCGTCTGGCCCAGCACTACCGGCCGGCGCTGCTGCGCTATTTCTCGCGACACCTGTCGAGCGCGGAGGACGCCGAGGACCTGACCCAGGACACGCTGGCGCGACTGAGCCAGCAGCCGGGCCACCGCCTGGCCGGGCTGGCGAATGTCGAAGCCTTCCTGATGCGCATCGCCTCCAACCTGCTGCGCGACCGCTTCCGCCGCGACCGCAGCCACCGCGCCTCCGACCACGTGCCGATCGAGGCGGTCGCTGCGGCCTGGCAGAGTGAGGAACCGTCCTGCGAGTGCGTCTACGCAGACAAGGCGCGTCTGCAGCAGTTCCTGCAGGCGCTCGATGCCTTGCCGCCGCGCTGCCGCGAGGTCTTCTTGCTGCAGCGATATGATGGGCTGACCTACAGCGCGGTCGCCAAGCGGCTTGGCATCAGCGTGAGCGCGGTGGAGAAGCACATGATGCGGGCCCTGATGCACCTGGATGCGACCCTGGACGAGGCATGAAGCCTGAGCTCGAGCTGATCGAAGGCGGCGACCCGATCCGGCGCCGCGCAGCCGCGTGGTTCGCACGCCTGCGCGCTGACGACGTGAGCGGCGCCGACCTGCGCGCCTGGCAGGACTGGATCGACGCCGATCCCCGCCATCGCGCCGCCTACGAACGCCTGGAGCGGCTGTGGACCGGGCTGGGCACGCACGCGCCGCATCCGGAGATCGCGCGCCGCCTGGACGCGGTCGCGCCAGCCGATCGCGGCGAGCGCACGCGTCCCCGTCGTCGCTGGCCGGTCGCTGCGGGTCTGGCCGCCACCCTCGCCCTGGCGCTGCTCGGCGCCTGGCAGCTGCTGGTGCCGGCCGCACCGACCGAGCGTGTCTACGCCACCGGCGTCGGCGAGCGGCGCGAGCTGGCACTCGAGGACGGCACCCGCATCACTCTGGACACCGACAGCCGGCTGCACGTCGCCTTCGGGCCGCGCGCGCGCACGGTGGTGCTCGACCGCGGCCGCGCGTTCTTCCGCGTCGCCCGCGAGCGCCGGCCACTGACCGTGCATACCGCGCACGGCGGACTGCGCGTGGTCGGCACCGAGTTCGAACTGAATCGACGCGCCGATGCACTGGACGTCGCCCTGATCGAAGGCGAGGTCGTGCTGCTGCCGCTCGATGACGGCCGCAACGACCGCCCCGCCCCGTTGCTGGGCCTGGTCGCTGGCCAGACCGCGCGGCTCAGCCGCGATCTCGACACGCCGCAGATCGGCACCCTGCGCAAGCCCACCGCACCGGCCTGGCTGTCGGGCCGGCTGGTGTTCGAGGACGCGACGCTGGCCGAGGTCGTGGCCGAGTTCAACCGCTACAGCCACGCGCGCATCGTCATCGACGACGCGTCGCTGACAGAACTGCGCGTCACCGGCGTGTTCCGCAGCGATGCCCCGTTGGCCTTCGTCGGTGCGCTGTGCGAGGCCTATCCGATCGTGGCCGACGCCAGCACGCCGGGCCGCCTGCGCTTGCGCCACGACCCGGACCGCCATGCGAGCCACACCCCCGGCCAGACCGGGCGCCGCGCCGTCGCCCAGCACTGACGACGCCGCGCGCGGCACCCGACCTCGATCCGCGCGCTAAGCGGGTACGGCCGCAACCGGCTCGGCCGGACTGCGCTGCGCCTGCGCACGCAAGGCGCGCGCGGCTGCCACCAGCGCCGCCAGCGCTGCGCGCGTTTCCGGCCAACCGCGGGTCTTGAGCCCGCAATCGGGATTGACCCACAACTGGGCGACCGGGATCGACGCGGCCGCCCGGCGCAGCAATGCGGTCATCTCCTCGACACCGGGCACACGCGGGGAATGGATGTCGTAGACGCCTGGGCCGATGCCGTTGGGATAGCGGAACCGGACGAAGGCATCGAGCAGTTCCATGCGCGAGCGCGAGGTCTCGATCGAGATCACGTCGGCATCCATCGCCGCGACCGCTTCGATGATGTCGTTGAACTCCGAGTAGCACATGTGGGTATGGATCTGGGTGGTGTCGGCCACGCCCGAGGCACTGATGCGGAAGCTCTCGACCGCCCAGTCCAGATACGCCGCCCAGTCGGCGCGTCGCAACGGCAGCCCCTCGCGCAGCGCCGGTTCGTCGATCTGGATCACGCCGATGCCGGCCGCCTCCAGGTCGGTCACCTCGTCGCGCAAGGCCAGCGCGATCTGCCGGCAGGTGTCGGCACGCGACTGATCGTCGCGCACGAACGACCACTGCAGCACCGTCACCGGGCCGGTCAGCATGCCCTTCATCGGGCGCGAGGTCAGCGACTGCGCGTAGCGCGACCAGCGCACAGTCATCGGCGCCGGACGCGCGACATCGCCGTAGATCACCGGCGGCTTCACGCAGCGCGAGCCGTAGCTCTGCACCCAGCCATTCTTGGTGAACGCGAAACCGTCGAGCTGTTCGCCGAAGTACTCGACCATGTCGTTGCGCTCGAACTCGCCGTGGACCAGCACATCCAGGTCGAGCTCTTCCTGCACGCGCACGCAGTGCGCGATCTGCTCGGCGATGAACGCATCGTAGTCGGCCTGGCTCAGCTTGCCGGACTTGTGCGCCGCACGCGCCTGCCGCACCTCGAGCGTCTGCGGGAACGAACCGATCGTGGTCGTGGGCCACGGCGGCAGCGGGCGCAACGCGTCCTGGGCGGCCCGGCGCGCGGCATAGGGCGCGCTGCGGCGCGAGGCCGACGCTTCGAGCGTGGCCACCCGCGCCGCGACATCGGGCCGGTGCACGCGCGGTGAGGCACGCCGCGCGGCGATCGCGTCGCGCGCCTTGGCCAGCGCCGGCTCGGCGGCGTCGGGGTCGGCCAGGGCATCGGCCAGCAGGCGCAGTTCGTCGAGCTTCTGCCGGGCGAAGGCCAGCCAGCTGCGCAGCTCGTCATCCAGCGCGGTCTCGTCCGTCAGGTCCACCGGCACGTGCAGCAACGAACACGACGGCGCCAGCCACACCGGATCGTCGCCGCGCGCACTGATCGCATAGCGCGCCAGCACCAGCGCATCGTCCAGCCGCGTGCGCCAGAGGTTGCGGCCGTCGACCAGCCCCAGCGACAGCACGCGTCCGGCCGGTAACGCACCGAGTACCGCGTCGAGCTGTTCGCGCCCGCGCACCAGATCGACGTGCAGGCCGTCGACCGGCAAGGACGCGGCCAGCGCCAGGTTGTCGTCGAGCGGGCCGAAGTAGGTCGTCAGCAGCAGCTTCGGCCGCGCGCCCTCGGCAAGCGCCGCGTAGGCACGGCCGTAGGCCGCACGCACCGCCGGATCGAGGTCGAGCACCAGCGCCGGCTCGTCGATCTGCACCCAGGCCGCGCCGGCGGCCTGCAGCCGCGCCAGCAACTCGGCGTACACCGGCAGCAGCGCATCGAGCAGCGCGAAACGATCGCTGCCGTCGACAGTCTTCGACAGCCACAGCAGGGTGACCGGGCCGAGCAGCACCGGCCGGGTCTCGATGCCTTCGGCCTTGGCTTCCAGATACTCGCGCACCGGCTTGTCGTCGCGCAGCGCGAAGCGCTGGCCGGCCTGCAGTTCGGGGACCAGGTAGTGGTAGTTGGTGTCGAACCACTTGGTCATCTCCAGCGCATGCAGGTCGATGCCATCCTGCTGGTGACCGCGCGCCAGTGCGAAGTAGCCGGCCAGCGGGTCGGCGTCGGCCAGCGCGCGGTAGCGCTCGGGGATCGCGTCGACGCCGAAGGCGGCGTCGAGCACCTGGTCGTAGAGCGAAAAGTCGTTGCTCGGCGGCGTGGCGACACCGGCCTCGCGCTGCAGGCGCCAATGGCGCAGGCGCAGTTCGCGCGCCACTGCCTGCAGCTGCGCGGCGTCGGCCTCGCCGCGCCAATGACGTTCGACGGCGCGCTTGAGCTCGCGTTTGCGGCCGATGCGGGGAAATCCGAGATTGGTGATGCCGGTCATGGTGGATGCGTCCTCAATGCGTGGGATTGAGGAACGAAGGGTCCGCATGGTGTGCACCGCGCCTGCGCGCGCCCGCCTGCCACACGGCCGACCTTCGCCCCCTCGGGCGAACCGGGGCCTGCGTGCGGACGTGCGGGACCGGCCGCGACGGGCGCGGCGCGATGCCCGTGCACCTCCCCGCGGAGGCCCCAGGTCGTACGTCCGCGCCTGTCGACGCGGACGGCCAAGGCAGGTCTTCGGGCTCATGGACGGGCCACCTGCGAGGTGGCGGGCCTACTGTCCGTCGCTTCCCGGCCCGAACGGGCGCCAGTGCGTTGACGGAGGTCGTTTCCAGTTACCGCTGCGGGGCAGCGCCGGAATTGCCGCATCGCGGCGCACCGGCTTCCCTTTTAATCATCGCTTCATTCGCATGAAGAGATAAACCTTGGCGGCGACACCGTAGCCCCGGCCGCACGAGCGGTCAAGCAGGCGCCACCACAGCCGCCTCACGCGCGTCGGCCTCATCGGCCAGGCGATCGACCAGCGCATCGACCGCGGCCTCGGCGCGCGCGATCGACGCCGCCAGCCGGGCATCGGCGAACTCGTCGTACTCCACCGCGACCCGGTCGAACGCGGTGATGCCCATGTAGCGCAGCGGCGTCATGACACCCTGCTCGACCAGGTTGTCGCCGGCGTTGCGACCGCCGGGGTCGTAGTCGTGATCGCCGCGCGCGCCCAGCAGCACGGCGCGGCGGCCCTGATCGGCGAGCATCGGCCAGTACGGCGCGCCGGTGCGCGCGCGATCGAAACCGAAGGTGCGACCCACGCGCACGACGTTGTCGATCCAGGCCTTGACCGGCGCCGGCATGCCGAAGTTGTACATCGGCACCCCCATCACCACGAGCGGGCTGCCAAGCAGTTCGTCGATCAGCGCATCGCTCTGCGCCAGCCGCTCGATCATCCACGGCACCCGCTGCGCCGGCGGCGTGAACGCGGCATGGATCCAACGGCCGTCGACATGCGCCGGCGGCGTCAGGCCCAGATCGCGATAGACGATGCGATCGCCAGGGCGGCGTTGCCGCCAGCGCGCGACGAAGCGGGCGCCGAGGCGGCGGGTGTGGGAGCCGTGCGGGACCTCGCCCGAACAACCGGGGCGGGCACTGCCGTCGAGATGCAGCAAGCTGAGCATGATTCACCTGTCGAACCTGGGAGAGAATGCGCACCGAAGCGCCCTGGCATGATTGGCGCCAGCCAGAACCCCGACAAACGATGTTTTCTCGTCTGATGGATGAACTGCTTTCATGCACGCGCCTCCCGCCCGCCTGCCCCCGCTGAGCGCGCTGCGCGCGTTCGAGGCCGCCGCGCGGCGACAGAGCTTCAAGGCCGCGGCCGAGGAGTTGTCGCTGACGCCGACCGCCGTCAGTCACCGCATCCGCCAGCTCGAAGAGTGGCTGGGCCTGCGGCTGTTCACACGACAGGTGCGTCAGGTGCGGCTGACCGAAGCCGGGCAACGCCTGTACCCGAGCGTGCGTGGCGGCTTCGACGGCATCGCCGCCGCCATCGCCGACCTGCAACGGCAGACGCGCCGGCCCGCCGTGACGCTGAGCACGACCCGAGGCTTCGCCGCGCGCTGGCTGCTGCCGCGCCTGCCCGCGCTCGCCGCCGCGGCGCCCGAGGTCGACCTGCACCTGCACGCGGCCGACGACCCGGTCCGGTTGGCCGCCGGCGGCGCGGACCTGGCGATCCGCTACGGCCCCGCACCGGGTTCACAGGTCGAGGCCTGGCCGCTGCTGCCCGGACGGTTCATTCCGGTCTGCGCCCCCGGCCTGGCGCTGGCCGGCATGGACGCGCTGGCGACCGTGCCGCGGCTGCGCTACGCCTGGCGGCTGCAGGACGCCCACACCCCCGACTGGCCGCGCTGGTGCCGGGCCGCCGGCCTGCCGGATACGCACGGCGGCGAGCTCGGATTCTCGGACGAAGCGCATGCGATCCAGGCCGCGATCGCCGGCCAGGGCATCGCCCTGGCGAGCGTCGCCCTGGTCGCCGACGCGCTGGAAGACGGCGTGCTGCAGATCCCGTTCGGCCCGGCACTCGACGGCCACGACTTCCGGCTGCTGGCCGCACCCGACGCCGCACAGACGCCTGCGGTGGTCGCCGTGGGCAGTTGGCTGCGCGCCGAAGCCGAGGCATTCCTGGCGCGGCATGCCGCGCGCTTCGACGCCGCATCACGCGACGCCCGGGACGACTAGAAGCTGTACTTCACATGCGTGTGGATGCGCTGCAAGTCGCCCTCGAGCCCGTTCTCCAGACGGCGCTGCGCCCAACTGATCTCGCCGCCGACATCGAACCTGGGCGCGGGCGAATAGATCATGTTGATCCGGAACGACTGCGAGGTCCGCGTCACCAGGCCGCCGGTTCGCATTGCATCGTTGTCGAAGGCCGCGACCGAGTAGGCGAGATTGCCTCGCAGCTTGGGTGTGAACGCATGGCGCCATGCCACGAAGCCGCCGTAACCACGCAGCGCGTGCATATCGCCATCCGCATCGAGCACGGTATCGCTGGCGAGCGCAAAGCCCAGATAGCGGCCGATGCCGCTTCCGCCGCTGAGCATGTAGCGAATGTCGTCGTTCTGGCCGAGGCTGAGGCGACCCGACACGCTGAGTGCGCCACCGGCGGCCGTGTCGGCGCCGTAGCGGAACTGTCGGGCCAGGCCGGCCACCGTGAAATGCCCCCAATCGCCTTGGGTCAGCCAACGGGCCGTGATGTCGGGCAAGCGGTTGTCGCCGCTGTTGAAGCGGGCCGACCGCGACAGGTAGGGCGTCACCGTCGTCTGGGGATTCTCGACCGAGAACGACCACGGCCCTTGCGTGTAGCGCAGCTGGGCCTGGCGGTTGAACACTGTGCCCTCGGACGGTCCGGTGAAGTCGACCATGTCGGGCAACGCGGCGGTGTCCTGGAAGTTCGACCAGGTCTGGCCCGCCAGCCAGTGCCCGTAACGCACATACGCATGGCGCAGGGTCAGCGCGTAGGTGTTGGTGATGGTCTCATTGCCAGCGAATGCATTGCTGCCACCGCCGTACATGTCGGCCTCGATGTAGGCCTTGATGGTGTTGCCGTTGTCGGTGGTGGTGTCGGTCGCGAACGAAAAACGCGAGAACTGCGCGTGCAAGTCGCTGTAGGTGCTGCGCCGCGCCTGGCCCGACTCGGCGACCGGCGTTGCACCAGGGAAGTAGAACAGACGACCCGGAGTCCCGTCGGCGATCTTGCCGTCACTGGTCGTGGTGGTCATCGCGTCGAACTTGATGAAGCCGCCGAACTCGAAGGTCGTCCCGGCCGGACGGCCGCTGCCTGCCCCTGTTGGCGTCGCGGCAGGCACGACTGCGGACCGCGACGCGCCCGACGTCGAGACGGTCGCCGGCGCCAGCGCTGCAGGTGACGCCGCAGTGGCGTGCGGGGACGCACCTGCCGCAGTGCCAGTCGCCTGGGCATGCTCGGCCAGCAGTGCGCGCAATGCCTGCATCTCGTCTTCCATCTGCGTCAGCCGCAGATGGATCGCAGCCACATCGAGCTCCTGTGCGGCGGCCGGCACGCAGGCGGCGACCGCCAGCGCAAGCACCAACGGGCGCAGGCCCAATGCTGTCTTCTTCATGATGGCGCCCCTCCCAGGGCAACGCGCGCGCCATGGTGGCGCGGGCAACAGGCGTCCGATCCAGCGCCGTGGCGCCAGAGGACACGCGGGGTATGTGGCGGGCGTACCGTGACCCACGCTCGCCTCAAACACGCAGGCGAGCATTGGCGTTACATGCAGCTGCGGATCGTCTCTTCGAGCATGTCGAGCCGATCCTGACCCCAGAACACCTCGCCCCGGTACACATAGGAAGGCGAGCCGAAGACGCCAGCGGCAACCGCCTCGTCAGTGAAGCGTCGATAGGTCGCCTCGACGTCCGCGGACCGGGAACGCGCCCAGACGGCAGTGAGATCGATCCGTTGCGCTTCCAGGATCTCCTGCAAGGTCTGCTCGCAGGACACATCGCGCTCCTCGACCCATTGCGCCCGCAGGATCGCCTTGTACAGCGACGCCACATCCAAGCCCATTTCATCGGCCGCGATCACCAGCCGCGAGGCCTGATCGGCATTGGGGCACATGTACCTGGGCGTCGGATTGACGTCGATCCCGAGCCTTGCGCACCAGCGCTTGAGTTCGGTGACGCGATAGGCCTGGCGTTCGGGCGACCGCTGGGGCAAGAGCACCCCGCCCGTGCGCGCGTACACGTCCGGCAGATCGACCGGCTTGTAGGCGATCCGCACGTCCAGGCGTGTGGCGATGGCCTCGAGCCGATCTGCGCCGAGGTAGGCCCAATCCGAGTTCAACCAGAGGTAGTAGTCGATCGTGCCCCGGCTCATCCGCGTGCTCCGACCGGCGCCACCTCGGGCGCGGCGAACTTGTTCGGACCATGCATGAAGTACGTGCTGACGATCGCCACGACGCCCAGGGCGCTGAGGTACCAGACAATGAATTTCGGATCGCCATCGCCGTACGCAAGCAGGGCGGTGGCGACGATCGGCGCGAGGCCGCCGCCGATGGCACCCGACACCTGGACGGCGATCGAGATACCGCTGTATCGAACCTCGGGCGGGAACTGGGCGGAAAACAGGCTCCCCTCGGGCCCGTACAGCGCCGCGTAGATCACGCCAATCGCGATGCACACCGCCAGCGTGATCGAGCCGGGATCCAGCGTGCCGAGCAGCGCGAAGAACATCGCCGAGAACGCCAGGATGCCCACCGCCCCGACCATGAACATCCGCTTGAAGCCCACGCGGTCGCCGAGCATGCCGCACAGGGGCATGGTGAACAGCGCCACCAGGGCGCCCCACACCGTGGCATCGAGCATCACCGCGCGCGGGACCCCCAGCGTTCCGGTGGCGTAAGCGAGGGCAAACGTCACGACGGTGTAGAACCAGGTCACTTCGGCCAGACGCGCGCCCACCACGGTCATCACTTCCCGGGGGTACTTTTTGAGCACGACCTTGGCCGGCATTTCGACCTTGTCGCCCTTGCTCTTCATGTGTTCGAAGTCCGGCGACTCGGCGACCTTGACCCGAATGAACCACCCCACCAGCAGAAGCACGACACTGGCCAGGAATGGGATGCGCCAGCCCCAGCTGAGCATCTGGTCTTCGGGAAGCGCGGCGACTGCGCCCATCGCGAGCGAGGACAGAATCAGGCCAGGGGCGACACCGGCCTGCGGCAAGCTGCCAAAGAAGCCCTTCTTGCCCTCCGGGGCGTGCTCGACCGCCATCAACACCGCGCCGCCCCATTCGCCGCCGACCGCAATGCCCTGCAAAAAGCGCATGGTCACCAGCAACACCGCAGCCCAGTACCCGATCGATTCATAGGAAGGAATCAGGCCGATCAGGATGGTCGGCACGCCCATCAGGAACAGCGTGATCAGCAACATGGACTTGCGGCCGATCTTGTCGCCGTAGTGGCCGAAGATCACGCCGCCCAGTGGGCGGGCGAAGAAGCCGACCGAGTAGGTCGCGAACGCGGCAAGCGTGCCGGCGAGCGGATCGAACTCGGGGAAGAAGATCTTGTTGAAGATCAGTGCCGCGGCGGTGCCGTAGAGGAAAAAGTCGTACCACTCGATCGTGGTCCCCATCATGCTGGCGATGCCCGCGGTGACGTACTGGCGCCGCGGACGCGGCGCCTTGTGGTCTGTCTTGCTCATGTGGACTTCCTGATAAAGGTGGGGGAAGCCGGAATTTCAGCGCGTTGCGAGCGGCGGGACGCCGTGGGTTTGGCGGGACCAGTAATCGAAGGTGGCGTTGACGATCGACTTCTTGAGCAGATAGTCGTGCGCTTCCTTGGCCAGCGTGTCGTCGACCGGGGTCAGCGGGCCGAAGGCCTGTGCACGGACCTGCAGCCTGGCGGCGCGTTCGAGGTAGACCGACAGGTAGGTCGCTTCCTCGCACGTGGCGCCGGCCGTCAGGTAGCCGTGATGCGCCAAGATGATCGCGCGCTTGTTGCCCAGCGCTTCGGAGATGATCACGCCTTCCTGATCTGCAATCGGCACACCTGGCCATTCGCCCAGAAAGGCACAGTCGTCGTGCAGCGGCGTCATGTCCATCTGCGCAATCACCAACGGCTGGCGCGCAGCAGCCAACGCCGATGCCCAGGGCGAATGCGTATGGATGATGGCATTGACGTCGGGACGCGCGTCGTAGACCCACAGGTGGAAGCGCGTGGCCGGATTGGCCATGCCTTCGCCGGTCAGCGTGTTGAGGTCGCGATCGACTTCGATGAAGTCCTCGGGCTTGGCCTCGTCGAAGCCCAGACCGAACCGCAGTGTCCAGTAAGCGCCTGGGCGATCGGAGCGCACGCTGATCTGACCAGCAAGGCCGGCCTCCTGCTCGGTCATCGCCAGGATGCGGCATGCGTAGGCCATCGTCTCTGCACGGCTGCGCTTGGCATCGTGCAGATGCTTGGCCATGTCCTGCGTCGCGCGCTGGTCGAAGTAGGACTTTTCTCGTAGCGGGGTATTCATGCGGTGCTCCTCAGCATGCAATGCCTGGCGTGTGCTCAGACCCAGTGACCGCATTGTCATTGACTCAAATCAATGACCGCTATGAATTGGCACTCATACGAGATATTCCAGAACCTCAGGTCTCAA
Organism: Luteimonas sp. RC10; assembly: GCF_014192745.1. GTDB lineage: Bacteria > Pseudomonadota > Gammaproteobacteria > Xanthomonadales > Xanthomonadaceae > Luteimonas. Next base: position 328,306 of record NZ_JACHYJ010000001.1, read on the forward strand.
GACCTTTCGCGACCTCCAGGCTGCAGCGCAGGAACTCGTTGGTGAGACCGGACATCGGCTTGTCCGCCGGCGTGATGACCACCACCCACCGGGACAATGGTGGATCGGTGATCGGGACGCTACGCAGCTCGTAGTCCTCGAGCAGCTTGCCGGGGATGCGCGAGGGCAGCACGCAATTGCCGATGCCCGACGAGACCAGCTTGAGCATGGCGTCGATGGTCTCGGCCTCGGCCACGTAACTCGCATTCAGCCCTGCGCTGTGCAGCATCCGACGGAGCGCGTAGTGCGGGGGAAAGCCGATCAGCTTGAGGTCGTCCGGCGATGCGGCCGCACTGTCGGCCAAGGGATTGGACTGGCGCACGATCAGGCTCATCCGGTCTTCGAACAGCGGCTGCGAACGCAGCGTGCCCACGTCCACTGCCACGTCGTAGACGAAGCCCAGGTCGGCCTTGCCCGAGTTGACCAGCTCCACCACTTCCGGCGAACTGCGTCCCAGCAAGGACAGGTTCGCGTGCGGCCGGCTGCTGACGAACTTGGCCACCACATCAGCCGCGTAGTAGTAGCTGAGCGTGTGCACGGTCGCCAGGCGCACCGTGCCGTGCGTGGCCACTTGCTGCGATACGGTCTCCAACGCCTGATCGATCGCGCGGAACGGCGACTTGAGCGCGCTGTACAGGCGCGCGCCCACCTCGGTCAGCTCGACGCCCCGCCCTGTGCGCACGAACAGCGCGACGCCCACCTTCGCCTCGAGCGCGGCGAGCTGCTTGCTCAGCCCCGACTGGGTCTGGCCCAGCACTTCGGACGCCTTGGACAGCGAGCCGAGCTCCGCAATGCACAGAAAGTAGCGAAGCGCTCGATCGATGGTTCCGCTCAACATGCCCGATGCTCCCATCTGCCAGGGGCTGTCCTGCAACTGCAAGACACGTCGAAATTGTAGGCATGGCAGGTGAGGATCCGGCGCCCCCGCCGCGCAGACGCTTCAACTCAATCTGCACCAGGATGCCGCGCGCGCCATGCGGACAGCCGGGCACGGTAGTCGGCCATCGCGTCGGCATGCAGGTCGTAGACGCAGATCGGGCAGCCGCTGTCGCAGCAGTCGCTCGGCAGCGGTGCTTCGGGCGGCTCGGGCCGCGGATCGGGGTCGGGGACAGGCGTCGTGGTCATTGCGCGGCCATTGTCGCGCAGCACGCCGGGCTCAGCGGTCGTCGGCGGCCGGTAGCGGCGACAGGCGCAGCGCGGCGGTCTGTGCGTCGCAGCCCTCGGGCTGCGCGCCGCGCGCGCGCTGGGCGGCGACTTCGTCGCGCGCCGCCGCCAGATCGGCGAGGTACGCCGGTTCGGCCTGCAGCCGTGCGAACGTCCCCGCGCCCACGACTTGGCCCTGCACGATGTCGCTGTACCAGTGCACATTGCAGACCAGTCGGCTCTCGCCGAAGCTGCGCCCGCGCTGCAGCAGCGGATCGGCGCGGTCGGGCGCGATGGCGGTCAACGCCAGCGCCCAGGTCCAGCCGATCGCGGCGTGGCCCGACGGGTACGAGCCGCTGTCGCGCAGCTGTTCGACATCGTCCGGCGTGCAGACCGGCGCGCCGTTGGCCAGGAATGGTCGGCGGCGCTGCCAGTGCAGCTTGGCGGCGCGGCTGTCGATCGCGGCGTCGGCGAGGCTGCGGCGCAGCAGCCGCACCAGGTGCGGGGTGTGGGTCGTATCGATCGGCACGCCGAGCGCGCAGGCGTAGAGGTCAGCGGCCTGCGGGAAGTCGAGGTCGGCATCGATCGCCGCCTGCTGCCAACGCGGGGTTTCGCGCAGGGCCAGCGCGCGAGCGGCGATGGCCTCATCGAGGGCCCGCGCGGCCGACTCTGGCGCGGGCGGTGCGGGCAACAGGGCCCGGCTGTCGAAGCCGGGCGCATCGAGGTAGCCGACACTGACACCCGGGCGCTGCTCGGGCACGAGGACCGGTGCGGCCGCGGTGGAGCGCGGGCCGCCGGCGCACCCGACGACCAGCAGCGCCGCCAGCACGCCCACGGCGTGCCGGACGCGCATCTCAGCCGGCCTGCAGGCGCTGGGCGATCGTCTGGCGCAGCGCAGCGAGATCCTTGGCAAACGCGGCGATGCCGTCGCGCAGCTTTTCGTCGGCCATCGCATCGGCCTTGAGGTCACGCGCGAACTGCGCGGCGTCGACCGGCGGGTCGATCCGGCCATCGCCCTTGCCCGGCGTCAGCGCGCGCACCAGCGGGCCGTGCTCGGCATCCAGCGCTTCGAGCAGGTCGGGCGAGATCGTCAGCCGGTCGCAGCCGGCCAGCGCTTCGATCTGCGCGGTCGAGCGGAACGAAGCGCCCATGACCACAGTCGGCGAGCCGCGACGCTTGAACTCGGTGTAGACGTCGCGCACGAAGCGCACGCCCGGATCGTCGTCGATCGTCGCCGGCACCTCGCCGCGGGCGACGTGCCAGTCGAGAATGCGGCCGACGAACGGCGAGATCAGGAACACGCCCGCCTCGGCGCAGGCGATCGCCTGGCTGCGGTTGAAGATCAGCGTGAGGTTGCAGTCGATGTCCTCGCGCTGCAGCTGCTGCGCGGCGCGGATGCCTTCCCAGGTCGCAGCGATCTTGATCAGCACGCGCTCGCGGCCGACGCCGGCATCCTCGTACATGTCGATGAACTGGCGCGCCTTGGCGAGCGTGGCCTCGGTGTCGTGCGACAGGTCGGCATCGACCTCGGTCGAGACCCGGCCCGGCACCAGGCCGGCGAGCTTGCGGCCGACACCGATCGTCAGCCGGTCGACGACCTGCCGGACCACCGCGTCGGCATCGCCATCGAGCCCGCGTGCGCGCTCGAGCTCATGCTCGATCAGCTCGGCATAGATCGGCAGGTCCAGCGCCTTGCGCACCAGGGTCGGGTTGGTCGTGCAATCGACCGGCTTGAGCCGCGCGATCGCGTCGGCATCGCCGGTGTCGGCGACGACGACGGACATCGTGCGCAGTTGGTCGAGCTTGGATGCGGCAGCGGACATGGACACCTCGGGTTGGGACGTGGACCGCCGCTCAGGCGGAACTGCCATTGTCGCGTCCGTCGGCGTCCAGGGCCACCCTGACCGCATCGGAGTGCTGGCCCAGCGTGGGCGCGGCGAACGGAGCGGGTCCCGGCGTACGGCCGAAGCGGATCGCCTGGGCGACGCCGCGGTAGCTGCCCAGGGTCGGATGCGGGATCGTGGTGACGATGCCCTCGGCCAGCACCTGGGGATGTTCGAACATGTCCTCGACCGCGCGCGCGGCCGCGCACGGCACCGCATCGCCGAAGCGCGTCTCCCAGTCCAGCGCATCGCGCGCGGCTAGCGCCGCGTGCAACTGCGGCAGGATCTCATCGGCATGCTCGGCGCGCTTGCGCACCGTGTCGTAGCGCGGGTCAGCGGCCAGCGCCTCGAGCCCGGTCAGCGCACACAGCGCCTGCCAGAACCGCGGCGTGTTGGCCGAGATGTAGAGCCAGCCCGCACGCGTGGGATGCAGCCCGGTCACCCCGCCCGAGCGCATGTCGCGGCCGATATCGAGCGCCTCGCCCTCGGCCCAGACCATCCGCGCGGACTGCATCGCCAGCGCACTGCGCAGCAGCGAGACGCCGACAAACTGGCCTTCCCCACTGCGTTCGCGCTCGTACAGTGCTGACGACACGCCGGCCGCCAGCAGCGCAGCCGCGTAGTAGTCCACCACCGAGCCGTAGACCAGCTCCGGCGGGCCGCCGCGCTTGCCCTGCAGCGTGCAGATGCCGGTCATCGTCTGCAGCACCTGGTCGTAACCGGCCTTGTCCTTCAACGGGCCAGTTTCGCCGTAGCCGGTGACCGCGCAATAGATCAGCCGCGGGTTCATCGCCGACAGCGTCGGAAAGTCGATCGCCAGCCGCTCGGGCACACCGGGCCGGAAGTTGTGCACCAGCACGTCGGCCTCGCGCACCAGCCGGTAGAGCACCGCGCGGTCGTCCTCGGCCTTGAGGTTGAGAGTGACGCCGCGCTTGCTGCGGTTGATGCCGAGAAACGCACGGCTCTCGGCGGCCAGCGTGGAGGGGTAGTTGCGCAGGTTGTCGCCGTCGGGCGGCTCGACCTTGATCACATCCGCGCCCTGGTCGGCCAGCAGCGCACAGCCGTAGGGGCCGGCGATGTAGGCACTCAGGTCCAGCACGCGGATGCCGCTCAGCGGGCCGGGCGCGCCGCCGCGGTCATGGGCGAAGGGGGAATCCGTCATCTCGTCCGATATCCATTCAACGCGACAGCGCAGGTCCGGGGCAGTCTGCGCGACGCGTACGCCGCGAGCCATGCGCTCGGCCTATGTTCTCCCGCCACAGAAACTTGCTTGCGCATCCGTCGCTGCATTCAAAGGGCGCCGCAATCGCCAGCATCGGCACCGTCGGCCGACGGCGCCAGGCCGAGCCAGGTGGTGCGCCAGATGCGGTCGCGACGCGCGCCGATGCCGTAGTAGGGCGCGAAATCGATCGGCGCGCGCTCGTCCAGGTGCAGGCGCAGGCCCACCGCCGCCGCATCGCCGTCGCCCGCAGGCGGCAGCTCCTCGATCCGGATCTGCGCATCGTCGTCGGGCAAGCGCACGGTCTCGGCAGTGCGATAGCCGTCGATCAACCCGGTCGCGTAGACCAGCGGGCCACGGCCGAAGGCGATGTAGTCCTGACGCAGCACCTGCTGGCGCACCGGCGAGCCGTCGGGCGCACGCGATTCCTGCACGTTGCGGTAGACGCGTCGGTGGATGCGCGGACGCAGTGGCAGGGTCAGCGCGACCTCGTCGCCATCGGCCCAGGTCCGCTCGATGCGCACATAGTCGCCAGCAACCACGGGCCCCGGCCACGGCGTGCCGGCGACGGTGAGCGTGGCCTCCTGTGCCCAGGCAGGAATGCGCACGCGCAGCGCGAAATGCGCCGGCTGCGCCAGACGCAGTTGCAGGCCGATGTCGCCGTCGAACGGATAGCGCGTGTCCTGGATCACGGTCACATCGCCCGCAGCGGGCAGCGTGCACGTCGCCTCGCCGGGCCCCAGCAGGTTGACGACGATGCCCTCGTCATCGGTCGCGTACGCGAGCGCCGGCAGTTCCTCGATCGCCATCGCGCCGCTGGACTTGCAGCAGCGCCAGTAGTTGGTGTGGATACGGCGGCCGTTGGCGTAGGAGTAATAGCACCAGCCCTCGCCGTCGGGCGCCTGCGCGCCGAGCAGGTCGTTGTAGGCGGTGCGTTCGATCTCCTCGGCATACCGCGCCTGCCCGGTGATCGCCAGCAGTTCGCGGTTGAGCTGCAGCCAAGCGAGGATCGAGCAGGTCTCCACGTACGCGTGCGGGTCGAACACGAACGCGGGATTGAACACTTCGCGCGAGCGGTGGCCGATGCCACCGAACGGGCCCCCGCCCAGGCTCAGGTGGTGATCGCGGATCGCCTGCCACTGCGCATCGAGCGCCTGACGATGGCGCGGATCGCCGCTGGCCCGCGCCAGCTTCGCCAGCCCGACCAGGTTCCAGCACAGCTGGTAGGCCTTGCCGGTGGCGATCTCCGACGGATCGGCGCCGGCCAGCGCGCGCTCAAGCAATGCCAGCCGCGGGTTGGCATCGGCCTGGGCGAGGATGCGCCGGGCCAGTTCGAGGAAGCGCGCATCGCCGGTCGCGGCGTGCAGGTCCATGACCGGATCGAGCAGCACCGTCGCCGACATGCCGTGGTGGTTGCCGACCGTGGTGATGTCCAGACCTTCGATGCAGAACGTGCGCCAGCACAGCAGGCCGATCCGGCGCGCGGTCTCCAGCGCACCGGCCTCCGGGAACCGCCGGTGCACTTCGAGCAGGCCCAGCAGCAGATAGGCATGGGTCCACACGTCCCAGGTGCGCAGCGCCGGCTCGCCGTTCCAGCTCTCCGGCTTGGGCGGCTGCGGCACCATGAAGCGCCGATGCGGCGCGTAGGTCCCCAGGTAGCCGTCGTCTTCCTGCACCTGGGCCAGGTACGCCGCGACGGCGCGCACGCTGTCTTCCAGCGCGGTGTCGCCACTGCGCGCGGCGGCCTTGGCTGCGGCCGCCAGCCACTTGCCGGCGTGCTCGCCGTACCAGTCGCCCTCCTCGTTACCGGCGCGGTGCGTCGGAGCGAAGATCGCGATCGCCGGACTGTCGGGCGCGGTGACGAAGTGCGACAGGCGCCCACGGCGATTGGCGTCCAGCGCCTCGCCCAGCAGCCCGCGCAGGCGTACCTGCGCAGGCGCGGTCGGGCGCTGCGCGTCGCCAGCGGCGATGTCCAGCGGCTCAGCCATGCCCACGCTCCGCATCGACCACGCAGCGGAAGCCCACCGTCCCCGAGCGGTCCTTGCCCGGCGCCATCAGCAGGTACTTGCCGTGCTGATCGAGCCGGTAGGCCTGCGGGAAATACCAGTGCGAGGTCTGCGGCTGGTAGCTGCTGCCGCCGCGCAGGATCGCCGCGCGCGTATGTGTATCGATGTACTCGTCGGTCCATTGCCAGACGTGACCGATCAGGTCCTCGACCCCGAACGGCGAGGCGCCCTGCGGATGCGCGCCGACATCGGCCGGCGGCAGCAGGCGACGGCCGCGGTTGACCCGCGGCACGCAGGTGTCGTGCCAGGTGTCGCCCCAGGGATAGCGGCGGCCGTCGTGGCCTTGCGCTGCGTACTGCCATTCCCATTCGCGCGGCAGGCGCTTGCCTGCCCACTGCGCGTAGGCGCGCGCATCCTCCAGCGACACCCAGGTCACCGGCTTGTGGGCCCAGCCCGGGCGCGGCGCGCCGTCGACCCAGTGCCGCAGGAAGTTGTGCGCATCGCGCGGCGCGTAGCCGCTGTCGGCCAGGAACCGCGCGAACTGCGCATTGGTTACCGGATGGCGGTCGATGTGGAACGTGGCCAGCATCATCCGGCGGCGATGGTGCCGACGCGGGCACGATTCCCACGGGTACTGCACGTCCAGGCCCGCCCAGTCGAAGCCCTCGATCTCGACGCCGCCGACGCGGAACAGGAATTCGCCGCCGGGGATCGTCACCATGCCCTCGGGCGCGGCGGTCTGCGGCGCGGTCGGCGCCACCTCGACGATGGCCTGCGGCAACGGCTGCCAGGCGGCCGAGTGCGCGCCGATCGGCGTCCTGGCCTGCGCGGCGAGCGTGGCCAGGATCGCGTCGAGACCATCGGTGTCGGCCCCCGGCGCCAGTGCCAGCAACGCGCCAAAACCGCGCCCCTCGAGCGGCAGCTCGATCACCGCCTCGCCGTCGATCACGCGCGGCGCAATCGGCTGGCCGCGCCACAGGTCGTAGTAGCGGGTGCCGTCGACGTGCGGCAGCGCGAGCTGCTCGCCGTCGATCGGATACTCGTGGCGGTTGATCAGCGTCCACAGCGCGCGGTCTGCACCCGGGAAGCGGCTGGCGAACACGCCGCGCTGCAGGCAGGGCTGGTACGGCGCCCAGTCCAGGCTCACCACCAGCTCGGGGAACGCACGGTAGATCGTCGCGATGCGCCGCAGGACCTCGGCATTGCGCGGGGTGAACTGGTTCCAGATGCCCCAGATGTTTTCCCAGGCGTTGTAGCCGATGCCGTTGAAGAAGCAGTACTGGAGGTCGTGCGTGCGGTCGCGGCCCCAGCGGTTCTCGTAATTGACCATGTGCCGCGGCTCGAGCCACTTCCACTTCGACACCGGCGGCACCGGACCGTCGGGCGCCTTCTTGCCCCAGCTCTGCACGTTCCAGATCAGCTGCTCTTCGGAGCTGATCGTCGATTCGGGCTGCAGCACGACCGGCCGGCCATGGCGCTCGCAGGCATCGAGGAACGCGCGCGGCACGCCGTTGAACGTGTCGCCGTTGATGCCGTCGGCACCGACCGCCGCGACGATCTCCGCCAGGCCCTCCCAGTGGCTGGTGCCCGGATCGCGGGTGCCGTGATCCCAGGGCTTGGCCGGCAGGAACACCCGCACCCCGCGGGCCTGGAACGCCTGCACCGCACGGCGCAGACCGTCGAGTCCGCCGGGCAGATCGTGCGCGAGATCGAACTGGTTGCGGTCGTCGATGCCGATGTTGGGATAGACGTACCAGATCAGCACCGAATCGATGCCGCCAAAGCGCGCGATCAGATCGTCGAGATAGCGGTCGACCGTGTACTCGGCGCGCTCGGCGTCATAGAAGTAGCGGTCCTCGACCATCATCTGCGCGTGCACGAAGTTGCGCTGCGCCCACAGCAGTTCGGGCCGGCGGTAGTTGGCGTCGTCATAGCCGATGCGCACCAGATGCTCGCGGCGCCAATCGCGCAGCTCGGCCAGCCAGTCGGCCGCGCTCTCGTTGGCATCGATCATCCAGCCGCCGATGTCGGCGAACGGCCAGCCCGGTGCCTTGCCCGGCGTGGGCAGGTAGCGGCCGGTGGTGACGTGCGAGAACTTGTACTCGCTGCGCAGCGGTGCCGGACCGTGGTCGGCGCTGTCGGCGTCGTCGAGCGTCTCGTAAGGGGAGGCGGTCATGGGGGGCGTCTCGTCAAAGAATGGGGGATCAGGCGGCCAGGCCGCAGCGTGCCGCCAGTGCGGCGCGGCCGGGCGCATCGCCGGCGCCGGCCAGCAGCGCCTGCACCTGCGCGCGGGCCGGCACGCTCGACTGCGCGCCGAGCGCGCTGCAGGCCAGCGCCGAGGCGGCCGCCGCATCGCGCAGCGCGACCGGCAAGGCATCGCCGCGGGCGAGCGCGGCGACCAGCGCGCCGCAGAAAGTGTCGCCGGCGCCGGTGGTGTCCACCGCCTCGACCGGAAACGCCGGCTGCAGATGCAAGGCCTCGCCCTCACGCGCCATGCAACCGGCCGCGCCCAGGGTCACCACCGCGCAGGGCACCGGCAGCCGCGCGAGCGCGGCGATGAGGTCGCCATCGTCGCCGACCAGCATTGCCAGTTCGCCCTCGTTGACCACCAGCACGTCGATTAGGCGCAGCAAGGCCTCGGGCAACGCCTGCGCCGGCGCGGCGTTGAGCACGACCCGCACGCCGGCCGCCTGCGCGCGCGCGGCGTAGGCGGCCACGCTGTCGAGCGGCGTTTCGAGCTGCAGCAGCAGATAGCCCACGCCGTCCAGCGCAGGCAGGTCGTCCGGCGCCAGCGCGGCATTCGCGCCCGGCGCGACGGTGATCGCGTTCTCGGCACCATCGGCCAGGCAGATGAAGGCCACGCCGGTCGGCAGTGCGGCCTGGCGGCGGATGTCCAGCGACACGCCGGCCGCGCGCAGCGAATCCTCCAATGGGCGGGCGTGCGCATCGTCGCCGAGCGCCAGCAGCATCCGGGTCGGCGCACCGCCGGCGCGTGCGGCCGCGACCGCCTGGTTGGCACCCTTGCCGCCCGGGAAGGTGCGGAAGTCGCGGCCGAGCACGGTCTCGCCAGGCGCCGGAATGTGCGCGGCGCGTACGACGAAATCGAGGTTGGCCGAACCGGCGACGAGGACCGCAGCGGCGGCCGGCGACTCAGTCATGCGAAAGCCCTTGCTGGACGAGGTTGTAGAACGGGGTGGCCAGCCGCGGCAGGTCGCCGGGGACCTCGCGCGGCAGGTGCTGGGCGAGCAGGATCGCGATCGCGTGCTGGGACGGGTCGATGACGAAGTGCGTCGACGCCGCGCCCGACCAGCCGACCTGGCCCGGCGCGCCGAGGCGTCCGCGTGCGGCCGGGTCGAGCTGCACCGCCAGCCCCAGGCCGAAGCCCTCGGCCGGACTGAACTGCGTATGCGGCTGCGCCAGATGGCCGAGTTGGTTCCGCAGCATCGCCGCGACCGTCTCTTCGCGCAGATAACGGCGGCCGTCGAGCACGCCGCCGCCGAGCAGCATGCGGCACAACCGCAGGTAATCGGCCGCGGTCGAGTACAGGCCGCCGGCACCACTGGTGTAGGGATTGAGCGATGCGCCCGGCGTCGTCGCGCTGGGGCCATCGGCCAGGCGCAGGCGGCCGTCGTCGCCCAGCGTGGTGATGTCGACCACGCGGCCGCGCGCCTCGGCCGGCACCGAAAAGCCGGTGTCGGGCATGTCCAGCGGCTGGAACAGGCGCGTGCGCAGGAAGGTGTCCAGCGATTGCCCCGACACCACCTCGACCAGCCGCGCCAGCACCTCGGTCGCGGCGCCGTCATAGGCGAACGTCGTGCCCGGATCGTGCTGCAGCGGCAACGCCGCCAGCCGCTGCACATAGCCGGCCAGGTCGGGCGCGCCGTGCAGGTCGGCGGCCTCGCGCAGCTGCAGCACCGGGCCGTCGCCGATCGCAATGCCGCTGGTGTGGGTCAACAGATGGCGGATGGTCAGCGCACGCGCCGGCGCGCGCCGCGTGCCGTCGGCCTGGAGCACGCGCAGATCGGCGAACTCGGGCAGATGCCGGGCGATGTCGTCGTCCAGGCCGATCCTGCCGTCGTCGCAGAGCATCAGCACCGCCACCGACACCACTGGCTTGGTCATCGAGTAGATGCGGAAGATCGCATCGGCGCGTATCGGCCTGCGCTGCGCGAGATCCAGATGGCCGGCGACGTGGGTATGCGGCGGCCGGCCGTCCTGCCACACCGTCGCCACGACGCCGACGTAGCCGGCATCGGCCACGGCGGCATCGAGGAACCGGTCGAGCGGCTGCCAGCGCGTGGCCTGGGACGCGGCGGCATCGCCGCCGGCCCAGACCGGCGCGATCGCCGCCAGCAGCGCCAGTGCGGCCGCCCAGGCGACACCGCGTCGCGCGCCGGCGATGGGCCGCCGCCCAGTGTCCCGCTGCACCCGCACTTCCCGCATGACCTACGCCCCGCCCTCGTTTCGATCAGAACGCGATCGTATGGGTGAGCGACACCATGCGCCCGCGACCGGCCCAGTAGTTCTGCCAACCGGGAACCTGCGACCAGCTGAGGATGTACTGCTTGTCGAACAGGTTCTCGATGCCGAGCGTGAGCTTGCCGTAGCGGCCGGTGTCGTAGTTCACGCCGAGGTCGACCAGGGTGTAGCCCTTGGTGTTCTCTTCGTAGGTGAAGGCCCTGCCGTCGTACTCGCGCACGTCGCTGCCCGACAGATGACGGTCGAACAACTTGGTCGCACCCAGCGTCAGGTCGGCATCGGGGGCGAAGTTCCAGGTCACCGAGACCGCGAGCTTGTCGGGGTTGGCATCGAGCACGCCCATCGGCTTGTTGAGACCACCGGCGCCGTAGCTGCCGTCGGCCGCCTCGGCCCAGAACGCGGTCTTGCCGCGGATCCGCGAATAGATGCCGGACACCTTCCACTGCGGGTTGAAACGGTACTCGCCGTTGGCCTCGAAGCCGCGGATGCGCACCGGGGCGCGCGCCATCACGAAGTCGTTGCTGACCGGATCGACCGACAGCGTCGAACCGAACGGCGACTTGGAGTCGTAGTAGGACGCGCCGAACGCCGCCGAGTCGCCGCGCCAGTTGAAGCCGACTTCCTTGTTGGTGACGATGATCGGATCCAGATCGGCGATGCGATCGACCGACTGGCCCGGCACGTTGATGTTGCGCAGCGGGATGCCGATGTTGGCCAGGCCGAAGCCCTCGCCGTAGGACGCGAACACCGACCAGGTGTCGGTGATGCGCCAGATCGCACCGAGGTTCTTCATCGTCTCGGTGTACTCCAGCCCGCCGCCCTGCACGAACACGCTGTTGCGATAGGCGGTGGTGGTGTAGCTGTCGACATGCAACTCGCCATCCTCGCGGCGCAGGCCGCCGCTGAGCGTCACCGGGCCCACGTCCCAGGTCAGCTGCGCGTACGGCGCAACGCTGCTGTACTCCATCGGCGGCACCCACACACGGTTGGTCAGCGCCAGCCGCTGGGCGGCCTCGTCCTCGACCACGTCGACGCCGGTGCGCAGCTGCAGCCCCGGCACGCCGAACAGATCACCGCGGGTCCAGCTGGTGCGCAGACCGCGCTTCTTGGACACGATCTCCGACTGGTCGTAGATGCGCTTGCTCTCGTCGAAGTTGTCATCGACCTTCACCAGCTGGCGGTCGTCGCCGTCCTCGGGCAGATAGCGCATCGCCTGGTCGGCCCAGTAGACGTCGGCAGTGAACGTGCCGCCGAACAGGTCGCCGTGGCTGTAGTTGAGCGCGGCCTGCTGGAAGTCGTTGAACTCGGTCAGCGAGCCTGCGATCTGGCCGCGCTCGGAGGTGTTGGTGCTCGGAATCGGGCACTCGACCGGGTCGTAGCGGCAGCCTTCGACCTGCTTGTAGTTGCCCTTGCCCTCGATGCGGAAGTCGCTCAGGCTCAGCTGCAGGCGCTGCACACCGCCCTCACCGAAGTTGGCGCCCAGCTTGGCGTAGAGGTTGCGCGATTCCGAATCGGCCAGCGAGCCGCTGGTGTTCATGCCGATGCGGCGGCCGTTGCCGTCGTAGGAAATGCCGCGGTCGATGTACGAAGCGCTGAGCAGCGCATCGAAGTCGTCGCTCTTGTAGGCGTGGTTGACGCCCAGCTTCCAGCCCGCGCTGTCGCTGCCCGACTGGGTCGAGTAGCGCGAGATCACCGTGGTCTCGTGGCCTTCGGCCGTCGGCACCTTGGAGATGTAGTTGATGATGCCGCCGGCCGCGCCGATGCCTTCCGACGCCGACGGGCCGTTGATGACCTCGATGCGGCCGACCAGGCCCATGTCGGTGAACGTGCCGTTGCGATTGCCCTCGCGCAGCGGCGAGCCCTGCGGGATGCCGTCGAACAGGCGCAGCGCGATGCGGCCGCGCAGCGTCTCGCCCGAGTTGCTCATCGCCTGCGAGGACTCGGCGTAGCCGGGCACCGTGCGCGCCAGCACCGCGGTCGCGTCCTCGGTCAGCGCCAGCGTGTGCGCGACCTGCTCCTGCGACACCAGGCTGATCGCGCCGGGAATCTTGTCGATCGAGGTGGCCACGCGCGTGCCGGTCACGACCATGCGGTCCAGGTTCACGGCATCGCGGTCGCGGGTGCGCTCGTCGGCGTCGTCGGCCTGCTGCGCCCAGGCGGCGGCAGGCAGCAGCAGGATGCAGGCGATCGCGGCGGAAAGCGGCTTGATCATGTCGAAGTCTCTGAAGGAGTGCGTGGCGGCCGGGCGTGCCGGCGGCGGCCTGGAGGCTGTGGAACCGGCGGCGCAATGCGTCCTCCGGTGGCGAGAGAGACTAGGCGTCCGCGCCACAGCGATGCACCGCCTGAACGTATGTTCAAACCGAAGTTTTTATTGCTTACGAGGCAAGCAAATATTTGTTGCGCCGCAACATTTCGTTCACTCCGAGACCGCGCCCTCGTCGCGCGCCGGCGCCCGGGCGGCAGTGCGGCACTGCTCACGCAGCGCCGCAACCAGCCGGCTGCGCACACTGGCGGTCGACCACACGATGCCGATGCGCCGGGGCTCGGCCGGTTCGGGCAGCGGCAATCGCGCCAGCCGCAGCCCGGCCGGCCATGGCTGCTGCCAGTCGGGCACCAGCGACACGCCCAGGCCGCGGTCGACCATGACCGCGATCGCGTTGAGCGCGTTGAGCTCGAAGCGCTCGCGCGGCACGATCCCGACCCGGCGCAGATAGTCGTCGGCCTGGCGGCCGCCCCACTGGTGGCGGTCATAGCGGATCAGCGGTTCCTCGGCCAGCAGCGCATGCGGATCGCGATGGGCCAGGTGCTGCGGCGCGAGCACGATCAACGGTTCCTCGCGCAGCACTTCCCAGTCGCAGGTCTTGGGCAGCGCGAACGGCGCCTGCAGCACGATCGCCGCGTCCAGCTCGCCGCGCTCGACATCGGCGTAGAGCTCGGCCGAATAGCCCGGCTTGATGAAGACGTTGATCTGCGGCAACACGTTGACCATGCGCGCCAGCACGTCGGGCAGCATGCCGGCCAGCGCGGTCGGGCAGGCGCCCAGCCGCAGCTCGCCCGACAGCGCGCGGTCGTTGGCGACGCTGCGCAGGTCGGCCACGTCGCGCAGCAGGTCGCGGGCACGCTGCAGGATCCGCGCCCCGGGCTCGGTCACGCAGACCGTGCGCCCGGCACGCGCGATCAACGGCGCGCCCAGCTCGCGTTCGAGCGTGCGGATCTGCTGGGCGACCGCGGCCGGGGTGATGTTGAGGTAGCGCGCCGCAGCGGCCATCGACCCGCGGTCGACCACGTGCACGAAGGTGTTGAGGAACTGGGTATCCAAGGGCGCGGTCCTGGAGGACGCTGGCGGCGACGCGCCAGCCTACCCGCGCGGCGGCCGCCTGCGCCCCTGCCGAAGGGCCTGGGCGCTGGCCGCCACGGGCCGGTTCAGGCGTCGGCCTTGCGGGTATGGATGGTCAGCCCCTCGAGCGAACGGGCGGGCGGGGCGAAGAACAGGCTGGCCACGTAGCCGATCACGATGCACAGCATGATCGAGATGCCGAGGTAGAAGTACGGGTGCACCAGGTTGAACGACCAGGCCAGCAGGGTCAGCGCGATGCTGCCGCCGATGCCGATCGCCACCCCCGGCGAGTTCGCCCGCTTGGTGAACATGCCCAGCGTGTAGGCGCCGGCGAAGCCGCCGCCGAGCAGGCCGGCCAGTTCGATCGACACGTCGAACAGCGAATGGATGTCGTAGCGCGAGAGCACCAGCGCCAGGCCCATGCCGGTCAGCCCGACCACCACCGTCATCCACTCGGCGAAGCGCACGCTGCCCTTCTCGGTCGGTGCCTTGGCCAGTCGCGAATAGAAGTCCACCGACAGCAGCGTGGCGACGCTGTTGATGATGCTCGACAGCGTCGACATCGCCGCGGCGAAGATGCCGGCGATGATCAATCCAGTCACGCCGACCGGCAGCTCGGCGGCGATGAACAACGGGAACGTCGCATCGATCGGCAGCAGCGGGTCGAGCCGCTCGGGGTTCTGCCGGTAGTACATCCACAGCGCGGTGCCGATGCTGTAGAACACGAAGCCGCCGGGGATCATGATCGCCGCGAACACCCAGATCGAGCGGCCCGCCTCCTTGTCCGAACTGGTCGCCAGCGTGCGCTGCATCAGCACCTGGTCCTTGGGGAAGGTCAGCACCACGTCGAACACGACCAGAAAGATGAAGCCCCAGACGGTGGCCTTGGTCAGATCGAAGCTGAAATCCAGCAGCTTGGTCTTGTGCTCGATCGCAACCGCTTCGCGCACCGCGTCCAGGTCGCTGCCCAGCGACACCAGGATGAAAACGATCGCGAACACCGCGCCGCCCATCTTCACGAACACCTGCACGAAGTCCGTCCACACCACCGCGCGCATGCCGCCCATCGCGGTGTAGATGATCGTGAACACGCCCATGATCATGATGCTCCACACCACCGGGATGCCGGTGATCGTCGCGATCGCCAGTGCCGGCAGGAACAGGATCACGCTCAAGCGGCTGCCGACCTGCATCGCGATCGCCAGCGCACTGGCCAGCATCCGGATCGCCGGGTGGAAACGCGTTTCCAGGTATGAGAACACCGACATCAGGTCCAGTCGGCGCAGCAACGGCACGATCCACACCGCGACGAACATCAGGCCCAGCACCGCAATGAGATTGTTGGTCAGGTACTGCCAGTTGGTCTCGTAGGCCTTGGCCGGAATCGCGATGAAGCTGATCGAACTGGTGTTGGTCGCATACAGGCTCACGCCGGCCACCCAGAACGGGATGCTGCGCCCGCCCATGAAGAAGTCCGACTCCGAGGCGGTCTGGTCCTTGAGATAGAAGTAGCCGCCGATGCCGAGCATCGCGACCAGGTAGACCACGATCACCACCCAGTCCAGCCAGTGCAGCAGATGCTTGCCCGAGCGCAGTTGCGCCGCGTGCAGGCCGCCGTCGGCCGAGGCCCAGACCAGGCCGCTGCGCCAGCCGGTGGCCAGGCGCGCCTCGCCGTCGAGCGTGGCCGGCAACACCGCCCAGGACCCGGTGATGGTGTGGAAGGTCTGCAGCGCCGGCTGCGCGCCCGGCGCCGGCCGCAACAGATAGAGCACATGCGCCTGGCCGATCGGCTGGGCCGAGCCGTCCACCACCGCGCCGGGCAGGGTGCCGCGGTCCTGCCAGCCTTCGGCCGGCGTCCACTGCCGGATGCGGCCGTCGACCGCGGTCAGGTACAGCGCGAACTTCTGCGCCGCCAGCGAAGACGGCGCGCTGCCGTGCGGCCACGGCGCTTGCGCGATCCAGCTGGCACCGGGCGTGGTGCGCGACAGCGCGTAGAACCGCGCCTGGCCGTCCGCGTCCAGACCGGCGGCGTACAGCACCCCGGCCAGCACCGCCAGGCGGGCATGCGCGATCGGCTCGGGCAATGCCGGCAACGGCTGCACGACCAGTGCCCCCGACACCAGCGCCAGCGTCGCCGCCTCCTGCGCCATGCCCCCATCGCCCAGCAACAGATGCGTCCCGGCGCCGTCGGGCGTCGCCGCCTGCAGGCGCGTCACCGAGACCCCGGCCGGCAAGGCCAAGGCCTGCCAGCGACCATCCGCGCCCTCGCCGTCCAGGCGCCACGCGCGTTGGCCCGCGATCGCCAGCGGACGCTCCCCGAGCGTCAACAGCGCCTGCACACGCGCACCCTCGGGCAACGCCGCCAACGGCGTCGCATCGACCGAGGCCAGACTCTCGGCCTGCGCCGGCAGCACGGCGAACGCAGCCAGCAGCGCCAGCAGCACCGCCAGCAGCCCGGGACGCCGGCCCACGCGGTCAGCGCGCCGCATCGCGTTCCACCTGGGCCAGCACGCGCTCGGCACGCTTGAGATACGGCGCATCGATCATGCGCCCCTCGACCACGCAGACCCCCAAGCCCTGCGCACGCGCAGCGTCCGCGGCATCGACGATCCGACGCGCATCGGCCTGTGCCTGGGCGTCGACCGAGAACACCGCGTGCGCCAACGGCACCTGCCGCGGGTGGATGCAGCTCTTGCCGATGAATCCCAACTGCTGCGCCATCGTCGCCTCGTGCTCGAAACCGGCATCGTCGTGGAAATCTGCGTAGGCCCCATCGCAGGCGAACACCCCCGCCTCGCCCGCGGCCAGCGCCACCTGCAGCATCACCGCCTGCACGTGCGCGGCCACATCGCGCCGGATCCCCGCCGGCTCGAACAGATCGCCCAGCCCCAGCTGCAGCCCGGCCACGCGCGGATGCGCGCCGGCGATCTCGGCCGCATTGCGCAATGCGCGCGGCGTCTCGATGTTGACCAGCAGGGCCGGCGCCCGCCGGGCCGGATCGGCCGGCAACGCCGCTTCCTGCGCCTCGATGCGCGCAACCGCCGCGCACAGCGCCTGGGCCGAGTCGATCTTGGGCAGGTTGATCAGGTCCGGGGACACCGGCAGCACCGCGGACAGATCGGCCTCGAAGTCGGCGGTATCGGGCGCATTGACCCGCACGATCGCCAGCGGCGCCGGGGCCGCACGGGCCGGGTCGCGCAGCGCGTGTTCGCCGAGAAACGCAGCGACCGCGGCGCGGGCCTCGGCCTTGCGCGACGACGCCACCGCGTCCTCCAGGTCGAACGACACCGCATCGGCGGGGCCAGCCCAGGCCTTCAGGAACAGGTCCGGACGCACGCCCGGCACGAACAGTTTGCTGCGCATCGGCCCTCCCGCAGATTGCGGACCGAAGTGTGCGCGATGCGGACATGCGCAAAAGTCGCTCTTGCGATCTTCAGACGATAGTTTTCGTGACGTGTGCGCAGGCAACACCCGGCGCCATTGCATGCCTCACCCAGGCGGCCTCGCTTGCCAGTCCATCGGCGTCGACCCAAGATGACGGCGCCGTGGGCATGCGCTGCGGCCCCGTTGCTCGTTGTCCCGGACCGCCGCGATCGCATCTTCCGTCCCGCCGACCGCCATGTCCCCAGACCCCGCCGACAGGGCTCGCCCGCTGTGCGTCGCCCTGCTCGAAGACGACGATGTCCTGCGCGAGCGCATCCTGGTCCCCGGCCTGCGCCGGCATGGACTCGACGTGCGGCCACTGCGCACAGCCGCCGCGCTGACCGCGCTGCTTGCGCAGGCGCCGGTCGACCTGGTGATTCTCGACATCGGCCTGCCCGACAGCGACGGCTTCACCGTCACCCAGACACTGCAGGCCGCACACCCACATCTGGGCGTGGTGATCCTGAGCGGACGCGGCGAGCCGCCCGACCGGCTGCGCGGCCTGAGCGGCGGCGCCGATGCCTATCTGGTCAAGCCGGTCGAGATCGACATCCTGGCCGCCACGGTCTTCAGCCTCGCGCGGCGCCTGGCGCGCGGCCCGCAACGCGCCGAGGCTGGTTGGCAGTTGCAACCCGACGGCTGGTGTCTGTTCGCCCCCAATGGCCAGTCGACGGCATTGACCGGCTCCGAGCGCCACGTGCTGCGCCTGCTGTGGGCGCAGCCCGGGCAACTGGTGAGCCGCGAGGCCATCCTGGGCGCGCTGCCTGGCCGCGCACACGACGAAAGCGGCAGCGACCCTCATCGGCTCGACGTGCTCCTGCACCGCCTGCGACGCAAGGTGCTCACGCGCACCGGCCTGCCGCTGCCGTTGGACGCGGTGCGCGGCGAAGGCTACGTGCTGCGCCCGGCCGGCTGAGCACTCAGTCCACCTGCGGCAGATCCAGCGTGAACCGCGTGCCGCGGCCCGGGGCACTGTCCACGTGCAACGTGCCACCTGCTTCGCAGGCCATTTCCCGCGCCACCGCCAGTCCCAGCCCCGTCCCTTCGCCCGCCGGCTTTGTGGTGAAGAACGGCTCGAATGCCTGGCGCATCACCTCCGGCGTCATGCCCTGTCCGGTGTCGGCGACGACGATGCGCGCGCGGCCGTCGCCGATGGCGCGCAACGCGACCTCGAAACGGCCCCCGCCGGGCATCGCGTCGCGCGCGTTGGCCGCAAAATTGAGCATCACCAGGTCCAGCTGGCTGCGATCGAGGAACACGGGCACCGGTGCCTGCGGCAAGTCGAGGACGACCTCGACCCGGCCATCGAACAGCTGCCGCAGCATCGGCGTCAGCTCGGCCAGCGCGCGCGCCGCATCGAAGCGTGTCGGCACAGCCAGCTCGCGGCGGCTGAAGCTGAGCAGCTTGCGGCTCAGCGCGATGCCGCGCTGGGCCGCCAGTTCGATCCCCTCCAGTGCCGCGCCCAGGCGATGGGCATCGGGCTCGGGGTCGAAGTCCAACTCGTCCAGCCGGTGCCGCTCGGCGGTGTAACCGACGATCGCACCGAGCACGTTGTTGAAATCGTGCGAGACGCCGCTGGCCAGGTGACCCACCGATTCGATCTTCTGCAGATGCAGCATGCGCTCACGCATGTGCTCGCGCTCGACCATCTGCTCGCGCAGCTGCTGTGCGCTGCGCTGCGCACGCCGAAGCGTTTCACGCAATGCGGCCACGGTGCGATCGAGCACCAGCGCGATCATCAGATAACTGAAGGCCAGCGACGGCAGATTCTGGAACGCGCGGCCGCTGCGCTCGGGATCCAGGGCCCACGGGCTGGCCATGCCCAATGCGAACACCAACGGGATACAGGCGTAGACGATCCACAGCGCGCGCCGGCCGATCACCAGCGCCGCGACCGTCAGCATGATCATCGGATACGGATCGAAGGCCTGCAGCTGGTAGCCGAACGCGAGATTGGCCGCGACCGCGCAGCCCATCAGGATCGTCAGGAACGCAGCCACGCCTTCGCGAAGCCGGCCCTGCCGGATCATCCACACTGCGACGCAAGCGGTCACGGCGATCGCGACATCGGTGCCCAGATCGACCGCGAGCCGCGCGCCGGTCATCGTCACGTGTCCGCTGAGCAGGTGATAGGCCTTGTTGAGCGGGATCTCGATGCCGAGAAACAGCAGCAGCACCTGCAACGCCGGTGCGTTGCGGCGATCGACCGGGTCGTCGATCGGGACCCGACGCAGCCAAGCGACCGCACGACGGCCAAAGGTGGCGAATGGCGAGGCGTGCGACATCGAACGGCGGCTCCGGGGAGCGGCCGCCCCCTTCCCAGAATGAGAGTCGAGTGTAAGTCGGCGGTGAGAACCGGTGCATTGAGCCGCGCCATCCCAGCGGCTTAGATCGCAGCTCCAGCGCCTGTCACGGCGTTGTCATCCCGCCGCTACCGGAAAGCCAGACGATGTCCCAGCGCACCCGCCTCCTGCGTCCCCATCCCGCCGCCCGCTTCCGTGCGACACGTCCGTGTCTGCTGACCGCCGCCCTGCTGCTGGCCCTGTCGGGCCAGGCGACGGGCGCATCACAGCCCGCCCCGGCAGGCGACGACGCGGCCACCGATGCCGGTGCCGCCCGCGCCTCGGCGGCCGCCAGCGACACCGCCGCGTCGGCCACAGCGGCCACAGCGGCCGACGAGACCGCCGACGACGATCGCGTGGCGCCGGCGTACTCGCTCGACGCCGCGGCGTACTACTTCGCCGTGTCCGGTGCCCTGGACGGCAGCGACGATGCCAGCGCAACCGGCGCACGTGCGGTCGGGATCGGGCCGAATGCCGCAGCGAGCGGTGGCGACTCGGTCGCCATCGGCCACCGAGCACGCTCCACCACGGCCGCGTCCATCGCCATGGGCGACGGCGCCTTCGCCGACGCCACCGGCGCGATCGCGATCGGCGGCACGTTCTTCGGCAGCGAATTCGGCGAGTTCGACGGCGCACAGAGCACCGGCTTCGGATCGATCGCGCTGGGCGCGGCCACCGAAGCCAGCGGCGGCACCGCGATCGCCCTGGGGTGGTCCTCGCAGGGCACCGCCAACGATGCCGTCGCCATCGGCGCCACCGCAAACGCGGCGGCGGCCGGTGCCATCGCGATGGGGCGGGCGGCGACCGCGACCGAGGTCGAAGCCATCGCCATCGGCTATGGCGCACAGGCCAAGGGATTCGGCGCCGCGAGCCTGGGCGCCTACGCGGTCGCGGACGGCTATGCGGCACTGGCGTTCGGCAGCGACGCGCGCGCATCCGGCAATGGCGGTATCGCAGTCGGCGACAGCGCCCAGGCGGCAGGCCAGCAGAGCGTGGCGATCGGCGCCAGCAACGCCGGCGTGCCGACCCAGGCCAACGGCCTGGGCAGCGTGACCGTCGGCGCGGCGTCCTGGGCGTTGTCGGACTACGCGACCGCGATCGGCTTCGACAGCCACGCCGATGCGACCCGCAGCCTGGCGGCCGGTGCCAACGCACTCGCGCTGGCGATGGACGCCAGTGCGCTCGGCTCGGGCAGTTACGCCGGCGCCGAGTACACGACCGCCGTCGGCGCCTCGTCGGCGGCCTGGGGCATCGGTGCGACCGCGCTGGGCAGCGGCGCCTTCGCCTTCGAGGAGAACAGCCTGGCACTGGGCTACAACGCCAGCGCGATCGCCATCGACAGCGTCGCGCTTGGCGCGGCCTCGGTCGCCGATCGCGATCACGTTGTGTCGATCGGCAGCGTCGGCAACGAACGTCAGCTGGTCAATGTGGCCGCGGGCGTGCTCGAGACCGATGCCGTCAACAAGGGCCAGCTCGACACCGCCATCGCCAGCGTCGGCAGCGATGTCGGCGCCCTCGACGCGGCGAGCGTGAAATACGACGACATCGCCGCGAAGGACGCAGTGACCTTCGCCGGTGCGGACGGCACCCGCTTGCGCAACGTCGCCGACGGCGCGCTCGCGGCCGGCAGCCTGGATGCAGTCAACGGCGGTCAGATGTTCGGCATCGGCACCGCGTTCGCACAGGCGCTCGGCGGCGGCGCCGCGATGACCGCAGCCGGCTTCACCGGCCCGTCCTACCTCATCCAGGGCACCCGCTTCGGCTCGGTGGGCGATGCCTTCGGTGCCGTCGACAGCCAGTTCGACGCAATCCGCGCGCGCTTCGATGCGATCGGCAGTGGCAGCATCCCGGTCGGCAGCGGTGAGGGCCTGGCGATCGGCGGCGACAGCGTCGCGACCGGCGCCGGCAGCACCGCGGTCGGCAGCCAGGCGCAAGCCGGTACCGGCGGCACCGCGATCGGGGCGGGCGCAGTCGCGAGCGCCGAGGGGTCGGTCGCGATCGGCCAGGGCTCGATCGCCGACACCGCCAATACCGTGTCGGTCGGCAGCGTCGACAACCAGCGCCGCATCACCCACGTCGCCGATGGCGTGGCCACCAGCGACGCGGCCACCGTCGGCCAGGTCCAGGCCAGCGCCTCGGCCAGCCGCAGCTACGCCGATGCCGGCGATGCACGCACGCTGGCCGATGCGAAGGCGCATGCCACTGCCGGCGACACCGCCACGCTCGCCAGCGCACGCAGCTATACCGACGACGCCTTCGCACACGCGCTCAGCCGCAGCGACTTCGACGCGTTCCGCAGCAACGTCGACGACCGCTTCCACCGCGTCGACCGCCGCCTCGACAAGATCGGCGCCATGGGCACGGCGATGTCGCAGATGGCGGTCAACACCGCCGGCCTGTCGGGCGCCAACCGGGTCGGCGTGGGCATCGGCCAGCAGGGCGGCGAGGAGGCACTGGCGATCGGCTACCAGCGCGCGTTCCGCGACAACCGCGCCAGCGTGTCGATCGGCGGCTCGATGTCCGGCTCCGAAAGCTCGGTCGGCGTCGGCGGCGGCTTCAGCTGGTAACGGCGGGCATCGCCTCGCTCCCCTCCCTTCTTCCAGGAATTCCCGCCATGTCCCTGTCTTGCATGTCTGTTCGTCGCGGCCTGTTGGCCACCGCACTGGGCGCTGTGCTCGCGCCGGCAATCGCGGCATCGCCGTCCGCCCCGCTGTCGATCATGTCGACGGCGGATCCTGCCGCGCCCAAGGTCGCCTACGACGGCCTGCTGGTGACCTACAAATCCGGCACCAGCGAACGTCGCAACGCCGCTGCGGGCGCCGCGACGCTGCAACGCGTACTGCGCGCGCCGGCCACCGCCTCGCAGTTCGCGGCCGTGCACCGTGCCACCACCCCGGCGATCGCCTCGACCCGGCGCCTGGCGATCGGCGCCGATCTTGTGCGTCCGAACCGGCGCCTGTCGGAAGGCGAGCTCGACACCCTGATGCGCACACTCGCTGCCGACCCGGCGGTCGCCCATGTCGAGCCCAACCGCTACTGGCGGCACCTGCGCACGGTGCGCGCCACTGCGGCCGCCGCGCCGAACGATCCGGGCTTCGAAGTGCAATGGCACTTCCGCGCGCCCGACGGCACGATCGAAACCCTGGCGCCCGACCCCGGCGTCGCCAACCACGGCGGCATCGACCTGCTCGGCGCCTGGCAGTACGGTCGCGGCGCGGGCGTGGTGGTCGCGGTGCTCGACACCGGCATCACCGACCATCCCGACCTCGACACCTCACTGGCGAATGCCGGCTACGACTTCATCAGCAACGCCATCAACTCCGGCCGCGCGACCGACGGCCGCGCCGCGGGTGGCTGGGACACCGGTGACTGGAGCACCGAGGACCGTTTCCTGGTCGAGAACGGCGGCTGCATGGTGCCCGGTGAGCAGCGCCCGAGCAGCTGGCACGGCAGCCACGTCGCCGGCACCATCGCGCAGATCACCGACAACGGACTCGGCATGGCCGGCGTGGCGCCGGATGCGAAGGTGCTGCCGGTGCGCGTGCTCGGCCACTGCGGCGGCACCACGGCCGACATCGCCGACGCGATCGTGTGGGCATCGGGCGGCAGCGTGCCCGGCGTCCCGGAGAACAAGAACCCGGCCGAGATCATCAACATGAGCCTCGGCGGCTACGGCACGTGCCCTTCCGACAGTGCCTATGCCCAGGCGATCGCCGCAGCGCGCCAGCGTGGCACGACGGTCGTGGTCGCGGCCGGCAACGACAACAACGATGCCGCGTCATTCACCCCGGCCAGCTGCCCCGGCGTCATCAACGTCGCGGCGACCGGTATCACCGGCAAGCGCGCCTACTACTCGAACTTCGGCGCCAACATCACCCTGTCGGCCCCCGGCGGCGGCGTCTACCCGGACGACGGCGTCAGCGGCCAGTCGGTGCGCACCGGCTTCGTCTGGTCGGCTGGCAACCGCGGCGAGACCACGCCGACCGAGCCCGGCTATGTCGGACAGTCGGGCACCTCGATGGCGGCCCCGCACGTGGCCGGTGTCGCCGCGCTGGTCATCAGCGCGGCGGTCCAGGCCGGCCGCCCGGTGCCCACGCCGCAGGAAATGCGCGAGATCCTGACCCAGACCTCACGCGACTTCCCAGTGCGTCCGCTGCGCCAGATCGGCGTCGGCATCCTCGATGCGGCCAAGGCCGCGGCCCGCGGCGCCGGCAGCGCTGCCGGCGGCGACGAACCCACCGCGATCCGCATGGCGCGCACGGTGCCGGTGACCGGCGTATCGGCGGCGGCTGACGCAGGCGTGCTGTACCGGATCGACGTGCCCGCCGGCGCCCGCAACCTGCAGATCCGCACCTACGGCGGACGCGGCCAGGTCAAGCTCCTGACCCGCGTCGGCCGTTCGCCGGCGCCGGACGGCAGCAATGCGACCCTGCGCTCGACCCGCCCGGGCACCACACAGAGCGTGCAGGTGACGATTCCGCTCGCCGACAGCTACTTCGTGCGCCTGGTGGGCGGCACCGGTGGTTTCCAGGGCGTCAACCTCGTCGCGACCTACTCGCCCGCGCCCTGACCCACCGCGCCGCGCGTCACCCCTCCCTCGCACCCGCGGGAGCGGGCGTCGCCGGCGCCACTGGCCGCGCCCCGGTAAAGCCCTCCCCCGCTGCGGGGGAGGGTTGGGTGGGGGCCGCCCGTCCGCCCGCTGCCGAAAATCGCCTAGGATCGAGATCCCATCGCATCCAAGAGCCTGTCGATGACGCGACTCGCCGCCGCGCTGCTGTGCGCCTGTACCGTCCTGCCCGCCGCCGCCCACGCGCAGAGCGCGCAACGTCCCGAGGTCGCCCGCGCCGCCTCGGCCCTGCAGGCCAACGTCGTCGACTGGCGACGCGACATCCACCAGCACCCCGAACTGGGCAACCGCGAGACCCGCACCGCGGCCAAGGTCGCCGCGCACCTGCGCAGCCTGGGCCTCGAGCCCAAGACCGGCATCGCCCACACCGGCGTGACTGCTGTGCTCAAGGGCGGCCGGCCCGGCCCGCGCATCGCGCTGCGCGCCGACATGGACGCGCTGCCGGTGACCGAGCGCACCGGCCTGCCGTTCGCCTCCACCGCCACCGCGCAGTACCGCGGCCAGACCACCGGCGTCATGCACGCCTGCGGCCACGACGCCCACACCGCGATCCTGATGGGCGTGGCCCAGGCGCTGGTGGCGATGCGCGACGAACTGCCCGGCGAAGTGCTGTTCGTGTTCCAGCCCGCCGAGGAAGGCGCACCGGAGGGCGAGGAAGGCGGCGCCTCGATGATGCTGGCCGAAGGCCTCTTCCGCGACTTCCGCCCCGACGCGGTGTTCGGGCTGCACGTGTTCTCGACCCTGCAGGCCGGCCAGATCGGCGTGCGCGGCGGCCCGCTGATGGCCGCGTCCGACCGCTTCTCGATCGACGTGATCGGCCGCCAGACCCATGGCTCGCGGCCCTGGGGCGGCATCGATCCGATCGTCGCGGCCGCCGACTTCATCGGCACCGCGCAGACCATCGTCAGCCGCCGCACCAACATCTCCACACTGCCGGCGGTGGTCTCGTTCGGCGCGATCGACGGCGGCATCCGCTACAACATCATTCCCGACAAGGTCGAACTGGTCGGCACCATCCGCACCTTCGACGAGGACGTGCGCAAGGCGATCTTCGCCGACCTGCAGAACGTCGCCACCCACGTGGCCGCCGCACACGGCGCCACCGTCGAGACCCGGATCCCGGCCGAGGACGGCAACCCGGTCACCACCAACGACCCCGCACTGACCGCACGCCTGCTGCCCAGCCTGCAGGCCGTGGCCGGCGCCGACAACGTCGTCGACCCGTCGCTGACGATGGGCGCCGAGGACTTCTCGTACTACGCCCGCGAAGTGCCCGGCCTGTTCTTCTTCGTCGGCGCCACGCCCAAGGGCCAGGACCCGATGCGCGCGCCGAGCAACCACTCGCCGGAGTTCGACCTCGACGAGTCCGCACTCGACCTGGGCCTGCGCGCCCTGCTGCAGGTCAGCCTGGATTATCTGCACGGCGACGCGGAGGCCGGCGCATGACCGCGAGCCTGGCGATGCTGCTGCAGGACCGTCCCGACCCCGCGCTGACCGCCGAGGCGCTGGTCGCGCAGATGCGCGCCGACTGGCCCGACCTCGACGCAGAACGCCTGCGCGCCGAGCCGCGCGATTTCGACATGCCCGACGGCCCGCTGAGCATCGACTACGGCGACGTCTCGATCCTGCTGATGCCCATCGCCGCCCCGATCGGCGACGACATCGCGCAGATCGCAGCCCACAGCCGGCTGTGGCCGAACGCCGAGCCGGCGCCGGAGGACTACGCCGCGCACACCATCGTCACGGTCATGGAATTCCCGGCCGAAGGTGCGGCGCCGACGCTCGACGCCCTCGGCCGCGCCGCGCTGCTCAGCCGCGTGCTGGCCTCGGCGACCGCCCTGCTGGACAGCGTGCGCGCGGTCTACTTCGGCAGCGCCAACCACATCGTGCTGCCGGCGCTGTTCCGCGAACTGGCGATGGCCCAACTGCCCGAACCGATGCCGCTGGCCTGGGTCGCATTCAACATCGGCGCCCGCCCCGACGGCACCATGACCGGCCACACCTTGGGGATGGACATGCTCGGGCTGATGGACATCGAGATTCCCGAGACCGACGACAGCGCCGAGGACGTGTTCGACCGGCTGACCGGCATCTGCGCCTACCTGCTCGAGCACGGCCCGGTCATCGACGACGGCGACACCCTGGGCGAGAGCGCCGACGAACGCATCGTCGTCGCGCACGCCCCGTCGGCCTACGGCGACGGCCGCCAGGTGCTGCAGTTGCGCAGCGAACCCACGCGCCACTGAACGCCGCGCCGGGCAGCGCGGCCCACGGCGGTAGAATCGGCGCATGTCCGATGTCCCCGCCGCGGCCGCGCCGCCCATCCCGCTCGGCCGCGAGGTCGCCTATCCGCGCCACTACGACCCGGGCCTGCTGTTCCCGATCGCACGCACGCTCGGCCGCCGCGAGATCGGCCTGGGCGACACGCTACCGTTCGCCGGCCACGACCGCTGGCACGCCTACGAACTGAGCTGGCTCGACGCCCGCGGCAAGCCCTTGGTTGCGACCGCGACCGTGCTCGTGCCGGCCACCTCGCCGCAGCTGGTGGAATCCAAGTCGCTCAAGCTCTACCTCAACTCGCTCAACCACACCCGCTTCGACACCCCCGAAGCGGTGCGTGCGCGCATCGCCGACGACCTCTCGCAAGCCGCCGGCGCCGAGGTCACGGTCGCCTTCGGCCTGCCGCCGATGGCCGACGACGTCACGCAGGGCACCTCGATCGACGCCCTGGATGTCGAGATCGCCCACTACGGCCCGCCCGATGCCGCACTGCTGCGCGCCGACCCCGGCGAGATCGTCGAAGAACGGCTGACCTCTGCGCTGCTCAAGTCCAACTGCCCGGTCACCGGCCAACCCGACTGGGCCAGCCTGCACATCGCCTACCGCGGCCCGCGCATCGCCCGCGACGCACTGCTGCGCTACCTGGTCTCGTTCCGCGATCACGCCGAATTCCACGAGCAGTGCGTGGAGCGGATCTTCGTGGACCTTGTCGCCCGCTGCGCCCCGCTCGCGCTGTCGGTCGAAGCGCGCTACACCCGCCGTGGCGGCCTGGACATCAACCCCTGGCGCGCGACCCCCGACCTCGCCCCACCGACGATGCTGCGCGACGCCCGCCAGTAACGCCCCCGCGCGATGGATTCTTAACGCCGCAGATGGGAGGCTGACGGCCTCCCGCCCTTGGAGGCTGCCGCGATGTCCCCGTCCAGGCCCCCGGGCCACGATGCCCCCGACTTTTCCCGCGTCACCGGCGGCGTGCGCAGCGCCACCGAGGACGACGCCCAGGTCGGCGCCCCCGCGCCGGTGCGTACCCATGTCGTGCGCAAGGGCGATACGCTCTCGACCATTGCCGAGCAGGTCTACGGCCGCGCCAGCCGCTGGCAGGAGATCTACGCCGCCAACCGCGACGTGCTCGACGACCCCGACCGCATCCAGCCCGGTCAGGTGCTGCAATTGCCCGCGGACTGAAGCACGGCCCGCGCCCATCCTTCTACCGGAGTGCCCATGACCCGTCCCGTCGTTCCCGCCGCCATGACCGCCGCGATGCTGAGCACCGTGCTGCTCGCCGCCTGTAACCGCGACGCACCCGCCCCCGTGGTGCCCCCGCCGACCCCGGCCGCGCCCGAAGCCCAGATCCCCTCGGGGCCCGAGCCGTCGGCGCCCGCGCGCGTGACCAGCGTCGAACTGGGCAATGCCGTCGACGGCGACAACCGCGTCGCCGCCCCGGCCTCGGAGTTCGCGCCGACCGACACCATCTACGCCTCGGTGGGCGTCGACGGCGAAAGCGCCGCCAAGCTCACCGCGCGCTGGACCTACGGCGAAGGCCAACTGGTGCGCAATACCGATACCGACATCGTCCCCGGCCCCGATGTCATCGCGTTCGACATCCAGCACCCCGACGGCTGGCCGACCGGCACCTACAAGCTCGAAGTGCTGCTGGACGGCACCGTGGTGGAGACGCGGGAGTTCGCGGTGCGCTGAGCGCGCCGCGCTGCGACGGATGACGCGCCGGGCTTGCCCGGCGCTGCTGTATTGACGCCTGTCAGCAGGACCTGGCTCATTTGCCCTCACCCGGCGGCGTCGCAAACCCGATCGGGACCCCAAAAATCCGCATGGTCGTGAGGATTTCTGGACAAAGCGCTGACGTTTGCATGCAATCCTTACGCTCATAAGGATTTTTCGGTTCACTCGCGCTACTCTGCGTGGAATCCTCACGATCGTCAGGATCCGCATGAAAGTCACGCTCCAGCATTCCGACGAACTCGGGCCTCTGGTCCGCGCCACGCGCAAACACCAGGGCATGCGCCAGGACGACACCGCCGAGAGCATCGGCGTCAGCGAGAACTTCCTGGCCAAGGTCGAGCGCGGCGGCGGCACCGTGCAGTGGGAGAAATTGTTCCAGGTGCTCACCGAACTGGGACTGCGCGTCGAGATCGACGTCCCGGATGCCGCCTGGGCGTCGCTGCAGACGCAGCAGACCAAACGCGGAGCGCGGTGATGACTCCGGAATTCATCAAGGCCCCACCGCCGACGCGGGTGGAGGTCAGCGCGGATGGTCACTCCCAGCACGAACGCACGCTGCTCGCCACGCTGGACGGTCAGGCAGTGGGCACGCTGTTCGAGCAGCGCAACCTGTGGCGATTCGCCTATGCACCATCGTGGCTCGAAACACCACGAAGCTTCGACCTGTCGCCCTGGCTACCACGCAGCCAGGGCACCATTCTTGACGGCAGCACCTCGCGGCCCGTGCAGTGGTACTTCGACAACCTGCTGCCGGAAGACCAGCAGCGCACACGCATGGCACAGGATGCCGGCCTACGCGGCAGTGACGACTTCGCATTGCTGGCGCATTACGGCGCCGAGTCCGCAGGATCGTTGACCCTGCTCCCCCCGCACGTGGCACTCGCACCTGGTGGTCGGGCCCCGCTGTCGGACGCCGACCTCTCACAACGCATTCGCAATCTGCCGCGCCACTCGCTGGCCGGCGGCGCCGAGAAGCGCATGTCACTGGCCGGCGCACAGCACAAGCTGGCGGTCATCGAAGAACAGGGGGCGCTGTATCAGCCGACGGGCAGCGAGGTCTCCACCCATGTCCTGAAACCCGACAGCACCGACCCCGACTATCCGCACACCGTGATCAACGAGTACTTCGTGATGCGGCTGGCCCACGCAATGGGGCTGATCGTGCCGCGGGTGCAGCGACGCTACGTGCCGGAGCCTGTGTTTCTGATCGAACGCTTCGACCGTGTCGCCAACGAGGCCGGGACGCGCCGCGTGCATGCCATCGACGCATGCCAACTGCTCAACCTCCATCGCGGCGACAAGTACGCGGCAGGCAGTGTGCAGACGCTGGCAACCGCGATCGCGCAGTGCCGCCAGCGACTGAACGCACGCAAGCGCCTCTTCGATTGGCTGGTCTTCAACCTGCTGACCGGCAACGACGACGCCCACCTGAAGAATCTCAGCTTTCTGGTCGATGCCGACGGCATCGACCTGGCGCCACATTACGATCTGCTCAGCACCGTGGCAGGACGCAGCTTTGCCTACAAACAGGCAGACGCGACCTGGCCACAGGCGTCGACACTCGCTTGGCCGCTCCCCGGCATACAACGCTTCGCGGAGGTCACACCGGCCTTACTCGTCGATGCAGGCGTGCAGTTGGGTCTGCCGCCCCGCATGGTGGAGCGCCGACTTGCCGACATGATCGCCAACATCGTGCCAGTCGCCGAGTCGGTGATGCGCGAGATCGAAACGGAAAACGCGCAGTGGGCACCTGTCGCAGGGATGCGGCTGCAGGGCGAGATGCGCATGGTGCGCACGATCGTCCATGTCGTCATCAAGGACATGGTCCGGCAGTTGGGCGCCTGAGCCCTGCCTTCAGCTTGTTCGGAAGGAGAAGATACTTGCGCCGTGGTGCCCGCCTTGATGACCCGGCGCAGGCATCACGACGACAGCGCCCACGTGGCGGCATGCACCGCATGCAGCTGCGTCGTATCGAACAACGGCACCTGCGGCACATCCTGCGGTTCGACCAGCAACGAAATCTCAGTGCAGCCCAGAATGATGGCCTGCGCACCCTCGGCCACCAGGCGATCGATGATCGCCAGATACGCCGCGCGCGATGCCTCGCGGACGCGGCCCAGGCACAACTCGTCGTAGATCACGCGGTGCACCACCTCGCGGTCGTCAGGCGCCGGCGTCAGCACCTGCAAACCATGCTTGTCTTCCAGCCGCGCGCGATAGAAGTCCTGCTCCATCGTGAAGCGTGTGCCGAGCAAGCCGACACGATGCAGGCCCTGCGCCTTGATCGCCTCGGCCGTCGGATCGGCGATGTGAAGTAGCGGAATCTCAACCGCCGATTCGATGTGCCCGGCCACCTTGTGCATGGTGTTGGTGCACAGGACCACACCCTCCGCGCCCGCCGCCTGCAGCCGCCGCGCCGCCTCCGCCAGCAACGCACCCGCTGCGTCCCACTGCCCCGCATGCTGCAACCGCTCGACCTCGTGAAAGTCGACACTGAACAACACGATCCGGGCCGAATGCAGACCGCCCAAACGCTGCTTGATGGTCTCGTTGATCGTGCGGTAGTAGGGAATCGTGGATTCCCAGCTCATGCCGCCGAGCAGGCCGAGTGTCTTCATGGCGGTCCTCGTTGCGTGGCGCGGCGGAAGGCGCCATGTGCGTGTCGATGATAGGGCAGCCCAGACACGTTGACCTTCGACGGCGCCATCAGTTGCCCTGCAGCATGCGCGGGCCGCCGCAGACCTACGGCGTGATCGATCAGATCCAGCGCAGCGTGGCGTACGGGCGCGTAGCCAACCACAATCTCTACGCCGCCTGGGCGCAAGTTCCAGGTACTCACGGGCAGGACCGCGCCCGCCTATACCACGCCCGACCCGGCGGCGATGCGCCCCTCGACCAACACCGAAGTGAAAGCAGGCTTCAATTCCAGTCCCGACAACGTGGCCGCCTGGGGGCAGCAGGGCGCGGAGAGCGAAGTCTCGAGCATGACCGCCACCGGCACCACCGTGGTGCTGGGTAAGACCCGCCGCCGAGCGTAGGCCTACATCGCGCGATACTCATGGAGCCGCGAGACGAGAGGTGAAGCTTCCCAGCGACATGGCCGGCGTGACGACGATCACCTATCGTTTCGACGCGTCTGACCGCGATCGTGCCGCCAAGCTGGCGCCTGCCTGCAATCGTCTTCGCGACTACACCGTTGACAAGGAGCCACGGCGGTAACCCCGCGAACAGAACGATGTTAGGCCCGCTCCCAGCCAGAAGTGGTCGTTGAGAGCCTCGCTCGGACTACTGCCACACTCAACAAGGTAGTGCGCACTCGTCGGATGCCGGCATCGCATTGAGTCTGCGGGCGTCTTGTTCTCAGCCGACGTCATACTGACAGCCCTGTTTAATTTCCTCATCTATCAAATCAATCAGCGCCAACGCCTGCGCCATGTCATTGGCGTTGAGAGGATTCAATGGCCGCACCCCAAGATGGGAAAGGGCAGCGCCAATGCATGAGTCCACATCCTTTCGGTAAGCCAAGTCGGGGTCCCGACCCGCGCCGAGCGGCACGCTCTCATCGAGGACCGTCTTGAACAGCAAGTCGTATCGGTGGGAATGAAGCTTGGCCAAGGCATACAGATAGTTTCGATCCTCGGAGGGTAGTTCCCGGCCTGTCACGGCAAGGGCTGCCTCCAGGTAGCCGATGGCATCGGAGACCGGCCTGTCGACGATCACCAGATCGGCATCCAAGCCCTCATACTGCTCCTCACGTATGACGGTAGCCATGATCCACAGGGTGCTGCTAAAGGTGTGATCCTTGAGAATTCGAAAGCCAGCCCTAGCGCACTCGGAGGCATTGTCCTTCACCTTACCGACGCGAAGGCCGCGCTTTCGCGCAATGTCGGTTAGTTTGTCGACGAAGGTCGACTTTCCCGTCGAATGGGTACCAGTAAACGCGATGAACTTCGGCATCAGAATAGGCTTCCTTGCTGGGATTTGAGGTAGGTGTCTCCGCCGGCCCGTGCGATCTGCGCGAGCGTCAGGAAAGTGAGATCGATCTTTTCCTCAAGCATCGAGGCAAGCCGAATGAACAGGCAGGCTGTAACCAGTGCATCGTCAGCGGCCCTATGCTGGTTCCAGCCTGCACTGTCTGGGAGTAGATCGCTTACCAGCGCCCGTAGTGAGTACTCTTTCCTACCTGGAAGGACATGCTTGGCCAGTGCCAATGTGTCAATGAGAGCCAAAGGCCGCCAATCCTGCTCGGTACGGGCGATGACGCGGGCATCCACGCCTACGTTGTGGCCGACCACGACGCGGCCTTCCATTTCAGCCAGGATCTCGTTGGCGTTTGCGCTCCACGGCTCGAAGGCAGCAGCCATCTCGTTCGTGATGCCGTGGATGCTAATGACCCTGTCCACAATCGGCCGCAGCGGACGAACGCCCCAAGACTTGGCCGGTTGCACCTGACGATCAATGATCTGAACTGTCGCGATCTCGATCAGATCATGCGGTTCCTGCCCGTTGCCCTCAACGTCAATCACTACGTATGGGCATCGGCTCCAGTTTAGGTTGTTCATATCATCTGTACGGTAAGGGGAATAGGGCGCCCCTTGCCGAGGGTGGGCGGAGAGTACTGATCGCGCTCGGCGCGACGAATCAGGCTCAGAAGCTCATCACGCCGGGTTTGATCCAAAGTTCCCAACAGCGGACGCATCATGCCAGCCTTCAATTCTGCCGCAAGGTCTGTCAAGCGCTCCACCCTGGACGCCACCACAGCAGCGTCCACTTGATGCTCCATGGTGTTGGCAGGCGTTTCCGGCCTCGCGGAGAATGGGATGGCGACGTTGATGTGGAAATCTAGTCTCCGAACCAAATCCACGGTTCTTTCAAAGTCATCCTCGGACTCACCAGGGAACCCTACAAGCCAGTTCCCATAGAGTACAGAAGGGGCGCTGCTACGGAACTGCTGGAGTGCCTGCGCAACTTTCTGAATATCGTAGCCTCGGCGCATGGCCTTGAGGACGCGCGAAGACCCGCTTTGCAACGAGATATACAGTAATTGCAGGCGGCCGCTCTGGCCCCAAGCCAAGATGTCTTCAAAGTTCTTGAGAAAAGGCTTTGGCTCTATGTACCGAATCGACAGCTTTACAGCCGGTGAGATGTCCAGCACGGCCTTCACCATGTCCGCAAACCGCGCGCCGCCGGACCTAACACCATAGTTTCCTACCTCGTCCCCAATTAGGACTAGATGGGTGATCCCCCGGCCCACCGCAGCCTTGGCCTTGTCTAGCACGTCGGCAAGGGGCACCGAAGTGTACTCACCACGCCCTTGTGGGATGCTGCAGAAGCTGCATTGGTAAAGGCAACTACGAGTGACAGTAATCATCTCGCATGGGTCGTGCTCATCGTAGAACACGAACCCCTTGGTCGTCTGTTGGTAAGCCCGGACCAGCTCAGTGCCGTGTCGCCTATCTTCTTCCTCAAGCTCGGCCACCACCGTGGACTTAGCTGGTCCGACCCGGTTACGCAGGTTGTAAAGACCTTCGAATGTAGTCGACTCGAAGCCATGCCCAGCACCCTGCGAGTTGCGTCGGTCAACCTCTTCGAAGGGCAGATTGGTGCTTTCCTTCAGAACATCAGCTATGGGGAGGATCTCAAGCCGCTCATAGCCCAAGCTATTGCGCACCTTCTCCGAGCTGGTATTGGCAACGCAGCCTGTTACAACGACTCGGGCATGGGGGGCTCGGGAGATGGCCTCGCCAACCTGGTCAATGGCATCGTCAACCCAGTGCTCGCGTACGGAACATCCTGAAAACACAATTTCATCGGCATCCTCGGGGCGGTCAACGATCGTTCCGCTGGCAGACTGGATGCCTGCACGCAGCACATTCAGGTCGTAGCCTGCATTCAAACAGGCGTTGTGTGCGAGAAAAACCTTTTTTGTCATGTGGCAATAATCCATTATCCACTGCATAATCCTATATGTGCCACCTGGCTCTTAGATCGTCGGATGACGCTAAGAAATGTCGCATTTTCAGTAAGGCAGCGCAAGCAGACCATCCCGCAGAGGTTCAAGCTGCGCTACCAGCGTCCCGAGACGAACATGATCGCCAAAGTATGGGCCATGCTGCGGCCAGACTCTTTTCGGCTTGATGCGCAGGTGACACGGATACCCGTTCAGTCGATGTCCGCTTTGGGTCAGGAGCTGCCCTTCCCTACCCCCGATACTCCTAATACCTTCCCAGCTCTGGCCCAGAGTCTCTTCCTTCTGAACGGGTCGGATTCGCTTGAGCCCGAACGCGCTGAGATGTCTAGCGGGATGCCGAGCTGAGGGCGCAACTTGCGCTGGGGCGTAGATCGGCGGAAGGGCAGGACATCCTTGGG
Source organism: Luteimonas sp. RC10 (assembly GCF_014192745.1). Classification (GTDB taxonomy): domain Bacteria; phylum Pseudomonadota; class Gammaproteobacteria; order Xanthomonadales; family Xanthomonadaceae; genus Luteimonas. The sequence goes on from NZ_JACHYJ010000001.1 coordinate 363,193, forward strand.
AAGGGTGGGCCGAGGTGCGCGCACATGCTGTAGGGCGAGGGTGCCGAGCTCTAAGGCCAGAAATGTAGGACTATCACTCATCGCCCAATCGGTATCCCTCCCTCAAGCGAGTCTCGGCACCTCGATTTGACGTGCGCTTTCGGCCAGAAGCTGACGTTCTTTGAGGCGGATGTCGCGGGCAGAATAGCCGACCGCGCCCGACCCAAAGCGGATACTCGACTCGTTTAAAAGAACGAGGAGTCAACCCCACGCCACGTGATGCCCTTCTCTTCAGCATGCGCTTATGTCGCTCACCTCTTTTCAAGGCTTGGAGCTTTGAGTCGGAAACGCACTGTCTAGCTCGCGGAGAGGCGTGCGCAGGAAGTCGGCCACAAGTGCGAAGTCCATTTCGCGGAGGCTGCCTTGGGGTTCCTTAAAATCGATGACCTTGAATCCGGTGACGTCTGTACCATCGGGCAATGTCTCGATTGCAAAGAGAAGTTGGTGGTGCTGCCCGGCGGCGGCCGCAGCGGTTTCGATCATGTTCCTGAGGTTGGCCGCGTCCTGTCCGGATTGCTGAGGTGTATCCATGACGAAGGGGAAAAAAGGAGTGTCCCCATGCTCGACGTTGGTATCGATTAGGGCAAGATGCAGGGCGAGAACGGCTCGTGCAGCGTAGCTACCGCCAGCCCCATCTCGGTCGCCGACTTTGACCTTCGTGGCCTGTTCCGCGAGCGGGATATTGAGTTGGCTGGAGTAAGAAGATACGCGGCCGGCGTAAAACGTTTCAACCGTCGCTTTGCGGTGTTTGTCTTCCAACTTCTTTAGTTGTTCCTTAAACGCACTCTCCCGCAACACGAGTTTGTCCAACGCCTCCTGAAGGGGCTCCGCGGCTTGGCGGAAAGCGACATCCAGCGTGCGGCGGCTCTCGGTGGCGAGCAAGTCGCTCAGTTGGAGGTCGGCTTTCCGATTGCTGCTTTCTTGGGCATACGAATCAAGCCTTTGGCTGACATCAGCCAAAAGTTGCCGGAGCGCGGCTTCCTCGCTCCGGAGAGCTTCGCGCTGACCGTGGAGCTCTTGCACAACCGCGCCCATGGTGTCGGCATCAACAGAGAGGGTCAGGCGTGCATGGAACGAGTTCTTGTGGTGGACGCCACAGGTGGGACACTCCACAGGCCCTTCAGGCAGGTCCGAAAGGTATGCAATGTCTGCTTCCAGCTCGCGCTGGGCGGCTCCGGCCAGCTTCAGCTCTGAGCGGAGCTGCTCACGTTGGGACACCAAGTTCAGGAGCTTGGCCCTGGATGTAACCTGAAGTTCGTACGCTTCCGCCGCCCGCGTCCCCAGCCGGACCAACTCCTCGTGAAAGGACTGGGGGTCGATGCGCGGAAGATCTGCAGGCAATGCCTTCTGGACTTGCTCGAAGGCGTTGGATTGCGCTTCCAGCTCTCTACGCTTCTCAGTAGCCATTGCCGATGCTTCTTCCTGGTATTGCTTAGCCTCAAACCACGCGTTGGGCTTCAGCCCGATGAAGGACTCCAGAGTTGGCTTGGGCCAGCTCTTAAACTTACTCAGCCCATCAAATGTCGCCCATTTAGTGCTCCAGCTTCCGTCCTGATCCAAGTAAAAAGGCACCATCAGGTGCTCCATGCTGGCTTGTCCTGAGCCGCCGCCGTGCCTGGTTAGATGGAGGCGGTAGCCGAAAAGCTGGGCCATGTGTAGGTCCCAGGTGCCAACCCGTTCAGTGAAGAACTGCAAGGCACCATCCTTGAACAACCCAAGGCGCTTGCCGTGACGAAGCGCTACGTACTCTTGGCCCTCGTAAGTGAACGCGAGTGCCGCAATTGCATTAGTGTCCCAGGCCCCACGGTCCTTCTTTGGGGGAAGGCAACCCAACGCCCAGAACAGGTTCTTAGTGATTCTCGACTTGCCCATCCCGTTCGTTCCCAACAGGAGCGTCTTCGGCTCCAGGTCCAACTTGCGTGCGCGCTTGTCTCGTTGCGACAGCAGATAGAGCGTCTTGAAGGTGACGTTGCGGTTCATGCGCATGCCTCAGGTTGCGGACCAGGCGCAGGAGGGAGTATGTCGAGGTCGATTCCATCGTTGAGTACCAAGAGGGCGAGGGCATTGACGTACGCTGGACTAAGGCCGGCGAAGTCGGAGGGGAAGGCGCTGATGGTTTGTTTGACCAAGCTGTCCATAAGGTCTCTCAGCGGTAGGCTGCTGGCATCCTGAGTAAGGTGAGGTAACTGGGTCGCAAGCGCCGCGACGCAGACTTTCATCTGATCATTGGTCCGATCTACGGCGTGAGCCAAGACCGTGGTTCGTTCGGCTTTGATCTGTTTCAGAGCCAAGAAGGGGTAGCCTGTCGCAGCGAGCTGTTGAAGCGCATCATCGAGCTTTTCGGAAGCGCGGTGCGTTGTCCCAGCGGCTTCGGAGAGCGCTTGAATCGCGTCAGCCCTGGAGAGGACGCGGCTCTTCAGGTCGTGAATAGTTGCAGCGTAACTAGTATGCGACGCCTTCGATTGAAGCACCGACGCCAAATAGCGAGCCGCGACGGTCGGATTGGGAAGATCAAACGGGATCTTACCGGCAGCGCTTAGGTCGGCCAGCTTTCCAGCCAAGAACACGTACTGCTCGCCCAGCGGAAGGTTGGTACGGTGGAGCATCCAGTCGTTGAGGTCGACGTCGGCCGATCCGACGGCCAGCTGTTTGGCGATTTTTTCGCGGATCTCGGTTTGTTCTGCCGGTGTCAGGCTGGTGAGCTGACAATTAGACGCGGACATACCGGCAGCAATCTTGACCGATAGATTGGACACGAAGCGCAGCTTCGTGGAATGACCGGCGAATTCGGTTCTCCGTTTATGTAGCTTGGCCAGGATCGAGGGCTCGTTCGGCTTGCTCTTTCTCTTGGGACCCTGCCGATGGAGATCTTTCAGACCCCAGCCACCAGCCTGCTCGTTCTTCTTGATTTGACAGAACTCGACGGACCTAGGACTCAGCGCGGAGTCCAGGATGGCTACGTCTTCTTTGACTTCCATGCCCACTGCGAAGTCGGCCTCAAACTCCAGCAACTCGGCAACGACCAGTGCGCCCCACCACTGCTGGAAGGTAAATCCTAGCGTCGCATTTGCGCCGGTCTTCTCGTCGCTGGGAGCGTCCCCAAGAAGTGCTTCAAGCGCCTTTGGGAGCGGCGCACTCTCATCCTTAAGTGCCATGACAGCCCTAGCTTTCCCATGGAGCCAAGCCTACAGCAAGCCATGAGCGTCTTCGACTACTTGGGGGGAAGGGGGCTATGGTGTCCGCTTCGGGCCGAAAACGAACTGATCACTTGACAACCGCACAACCCCCTCGCACACTCGACCACGGAGCCTAGAAACTCCCCACACAGCGGTACCCACCTCCGAAAAACCGGTGGGTTTTTTGTGCCCGAGATCCTTTCGAGCACAACCGACGCGTTGCCTGCGTCGGGAGGGCGGCTAATACAACACCCTTCGGGGAAATACGCCCGCCGTCTGTGTGCGGTTTCTAGCCTCCCGACTTCCCGTCGCCATTTCGGTGGCGGGTCACTTCGATGGACTGAAGGAGGCAACATCATGTCGAACCATGACACGCACGACACCGAGCGGGCTGGCTACTTTCTGCCGGAAGACGACCGCACGCGGCTCACGAAACTGCGCGACCACATGGAGTTCCTGTCGCGTCTGGCGCAGCCGCGCACGTACGATGAGGAACAGGACGATCCCCCCGAGGTCAGCCATGGCGACTTGGCGACGTGCCTGGCCATGTTGGCCGAGCAGGCCGAACTGGTGCTGGAGGCCATGGCGTGGCGGCCCCGCCCGGACGCGCCGTCCAGAACGCGAGCCTCAACGGCGACCGACGAACGCGCAGCGCCATCGGACGAGCCTGCGGACGACCCCGAGGCCAATCCGTATGCGACGCCATACGCCACGAGGGAATCGTCCGCACATGCAGCCGATGTGCCGGAGGCGTATGTCTTCGGCGTCACCATCGACCAAGCCGACGCACTCGACCGGTTGGTGCAGACGCTGATGGCGCATGGCGACGTGCTGGCGTCGGGCCACGAGGACGATCTGGCCGATGCCACGGTGCCGACGCTGGGTCTGGCGATTTCGGAGGGCGCCGATGCCGTCCGGGAAATCCTGGAGCAGGTGCAGGATCAACTGATCGAGCGCAGCGCCAAGCCGCATCGCGGCGTGCGCGAAGACCGGCCGGCGTACGGCGTCGCGTCACCTGCGCGCGTGTCGGAACCCCTCGCCCTGCACTGATCGACTGACGGGTCGGGTTCGCCGCTGGTCGTGCTGCACAGCGGCGGGCCCGCTCCCGTTGTCGCTGCCCTTTGCGCCGTTACGCGCGCACGTTCGTCATGGAGGATTCCCATGTATTGCCAAACCGACAGCCTCGACATTTCGGTCAGCGGAGCCCGAGCCGGTACGCCCTCGTCACCTACCGATGCGAGCACCCCGCGCCATTTCGGTCACGACCAACCCGCTCTGCCCCGCCGCTCGCGTCGGCCACGACGTTGCACGGTGAGCTATCACCACTACGGAGTGCGCGATCGCTACAAGGGCGACGACGAGGTGCCCTACCTGCGCTTGAGCGGGCTCTGGCTTGAAGCGCTGGGCTTCAACGTCGGCACGCGTCTGCGGATTACTGCCGGCAAGGGCGTATTGATGCTCACGGTCGATGGTGCGGAGTCCTGACATGCGCTGTTACCGCACGATCCATGGCATCGACCTCGGCTTGGAGACGATCGCTTGGACAGCTTGACGCTCCATGACCTGGACGACGACATGCTCGCGCGTTTGTGCATCCTGGCAACGCAGCACGGCCGTTCGATGGAAGACGAGGCCCGGCGCATCTTGATTGATGCGCTGTGCCCCGACACGGCGTCAGCGCCAAGCCCCAGCGTTGGCGGGGATTCCGGGGCGTCACCCGAAGCATCGGGTGATGCCAGGCTCAAGCCGCCCGCCTTCAGCACTGATACGTGATCGCGAGACAGTGGTAAGCCGAACCCCATCCTGTCCCGTATGTCCCCAGCCACGCCGTCGCCTTTCGCGCCCCCGGCAAACACGCGACAATGCGGGGCGCTGCGTCGTTCGCGACGCGCGTGCCATGGCCTGGTCCCCTTGCGGATGCAGCGCCACGGGGCAGCCGCAGGCTGCGCCGGGTGGCCATGGTGCGTTTTCTCCCCGACGACTTCCGACGAGACACGCCCGACATGGTCGATACCCCCAAGATCCTCTACACGCTCACCGATGAAGCCCCGTTCCTGGCCACGCAGTCGCTGCTGCCCATCGTCGAGGCGTTCACGCGCACGGCGGGCATCGCGGTCGAGACCCGCGACATTTCGCTGGCCGGGCGCATCCTGGCGCAGTTCCCCGAGCGGCTGACCGAGGCGCAGAAGATCGGCGACCATCTGGCCGAGCTCGGCGCGCTGGCCACCACGCCCGAGGCCAACATCATCAAGCTGCCGAACATCAGCGCCTCGGTGCCGCAGCTCAAGGCGGCGATCGCCGAGCTGCAGGCGCAGGGCTTCGATCTGCCGGCCTACCCCGATACGCCCAAGGACGACGCCGAGCGCGACGCCAAGGCGCGCTACGACCGGGTCAAGGGCAGTGCGGTCAATCCGGTGCTGCGCGAGGGCAACTCCGATCGCCGCGCGCCGGCGTCGGTGAAGGCCTATGCGCGCAAGCACCCGCACCGCATGGGCAAGTGGTCGTCGGATTCGAAGACCCACGTCGCGCACATGGACGACGGCGATTTCTACGGCAGCGAGCGCTCGGCGACGATCGACAAGGCCGGTGCGCTGACGATCGAACTGGTCGGCGCCGACGGTGCGGTCACCGCGCTGCGCGATCCGGTGAAAGTCCAGGCGGGTGAGATCGTCGATGCGGCGGTACTGTCGCGCAAGGCGCTGGCAACGTTCGTCTCGGCGCAGATCGCCGATGCGAAGGCGCAGGACGTACTGTTCTCGCTGCACCTCAAGGCGACGATGATGAAGGTCTCCGACCCGATCATGTTCGGCGTGGTCGTGGGCGAGTTCTATCGCGACGTGCTGACCAAGCACGCCGATGCGCTGGCCAAGGTGGGCTTCGATCCGAACAACGGCATCGGTGACCTGTATGCGCGCATTCAGTCGCTGCCGCAGGACCAGCAGGACGCGATCCGCGCCGACATCGACGCGCTGTACGCGCAGCGCCCGGCGCTGGCGATGGTCAACTCCGACAAGGGCATCACCAACCTGCACGTGCCCAGCGACGTGATCGTCGATGCGTCGATGCCGGCGATGATCCGCGACTCGGGCGGCATGTGGAACGCAGCCGGCAAGCTGCAGGATGCCAAGGCGGTGATCCCGGATCGCTGCTACGCCGGCGTCTACCAGGCGGTGATCGAGGACTGCCGCGCGCACGGCGCATTCGATCCGGCGACGATGGGCTCGGTGCCCAACGTCGGTCTGATGGCGCAGAAGGCCGAGGAATACGGTTCGCACGACAAGACGTTCCAGATTCCGGCCGATGGCACGGTGCGGGTGACGGACGCCGACGGCAACGTGGTGTTCGAGCACGCGGTCGAGAGCGGCGATATCTGGCGCATGTGCCAGACCAAGGACGCGCCGATCCAGGATTGGGTGAAGCTGGCGGTGAGCCGTGCGCGTCTATCGGCGACGCCGGCGGTGTTCTGGCTCGACCGCGCGCGCGCGCACGATGCGCAGGTGATCGCCAAGGTCGAGACCTATCTCAAGGACCACGACACCAGCGGTCTCGACATCCGCATCCTGCCGCCGGTCGAGGCGACCGCGTTCTCGCTGGCACGCATCCGCAAGGGCGAGGACACCATCTCGGTGACCGGCAACGTGCTGCGCGACTACCTGACCGATCTGTTCCCGATCATGGAACTGGGCACCAGCGCGAAGATGCTGTCGATCGTGCCGCTGATGGCCGGCGGCGGGCTGTTCGAGACGGGGGCCGGCGGTTCGGCGCCCAAGCACGTGCAGCAGTTCGTCGAAGAGAACTACCTGCGTTGGGATTCGCTGGGTGAGTTCCTCGCCCTGGCGGCTTCGCTGGAGCACCTGGGCCAGACGCGCGACAACGCCAAGGCCAAGGTGCTGGCGGCGACGCTGGATACGGCCAATGGCCGCATCCTCGACGAGAACCGCTCGCCGGCGCGCAAGGTCGGCGAGCTCGACAACCGCGGCAGCCATTTCTACCTGGCGCTGTACTGGGCGCAGGCCCTGGCCGCGCAGGACGATGATGCCGAGTTGAAGGCGACCTTCGCGCCGCTCGCGAAGGCGCTGTCGGACAACGAGGCGGCGATCGTGGCCGAGCTCAACGGCGCGCAGGGCAAGCCGGTGGAGATCGGCGGCTACTACCACCCGGACCTGGCGAAGATCGCTCAGGCGATGCGCCCCAGCGCGACCTTCAACGACGCGCTGGCGACGTTGCGCGGCTGAGCGGGGCTCCGCGGGCGGCAGGCCCCGCGCCTGTCCGCCCGCGGGCGACTGCTCCCGGCCCGCGCGCGCGGGCCGGGGCGGGACACTTCCAGACACGTGCAACGCCCCAGGACGCCATCATGTTTTCAGGCTTGAGTGCATTTCCACTGAGCCCCTTGAACGAGGCCGGCATCGACGAGGCCACGTTCGTCCGACTGATCGAGCGCCTGGTGACCGCAGGCGTCGATTCCATCGGCGCCCTGGGATCGACAGGCAGCTATGCCTATCTGAGCCAACGTGAGCGGTTGCGTATCGCGCAGCTTGCCGTCCAGCACGCAGGCGACGTGCCGGTGATCGTCGGCATCGGCGCCCTGCGCACGCGCGATGTCCTGGCGCTGGCGCACGACGCGCAGCAGGTGGGCGCACGTGGCGTGCTGCTGGCGCCGGTGTCGTACCAAAGGCTTTCCGATGACGAGGTGTTCGGCCTGTTCGACGCCGTGACCCGCTCGCTCTCGGTGCCGCTGTGCGTGTACGACAACCCGAGCACGACGCATTTCGAGTTCAGCGACACGCTGCATGGCCGCATTGCGCAGCTCCCCAATGTTGCGTCGATCAAGCTGCCTGGCGTGCCGGCCGATCCAGAGGCAGCACGTGTGCGCGTTGCGCGGCTGCGCGCCCTGGTGCCTGCGCACGTCACCCTTGGTGTCAGTACCGATGCCTTTGCCGCGACCGGCCTCAACGCGCAATGTGATGTCTGGTACTCGGTGATTGGCGGCCTGTTCCCGGAGGTCGCCTTGGCGATCACGCGCGCCGCCCAGGCGGGGGCCGCGGAGGACGTCACGCGGCGATCGGAGCGGCTCGCGCCGTTGTGGGCGCTGTTCAATCAGTACGGCAGCCTGCGCGTCATCGCCGCGGCGGCCGAACTGTGCGGTCTGGTGTCCACTCCGAGCCTGCCCTTGCCGGTCAAGTCGCTGCACGGTGAGGCGCGGCAGCACCTTGCCACCATTCTCGACGCGTTGGCGCTCAGCTGAAAGTTGCCAATGACGCACGGCGGGGGTCCCTTCGTGCGCCACTGTCGCGCGGGCGATCAGGCGCCGTTTCCGCAATCGGGGACGACGCCCGGCACCGCGTGAGCCGGCAGGTCCGGCGCGGATTCAGTCGTCGGTGAGCTTCACCACCAGCTTGCCGAAGTTGCGGCCTTCGAGCATGCCGATGAAAGCCTCGGGCGCATTTTCCAGGCCTTCGACGACGTCCTCGCGCCAGCGGATGCGGCCGTCGCGCAGCCAGGCGCCCATCTCGCGCAGGAACTCGGGATACAGCGCGATGAAGTCGCGCTGGATGAAGCCGCGCACGGTCAGGTGGCGCGTCAGGATCAGGCTCATCAGCTGCGAGAGGCGATCGGGGCCGGGCCGCGGCGCGGTGTCGTTGTAGTGGGCGACCAGGCCGCAGACCGGAACGCGGGCGAAGTCGTTGAGCAGTGGCAGCACGGCGTCGAGCACCTTGCCGCCGACGTTCTCGAAGTAGACGTCGATGCCATCGGGGCACGCGGCCTGGAGCTGCTCGGCGAAGTCGTCGGCGCGGTGGTCGAGGGCGACGTCGAAGCCGAGGTCGTCGCGTACGTGCGCGACCTTGTCGGGGCCGCCGGCGATGCCGACCACGCGGGCGCCCTGGAGCTTGGCGATCTGCCCGACGGTCGCGCCGACCGGGCCGCTGGCCGCGGCCACGACCAACGTCTCGCCATGCGCGGGCTTGCCGATCTCGCGCAGGCCGGCGTAGGCGGTGAAGCCGGGCATGCCGTAGACGCCCAGCGCCAGCGACGGCGCCGGTCCGTCGGGGTCGATCTTGCGGCGCAGGCCCTCGCCGTCGACCACGGCATGGGTCTGCCAGCCGGCGTGTGCGAGCACCAGGTCGCCGGGCGACCAGGCTGGGTGCAGCGACTCGACCACTTCCGAGACCGTGCCGCCGTCCATGACCTCACCCACCTCGATCGGGGCGACATAGGAGCGGCCGGCGTTCATGCGGCCGCGCATGTAGGGGTCAAGCGAAAGCCAGCGGTTGCGCAGCAGCACCTGGCCGTTGCGCAGGGCCGGCAGCGGGGCCTGCTCGATGCGGAAGTTGGCGGCGGTCGGTGCGCCTTCGGGGCGCGCGGCCAGGACGACGCGGGTGGTGGTGGCGGGCTTCATCGGCGCGGACCTTGGAGGGGAGCAGGTGTCATACCGCATCGGGGCGTTGCGCCCCGTCGAGGTGGGGGGCTTCAGCCGGCGCTGGCGCTATCGAGTGCGGCGATGTCGGCCTTCGACAGCAGCAGCGTGCGCGCGGCAGCCAGTTCGCGCAGCTGCGCCAGGCTGGTGGCACTGACGATCGGCGCGGTGATGCCCGGACGCGCGATCAGCCAGGCCAGCGCCACCTGGGCGACGGTCGCGGCATGGCGGCAGGCGACATCGTCGAGCGCGCCGAGAATGCGCTTGCCGCGCGGGTTGAGGTACTGCTTGACCACCTGCGCGCCGCGCGCGCTCGACTTGGCGGCATCGCTCTCGCTGCGGTACTTGCCGCTGAGGAAGCCGCTGGCCAGTGCGTAGTAGCCGATCACGCCCAGGCCGTGTTCGCGCACCAAGGGCTCGAGCTCACGCTCATAGCCTGCCCGATCGACCAGGTTGTACGGCGGCTGCAGCGTCTCGTAGCGCGGCAGGCCGTGCCGACGCGAGACTTCCAGCGCTTCGGCCAGGCGCGGGGCGGTGTAGTTAGAGGCGCCGATCGCGCGCACCTTGCCCTGCTCGATCAGCCGCGAGAATGCGCCGAGCGTGTCTTCCAGCGGCACCGAGGGGTCGTCCTCGTGCGCCTGGTAGAGGTCGATCATGTCGGTGCGGAGCCGGCGCAGCGAGTCCTCGCACGCGGCCTGGATGTTGGCCGGCGACAGGCCCGGGCGCTGCGACCACTTGGCGACCTTGGTGGCGATGGTCACCTCGTGGCGCTTGCCGCTGCGCTGCAGCCACTTGCCGATCAGCGTTTCCGATTCGCCGCCGGTATTGCCGTCGGCCCAGGCGGAGTAGACGTCGGCGGTGTCGATCAGGTCGATGCCCAACGCGACGCATTCGTCGAGCAATGCGAACGAGGTCGCCTCGTCCGCACTCCAGCCGAACACATTGCCGCCGAACGCCAGCGGCGAGATGCGCAGTCCGGAGTGTCCGAGTTCGCGTTCGGCCATGGTCGACATCCATCCAAGAGAGGGTGCGGCCAGCATAGGCAGCGCGCGGCGATGTGCGCGTCCACGCGCCGCAAAGCAGTGTTCCGGCCACGCGTGTGCGTGGGGTGCAGGCGCGCAACGACGCGGCTTGTGGCACGCTGGCGGCATCCCGCCACCGGAGTTCCGCCCATGCAACGCAGCTTGTCGTTGTGCGCCGCCGCCCTGCTCGCGCTGACTGCCTGCGGCGGTCCGCAGACCCGGGCTGATACCTCGGCCGACCTCGATGCCGCGAACGTCGCGCGCCTGGATGCGGCGATCGCCGGCGACTGGCGCACGCCCGAGAACGCCGCGCGCGACGCCGCCCGCCACCCGCGGCAGACGCTGCGGTTCTTCGGCGTGCGTCCGGGCCAGACGGTGATCGAGATCACGCCCGGCAGCGGCGCCTGGTACAGCGAGATCCTGGCGCCGTACCTGCGCGGCAACGGCCGCTATGTCGCTGCGATGGTCGACCCGGCGGCGGTCCCGGCCGGCCGTGGGCGCGACTATCAGCACACGCAACACGACGGCCTGCAGGCGCGGTTCGCGCGCGATCCGGCGCACTTCGACCAGGCGCGGATCGTGACCTACGATCCGGCGGCGCCGCGGCTGGGGCCGTCCGGTTCGGCCGATGTCGTGCTGACCTTCCGCAACGTCCACAACTGGCGCAGCAGCGGCCAGGCCGAGGGCATGTTCAAGGCGTTCTTCGAGGTCCTGCGCCCGGGCGGCGTGCTCGGCGTGGTCGAGCATCGCGCGGCCGCCGACGTGCCCGCCGACGACCGCAGCGGCTATGTCGGCCAGGCCCAGGTCATCGCCCTGGCGCAGGCGGCCGGCTTCCGGGTCGACGGCAGCAGCGAGGTCAACGCCAATCCGCGCGACACCCGCGATCATCCCAACGGCGTGTGGACCCTGCCGCCGACCAATCGCCACGAGCCGGGCGATGCCGCCCGCTACGCCGCCATCGGCGAAAGCGACCGGATGACATTGCGGTTCGTGAAGCCCTGACGGGCCGGGATGGGGGAAGCGGCGGTCGGGAGGCGCCACCGCGCGTCCCGTGACCCGCGTTGCCCGCGTTGCCCGCGTTGCCCGCGTTGCCCGCGTTGCCCGCGTGCTTTGACCGATCCCCGCGCCCGAGTTCCGATCCTGTTGCCATGCTCATCGCCTTCAACAAACCCTTCGCCGTGCTGTGCCAGTTCACCGACCGCAGCACGCCGCCGCGGGCGACGCTGGCCGGGTTCGGGTTGCCGGCCGGGGTGTATCCGGCCGGGCGCCTGGACCACGACAGCGAGGGGCTGTTGCTACTGACCGACGACGGGCCGCTGGCGCACCGGATCACCGATCCCCGGCACAAGCTGCCCAAGACCTATCAGGTGCAGGTCGAGGGCACGCCGACGGCCGAGCAGTTGCAGGCCTTGCGCGAGGGCGTGACGCTCAAGGACGGGCCCACGCGGCCGGCGCAGGTCGCGCTGCTCGACCCGCCGCCGACGCTGTGGCCGCGCGACCCGCCGGTGCGGTTCCGCAAGTCGGTACCCGATACCTGGCTGGCGCTCACGATTCGAGAGGGACGCAACCGGCAGGTGCGGCGGATGACCGCCGCGGTCGGGCTGCCGACGTTGCGCCTGGTGCGGGTCGCGATCGGCCCCTGGCGGCTCGACGCGCTGCCTCCCGGTGGCTGGCGCGCCGTCGCAGACTGAACCGCGCGCGCCGCCTATACAGGCGTCCCTCACATGGCGTGCATTTCTGTTAACGTCTGCGTCGAATTTGGCGTGGAGGCCCACGCCATCCGCCCGCCAGGCTTCCTTCGGAGCTCCATGCCTTACTCCAGTCCCGTCAGCGGCCGCATTCTCGTGGTCGACGATCAGCCGGCGAACCTGCGCGTGGTCAGTTCGCTGCTGAGCCGGCACGGCTACGAGGTGACGACCGCGGCCGACGGGGCCGAGGCGCTGGCGCTACTGGCGGATCTGCGCCCGGACCTGCTGCTGCTCGACATGCTGATGCCGAACATGGATGGCTTCTCGCTGCTGGGCGAGATCAAGCAGATCCCCGAACTGCTGCGGCTGCCGGTGGTGTTTCTGACCGTCGCCCAGGACCGTGACCTGTTGCTGCGCGCCTTCGATGCCGGCGCGGTGGATTACGTCACCAAGCCGTTCATGCCCGAGGAACTGCTGGCGCGCGTCAATGCGCACGTCGGCCTGAAGCAGACCCGCGACCGGCTCGAGCGCATTGCGCGCGAGCGCCAGGAGCTGGTCAACCTGGTCGCGCACGACCTGAAGAACCCGCTGTCGAGCATCTGGTTCGCCAGCGACATGCTGCTCAAGGGCGAGACCAAGCCCGAGCGCGTGCCGCGTTACCACCGGATGATCCACGACAGCGCCGAAGACGCGCTGGGCTATATCCGGCGCTACCTCGAGACCCAGGACACCTCGCGCAAGGGCGAGGCGGCCGGCAGCGTGACCGCACTGCGCGAAGTCGTCGACTGGCTGGTCGATCGCTATGCGCTGCAGTTCGAGGACCGCGGGGTCGCCTTGCAGACGCGGCTGCCGTCGGCCTCGCCGATGGTCGCGATCGACATGCTGGTGCTGCGCCAGGTGGCCGAGAACCTGATCACCAACGCGATCAAGTACGCCCCGTCGAGCAATGTCGACATCTCACTGCGCGGCGGCGGGCCGGGCTTCTGGCAGTTGCTGATCGAAGACCGCGGGCCGGGCATCGCCCGCGACCTGCAACACGCGCTGTTCCGGCCGTTCCAGCGGCTGGCGCACGCGGGCAAGGACGACGGACGCTCCAGCGGCCTGGGGCTGTCGCTGGCCAAGCAGATCATCGTCAACCTCGGCGGCCAGCTGTGGTACGAGGACCGCGAAGGCGGCGGCGCGCGCTTCATCATCGAACTGCCCGAAGTGACCACCGAGCGCCCGCTGCCGGCCGCCGCCAACGACGACGCCCCCGCGCACACGCGCGGCTGAGCCTGTGCGGCCCCCACCCGGCGCCAATGGCGCCGACCTCCCCCGCACGCGGGGGAGGTGATGCGTATCGCGCAGTTGCGATTCCCAATGACCGGTGCGGGCGCGGCGCTCTAAAGCCCTCCCGCAGGACGCGCACGCGCGGCTGAGGCCCGACGGCCAGCGCCTGGACGGCGCCGATGTGTGCTGCCCCCACCCGGCGCCGATGGCGCCGACCTCCCCCGCGTGCGGGGGAGGGTTGGGTGGGGGCCCTGACCGAAGCGAACCGGCTTCGGGTTTACACGCCGATGCCCTTCCGAAGCAACGCCGTCTGGCAGCAGCAGGCGACGACACGGCCCCTCATTCTTCGTCCCCACGCAATGTCGCACAACGCGTCCCGAACACATCGCCCTCGTTCCACTGGGGCGGCGCATCGTCGTCGCCGACCAGTCGGGTGATCGCCGCGCTCACCCGCGCCAGGCGGGCGGCGTCGCCGTACTGGATCGGCAGCTCGATGTTGTCGCAGGGCCGGTGGTAGCAGTTGCGCAGGAACCAGGTCGCCGCCACGCGCGGGTCCTGACCGGCATTGGCCGACGCGACCCCGGCGTCGAGGTACAGCGCCGGCACGCCCGAGCGCACGAAGGCGTACTGGTCGCTGCGCACGAACGTCGCTTCCTCGGGAAACGGATCGGGCGACAGCGCGACACCGACTTCCGCCGCCGCGCGTTCGACCGCGCCCTTCAGGCTCGAATGCTCGACGCCGATCGCCACGATGTCGCGCGTGGGCGCGGTCAGGATCGGCATGTCGATGTTGAGGTTGGCGATCGGGCGCCCGACCGCCGGCGGCGGCCGGCGCGCCAGCCAGGTGGCGCCGAGCAGGCCCTGCTCCTCGCCGGTCACCGCGGCAAACACCGTCGAGCGTCGCGGCGCGCGGCCGTTGTGTTTCAACGCCTGGGCAGCCTCCAGCATGATCGCCACGCCCAACGCGTTGTCGAGCGCGCCGTGGTGGATGCCCTCGCCGTCCGCGCCCGGCCCCAGGTGGTCCAGATGCGCGGTGTGCACGACGCTCTCGCCGGCCAGCGCCGGGTCGCGGCCCGGCAGCCGGCCGACGACGTTGTGGCCTTCGAGCGTGTCGATGCGCGTGCGCGCGGCCAGCGTCAGCGTGCCGGGCAGCGCGAACGGCGCCGCGGTGCCGGCGCGCGCGGCGTCGGCCAGTTCGGCCGCGGTGCGCGGGCCGTCGGCGAACACCAGGTCGGCGGCGGCCGCGGACACGACCATCATCGCGCGCAGCGGCGGGCCGTCGTCGAAGGCGCGGCCATCGTCGCCACGCAAGCGCATCGCCGGCTGCAGCCCGCGCTCGCGTGTGCGCGCCCAGGGCGTGCCGGCCTCGTCGGCGGCGGTGTGCACCAGCACCAGCGCGATCGCGCCGCGTGCGGCGACCGCCTCGACCTTGCTGCGCAGGCTGCCGTAGTGCGCGGCCTGAGTGCCCGGGAAGCGGGCGGGCGCACCGCCGAAGGCGACGGCGATGCGTCCGTGCAGGTCGACGCCGCGAAAGTCATCGTGGTCGAGCTCCGGGGCGTCAATCGCCTGGCCGACGAAGACCGCCGGCGCGGTCGCCTCGCTGCGCGGCGCAGCGAAGTCGGGCAGCGGCAGGAACTGTTCGAACGGCCGCAGCGCGATGCGCCGCCCGCCGCGCTCGACCTCCAGTCGGGCCCCGTCGCGCTCGACGCTGGCGCGCAGCAGCGGCACGCGTTGCTGCCAGCCGCCGTCGTCGCCGGCCGGTTCCAGGCCGATCGCGGCGAAGCGGGCGGCGACATGCTCGGCGGCCCGCGCATAGCCGGCGCTGCCGGTGAAGCGGCCCTCCATGCGCGCGTCGGCCAGCGTGCGCACGTCGGCCTCGATGCGGCGGCCGGCCGGGGTGTCGTTCGCGACCGCGGCGGCCGCGGGCATCGCCTCGGCGGGTGCTGGGACCGGGTCGCGCCCGCAGCCGGGCAACAGCACGAGCAGGCAGGCGAGCAGCGCGAGACGGGGCATGACACAGGTCCGGGCGGGCGAGGCCGGACCGTAGCACAGGCCGCCGGCGCGGCCGCGGGGCCTGCACATCGGGCTTGCTAGCCTGCCGCGATGTACGACCTCGACCAGGTACACCGGCGCTACGGCGCGGCCGACGCGCTCGCTGGCGTCGACCTGCACATCGCGCCCGGCGCGACGACCGCACTGATCGGCCCCAGCGGCGCGGGCAAGTCGACGCTGCTGCGGATGCTGGTGGGCCTGGAATGGCCCGACACCGGCGAGGTGCGTTTCGACGGCACGCCGCTGCGCCGCGACACCTTGCCGGCGCTGCGCCGACGGATCGGCTATGTGATCCAGGAGGGCGGGCTGTTCCCGCATCTCGATGCCGCCGGCAACATCGCGCTGCTGGCGCGCACGCTGGGCTGGTCGCGGGCGCGGATCGAAGCGCGCATGCGCGAACTCGCTGCGCTGTGCCAGTTGCCGGCCGATGCATTGCGGCGCTATCCAACCGAGCTGTCGGGCGGGCAGCGCCAGCGCGTGGGGCTGATCCGTGCGCTGATGCTCGACCCCGATGTGCTGTTGCTCGACGAACCGCTCGGCGCGCTCGACCCGATCGTGCGCCACGACCTGCAGGCGCAGATGCGCGCGCTGTTCGCGCGCCTGGGCAAGACCGTGGTGCTGGTGACTCACGACATCGCCGAGGCGGTGTGGTTCGCCGACACGGTGGTGCTGCTGCGGGCCGGGCGCATCGTGCAGCAGGGCCCGCCGCGCGCATTGCTCGATGCGCCGGCGGACGATTTCGTGCAGGCGTTCATGCGTGCCCAGCGCAGCGTCGACGAGGCACTGCGATGAGCGGCCGGCGCAGGCTCGGTGTGATGCTGGCGCTGCTGGTCGGCCTGCTGCTGCCGGCACTGGCCACCGCGCAGACGGCCACGATCGGCTCGAAGAACTTCACCGAAGGCGTGGTGCTGGGCGAGATCGCGACGCTGGCGGCGTGTGAGGCCGGCGCCGAGGTCACCCATCGCCGCCAGCTCGGCGGCAGCCGGATCCTGTGGCGGGCGCTGCTGGAAGGCGAGATCGATGCCTATGCCGAGTACACCGGCACGCTGGCCGACGAGTTGCTGCGCATGCCGCGTGCGCAACGTGCGGCGCTGGAGGCGGCGCTGGCCGAACGCGGGCTGGCGATGACCGCGCCACTGGGCTTCGACAACAGCTACGCGATCGGCATGCGCCGCGCGCAGGCCGCCCAGCTGGGGATCACAAGGTTGTCCGACCTCGCCGCGCACCCGGCACTGCGGCTGGGCCTGAGCAACGAGTTCATGTCGCGCGGCGACGGCTGGCCGGGCCTGCGCGCGGCCTACGCGCTGCCGCAGCGCCCCGATGGGCTCGACCATGATCTTGCGTATCGGGCGCTGGCCAGCGGCGCGATCGACGCCACCGACCTGTACGCGACCGATGCCGAGATTCCGCACTACGACCTGGTCGTGCTCGACGACGACCGCGACTACTTCCCGTCGTATGCCGCGATCTACCTCTATCGCACAGATCTGGGCACACGTGCACCGACGGTGCTGGCCGCACTGCGCGGACTGGAAGGCCGGATCGATGCGGCGACGATGCAGCGGCTCAACGCGCGGGTGAAGCTCGATGGCGTGGACGAGGCAACGGTCGCGGCCGACTGGCTCGGCGTCGCGCCAAGCACGGGCGACAGCCGCGTGGCGCGCATCGCCCGGCGTACCGGCGAGCATCTGGCGCTGGTCGGCATCTCGCTCGGTGCGGCGCTGCTGGTCGCGCTGCCGCTGGGCGTGATCGCGGCGCGGCGGCCGCGGCTGGGCCAGGGCGTGCTGGCGTTGACCGGTGTGCTGCAGACGCTGCCATCGCTGGCGGTGTTCGTGTTCATGATCCCGCTGTTCGGCATCGGCGCGGGGCCGGCGATCGCCGCGCTGTTCCTCTACAGCCTGCTGCCGATCGTGCGCAACACCCACGCCGGGCTGACCGGCATCGCGCGCGAACTGCGCGAGACCGCGGCGGCGGTCGGGCTGCCGCCGACGACGCGGCTGTTGCGGGTGGAACTGCCGCTGGCGTTGCCGACGATCCTGGCCGGCATCAAGACCGCGGCGGTGATCAATGTGGGCACCGCGACGCTGGGCGCGCTGATCGGGGCCGGCGGCTATGGCCAGCCGATCCTCACCGGCATCCGGCTCGACGACCTGGGTCTGATCCTCGAAGGCGCGGTGCCCGCCGCGTTGCTGGCGCTGGCAGTCCAGGGCGTGTTCGAGCTGGCCGAGCGCGCGCTGGTGCCGCGTGGCCTGCGGCTGACGGCGCGGCGCTGAACCTCAGCCCGCGTGCGCGCGCAGGACGATGACGGTCGCGGTCGCGACCACCGACACACTGCCCACGATCCAGAGCAGGTTGTAGACCGTGAAGCGCCGGTTGCGCAGCGCCTGCGGGTCGCCGCAGGCGGCATTGGCGGCCAGTTGCAGCCGGACCAGGCTGGCGCAGGCCAGCGGCATCAGCGCGATCCCCAACCAGTCCATCCACGGCGTCGTCGCCGGCCAGCGCGCGGCCACCGACGGGCCGACGAAGGCGGTGCCCCACGACACCGCTTCGCACAGGAAGAACGCGGTCGCCACCGCCATCGGCCACCAGCGCCGCGCGATGCCCGCCGCGCGCAGGGCCTCGTCGATGCGACGTGCCAGCGCGTGCACCGTGAACAATGCGAACACCGCCCGCACGACCGGGCGCACCCGAACGCCATGCACCGCCTGCCAGCGCAGCCAGTGCAGGTAGAACCAGTACATCTGGTAGAGCCCGAACGTGGCGACGTAGAGCACCACCAGCTTCCGCGGCGAGACCACGTAGAACGCATCGCCGCTGGCGACGGGGGCGCGCACGTCGGCCTGCGGCGGCGCGTACGGATCGTCCGGTGCGTGCATCCCGGTCAGCCGCCGGCGCGCGACGCGCGGGTCGTCGGGGTCATTGCGGCAGATCCACGCCGAAGGCCGGCAGCAGAATCGCCGCACCGATCAACAGCCAGATCAGGCCGAAGATCACGATCCACACCCAGTTGGCCCAGGTGAAGCGCCGGTTGCCCGCGCCGTCGGGATCGCCACAGGCGGCGTTCGCGGCACGCTGCATCGCCAGCATCGACAGCGCGATCGGGACCAGCGCCAGCAACGAGACGATGTCGGTGATCGGCACGCCGATCCCGCGATCGGCCAGCCGCGAGGCCACGGTACTTCCGATCTGGAAGACGACGTAGACAGTTGCCGCCAGCGCCGGCGACCAGGCGCGCACGATGCCGAGCGCACGCAGGCGCTGGTCGATGCGCCGGGCCAACGCATGCGCGAAGAAGATCGAAAACACCGCGCGCGGCACCGGCCACACGGTCTCGTTGCTGGTGCGTCCCCATCGGCGCCAATGGACATAGAACCAGTACAGGACGTAGAGCCCGAAGGTCACGAAGAACAGCACGCAGAACTTCGTCGCCGAGACAACATAGAACGGTTGCGCGGCCGTGGCGGTAGCACGCGGCGCTGGGGCGACGTCCGCGGTGGGGGGCGCGTACAGATTGTCCGAAGATGCGTCCTGCATCGGTGATGTCCCGTCTCGAAGCGTTGCGCATGGTAGCGCGGGCGCCTGAGAACGCTGTCCGCAGCGAGGGGCTCGGCAGCGCATTCGGGCTGGCACCAGGGGATCGGGGGCTGGACGCGAGGCCTGGGTGTGACGCCGCGCTGCCGCTCGCGGCCCTGCCGCGCCACTTCAACGCACCCGGGCACGCCACCTGATGCGAGATCCACCGGTGCGACACCGTGTGCAGTCGAGCACTGGCCGGACGGGCCGCTTAAGGCATGGCTGCTAAAGGCAAGGCGCAGACTCGGTGTTTTGGGCTACTTAAGTAGACTATTCACTGCTCTTCTCGCTTGAAATATCTACTTTGATATACCATTCTCGACCAATGGACAGCGCCATCGAGCTCTACATCAACGGCACGTGGCACTGCGCTGCACGGATCGCAGTGACCGAACGATCCGTGCGCTTTGAGTACCTGCCTGATTATGTCTTCGGCCCGGTCGAGCACGCGCCACCCGTGGCGCTTTCGCTCCCGGTCAGCATGGAGATCCATACGTGGTCGGGCGCTTCGCAGACACCGTTGGCCTTCCTGTGGGATCTGGTCCCACAAGGACGCGGACGCGAGCACTTGGCCGGCCTGCTTGGGGTCTCGGCTCAGGACGCAACGCAGGATTTTTTCCTGGCCCAGCACGGTGCCTTCGCCCCCATTGGCCGGCTTCGTCTCGATACCGCAGTCGAGTTCTACCAGCGTCAGACTGGCGGCATTGCGGCGGACGGCTTCACGACGCGGGACATCAGCGAGCGCACCGATGCGTTCCTTGCCCAGCTCGCATTGCACAACATGCTCGCGGCCGGCACACCCGGTGTGCAGGGCGTGGCCCCGAAGTTTCTGCTGACACAGGACGAGGACGGTCGTTGGTATCCCGATGCGGCGCTGCCCGATGCACGCGCGCGTGCGCACTGGATCATCAAGCTGCCGCGAGGCCAGGACCCGAGCGATCAGCGGATTCTCCGCCACGAATCCATTTATCTGCAGGCCGTTGGCGCCTGCGGTCTGCGTACGATCGACACGCCCGTCTTCAAGGACGGCATGCTGTTCCTTCGCCGTTTCGATCGCCAGGTCGGCACCGACGGCGTCGTCCATCGTCTCCACCAGGAGACGCTGTCGGCGCTGGCCGGGTTCCCGGGCTTCGGCCGCAGCGCATCGCTCTTTGCGCTCACCGAACGATTGGCAGACGTGGCGTCGAATCCGGCCCAGGCCGTCGCGGAATTCCTGTGCCGGGATGTTCTCAACCGCGCGCTGCGCAACCCGGACAACCACGTTCGCAACACCTCCGTGCAGCAATGTCCAGACGGCACTGTGCAACTGACCCCGCTGTACGACATCGGCCCGATGTATCTCGATCGCGAACTGATCACCCGCACGTGCGACTGGCGCTTGCCCGAGGGCGGGATCACCGATGATTGGAACGTGATCCTGGAGCAATTGGCGCTAGACGACGACATCAAAGTGGAAGTCGCCGTCGCGCTCAAGGCCTTCGGCGAGGAACACCTGCCGAAACTCGCCCAGGAACTGCGCATGCGAGATGCTGATGCGGATATCGTTGAGGCGTGCAAGACCGCGATCGGATTTCAGATCACCAAGCTGCAGGCCATTGCCCACCATGCAACGCCGACGCCCTGACAGCCAGACGATCCGCACGCTCAGAGATGCGCTGGCGGCCGACATTGCCTACGGTCGCCTCGACCTTGCGCAAGCCGTCAAGCGCATGCGCAAGATCAGCGGATTGACCCAGGTGCAGTTCGCCAAACATCGCGGCATGAGTCTGCTGACGCTCAAGCGGATCGAGAGCGGCAAAGGAAACCCGACGATCGAGACGCTCGACAGCATCGGAACGCTCTTCGGTCTTCGTGTGGCATTCGTGCATGCGGACCCCAAAACGACCGCACATTGGCTCGAACACGGAGACCCGCACGACAACGATCGGTAAGCGCTGGCAAAGCGGGAGCGTGTCTAACGCGACGCGGGCGGCGTGTCATCGTCAAGGTCGCGCGCCCGCGCGCGCGACGGGAACGGCAGCACGACACCGCGCGCGTCATCGGCCGGCGGGCGCTGCCACAACACCGGCACGTCGTCCGGCGCCGGCGGCTCCAGCGTCTCGGCCTGCAGGCGTGCAGCGCGCTGCGCCTCCTCTTCCTCGATTTCCCAGCTGTAGCGGCGGCGCGGCAGCTGCGGATCGGCACGGCGGAACCAGAACGCCGCGAGCACGCCGCCCACGGCGCCGCCCAGGTGCGACTGCCACGACACGCCCGGCTCCTGCGGCAAGATCGTCAGCAACATGCCGCCGTAGAACAGGAAGGCGATCATGCCCGCCGCGACCGAGGGCCGGTCGCGGCGCAGCAGGCCGAGCACGAACACCAGGAACATCAGGCCGTGGGTCACGCCGCTGGCGCCGAGATGGTGCGAGCCCGGATCGCCGAGCAGCCAGGCGCCCAGGCCCGAGCCCAGCCACATCAACGGCAACCCACGCAGCGTAGCCTTGGGATACACCGCGAGCGCCAGCGTTCCGAGCACCAGCAGCGCACTGGCGTTGGCGATCAGATGACCCGGCGAGCCGTGCAGCAGCGGCGCGCCGAGCAGGCCCGCCAGCCCCGCCCATTCGCCGGGACGGACCGCCAGCGCACGCCAGTCGACCATCGCCTGGATGCCGAAGGCGATGACCAGCAGCAGCACGAAGCCGATGCTGGCCTGCAGCGCGCGCGACAGCCGCTGTCGGTCGCGCGCCCGCTGGGCAGGCGAGTCCTCGGGCGTTTCGGGCATGTCCAGATGCATCGATCCAAGGTGGCGACGGATCGTGAGAACGCAAGCGACACAGGCGTTTGCGACAGCGCCCCGCGACCGACGAGCGCGCGGCAGCGGAGCGAAGGCGAGTCTCCCTCCCCTGCATCGCGGGGGAGGGCTGGGTGAGGGCTGGTCGCGCCAGGCCCGTACCCCCACCCGATGCCTGACGGCATCGACCTCCCCCGCGCTGCGGAGGAGGTGACCCGTCTGCCCTGCAGAGGAGGTGGCCCGTCTGCGCTGCGAGGTAGTGGCCCGTCCGCGCTACGCGCGCGAGTCGCGCCGCTTGTCTCCCTCCCCCGCATCGCGGGGGAGGGCTGGGGTGGGGGCGCTGTTCGCGGCAAGCCCAGCCCCCACCCGATGCCTGACGGCATCGACCTCCCCCGCGCTGCGGAGGAGGTGACCCGTCTGCCCTGCGGAGGAGGTGGCCCGTCTGCGCTGCGAGGTAGTGGCCCATCCGCACTACGCGCGCGGGTCGCGCCGCTTGTCTCCCTCCCCCGCATCGTGGGGGAAGGCTGGGGTGGGGGCTGGTCGCGCCAGGCCCGTGCCCCCACCCGATGCCTGACGGCATCGACCTCCCCCCCGTGTATAGACCGGACACATGGTGGACAGGTGTTCGGGGACATGGTGGACACATTCAAGCTCGGCATTTCGGTCCGATGGGAGCGAGCGATGCCGTGGCAGGAGGTGTCGACGATGACGTTGCGTGAGGAGTTCACCCGGTTGGCGCTGCGGGAAGACACCAACCTTCGGCAGTTGTGTCGCCGATTCGGCATCAGCCCCACGACGGGCTACAAATGGCGGGCGCGTGCACGCTTGGGTGAGCCGCTATCGGATCGCTCTCGCCGGCCCCAGGCCACGCCGCTTCGCTGCGCGCCACAGGTCGAGGCGTTGATCGTGGGGTTGCGGGCGCAGCATCCAGCCTGGGGGGCACGCAAGCTGGCGCGTCGGCTGGAGGTGTTGGGCCACGCGATGCCAGCCGTCAGCACCGTGCATGCCGTCCTGCGCCGTCACGGTCTGATCGCACCTGCCGCCTCCCAGGCGGCCCAGCCTTGGCAGCGCTTCGAGCATCCGGCGCCCAACGATCTGTGGCAGATGGACTTCAAGGGCCATGTCCCGATGTCTCGGGGCCGATGCCATCCGCTGACCGTGCTCGATGACCATTCCCGCTATGCCTTGGTCCTGCAGGCTTGCGGCGAGGAGACGCGCGAGACCGTCATCGGGCACCTGACCACGGCCTTCCGGCGCTACGGTGTGCCGCTGCGGATGACCATGGACAACGGCGCGCCCTGGGGCACCCACTACACCCGACTCGATCTATGGCTGATGCGGCAAGGCATCCGCGTCGGCCATTCGAGGCCGTTTCATCCGCAGACACAGGGCAAGGACGAACGCTTCCACCGCACCCTGAAGATCGAAGTGCTGCAACACATGCCCCTGATCGACCTCGCCCAGGCGCAACGCGCTTTCGATGGCTGGCGGGCCATCTACAACCAGCAGCGGCCGCACGAGGCGCTGGGGATGGGCGTGCCGGTCGATCGGTATCGCCCCAGCGCGCGGGACTATGTCGAGCACCCGGCACCGCCTGAATACGGCGACAGCGACGAGGTCCGGCTCGTGCACGAACATGGCCGCATCGCCTGGCGAGGGCGGAACTGGAAGGTGGGCAAAGCGTTCGTGGGCGAGCGTGTGGCGATCCGCCCAACCCTGGAGGATGGGCGCTACGAGGTGTACTGGAGCACGTGCCGAGTCGCCAGGATCGACCTGGTCACCGGGCAAGTGAACGCGGGGCGAGTCCTTGCATGACCCGTCCACCATGTCTCCGAACAGGTGTCCACCTTGTCTCCGGTCTGTACACCGCGTTGCGGAGGAGGTGGCCCGTCTGCGCTGCGGAGGAGGTGGCCCGTTTGCGCTGCGAAGGAGGGAGCCCGTCCGCGCTACGCGCGCGGGTCGCGCGCGTGTCTCCCTCCCCCGCATCGCGGGGGAGGGCTGGGGTGGGGGCGCTGTTCGCGGCAAGCCCTGCCCCCCACCCAATGCCTGACGGCATCGACCTCCCCCGCGTTGCGGAGGAGGTGACCCGTCTGCCCTGCGGAGGAGGTGGCCCGTTTGCGCTGCGAGGTAGTGGCCCGTCCGCGCTACGCGCGCGGGTCGCGCCGCGTGTCTCCCTCCCCCGCATCGCGGGGGAGGGCTGGGGTGGGGGCGCTGTTCGCGGCAAGCCCAGCCCCCACCCGACGCCTGCGGCGTCGACCTACCCCCGCAGGCGGGGGAGGTGAAGCGCGCGGTCCTGCTTGTCGCGCCTTCTCCCGCATGCGGGGCATGCGCCCGGCGCGATACGGAGGGCGTCGTTCGACCAGGGGGCCCAGGCGCGTGCGGTTACGCGGCGCCGGCCATGCGCCCGCGCCGCGCGCGTTCGAGATGCACCAGCAGCAGCGAGATCGCCGCCGGGGTCATGCCGGGAATGCGCTGGGCCTGGCCGACGGTCAATGGCCGCACCTGGCCGAGTTTCTGCACGATCTCGGCCGACAGCCCGCGCACAGCCGCGTAGTCGAAGCTGTCCGGGATCGCCGTGCCCTCCTGGCGCTGCTGGCGCTCGATCTCCACCCGCTGGCGTTCGAGATAGCCCGAGTACGTTGCCTCGATCTCGACCTGCTCGGCGATGTCGGCATCCGCCACGCCCGGGCCGAGGCCGTCCACGCGCATCAGCGCCGGATAATCGAGCCCGGGGCGGCGCAGCAGGTCGATCGCGTTGCTCTCCCGGCGCAGCTCGATGCCCAGCGTCTCCACGACCGCACGGCCCAACGCGTTGTGCGGCGAGGCCCACAGCCCGCGCAGACGGGCGGTCTCGCGCTCGATCCCCTCGCGTCGGGCGTCGAAGCGTTGCATGCGCGCGTCGTCCACCAAGCCCAGCTCACGGCCGATGCCGGTCAGGCGCAGGTCGGCATTGTCCTCGCGCAGCTGCAGCCGGTACTCGGCGCGGCTGGTGAACATGCGGTACGGCTCTTTCGTGCCGTGCGTGATCAGGTCGTCGATCAGCACGCCGATGTAGGCCTGGTCGCGGCGCGGGCTCCAGGCCTCGAGGCCGCGCACCTGGCGGGCAGCATTGAGCCCGGCGATCAGGCCCTGTGCGGCGGCTTCTTCGTAGCCGGTGGTGCCGTTGATCTGCCCGGCGAAGAACAGCCCGGCCACCGCGCGCGTCTCCAGCGACGCGCGCAAGCCGCGCGGATCGAAGAAGTCGTACTCGATCGCGTAGCCGGCGCGGGTGATGTGCGCCTGCTCGAAGCCGACGATGCTGCGCACCAGCGCCAGTTGCACGTCGAACGGCAAGGACGTCGAGATGCCGTTGGGATAGATCTCGGCGACGTCCAGGCCTTCGGGCTCGACGAAGATCTGGTGGCTGTCCTTGTCGGCGAAGCGCACCACCTTGTCCTCGATCGACGGACAGTAGCGCGGGCCGATGCCCTCGATCTGGCCCGAGTACATCGGCGAGCGATGCAGCGCGCCGCGGATGATCTGGTGTGTGCGCTCGGTGGTGCGGGTGATCCAGCACGGCACCTGGCGCGGGTGGTCGGCCTGCGAGCCGAGGAACGAGAACACCGGGCGCGGATCGTCGCCGGGCTGGATCGCCATCGCCGCGTAATCGAGCGTGCGGCCGTCGATCCGCGGCGGCGTGCCGGTCTTGAGCCGGTCGACGACGAACGGGCGCTCGCGCAGCCGCTGGGCGAGCGTGGTCGCTGGCGGATCGCCTGCACGGCCGCCTGCCGACTGCGCTTCGCCGACATGGATGCGACCGCCGAGGAACGTGCCCGCGGTCAGCACCACCGCCGGCGCGTCGAAGCGCAGGCCGGTCTGGGTAATCGCGCCGCGCACGGCGTCGCCCTCGATGATTAGATCGTCGACCGCCGACTGGAAGATCGTCAGGTTCGGCTGCGCCTCGACCGCGCGGCGCACGAACGCACGGTAGAGATTGCGGTCGGCCTGGCAGCGGGTGGCGCGGACCGCCGGGCCCTTGGAGGCGTTGAGCCGCCGCCACTGGATGCCGGCGGCGTCGGCGGCGCGGGCCATGATCCCGCCCAGGGCATCGATCTCGCGCACCAGGTGGCCCTTGCCGATGCCACCGATCGCCGGGTTGCAGCTCATCACGCCGATCGTCTCGACGTTGTGGGTCAGCAGCAGGGTGCGGGCGCCGGCGCGCGCGGAGGCGAGCGCCGCTTCGGTGCCGGCGTGGCCGCCGCCGACGACGATGACGTCGTAGCTGTAGAAGTCGTTGGGCATCGGCGGATTATCCGGCAGGTCGGCCGGCACGGGCGAGCCGGCGCTTGGCACGATTTCTGCGTACGTTCGGGTTGCACCCGGGACGGCAAGCGTCTGAAAGGGGGGCGCGGCTGGAGATTGGAACAGGGCCGGCCATGTACGTCCCGGGGAAGCACGGGGCCGGATGTCGGGGGACATCCGGCCCCTTTTTTTTGGCTCGCCACCCACGCACGCGTCTTGGGCCGCAGGGTGAAGAGCCGATGCCCGGAGGAGGGCGGAACAGGGGGGATCCGAGAGTCCCCCGCCGGGCATCGACAGTCGTATGACCTTTTCGTCGTAAACCGACGCAATCGGTCAGGCGGGGCCAAGCTTCGCCCGGGAATGCCAACGGCGCAAGCCCCAATGCAGCTCGACTTCCTGAGAATGGGCCGGAGTTCACGAAAGCCGCCCCATCCAAACCAGGGTCAGCGTCGCTTTTCTCAAGCAACGCTGACGATACGGCGCGACGCAGGCTCGAAAAGCGACGCTGACCCCGGTTTTCGGAAGATCAGGGGACGCGCTGGTCGGGGCGGCGGTAGCCGGCGCGCTCGCGCGGGGCCGGGCGCGGGGTGTCGCTGCTCGGCGGGCGGCTTTGCGGCGGACGGCTCGGCGGACGCTGCTCCGGCGGGCGGGCCTGCGACGGCGGGCGGTAGCCCGGACGCGGGCCGTTGTGGCCGGGACGGCCGTCGCCGCCGGGGCGTCCGCCCCAGTGCCCACCGGGGCGACCCGGACGATCGGAGTCCGGGCGTCCGGGCCGATCGGGACGGCCGACGCCAGGCCGGCCATCGCTCCAGCCCGGGCGACCCGGGCCATGGCCATGCGGCGGCCGATACCCGGGCCGTCCATGTCCGTGTCCGTACCCCGGACGAGGGGGCACGATCGGACGCACGATCACCGGCGGCGGCCGGTAGTAGCCACCGCCGTAACCATAGCCATAGCCGTAAGGCCGACTGCCGTAGTACGGCGCGCCGTATCCGGCGCCGCCATACCAGCCCGAGTAACGCCCGTAGCCGACGCTGCCGTAGGGGGCGCCGTAGCTGCGGTACACGGTGCCGGGCGAGCCGTAGTAGTAATCGCCACTGCCGCCGCGGTAGCCGTAGCTCGCGCAACCGGCAAGGGTCAGACAGGCGACGAAGATCAGTCCCTTGCGGATCATGGCGGTCCCCCGCTCGATAAGGGCTCCAGCTTCGGCTGCGTCCATTGAATCAGCCCTTAAGAGCACCGGCCGACCTCGCAACACGATCTTGTTCGATCGTGAATCCGCAAGGCGGCTCGGCTACGCTGTTGCGATGCATGCCGCCCCGCCCTTGCCCGACGCCAACGACCTGCTCGCCGCGGCGGCCCGGCTCGCGCCGGTCGCCCATCTCACACCGGTGTTGCGCAGCCGGGTGATCGATACAGCCGCCGGTTGCGCGCTGCACTTCAAGGCCGAACATCTGCAGCGCGCGGGCGCGTTCAAGTTCCGCGGCGCCTGCAATGCGGTGCTGGCGCTGGACCCGGACACTGCCGCGCGCGGGGTGGTCACGCACTCGTCCGGCAATCACGGCGCGGCGCTCGCGCTGGCGGCGCATCTGCACGGCATCGCCTGCCATGTCGTGGTGCCCGAGGGCGCAGTGGCGACCAAGCTGGCGGCGATCGCCAGCTACGGCGCGGTGTTGCATCGCTGCGCGGCGACGCTGGCCGACCGCGAGCGCAGCTGCGAACAGGTCCGTGCGCAGACCGGCGCCACGCTCGTGCACCCCTATGCCAATGCCCAGGTGATCGCCGGCCAGGGCACGGCCGCGCTCGAGCTGCTGCACGCGGCCGGCCCGCTCGACGACCTGGTCGTGCCGGTCGGCGGCGGTGGGCTGGCAGCCGGCACCGCATTGGCAATCGCGCACGCCGCGCCGCAGACCCGGTTGGTACTGGCCGAGCCGCGCGGCGCCGACGACACCCTGCGCTCGCTGCGCCAGGGCGCGCGCGTGGACGACCTCGTCCCCGACACGGTCTGCGATGGCCTGCGCGGGCTGCTGGGCGCGCCGAACTTCGAGATCCTCTCGCGCCATGGCGTCGCACACGGCACGCCGGTCGAGGTGCTGGCGGTCGACGATGCCGACACCGTCGCCGCCGCGCGGCGGATCGCCGTGCACACCAAGCAACTGGTCGAGCCGTCGTCGGCCATCGCGCTGTCCGCGGTGCTGGGCGCGCCGGCGCGCTTCGCCGGCCGCCGCGTCGGCATCGTGCTCAGCGGCGGCAACGTCGATCCGGACCGGCTGCCGTGGCGGCCGTGAGCGCCGCGGTGCGGTCGTGAGCCAGCGGCGTCGACGCCGTCCGCTGCTGCGCCTGTGCGTCTGGGGCGCGCTGTTGCTGGTCGCCTGGCTGGCCGGCGTCGCGGCCTGGATCGTGCATGTGGGCAGCCGCGACGAGGCCGGTCCGGCGGACGCGATCGTGGTGCTGGGCGCCGCCGCCTACGACGCGGTGCCCTCGCCGGTGTTCGAGGCGCGGATCGACCACGGCCTGGATCTCTATCGCGCCGGCCATGCGCCGATGTTGATCTTCACCGGCGGCTACGGCGGCGCCAAGGCGCGCTTCTCCGAGGCGCAGGTCGCACGCCGCTATGCGTTGCGCCGCGATATCCCGGCCTCGGCGATCCTCACCGAGTCGCGCTCGCGCACCACGGTCGAGAACCTGGTCGAAGCGCGGCGGTTGATGCGCGAGCACGATCTGCACCGGGTCATCGTGGTCAGCGACCCGCTGCACATGGCGCGCGCATTGCGTGCGAGCCGCCGGCTGGGCATCGATGCGGTCGGTTCGCCGACGCCATCGACGCGCTTCCGTACCTTCCGCACCCAGCGCGAGTTCCTGCTGCGCGAGGTGTACTTCTTCCACCGCGATCTCTACGAGTCGATCGTCGCCCGACTCAAGTCGTGATCCGACGACGCGCGCTCAGCGCGCGGGAGGTTGGCCGTCGGCCACCAGGGTCAGGCCCTCGGCGAGCAGCCAGCGGGTCGCGAGCACGCGCTGGGGCTGCGGCTGGTCCTTGAGCACGTCGACCATCTGCCGGAACGCGCGGCAGCGCCCTGCCCGGCTGGCCTCGTCGGTGCCGGTCGAGGTGAGCCCGAGCATGAAGCCGTCGTGCAGCAGCGTCGCGGTCACCGCGGCTGCGCGCAGCACCTGTTGCGCGGCGGCAGCGTCGAACGCCTGCGGCGCGCCCTGCAGGCCGGTCAGTGCGACGTTGGTGAACGCATTGGCGAAGCGGTTGCGGCTGGCCGGCCCGAGCCGGTCGACGGTGCGCTGGAACGCGGCCAGGTCGCGCGTGGCGTCGGGCTCGAACAGGTCGCACAACGCCCGCGCTTCCCCGGGTTCGCGCGAGGCGTGCAGCACCGCCTGGAACAGCCCATCGATGGCCTCGGGTGCGGCGCGGCGCAGCACATCGCCGCCGCTCGACAGCACCGCGGCGGTATCGATCTGCGACAGGTCGATCTCGTACTGCTGCGCGGACGCCGGCAGCGACAACGCGGTCAACAGCAGCACAACAGTCGGGCGCCAGCGCATCAAGGTATCCACGTCGCCAGGAGGAGGCGCCGAGTCTAGGCGCTGGCGTGCGGCATCGGATGAACGCCGCGCTCAGGCGCCCATGTAGCGCCCGGGCCGGTGGTTGAACAGCAGCACCAGGTTGAGCACCAGCACGCCGAGCGCCGAGTACAGCACCTTGGACGGCGGCAGTACGGTCAGCGAGACCAGCATCAGCACCGTGTCGAAGCCCAGCTGCAGCTTGCCCGCGCTCCAGCCGCGGCTGCGCTGCAGCCACACCACGACGATGCCCACCCCGCCCAGGCTGGCGCGGTGGCGGATGAACGACAGGATGCCCATGCCGACCAGCGCACCGCCGAACACCGCCGCGAACAACGGCGTCATCGATTCGAACGGCGCCATGCGCGGGATCAGGTCGGCGACGACGCCGGTCACGCCGACCGCGAGGAAGGTCTTGAGGGTGAACTCCCAGCCCATGCGCCGCACCGCGATCCAGTAGAACGGCAGGTTGAACAGCACGAACAGCAGGCCGAAATGCGCGCCGGTGGCGTAGTGCGCCAACAGCGCCATACCGGCCACGCCGCCGACCATCAGGCCGCCGGTCGCCAGGATCGACATGCCCAACGCGCTGACCAGGCTGGCCAGGATCAGGCCCTGCACATCCTCGGCGACGGTATGGCGCTGCGGCAGCGGCGCCGGGGCGGCCACGGCCACCGCCGCCGCCACTTCGGCAGCGTCGGGCACGGGTTCGAACGCGCCAGGGCGGGAGTCGGCGGGCACAGCGGAGATCCGGTGATTGTTGCGGCGCAGCATAACGCGAGCGGGCGGTTGCCGTCAGTGCGATGCGCCCCTGACACAGACCCGGCTTCGACCATCCTGCGTGGATTGGCCTTCGAGGCACCGACGTCCGGGAAGCCGGCGGCGCGGCGTCAGTCGCGCCGCCGGCGGACCGGGATCGCGCTGGCCGGGAACCGTGCCAGTTCCTCGCCGCCGTCGCGGATCGGCGCGCCCGGCTGCGGTGCCCAGGCCATCGCGGTGATCCATTCCCAGCTCGCCGGCAGACCCTCGGGTTCACGGAACTGCGCGTAGTGGGCGGCGGCCGCGGCGAAGCGCGCGCGCCCGGTCAGCGCACGGCGACGGCCGGACAGCGCATTGGTCGCGCCGACCGCACGCAGCTCGCGCATCAGCGCGGTCATGTCGGGGTGATGGTGGACGACGACCTCGCGGTCGAGCACCGGGTTGCGGAAGCCGGCCTGCATCAGCGCGTCGCCGAACTCGGCGATCGATGCGAACGGGCTGACGTGCGGCACCTCGTCGGCGTGGCCGAAGGCCTCGCGCAGTTCGATCAGGGTCTGCGGGCCGAACGTCGAACACAGCAACAGGCCGTCGGGACGCAGCACCCGGCGAAAGCCGGCGAACGCGGCCGCCAGGTCCTCGACCCATTGCAGCGACAGGTTGCAGAACAGCACGTCGACGCTGTTGTCGGCGATCGGCAGCGCACGCAGGTCGGCGCAGACCCGGTCGACGGGGCGTTGCAGCCCGAGGCGGTCACGCCAGCCGGCGCGTACCGGCGCCTGCTGCAGCATCGGCAAGGCCAGGTCCACTGCGACGATGCGCGCCTTGGGCCAGCGCACGCGCATCGCCAGCGCGGCATGCGCCGGACCGCTGCCGACATCGAGCACGCAGCCAGGCACGCGGTCGTCGAGATAGTCCAGCGACTCGAGCAGATGCGCCTCGACCTGCCGCTGCAGAGCGGCGGCGCCGGCGTAGCTCGACGAGGCGCGCGAGAACGCCCGGCGAACGTGGGTGCGATCGAAGATGGCGGTCATGGGGTCGGCGATTCGGTGGCGGGAGGGCGCGTCAGGTCGCGGCTTTGGGCAGGAAGGCCAGCAGGTGTTCGGCCACGGCATCGGCATGGGTCAGGAACGGCGCGTGACCGGCATGCGCGATCGTGTGCGCCTGCGCATCGGGGGCCTGCGCGGCGGCGGCGTGCATCGCCTGTGGATCCACCAGCCGGTCGCGCCGACCGGCCAGCCACAGGCTGGGCACGGTGAGTCCGGGCAACGCCGCGCGCAGGTCGATGCTGCGCAGCAGCTGCAGCCCGTCGACCAGCGCATGCGCGGCGGGCTCCCCGCGCGCGAAGACCTCGGCGCGCAGCGCGCGCAACTCGCCGCGCGCATCCTCCGAGCCAAAGGCTTCCAGGGCGATGAAGCGGTCGAGCGTACCGCGGTAGTCGTCGCGCAGGCCGCGGGCGAAGTCACGGAAGATCTCCGGCGCCATGCCGTGCGTCCAGTCCTCGCCCCGTACGAAGCGCGGACTCGCGCACAGCATGGCCAATGCGGTGACCGACGCCGGGCGAGTCGCCGCGGCCTGCAGCGCGAACAGTCCGCCGAGCGACCAGCCCAGCCACGGCGCCGGCGGCAGCCGCGACGCAAGCGCGTCGACCACCGGCGCGAGCGCCAGCGGCACGGTGGCGTCGCGGCTGCGCCCATGACCCGGCAGGTCCACGCAGTAGACGGTGCGGTGGGCGCGCAGGCGCGCGACCAGCGGCGCGAACACGCCACCGTGCATCGCCCAGCCGTGCAGCAACACCAGCGGCGGCCCGTCGCCGCAGACCTCGATATACAGACCGCTGCCGTCATCGGGCAGCGCGGTGGTGGGCGGCGTGTCGTGCATCGTCGGTGTGCCTTCGTCGGTCATGCGCCCTTGTCCCCGCGCAGCGCGCGCGTGCGACGCGGACTGGTCGCCGCCGGGCGCGCGACCAGCAGCGCGAACGCGACGATGCCGCCGGTCACCACCAGCGCGCCGAGCAGCGCCCGGCCCTGGGGCCAGGCCTCGTGCAGGAACAGTGCGCCGAGCAGCGCCGCGAACAGCAATTCGGCCGCTTGCATCGCCTCGGCCGCGCCGAGCGCGACCGGGTTGTGCCGGACCATGCCGGTGGCCTGGAAGAACAGGATGGTCGCGATCACGCCCGCGCTCAGCGCCACGCCCGCCGCCAGCCACACCTGCGGCAACGATGGCGCGCCGGCCTGGTGCCAGGCGAACGCCGCCACGACCAGCCACAGCGGCTGGCTGGCCAGCGTCAGTCCGAACACGCGCTGGGTCGCGGTGAGGTCTTCGCCGGTGCGCTCCAGGTGCAGCAACAGCAGACGATTGCCCAGTGGATAGGCGATCGCCGCGGTCAGCACGCAGGCCAGCGCGATCCAGCCCGCGACATCCAGGCCCGCACCGCCGTGGCCGAACTGCATCAGCAGCACGCCGACCAGGATCGCCGCGGCGACGGCGAGCGCGGCCGGCGGCACGCGGCGCCGGGCGTCGCGGTAGAGCAGCGGCGCGCACAACATGCCGGCGATCACGGTGAACTGGAAGCTGCCGGCGACCAGCCACGCCGGGCCGCTGGACGCGGCGAACGAGAGCATGCAATAGAACAGCAGGAAGCCGATCGCGCTGCAGCGCAGCCACGCCCAGGGATGCGCGGCGATCGCACGCAGCACCGGCGCGGTGCCGCCCTGCCAGGGCATCAATGGCAGCAGCAGCGGCAGGGTGATGAAGTAGCGCAGGCACGCCGTCCACGCCCAATGGCCGCCGCCGCTGGCGCTGGCGCGGTTGAGCACGTAGGTCAGCGTGAAGAACAGCGCCGAAGCCAGTGCGATCGCCACCGCCAGCAATGCGCGGCGGTTGTCGTGGGGCTGCGTGCTCATGCCGGGATCGCGGACGACGTCGGGACCAGCGCATCGCGCGCGGCGGCGAGTGCATCGACCAGCGCGTCGATCTGCGCGTCCTCGTGGGTCGCGGCGAGCGTGATGCGCAGCCGCGCCTGGCCCTCGGGCACGGTCGGCGGGCGGATCGCCGCGACCCAGAAGCCGGCCGCATCGAGCGCCCGGGACAACGCGAGCGCGGTCGCGTTGTCGCCGCAGCGCAGCGGCTGGATCGGCGTGTCGGATGGCATCAGGTCCAGGCCCGCGCGCGCGGCGCGTTCGCGCAAACGCTGCACCAGCGCGCCCAGCCGCTCGCGGCGCCAGTGTTCGTGGCGCGCCAGCCGCACCGCGGCCAGCGTCGCGGCGGCCTGCGCCGGCGGCAGTGCGGTGGTGTAGACATAGGGCCGCGCGGTTTCGGCCAGATGCGCGACGAGGTCGGCATCGCCGGCCACCACCGCGCCGTAGCCGCCGAATGCCTTACCGAGCGTCAGCAACTGCAGCGGCACCGCTTCGACGCCGAGCCCGGCCTGCGCGACGCTGCCGCGGCCCTCGGGCCCGCACACGCCGATGCCGTGCGCATCGTCGACGTACAGCAGCGCCTGCTGCGCCTGTGCGACCGAGGCCAACTCGCGCAGCGGCGCGATGTCGCCGTCCATGCTGAAGACGCCATCGGTCGCGACCAGCGCCGCGCCGCCGGGCAGGCCCTGCAACTGGCGCAGCGCGCCTTGCGCGTCGCCGTGCGGATAGCGGCGCAGCCGGCACCCGGCCAGCCGCGCGGCGTCGATCAGGCTGGCGTGGTTGAGCCGGTCCTGCACGCAGGCATCGTCCTCGCCCAGCAGCGCCTGCAGCACCGCGAGGTTGGCCGCAAACCCACTGCCCATCAGCAGCGCCGCCGGCACCTGCAGCCAGTCGGCGAGCTCGCGCTCGAGCGCGACATGGCGGGCGTGGTGACCACAGACCAGGTGCGAGCCGCCACTGCCGACACCGTCATCGAGCGCCGCGTCGCGCAGCGCCGTCGCCACGTCCGGATGCTGGGCCAGGCCGAGGTAGTCGTTGCCGCAGAAGTTCAGCAGCCAACGGCCGTCGACCTCGCAGCGCATGCCGTCGCGGCGCGCGACTGTGCGCCGCCGCCGACGGGCATGGCGGGCGTCGCGCGCCAGCCGCGCCGCACGCGCGCGTTCGCGCAGGTCGGGCCGCTCAGGCGCCATCGCCGCCCGCGTCCGCGCGCGCCGGCGTCATGCCGCGCAGCTCGCCGGGTGCTGCGGCAGTTCGATGATGTCGGCGTGCACGGTCCCCGGATGGTCGTGGTCGGCGGCATCGACCATCACCTGCATCGGCCGCAGGCCCAGGCGCGCGAACAGCGCCAGGTCGCGCTCGGTGTCGGGATTGCCGGTGGTCAGCAACTGCTCGCCGTAGAAGATCGAGTTCGCGCCGGCCAGAAAGCACATCGCCTGCAGCTCGTCGCTCATGTCCTGGCGCCCGGCCGACAGCCGCACCATCGAGCGCGGCATCAGGATCCGCGCGACCGCGATCGTGCGCACGAAGTCGAACGGGTCGATCTGCTCGGTGCCGTGCAGCGGCGTGCCCTCGACCTGCACCAGCCGGTTGATCGGCACCGAATCGGGATGCGCCGGCAGGTTGGCCAGCGTGCGCAGCAGACCGGCGCGCTGGCGACCGCTCTCGCCCATGCCGACGATGCCGCCGCAGCAGGTCTTCAGGCCCGCCTCGCGCACGTGCTCGAGGGTGTCGAAGCGGTCCTGCAGATCACGCGTGCGGATGATCGCGTCGTAGTACTCGGGGTCGGTGTCGATGTTGTGGTTGTAGTAGTCCAGGCCCGCGTCCTTGAGTGCGCGCGCCTGCTCGCCGCTGAGCATGCCCAGCGTGGCGCAGGTCTCCATGCCCAGCGCCTTGACCTCGCGGATCATCGCCGCGACCTTCGGGATATCGCGGTCCTTGGGCGAGCGCCACGCCGCGCCCATGCAGAAGCGGGTCGCGCCGGCGGCCTTGGCCTGGCGCGCCTTCTCGAGCACCGCCTCGGTGGCCATCAGCTTCGTTGCATCGACCCCGGTGTGATAGCGCTGGGCCTGCGGGCAGTAGGCGCAGTCTTCCGGGCAGCCGCCGGTCTTGACCGACAGCAGCGTGCTGACCTGGACCTCGGCCGGATCGAAGTGCTCACGATGCACTTGCGCGGCGCGGAACAGCAGCTCGGTCAGCGGCAGCGCGAACAGCGCTTCGACCTCCGAACGGCTCCAGTCGTGACGCAGGGGGGGCTGGCCGGCGGTATCGCGGGCGTGGCTGACAACAGACATGGTGGTTTTCCGACGGTCGCGGCGGGACAGGGCCGGCAGTCTGGAAAGCATGACACAGGCTGTCAACCAGACGCCCGGCCCGGCGGTTGACGAGCGCCGTGGCCATCGCTGGCTGCGACGCCTGTTCGCGGCACGCTGTCTGGTGTGCGAGGAACGCGGCGACGATGGCCGCGCGCTGTGTGCGGCCTGCGCCGCGGCGCTGCCGTGGAGCGGCCCGGCCTGCGCGCGCTGCGCGGTCCCGCTGGCGGCCGGCGACGCGCTATGCGGGGGCTGCCTGCGCCGCCCGCCGCCGCTCGAGGCGACCTACGCGGCGTTCGTCTATGGCTTTCCGGTCGACCGCCTGCTACCGCGGCTGAAGTTCCATCGCGACCTCGCCGCCGGCGCGCTGCTGTCGGCATCCATGGCGCGGGCCTTGGCCTCGCGGCCGCGGCCCGACGCGCTGGTGCCGGTGCCGCTGCACCCGGCGCGGCTGCGCACACGCGGCTACGACCAGGCGCTTGAGCTGGCGCGTCCGCTGTCACGTGCGCTCGCGCTGCCGCTGCGCGCCGACCTGCTGCGTCGGCAGCGTGCGACCGCGCCGCAGTCCCGGCTCGATGCACCGGCACGGCGTCGCAATGTCCGCGACGCTTTCGTGGCGACCGCACGTGGCGCTTTGCCTGCGCACGTCGCGCTGGTCGACGACGTCATGACCACCGGCGCGACCCTGCACGCGGCGGCGCTCGCCTTGCGCCGCCTCGGCATCGCGCGCGTCGATGCCTGGGTCTGCGCGCGGGTGCCGTGAGCGCGGCAGGTAGGATGATGCGACGTCCCCCACACGGTCCTGCCCATGTCACGAACGCCGCTGCTGTCTATCCTGCTTGCCCTGTCCGCACTCGTCGCGCTGCCCGGCTGCAGCCAGACGCCCGCCGAGCCGATCGTGTCCGAGCGCTATGTCGACATCGAATTGCACCTGGAACCCGCACGCGATGCACCGCCGGGCAGCGAGACGACCCGCGCTTGGACCACCGATGACGGCCGCACGCTCCATCTGCGCCACGTCGATACGATCCCCGGCACCGAGGTCCGTTCGGTCCGCGCTGAGAGCCTCGGCGACCGTCCCGCGCTCGTGGTCGAGCTCGCCCCGTCAGGTGCCGCCCAACTCGAGGCGCTGACCACCGACCATATCGCCCGGCAGTTGGGCCTGGTCGCGAACGACAGACTGCTGCTTGCCGCACGGATTGCCGGTCCCTTCTCCGACGGCTTCCAGGTGGCGACCGACACGCTCGAGGAGGCCGAACGCCTGCACCGCTCGTTGGTGGTCAGCGACGACCAGTAGCCGCCCCCACCCCAGCCCTCCCCCGCATGCGGGGGAGGGAGCGATCAGCGCGCGCCTTAGTGTGGGCGCTCGATTGGCGCGAGGAGTGTGGGCCTGCGAGGCTCGGCTGTGCGCGTTGAGTAGCGCCCGATCGGTGCGGGGATACCGAATGGCGCGCGATGCTCGGGCGCGCTGCCCTCCCCCGCGTGCGGGGGAGGGCTGGGGTGGGGGCAATTCGCGCAGCCCCAACGCCCGAGCATCAACCGCGCAGCGCGCCGGCATGGTGAGCGATGTGGTCGCCGATGAAACTGGCGATGAAGTAGTAGCTGTGGTCGTAGCCAGGCTGCATGCGCAGCTCGAGCGGATGGCCGGCGGCCTCGCACGCGGCCTGCAACAGCTGCGGGCGCAGCTGGCCGTCGAGGAACTCGTCGGCATCGCCCTGGTCGATCAGCAACGGCAGCCGCTCACTCGCGATGGTCACCAGTGCGCACGCATCCCAGGCCTGCCAGGCGGCGCGGTCATCGCCCAGATACGCCGAGAACGCCTTTTCGCCCCACGGCACCTGGCTGGGCGCGACGATCGGCGAGAACGCCGACACGCTGCGGTAGCGCCCCGGATGCTTGAGCGCGGTCACCAATGCGCCATGGCCGCCCATCGAGTGCCCGCTGATCGCGCGCGCGTCTGTCGCCGGGAAGTGCGCTTCGATCAGCGCAGGCAGCTCGCGCGCGACGTAATCGTGCATGCGGTAGTGCGCCGACCATGGCGCCTGCGTGGCGTCGACATAGAAGCCGGCGCCCTGGCCGAGGTCGTAGCCCTCGGCATCGGCCACACCCTCGCCGCGCGGGCTGGTGTCGGGCGCGACGAGCATAACGCCATGTTCGGCCGCGTAACGCTGCGCACCGGCCTTGGTGATGAAGTTCTGCTCGTTGCAGGTCAGACCGCTCAGCCAGTACAGCACCGGCAGCGGGCCGTGCTCGGCCTGCGGTGGCAGATAGACCGCGAACCGCATCATGCAACCGAGCGTGTCCGAGGCGTGTTCGTAGACGTCCTGCCAACCGCCGAAGCTGGCGCGGTGTTCGATGCGTTTCATGAGGCGCTCCTGCATGCCGGCCTTTGGCCGGCTCGTGTATTGATCAGTTCATCCAGCTGCGAGAGAAGGCGCAGCAAGGGTTGGGCGTCGGGCTGGCCGTCGAGATTGCGATAAGCGGCCACGGCCACGTCACTGCGCGTTGGCCATTGGCCATCGGCGCGTGCCTCGTGCAGGCGTGGCAGGAACACCTGCGCCAACCAGTGCTCGAACGGCATCTCGTCAATGCCGAACGGCGAATCCACCGCGCGCGGCGCCCCCACCTCGCCCTCGACCCAGCCCAACGCGCGCAGCGCCTGTTCGATCGGATCGACCAGGGCCGCGCGCGGATCGACCGCGCGCGGCCGGCGCAGGGCGTCGAACCAGCCCACGCTGCGGCTCAGTAATGGACGACCGAGCGGATCGACTTGCCCTCGTGCATCAGGTCGAAGGCGTCATTGATCGCGTCCAGGCCCATCGTGTGGGTAACGAACGGTGCCAGTTCGATCTCGCCCTTCATCGCGTCCTCGACCATGCCCGGCAACTGCGAACGGCCCTTGACGCCACCGAACGCGGTGCCGAGCCACTTGCGCCCGGTGACCAGCTGGAACGGCCGCGTACTGATTTCCTGGCCGGCACCGGCGACGCCGATGATCACGCTCTGGCCCCAGCCGCGGTGGGCGCATTCGAGCGCGGCGCGCATCACATTGACGTTGCCGATGCACTCGAACGAATGGTCCACGCCCCAGCCGGTCATCTCGACGATCACCTGCTGGATCGGCTGGTCGAAGTCCTTCGGATTCACGCAGTCGGTGGCGCCGAACTCGCGCGCCAGCTCGAACTTCGACGGGTTGGTGTCCACGGCAATGATGCGCCCGGCCTTGGCCTGACGCGCGCCCTGGATCACCGCCAGGCCGATGCCGCCCAGACCGAACACGGCCACGCTGTCGCCTGCCTGCACCTTGGCGGTGTTGTGCACCGCGCCGATGCCGGTGGTCACGCCGCAGCCGAGCAGGCAGACGTGCTCGGGGTTGGCGTCGGGATTGATCTTCGCCAGCGAGACCTCGGCCACGACGGTGTACTCGCTGAAGGTCGAGCAGCCCATGTAGTGATAGATCGGCTCGCCGTTGTACGAAAAGCGCGTGGTGCCGTCGGGCATCACGCCCTTGCCCTGGGTGGCGCGCACGGCGACGCACAGGTTGGTCTTGCCCGACTTGCAGAACAGGCACTCGCCGCATTCGGCGGTGTAGAGCGGAATCACGTGATCGCCCGGCTTGACCGAGGTCACGCCCTCACCCACCTCGACGACGATGCCCGCGCCCTCGTGGCCGAGCACGGCGGGGAACAGCCCTTCCGGATCGTCGCCCGACAGCGTGAACGCGTCGGTGTGGCAGACGCCGGTGTGGGTGATCTTCACCAGCACCTCGCCGGCCTTGGGCGGCGCGACGTCGATCTCGACGATCTTCAGCGGTTGCCCGGGGGCGAAGGCGACGGCAGCACGGGATTTCATGGCGATGACTCCAGGGAACAGGACAAGGAACGCGCGGGCGGCGGGCCGCTCAGCGCAGGTAGGACCGGACCAGCGCGATGGCGTCGTCGATCGAGGCCTGCCGCCGGTCGGCACTGCTGGCCCCGGCGAGTTCCTCGCGCAGGTGACTTTCGAGCACACCGGCCATCAGGCCGTTGACCGCACCGCGGATCGCCGCGAGCTGCTGGAGCACCGGCGCGCAGTCCGCGCCGGCCTCGAGCGCGCGCTCGAGCGCGTCGAGCTGGCCGCGCATGCGACGCACACGGGCAAGCACACGCTTTTTTTCCTCGGGCGAATGGGGCATGGCCGGCCTGCGATTCGGTACTGGGGTGGAGTATATCGCGAAGGTGCGGCGTTCGCGCAAACCGCCTGGCGTGCACGCTGTGTCCATCCTGGCGGATGCCGCAGCAGTGCGCCGGCATCGTCGCCTGAAGGCAAACGCATGCGCACGGCCGAGTGGCTGTAGAGCCGAAATCCAACAGGACCGTTGGTGACACGCGCTTCTTGGTCCCGATGGCGTGGCCTCGCCCCAGTACGCACACTGCGATGGCAACAGCCCTCCTCGTGCCGCGCACCGATGGGCCGCACCGCCTTTGATCCGCAGCTTCCAGGTCACGGCCCTCGCGACGGCCGCTCCGACGGGCTCAGACTATGGTCCGGAGGCGCCAGCACCGCGCCTCCCCTTGTGGACCGGCTTGTTCTGGATCTCGCCGTTCTGGTCGAGGGCTATGCCGAGCCGGTGGCCTTGTGGCAGTTGGCGAGCGATCTGGCCGAGGCGGCCGGTTGCGATGTGGATCTGTTGGACCTGCGACGTGCGTCGACGGTCATGCAGCACCAGGTGCTGACCCGCGGCGAACGGTGGTGGGCTGCGGATGTTCGTGCGGGCCTGTTCGAATGCGCCGTCCTGGGCGAGAAACTGGAGCTCGATCGCGCTCGCGCCGGACTGCTGTCGGACATCCGCCGGGAGGGACGCATTCATGGCCGATGACGTGCTGTTGAACAAGGCGGCAACGATCGAGCGTTGCGTCCGCAGGGCGCGCGAGGAGTACGCGCGCGACCCGGCGACGTTCGGTGACGACCACACGCGGCAAGACGCTGCGATCCTGAATATCCAGCGCGCCTGCGAAGCGGCGCTGGACATGGGGCAGCATCTGATCCGGCGCGAACGCATCGGCATCCCCCAAAAGCGCACGCGACGTCTTCGCCCTACTCGCCGCCGTGAACTGGATTGATGGCGATCTGGCCAGTGCGCTTCAGCGCATGGTGGGCTATTGCAACATCGCAGTTCACGAGTACCAGACGCTGCAACTGCCGATCACGGTCGCGGTCATTACCCGGCATCTGGTCGAGTTCGAGGACTACGCCATGGCAATGATGTTGGGCGATGCCC
The DNA here is from genome assembly GCF_014192745.1 of Luteimonas sp. RC10. GTDB lineage: Bacteria > Pseudomonadota > Gammaproteobacteria > Xanthomonadales > Xanthomonadaceae > Luteimonas. The sequence continues at coordinate 404,294 of NZ_JACHYJ010000001.1, forward strand.
AGACCGAAGGCGGCGCGTCGAACTGACGCGCGGCCGGCCGGCATGCGCCGAAACCGCGCGGCTCAGCCGGTGTTCTGGATGCCCGCGGCGATGCCGTTGACGGTGGAAATCAGCGCGCGCAGCAGGTCGTCGTCCTCGCGCTCGGCGGCGCGCCAGCGGCGCAGCAGTTCGACCTGCAGCAGGCTGATCGGATCGACGTAGGGGTTGCGCAGGCGGATCGACAGCTGCAGGCGGTAGTCGTCGGCCAGCAGCGCGTCCTGGCCCTTGAGCAGCAGGATCGCGTCGCGGGTGCGGTGGAACTCGGCCGCGATCTCGGGGAAGAACGCGGCATGGGCGTCGCCGGCCAGCTGCGAGTAGCGTTCGAAGATGTCGATGTCGCTCTTGGCCAGCAGCATCTCGACATCGTCGAGCGCGGCGCGGAAGAACGGCCAGTCGCGGGCCATCTCGGTCATCGCGGCGCGGCCGTGGCGCTCGATGCCGTGCGCGAGCGCGGTGCCCAGGCCGTACCAGCCGGTCAGGCCGGAGCGGTTCTGCGCCCAGGCGAACACCCACGGAATCGCGCGCAGGTTGGCGATACCGCCCTCGCGCCGGCGCGAGGGCCGCGAGCCGATCTGCAGCCGCTCGATGACATCGATCGGCGTGGCGGCGCGGAAGTAATCGGGGAAGTCCTCGCGCTCGTGCACCAGTGCGCGGTAATGCGTGCGCGAGACGCCGGCGAGCTCACCGGCCAATTCCCGCCAGGCATCCTCGCGCGGGTCGGCCGGGCGCGGCCGCAGCGTGGCCTGCAGCACCGCGGCGGCGGTCTGTTCGAGATTGCGCAACGCCAGCGCGCGGATGCCGTACTTGCGGTGGATCACCTCGCCCTGCTCGGTCACGCGCAGCACGCCATCGACCGAGCCGCGCGGCGCGGCCTGGATCGCGCGGCCGGTCTTGCCGCCGCCGCGACTGACCGAGCCGCCTCGGCCATGGAAGAAGGCGATGCGCACCCCGGCCGCCTGGGCCAGCGCGGTCAGTTCGACCTGGGTGCGCTGCAGCGCCCAGCGCGAGGCCAGCAGGCCACCGTCCTTGGCGCTGTCCGAGTAGCCGAGCATGACGGTCTGACGGTCACCGCGCGTATCCAGGTGCGCCCGATAGCGGGGATCGTCGAACAGCGCGCGCATGACCGCCGGCGCCGCCTCCAGGTCGTCGACCGTCTCGAACAGCGGGGCGACGTCGAGCGGTACGTTGCCGTCCTCGACGCAACCGGCGATGCGCGCCAGCGCCAGCACCGCCAGTGCATCGGCGGCGCTGCGTGCCATCGAGATGATGTACAGGCCGGTCGCAGCCTCGCCGTGGCTGCGACGCAGATCGACCACAGCGCGGAACACGCCGAGGGTCGAGGAGACGACATCACCGTCGTCGCCGGCGGGTGCGCGCGGCGGCGCATCGAGCATCGCGTGCAGGCGTTCGACGCGCGTGGCGACATCGCGCGCGGTCCAGTCGCCGCCGTCAATCCGGCCGAGCACCTCGTCGTGGACCGCCGAATCCTGGCGCAGGTCGAGCGCGGCGAGATGGAAGCCGAAGGTGCGCGCCCGCCACAGCAACCGTTCGAGCGCGAAGCGCCCGGCGTGCTCGCCGCGGTGCGCGCGCAGGCTCGCGTCGATCAACGTCAGGTCGTCGATGAACGCGCCGGCGTCGGGATAGCCGGCGCGGTGCTCGGCCGCGGTCGCCGCCAAGCGCGCGTCGATCAGGTCGAGCAGCCGCCGGTAGGGCATGTCGGCGTGCCGCGGGTTGAGCACCGCCTCGGCGTCGGGCAGCCGCCGCCGGTAGTCGTCGACCCGCGCCAGCACCGCCTCGTCGATCGTCGCCCGGCCCAGGGTCTGGGTCAGCACGTGGCCCAGCCCGCGCAGGTCGCGGCGGTACTGCGCCAGTGCCAGGCTGCGCTGGGCGCCGAGCGCGGCGCGCATGGTGTCGGCGTTGACGTTGGGATTGCCGTCCATGTCGCCGCCGACCCAGGTGCCGAAGCGCAGCACCTGCGGCAACGTCGGCCGCGTGCCGTAGACGCGTTCGATCGCGTCGCCGAGCGCTTCGTAGAACACCGGCAGCACGCGGTAGAGCACGTTCGACAGATAGAAGCCGACATGGTCGACCTCGTCGGCGACCGTGGGTTTGCGCGCCGGCGATTCGGAGGTCTGCCAGGCCGAGGCGAGCGCCTGCCCGATCCGGGCATCGTCGGCCCTGCGCTCGGTTGGCGTGCGTTCGCGGTCGATGTCGGCGATCAGCCGCTCGACGATCGTGCGCTCCTTTTCCAGCAGCACCCGGCGCACCGCCTCGGTGGGGTGCGCGGTGAACACCGGCTCGACATGCAGTCGCGCCAGGCACGCCTGCAAGTCCTCGAGGCTCACGCCGTCGTCGTGCAGCGCGCGCACCACCGCTTCCAGTCCACCGGGTTGCGGCGCGTCGCTGGCGCGCTGGTAGTCGCGGCGGCGGCGGATGCGATGCACGCGCTCGGCGAGATTGACCGCGCCGAAGTAGGCAGCGAAGGCGCGCACCAGTGCCTCGGCATCGTCGGTGCCGACCTGCGACAGGCCCTCGGCCAGCGCATTGACCGGGGTACCGGATTCGCGCCGCGCGATCGCCGCGCGCCGCAGCGCTTCGACGCGCTCGAGCAGCGCCGGCGAGGCTTGCTCGGCGAGCATGTCGCCGACCATCGCGCCGAGTCGGCGGACATCGTCGCGCAGCAGGGTATCGGTGCGCGCGAACTCGACGTCGCGCAGCGGCGGAGCGGGATCTTGGGAGGCGTCTGGCGTCATCCCGACAACTTACACAAGCCGAGGCCGTGTCGGGTGACGGACGCGCGGCCCGACGCCTCAGTAGGCGAACTCGCGGAACACGCGGTCGATGTCGCCCTGCCAGGGGCCGTGGTACAGCGCGAGCTTCTGTTCGGCCGGGGTCTGGCCCGACTCGGCGATCTCGATCAGCGTCTCCAGGAACACGCGCTCGTCCTGGCCGTCGCCGTTGACACGGGCGCGGCGCTGCAGGCCGGCGGCGGAGATCTTCAGCGCCTCGATCGCCAGGTCGCGCAGCGTGCCATGGCGCCACGGCGTGGCGAGCGCCTGCCGCGGTACCGCGTCGCGCAGCGCATTGCGCTCGGTGAGCGTGAGGTCGCGCACCAGATCCCAGGCCGCGTCGAGCGCGGTGTCGTCATAGAGCAGGCCGACCCAGAACGCGGGCAGCGCGCACAGCCGGCCCCAGGGGCCGCCGTCGGCGCCGCGCATCTCCAGGTACTTCTTGAGCCGCACCTCGGGGAACGCGGTGGTCATGTGATCGGACCAGTCGCGCAGCGTCGGCAGCTGGCCGGGCAGCGCCGGCAGCGCGCCCCGCAGGAAGTCGCGGAAGCTCTGACCACTGGCGTCGTGGTAGACCCCATCGCGATAGGAGAAGTACATCGGCACGTCGAGCAGATAGTCGACGTAGCGCTCGTAGCCGAAGCCGTCCTCGAACACGAAGTCGAGCATGCCGGTGCGGTCGGCGTCGGTGTCTGTCCAGATGTGCGAGCGGTAGCTCAGAAAGCCGTTCGGCTTGCCTTCGGTGAACGGCGAATCGGCGAACAGCGCGGTCGCCACCGGCTGCAACGCCAGCGACACGCGGAACTTCTTGACCATGTCCGCTTCGGACGCGTAGTCCAGATTGACCTGCACTGTGCAGGTGCGGGTCATCATGTCCAGGCCGAGCGTGCCGACCTTGGGCATGTAGTCGCGCATGATCCGGTAGCGACCCTTGGGCATCCACGGCATCTCGTCGCGCCGCCACTTGGGCTGGAAGCCCATGCCCAGAAAGCCCAGACCCAGCTCTTCGGCAACTGCGCGCACTTCACGCAGGTGCGCGTGCACCTCGCTGCAGGTGGCGTGGATGTCGATCAGCGGCGCGCCCGACAGCTCCAGCTGCCCGGCCGGCTCGAGCGTCACCGACGCGCCATCCTTGAGCAGGGCGACGGTGCGGCCATTCTCGTCGACCGGCGCCCAGCCAAACCGGGTGAGCCCGGTCAGCAGCGCCTCAATGCCCTGCGGGCCGTCGAAGGTCGGCGGGCGCAGGTCGGACAGGCGGAAGCCGAACTTCTCGTGCTCGGTCCCGATGCGCCAGTCGTCAGCCGGCTTCTCGCCCGAAGCCAGGACGTCCACCAGTGCGTTGCGGTCGGTGATCGGCGTATCGGCAACGTGGCTGGGGCTGGACAAGGCGATGATGCTCGGCGGAAAGGGCGGGGACAGCCGCAGGCCAGCCGCGGAATCCGCGCACTATACCGGTTGCATCGGCGGCGATCGTTGAGCGGATCGGGCCGCAGAATTCCGCCGATGCAGCGCTCGCCCAGGCGACGCCGGACGCGGGACGGCATGGCCGCACAAGGCCTGTCGCATGGCGCGGGCGCATTCACGTCCAGATGAATATGCGCAGGCGCAAGCGCGCCCGATCATCCGTGACCCCAATCACAGCCGCGCCCCCGGGTTTGTGCCCATAGTGGCCGCTCGCGATCGCTGCGACGGTCTGTCGCACCGCGCCATTGCACGCCGTATCGGCTGGAGGCCAGTCGCCGCATGTCGCGGCGCAGGACAGGGAGGTGCCCGCAAGGTCGTTGCCGTATCGATGCCTCACGTTTGCCGCGCAGCTGCGCGTCGCCCGGCATCGACGCCATCGCCATCGAACGCATGCCGGACCGCACCGCCGGGCGGCCCGGGTGTTCGCGACACGTTCTTTCCGGCGCATCCCGCTTAGGACCATCCATCGACACAAGGAGTACTGCGATGAAGCATGTGACCGCATTGGGGTTGACCCTCGCGCTGGGCGCACTGAGCGCTGGCGTGGCGAGCGCCGAGCCCCTGACGTTCCAGAAGCTGGGCCAGAAGGCCCGGTTCATCCACGGCGACGATCTGGTGACCGGCGTCCAGCCCGAGACCGCCGCCGCAAACCGCCCCCCGACCCTGCTGCAGAAAGCCGGGGGCCTGAGCACGATCATGGCCACGCGCGAGGGCGACCAGTACATCGCGACGATGGATCCGCGCGATGTCGCGCTGTTCGAGCAGGCGATCGAGGCCCTCGAGGTGTTGGGCCGCGCGCCTGCCGCAACGCCGGGAATGCCGCCTTCGCTGCCCCGGGCCGACGGCCTGCCGACGGCCTCGCCCAAGGTGGTCATCGGTGCCGACAACCGTGTGCAGGTGACCAACACCACCGTCGCGCCGTTCTACAACATCGGCCGCATCGGCATCGGCTGCACCGGCACGCTGATCGGCCCCAAGCATGTGCTCACTGCCGGCCATTGCGTGTCCAACGGCGCGGGCAGCTTCTACTCCAGCCTCAACTTCACCGTGGCGCAGAACGGCAGCTACCAGCCCTGGGGCACGACGTCCTGGAGCCGGGTCATGACGACGGCCGAGTATCACAATGGTGCCAACACCAACTACGACTATGCGTTGATCGTGCTCAGCGCGCCGCCGCACGGCGGCTACGCGGCCTGGGGCACCTACGGCGGCGGCACCCACACCATCACCGGCTACCCGGGCGACAAGCCGTTCGGCACGATGTGGCGGCACTCGGGCACGGTCAACACCAGCGGCTCGTTCCGGCTCTGCTATACGATCGACACCGCTGGCGGCAACAGCGGCAGCGGGATCTACGACAGCGGCTATGTCGTGCGCGGTGTGCACACGACCGGCTCGTCGAGCCAGAACTGCGGCACGCGGATCACTGCCACGGTGCAGAACACGGTGCAGAACTGGATCTCCGCCAACCCCTGACCGGCGCGTTGCCGATGCAGGCCGACGACCGCCATGGCGCCCCGGGCACGGGCGCCGTGGCGGTCCTTCCAGGACCCATGGGAGACGCCATGAAATCGTTGCTTGCCGCCTTCGCGCTGCCGGTGCTGTTGACCGCCTGCGGCGCCACGCCGACCTCCACCCAGCGCGCGCCGCTCGAAGCGGCCACCATCGCCGGCAGCGCCGAATCACCCGACCCGGTGCTCGAGCGGGTCCAGGCACTGGAACGACGCGGCGTCGTCGAGGACGTCGTGGTGCAGGAATCGTTCCCGGTGCAGATCCGCCTGCGCGCGCCGCGCGAGGTGATCGACGAGCTCGAAGCGATGCCGCGGGTCGGCGTGGCACGTCCGACCGCGCCGCAGTAGCGCGCTGGGCCGTGCGCGCCGTACGAAGGCGCGCCGTCTAGTCCGCGCCGGGAGCCGGTGCGCCGATCTCCATCCAGCGCGCGACCACCGCGCGCAGTTCGTCGACGCCGGCCTTGGACTCCGACGAGAACGTCTGCACGCTGACCTGCTCGCCGTGCTGGGCCTGCAGTTCGCGGCGCACCGCCTGCAAAGTGTTGCCCGCCGCACCGCGCCCGAGCTTGTCGGCCTTGGTCAGCAGCGCATGCGCCGGGGTGCCGTTGCGGACCGCGAACTCGATCATCTGCCGGTCGTAGTCCTTGAGCGGGTGGCGGATGTCCATGACCACCACCAGACCGCGCAGCGCCTGGCGATTGGCGAAGTAGTCGGCGATGAACGCCTGCCAGTGGGCCTGCAGCTCGCGCGGCACCTTGGCATAGCCGTAGCCCGGCAGGTCGACCAGGAACCGGCGCTCGTGCGGCGGCAGTTCGAAATACACCAGCTGCTGCGTGCGGCCCGGGGTCTTGGACACGCGCGCCAGCGCGTTCTGCCGGCACAGCGCATTGAGCGCGCTGGACTTGCCGGCATTGGAGCGACCGGCGAACGCGACTTCGAAGCCGTCGTCGGGCGGAAGCTGGCGCGGAACGTGCGCGGCGAGCAGGTACGCGGCGCGGTTGAAAGGATTGGACATCGGCATAGCTTGGCACACCGCCCCTGCGGCGTCCGGTCGCGGTTTGACCGCTTCGGGTCCGCCACACATAATTTCAACCCTCGCGAGCCGCATTCCGCCGGCCGCAGCGTCGAGAATTCTCGGAGCCCAGCCATGCGCCACGCTCGCGTCTTTGCTATCGCCGGCCTTGCCGCCCTCGTGGTCGGCGCGGTCGCGTTCGCCCAGTCCACCGTGGCGCCACTGCCCGATGCCCCCGAAGTGGAGGCCGTCGATCTGGACAGCCATCCCGACGTCAACGCGGTCGCCGCGCTGGCCAAGGCGCGTCCGGGCGATGCGCAGAAGGGCGGCCAGCTGGCCGGTACCTGCGCCGCCTGCCACGGCGTGGACGGCAACGCCGAGGCTGCACCGACGGTCTACCCGCGCATCGCCGGCCAGGGCGAGCGCTACATCGCCCGGCAGCTGGCGCTGTTCAAGAGCGGCGAGCGCATGAGTCCGATCATGCAGCCGTTCGCGGCGATGCTCAGCGCGCAGGACATGCGCGACCTGGGCGCGCACTACGCGCTGCAGAAGAGCGGTGCGGGCATCGCCGACGATGCGGTCGTCGAAGGCGGCCCCTACGACGGCATGAAGTTCTACGAGATCGGCCAGACGCTGTTCCGCAGCGGCGACGCCAAGCGCGGCATTCCAGCCTGCATGGCCTGCCACGGCCCGGCGGGCAGCGGCAACCCCGGCCCGGCGTATCCGCATGTCGGCGGCCAGCAGGCCTGGTACAGCGCCGCGCGCCTGCAGGCCTACCGCGCCGGTGAGACCCAGGAAGCCGACCGCCACCTGTTCGACATCATGGCCACGGTCGCCAAGCCGCTGACCGACCAGGAGATCGAGGCGCTCGCCAGCTACATGCAGGGCCTGCACCACCGCCCCGACCCGAAGATGCTGGCCGCGATCGAAGCCCAGGCCGCGGCGATGCCGGCACCGGCCACGCCGCCGGCCGAGCAGCCGGTCCCGCCGACCGACGCGACCGCCGAGCAGGCCCAGCAGGGCGACGGCGCCGCCGATGCGGCCCCGGCCGCCGACGCGCCTGCCGAGCCGGCGCCCGCGACCGAGTGAGTGGCGCCGCCGGGCGGCGGCCATGCACGGTCCCGCCCGATCCCGTATCGTCCGCAACGCCGGCCGGGCCTCCCGCGCCGGCGTTCGCGTGTCCGTCCTATCCTGTCTCCACCCCCGTGTTCCAGGCCGGCCTGCGCCGCGCAGCTCCAGGAGTCCACACCGCCATGTCCGTCTTCCGCTCCGTCCCCGCCTGGTCCCGTTGGCTGGCCTGCGCATTGCTCGCGCTGTCGGCCGCCCTGCCCGCTGCCGCGCAGTCGCCCGCGCCGGTGGAGGATGTCGACTACGTCGTGATCGAAGGCGGCACGCCGTGGCAGCCGCTCGACGGCCATGTCGAGGTAGTCGAGGTGTTCTCCTACGGCTGCATCCACTGCTTCCATTTCCAGCCGATGATCGACGCATGGCTGGCCCGGCAGCCGCGTGATGTGCGCTTCACCTACCTGCCGGCGGTGTTCACCGCGGGCGACCCGTTCGCCCGGGCGTTCTTCGCCGCGCAGGCGCTCGGCATCGACAAGCGCACGCATACGGCCGTGTTCGACGCGGTCCACAAGACCGGCGCGCTGCCGCGCAGTGGTGCGAGCCTCGACACACTGGCGGCGTTCTACGCCGCGCATGGCGCGCCGTCGCAGGCGGCGTTCAAGACCGCGATGACCAGCGCGCAGACCGACGAGCGGCTGAACGCGGCGCAGGCCTTCGCGCTGCGCACTGGCCTGCAGGGCACGCCGACGCTCATCATCAATGGTCGCTATCGGGTCCAGGGGCGTAGCCTCGAGGAGTCGCTGACGATCGCCGACCAGCTCATCGCCCGGGAACGCGCCCGGCCCTGAGCCGACGCGACCGCCACCGCGCCAGCGACCGAGCCCCCGTCCCGACCGCTCACATCGAGAGACCATCCATGAAGATCCGCCATTCCTTGCTGGTGCTGCTCGCCCCCGTCCTGCTCGCCGCCTGTGGCCAGCAGCCCGATCCGGCCGCCGCGCCCGATGCCGCACCGACCGCGCAGGCCGCCGCGCCCGCGAACGAGCAGGCGCCCGCGACCGACGCGGCCCCGCCGCCGGCCGCCGAGGCAGGCACCGAGGCCGCAGCCGCCGCCCCGGCCGCCCACAATCCGATCGTCGCACCCCAGGGCCCGGCCCCGGTCGCCGGTACCGACTACATCGTCATCGACAACGGCCAGCCGTTCGCCCAGACCGCCGGCAAGATCGAGGTCGCCGAGGTGTTCGCTTACTGGTGCGGCCATTGCGCCGCGTTCGAGCCGCTGGTCAACGCCTGGAAGGCCAAGCTGCCCGACGACGTCAATTTCGTCGCCGTGCCGGTGGTGTTCGATCAGAACGACCAGTTCCCGCGCGCGTTCTACGCCTCCGAGGCGATGGGCACGCTGGCGCGTACCCACGATGCGACGTTCAACGCCATCCACATCGAGCGCAAGCTGCGCCAGAACGCCGATGCCGACAGCATCGTGGCCTTCTACGGCAGCCTGGGCGTGGACCCGCAGCGTTTCCGCAGCACGATGCAGAGCTTTGCGGTCAATGCCAACCTCGGCCGGGCGCGCCAGTTCGCGACCCGCAGCGGCGTCGACTCCACACCGACGCTGGTCGTGGCCGGCAAGTACCGCATCATCGGCCGCAAATCGCTCGAGGACATGCTGCGCATCGCCGATCACCTGATCGCAACGGAGCGTGCCGCACGCTAGGGCCGATGCCGCAGCCCGAACCCACGCCCGCCCCAGTGTCCGAACCCGCACCGCAGCGCCTGCGGCTGCTCAGCGCCAACATCCAGGCCGGTTCGAGTACGCGCCGCTACACCGACTATGCGACCCGCAGCTGGTCGCACGTGCTGCCGGCCGGCAAGCGCACCGCGCTCGATGCGATCGCGGCGCTGGCCGGCCGCCACGACATCGTCGGCCTGCAGGAGGCCGATCCCGGCAGTTGGCGCTCGGGCTTCACCAACCAGACCCATTACCTCGCCGAGCGTGGCGGCTTCGATTTCTGGAGTCACCAGCCCAACCGCCGCGTCGGCGCGGTCGCCTCCAGCGCCAACGGGCTGTTGAGCCGGCTCGAACCGGTGGAGGTCATCAATCACGCCCTGCCCGGCCGGATCGGCGGACGCGGCGTGCTGCTGAGCCGGTTCGGCGAAGGCACCGAAGGCCTGGTGGTCGCGATCGCGCACCTTTCGCTGGGCGCGCAGTCGCGGCGCTCGCAGCTGGCCTTCATTTCCGAGGTGCTGCAGGACTACCCCAATGCGGTGCTGATGGGCGACTTCAACTGCACCTGGGACCGCCCGGAGATGGACGTGCTCTACCGCGGCACCGGCCTGCAGCCGCCGGCCTGCGAGGTGCACACCTTCCCCAGCTGGCGACCGCAGCGCGCGATCGACCACATCCTTGCCACGCGCACGTTGCAGTGCACGAACATGCAGGCACTGCCGGCGGCGTTCTCCGACCACCTGGCGTTGTCGACCGAGCTGGTGGTGCCGGCCGACGCGCTGCGCCGCTGAGTCGCGCCGCCCGTCTGCGGGCGGCCACTGCGCGGCGAGCGCGTAGAATGCCGCGATGACCAACACCCCCAATCCCGTCGTCCGCCTCAAGAACGCCTGGCGTTCGAGTCATCCCTGGATCTTCCAGCGCCTGGTCGACAAGCCCGCGCAGCGGCCCAAGCCCGGCAGCATCGTCGAGGTCGTCGGCGTCGACGGCGAGTGGATCGGCCGCGGCTTCTACAACGGCCATTCGCGCATCGCCGTGCGCATCCTCGAAACGCATCCCGATGTTCCGGTCGACGCGGGCTGGTTCTCGCGCAAGATCGCCGACGCGGTCGCGCTGCGCCGCGAGGTGCTCGGGCTCGACGCGGTCTCCGACGCCTGGCGCGTGGTGCACAGCGAAGGCGACGGCATCAGCGGCCTGGTCGTCGACCGCTATGGCGACCTGCTGGTGGTCGAGTTCTTCAGCGCCGGCGCTTTCCGCCACCGCGACTGGATCTTCGAGGCGCTGCGCGAGCAGTTCCCCGGCTGCCGGTTCCACAGCTTCGCCGACGAACACGTGCAGAAGCAGGAGAGCTTCGACTTCCGCGGCAGCACGCCGGCCGAGCCTGCGATCATCACCGAGCACGGCGTGCGCTTCCGCGCCGATCCGGCCGGCGCGCACAAGACCGGCTTCTTTGCCGACCAGCGCGAGAACCGCGAGTGGCTCAGCCGCCAGGTCGCGGGCAAGCGCATGCTCGACCTGTGCTGCAACACCGGCGGTTTCGGCGTGTACGCGGCCGTGCGCGGCGCCAGCGAGGTGGTCGGCGTCGACATCGACGAGGACGTGATCGAGATCGCCAAGGGCAATGCCCGTCTCAATGACGTGCGCATCCGCTTCGTCCAGGCCGACATCTTCCCGTGGCTGCGCGATGCGGCGAACGCAGGCGACGCCTACGACGTCGTCGTGCTCGACCCGGCCAAGATGACCCGCGACCGCGACCAGGTGATCCCGGCGCTGAAGAAGTACCTGGACATGAACAAGCTGGCGCTCGGCGTGGTGAAGCCGGGCGGTCTGCTGGCGACGTTCTCGTGCACCGGCCTGGTCAGCGAGGAGCAGTTCCTGGACATGCTGCGCCGCGCGGCGTTCTACGCCGGCCGCACGATCCAGGTGCTGAAGGTCGCCGGCGCCGGCCCCGACCATCCGTTCCTGGCGCATGTGCAGGAGTCACGCTATCTGAAGGCGGTGTTCTGCCGCGTGCTCGACTAGGGTGACGGCGCGGCTGCGGCCCGGCGCACGCCGGGCGCTGTGGGGCGTAGCGGCGCTGACACTCGCCGCACTGGTGGTGAGCGTCTGGTGGGAGCATCGGCACAGTGAACCGCCACCCCTCGGCCCGCCGCCGGCGGGCCTGCCGGCGCGCATCGAGCTGGCGGCCGGCGATGGACATCGCGGCACGGTCGACGGCGAGCGCACACTGGCGCGCTTCGACGACCCCTACGGCATCACGGTCGCCGCTGACGGCACGGCCTTCATTGCCGAGGGTGGCGCGTCCAATCGCATTCGGCGCATCACGGCCGACGGCCGTGTCGACACGTTTGCCGGCGGGGTCGAGGGCTTCGCCGACGGTCGCGGCGCGCTGGCGCGCTTGCACACGCCCTCGGGCCTGGCGATCGACGCCGCGGGTACGCTGCTGGTTGCCGATACCGGTAACCACGCGATCCGCGCGGTCGCGCCCGACGGCACGGTGACGACGCTGGCCGGGACCGGCGAGGCCGGCTTCGCCGATGGCCCGGCGAGCCAAGCGCGCTTCCATGCGCCGACCGGGGTCGCGGTCGACACGGCCGGCCGGGTCTTCGTGGCCGACGGCTTCAACGACCGCATCCGCGTGATCGACCACGGCCAGGTGCGCACGCTGGCCGGCGACGGCCGGCCGGGTTTCGCCGATGGCCCCGGCGCGCAGGCGCGTTTCGATACGCCCAGTGGGGTCGCGGTCGATGCCGAGGGCATCGTCTGGGTCGCCGATACCGGCAACCATGCACTGCGCCGCATCGCGCCCGATGGCACCACGACCACGCCGGTCCTGCAGGGCGACGCGCCGTCGGCACCGATCTCGATCGCGATCGATGCCCAGGGCCGGCTCTACCTCGGCGAGCTCGCGCGCGGGCGCGTGCTGCAGATCACGCCCGACGGCCGCACGCACGTGCTGACCGGCCGCGACATGGCCCAGCGGCTGGCGCGGCCGGCCGGGCTCGCGTTCGATGCCTGGAACCGGCTGTGGGTCGCCGACGCCGCCGCGTATCGCGTCCACCGCGTCGTGCAGGTCCGCCCGCAACGCGCCAAGCAGAACCTCGCCAATGCCGCCGTCGGCCCGGCGCCGGACGTCGCGCTGCCCGACACCCGCGGCCGCTGGCCGCTGGCACCGCAGGACGGCTGGCACGAGGTCGTCGGCACACTGGGCGAGGTGCGCGGCAACTTCCGTGGCGAGTCGCGCAATCACCTGCATGCGGGGTTCGACGTGCGCGGCGATGTCGGCACGCCCGTGCTGGTGATCGCCGACGCCAAGATCGCCAGCCCGTTCGCCGCCGCCGGATTCGGCGACCAGGCCGAGCACCTGGTCCTCGATGACCTGACCTATATGCACATGCGCGTGGGCCGCACGCCGCGCGGCGACGCGCTCGATCCGCGCTTCCAGCTGATCGCCGGAGACGACGGGCGCACCGCGCGCGTGCGCATCGCGCGCGGTGCGCGGCTACGCGCGGGCGATGCGATCGGCACGATCAACGCGCAGGCACATGTGCACCTGATGGTCGGTCCACCCGGTTATCAGCGCAACGCGATCGGACTGCGCTTCCGCAACTTCGTCGACACCGTCGCGCCGCGCATCGACGACCTCGCCCTGCTCGACGCGAGCGACCAGCCGATCGTCGAGCGCGAGGACGGCCGGCTGCGCGTGCCGCGCGCGGGCGGCGGCGTGCAGATCGTCGTCGAGGCCTGGGACCAGGTCGATGGCAACCTGCCGCGCCGGCGCCTGGGCCTGCACGCGCTGGGCTGGCAGTTGCTCGCGGCCGACGGCACGCCGCTGCCCGGCTTCGAGACCCCGGTGATGACGATCGACTTCGATCGCATGCCGCCGCATCGCGAAGCGGTGCGCGTCGCCTACGCGGCCGACAGCGGCATCACCGTGCACGGCGCCTCACGCACGCGCTTCCGCTACGCGATCAACAACCTCGTGCGCGACGGTCGCCTCGAGCCGGCGCTGTGGGACCCGGCGACGCTGACCGCCGGCGACTACGTGCTGCGCGCGGTGGTGCGCGACGCCAGCGGCAACTCCGCCACGCGCGAGCTGCCGCTGCGGCTGGATTGAGGCGTCGCGGCGCATTGCTTAGCGCGGCGCGGGCGCGTCGTCGGTCAAGGGATAGCCGGCGAAGGCCTTGACCTCGTCCATCAGGAAGTGCGAGACGATCTTCTCCACGCCGTCGTCGCCGCTGAGCAGCGCGCGGGCGACGTCCTTCCAGTGGTGCACGTCGCGGACGATGACCCGCAGCATGTAGTCGTAGGGACCGGACACGCGGCTGGCCTCGACGATCTCGGGCATCGCCAGGATGCGGCGATCGAACTCGGTGAACCCCTCGAGCGCGTGCTGGCGGAAGCTGACCTGCGCCATGACGATGGTCGCCGAGCGGATACGATCGACCGCGACCTGGGCGCGGTAGCTGTGGATCAGGCCGCGCTGCTCCAGCGCGCGCACGCGCGCCAGACACGCGCTTGGCGACAACGCGACGCGCTCGGCCAGCGCTTGGTTGGTGATGCGCGCGTCCTGCTGCAGCACGTCGAGGATTCTCAGGTCGGTGCGATCGGGCGGACGGATCGTCATGGCGGTCGGCGGCGGCAGGGACGGTACAACGTACCGAATTTCGGGGCGCGGGACGCAGATCCTGCGAAATTGTGCGGCCGATTCCGCCGCATATGCGGGCCGCTCTGGCCCTTCCATATTGGATTCAACGGCTTACGCGATATCCGGCAGCCGTGGAATCTGCTGGACGCGGTCGCGCGCGTCTTCTAATACTCGAAATGCATCGCGACCGCGCCGGGAAGGGGACGCCCGGCGCCGCCATGACACCGATCCGTGTCCAGCCACCGCCAACCGGGGATTTCCATGCAGCCGCCTACCGTCTCACGTCTGGCCCGCGCGCTTCATCTGGCCTGCCTGTGTCTTCCGCTGATGACGGCCTCGGGCCTGGCGCTGGCGCAGGACCCGGCCGCCATCGGCGCCCCGCCCTCGACCACCGAGCTCGACACCATCGTCGTCACCGCCGGCAAGCGCCAGGAATCGGTGCGCGAGATCGCCGGCTCGGTGTCGGCGGTCACCGGCCAGCAACTCGAAGACCTCGGCGCGCAGTCGCTGGCCGATTACATCCAGCGCACGCCCGGCGTGGTGTTCAACAACTACCAGCCCGGCGTCTCGCACGTGGTCATGCGCGGCATCGCGACCAGTTCGGGCAATGTGCAGGGGCAGACCACCACCGGCTACTTCCTCAACGAAGTACCGCTGACCGAGCCGGGCTGGACGATCGTCGTCCCCGACATCGACGCCTTCGACATCAATCGCGTCGAGGTGCTGCGCGGACCGCAGGGCACGCTGTTCGGCTCGGCATCGATGGGCGGAGCGATCAATTACGTCGCCAACCTCGCCGACGCCTCGGGTTTCGACGCCGCCGCCGAGCTCACCGCCAGCCAGACCCGCAATGCCGATGTCGGCTTCGGCGCCAAGGCGATGGTCAACCTGCCGATTGCCGAGGACGTGCTCGCGGTGCGCGCGGTCGCGCAGCTGCGCGAGGATCCAGGCTACCTCGACAACGTCGGCCTGGGCCGTGACGGCAGCAATGCCAGCCGCACCGCCGGCGGTCGCCTGTCGATCACGCTGACGCCGTCGCAGGCCACCACGCTGAGCTGGTTGAGCCTGTGGCAGAACACCGACGCCGACGACAACAGCTATCGCATCGCCGGGCTCGGCGAGTTCGAGCGCAGCACGGCGATTCCCGAATTCACCGACACCAAGGTCGCGGTGCACAGCCTGCGGCTGGACCAGGACCTGGGCTTCGCCACGCTGACCGCGCTGCTCGCCCAGCAGGACAAGCGTCAGGACTGGCAGTTCGACTACACCCCGATCCGCGGCGCCTACAACGCCGACCTCGGGCTCGACCTCGACACCCCGCTGTACATCGCCTCCGGTGGCGAGAGCACCGGCCGCAGCCTGGAGCTGCGGCTGGCCTCATCGGGCGCGCAGCGGCTCGAATGGCTGGTGGGCGGCATGGTGTTCGAGACCGACAAGGCCACGTACGAGGCGCTCGGCGCGCAGGGCGCGGCCGGCGCGTTCGACCGGTCGCCGCTGTTCGGACCCGGCAGCGGCGCGGTCATCGCGCCGGACGATGCGATCTTCAACGCGTTCTACAGCCATCTCGACGGCAGCGAACTGGCGATCTTCGGCGAGGGGACGTTCCACTTCAACGACCAGTGGAAAGCCACGCTCGGCGGTCGTTTCTTCCGCACCCGGGTCGAATCGCGCAGCACCCAGGTCGGTTTCTCGACCTGGCCGGGCGACCCGATCATCACCCGCGCGCGCACCGACGAGGACGGCTTCAATCCGAAGGCCTCGCTGACCTGGACGCCGTCGCAGGATCTGATGGTCTATGCGCTGGTGTCGGAGGGCTTCCGCTTCGGCGAGCCCAACACCGGCGGCCTGAGCGCCTATCCGATTCCGCCCGGCTCGCGCAGCGACAGCCTGGTCAACTATGAGCTCGGTGCGCGCAGCAGCTTCGCCGACGGCCGCTGGCTGGTCGATGCGACGCTGTTCTACGTCGACTGGAAGGACATCCAGCTGCGCCTGCAGACCCCCGATTTCTACAACTACGCCAGCAACGGCGGCCAGGCCTACAGCCGCGGCGTCGAACTCGCGACCACCTGGCGGCCGGTCGCCGGCTTCGACTGGCAGTTGGCCGCCACCTGGCAACAGGCGCGGCTGGACGAGGACCTGGAGATCCTCTGGGCCGGCACCGCGCCGGCCGGCGCGCAGTTGCCCGGCTCGGCCGACTGGACCGTCAGCAACGTGCTCAATTACCAGTTCGACACGCGCTTTGCGCCGACGCTCACGCTTGCCCATCAGTACGTCGGCAGTGGCATCAGCGACCTGGCCTCGGCCGTGCCCGGCGCAGTCCGCCACACCCAAGGCAACTACAACACGGTCGACCTGCGCTACCGCATGACCTTCGGGACCACCGACCTGACGCTGTTCGGCAGCAACCTCGGCGATGTGCGCGGCATTACCCGCAGCGTGTCCGAGGTCAACGGCATCGGCCAGGGCCTAGTGCGGCCGCGCACGTTCGGCGTGACGGTGCACTGGCGTTACTGACGCCGCGCCGCAGTTCACCACGCCGGCCTCGCCGGCCAACGCCGGTGACGGCGAGAGAGGAGATCCACGAGTCCATGACGTCATTCGATTCCCCGGCCGGACGCGCCGACGCGCTGGCGCTGGGCCGGCTGGACGCGCACGCGCAGGCAGCGCTGCGCAGCAGCGGCGAGCTGTCCGCGCTCGAACTCACCGAGGCGGCGATCGTGCGCGCGCAACTGCTCGATCCCGCACTCGGCGCGTTGAGCCACCAGGCCTTCGACGCGGCCCGGCAGCGCGCCCGCGCACTCGATGCCGCGGGCCCGGACCCGGCCGCACCGCTGGCCGGCGTGCCGTGGCTGGCGAAGGATTCGCTGCGCGTGCCGGGCATGCCCACGCGCGGCGGCTCACGCAGCCGCAGCAGCGAACCGGCGACCGAGGCCCCACCCTTCGTGCAGCGCTTCGACGCCGCGGGTCTGGTGGCGATCGGCAAGAGCACGATGCCCGAATTCGGCCTGATGGGCTCGACCGAGCCGCTGCTCGGGCCGGTCACGCGCAACCCGTGGTCGCGGGCGCATTCGCCCGGCGGCTCCAGCGGCGGGGCCGGTGCGGCACTCGCCGCCGGCATCGTGCCGCTGGCGCACGGCAGCGACGGCGCCGGCTCGATCCGCATTCCGGCCTCGGCCTGCGGCGTCGTCGGGCTCAAGCCCGGACGCGGGGCCTGCGTGCCGGTGCGCGGCCGCCATGCCATCGAAGACCTGATCGTGGCCGACAGTCTGATGTCGCGCAGCGTCCGCGACACCGCCTGGGCCTTCGCCACCGCGCATCCCGACCGGCCGCTCCAGGTGACCGGGCCGGATCGCCGACGCCTGCGCATCGGCCTGGTGCTCGAATCGCTGCCGGGCCTGGCACCCGACACCGAGGTCGCGGCGGCGACCCAGTTGGCCGCGCAGCTGTGCGCATCCCTCGGCCATGACGTCGAAACGGTGACCTGGCCGCTGGACGGCCACGCAGTCTGGGCGGCCCTGCACACCTTGTGGTCGCGCCTGGGCGTGGACGCGGTCGAACTGGCAACCGCCCAGGGCGGCGCCGCGTTCGCCGAGTGTGCGCTCGAGCCGTGGACCTTGGGCCTGGCGCGCTGGCACGAGGCGCACTGCGGCATCGCCGAGCTCGAACGCGCCTGGACCACCGTGGCCGCGCTGCCGGATGTGTTCTCGCGCTTCCACGCCCACTACGACGTGCTGCTGTGCCCGACCCTGCGCACGCTGCCACCGACGCTGGGCACGCTGGCCCCCGACCGCGACTTCGCCGCACTGTTGCCGGCGATGTTCGAATGGATCGCCTACACGCCGCTGCAGAACCTCGCCGGCACGCCCGCGATCTCGCTGCCACTGGTGCATGGCGCTGACGGCCTGCCGATCGGGGTGCAGTTCGCCGCCGATCGCGGCCAGGAGGCGCTGCTGCTGGCGCTGGCCTACGAACTGGAAGCGGCCGCACCCTGGCAAGATCGCTGGCCACCGACATCGGTGGCCACCTACGAGGACACACGCTGATGGGTCATGCCCGCGACACCCGCTATGCGCCCCGCCACGACGGCGACATCGTGCGCCTGATCCAGACGCAACCCTTCGCCTGGCTGGTTTCGACCGGCGGCGACGATGCCGCGTTCACACCGCTGCCGCTGCGCGTGGAATGCGACGACCAGGGCCAGCTGATTGCGCTGCGCGGGCACCTGGCGCGGCGCAATCCGCACGTGGCGCGCCTGCGGCGCGACCCACTGGCCCACGCGCTGGTCATCGGCCCGCACGCCTACGTCTCGCCGAGCTGGCTCGACGACCGCACCCAGGCGCCGAGCTGGAACTACGCCGCAGCTGCGTTCACGCTGGAGGTCGCCTGCAGCGACCGCGAGGCCGACATCGCCGACGAGCTCGATGCGCTGGTGACGTCGATGGAAGCCGGCCGCCCGAACGCCTGGTCGATGCAGGAGATGGGCGAGCGCTACGCGCGCCTGGCGACTGGCGTGACCGCGATCCGCGGCCACATCGTCGCCACCCGTGCCACATTCAAGCTCGGCCAGGATGAGGCGCCGCACGACTTCGCGCAGTTGCTGGCCGGCCTCACCCGCGGCGGCGAGCACGCGCTGGTGGACTGGATGCGCGACTTCGCCGCGGACCGCGACGCATGAGCGCAGCGCACGACGCGCTGGATCCGATGCTGCGCGGCTTCGTGACCGCGATCTGCAGCGAAGGCGCACGCCTGGCGGGTGGCCGCTCGCTCGACTGGCCGCAGCGGCGCGCGATCGCGGAGACCGTGCGTACGCCATGGCGTGCGGGCGGGCCGACGATGGCGCAGATCACGACGCATCGCATCGATAGCGCGGCAGGCACCTTCGACCTGCGACTCTACCGCCCGGCGGGGCTGCGCCATCCGGCCCCTGCACTGGTCTACGTGCACGGCGGCGGCTGGTGCCTCTTCAGCCTCGACACCCACGACCGGCTGATGCGCGAACTGGCCGCGCGCGCGGGCATCGTCGTGATCGGCATCGACTACGCGCTCGCGCCCGAGCATCCCTATCCGACCGCGCTGCGGCAATGCGTGGACGCGGTGCGTGCCTTGCGCACGCGCGCCGACGACTTCGGCCTCGATGCCACGCGGCTGGCGGTCGGCGGCGACTCGGCTGGCGCCAACCTCGCACTCGCCACCGCGCTGCAGTTGCGCGACGCGGACGGGCACACGGGACTGGCCGGCTTGCTGCTGCACTACGGTGCGTTCGATACCGCGATCGACGCCGACTCGGCCGCGACGCTCGGCGCCGCCGATGCCATGCTCAGCGCCGACGAGATGGCCGACTACTGGCGCGCCTACCTCGGCGCAACGGCCGACCGCTGTCGCGACCCCGCCGCCGTGCCCGCGCACGCCGCATTGCACGCCCTGCCGCCGACGCTGCTGCTGTGGGGCGAGCGCGACGTGCTCGCTACGCAGAACGCGGCGATGGCGGCGCGCCTGCGTGCGAGTGGTGTCGAGGTCGACACGCAGGCCTATGCCGGCGCGCCGCACAGCTTCCTGGAGGCGATGTCGGTGTCCGAGATCGCCCGCGACGCGCTGGCGCGCGGCGCCGGCTGGCTGCGCACGCGGCTGGCGCCTGCAGGCGTGGGCGCATGATCGGCCGCCTGAGCCTGGGCCTGCTGCTCCTGCCCGCACTGGCCGCGGCAAACACCACCGCGCGCAATCACCTGCCGACGCCCGAGGACATCGCCTCGCTGGCTGCCGTCGACGATCCGCAGATCGCGCCCGACGGGCGTCGCATCGCCTACACCGTCGGCACGCCGCAGCCCGGCGGCGCAGCGCCGCGCACGCAACTCTGGCGCGTGGCGTTCGACGGCGACACCGCACCACGCGCCCTACCGGTGCCGGACGCGGCCCAGGACCGTCAGCCACGCTGGTCGCGCGACGGCCGGCAGCTGCTGTTCCTGTCCGACCGGCCGCGGCCGGGTGCCGACACGACCGGATCGACCCAGGTCTGGCGCGTCGACGCCGACGGCGATGCGGCGATGCCACTGACCGAATCGGTCGCCGATGTGACTGCGTTCGACCTGTCGTTTGATGGCGCGCAGCTCGCCTGGCTGCAGACCGACCCACCGTCGCCGATCGAGGCCGCACGTCTGGCGGCCAAGGACGATGCCGTCGTCGTCGAGCGACCGACGCGCTTCTCGCGCGTGTGGCTGCGTGCACCGCCCGATGGCGCGGCGCGTGCGCTCACGCCGGTCGGCCTGCAGGTCCACGACCTGGCGTGGTCGCCCGACGGCCGCACGCTGGCGCTGCGCACATCCTCGGGCACCACGCTCAACGACTACTGGTACGACTCGGCGGTGGTGCTGCTCGATATCGCCAGCGGACGCATCGGCGCGCCGCTGGAGCCGCACGCCTCGGCGCACCCGCTGCAGTGGTCGCCCGACGGCCGCCGGCTGCTGTACGGGCGCCTGGGCGTGCACGGCATGGTCGCCACACCGATCGTGCATGACATTGATCGCGGTACCCGCATCGCGCTCGGCGCACACTGGCCGGGCACGCTGTGGCTTGCGCGCTGGCAGGACGATGCGACGCTGCTCGGGCAAGGTCAGCGCGGCATGCGCGGCGCCTTCGTGCAGTTGGACGCGGCGACCGGTGCCGCGACCGAACGCGCGCGACCGCAGATCCCATTTCGCAGCTTCACCGTCGCCGCCAATGGCCGCGCCGCCTATCTCGGCCTGCGCGACGACAGCCCCGGCAATGTCTGGACGTTCGACGGCGCGCGGCTGGCGCAACGCAGCGACCACCATCCGCAGGTCGCCGGCTGGCGGCTGGGCCAGGTGCGCGAACTCGAATGGCCGGCCTCGCGCGATGGCCGTTCGATCAGCGCGCTGCTGGTCACTCCGCCCGACTGGGACGGCACGACGCGGCTGCCGACGCTGGTGCAGATCCATGGCGGACCCGCCTGGGCGTGGTGGTCCGGCTGGCAGGGCTCGTGGCACGAATGGGCGCAGTTGCTCGCCACGCGTGGTTACGCGGTGTTGCTGCCGAACCCGCGCGGATCGGAAGGAAACGGCAATGCCTTCGCCGAGCTCGCGCGCGGCGACTGGGGCGACGGGCCGTTGCAGGACGTGCTCGACGGGCTCGACCTGCTCGAGCGCGACGGCATCGCCGATCCGGGTCGCGTCGCGATCGGCGGCTGGAGCTACGGCGGGTATCTCTCCGCGTGGGCGGTCGCGCGCAGCAAGCGGTTCCGCACCGCGATCGTCGGCGCCGGCGTGCTCGACCTTGCAAGCGCGGCGCTGACCAATGACGTGCCCGACTACCTGCCCGGCTACTTCGGCGATCCGTTGCGCGAGCGCACGCGCTACGACGCGCAATCGCCGGTCCACCACGCGCGCGACATCCAGGTGCCGCTGCTGATCCTGCATGGCGAAGCCGATGCACGTGTGCCGCTGTCGCAGGCGCAGATGTTCCATCGCGCACTGCGCTTCAATGGCACGCCGGTCGAGCTGATCACCTATCCGCGCGGGCCGCACTGGTTCCACGAACAGGCGCACGAGATCGACCTGCAGCACCGCGTCATCGACTGGCTCGATCGCAGCCTGCACTGAGCAGAGTCGGTGCTGACGCGGCTGCGTCAGTTGAACGCAAGCCGCACGCCGAAGCCGACCAGGCAGGCGCCGGCGATCCGTCGCAGCCAGCGGGTGATGCGCGGATCGCGGGCGACGCGCGCACGTAGCGCATGGCCGGCGAGGATCAGCAGCGAGCAGTACAGCAGCCCAAGCAGGCCGATCAGTCCCGCCATCGCCGCGAACGTCGTCACGCCGCGGTGCTGCGCCGGATCGATGAACAGCGGAAAGAACGCCATGTAGAACAGCACGGCTTTGGGATTGAGCAGCGTGATCAGCACGCCCTGGCCGAACCAGTGGCCGTTCCCCATCGCGACCCTGCCCGCGCCGTCGCCGCGCCTGCGCAGCAGCTGCACACCGATCCACACCAGATACACGGCGCCGAGCCATTGCACGCCGCGAAACAGCATCGGGTTGGCGGCGAGCAGTGCGGCCACGCCACCGGCGGCCAACCACAGCAGCACCTGGTCGCCGAGCGCCAGACCGAAGAACGCCGCATAGCCCCCGCGCATACCACCGCGCGCAGTCGCGGTCAGCAGCGCAAATGTCCCCGGCCCCGGAATCGCGAGGAACACGAGCACCGCGACCACGAAGGTCGGCAGATCGGAAATGCCCATCCAGCCCATGTCATCAGCGCCGCGGATCGAGCACGCATGATACGCAGGCGACGCGGCCGTTCACGGCGCGGAACAGGCATGGCCGCCGCGGTGCCGATCGGATTCACGTCGCCTCGTCGGCGTGACCGGCACGGTGTGCAGTCGCGGGCATCGATGCAGGGCGGCCGAACGGTCGGGACGCGATGGTCGCCATCCCCTGTCGCCGGAGATTCCCATGCATTCACGTCGCAGCTTTTTGTCCGCCGCCGCGCTTGGCGCCGCCACCCTTGCCACCGCGCCGCTGATTGCCAGCGCGCAGACCACGCCCGGCGATGTCCTGCCGACCCAGGGTCGTCGCCGGTCCGCTGCGCTGCCGACCAATCCCGCAGGCGGTCGCAGATACCGTCCGAGCGCGCGCGTCGGACTCGGCGGCGCGCCGCTCGGCAACAACTGGGCGGTCGTCACCGAAGACGACGCGCAGGCCACGCTGGAGGCCGCGTGGGACGGCGGCATGCGGCTGTTCGACACCTCGCCCTGGTACGGCCTCGGCCGCTCCGAGCGGCGCTTCGGCCACGTGCTGGGCCAGAAGCCGCGCGCGGAGTACGTCATCTCCAGCAAGGTCGGCCGCCTGCTGACCGCGACGCAGGACACGCCCAAGGTCGGCTGGAAGGACCCGCCGCCGTTCGACTACCGCTACGACTACAGCGCGGCCGGCACCCGCCGTTCGATCGAGGACAGCCTGCAGCGCCTGGGCATCGACGCGATCGACATCGTGCTGATCCACGACCTGTCGCCCGACAACGGCGACATGGGCGAGCGCTGGACCGAGTACTTCGAGCAGGCCCGCACCGGCGCCTTCGTCGAGCTGACCAAGATGCGCGAAGAAGGCCTGATCAAGGCCTGGGGCATGGGCGTCAACACGCCCGACCCGGCGCTGCGCGCAATCGAAGTGGCCGACCCGGACATCTTCCTGCTCGCCTGCCAGTACTCGCTGCTCGACCACCAGCGCGCGCTCGACGACACCTTCCCTAAGCTCGCCGAAAAGGACATCTCGGTCATCGTCGGCTCGCCGCTGCTCGCCGGCTTCCTGACCGGGCGCGACCGTTATCTGTACGGGTCGCAGCCGGTGCCGGGCGATGCCCAGCAGAAGCGCGCAAAGGCCGAGGAGATCGTGCGCACACATGGCGTCGATCTGCGCACCGTGGCCTTGCAGTTCGCCAATGCGCCCGAGGTCGTCTCGGCGATCGTGCCCGGCGCGCGCAACGCGCGGCAGGTGCAGGAGAACATCGCCTCGATGTCGGTAGCGATTCCCGGCGGCGTCTGGGACGACCTGCGCCGCGCCGGCATCGTCGCCGAGCACGCGCCGGTGCCCGCAGCGGGCTGACGCGCCCTGCGCCCGGCGCTACGGCGCCGGGTGCGAGACGGCCAGCCGGGTGCGCACCGCCTCGATCAGTGCCGGCAGGGTCTCCACGCGCGGCACGCCGTAGCGCTCGGCGGTGATGTCCAGGTTGCCCTTGCGGAAGTAGCCGGCTGGCGCCGCCAGCAGCAGCTTGCCCGAGCGCGCGTACAGGCCGAACTCCAGCAATGTGATCGGACTCTGCGTGCCCGGCGCGAAATACATCAGCACCAGATCCGCCCGCTCCAGCGCCTCGAGCTCCCATTCCACCTGGCGCCGGAACTCAGGCTCGTCCGCCTCCGGCCGCCAGGCCGGGTTCCAGTCCGCACGGCGCGGATTGAGCAGCACCACGTCCAGATCGGCGAGCGCAGCCTGGACCTGCTGCTGCCAATCGCCGGCGCGGCCCATCTCGATGCTGCCGGCCAGAAACACCGTCGGCCGGCCGTCGTCGGGCAGCGGCTCGGGCGAGACGACCGTCGTCGCCGCGGCCGCCGACAGCGGCGCGAGTGCGGCGATCGCGAGCAACGGTGCGAGCAAGGGTCGGAGCATCGTGGCCATACCTGCACAGGGCCCGCCATGATCGCAGACGCGCGCCATCATCGCCGCCGCCGACGCACCGCATGAGACCGGGCTGGCTACACTTGGCACCGATGAACCCGCATATCGTCCTGCTTGCCTTGATCCTCGTCCTCGTCGCGGTCGCGACGGGCCTGCTCGTGGTGCTGCTGTTGCGCCGTTCCGGCGCGGGCGGCGACGCGCTGGAGCGGGCGCTGCGCGAGGAGCAGCGCGCGGGCCGGACCGAGTTGCGCCAGCAGCTCGATGGCTTCGCTGCGGCACAGGCGCAGCGCATCGACGCGTTCGGCGCGCAGCTGCAAGCAGTCGCCGCACGCACCGACCAGCGGCTGGACGAGTTCACCGTGCGCACCGATGCACGGCTCGATGCGTTCACCCGCACCACCGACGAACGCCTCGACGTGCTGCGCGCCGCGCTGGGCGAGGACGCGCGCAAGGCCCGCACCGAGGGCGCGGACCAGCAGCAGCGGTTCGCCGATGCGCTCGGCGCGCGCCTGAACGAGTTGACCCAGCGCAACGAGCAGCGCATCGGCGAGATGCGCGCCACGCTCGAGCAGCAGCTGCGCGCCTTGCAGGCCGACAACGCCGCCAAGCTTGAGCAGATGCGCGCGACGGTCGACGAGAAGCTGCAGACCACGCTCGAGGCGCGCCTGGGCGCGTCGTTCAAGCTGGTGTCCGAGCGGCTCGAACAGGTGCAGCGCGGACTGGGCGAGATGCAACAACTGGCAACCGGCGTGGGCGACCTCAAGCGCGTGCTGAGCAACGTCAAGAACCGCGGCGGCTGGGGCGAGGTGCAGTTGGACAACATCCTCGAGCAGACGCTGACGCAGGACCAGTACGGCCGTGGCGTGCGGGTCAAGCCGGGCGGCGCGGAGATCGTGGATTTTGCGATCCGCCTGCCGGGCCGCGGCGACGCCGATGCCGTCGTGTGGCTGCCGGTCGATGCGAAGTTCCCGCGCGAGGATTACGAACGCCTGCTCGATGCGCAGGAACAGGGCGACGCGGAGGCCGTGAAGACCGCGGTCGCCCAGCTCGAACGCGCGATCCGGGTGCAGGCGAAATCAATCTGCGACAAGTACGTGTGCCCGCCGCACACGACCGACTTCGCGGTGATGTTCCTGCCGACCGAGGGGCTTTACGCCGAGGTCATCCGCCGCGCCGGTCTGGTCGACCTGCTGCAGCGCGAGCACCGTATCGTGGTCGCCGGGCCGACGACGATCACCGCGCTGCTCAACAGCCTGCAGATGGGTTTTCGCACGCTGGCGATCGAGAAACGCTCGAGCGAGGTGTGGCAGGTGCTTGGCGCGGTCAAGACCGAGTTCGGCAAGTTCGCGACCGTGCTCGAGCGGGCCACCAGCCAGCTCGACACCGTGCAGAACAGCATCAAGGCGGCCGGCGTGCGCACGCGCGCGATCGAGCGCCAGCTGCGCGGCGTCGAGTCGCTGCCCGGCCCCGATGCGCAGGCGCTGCTGGGCGATACGCTCGACGACAGCGTCGACGCGCAGGACTGACCGGCCCACGCAACGCGGCGGCAATGCCCGCGCGGCGATGGCATGATCGGAGCGCCCCACCTACCGACGCACACCATGACCGCAGCACTGACCGATATCCCGCTGACCACCATCGACGGCGACACCACGATGCTCGGTGCTTATGCCGGCAAGGCGCTGCTGGTGGTCAATGTGGCGTCCAAGTGCGGTCTGACGCCGCAGTACGCCGGACTCGAAGCCCTGTATCGCGAGAAGCATGACGCGGGGCTGGAGATCCTCGGCTTTCCGGCCAACGATTTCGCCGGCCAGGAGCCGGGCAGCGACGCGGAGATCCAGCAGTTCTGCACGCTCCACTACGACGTGGGCTTTCCGCTGTTTTCCAAGATCGCCGTGACCGGGCCGGACGCGCATCCGCTGTATGCCGCGCTGACCGCGGCACGGCCGGAGGCGACCGGCGAGGGTCCGATGCGCGAGCGCCTGCGCGACCACGGCATGACCCCCAACCCGGCGCCGGGCGTGCTGTGGAATTTCGAGAAGTTCCTGATCGATCGCCACGGCCGCGTCGTCGACCGCTTCGCGCCGGACGTGACCGCCGACGATCCGCGGCTGCGCGCCGCGATCGAGGCCGCGCTGGCGGGCTGAGCGGCTTCGCCTGGCCGACACGACCGACGGCGGGCCGCGTGCGGCCCCCGCCGTGACTCAGGGGTTGGAGATGCCGGGCACCACCGGGATCGCATCGACCGGCACGGTCGGCATCGCGTCGTCCTCGTAGAGGTAATCCGGCAGGTCGTCGTCGTCGCTGCGGTGCCGGCGTACCGACTCGATCTGGTAGGCGCGGCGCTGCATCCAGGCATCGCGAATCAGCGCGTACTCGTCGGTCGCGCCCTCGCGCATGCTGTCGACGACGAACAACCGCGTACGCAGGTCGACCAGTTGCAGGCCCTGCAGGCCGTAGCGCCAGGGATCGTCGTCGAGCTGGCGCAGCGGCGACAGCGGCGCATCGCCGACCATGCCGAAACCGTCGCGCAACGTGCGCGGGCCGAACAGCGGCAGTTCCACATAGCGCGAGTTGCGCCAGCCCCACACGCCCAGCGTCTGGCCGAAATCGGCATCGCGATGCGGGATCTCCGCATCGGTGGCCGGATCGAAGATGCCGCCGATGCCCAGCGTGCTGTTGACCACGAACCGGCCCAGCGACTGGCCGGCGTCCTTCGGCCGCCCCTGCAGCAGCGCATTGAGCGCGGTGACCGGCTGGCCGAGGTTGCTGAAGAAGTTGCTCACCCCCAGCCGCACCGGCCGCGGCACGATCTTCGCATAGACCTTGGCCAGCGGCTTGGCGACGCCGCGGTCGACCGCGCTGTTGAACGCGAACATCTTGCGATTGAACGGTTCCCACGGATCGTAGCTGCGCGGCATCTGCGCGGCGGCCGGCAGCGTCGGGTCGGCCACCGGATCGTAGACCTGCTCGCCATACAGGGCGGCGTAATCGAGTTCGGCCTGGGTCGGCGCGCCGGCAACCGGCGTGCCATCGGCGGGGGTGGCATCGCCGGCGATGCGCGCGGCATCGTCGAGGGCGGCCACGACCGTGGCCTGATCGGGGGCGACCGGCTGCTCGGACGCATCGGCCTGGGCCGCATCGGGCACTTCGGCCGGCGCAGGCGCATCGATCGCCACCGGCGAGGGGACACGATCGCGCGGGGCGCCGGTCCCGGCGCAGGCGGCGAGTGTCGCTGCGGCCAGCAGCGGCAGGATCGGACGGAGCGTACGAAGCGGAGTCGACATCGGAAAAGTCCGGTGGGGGTGCCGATGAAACATCAAGAAGCCCTGCATCGCCGGGGCGCCGGCGGCCGCGCCGTCGTCCCCCCGGTGTCCTGCGCCGCAGTCGCGCGCAGGCGCAACCTTGGGGCGGGACCGACCGCGTCGGCGACGACGACGATACACCCGCCGTCCAGCGCGGCGCGTCTCACGCGCGCACGTAGGCCAGCGCCGGAGTCAGCCGGTAGGCGCTGCGCAACTCGGCCAGGCCAGGCGGCTCGCCCTGGACCGCGAGCGCACCGTCGCCGGCCAGTTCGGCCAGCAACGCGAGCCCGGCGCTGTCGACCGCGGTGACCGCGGTCAGGTCGAGCTGGCGGGCACCGGCGCGCAGCGGCTGCACGCGCGGCCACAGCCCCGGCACCGTGGCCGTCGACAACGCGCCAGCGAACGCCAGGGCATCGCCGTCGCGCCGGACCGAGGCGGCGGCAGGCGCGCTCATTGGCCGGCGTCGGCCTGGATCTGGCCGGCGCGCAGCTCGCGCGCGACCTGCTGGATCGACTTGCGCTGCAGCTCGGGATCGAACTGCTCGCGGAACGTGCGCACGAACGACACGCCCTCGACCATGACGTCGAACACCTTCCAGGTGCCGCCGCTCTGGCGCATCAGGTAGTCGACCGGCACCGGCTCACCGCCGCTGCGCAGCAGTTCGCTGGACACGCGCACGCCCAGGCCGCGCGGCAACGGCGCCTCGGACTTGATGCGCACGCGCAGCTGGGTGTTGAAGTCCAGCAGCGACGAGCCGTAGCGGCGCATCAGGTTCTCGGCCAGCGCGTCGCCAAACGCCTTGACGTCGGCGTCCGAGGCGCCGCGGCCATGCCGCCCGAGCACCTGGCGCGCGGCATAGTCGCGGTCGAACATGGTGTCGAACTCGCCGGTGATAAAGCGCTGCAGCGCGGCGCGGTCGCGGCTGAATTCGGCGCGGCGGGTCTCGATGGTCTTGAGCACGCGTTCGCTGTTGGCCAGCACCAGCTGGCTCGGCGAGCCGGCCTGGGCGGCAGCGGCCGGCGCGGCGGCCGGACGGGCCTGCGCGAACACGGCCGCGGCCGGCAGGGTGAGAGCGGCGGCCAGGGCCAACGGCAGCACACGGCGGATCAGGGGCATGCGGATCATGGGAGCACTCCTTCGTCACGGGGGGACGCGTCGGGGGACGCGGCGGCGGGCGGTTCGTCCGCCGACGGGGCGGCATTGCCGCCACCGCTGAACATGTATTTGCCGACCATCTGGATCAGGTCGACCGCCGGCGAGGTGAACGCGATCTCCTCGCCGGGCTGCAGCGATTCGACGTCGCCACCGGGCGACAGGCCGACGTAGCTCTCGCCGAGCAGGCCGCCGGTGAGGATCGCGGCCGAGGTGTCGGCCGGGATCTCGGCATAGCGCTTCTCGATCGCCAGGGTCGCGATCGAATCGAACTTCACCGGGTCCAGATCGATCTTCTCGACCCGGCCGATGGTCACACCGCCGATCTTCACCGGGGCATTGGGGCGCAACTGGCCGAGATTGCTGAAACGCGCGGTCAGTTCGTACGTGCCGCCACGGGCGAAGCCGAACTTGCCGTTGGTCGAGGCGATCGCCAGCACCAGCAGCGAGCCGAGTGCAAGCAGCAGAAACGCGCCGACGGCGAACTCGAGACGGGGACCACGGGCGCTTGTCATGGGTGTCACCTTTGCAGCGGGCCGCCTGTGTGGCGGTGAAGGGGAGGACCGGATGCCGGAATCGGCATCAACGGAACAGGAATGCGGACATCACGAAGTTGAACATCAGCACCAGCAGCGAGGCGTTGACCACCGCGCGGGTGGTGGCGACCGAGGTGCCCTCGATCGTCGGCTCGGCGTGGAAGCCCACATAGGACGCGACCAGCGCCGCGGTGCCGCCGAACACCGCCGACTTCAGGAACGTGGTCAGAAAGTCACCACGGAAATCGACCGCGTCCTGCATCGTCTGCCAGAACATGCCGTTGTCGATCCCCAGCACCTGGACCGCCTGGAACCAGCTCGCCGACAGCGCCAGGCTGCAGAAGAACGCGGTCAGCAGCGGCACGCAGAGCACCGCCGCCCAGAACCGCGGCGCGACCGCCTTGGCGACCGGATCGATCGCCATTAGGCCGAGTGCGGTGATCTGGTCGGTCGCCCGCATCAGGCCCAGTTCGGCGGCGATCGAACTGCCGGCACGGCCCACGAACAGCAGCGCGGTCAGCACCGGCGCCAGTTCCCGGTACAGGCCCAGGCCGATCAGCACGCTGACCTGGTTGCTGGCGCCATAGGTCTCCAGCGCGCGATAGCCCAGCAGCGTCAGCGACAGGCCGACGAAGGCACCGCCCACGGCAATGATCGGCAACGAGCGGCCGCCGATCTTGTAGACCTCGCGCAGCAGTTCGGCGAAGAAATCGGCGGTCGGGCGGGAGGCGCGCAGCACCGACAACGAGAACAGCCCGGCGCGACCGAGCGAGCGGATGGCGGCGGTCATCGGCGGCGTCCCGAGCAGCGATGGCGGGTCGTACGCAAGCGGATCGAACGCGTCATGCGGCCTCCGTCCGGGCGAGGTCGGCACGGTCGAACGCGATCGGCCCATCGGGCTCGCCGCGCAGGAACTGCCGCACCAGCGGGTCGTCGGAGGCCTCGAGCGCGGCCGGGGTGCCGGCGAATACGATCCGGCCGTTGGCGATCACCACCGCGCGGTCGGCGACCGGCAGCGTCTCGTGGACATGGTGGGTCACCACGATGCTGGTCAGCCCCAGGCTGGCATTGAGCCGGGCGATCAGGCTCATGATCACGCCCGAGGCGATCGGATCCAGGCCGGTCAGCGGCTCGTCGTAGATCATCAGCGGCGGATCGAGCGCCAGCGCGCGGGCCAGCGCGACGCGGCGCGCCATGCCGCCCGACAGCTCGCGCGGGTACAGGTCGGCAGCCGCGCGCAGGCCCACCGCCTGCAGCTTCATATCGACCAGCCGCGCGATCACCGGCTTGGGCAGGTCGGTGTGGATGCGCAGCGGCAACGCGATGTTCTCGGCCGCGGTGAGATCGGTCAGCAGGCCGTTGCCCTGCAGCAGTACGCCGATGCTCTTGCGCATCTCCAGCAGCGCGCGCTGGCGCTGCGGCACCGGACGCCCGAATACCTCGACCTTGCCGGCGGCCGGCACCAGCTCGCCGGTCAGCGCCGAGAGCAGGGTCGACTTGCCACTGCCCGACGGCCCCAGCACCGCGGTCACGCTGCCGCGTGGCACCGTCAGGTCGATGTCCGCAAGCACGGTCCGGCCGCCGCGATCGAGGCGGACCCGGTCGAGACGGACGGCGATGTCGGGGGCAGGATCGAAGGACACGCAAGCGGCCGAAGTTAAAAACCCGTCAAGGGTGGCGAAGTGCAACTGAACACAGGCGGAGTGACTGAACCGAATAGTACAGTAATTCAGTCCTGCCTGAACGCCGCACCGCAGTGTGCGACGCGTTATCTGCAGGCCTGTTCGCGTTCGCGCCAGCGCGGCGATGCGGCGGCGGCATCCGATTGCCTGGCCGGCCGCGAGCCGGGTCGATCGCCGGCCGTCCTGCCGCGGGTCATGCGCCCGGGTCGGCAACTGCCTCGCGGGCAGGCTCCGCCGGCGTGGTGTCCGTCCGCTCGGCCATGTCCTCATGCAGGATCCGGCGGATCTCCAGAACCGCCGGTGCGGTCTCCTGCACGCTGTGCCCGGACACGATGATCTTTTCCGACAGCGCGCCCGGCAGGTGCGCGCTGCGGTACGGCACCAGGCCGTCGTCACTGTCCTCCAGGCCCCCCTCGGCGCTGCGGCGCGCGATGATCGAATGCAGCCGCACCGCGGGTGAGATCGGAAACTGCGCGGCCGCGCGCACGAATGGATCGTCCTTGGACAGGTTGTCGATGCTGTTGGGCAAACGCGCCTCGCGCCGGTCCTCATCGTGGCCCGCCAGGGCCTGGATCACGTCGCCGAAGCCCTCGAGCAAGGTCAGCGGCAGCCGCACCAGGCCCGACACCCAGCGCCCCAGCCGGGTGCCCGCAACCTCGGTGCCACGGTGCGGCGCGGCGATGAACACGGCGCGCCCGACCTGCGGCAGCGGCTCGAAGCGCAGCATCGGCTCGAGCCGAGGGCGGATCCGCGCCAGCCGTGCCGGTTCGATCTCGCGCGTCTGGACGAACGTGTTCCACAGCGCATCGCCCGACGAGGACACCAGCAATCGCGCGATCACTCCACCCATGCTGTGGCCGACCAGCACGATGTCGTGCGAGGCCGGCGCCTGCCCGCCGGGGTCGACATGCGCCAGCGCGTCGATCACCAGGCGCCGGATCGCGGCCTGGTTGAGCGCGATCGGCATGTTGGTCGGGTAGTAGACCTGCCAGACCTGGTAATTCCGGCGCAGCGCCTCGTCGCCCATGATCTCGTTGGCGACGTTGACCCAGGCCTCGGGACTGCTGGCCAGGCCATGGATCATCAGCACGATGCGACGCTGCGGATCGTAGGGCTGCATCATGTACAGATGCGGGCGCTCGATCCCGCGCTCGCGGCCGAGCAAGGTGCGCAGCGACTGCACGGCGAACCCCGAGCGCGCCAGCCACAACCCGTAGCCGGCGCTGAAGTTCGCGGCCAGCGGCACCGACTGGCCACGCAGCACCACGGTGTCCTCGATATAGGGATCGTGCGCGCTGGCCAGCACCTCGCGCGTGGCCAGGACCTCGGCTGCATCCTCGCCCGGAAAGCGAAACAGCAGGGTCAGGCTCGGAGACGGCATCTCGCTCCATGCCGGCACGTCCGGGCGGTGACCGGCGCGCGCGTCGGGTGCGGCCGACGCGGCGGCGGCCACCGGGTCGTCCATCACCGCCACCAGCTCGGCGCCGAAGCCATCGCGGCGATAGATGCTGCGCAGGCCCTTGAACGACAGCGACGCGGCCGGCAGCAGTTCCTGCGGCATGTCCGTGCCGCCGGGCAGGCGCACGCCGGTCACGTCCATATGCAGCGTCCAGCCGGCGACCTCGATGCGGTCGGTCGCCGGTGCGCTGCGCAAGCGCGTGTCGAACAGCTGCGTCGAGGCCGCCTGGACGGCATGGTTGTACCAGTCGCGGACCTGGGTCTGGCGATCCTCGAATGCACGCTCGCCTGGCGAACGCGCGGTGTAGAACAGGTACACGTAGGCATGGCGCGCGGCTTCCAGCAGCGCCTGCAGCCGGGCATCGGCGCTCGCCGGGTCGACCGGTTTTCCAGGCACCGGCGAGGCCAGCGTCAGGGCGTGCTGCAACCACAGTTCCGATAGCGCCGATTGCAGGCGTTCGTCGGCAATGCCCTCCACGCCCGACAAGGCACGGATGCAATCGATCGACGGCTGCACGCAGGCGGCGGTGTCGAGACCGGCGACGCGGATCGTCTGCGCGGTGGCGGCGCTGAGGCGGCCGGTGGTCAGGATGTCGCCACGCTGCAACGCGATGGTTTCGCCGGGCGTCATCGGCGTGACCGCAACCGAGGGCCCGAACTCGCGCAGGATCGCGCAGCCGCCGAGCGCGGCCACCAGCAGTGCGGCGGTGACGGTCCGCCCCAGCCACGTGGACGAACGGCCCGTCATGGCGTGGCGGCGGGCACGCCCGGCACGCCCTGGCGGATCGCACGCGGGAACTCGGCTGCCGGCCCGTCGAAGGCGCGCGCGCGCGCGGTGATGCGGCCGGCCGCGCGCAGCGTCTCGAGGTCATAGCCCGGTACCAACCCGTCGTGGTCGTAGGCATAGCCGTCGAAGTGCCCCGACAGCAGCAGCCGGTAATCGAGCGGCAGCGCAGGCGCGATGCGACGCGCGAGCGCGAACACGATCGTCGTGCAGTTGCTGGTCAGCGTGTTGTAGAAGCGCGGCTTGCGCTGCAGCCGGGCCGCCTCGTCGAGATAGCCCAGGAACACCTCGCGCAGTTGCGCCGGCGGCACATCGAGCCGGTACAGATACACATCCTCGCCACGGATATTGCTGCGCACGCGCACGATGTCGTATTCGTCGGCGGCCACCAGCACGGTTTCGAACTGGCGGAAGAAGCCGCCGACCGCCGAGAACGACTCGTCGCGCTCCTTGCGGATTTCCAGCGAAAAGACCAGTTGGCGGCCATCGTCGAAACCGAACGAGACCAGCATGTGGGCGATATGCGGGCCCATCCAGTACGACAGGATCAGGTCGGCCGACACCAGACGCTCGAGGTCGTAGGTTCGCGTCTCCCAGCGCACGGTGTAGTCGTTATCGCTGCGCCAGTCGAAATTGCGGACATTGCGGAGCGTGACCCGATTGCCTTCGACATCGGCCTCGAGCAATCGCGCGACATCGTCAGCCCACAGCCGCGCATGCGAGGGCAGCAAGGTCTGCCACCAGCCGAGCAGCATCAGCAGTGCGATCCCGCCGATGATCGGGGCAATGCGACCGCGCGCTTGCCGCGGCCGCGGCGGCAGGGACACCAGCACAGCCACGGCGACGACCAGCCAGACCGCGATCAGCAACCATCGCCAAGGCTCGGGCGCCTGGTATCCCAGCGCGAATGCGCCCCACACCGCCACGGGCACGACCGCCAGCGCGGCCACGGCGGTGCCGAGCCAAGGCCTCACTGGGCGGCGCGCGGTCGTCGAGGGTGGATCGGTGAGGGAATCGGGCGCCATGTCGCGGGTCTGAGCCGGGCCTGCGATGGCAGGACGTGTTCATCCTAGCAATATTTGAACCCGTAAGTACACTATTTGATCGGCGGGTCGAACGCCGCCAGCACGCTGTCCATAGGAGCATGCATGCTGCGGGGAGCGTCTCAACGGTTGCTGCGAGCCTGAACGAGCTGCGCCGCCTGGGCGCAACTTACGCAATTTGAGCCAAACCACGACACCCCCGCGACATACGACGCGAAAGACTGGGCGCGTCACTTCCGACCGACCCAGGAGTTTTCCATGCGTCGTATCGTGCTTCCTCTCGCGGCTGCGGCTGCCTTCGCGCTGACCGCG
This sequence comes from Luteimonas sp. RC10, assembly GCF_014192745.1. GTDB lineage: Bacteria > Pseudomonadota > Gammaproteobacteria > Xanthomonadales > Xanthomonadaceae > Luteimonas. Next base: position 438,998 of record NZ_JACHYJ010000001.1, read on the forward strand.
TGTAATAACCACGACACCCCGGCCACGGGCCCTGCGCCGACGACCGACCCGGCGACCGCACCGCCACCGATGGACTCGCCAACACCACCGCCCAGCGATCCGATGACGCCGCCGCCGACCGACCCGACGCTGCCGCCGAACGATCCGGTCGATCCGACCATGCCGCCGCCGACCGATCCCACGATGCAGCCGCCGACCGATCCGACCACCACGCCGCCGGCACCGCCGACCGGTCAGGACTCGACGACCGGCACCTGATCGCGCGGGGCTGGCCCTTTTCTCCACCCAGCTCTCTCTGCCCGGTTCGACGCGCAACCAGCGCAACGCTCTCTCTCAACCGGTGTTGCCGCCCGTGTCTCACGGGCGGCTTTTTATTGGTGTCATGCCGGCGCCAGCAGGCGCGGTAGACGCACGGTGTCGCAACAGTCCACCGCTTGCCTGCACCGCCGCCCTCGCCTCTCAGCGCGGCGGACTGCGGCGGGCGTCGTCGCTGACAATGCGGCGCGCGCGGAACTCGCTGTCGTCGTTCCACTGCGGCCAGTCGGTCGTATTGGCGAGCGCGGCCGCCAGACGGTAGACCGTGCGCGTATCGGCAGTTGGTCCGGCCATGTCCCAGCTGTCGTCGAAGGCGTCGCCCGGCTGGTGGTAGCGGTGCGCGAAGTAATCGGCGCGCGCCGCCTTGCCGCCGGCCACGCCGCCATCGAGCTGGTCCATGCCCGGCCCGATCGTCAGCGCAGGCACACCGGCCTGGGCGAACGCGAAATGGTCGGCGCGGTAGAACAGCCCGGCTTCGAGATTGGGATCGGGCGACCAACTGCGGCCATCGACGGCTGCGGCCGCGGCCAGGTCGCGCTCCAGCGACACGCGGCCGTTGCCCCAGGACGAGATGTCGCGGGTTTCGCCGTCCGGGCTCCACATTTCCATGTTCAGCACCGCGGCCGTGGTCTCGAGCGGACGCAGCGGATTGGCCGCGTAGTAAGTCGCACCGAGCAGGCCATTCTCCTCGGCCGTCAACGCGATGAACTGCAGCGTGCGGGCCGGGCGCGGGCCGGCGGCGAACACGCGCGCCAGTTCGATCAGCGACGCGATCGCGGTCGCGTTGTCGACCGCGCCGTTGATGATCGCATCGCCGCTGGCATCGGGCTCGCCGACCCCGAAGCTGTCCCAGTGACCCGACAGCACGACCGTCTCGTCTGGACGCGACGCGCCCGGCAGCACACCGACCACGTTGTGGCTGGTCACGCGCTCGCGCTGCACATCGAAGGCGATGTCCAGGCGCGCATCGCCGAGCGCGCCGCCACGGAAACCGGGCTGCTGCGCCCGGCGCTTCTCGGCCTCGAAATCGAGCCCGGCATCGGCGAACAGGCGCACCGCGACCTCGCGCTGCATCCAGCCGCGCATCGGCAGGTGATGGGTCTGAGCGTCGGCGCGGACGATGTCGTACTGCGGCCCGGCGCGACCGTTGCGCACCGTCGCCCACGGGTAGGACGCCGGCTCGGTCTCGTGGACGATCAGCACGCCCGCCGCGCCGCGGCGCGCCGCCTCTTCGTACTTGTAGGTCCAGCGGCCGTACCAGGTCAGCGCCCGCCCGCCGAAGCGACCCGGCGCCTCGGCCTCGAAATCGGGATCGTTGATCAGCACCACGACCAGCTTGCCGGCGACGTCGAGCCCGGCGTAGTCGTCCCAGTCGAGTTCCGGCGCCGTGATGCCGTAGCCGGCGAACACGACCGGCAGATTAGCCAGGTCCACGCGTCCACCCGGCCGCAGGGTCTCGACCGCGATGTCGTCGCCATTGGCGAGCGCGCGCGTCTGCCCGCCGACATGCACGCGCGCCTCGACCGGACCGACGATCGCACTGCGCTCGAGCACGACCGCCTGGGTCCAGCCGCCGTCGTCGCCGCCCGGCGACAACCCGGCCTGCGCGAACTGTTCGGCGATGTAGGCGATGGTCTTGCGCTCGCCCTCGGTCGTCGGCGCGCGCCCTTCGAATGCGTCGGAGGCGAGCACCGACAGGTGCCGCGCGAGGTTGTCGGCAACGATCCCGCCACCCGGCACATCGGCCGTTGCGCCCGGAGCAGGGCCGGAGCTGGGGTCGGGACCGGCGACAGCGGCGAACGCCGGCACGCCGGCCAGCGACAACACCAGAGCGGTGGACAGGAGAGCGGCAGGCACAGCGCGGCGTGGCATTGGCGGGGGCTTCCTCACATGAATTTTCTCCATCATGCCGCAATTGGCCCGGGCCCCTGCCAGCGGCTACAGTGGAGGATGGTCCCCCCGACAGGAGCACTGCATGTCACGACGCCTCCGCGTTTCGCTGCCCCGGCCCATGCTGGCCGCCTTGCTGGTGCCCGCGTTTGCACTGGCTGCCTGCGCACCCGCCCATGACGAGGGCTTCGAGGAGGAACCGCCCGCCGCCGGCGTCGCCGATGCCGACACCGGTGCCGGCAGTGCGATCGAGACTGAAGCCGCGGCCGGTGAGCCGTCGGCCGAGGGCGCGATCGGCACCACGCCCTGCGACACCGAGGCGGTGCAGGCGATGATCGGCCAGGCGGGCACCGACGCGCTCTTCGACAAGGCCCGGCAGGACGCCGGCGCCCGCACCCATCGCGTGATCCGTCCCGGCGATGCGGTGACGATGGATTTCCGTGAGGACCGACTGAACATCGACCTCGACGCCGAAGGCCGGATCACCGGATTCCGCTGCGGCTGATGCCGCTGGCGCGGCGGGCGGATCAGCGCTCGTCGCGCCTGCCGAACTCGACCGGTTGGGCGTCGGACTTGCTGCGCCAACGCCCCTCGCCGTAACGCTCGCAGTCGCGCGAGACCGGCTCACCTGGCTGGTCGGGCCGGCTGACGCACAACGGGTTGTTGTCGACCGCCGCGTTGGTGTCGCGATAGTCCATCGTGCCGCAGGCGGCAAGCGGCAGGGCCGCCGCCAAGCTCCACAGGCTGCGCATGGTTCCAGGCTCCGTTGCGTGATGACGGTCTCGACGATTGCAGGCACACGCCGCCTATGCAAGGCCGGCCCGCTGACCAGGCGCTGCACGCAGCGCTGCGATGCCCACGCTGGCATCAGCACCGCCCACACCATGACGATTGATTTCCCGGCCGCGACGGGGTCGCTGGCCGTTCCCGCTTGCCGAACCCCGCCAGCGGCGGACGGCATTCCCCTTCTGAACCGACCGGCCGCCTAGGGTCGGCCCGGGAATGCCTGCGCGGTCGTCACGCGCGAGGCTGGCACTCCCTCTCATGACGGGAGCGCCAGGTGAACACGATCCATTCGACGACGTCGTCCGGTCTGGCCGCCGAGCGCCGACCCGAGACACATGAGACCGGGCCGCAGCACATAGTCGAGCGCGGCGACACGCTGTCGGCCATCGCCCAGCGCTACGGGACCGATATCGCCGGCTTGATGGCGGCCAATCCCCAGATCCGCAACCCCGACGTGCTGTATCCCGGTGACACGATCATCGTGCCCGCCGGGAATGGCGCTGTGGACGTGCGTGCTGGCGACACGCTGTCGAGCATCGCCGCTGCTCACGCCACTACGGTACGCGCCCTGCTCGACGCGAACCCGCACATCCGCAATCCCGACCTGATCCACGCCGGCCAGTCGATCGCGCTGCCGGGCGATCGTGGCGCATCTCCCGCGCCGACTGAGCCGACACCCGCCATCGACGCGATCGACACCCCGCCCGCTCCACCCGCCGATGCCGGGGACCATCGTCTGGGCCAGTTGTCGGAGCAGTACGAGACCGGCGGACGCGGCCCGGGCACCGTGTCGACTGGCGCCGGCGATCCAGGGGGCGTGTCCTACGGGAGCTACCAGTTGGCGACCAATCGCGGTCGCCCGCAGGAATTCCTTGCGCAGGAGGGCAGCCGCTGGGCAGACGCGTTCGGCGACGCGGCCCCCGGGACGCCTGCCTTCAGCGCGACCTGGCGCGACATCGCAGCGCGCGAGCCCGGGGCGTTCGCCAACGCGCAGCATGCCTATATCCAGCGGACCCACTACGACGTGCAGACCGAGCGCGTGCTGACCAACACTGGTCTCGATGTGTCGGGCCGCTCGGCGGCGGTGCAGGACGCCGTCTGGTCCACAGCGGTCCAGCATGGGCCCGCGACAAATGCGATCACCCGCGCCGTGCGTAACGTCGAAGCAGGTGGGCTGTCGCCCGACGACGGTGTCGCGTACGACCGTGCATTGATCGATGCGATCTACGACGAGCGCGGTCGCCGCAACGCCGACGGCACCTTGGTGTACTTCAGCAGTGCACCTGCGTCCACGCAACGCAGTGTGGCCGAGCGGTTCGAGAACGAACGCGCCGATGCGTTGGCGATGCTCGACCAGCCGTGATGCATCGATGACCGCGGTCCGGCTATCGTGCGGCGCAACGACCGACGACGGAGCCGATGGCATGCCCCCTGTCCCTGTGCGTCCTGCCATTACCTTGACCGCCGCCACCTGCCTGGCGTTCGCCCTGTCGAGCTGCTCACAGGCGGCCGCGCCGCCGGACAAGACGGCACGTGGCACGGCGCCGTCGCAAGGCACAGCAAACGCAGACCGTCCGCCTTCCGAGCAACCCGAACATGCCGGGCACTATGCGTTGCGGGGCGTGCACGTGGCCGACCTTGAGCTGACACCGAGCGCCGACGGCGCGAACTGGGACGTGGTGCTGCGTGGCGGCAGCGCAGCGAGCGATGGTGCAGCCGTGGCGGCCGACTGCGAGCTCCACGCCCGCGGCCCACTGCGTGACGACGGCATCGAAGCGAACGTCATGCCGTTCGAGGGCGAACTGATGTCGGTGACCGTCGCCGACCTCAAGCGCGCGCCCGCTTCGATCACGGTTCGCTTCGACGGGCCCAGCATCGTCGTCGAGGCCGACGCCGCGCTGTGCGGCAACGGCGCGGACTTCAACGGACGCTACCAACGCCGCCAGTAATCGCAGCGCGCGCCTTGTGACCCAGGCCAGTGTCGGCGTGCGCACACGCCGACGGCAGGCGTACCGGCGAAGGCGCAGGGCATCCGCTCGCTAACGTCCGGCCTGCAAGGCCTCGAGAATGCGGCGCCCTGCCCGGCCGTCGTCGGGGCTGAGCCCGAGCCGGCGCTGCTCGGCCTGAATCGCACGCCGGGTGGCTGTCCCGATCATCCCGTCGACCTCACCGATGTCGTGTCCGCGCGCAGCGAGCAGGGTCTGCAATGCGCGGCGGTCGGCGCGCGACAGCCCAGGATCGTCGGTCGGCCACGGTGTCTTCAGACCGGTCCCGCCTCGCAACTGGTCGGCGAGCAAGGCGATCGCCAGCGCGTAGCTTTCGGCGGCGTTGTAGGAATAGATCGCATCGTAGTTGCGCAGCACCAGGAACGCCGGGCCCGAGGCCCCGGTCGGTGCGATCACCGCCGCGCGGGTATCGCCGGCCGGCAACGCGCCGCCATCGACCCGGGTCACGCCGCGCGCGGCCCAGTCGGACACCGGCCGGCGGTTCGTGCGTCCGGCCTGCGCGATCGCAAAGCCAGCCGGCAACCGGACCTCGTAGCCCCAGGGCTGACCGCTGCGCCAACCGGCGCGCGCGAGGTAGTTCGCGGTCGAGGCCAGGGCGTCGGGGATGCTGTCGACGAGATCGCGGCGGCCGTCGCCGTCGAAATCCACCGCGATACGCGCGTAGGTGCTGGGCATGAACTGCGTGTGGCCAAAAGCACCGGCCCAAGAGCCGGTCAAGCCCGGATCGCGCAGATCGCCCTTGTGCAGGAGGTCGAGCAGCGCCAGGAACTCGCCACGGAAGAATGGCTGCCGGCGCCCGTTGCAGGCCAGCGTGGCGAGCGACACGCGCAGCGGCCGCTTGCCCGAGATGCGGCCGTAGTCGCTCTCCACGCCCCAGACCGCAACGACGGTCTCGGCATCGACACCGTACTGCGCCGACACCCGCGCCAGCAGGTCGCGGTGCTCGGCCAGCATCGCGCGGCCATCCTCGACGCGCTGCGCATCCACCAGCCCGGCCAGGTAGTCCCACAGCGGCGTGGTGAACTCGGGTTGCGCGTCGAGCAGCGGCAACACGCTCATGTCCGGCTGCAGGTCGGACGTCAGCCGATCGAAAGCGTCGCCGGGAATGCCGCGCTTGGCGGCATCGCCGCGGATACCGGCCAGGCACTGAGCGAACGCTGCCGGGTTGGCAGGCGGTGGCGGCGGCGTGGCCGCGGCCACCGCGCCGGCTGCACCCAGCAGTGCGAACGTGGTGACGGCACGCAAAGGGTTCTTCATCGAATGGAACTCCGGGGCGGAACAGCCACGCCACTGTGCCTCACGAGGCCGGCAGCGGACGCGTGCGTGGATTTGGGTTTAACGCGCCGCTCAGGCGGCAGCGCACGACCCACGGTGAAGTGCGCAATGTGGACCCGGTCTCAGGCCACGTCGCCGTCGACGTAGTACCAGTGACCGTCCTCGCGCACGAAGCGGCTGCACTCGCGCATGCGCACGACGCTGCCGCCGCCGATGCGATAGCGCGCGACGAACTCGACCTCGGCGCGGTCGTCCTCCAGCACGTCGAACGCGCGCACGTCCAGGCCCAGCCACGTGGGCTGCGGCCCGCGCAGATCGAGATCCGGCGGACAGGTGCGCGGATGCCAACTCGTCCGCAGGTAGTCGACATCGCCGCGCACGTAGGCGCTGTAGCGCGCGCGCATCAGGGTTTCGGCATCCGGCGCGGGCATGCCGGCGTGGATGCGACCACAGCACTCGTCGAACGCCAGGCGGCGGCCACAGGGACAGGCGGTCAGGGAGGACGGATCGGGTGCGGGCATCCGGGCATTGTGCAAGCACCGTGGCGCGATCGCGAGCGGCACGTGCTCACAGAAACCCCGTTGCAGCCAGTGACACCGCCTCACCCTCGCCGATGACGAAGTGATCGAGCACACGCACATCGACCAGCGACAGCGCCTGGCGGATCGTGCTGGTGACCGTGCGGTCGGCGCCACTGGGGCAGTTGCTGCCGCTGGGATGGTTGTGGCCGACGATGATCGCGGCGGCGTTGTGCGCGAGCGCGCGCCGTGCGAGTTCGCGCGGATACACCTCGGCATTGTCGATCGTGCCCTGGAACACCTCCTCGAAGGCCAGCGCGCGGTGCCGGGCGTCGAGATAGAGCACGGCGAAGACTTCATGGGGAAGGCCACGCAGACGCTGAGTGAAATAGCGACCGGCGGCGCCGGGATCGGTGATCGCCTCGCCGCATTCGAGCGTCTGGGCCAGCACCCGGTTGCCCACTTCGAGTGCGGCGCTCAGGCCACTGGCGCGCGCCAGGCCCAGGCCCGGCAGCTGCGCGAGCCCCTGCGGCCCGCGCTCGAGCAGCGCGCGCAGCGAGCCGTGGTCCTTGAGCAGTTGGCGGCCGGTCGCCACCGCATCCATGCCGCGCAGGCCCGAGCCCAGGAAGATCGCCAGCAACTCCGCATCCGACAGCGCGCCCGCGCCCCGGGCAAAGAGTTTCTCGCGCGGTCGCTCGCTCTTGGGCCATTTCGAGATGTGCATCGCCGCCTCCGTTGGGGAGCCGGCACCGGCGCGACGCGACGGGGAGGGTGTCGGACGCGCATCGCCGATGCCGGCGGGACCTGTATTGCAACGCGTGCGCACGCCCCGGCGCAGCCAGCGGTCCACCTCGCTTCGGGTAAGCTGTCGGTCGATTTTCCGGTAGGGCTTCCCCGACCATGGCTGGCGCGTCGACCTCGCTGCATGGGCAGCGCATCCTGCTGTGCGTGTGCGGCGGCATCGCCGCCTACAAGGCCGCCGAGCTCGTGCGGCGTCTGCGTGATGCCGGCGCCCAGGTGCGCGTGGCGATGACCGACAGCGCGCTGCACTTCGTCTCGGCCGCGACCTTCCAGGCGGTGTCGGGCGAACCGGTGCGCACCACCTTGTGGGACCCGGGCGCCGAGGCCGCGATGGGCCACATCGAGCTGGCTCGGTGGGCCACGCGCGTGGTCGTAGCGCCTGCGACTGCGAACACGCTGGCCAAGCTCGCGCATGGCTTTGCCGACAACCTGGTCACCACGCTGTGCCTGGCGACGACTGCGCCGCTGACCGTGTGCCCGGCGATGAACCACCGCATGTGGCTGCACCCGGCCACGCAGGCCAATCTCGCGCTGCTGCGCGAGCGAGGCGCGCAGGTGGTGGGGCCGGAAGACGGCCCGCTGGCCGAAGGCGAATCGGGCCCGGGACGGCTGGCCGAGCCGACCGCGATCGTCGCGGCGCTGCCGGCATGAGCGGGCCGCTGGCGGGCCGGCGGGTGATCGTCAGTGCCGGACCGACCTACGAAGACCTCGACCCGGTGCGGTTCCTGGGCAACCGCAGCAGCGGCAAGATGGGCTTCGCGGTAGCCGCGGCCGCCGCGCAGGCCGGTGCCGATGTGCAGCTGGTGGCCGGTCCCGTGCACCTGCCCACGCCCGATGGCGTGACGCGTGTGGACGTGCGCTCGGCCGCGCAGATGCATGCCGCGGTGTTCGCTGCCCTGCCCGCCGACATCTACGTCGGCGCCGCAGCGGTCGCGGACTTCACCCCGGCTCGGGTCGCCACGTCGAAGATCAAGAAGCGTGTGGGCGAGGCCGGCCTGACGCTCGAACTGGTGCGCACGCGCGACATCCTCGCCGAGCTCGCCGCCGACCCGCGCCGGCCCCGGCTGATGGTCGGCTTCGCCGCCGAGACCGACGATGTCGATGACAACGCCCGCCACAAGCTCGCCGCCAAGCGCGTCGACCTGATCGCGGCCAACCGCGTCGGCGTCGCCGGCAGCGGGTTCGAGGGCGACGACAACCTGCTGGTGGTGCACGACGCCGCCGGCCAGCATTCGCTGGGGCCCGGCCCCAAGACCGCGGTCGCGGCCGACCTGGTCGCGCTGATCGCCCACCGCCTCGATCCGGAGCCGCCATGAACCACATCCTCGACGTCCGCGTGCTCGATGCCCGCTTCGGCCAGCAGTGGCCGCTGCCGGCCTATGCCACCGAAGGCAGTGCCGGTCTTGACCTGCGCGCGGCCCTCGACGAGCCATTGGCGCTGTTGCCCGGCGACGTCGCGCTGGTGCCCTCGGGGCTGGCGATCCATATCGGCGATCCGGGACTGTGCGCGGTCGTGTTGCCGCGCTCGGGCCTGGGCCACAAGCACGGCATCGTGCTCGGCAACGGCACCGGCCTGATCGATGCCGACTACCAGGGCCCGCTGATGATCAGCGTCTGGCACCGCGGCAAGGACGCCTTCACCATCGAACCGGGCGACCGCATCGCGCAACTGGTGCTGCTGCCGGTGGTGCATGCGACGCTCAACGTGGTGGATACTTTTGTCGACACCGCACGTGGGGCCGGGGGATTCGGGCACTCGGGCGTACGCTGACGGGGACAGGCCATGGGCGAGAAGGATCCGCATCGCACACGCGAACTGATGACGCAGTTGGGACGCGTCGCACCGGTGCTCGCCGTGGTGCTGGCACTGCTGGCCCTGTGGTGCGCCTGGCAGGGCGTCCGTCAGTGGCAGGCCGGGCAGCGCAGCACCAGCGTGACGCAGGCGCGCGACGCCGCGGTCGATGCGACCGGCCAGGCGCTGCAGGCCGAGCTGCGGCGGATGCGCGAACGCCTGGCCAGCGCGCCGGTGCAGCGCGCGCTGCAGGACGGCCGCCTGGATGCCGCCGGTGCCGCGCTCGGCCGCGACTGGCCAGGTGCGACCGGCGTCGCGGTGGTCCCGCACGACCTGCGCAGCGAATACAACGCCCTGGCGCCGGGCCGTTTCGGCCGGCTCGCGGCTCTGGAGAGCGCGGTCGCCGCCGGCGAGCCGGTGTTGATGGTGGCCGGCGGCCCCGCCGGTCCGCAGATCCTGGTCACCGCGCCGGCGCGCGTGGGTGAGCGCCCGGTGGGCGTGGCGATCGCGGCGCTCCCGCTCGAACGCGCGACCGCCGGCCTGGCCGCCGTCGAGGTCGACCCGGCGACCTACGTCGCACTGCGGCAGGGAAGCCAGACCCTGATGGCGCGCGGCGAGCCGGCGCTGTCGAACGTCGCCGAGCGCCTGGGCCGACCGGTGCCGGGCACGCAGCTGCGGATCGTCGCAGCGACTCCGCACGTCGGTCGCCCGCCACTTGGACTGTCCGCATTGCCGTTGTGGGGGCTCGCCGCAACGCTGTTGGCCCTGGCGATCGCGGCCGGGCGGCTCGCACGGCGGCGCTCGCCTGCTGGCAGTGAATCCGATGCCGAGCCCACCCTCGCCCAGTCGTTGCAGACCGCGGATGTGGACCGGCCGGCGCCCCGCCCGGCACCGGCCAGCGCACCCAAACCGGCAGCGGCGCAACTCGATCCTGCGATCTTCCGCGCCTACGACATCCGCGGTGTCGTCGGGCGCACGCTCGATGCCGCGATCGCCGAGCGGATCGGACGCGCGATCGGCTCGCTGATGCACGAGCAGGGACTTGACGAGATCGTGGTCGGTCGCGACGGCCGCCTTTCGGGGCCCGACCTCGCCGCAGGCCTCATCGCCGGCCTGCGCGCAAGCGGACGCAATGTCGTCGATATCGGCCTGGTGCCGACCCCGCTGACCTACTTCGCCGCCTACCACCTGCGGACCGGCTGCTGCGTCTCGATCACCGGCAGCCACAACCCGCCCGAATACAACGGCTTCAAGATCGTTGTCGGCGGCGAGACGCTGGCCGGCGAGGCCATCGCCGAGCTGCACGCGCGCATCGCAGGTGAACGCCTGTATGCCGCGCCAGTGCCGGGTGGGCTGGTCGAGCGCGACCTCGCCGACGACTACGTCCGGCGCATCGCCGACGACATCCAGATCGCACGGCCGCTGAAGGTCGTCGTCGATGCCGGCAACGGTGCGGCCGGCACCCTGGGCCCGCGCGTGCTCGAGGCGATCGGCGCCGACGTGATCCCGCTGCATTGCGAGATCGACGGCACCTTCCCGAACCACCATCCCGATCCGAGCGAGCCGCGCAACCTGGCCGACCTCATCGATGTGGTCAAGCGCATGGGCGCCGACCTGGGCGTGGCCTTCGACGGTGATGGCGACCGGCTGGGTGTGGTTGCCGCCGATGGCGCCATCATCGACGCCGATCGCTTGCTGATGCTGTTTGCCGCCGACCTGCTCGAACGCAATCCCGGTGCGTTGATCGTCCACGACGTCAAATGCACCGGGCGGTTGACCGGCCACGTGCTGCGCCACGGCGGCAGCCCATTGATGTGGAAGACCGGCCACTCGCTGATCAAGGCCAAGATGCGCGAGACCGGTGCCGAACTGGCTGGCGAGATGAGCGGGCATTTCTTCTTCGCCGAGCGCTGGTTCGGCTTCGACGACGGCCTCTACGCCGCTGCGCGGCTGCTGGAGATCCTCGCGCTGCAGGCCGACCCCACCGCCGCGCTCCACGCGCTGCCGGTCGGCGTCTCGACGCCCGAGCTCAAGGTCGACGTGCCCGGCGGCGACCCGCACGCCTTCGTCGCCCGGTTCCTCGCGCAGGCCACATTCGACGGCGCGCGGCTGTCGACGATCGACGGGCTGCGTGCGGACTGGCCCGATGGCTGGGGACTGGTGCGCGCGTCCAACACAACGCCGGTGCTGGTGCTGCGCTTCGATGCCGACGATGCGCAGGCACTGGCGCGGATCCAGGCGCTGTTCCGCGAGCGCCTGCTCGCGATCGAACCCGGGCTGACGCTGCCGTTCTAAGCCGCCTTGCGGGCGGCGCCGCGCGGCCGCCTGCGACCCATGCGCCCTGGTGCGCTTTGCGTCTTCGCCAATGGCGGGCGACGCGGGCACCCTGACCCGCATTCGCGGCCGAATCCGACATCGGCACGGGCGACAGGCCGATGTCCTGCCTCGACGTCGTGAGCGAGGCTGGCAGCACACCTTCACCGGAGTGCCGTCATGTCGATGCCGATCCGCTTGTCCTGCCTGCTGTGGCTGTGCACCGGCCTCGCGCCGATGCCGGTGCCTGCACAGCCCGCCGCTGATGCGCTGATGCTGGCCACCGACCTGCACGGCGAGATCGACGTGGGCGCCTATTACGTCAGCGAGAAACTCGACGGCGTGCGCGGGCGCTGGGACGGCCAGGCACTGTGGACGCGTGGCGGCCAGCGCATTGCGGTCCCGGCGGGCTTCACCCGCGGCTGGCCCGATGGGCCGATGGACGGCGAGCTGTGGCTCGGGCGCGGCCGGTTCGAGGAGACGAGCGCGCTCGTGCGCGGCGCCGACCCGACCGATCCGCGCTGGCGGCAGCTGCGGTTCCTGGTCTTCGACCTGCCCGGCCATCCCGGTCCGTTCTCCGATCGCGTTGTCGCGATGCGGCAGCTGACCGTGCGCATGACGCATCCGCACTTGGCGATGGTGGCGCAGGCCCGCCTGCCCTCGCAGCCTGCGCTCGATGCCCGGCTGGCCGAGGTCGTCGCCAGCGGCGGCGAGGGATTGATGCTGCACCACCGCGACGCGCGCTACGCCGCCGGCCGCAGTCCCGCACTGCGCAAGCTCAAGCCGTTCGACGATGCCGAGGCGCGGGTGGTGGGCTATCTGCCGGGCAAGGGCAAGTACACCGGGATGGTCGGCGCACTGCTGGTCGAGCATCGCGACGGGCGCCGGTTCCGGATCGGCAGCGGGCTGCGGGACGCACAACGGATCGACCCGCCCGCGATCGGCAGCCTGGTCACCTACCGCCACAACGGCGTGACCAGCAACGGCCTGCCGCGTTTCGCCCGGTTCCTGCGGGTGCGCGACGATGAACCGCGCGGCCGGCGGCCCGACGAAGGCACCGGCGCGCCTATCGCGGCGCCTCGCTGAGCAAGCTCGTCGGCGTCAGAGCGACTGCAACGCCGCACGCGCCCGCGCGGTCAGCAGGCGCGTTCCTTGGCGAAGGGATTGAGCCTGCGTACCCAACTGTCACCGCAGTCGATGTCCACTGGCTCGGGCTCGACCGGCTTGGCGGGCGCACGCGCAGCCGCACGTGCGCGCTCGAGTTCGGCGAGCTTCTCGCGGATGCGCGGTATCGCGGCCAGCGCAGCACGCTCGCCCTGCAGGATCGCTGCGTTGCGCTGTTCGAAACTCGCCGGCCCGATGTCGTTGACCTGCGGTCGGATCACCACGTCCGCGCGCGCCAGTTCCTGACGCCCAAGGTTCTGGCCCATGATCGCGATCGACTGGTTGACGATGCCCAGCATGCTGCCCGGCGTGCTGCCGCTGGCCTTGCTGGAAATGTCGACCGCGATCACCAGGTCGGCGCCGAGTTGGCGGGCCGCGTCCACCGGCACCGGGCTGACGACCCCGCCGTCGACATAGTGGCGGTCGCCGATCTTTACCGGCTCGAACACGCCCGGCACGCTGCTCGAGGCGCGCACCGCCTGGCCGGTATTGCCGCGGACGAACACGATGCGGTCGCCGGTTTCCAAACGCGTGGCGACGGCCGCGAACGGAATCGGCAAGCGGTCGATCGTGCGGTTGCCGACCTCGCGATTGACGTAGTCCTGCAGCGCGACGCCCTGCACCAGGCCGCCGGAGAACAGCCGCACATCGCGAATGCTCGATTCATCGAGCGCCACTGCCCGCTCCTGCATCCGGAACGGATCCATGCCGCTTGCGTACAGCGCGCCGACCACGCTGCCGGCACTGGTCCCGGCGACGACATCGGCCTTGATGCCATTGGCTTCGAGCATCTTGATCACACCGATGTGCGCAAACCCCTTGGCCGCGCCACCACCCAACGCCAGGCCGATCCGGACCGGCGGCGTCCTGGTCGCGGGCGCCGCGGGCGTCGCAGCAGGCGTCGCCGGCACCGGTTTGACGTTGTCGCGTCCGCAGCCGGCCGCAAGCATCGTCAGAGCGCACAGCACGAGCGTCAGCGGTGCGCGGCGCGAGATGGAAAACGACGGGAGGCGTGGACGCATGGCAGTGGGATCGAAGGGACGAGGCGCGAGGATACCGGGGCCCGTCGCGCGCGGGCAGGGACCGGCGGCATGACGCGACGCGTGCAGGCGCATGGACCGCCCTCGCCCGCCGGACCGGCACGACGGAAAACGGCCGACCCCCAACGGGATCGGCCGCCCTATCCGCACATCAACGCGAGCCATGGCGCGTGAGCGCCGGTGCGGCTCAGCCCTCGTCGGCCTCGCCCGCTGCGCTGCGTCCGCGCGCCGCATTGGCCGAACGCTTGCGCGCGGCCGCGTTGCCGGCCTCGATCCGGCGCGCGTTGCCCTGGAGAGCGCCGTTCGCCTGCTTCTTGCGGTACTGCCGCGCAGCGACCCAGACCAGGCCCAGGCCGATGGCGCTGGCCGCCACGATCGCCGGGTTGCGGCGCAGGAACCCGCCGGCGACCTTCGCGCCGGTGCGCGCGGCGCCCACGGTCAGACCGGTCTTGAGCCACTTTTCCGCCGTGCCCGGAATCGCGTGGCGCAGGCTGTCGCCTGCCTGGCCGACCAGCGACACGGCCTTGTCGGACAGCGCTTCGAACTTGCTCATCGGGGGCTCCTGAGAATGACCATGAGGAAAGGCGGTCAGTGTGCGTCGGCGACCGTCGATCCAGCGTGAGCGCAGGCCCCGCTCGCCGGCACGTTCAACCGCCGTTGTGCGGACGCGCCGCGCCGCGCCACGCACCCCCAACACCTGCGCCCATGCCACACCGTCGCCACGGGTCCGGATCCCAATGTCGCTAGGTACCCCGCGGTTTGGCCCGATGCGTTGCTGGGGCGTTCCACGGATCCTCCGGCCACGGATGCTTCGGATACCGCCCCTTCATCTCCTTGCGCACCTCCGGATATGTGCGCGCCCAGAACCCCTGCAGGTCGCGGGTGACCTGCAGCGGCCGGCCGGCCGGCGACAGCAGGTGGATCGTCAGCGCGACGCGGCCATCGGCGATCGCCGGCGTGTCGGCCAGTCCGAACAGTTCCTGCAGCTTGACCGCGAGCACGGGCGCGCGTGGCGTGCCGTCGGCCTCGAGGCCGTAGTCGATGGCGCGCGCCTGGCCGGACGGCACCGTGATCCGCACCGGCGTCAGACGGTCGAGCTGCTGGCGCTGCGTCCAGTCGAGTCGGCCCTGCAACGCCTGCGCGAACGTGTCGGCGTCCAGCGCGTCGAGGCGCGTACAGCCGGCGAACGCCGGCGCCAGCCAATCCTCGCGGGTGGCCAGCAGCGCGGCATCGGACAGGTCGGGCAGGCCCAGTTCGGGCATCCACGCCCGCAGGCCTTCGACCCGCGCCTGCCATTGGCGCAGCCCGTCGCGCCACGGCAGCACGTCGAGCCCGAGTTCGCCGACCGCGTCGCTGAGCGCGCGCGCAGCCTGCGCCGGATCGACCCGGCCATTGGGACGGGCGTCGAGCACGATGCCGTCGAAGCGCTGCACGCGCATGCCCACCAGCGCGCGCTTGCCGGCATCCCAATGGGTCTCGTCGGCGACGACGAAGCGCGCAGGCCAGGCCCGGCGCAGCTGCGCCTCGTCGACCGGCGCGCCGCGCAGCAGCAGCGCGTCGCGCGCCTCGAAGCGCAAGTCACTGGCAACGATCCACGGTTCGCCGAGCAAGGCACTGTCGTCGAACAACCGGGCCATGCGTCCGTTGCTCAGGCCATAGCGTCGGGCATCGCGGGCATGGCGATGCCCGATCCGGTCCGGGAAGGCGTGCGCGAGCAGGTCGCCGAGTGCATGCGCCGGCACGCTCGATGGCGGCGCGACCTCGACCCGCAGGCGTCGCCGCCATTGCCGGGCCGCCGCATCGATCGTCGCCAGCGCCGAGCGCGCGGCATCGGCCGGCACGCGCCCGGCGCGGAACGCGGCCAGCGCCTGCCAACGCACGGCCAGCGCATCCGAACGCGTCGCGCCGCGCATCGGATCGCGCGCCTCGATCAGCGCGCACAGGTCGCAGGCCAGCGCACGTGCGGCGGGCGTGTCGGCAGCCAACAGCATCGCCGCCAACCGCGGATGGGTACCGAGGGCGAGCATGCGTCGGCCGAGCGGCGTGATCGCGTCCCCGGCATCGAGCGCGTCGAGCCGGCGCAGCAGATCGCGGGCGGCCGCCAGTGCACCGACCGGCGGCGCATCGGGAAAGGCGAGCGCGTTGTCGCCCCAGGCCGCCAACTCGAGTGCGAGCGCCGCCAGCTCGACCTGCGCGATTTCGGGACGACGCTGCGGTTCGAGCCGCTGCGATTCTGGCCACAGGCGCAGCGCCACGCCCGGCGCGACGCGACCGGCACGGCCGGCACGCTGGTCGGCCGAGGCCTGACTGATCGTCACCGCATCCAGCCGCGAGAACCCACTGTTGGGATCGAAGCGCGGTTCGCGCGCCAGTCCGCTGTCGATCACGATGCGCACGCCCGGCAGCGTGACGCTGCTCTCGGCAACGTTGGTCGCCAGCACCACCCGACGCCGGCCGTCGGCGGCCGGCTGCAGCACATGCGCCTGCGCCTCGACCGGCAGCTCGCCGTGCAGCGCGAGCACCTCGGGCGTGCCGCCGGCAGTGCCCGGATCGAGTCGTTCGGCATCGGCTGTCAGCTGCGCCTGCACGCGCGCAATCTCGCGCTGGCCGGGCAGGAACACCAGCGCATCGCCCGGATGCGCGGCGAGCGCGTCGGCGAGCACGCGACGCACCTGCTGCGCCAGCGCTTCGCCCTGACGCGGCGGCGCGTGGGCGACCTCGACCGGGAAGCTGCGCCCCGCGCTCGACAGCCGCGGCGCATCCAACCACTGCGCGATGCGCGCGCCGTCGAGCGTGGCCGACATCACCACGATGCGCAGGTCGTCGCGCAGGCTCGCTTGCACCTCGCGCGCCAGCGCCAGCCCCAGGTCGCCGGCCAGATGCCGCTCGTGGAATTCGTCGAACAGCAGCGCACCGACGCTGCCTGGCCCATCGCCGCCGAGCTCGGGATCGTCCTGCAGCATCCGGGTCAGGATGCCTTCGGTCACGACCTCGATGCGCGTGCGCGCCGACACCCGGTGCTCGAAGCGGATGCGGTAACCGACCGTACCGCCGACCTCCTCGCCGAGCTGGCGGGCCATGAAGGTCGCGGCCGAACGCGCCGCGACCCGGCGCGGCTCGAGCATCACGATGCGACGGCCAGCGAGCCACGGCGCGTCCAGCAGCGCCAGCGGCACCTGGGTGGTCTTGCCGGCACCGGGCGGCGCCTCGAGCACCAGGCGCGGATGCGCGGCCAGGCTGGCGAGGAGCTCGGGCAGCAACGGGGCAATCGGAAAATCGGGAGCAGCGGCGGTGGTCACGGCGCACAGGCTAGCGGGCCGGTCGGCCGCGCGATAGGCGTGGCGCGCGCCGGCGACCGCTTAGGGTTGTCCCGGGTGGCAACCGTCATCTGTGGCGCTTAAGGTCGGCACGTCTCCGAGCCCGGAATCGCCATGTCCCCTTGCCGTCCCCGTCCCGTCCGCGCTGCGGCGTGGCTGCTCGCCCTGCTCGCAGCCCCGGCTGCGCATGCCGAGGTGTTCGTCAACGAGCTGCACTACGACAACGCCGGTGCCGATGTCGGCGAGGCCGTGGAGATCGTCGCCACCGCCGGCGAGAACCTCGCCAGTTACCGACTGTGGCTCTACAACGGCAGCAACACGCCGAACGCGGCGACGACCTACGGCAATGTGGCGGTCCCCGCCGGCCAGCCGCGCAGTTGCGGGGCGGCGGTGTCGATCGCGACGGTGACCTTCCCACGCGACGGCTTGCAAAACGGCCCCAACGACGGCATCGCGCTCGTCGACGCGGCCGGCAACGTCGTGCAGTTCATCAGCTACGAAGGCACGATCGTCGCCGGCAACGGCCCGGCCGCCGGGCTGTCCAGCCACAACCTGCCGGTGTCCGAGAGTGCGTCGGCGCCGGTCGGCACCTCGCTGCAGCTCACCGGCAGCGGCGCGACCGCCGCCGACTTCGACTGGGCGTCGTCGGCGTCGCAGACCTTCGGGGCCTGCAACACCGGCCAGACCTTCGCCGGTAACGGCGGTGGCTCGGGCACGCCGCCGGCGGTGGTCGCGACCCGCCCTGTGGCCGGTGCCGGCGATTTCCCGGCCGCCGGCGATCTGTCGGTGGAGTTCAGCGAAGCGGTCACGCTGTCGCCGGGCGCGTTCGCGCTGCAATGCGCGACGTCGGGCACGATCGCGCTCGACCACCCGACCAGCGGCACGCACTTCGCGTTGTCGACCGGCACCGCGCTGCATGGCGGCGAGGCGTGCACGCTCAGTATCAGCGCCGCGGCCATCCACGACGCCGATGGACTGCAGCCGGCCAGCGATGCCAGCGTCGCGTTCACCGTCGCCAGCGGCAGCACCGGCGGCGGCGACTACTACGGCCGCGTCAACACCAGCAGCGCCGCGCAACTGCGCTGCTCGCTGCACGCCACGATCCGCGGCCACACCTCGTATCCCTACAGCGGCAGCGGCACCAGCACCTGGACGATCCTGGAGATCGCCGACGAAGATCCCAACGATCCGGGCCGGATCCTCGACGTCTATCGCAACCGCAGTTACACCAAGGTGTCGGGCCGCGCGGGCACCGGCAGCGGCCTGACCTACAACCGCGAGCACACTTGGCCCAAGTCGCTGGGATTCCCGAGCGCGACCGGCGACAAGGGCCTGCCCAATGCGCCGCACACCGACGCGCACATGCTCTATCTCACCGACACCGACCACAACGCCGCGCGTGGCAACAAGCCGTTCGCCGACTGCAGTACGCAGGCCAGCTGCAGCGAGCGTGCGACCGAAGCCAACCACGGCGTCGGCGGCGGCACCGGCACGTTCCCCGGCAATTCGAACTGGACCGACAACGCCGGCTTCCAGGTCTGGCGCCATCGCAAGGGCGACATGGCGCGCGCGGTGCTGTACATGGCGATCCGCTACGAGGGCGGCACGCATCCCTCGACTGGCCAGTCCGAGCCCGACCTGGAACTGACCGACGACCGCAGCCGCATCGTCGGCACCTCGGCCTCGCCGGCCTATATGGGCCTGCTGTCGACACTGCTGGCCTGGCACCAGGCCGACCCGCCGGATGCCGCCGAACGCGCGCGCAACGAGGTCGTCTACAGCTTCCAGGGCAACCGCAATCCGTTCGTCGACCATCCCGAGTGGGCGACCCGCGCCTTGTTCGAGAGCAGTCGGCCGGCCAGCTGCCAGTTGGCGAACTGAAAGCCCTCCGCGTCCGCCCGGCACGCGCGTCGTGCCGGGCGACGCGCGTGCCGGCCTACAATGCGCGGCCCGTTCCACAAGGTGCTCGCGCGTGCCCCCGCCCCTGATCGACATCGGCGCCAATCTCACCCACGACAGCTTCGACCGCGACCGCGACGCCGTGCTGACCCGCGCGCGCGATGCCGGCGTGACCCGGATGATCGTCACCGGCGCCAGCCGCGAGCACTCGCCCAAGGCGCTCGAACTCGCGCGCCAGCACCCCGGCCTGCTGTACGCGACCGCCGGCGTGCATCCGCACCATGCGGCCGAGTACACCGAGGAATGCGACGCCGAACTGCGCGCGCTGCATGCGCATGCCGAGGTCGTGGCGGTGGGCGAATGCGGGCTCGATTACTTCCGCGATTTCTCGCCGCGCCCGGCGCAACGCCGCGCCTTCGAGCGCCAGCTGCAGATCGCGGCCGATCTGGCCGCCGCCGGCACGCCCAAGCCGCTGTTCCTGCACCAGCGCGACGCGCACGACGACTTCGTCGCGATCATGCAGGATTTCGAGGGCCGGATCGGACCGGTGGTCGTGCACTGCTTCACCGCCGGCCGGCGCGAACTGTTCGACTGCCTCGACCGCGACTGGCACATCGGCATCACCGGCTGGCTGTGCGACGAACGCCGCGGCCGCCACCTGCGCGAGTTGGTGCCCAACATCCCGGCGCACCGGCTGATGGTCGAAACCGACGCGCCGTATCTGTTGCCGCGCACGCTCGATCCCATGCCCAAGGACCGCCGCAACGAGCCGGCGTTCCTGCCGCATATCGTCGCCGAACTCGCGCGCGACCGAAGCGAAACGCCCGAGGCGACTGCGCAGGCGACCACAGCCACTGCGGCGGCATTCTTCGGCCTGGACTGATGATCCGGGCCCGATAAACGCGCTCCTTTCAGCCCCCGCAAACACCGGCCAGCAGTGGCGCCATCGGGCCACCGACCCAGCGCGTGACTCCCCGGCCCGTGGACCGGGCCTGCATCGCGATGCCCGTGATCCGGGTACGCCGCCGGCAGCCGCGCAAGCGGCGCGAAGCATCGCCGACGGCGGGCATGCGATGCTCGCCGCTCCGCCATCAGGACAGATCGCATGATCGACATGATCATTCCCCAGCGCCGCCACGACCTGGGGGGCGGCTTCTCGGTCGGTCGCGTGCTGCCGTTCGCCAAGCGCCGCATGATCGGGCCTTTCGTGTTCTTCGACCATATGGGCCCGGTCGACCTGCCCGCCGGCATCGATCGCAGCGTCGATGTCCGACCCCATCCGCACATCGGCTTGTCGACCGTGAGCTATCTGTTCTCGGGCCAGATCATGCATCGCGACAGCCTCGGCTACGCCCAGGCGGTCAAGCCGCACGAGGTCAACTGGATGACCGCCGGCAGCGGCATCACCCACAGCGAGCGATTCGATCATGCGCGGCAGCACGGCGACCGCGTGCACGGCATCCAAGCCTGGGTGGCGTTGCCCGATGGGCAGGAGGAGATCGCGCCCGCGTTCTCGCATCACGCCGGGCATGACCTGCCGCAGTGGGACGAGGCGGGCGTGACCGGTCATCTCATCGCCGGCAGCGCCTACGGGCTGCACGCAGGCGCCAAGACGCTGTCGCCGCTGTTCTACGCCCATCTCGACCTGGCCCCCGGCGCGGTCGCGGAGATTCCAGGCGGTTACCGGGAACGCGGCCTCTACGTCGCCACCGGCGCAGTCGAACTGGACGGCACACGCTACGGCGCCGGGACGATGCTGGTGCTGGGCGCGGCGGCATCGCGCGTACGCGCCGCCGAGCAGGCCACGGTGATGGTGCTGGGCGGGGAGCCGGTCGGCGAGCGCTTCATCTACTGGAACTTCGTCTCGTCCTCGCGCGAGCGTCTGGCGCAAGCGGCGGCGGACTGGACGGCCGGCCGGATGAAACTGCCCGACGCCGACGATGCGGAGTTCATCCCGCTTCCCGACAACACGCCGTTTCCAGCGCCACCGGCGATGTCGTAACGCGGGCGGCGCACGACCGCGACCGCGCCAGCGACTACCGCGGTCCGCCTCCGCGCCGCGGCCACGCGGCGAGCAAGGCCCAGACGCCGCCGATGCCCGCAACCCAGGTCGCGACCGGCACGCCGACGACACGCGGGCCACCGGCCTCGAGCGCGTAGAGCACCGCCGCGACGATCAACAGGCCCACGCCGAGAATCGCCGCGACCACCCGGCGTTGCATGCCCTGCATCGTCGTGGTCAGCATCGCCAGGTCGTCGGAGCGCATGCGCAGTTCGTGTCGGCCTTCGACCTGCTGCTTGAGCCAGGCGTGCAGCAGCTGCGGCATTTCCGGCGCGCGGGTGACCAGTTCGGGCAGGCGATCGCGGAACTCGCGCAGCAGCCGCGGCGGGCTGTAGCGCTCGACGAGGATGCGCTCGAGCACCGGACGGGCGACCGCCCAGATATCGAGCTTCGGGTCGAGCAGCCGGCCGATGCCCTCGATGCTCAGCAGGGTCTTCTGCAGCAGGATCAGCTGCGGCTGCAGGGTCAGTTCATAGCGCTGCGCGGTGCGGAACAGCTTGCCCAGCACCTCGCCCAGCGAGATCTCCGACAACGGGCGGGTGAAGTACGGCTCGCACACCGCACGCACCGCCGCCTCGAGCTCGTCGATGCGCAGATGCGCCGGCATCCAGCCTGCCTGCACGTGCAGTTCGGCGATGCGGCGGTAGTCACGACGGAAGATCGCCATGAAGTTCTCGGCAAGGTAGTACTGATCCTCGCGCGAGAGCTGGCCCATGATGCCGAAGTCGAGCGCGATGAAGCGCGGATTGGTCGTGCGCTCGGGATCGACCCAGATGTTGCCCGCGTGCGCGTCGGCGTGGAAGAAGTTGTCGCGGAAGACCTGGGTGTAGAACACCCGCACGCCCTTGGCCGCCAGCGCGGAGCGATCGATGCCGGCCGCGTCGAGCGCGGCGATGTCGTCGCTGGGAATGCCGTAGACGCGCTCGAGCGTGAGCACGCGTTGGGCGGTGCGCTCCCAGACCGGCGCCGGCACGTAGAGATCGCTCGACTGCGCCCAGAAGCGACGCAGCACCGAGGCGTTGGCACCTTCGCGCTGCAGGTCGAGTTCGGCGGCGAGGGTGTTCTCGATCTCGGCCACGACCTCGCGCGGGCGGATCTTGTCGGCATTGGGATGCGTGCGCGCGACCAGCGCGGCGAGATTGCGCAGCAGCGCGACGTCGGCGGCGATCTGTTTTTCGATGCCCGGGCGCAGCACCTTGACCACGACCTCGCGCGGCGGGCCGTCGTCGGTGCCGGGCAGCATCGCCGCATGCACCTGGGCGATCGACGCCGAGGCCAGCGGCACCGGGTCGAAGGCGACGAAGGCCTGCGCGATCGGCATCGCCAGCTCGCGCTCGACGATCGCCTGCGCCAACGCGCCATCGAACGGCGCCACCCGGTCCTGCAACAGCGCCAGGTCGTCGACGATGTCCGGCGGCACGATGTCGCGACGGGTCGAGAGGATCTGCCCGAACTTCACGAAGATCGGACCGAGTTCCTGCAACGCCAGCCGCAGCCGGGCGCCACGCGACTGTGCCGCGATCGCGGCCGAGGCCCGTGGCACGAACGGCCGTGCGAGCCGCAGCCAGCGTTCGGCCGGCGTGCCGTCGAGCAGGTCGTCGAGCCGGTAACGCAGCAGCACCCGGCCGATGCGCGAAGCGCGCAGCAGGCCCTTCATGCGGCGGTCCCGCGACCGAGCCGGGCCACTCGCACCGCGAGCCGCTCGACGTCGTCGCGCAGGCCGTCGACATCGTCGTAGAAGGCCTCGAGTTCGGCGCGCGGCACCACATCGCGCGTTTCCTCGGTCACGTACTCGGCCGCGCTCTGGGCCAGGTTGCGGCCGACGTCCTGCGCCTGGCGCAACGCCGCGGCGAAGGCATTGGCGACCTGCACACCGACGACCTCGCCGAGCACGGCGACGAACGGACGCTGCCAGTCGGGATCGAAGCCCGCGGCCAGGCGCTGCAGCCGGCGCGCCAGCTCGGCATCGCCCGAGACCCGGACCTGGCCGATCGGCGGCGCGTCGCCGCGACGCAGGAACGGCAGCTGACCGAGCGCGCCGGCCAACGTGGTCCGCACCGACAGATCGGCCTCGACCTCCGGATCGACCGGGCCCACGCGCAGGCGGTCGCCGTCCACGCGCAAGGTCAGCGCCAGTGGCGGCGCACTCAGCGCCAGCGCAATCTGCTGGCCGTCGAGGGCGCGCAGCGCCGCCCCGGTGTCGGCATCGAGCGCGATCGCGCGGTTGAGCGCGGTCTC
The DNA here is from genome assembly GCF_014192745.1 of Luteimonas sp. RC10. GTDB lineage: Bacteria > Pseudomonadota > Gammaproteobacteria > Xanthomonadales > Xanthomonadaceae > Luteimonas. The sequence goes on from NZ_JACHYJ010000001.1 coordinate 462,414, forward strand.
CAGCGCGCGGCCGGCCATCGGCTTGAGCAGGGAGAACGGAGAGAACGGAAGGTCGGCCATGGCGCGATTGTAGCGTCGGGCCCAGGCCGCAGCGCTCGCGCCGCGCAACGCAAAAGGCCCGCCAGTGGCGGGCCTTTTGCGTCATCGCGACGATGCGGTCGGGGCGTCAGACCCCTCGGCCACGCAGCATCGAGATCACGGCCAGGATCAGGAACACCACGAACAGGATCCAGGCGATATTGGTGGCGGCACCGGCCACGCCGCTGAAGCCGAGGACACCGGCGATGATGGCGACGACGAGGAAGATGACGGCATATCTGAGCATGGTGGTCTCCTGGTGGGTTTCGGCCAGTAGCGGCTACGGGGCCACCGTATGCCCGCTCAGGTCGCGATCAGGTGATGGCGCGCCGGCGCTTGGAGCGAATCTTTCAGCCGGATGAGTCCATCGTGAAGGGAAACCGCGGGCCGGTAGCCGAAGTCCCGCGTCGCCGGCGCCATGTCGTACCAGTGGCTGGTGCTCAGTTGCTCGGCCAGGAAGCGGGTCATCGGCGGCTCGCCGGACAGGCGCAGCAGCGGCCACAGCGTTTCGCACACCGCACCGGCCGCATAGGCTGCGCGGAACGGAATGGTCTTGTGCACGGGCGGCGCACCGGCCGCTTCGAGCAGCGCGTTGATGATCCAGCGCACCGTGGTCGGCTCGCCATTGCTGACGAAGTACGCGCGGCCAGCGCAGGCCGCGCCGGGCGCCAGATGCGCGAATGCGTCGAAGTGCGCCTGCGCAGCGTTGTCGATATAGGTGGTGTCGATGCGGTTTTCGCCGTCGCCGACGAAGCGCAGCCGGCCGGCGCGGGCCCGCTCGACCAGGCGCGGCAGCAGTTGCTGGTCGCCCGGCCCCCAGATCAGCCGCGGTCGAAGCGCGACCGTGGCGAGGTCCGGACCGTTAGCCGCCAGCACGGCGCGCTCGGCGATCGCCTTGGTCGCCGCGTACGGCGCCTTGAATCCCTCGCCGTAGGGCACGGTGTCGGCCGTGCCGCCCTCGACCGGATGCGTGGCGCGATGGGTGACGCTCGGCGTGGAGGTGTAAACCAGCCGGCCGACGCCCTGCGCCCGGCAGGCGTCGAGCACGTGCTGGGTGCCGACGACGTTGGCCTGGTGGTAGCTGTCGTAGTCGCCCCACGCGCCGGCCTTGGCGGCGTTGTGGAAGATCGCCTCCATGCCGGCCGCCGCCGCGCGCACGTCGTCGCGGTCGGCAAGGTCGCCACGGATCTGGCGCACGCCCAGCGCCTCGAGTTCGGGATAGTGACCGCGGTTGAAGCTGGCGACCGTGTGGCCACGCGCGACCAGGCCGCGGCACAGGGCCTGCCCGAGGAAGCCGCCGCCGCCGGTGACCAGGATCTGCATGTCGCGCTCCACGCTTGAGAAGCGCACACGATAGCGGGCGCCTGCCGGACTGGCGACGCAGGTGCGTGCAAGCGCTTGATCGGCAAGCCCTTCAGAAACCTTCATCCCGCCACCGGGCACTTCATCCGCCGCTTTGGTGGGCTGGCCGCTCCCCGAACGGAGTGCCGACGATGTCCATCCTGCCGCGCCTGCTTCTGCTGGCCACCCTCGCCTGCCCGCTGTCCACCGCCACCGCGTCGCCTCCGGCGCTGGACGATGGCTGGCCGGTCGCCGATCCCATCCGTCTGGGCTGGGACGCCGCAAAGCTCTCGGCGCTCGATGCCGCGATCACAGCAGGCGCGGCGCCCGACACCACCAGTGTGCTGATCGTCCACCGTGGTGCGTTGATCCACGAGGCCTACTTCGACGGCGCCGAGCGCGACACGCTGCACGACACCCGTTCGCTGACCAAGAGCGTGACCGCGTTGCTGGTGGGCGCGGCGATCGATCGCGGCCTGATCGCCGATGTCCGCACGCCGGTGCTGCGCTTCTTCCCCGACCGCCGGCCAGCCCACCCCGGCGCGTTCAAGGACGCGACGACCGTCGAGGACCTGCTGACGATGAGCGCGCAATGGGAGTGCGACGACAACAACACCTTCTCCAGTGGCCACGAGGAACGCATGTACGTGAGCGCGGACTGGACGGGTTTCGCGCTCGATCTGCCCGAGCGCGGCTACGCGCCGTGGCAGACGCGACCGGCCGACAGTCCGTACGGGCGGGCGTTCGCCTACTGCACCGCCAACAGCCTGCTGCTGGGCGCGATCGTCGAGCGCGCCAGCGGCATGGCGCTGGCCGACTTCGCGCGCGCGACACTGGAGCGACCGCTGGGCATCGCGGAGGCGGCCTGGAAGCGCGCACCCGAAGGCACCGGCATGGGCGGCGGCGGCACCGGCTACCGCAGCCGGGACCTCGCCCGGCTCGGGCAGTTGCTCGCCGATGGCGGTCGCTGGCAGGACCGCCGCGTGCTGTCGGCGGCGTGGATCGACGCGATGCTGCAGCCACGCGCGCGGACACCGTTCGATGCCGACTACGGCTACCAGCTGTGGCGCTTCGATGTGGCCGCGGGCGCGCGGCGGTGGCAGGCCTGGACGATGTCGGGCAATGGCGGCAACGCGGTTTTCGTCATTCCCGAAGAACGGCTGGTCGTGGTCGTGACCCGGACCCATTACAACCGGCCGGGCATGCACACGCAGACCCGGGCCTTGCTGCAGGACTACGTGCTCAGCGCGCTGCCGTGACCGCGACCGCGTCGGCCGGCAGGTGCCCGGCGGCCTGCACGCGCGCCCGATCGCGCGCGATGCTGGCGTCGATCCGCGACAGCACCGCGGCGAAGCCCGGTTCGCCGCACAGGTCGGCGAACAGCGGCGAGACCCGCAGGTAGTCCGCATCACGATGGCCCGCCGTGACCGCGCCGTCCAACGCATCGAGCGCCGCCGCGCGATCGCCGGCCAGCGATGCCAGCAGCGCGGCATCGAGTCCGTCGAGCGGATCGCCGCCCCTGGCCAGCCCCGTGCGCAGCGCGGCGATGCGTGCGCGCAGCGCCGGTGCCGCAGGCCGCGGCTCGGCCCCGACGATCCAGGCGACCGTCGCCGGCAGGCTCGCATGCGGCTTGAGCGCACGCGCGCGCTGCGCCGCATGCCGCGCGACATCGAGATCGCCGCGCTGCAACGCCAGCTCGGCGGCCAGCAGTTGCAGGCCCGCGTGGTCGGTGCCGCGCGTCAGCGCCTCATCCAGCGCCGCCTGCGCCTGCGCGCCGCGCCCGTGGCGGTACAGGAAGCTCGGCCAGGCGAGGTTGGAGAACACGTTGTCGGGATAGAGCTGGAAGCTGCGCCGGTAGCGGCCTTCGGCCGCGTCGGCATAGCCGAGCAGGTCGAGGTCGGCGGCGATCTGCAGCGCCAGGAACCGCGCATCCTCAGGGCGGTGCACGGCCAGGTTGGCCGCCAGCGCATCGGCCAGCCGGCCCTGGCGCGCGTACAGGTAGGCGGCCGACGCCCGCGCGGCATCGGCGTCGGGGTCCAGGGCCACCGCGCGTTCGTAGCCGGCCAGTGCCGTGGCCACCTCGCCGCGGCAGTCGTGGGCATAGCCCAGTGCCGCGTGCGCGGCCGCCAGGTGCGGCTGGCGCGCGAGCACGTGTTCGGCGAGCGCCTGCGCGCGGTCGGCATCGGCGAGGTCGCCGCCATACAGGCACAGTCGCGCGGCATGCGCGCGGGCCAGGCCCAGCACGGCCTGCACGTCGGCCGGCGCTTCTTGCAGGCGCTGGCGGTACAGCGCGAGCGCACGCGCGTTGTTCTCGCGCTGGCCGATGCTGGCGTAGTAGTCGGCACGCTGCAGCAGCGGCGATAGCGCCTGCGCAGCCGGTCGCGGCCACGACCACCAGCCAATCGCAGCGATCACCGGCAACAGCGCCAGCACCGCAGCGGCAACGAGCGCCCGGCCGCGGACGTGGGACACGCGCAACGCATCGTCGTCCGGACGTGGCGGGCTGCACAGCTGATAGCCGCAGCCGCGCACCGAGCGCAGGTAACGCGCCCGGCGTCCGTCATCGCCGAGCGCCTGGCGCAGCAGGCGCACGCGCTGGGTCACGGTGTCCTCGCCGACCAGCGCGGGCGCCCAGACCTGCGCGATCAGTTCGTCGAAGCCGACCACCCGCGTACCCTGCATCAACAGGTAATGCAGCAGGCGGAAGCTGAGCCCGGCCACGTCCAGCACCTGGCCGTCATCGCGCTCCACCCGCTGCCGGGCCACGTCGATGCGCAGGTCGTCGAGACGATAGTGCGCAGGCGACGCGGCGGCGGACTCAGACACGCGCGGCGGCCCAGGCGGCCAGCGTCTCTCGGCCGATCTTGGCGTTATGGCGGATGTCGACCGGGAAGCGCGGGTGGAACAGCACCGTCGCGATGCCGGCGGTGTGCACGAAACCGGCACCGATGTGGCGCAGCTCGTCGGCGATGCGCGCGTCCTCGCTCTTGCCCACACCGGGTTGCAGCTCCACGCACAGCACCGGGGTCTGGCGGCCAGCAGGGCCGACGCCGACCAAGGCGGTGCGCGCGACATCGGGATGGACGTTGAACACCGGCTCGACCTGTTCGGTGCACAGCGTACCGCTGGCGGTGACGACACGATGGCCCTTGCGCCCGCAGAACCACAGCCGGCCCTCGCTGTCGAAATAGCCCAGGTCGCCCATGCGGTGGACGATGCGCGTGCTGCCGTCGGGCAGGGTCTCGGCGATCTTCGCCAGCCGGGTCTGCGCCTCGCGGCCGAAGTAGCTGTCGGTCGCCGTCGGTCCGGCGACGGTGATCTCGCCGATCTGCCCGCGCGGGAGCTCCAGCGCGTCCGACCACGTGGCGATCGCGGCATCGTCGACACCGATGATCCGCACCTCGTTGGGTGGGACCGGCCGGCCGACACAGGTACCGGCGCCCTGCTCGGTGCGGGTACGCAATGCCAGCAGTTCGCGGCCTTCGACGACCGCGACTGGCAGGCATTCGGTGGCGCCGTACGGTGTCCACAGCGAGGCCTCGGGCGGCAGCAGCGCGAGCATCGTTGCCACGATATCCGGCGGCACCGGCGCGCCGGCCGAGGTCACCCGGCGCACGCCCGGCAGCGGCGCGCCGTGCGTGGCGAGCACCCGCATCAGTGCCGGCGAGCCGAACAACTGGTCGACGCCAAAGCGCGCGATCGCGGCGTGCAGCTTGTGCGGGTCGGCACGCGCCGGACGGGTCGGGTCCATGTCCGGGACGATCGAGGTCAGGCCCAGCGCCGGATCGAACAGGGCGAACGGCGGGAACGTCGGCAGGTCGACGCCGCCGGGCGGGATGCCGAACGCGTCGCGCAGCATCGCGATCTGCGCGACGAAATGGCGGTGCCGGTAGACCACGCCCTTGGGCACGCCGGTCGAGCCGCTGGTGAACAGGATCGCGGCAACCTCGTCGGCGGCCGTCGCCGCGAGCTGCGGCCCGGCGCCGGTGCCGGCGCGCTCGACCTGGGCCAGGGTCGCGTCGGCCAGCACCGCGCGGCGGCCGGTGGTGATGCGGATCGTCGCCGAGCGCGCCCAGCCCAGCAGCACGCGCGCGACCTGCGCCAGCGGAATGCCGATGAACGCCTGCGCCTGCGCCTCGTCCAGGCACTGCCGCAGCGCGCGCCGGTCGATGCCCGGATCGACCAGCACCGGCACCGCACCGGCCTTGAACAGCGCGAACATCAACAGGAAGAACTCGGGGCTGGGCCGCACCATCAGCACCGTGCGAGTGCCGCGAACGATGCCGCGCGCCGCCAGGCCGGCGGCAATCGCGTCGCTGCGGGCATCGAGCGCGGCGTAGCTGAGCGCATGCGCATCGCGGTAGCGCCCATCGGGGCCGGGGCAGCGCAGCGCAATCTGGTGGGGGCGCTCGCGCGCCAGACGCGGCAACGCGGCCGCGATGTTGACCGCCTCGACGGCGGGGCTGGGGGCATCGGAATGCGTCATCGGCCACAGGATACCGGCGAGCCGGGCCCGGCCGGCAGGCGTTGCGGCTACGATGCGCCAACGCCCGTTGCCCTGGACCCTGCCGATGCGCGCGATCCGCCGCTCCTCCCTGCCGCTGCTGGTCCTGCTCGCCGCACTGGCGCTGGCGATCGGCGGCTGCGCCAGCAGCGGCAAGCAACGCAGCGCACTGGAGCGGGTGCACAACGCCTGGGCGAGCGCGATGCGCTGGAACGACATCGAGGGCGCCTGGCAGTTGGTCGACCCCGAGGTGCGTGCCGAGCAGCCGATGGGCGAGCTGGCCTTCGCCCGCTACGCCCAGCTGCAGGTCACCGGCTACCGCGCGCTCGGTGGCCAGGCCGGCCAGGACGAGGCCCTGCGCGAGGTCGAGATCCGGGTGGTCAACCGCCACTCGATGGCCGAACGCACGCTGCGTCATACCGAACGCTGGCGCTGGGACCCGGACGCCGGCACCTGGTGGAACGTCAGCGGCCTGCCCGACTTCTGGGAAGGCGAATAGCCGGCGTCGGCAGCCGCCTTGGCCCCCGATCGCGGCCCCCGGTGGTGCGCCCGGCGCGGTGTGCGACAATCGCCGCCCGCTGACGCTGCGCGAATCGTGTCGTGAACTTCGAAGAACTGCTGGCCTTCCTGGGCCGAAACCAGATGTTGTCGCTGATCCTCGCCGTGCTGACGGTGGCGATCGTCTTCAATGAGATCTCGCGGCTGTTCCGCGGCTTCAAGGCCCTGCGCCCGGCCGAGCTGACCGCGCTTGTGAACCGCGACAACGCACTGGTCGTCGACCTGCGCCCGAGCGCCGACTTCGGCAAGGGCCACATTCCCGGCGCCAAGAACGTGCAGATGAGCCAGTTCGACCCGGAGAGCAAGCAGCTCGCCGCGGCCAAGGCGCTGCCGGTCGTGCTGGTGTGCAAGACCGGCAGCACCGCCGGCGATGCCGCCAAACGGCTGAAGAAGGCCGGCTTCCAGAATGTCTACGTGCTCGACGGCGGCATCGCCGGCTGGCAGCAGGCCGATCTGCCGCTGGTCAAGGGCCGCGGCTGACGGCCGACCGTCCTTCGCGGGTGCCATAATCGGCGATCCGCCTCATCCCCATCATCGCTGGAGTCGATCCCATGTCCGAAGAACAGGCCAACAACGGCGCCAACGGCGCAGCCCCGGAGCAGCCGGCCGGCGCGCAGTTCAGCGTCGAGAAGATCTACGTCAAGGACGTCTCGTTCGAGTCGCCCAAGGCCCCGCAGATCTTCAACGAGCAGGCCCAGCCGCAGCTCAACATGAACCTCAACCAGAGCGTGCAGCGCGTGGGCGACAACGCCTATGAAGTCGTGCTGGCGATCACCCTGACCTGCACGATCGGCGAAGACGACAACAACACCGTCTACGTCGCCGAGGTCAAGCAGGCCGGCGTCTTCGGTCTGGCCGGGTTCGACAGCGGCACGCTCGACGCGCTGCTCGGCACCCAGTGCCCGAACGTGCTCTACCCCTACGCGCGTCAGCTGATCGGCGACCTGATCCAGGCCGGCGGCTTCCCGCCCTTCCTGCTGCAGCCGATCAACTTCGACGCGCTGTATGCCGAGGGTCTGCGCCAGCGCGGCAACCAGCAGGCCGCTGGCCAGCCGACGACCGACCAGATCGGCAACGCCTGAGCGTGACCGATCGCGCGACTGCCGTCGCGGTGCTGGGCGCGGGCTCCTGGGGCACCGCGCTCGCCTCGCTGATCGCCCGCAACGGCCACCCCACCACGCTGTGGGGCCGGGATGCGGCGACGGTCGAGGCGATCGACCAGCGCCATGAGAATCCGCGCTACCTGCCCGGCATCCCGTTGCCGGAGCGGTTGCGTGCGACCACCGATCTGGCGCGTGCGCTCGAGGGCGCCAGGCTGATCCTGGTCGTGGTGCCTTCGCATGCGTTCCGCGAGACGCTGGCCGAGCTGGCACCGCTGCGGGCGCCCGGTGTCGGCATCTCGTGGGCGACCAAGGGCTTCGAGCCCGGCTCGGGCCGGTTCCTGCACGAGGTCGCCGGCGAACTGGTCGGCGACGACGTGCCGCTGGCCGTGGTCACCGGGCCGTCGTTCGCCAAGGAGGTCGCGTCCGGGCTGCCGACTGCGGTGACGGTGCAGTCCGAGGACGAGGATTTCGCCCGCAGCGTCGCCGATGTGCTGCACGGGCCGAGCTTCCGGGCCTACACCGGCACCGACATGCGCGGCGCCGAGCTCGGTGGTGCGATGAAGAACGTGCTGGCGGTCGCCACCGGTGCGGCCGACGGCATGGAGTTGGGCCTCAATGCCCGCACCGGCCTGATCACCCGTGGCCTCAACGAGATGCTGCGCCTGAACCGCGCGATCGGCGGTCGCCCCGAGACGCTGATGGGGCTGGCGGGCCTGGGCGATCTGGTGCTGACGTGTTCGGGCGATCTGTCGCGCAATCGCCGGCTGGGCCTGGCCCTGGGCCGGGGCGAACGGCTCGAGGATGCGGTGCGCGCGATCGGCCAGGTGGTCGAGTCGGTGCAGACCGCCGACGAGGTCATGCGACTGGCGAACCGCCACGAGATCGAATTGCCGATCTCCAGCAATGTCCAGGCCGTGCTGCACGGCGAGATCAGCCCCGCCGAGGGTCTCGCCCGGCTGATGGCCCGCGAACGCAAGCCCGAATACACCGGCGCGCTGTTCTAGGCTGCGTTGGCGCCTGGCGGGGGTGCGCGGCGATGCCCCCGTCTGCGATGCTGTGCCCCGCAGGCCCGGTCTGGACCGGCTGGCGTTGCGGCCATCGTGTCGGACCGGCTGCCGTCCGGCCACAGCTGCGATCTTAAGGAAGCGCCGAGATCGAAACGCGTGTGCCCCTGAGCGAAGACGACAGGCGAGCGATCCCTCGCGTCACTGATGCGAGGGTCGTCCTGTGCATGGTCGGCCTTGCGATCACCGTGGTGCTTGCCGGCTGCTTTTTCGTGATGTCGCTGGACTGGACCGACTACGCCTTCATCCTGGGCATCATCGCACTCGGGGTTCTCGTGCTTGTGGCGATCGTCAGCGTCATGACGGCCGACATGCGGCGCGATCTCAAAGCAGGACAGAAGGCCGTGATCACAGGGATCGTGGAGGCGCGCGTGCTGACCCATGTCGAACAGCTTGCGGTCCACAGTGTGCGGATCCGGGAGCCGGCGGGCGCGCGCCACGTGTTCGCGATCCACGAGGCGATCTACGCAAGGCTGCAGGTCGACGAGGACGTGGAAGTGAGTTGCCTGCCCCACTCGCGGATGCTGCTGAGCCTGCGGACGCGACAGGTGCAATGGGCGCTGCAGGACGAGGCCAGACGGTCGGCCGGATGATGCCCATCCCGCCCTCCCGCGCCATGGCGCGGTACTACGGCGCCAGCCTGATGCTCAGCGTGCTTGCGCTGTCGGTCTGGGCAGGCTGGCTGCTGTATTACGAACCGCCACGTGCTGTCGATGGCGGAGGACCCGACCCGATCGGCTTGCTGTTGTTTTTCGCGACCTGGCCGCTGGGCCTGTTGCTGCTGCACTCGGCGCTGTTGGCCTGGCGCCTGCAGCGGCGCCATCCGGCCACCGTTCTCACAGGCCGGCATGGGCTGGCGATCCATGCCGTGTTGCTCGGCGTCTTCATCGCCTGCCTGCTGCGCTGAGCAACGCCAGCCTACGGAATGGCGCCCGCACTGCCATGACGGCAATCCACGCAGTGACCGGCGGCCTGAATCAAGGGCCGCTGACCCGCGCGCGGCCGCCGACCCAATTCCGGTTCTGCTGCGGATCGATCCCGCACGACAGATGGACGGCGTCCGGGCGCGTCCGGTTTCGCGCGTCCGGTTTCGCCCGTCCGGTCCGCCCGTCGCCAGGCAGCAATCCGCACATAAAAAACCCGGCCGTTTCCGGCCGGGTCGGTGCAGCATCCAGTAGGGGAGAGGGGACGCGCCAGGGGAAGCGCGGACCGGATGCCGCGGGGGACTTACCAGCTCAGCCGGGGGCCGACGAACCACTGCACGTCGCCGCCCTTGATGAGCTTGACGTCGCCGGCGACGCCGAAGTTGGGATTGAACTTCCACTGCGCGCCAAGGCGACCGTAGAACTCGCTGTCGATACCGCGGCCGTAGTGCTCGTAGCCGGCCAGCGCATAGCCTTCGAGCGCCGGCAGCAGCGCGCTGCGCGCACCCACTTCGACAGCGTAGCCGCTGGCGTCGAGGCCCTGGCCGAAGTCGATGTTCTGATAGGCCACGCGGGTCAGCAGATCGGTGCGGTCCGACAATTCGTGGTTGTAGCCGATGCCCAGCCGCCACTGGTCGCGGTCGCGGTGGACGTGGTCGATGCTTTCGCGGGTGTAGTCGCCGAACGCGTGGAAGTTGGGGTGGAACGCGGCGGCGCCGCGGATCGACCAGCCGTCGGAATCGACGTCGCGGTTGATCGGGGCGATATCGGCCTTGCTGGCCGAGTAGCCGCCTTCGACGTAGTTGTAGGACAGGCCCTGGGCCGCATTGGCGGCGAACGGAAGGACGGCGGCGAGGGCCGCGATCGGCAGGATGCGCTTCATGGGGACAACTCTCTCTCTTTGAATCGGAACAACGGACACCGGTCTTGCTTGTTATGGGTCTTGTGGGTGTTGCGCGACGCGCTGACGCATCGAAAGGGACGGCCCGGGTGGCGGGGAGGGGATGGCGCTTCGAGGGGGAGGGGAAGCACGACCACCCGGGCCGTGAGCCGCATCTTCGGCCCGGGCGCTGAAATCCCGGCTGAATATTGAACTTTCCAGTACAGGAACTTTTGGCACGGCATTCAGTCCGGTCATGCCCCGCCGTCGAAGCCCTGCTGCCGCCAAGCCTCGAAGACGACCACCGCCACCGCGTTCGACAGGTTGAGGCTGCGGTTGTCCGGTCGCATCGGCAGTCGCAACCGCCGGCCGGCCGGCACCGCCGCCAGCACCGCATCCGGCAAGCCCCGGGTCTCGCTGCCGAACAGGAAGGCGTCGCCGGGTGCGAACGCCGGGGTGTCATAGCGCACCGCGTTGCGGGTGCTCAATGCGAACAACCGGGCCGGCGCGATCGCCGCCAGCGCCGCGTCCAGGCTGTCATGGACCTGCAGCGGGGCGTACTCGTGGTAGTCGAGCCCGGCGCGCCGCAGATTGCGGTCATCGAGGTCGAAGCCCAGCGGACGCACCAGGTGCAGCCGCGCGCCGGTATTGGCACACAGGCGGATAACATTGCCGGTGTTGGGCGGGATCTCGGGGGTATGCAGGATGACGTCGAACATGGGCGGAACCGGGCGCGCGGGTGGCCATTGTCCGCGCTCGGGCCATCACCAGGGCAAGCGGGCCCCGGTCCAGTCGAGGAACTGGCCGCTGTCGCTGGCCGACAGGCCGTCGATCACCCGCAGCAGCCCGGCCACCGACTCGTCGGGCGCCTCGCTCGCCTGGCCACCGCCCATGTTGGTGCGGACCCAACCGGGGTGCAGCGCCACGACGACCACGCCGCGCTCGCGCAGCGCATGCGCCAGCTGCACCGTCGCCATGTTCAGCGCGGCCTTGCTGATCGCATAGCTGGGTGTGCCGAAGCGGGTGGTGCCGGCGATCGAACCCAGTTGCGAGGACAGGTTGGCCACGCGCGCGCCGCCGGCCAGCCACGGTGCCAGCGCCTGGGTCAGCAGCAGCGGCGCGACCGCGTTGGTGCGCAGGCTGTGCTCGAGCGTGTCGCCATCCAGGTGCCCGAAGCGCTCGCCGCCATGCAGGACACCGGCGTTGTTGACCAGCAGATCGATCCGGCCGCCCTTGCCGATCGCCAGCGGCAACTCGCGCACCAGTTCGGCGCGCGAGCGCGGATCGATCGCATCGAGCGGCAGGACCTTGAGGTGGCCGGGGTGTTCACCGGCGAGCGCGTTGAGCGCGGTCGCACGTCCCGGCTGCCGGCAGGTCGCAACGACAGGCGCACCGGCCGCCAGCCGCTGACGGACGAATTCCAACCCCAAGCCCCGGTTGGCGCCGGTGACCAATGTCCACTCAGGCATGGCGGCAGACTCCATCGGACAGTCCGGCCCACCCTAGACCGGCGGCGATGAGGGCGAGGTCGTGGCGGCCGCAGGCACAACCGCCGGGCATGACCTGCGACCCGTGCCAGCGCGCGGGCGTGTGGCTAGGATGGGCGCATCGTCCGCCCCCGTGCGGCCCGTTGCTCAGGAATTGCGCATGTCCGTCGGTCTCGCCCGTCCCGCCTCCTTCCGTCCCCGCCGCGCCCTGTTGGCGCTGGCCACCGGGCTCGCCCTGGTCGGTGCCGGTCTCGCACCGTCGGTCATGGCGCAAGCGCCCGCCTCGGCCGCCGTCGGCGTCGACATCCCCTTCGAGAGCTTCACGCTGCCCAATGGGCTGCGCGTGGTGGTCCACACCGATCGCAAGGCACCGATCGTCGCGGTCAACATCTGGTACCACGTCGGCAGCAAGGACGAGCCGGCTGGCCGCAGCGGCTTTGCGCACCTGTTCGAGCACCTGATGTTCCAGGGCAGCGAGAACCACCACGGCGAGTTCTTCGAGCCCTTCAAGCAGGTTGGCGTCACCGACCAAAACGGCACCACCAACACCGACCGCACGAACTATTTCCAGAACGTGCCGACCACGGCGCTGGACATGGCGCTGTGGATGGAATCCGACCGCATGGGTCATCTGCTCGGCGCGATCGACCAGGCCGCGCTCGATGAGCAGCGCGGCGTGGTGCAGAACGAGAAGCGCCAGGGCGAGAATCAGCCCTATGGCCAGGTGTGGGACAAGCTCACCCGCGCGCTCTATCCCAAGGGCCATCCGTACCACCACGGCGTGATCGGCTCGATGAACGATCTCGACGCGGCCTCGCTCGACGACGTCAAACAGTGGTTCCGCACCTGGTACGGCCCCAACAACGCGGTGCTGGTGCTGGCCGGCGACATCGACCTGGCGACGGCCAAGGAGAAGGTTGCGCGCTACTTCGGCGACATTCCCGCTGGCCCGACGATGGCCCAGCCGCAGGTGGATGTCGCCCGGCGCACCGCCGACACCCACGAAACCATGGAAGACCAGGTGCCGCAGGTGCGGATCTACCGTGCGTGGAACGTCGCCGAACTCGGTACCGCCGACCTCGACCATCTGCAGGTGCTGGCCAGCGTGCTCGGCGGCGCAAAGGCCTCGCGCCTGGACAAGCGCCTGCTGCACGACGACCGGCTGGTCGACAACATCAGCGCCGGGGCCTATGGCTCGCAGCTGGGCTCGAACTTCATCGTCATGGCGACCGTCAAGCAGGGCGTGGACCCGGCGCAGGTGGAAGCGGCGATCGAAGAGGAGCTGCAGCGCCTGATCGCCCAGGGCCCCACGGCCGACGAGCTCGAGCGCGCCAAGACTTCGTTCCGCGCCGGGTTCGTGCGCGGCATCGAGCGCATCGGCGGATTCGGCGGCAAAGCCGACGCGCTGGCCGAATGCACCGTCTACGACGGCGACCCGGGCTGCTTCCGCGAAGCGCTGGCGAACGTGGCCGCAACCACCATCGATGACGTCAAGGCGGCCGGCGCGAAGTGGCTCGATGTCGGCAGCCACACCATCACCGTGGTGCCGGGCGCACGCACGCCGCTGGCCGAGGACCCCGCGGTCACGCCGGCGCCGTTCACCCCGCCGGTGCCCGATCCGAAGTACCGCGCCACGCGCACCGATGTCGATCGCAGCCAGGGCGTGCCCCGGACCACCGCGTTCCCCGAACTGAAGTTCCCCGAGCAGCAGCGCGCGACGCTCGCCAACGGCACGCAGGTGATCCTCGCCCGCCGCCCGGAGATCCCGGTGGTGCAACTGAGCTACGAGTTCGGCGGCGGCTACACCGCCGACCAGGGGCGCACGCCGGGCACCGCGAGCTTCACGATGAGCGTGCTCGACGAAGGCGCCGGCGGCCTGGGCGCGCTGGACTTCGCCGACCGCGTCGAATCGCTGGGCGCCAGCCTGGGCGCTGGCGCGTCGCTCGACGGCAGCAACGCCTACGTGTCCGCGCTCAAGGAAAACCTCGACGCGTCGTTGGCGCTGTTCGCGGACATGGTCCGTCGGCCGAACTTCGAGCCCAAGGAGATCGAGCGCATCCGCGCCAGCTGGATCGCCGGCATCGGCCAGGAGAAGGCACGGCCGTCGAGCGTGGCGATGCGCGTGCTGCCGCCATTGGTCTACGGCGCCGGCCATCCCTATGCGATCCCGTTCACCGGCAGCGGCGACGAGGCCTCGATCGCCAAGCTCACGCGCGAGGATCTGGTGGCCTTCCATCGCGACTGGGTGCGCCCGGAGGGCGCGACGCTGATCGTGGTCGGCGACACCACGCTTGAGGAGATCGTGCCGCTGCTGGAGAAGCACTTCGGCGACTGGCGCGGTGCCGGTGCCGCGCCCGCTCCGATCACCGTGCCCGAGGTCGCCCGTCCGAGTGCGCCGCGGGTGTTCCTGATCGACCAGCCGGGCTCGGTGCAGGCCAACATCTTCGCAGCCCAGGTGATCCCGCCCACGAACGACCCGGCCGCCACCCGCTTCGACATGCTCAACACCGTCGTCGGCGGCGACTTCACCGCGCGCTTGAACATGAACCTGCGCGAGGAGAAACACTGGTCCTACGGCGCACGCAGTTCGGCGACCGGCACGCTGGGCCAGCGCCCCTGGATGGCCTCGGCCCCGGTGCAGATCGACAAGACCGCCGAGGCGATGGCCGAGATCCAGCGCGAGCTGGCCGAGGTCGCCGACGGCGAGCGCCCGCCCACCGAAGCCGAACTCGCACGCGCCAAGGCGATCCAGACCCTGAGCCTGCCTGGCGCCTATGAAACGGCGTGGTCGGTGATGTCGACGATCGGCGGCAACCTGCGCTTCGGTCGTCCGGACGACTACGTCTTCCAGCGCAAGGCCGAAATCGAGGCGATGACCGTGACCGACCTGACCGGCGTGGCGCGCACGCTCGACCCCTCAGCACTGACCTGGGTGGTGGTGGGCGATCTGTCGAAGATCGAGGCGCCGGTCCGTGCCCTTGAACTGGGCGAGGTCCAGGTGCTCGACGCCGACGGTAAGCCAGTGGCTCGGTGAACGTATTGATCGCGCGTCCGCGCCAAGCCCGCCACAATGGCGGGCACCGCGCCCTTCCCCGAACGTCCGGAGTCTCCATGCGCAAGTCCCTGTTGGTCCTGCTGTTGTCTGTGTCCGCCACCGGCTGTACCTGGGTGCACATGGCGCCCGGCGCGAGCGCGGTGCGCGTGGTCAACGCGGCACCGGGCAACTGCGAGAAGCGCGGCGAAGTCGAGGTCTCGGTCAAGCACAGCATCGCGTTCGTGGAACGCAACGCGCTGCGCGTGCGCGAAGAGCTCGAGACCCTGGCGCGCAACGAGGCGCCAGGCCTGGCGGCCGACACCATCAGCCCGCTGGGCGAGCCGGTTGCCGGCAGCCAGCGTTTCGCCGCCTGGCGCTGCGGACGCTGAACACGGCACCCGCCTCTGCGGACCGGCCACAGGGAGACGTTGCCGGGTCAATCCTCGAATGGGCGGGCGGCGTAAAGCGCGCCCGCAACATGCGTCGCCCCGGCGAAGCGGTTACCCTATGCGGCTCCCTTTGCCACATCCGGCGCCCAGCCCATGCTTTTTGAAAACGTCGCCATTGCCGGCCTCGCCCATGTCGATGCGCCGCACCGTCTGTCCAGCGACGACATCAACGCCCGGCTGAAGCCGACTCTCGACCGCCTCGGCATCAAGACCGACGTCCTCAAGGACATCGCCGGCATCCACGCACGTCACCTGTGGGACGACGATACGTTGGCGTCCGACGCGGCGACACTGGCCGGACGCAAGGCGCTCGACGATGCCGGCATCGAGGCCACGCAGCTGGGCCTGCTGGTCAACACCTCGGTCAGCCGCGACTTCCTCGAGCCGTCCACGGCGAGCATCGTCGGCGGCAACCTCGGCATCGGCGACACCTGCCAGAACTACGACCTGGCCAATGCCTGCCTGGCGTTCGTCAACGGCATGGATGTCGCCAGCCGCATGATCGAGCTGGGCGAGATCGACTACGCGCTGATTGTCGACGGCGAGACCGCCAATCTCGCCTACGAGAAGACCATGGAGCGTCTGCTGCACCCCGACGCCACCGAAGAGGACTTCCGCAACGAGCTGGCCACGCTGACGCTGGGCTGCGGCTCGGCGGCGATGGTGCTCGCGCGCGCCGACCTGGTGCCCGACGCGCCGCGCTACAAGGGCGGCGTGACCCGCTCGGCGACCGAGTGGAACACCCTGTGCCGCGGCAACCTCGACCGCATGGTCACCGACACCCGCATGCTGCTGCTCGAAGGCATGAAGCTGGCGCAGAAGACCTTCGTCGCCGCGCGCGAGGCGCTGGGCTGGGTCGTCGACGAGCTCGACGAGTTCGTGATCCACCAGGTCAGCAAGGTGCACACCGCGTCGTTCGTGCAGGCCTTCGGCATCGATCCGAAGAAGGTCCACACGATCTTCGGCGAGCACGGCAACATCGGCCCGGCCTCGGTGCCGATCGTGCTGAGCAAGCTGCGCGAGATGGGCCGCCTGAAGAAGGGCAACCGGGTCGCCCTGCTGGGCATCGGTTCGGGCCTGAACTGCTCGATGGCCGAGGTGGTCTGGTAACCAGCGGTCCGGCGCCGCGCGCATCGCGCGGACGCCAGGCGGCGTTACCGTCGTCGCAGGCCGGCCAGACCGGCCCGCGGCGAGGCGTCACTCCTCGACGGCGTGCGCCGGCCCGATCAGCGACTGCAGTTCGGCCTCCAGGCCATTGATCCGTGCCGACAGCTGCGCCGCTTCCTGCGGGCTGACGTGCACCAGACCGTCGAGCAGTTCGGACATCTGCATCAGCCGGGTACGCTGTTCGCGCACGTCCATGCGCGCGCGATGCGCGCGCAGGTCGCCGACCTCGGCATGCAGCACGCTGTGCCGGTAGCGCTCACGCAGGGCCACCTGCAGTCGACCGACGATCCGGCGATCGGCATCCGACCACGGCACGCCGATGCCGCGCACGGTCTCATGCCAGGCAGCAAAGCTCGACCGCGGGCCGATGCGGCCGCCATCCTCGTCGATCAGGAACGGCGCGTCCGGACGACCGGCCCAGCGCACGTCCTGGACCTCCTCGCAGCGGAAGAAGAACAGCCATTCTTCGCGCGCCGGGTCGAGCGGCAACGCCAGCACGCCGGCGATGCCGTCGGCCTCGTCCGGGTCGCGGCTCCAGTCGGCGGCGGCATCGGTGCTCACCAGGCCGGTACCCGCATCGTTGCGCTGGATCCAGTCCAGCAGCCCCGGCACCTGGCCTTGGCCGGGTGTACGCCCGGCGCTGTGCCAATGTCCAGCCTGCAACAGGCCGACGCCGTCGCAATCGACCGCGCGCGCCAACAGATCGAGCTCGGTGGCCAGCGCCAGTCGCGGGTCGATCGCATTGTCGAGCCGCAGGGCCAGGGTCTCGCGCACACCGCGGGCACTTTCCTCCAGCGCCAGCGCCCGCTGCTGCTCGCGCGCCGCCACCCGCATCGAGACGAACAATCCGAACAGATCGGCGGCCGCGCGCACGCCCGGCGGCACTCGCCGCACCGTGCGGTGATGGCAGGCGATCAGGCCCCACAGGCGGCCGGCAGACACGATCGAGATCGACATCGACGCGACCACGCCCATGTTGGCCAGGTACTCCAGATGCACCGGTGAGACGCTGCGCAACGCCATCTGCGCCAGGTCCAACGGCGCCCCGCGTCCGTCGCGATCGGGCAGGATCGGCACCGGCACGTAGGTCGCATCGGGGATCACGCGGATGCGGTTGCGCAGGTACAGCGTGCGCGCCTGTACCGGGATGTCGGACGCGGGATAGCGCAGACCCAGATAGGACGTCAGTGCCGAATCGCGCGATTCGGCGATCACCTCGCCCGAATCGTCATGGCGGAAGCGGTAGACCATCACCCGGTCATAGCCGGTCAACAGGCGCACCTGCTCGGCGACCCGCTGGTGAAAGTCGACGATATCGTCGCTGCCGGCCACGCGGGCGATCATCGCCTGCGCGACCACGGTCGGCGAGCGCTCGGCGGCGCTGCGCGGCTGCGGCTCGATCTCCAGGTGCACCAGCCCGTCGACGACGTGCACGCTGACATCGCACAGATGCGCCATTGGGCCGATGTTGCCCACCGCCGCGCGCTGCGGCGGCGCGCCGGATTCGCCAAAGCCGATGGTCTCGGCCACCGCCTGGATCAGGTCGTCGGTCAAGAACTCCCGCAGCGTGTGCCGCAGCATGTCCTCCGGGCCCACGCCCATCAGCGATTCGATGTTGGCCGAGACGTGGTGGATGGTCCAATCGGGCAGGTGGCAACTGATGAGATACCCGTGCGGCTGGATCGCCCCGGACAGGTGGATCGGTTCGTTGGCACAGACCTGCAGCGCGCGCTCGAGGGCGGTGTTCATGCGGCGGACTCCTGAGCGGCGGCCGGGTGAGTGTGAAAACTGCGTTCGAAACAACCTTGCACCTGGACGAACGCATCGCAGGCACCACGTTGCAGCCGCGCCATCAGCGCGCCGTCTTCCGGCGCGCAGGCCGCGAGGCGTTCGAGCACGCGGGCCCAACCGCCATCGGCCGCATGACGGGTGAGGAACCGCGCGCCGGCCGCTTCGTCATGACCGAGTGCCAGCGCGTGCCGCAACAGATAGCGGGCACCGACACTGCTGCCGGCCATCACGTACTCCCAGCCCAGGCGCTCGTCGGCGTTGGCGACCGGCGTACAGACGCCACCGGGCGGCAACGGCGCCAAGCCGAGCGTCTGCAGATCGCAGGCGAGCCAGAACGACTGGCGCGGCAAGGTGCCGACGGCAATCTCATGGTCGGCCGCAAAGCGATGCATGCCGACCAGGTAGCGCGCGTAGTCGCCCGCGCTCTGCAATCCGTCGACGAAGAACGCGTCCACGCGTGCGTGCAGATGCTGCGTCTGGCGACGCAGGAACTGCCGGGCATCGACGGGGGGGGCGACCGGCTGGTGAACGCTCGCATTCATCGAAAAAAGCATACCGACCCGCATCGTCGCCATCTGTTGGAATCCGACATTGCGTGCAGATCGCCGGCGCGCCAGGCATTTGAGACCCTGACGCCTACAATGGCGCGCCCGTCTGCCCGCGCTGGATTCACGTCACCGTGCAAAATTTTCCCGATTACGACTTCGCCCGCCATCGTCTGGAAGTGCGGCCGGGCATCGGCATGCATTACCTCGACGAGGGTCCGCGCGACGGCGAGGTCGTGTTGATGCTCCACGGCAATCCGTCGTGGAGCTACTACTGGCGTCATCTGGTGCGCGGCCTGCGCGACCGCTATCGCTGCATCGTGCCCGACCATGTCGGCATGGGCCTGTCGGACAAGCCCGACGACGGCCCGCGCGCTTCGCCCCGCTACGACTACACGCTGGCCTCGCGCGTCGAGGACGTCGGCACGCTGCTCGCGCACCTGGGCATCGACGGCCCGCTGACGCTCGCCGTGCACGACTGGGGCGGCATGATCGGCTTCGGCTGGGCGCTTGCGCACCAGGCGCAGGTGCAGCGGCTGGTGATCACCAACACCGCCGCATTCCCGATGCCGGCCGCCAAGGCGATGCCCTGGCAGATCGCGCTGGGCCGCGACTACACCGTCGGCGAATGGATCATCCGCGGCTTCAACGCGTTCTCGGCCGGGGCGTCGTGGCTGGGGGTCGAACACCGCATGCCCGCCGATGTGCGCCGCGCCTATGTCGCTCCGTACGACAGTTGGCGCAACCGGATCGCCACGGTGCGCTTCATGCAGGACATCCCGCTGAGCCCGGACGATCGCGCCTGGCCGCTGCTCGAAGCCGCCGGCCGGGCGCTGCCCGGCTACGCCGATCGCCCGGCGTTCATCGGCTGGGGCCTGCGCGATTTCGTCTTCGACCGGCATTTCCTCGACGGCTTCCGCCAGGCGCTGCCGCAGGCCGAGGTCGAGGCCTTCGACGACGCCGGTCACTACGTGCTGGAGGACCGGCACGCGGTGCTGGTGCCGCGGATCCGCGCCTTCCTCGAGCGCCATCCACTGCCAGCCTAGTCCGCGCGGACGCGGGATCCGTTCAGGCGGCAATGGGCGGAACCGTCGGCGTGGTCGGGCTGTGGCCGTTGTCGTCGGGTTCGTCGTCGTTGGCCGCCTCGTCGCGCCAGCGCCAGTCGGCGGCGGTCAGCAGCGGCAGACCGTGCGCCAGCCGCGCCCGGTCGCACTGGCCGCTGCGTTCGCCGAATTCGAGCGAGGCCGGCACCGCCGCGCAGACCGAGGGACGCACCGGATGGATCGTGCAGCGCGAGTAGCGCCCGATGTCGGCATCGAGCGCGATGCAGCGCGGCTGCGCGCAGGAGGTGCCGCGCATCGCGCGCTCGTGCGTGCGCAGCGGTTCGGTCAGCGCCGGCGGCACCTGCCCACCGAGCTCGGGGTCGGCCTCGCTCCAGTGGAAACCGATGCGGAAATGCGCGCAGCACGCACCACAGGACAGACACGGATGCGGCATGGCGCGACCGGGTGGGAGGAGGCAGGCGGGGCGCGGATTCTCGACCGCGGCGGCGGCTCGCGCAAGAGCCTCCCGCCGTGCTGCGCGCGGCGTTCAGCCCGAGAGGCTCAACGCTCGGCGCCGGGCCGCAGAATCGCGGCGTAACGGGCTTGCATGCCGGTCGCGACCGCGCCGTCGGGCAGCACCACCTGCGCGGCCAGTTGCACGCGCGCGCGCCCGCGGGTGCGCAGGGTCCGCACGAACGTGTCCCAGTCGCCCTCCGACAGCACGGCCTCGGCCTGCAGGTCATCGCACAGCGGCGCGCGGTAGCGGATCTGCGAATCGGCGACGTAGACATCGGCATCGAGGCCGGCCGCTTCGGTACGCAGGGTGGTCAGTCCCCAGCCGGCGAGCGTCATCAGCGACACCAGGCTGCCGCCGAAGGCCGACCCCTTGTCATTGACGTGCTCGGCGAGCGGGGCGCGCAGGCGCAGGCGCTCGCCATCGAAGCCGGCGATGTCGATCCGCATCGCGGCGACGGGCGGCATGGAAGCGTAGTGCGCCGCGAGCCTGCGCAGCGGGTCTTCGTGTTGCATCGGGTGTCCTGTCGGGGGAAGAGTCGTCCGGCTTGCGCCGTTCCCCGGCAGCCACCAAGCTTGCCGCATGCATGTCGCGCCGGCTTCCTCGCTTCTGGCGGGATACTACGTCATCTCGCTGCGCCCGGTCGGGGCCCACGTCGCATTGCGACGCGCCGCCGCGCGTCTGGGTGCGCGCACGTTCGCGCTGTCGCCGTGGCGTATCGTCCAGCGCGACAGCGACACGGTCCGCGCCTCGCTGCAGGCCGCACTCGACGCCGAGATCGTGATCTTCTCCAGTCCGCCGGCGGTGGCCGCGGCCGCAGCCTTGCAGCCCTTGCTGCGCCGGGATGGCCAGGACTGGCTTGGCGTCGGCGCCGGCACGGCCGCCGCGCTGGCGGACCGCGGCGTGGCGGTGCGCGCGCCGACACGCATGGACAGTGAAGGCCTGCTGGCGCTGCTGCCCCTGCACGATCTGGCCGGGCGCAGCGTGGGCCTGGTCACCGCCCCCGGCGGCCGCGGCATGATCGCCGCCACGCTCGAGGCCGCGGGCGCGCGCCTGCGACGCGCCGATGTCTACGCGCGCGTGCCGGTCCGACCATCCGCGCGCCGGCTGGCGGTCCTGCAGGCCTTGCCCGACCCCTGGCTGTTGCCGGTCAGCAGCGGCGAGGCGCTGACTGCGCTGCTGGCGCAGGTGCCGGACACGGTGTGTGTGCGCCTGCAGCGCGCGCAGGCCCTGGCCGCCAGCGAACGGCTCGCCGGGCTGGCGCGCCACCTGGGATTTGCCGACGTCCGGGTCGCCGTCGATGCCCGTCCGGCGTCGCTGTTGGCGGCCGCGGTGCCGGCCTCGCAGGCGGTTGCGCACGTATCCTGAATGGCGCTCCGGCCCACCACGGGGCCATCACGATGCTGTCAGGCACCGTAGCCTGTCTTCGCATCGCCTTTACGGAAGCCTCCCCATGTCCCTGCTTCGTGCGTTGCTGATCTGGATCGTCATTGCCCTGTTGGGCGCACTGGCCGCGCAGCTGTTGCTGTCCAGCGACCCCGGCCTGGTCATCCTCCGTTACGACGGCCTCGACCGCAGTACCACGCTGGTCAACGCCATCGCCATGGCACTGGGTGCCTTGGTACTGCTGTGGCTCGTGATGAGCCTGATCGCCTTGCCGTTCCGCAGTTGGGGCCGCTATCGCGAATCGCGGGCCCAGAGCCGCCTGGGCGAGGGGCTCGACGCCTTGCACCAGGGCCACTACGCACGCGCCGAGAAGCTGCTCACGCAGTCGGCCAACGAAAACCCGCACTACGAGCCCGCCGCCCGCCTGGCGGCCGCGCAGGCCGCGTTCGCACGCGGCGACGCGGCGGCCGCGCGTGCGCATCTGGATGGCCTGGGCGACCGGCATCCAGCGACGCGCGCCATCGCCCTGGCGCAGATCGCCATGCTCGAAGACCGTCCGATCGATGCGCTGACCGCACTCGATGCCCCGGGCGCACAGCCGCTGCCGCCACGCGGCCTGGCGTTGCGTGCCGACGCCTGGGCCCAGACCGGACACGCGGCCGAAGCCTATGGGTTGCTCGGCGCACTGCGGCGCCAGCAGGCGCTCCCCGAATCCGAGCTCGCCGCCCGCGAGGTCCGCTGGGCCGCGGCGTCGCTGCACGAGGCGGCCGATGCCAACGTGCTCGCCGAACGCTGGGAAGCGCTGCCCAAGGGGCTGCGCACCGAGACCCCGGTGGTGCTGGCCTATGTCGATCGCGCATTTGCGCTGGGCTGGCACGACGCCGCGCTGCGCAGCCTGGAAACCGCACTCGATACCCGTTGGGACGAGCAACTGGCCTCCCGTTACGCGATGCTCGATGTCGGCGACCCCGAGCATCGGCGCACGCGCCTGGAGCGCTGGCTGCAGACGTATCCGGCCAGTCCGGCGGCGATGCTGGGCCTGGCGCGGCTGCATCATGCGCGCCGCGACTGGGGTCGCGGACGCACGCTGCTGCAGCGCGCGGCAGAACAGGGAGCCGGCAGCGAGGCCTGGGTCCAGCTCGGCGACGGCTACGCGGCCGAGGGCGACGAGCGCACCGCGCGGCTGTGCTACGCCAACGCACTGCGGGCAGCACGCAACGAACCGATCCTGGCGTTGCCCGTGGACGCATCGGCGCCGACGATGGCAGCGGCCGAGCGGCGGGACGATCACGGCCTGCCGCACCTGCGCGATCCCGACGACCTCACGCCGCGGCCCTGAGCCAAGCGCCGCGGTCGCCTCGACAGGCGGCCGCGGCCAACGCCCGCCGTTGTCAGCGCATCAGGCGATGGATCGCCACCGCGCCATCGACGGCCTGCGTCAACGTCACATCGGCCACCGCACCACGCGCGTTCGCGGCCAGCGTCACCGTGACCGGACCGACGATCACCTGCGGCCCGACCGGCCCCAGGATCTCGGTGCCGTCCAGTCGGCCTTCGGGATAGGCGATGAAGCCGCCGAGCGCGGCGACCCGCGGATCGTCCACGTACAGCCCGGCCCGGCGCATGTCGGCCTCGGTCAGCGGCTGCTGGTCGACGATCACGATCGCCCCCAATGCGGCGCCGTCGTCGGCCCCGCGCCAGGCGCAGCTCAGGCTGAAGGCGTCCGCGCTGTCCTGGCGGGTTCCGGCGGGGTCGACGACCGCCAGGCCGTCGATCAGTTCGCCCAGCGCGGTGGCGATCGCGTCGCAGTCCGGCAACGCCTCGGGTGGAGGGGGCGCCGAAATGACCGCAGGCCCACGCGACGGCGCGGGCGCCTCGCTGCAGGCGGCCAGTGCGACGAGCAGGGCCGCGGCGAGCAGCCCGAGCCGGCGCGCGGTGGCAGGGAGATCGGACATGGCGGCGGCCTTGGATGGAGGTGCGGTCAACGCTCGAGGATCGCGACCACGCCCATGCCGCCGGCGGTGCAGATCGAAATCAACGCCCGGCCACCGCCGCGCTCGACAAGCTGCTTGGCGGTGGTGGCGACGATGCGCGCACCGGTCGCCGCGAACGGATGGCCGGTCGCCAGCGACGAGCCGAGTGGATTGATCTTCTGCGGATCGATCCGCCCCAGCGGTGCGTCCAGGCCCAGCCGTGTGCGGCAGTAGTCCGCGCTCTCCCACGCGCGCAGCGTGCACAACACCTGCGCGGCGAACGCTTCGTGGATCTCGTAGAGGTCGAAGTCCTGCAGCGTCAGGCCATTGCGCGCGAGCATCTGCGCGACCGCAACTGTCGGCGCCATCAGCAGGCCTTCCCCGTGCACGAAGTCGACCGCAGCCACATGCGCGTCGCGGATGTGGCACAGCACCTCGTGCCCATGCGCGGCGGCCCAATCGTCGCTGGCCAGCAGGCACGCGGCCGCGCCGTCGGTGAGCGGCGTGGAGTTGGCGGCGGTCAGCGTGCCGCGGCCCGAGACCTTGTCGAACGCAGGCTTGAGCGTGGCGAGCTTCTCGATCGAGGTGTCGGGCCTGAGGATGTTGTCGCGCGCAACGCCGCGGAAGCTCACGACCAGATCGTCGAAGAACCCACGCTCGTAGGCCGCGGCGAGTTTGTGGTGCGAGGCGACCGCGAGCTCGTCCTGCGAATCGCGCGAGATGCTCCACTCCTTGGCCATGTCCTCGCAGTGCTCGCCCATCGACTTGCCGGTACGCGGCTCGGCCACACCCGGGAAATCGGGCTTGAGCTCGCGTGGACGAAATCCCCGGAACGCCGCGATCCGGTCCTTGGTGGACTTGGCCGCGTTGGCCGTCAGCAGTCGACGACGCAGCGTGCGGCCGTAGACGATCGGCACGTCGGACGTGGTGTCCGAGCCGCCGCCGATGCCCGATTCGATCTGACCGGTCGCGATCTTGTTGCCGATCGCCACGATGGTGTCGAGCGAGGTGCCGCAGGCGCGCTGCATGGTGATGCCCGGCGTCAGCGCCGACAGCCCCGACGACAGTGCGGCCTCGCGCCCGAGGTTCCAGTCGCTCGAATGCTTGATCACCGCCCCCATCGCCACCTCGCCCAGCTGCTGCCCATGCAGGCCGAACTTCTCGACCAGGGCGCCGAGTGTGCGCACCGACATGCCCAGGTTGCCGACGTCGGCGTACGCGGTGTTCTGGCGACAGAACGGGATGCGAACGCCACCGAGCACGGCGACGGGACGACCTAGCAGCATCGGATTTTCCTCGCAGGGGCTTGCGTGAGACTGTCCACGACACGGGACGGGCATAATGTGAACGAGTGTATCCCTGCCCGTGTGGACGGCCAATGACCGCAGATCCCGACATTTCCCGACACGATGCCGCGCCGCTCGTGCGCGGCGTCCTGGCCCTGGAACTGAGCGACGACTCAGTGCCGGCGCGTGATGCCGTGGGCCAGCAGGCGGCCGGGGCACTGGCCACGCGCCTGGGGCGCGATCTGGGCGTGCTGGTGCCCGGCGTGCGCGACCTCGACCTGGTCTTTGCCGCGGCGCATTTCGATCCCGCCGAACTGCTGCGCCCCGGCTGGCCGGTGCACCGTCGGCTGGAGGAACTGCGCGCGCGCGCGCCGCAAGCCGGGCAGGGGCCGCGGATCATCGCCTTCGGCGCCGACGACAAGGGCGAAACGCCGCTGCCGTTCCGTGCCGACCCGGAACTGGCCGGCGGTCGCCTGCGCGTGCTGCCGTATCTGTTTGTCGGCGAACCCGCCGCGACCGAGGCGGTCTCGGCGCACATGGAATCGATGCTGCTCGACCTGGGCATGGTGCAGGCCGACACCGCGTTGCAGGCGCAGGACGCGTTCGGCGCGCGGATCGAACACGCCCGCTACCTGACGCTGCACGACCTGTTGGCGATGACCGCGCTGCAGTACCGCAACCAGGGGCTGGAGCCGCTGTGGGACGTGCTCGAGACCGCGCTGCTGGCACCAGCCGATGAAATCTGGCTCGACGCACCGCCCGAACCGCTGCTGCGGCATGCCGAGGGCGAAGTGCGCATGGCGTTGTTGGGACCCGACGATTGGCGGCGGCGCTGCGCGCCCGGCGAGCAGGACGAAGGCCGCCTCGCCCATGGCCTGGCGATGCACGAGGCCCGCCAGCGCCAGTTCGCCGCCGTGCTGCAGGCGCACGGCGTGCCGGTCGAGTTCGTGCACGTCACCCCGGGCCAGGACCCGCGCACCGCGCTGGCCTGACCACCGTCAGACCGTCGGCACCGCAGACCACCTCCCTGCGCGGGAGGTCGGCGGGATGTGACCGTTTCGCTGCCAAGCTGGACGCATCTCCCCCGCGATGCGGGGAGGGCTTGATGGCATCGCGCCAGAGTCGAAATGGCCGCGACTTCGCAGCCGTTCTGGGCGCACCTTCCCCGCGATGCGAGGAGTTCGATGCCGCAGGCATCGGGTAGGGGCAATGGCTTCCGCATGCCACCGCGACCTTCTGCCCCCACCCAACCCTCCCCCGCAATGCGGGGGAGGGCTTGATGGCATTCGCGCCCGAGTGGAAATGGACACGACTTCGCAGCCGTTCTGGACTCACCTCCCCCGCGCGCGGGGGAGGTCGATGCCGTAGGCATCGGGTGGGGGCGAGACTTTCACTGCGCCCTGCCCAGCGCTACCTGCGAGGCACAAGGCCCCCACGGGTAGAGTCTCCAGTCCGTCAGGAGCGAATCACGCCACAGGCCAGCCGGTCGCCGGCGTTGCCGGTCGGCTGGGTGACGTAGTCGTCGGCATTGGCATGGACGATGACCGCCTTGCCGACGATGTCGGTCGGTGCGCCATCGCCGAGCGTTGCGCCTTCCAGCCAGCCCTCGACCGACGCAGTGCCATCGGTGCCGGCGACGATGTTGTCGCTGTCGCCAACATGGTGCGCACCGTGGCCGACCCGGCCATGGTCGCTGCTGGCCGGATTGAAGTGCCCCCCGGCGCTGGTGCCGTCCGGCGCGCTGCAATCGCCGTGCTCATGCACATGGAAACCGTGCGTGCCGCCCGGCGGCAGGCCGGTGACCGTGCCGGTGACCTGGATGCGGCCATCGACCATCGCAAAGCGCAAGGTGCCGGCGGTCTCGCGACCTTGGGTCGGGGCAAGGTCGGCGCTGGCACTGGCACTGGCAGCCGCGGTCTCGGCCGCAGGGGCCGATGCCTGGCCCGACGCGGGCGCGGCGGCGCGATCGGCCTCGGCGGCGGCATCCGTGTTGTCGGTCGTGCTGCTGTTGCCGCAGGCGGAGAGCGCCAGCGCGAGCACCGCGACGGCGGGCGCGAAGAGACGGGTCTGGGACATGGGAACACTCCTTCGGGGTCGAAAGGGCGCAGTGCGCCGAAAACGGGATGAACGCAGGCGGATCATTCGATCCGGACGACGCCGCAGGCGACGCGTGCGCTGATCGCGCCGGGGGTCGCGCCGAGCACCAGCAGCGCGCGGCCGACGACATCATTGGGCGCGCCGCCGCCCAGCACCGCACCGGGCAGCAGCAGGTCGACCACAGCGACACCGCGCGCATCGGCGAGGATTCGCCCGCGCTCGCCCGAGTCGGGCAGCTGCGACGGCGCACCGCGCTGGGCGTCGTACTCGGGCCCGGCACTGGCGGCATCGACCGCGCTGCAGTCGCCGCGGGCATGCAGGCGCAGGTTGTGGGTGCCGTTGCGGACCAGGCCGCCGAGCTCGCCGCGCACGCGCACGCCGCCTTGCGCCGGGCTGAGCATCACCCGGCCGCTGACCAGGGTGCCCGACGCCGAGGCGAGGTTGGCCACCGCGGCGTTCGCGGTGCCGGTGCCGGCCAATGGCGGTGTGGCCACGGCGGCGGGCGCCGGCGTCGGGCGCGGCGCGCTGGCGCAGCCCACGACCAGCGCCGCGGCGAGCAGAGACAGGGCGGGACGGAACGATCGAAGCATCGGACGACACCTTATGGATCGGGAGTTCAGTGCGGATGAAGGCCCCGGCACCGCTCAGCCGCGCCGGCCGCGGGCACCGAGCTTGCGGGTCAGGGTGTTGCGGCCGACGCCCAGGCGCACCGCCGCCTCGGCGCGGCGCCCCCCGGTCTGGGCCAGCGCGGTTTCCAGCAGCACCCGATCCAGCCGCTCGCGGGCCTGGGCATGGAGATCGGCATCGCCGGCGCGCAGCCGCAGATCGGCCCAGGCGCGCAGCGCGTCCTCCCAGTGCGAGGCCTCGCCCGGCGCCGCCTCGCTCGACCGCGCAAGCCCGGACTGCACCGGCAACAGCGCGTCGAGATCCTGCACGGTGATGCGCTCCGACGGCGCCAGGGCCGCCAACCGCCAGCACAGGTTCTGCAACTCGCGCACATTGCCCGGCCAGTCGTACGCCGCCAGCCGTTGCAGCGCCGTGCGGCCCAGTCGCTTGGCCGGCGCGTCGAGCTTGGCGGCGGCCGCCTGCAGGAAGCGCTCGGCCAGTCGCGGCACGTCATCGCGCCGCTCGCGCAGCGGCGGCAGGCGCAGGCGCACGACGTCCAGCCGATGCAACAGGTCGGCGCGGAAGCGCCCCTGCGCGACCAGCGCTTCGAGATCCTGGTGGGTCGCGGCGATCACCCGCACGTCGACCCGGATCAGCTCGCGGCCGCCGACCCGGAAGAACTCGTCTTCGGCCAGAACACGCAGTAGCCGCGTCTGCAGCGAGGCGGGCATGTCGCCGATCTCGTCGAGAAACAGCGTGCCGCCGTCGGCCTGCTCGAAGCGGCCGACATGGCGCCGCGCCGCGCCGGTGAACGCGCCAGCCTCGTGGCCGAACAATTCGCTTTCCAGCAGTTCGGCCGGGATCGCGGCGGTGTTGAGGGCGACGAACGGACGGCCTGCGCGTGGGGATTCGCGGTGCAGCGCGCGTGCGACCAACTCCTTGCCGGTGCCGGTCTCGCCGGTCACCAGCACCGCGACCGGCGCCTGCGCGAGTCGGCCGATCGCGCGGAACAGCTGCCGCATCTGCGGCGTGTCGCCGACCAGCGCATCGTCCGCACCCGCGTCCATGCCCTCCACGGCCGACGCATCGGGGCCGCCCGGTGCAGGCTCGCGGTCGCCAAGCACGCGTGCGGCCAGGGCGACCGCCTCGTCGAGATCGAAGGGCTTGGACAGGAACTCCTGCGCGCCGCCGCGGAACGCACCGGCGGTGCTGGCGACATCGGTGTAGGCCGACATCACCACGACCGGCAACTGCGGATGCGCCTGCTTGAGCGCATCGAGCAACTGCAGGCCGCTGTCGCCGGGCATGCGCACGTCGGTGAACAGCAGGTCGGGCGCCGCACGCCGCAGCAAGGCCTCGTGCACCGCCTGCGCGCTGTCGAAACCGGACACGTCGTAGCCCGCCTCACTGAGCGCGGTGGCGAGGACGAAGCGGACGGCGCGATCGTCATCGACGACCCAGATGCGGCGGGCAGGGGACGTCATGGGGAAACAGGATCCTCGGAGGCGCCGGTATCGGCAGAGGCGTCGACCGGCCGCGCGGACGTGGCGTCGAGCGGCGGAAACGGCAGCTGCAGCGTGAACACGGTGTGGCCCGGGCGCGAGCGGTAGACGAGCGCGCCGCGATGTTCGCGCGCGACCTGCTGGGCCAAGGCCAGCCCGAGCCCACTGCCGTCCGGACGCCCGGACACCAGGGGCAGGAAGATCTGCTCGACGAGATCGCCCGGCACGCCGCGGCCGTCGTCGACGACTTCCAGCCGCAAGGCCATCGCATGCACCTCGTCGCCGATACGCGCGCCCAGCGCGGCGCGGGTGCGCAGAGTCACATTCGCCGCGCCCGCCTGGATCGCGTTGCGCACCAGATTCCAGATCGCCTGGGTCAGCCGATCGGCATCGCCCGCCAACTCCGGCAGGCTGGGATCGTAGTCGCGGACCATCCGCACCGCCCAACCGGCATCGGCTTCGGCCAGCCGCAGGACCTGTTCCAGGACACCGTGGATATTCAACGGCCGATGCGGTTGCGGCGCCTGCGGCGACAACAGCTGGTCGACCAGCGCACTGAGCCGGCCGACCTCCGAGCCGACCAGCGCGACGAGTTCCTCGGTCTCGCCGTCGCCGGCGCGACGGGCCAGCAACTGCGCCGCGCCCTTGAGCCCGGCCAGCGGATTGCGCAGTTCGTGCGCCAGCCCGCGCAGCGCCGCCGACAGCGCCAGCGGCATCGCCAGCGTCGGATCGGCGCCCGGAAACTCGTCCACCGGGTGCGCCTCGAGCAGCACGCCGCCATCGGCGGCGCGCGTCACCCAGGCGTCGGCAAAGCGCGGCTCACCGCCGAGGAAGGCCAGCGCCAAACGCCGCAACCGCAGCGGCGCGTCGCTGTCGTCGCCGGACTGACGCAGCGCCTGCCGCAAGGTCTCGCCCTCGACCTCCAGGGCGGCCAGCGGCTGCTCCAGCAGCCGCCGCCGGCCCACGCCCAGCCAGCGCGCGAAGGCCAGATTGCAGTCGCGGATGCGACCATCCGCCCCCGCCCACACCAGGGGCGTGGCCAGCGCATCGAAGTCGGCAGCGGGCAGGGTAGCGGCGAGCATCGCACCAATGTAGTGCATCGCCGCCCGCCCGGGCGCCCTCTACGTGTCGCAGGCGCCCGACTCGTCGCCCATCACCATCACCGAAGGCAGCGCATGCGCCGGATGGGCGCGCAGCAACTGGTAGGCGACGCCGGCCAGGCCGCCCATCAGGCCGGGCGCGTAGGCGGTACCGGCCAAGCCACACACCGGCCCGTGCGTCTCGAGGCTGGTGAGCACGGCGGCCAGCAACGATTCGGCGTCGAGTCCGTCGGGCGCCAGGCCGGCGCGGCAGGCGAGATCGAGGAGTTCCCACGCCCCCATGTCGCCATGGCAGATGCCGTGGTTGAGGCCGACGCCATGCTGCCAGGCAGTCTTCGCCGCGGCGGCGACGCGTGCACGCACTTGCGGATCGTCGAGCCCAGGCTGGCGATCGGCCAAGGCCAGCCCGATGCCGACGGCGCCATGGCACCAGGCCGCGGGGGCCTGCGCCCCTTCGAGCATGCGCAGGTCCAGCCAGTTGCCCGCCTCCGGCTGGTACAGGCGCTCCTCGAAGGCATCGGCCTGCCTCGCCACCGCCTCGAAGCGCGCCTGACCGCTCGCAACGGCCAGGCGCGACAGGGCCCAGGCGATGCCGGTGACGCCATGAGCGAATCCGCCCATGCCGCGTGGCCAGCGGGCATGCGTCCAGTAGGCGACGCCGTCTTCGCACTGCGCAGCCGCACACAGGCGGTCGCCCAGGTCGATGGCCATGTCGAGATAGCGCGCATCGCCACTGGCGCTCGCCAACTGGATGAGCGGCACGATCGCGCCCGCCTTGCCGGTCAGCAGGTCGCCGACATCGTCGGCGTCTGCTGCCACCGGCACCAGCTCCGCAAGCCTGCAGGCGTGCTCCAGGCCTTCGCCCCGCACCACGCCCCAACGTTCGAGCATCAGCCAGGTCCAGACCTGCGAGCCGAGCCCGATGTAGCCGCCCAGTGCCGGCGGACGCGGTTGCTGGACGCGCGCACGCCGCAGGAACGACTGGGTCTCGGCCAGGCGCATCGTCGTCAGCAGCCGCGCCACCAGATCGTCGATACCGGGCAGGTCATCCGCACGCCCCGCCTGCATTTCACGCTGGTAGGCCGCCGCCAGCAATGCGATGCCGGAAATCCCGCCGTACAGATCCTGGCCCAATGGCTGCACGGTGCGGCCGGTCTGCCCCAGCACGGACGCGATCCAGGTGACGCTGCCATCGTCGCCGCGCAGGCTCGCCTCGCCCAGCAGCGTCATCATCCGTGCGGCCAAGCGCCGGCGACGCGGCTCGAGGTCGTCGAGCTGCGGCGACTCGGCGCGCAACCCGACCACTGGCGCCGACCAGACATCGCTCTCGTAGGCGCTGACCAGCGTGGACTTGATGATCTCGCGCTCCAGCGCCCAGTCGGCCTGGCGCCAATGCTGCAGCGACGCGGCGACCAGATCGCGGGGGGCGAGCCATGTTGTGCCCCGGGGCGCCTGCAACTGGCCATGGCCGGGCGTGGTGGCGAAGAACGGGATGTCGCCTTCGAGCAGGTCCGCGATCTCGGCTGCGATCACCGCATCGTCGCTGGGTGCGAGGGCCTTTTGGTCGGCCATCTTCGCAAGCAGCGCGTGCGCGCGACGCTCGGCCTCCGGCGGCTTGTGCAACGAGACCGGGTGCCAGAGCATCCGCCCGAGCTCCGCGTAGGCCTCGGTCGATCGGGGCACGATGCGGATCGGACACGGCGCGAAGGGCGCCAGCAACGGCGCCAAGGCATCGGCCGCATCCAGGCGCTGCAACATGGCCGTGGTGTCGTCGAAGCCCTGCAGGATCGACGACCAGTGCTCACCTAGTGACGGACGCGCACTGGGGTGGTTCTGCGCTGGACGCGTTTCCGCCATGACCGTGCCGATGCGCGCGTCGTCCGACCCCGCCTGGACGATCCGCGACTGCGGCACCCGCGGCTGTTGTCCGGGCAACGCGCCGACGCCCGAGACATCGACACCGCGCCAGCCCAGACCGCCGCCACGGTTGGGCAGCAGCCCGATGTTCATCACGCTGCCGCTGATGCGTTCGGATGCGAGATCGAAGGCGTCGCCCATCCCCGACACCACTGGCTTGAGCCGCGGTGCGAACACGGTTTCGCAGTCGATGATGACCGGGCATGCGCCATGGGCGATCAGGTTTTCGGCATGCAGGTCGCAGCCGCCGAGCAGGCGCATCAGCGCGAGCCATTGACCGATCCCACGGTAGAAGCCCGGCAGCTGCGCATCGCCGTCGACATGACGATGCGCGACGAACTCGCTCCAGCCGTAGTCGCCTCGATCGAGCACACGCGGTACCCGGATATGCGACTGCATCGCGCCCCGATCCATCGCAGCCGCGATGAAACGCGCCAGTGCGTTGTCGATCGCCATCGACCGCGGCTTGTAGACCAGGCTGCCATGGGCGCAATGGGCCAGCATCACGGCGCGGCCGCCGCGATGGCTGTCGCCCGCGCTCAGGGTCAGCGATTGCAGTTCGCCCAGTGGCGCGCCGTGGAACGTGTCGAGCTGGGCGCGATCGGCCGCGAACCGGACGGCGAACTCGACCAAGCTGGCGCAGCGGTTGCGAACGATGGCGTCCACGCGGGGCAACAGGGTCGGATAGTGGCGCGACAACGCCTGCCAGAAGCCGGGCGTCGAGGCCTGCGCGATGAACTGTTGCCAGCGCTGCTGCGATGTCTCGCCGACCAATTGACCATTGACACGGGCGGCATTGAGCTCGAGCAGCAGCAGTCGGCTCAACTTGCCGTTCAATACCGCGAGCAGGCTGGTCTGGGCGCCACGAAGAATGAGCGCGCGCTCGCGCTCGACGAGATCGGCGATCGATGCGAGCTGGGCTGCCAGGCCGTCGACAGCATCGACGATCAGGCAGCCCAGCGCTTCATCGAATTCGCCCGCAGTCGTTGCAGGCATTGCGCCGAATTACTTGCAGTTGATCGTGATCGACCCCGTGCAATCGGCACAGTTCGTACAGTTGAAGACGGTCATCGCCACATCGCCACCGGCGATGTCGGCTTCGGCATACTCGCCGCCGATAAACAGAGCCCCTGCCGGATTGTCCGCACCCGCGGACGCGCGCCACTCGGCTGCCTGGTCGAACTCGCACTCGCTGTAATTCATGTCGTTCATGACATTGACTCCTTTCCTGGTGAGTTGAGAATCGAACTTCCACGTGCCAGCAGTACGACACCGCAAGGTTCCATCATCCAACGTGCGGCATTCCTGGACCGCCAACACCGACCGATTCTCTGCACTTCTCCACACGACCACAAGCCCGCGCACGACGTCGACGTGCGTTTCAACACGCCGACGTCGTTCAATCGCGACGCGCGTCACACGCGAGTCCCTCGATGGTGCAGCGCGCCATCGACGCTGTGCCTCACGCGGCCCGCGTGGCGTAGAACTGTGCCTCCTCGGTCGAGCCGGTCAGTGCGGTCACGCTGGAGGCGCCGCCCTGGATCACGGTGGTCACATCGTCGAAGTAGCCGGCACCGACTTCCTGCTGGTGAGAGACGAAGGTGTAGCCCTGGTCGCGGGCGGCGAATTCGCGTTCCTGCACCTGCTCGACGTAGTGGCGCATGCCTTCGCCGCGCGCGTAGTCGTGCGCGAACCGGAAGCTGTTGAACCAGTTGATGTGGATGCCGGCCAGGGTGATGAACTGGAATTTGTAGCCCAGCGCTGACAGTTCGTCCTGGAATGAAGCGATCTGGCGATCGTCGAGGTTCTTCTTCCAGTTGAAGCTCGGCGAGCAGTTGTAGGCCAGCAGCTTGCCCGGTGTGGCGGCCTGGACGGCCTGGGCGAACTCGCGCGCAAAGCCCAGGTCCGGGGTGCCGGTCTCGCACCACACCAGGTCGGCGAACGGGGCGTAGGCGACGCCGCGGCTGATCGCCTGCTCCAGGCCGTTGCGGACCTTGTAGAAGCCCTCGGCGGTGCGTTCGCCGGTCACGAACGGCGCGTCGTTGGCATCGAAGTCGGAGGTCAGCAAGGTGGCCGCCTCGGCATCGGTGCGCGCCAGCACGATCGACGGCACGCCGAGCACGTCGGCGGCCAGGCGCGCGGCGATGAGCTTCTGCACCGCCTCCTGGGTCGGCACCAACACCTTGCCGCCCATGTGGCCGCACTTCTTGACCGCCGCCAGTTGGTCCTCGAAGTGCACGCCCGCCGCGCCGGCGACGATCATGTTCTTCATCAGTTCGTAGGCATTGAGCACGCCGCCGAAGCCGGCCTCGCCGTCGGCGACGATCGGCAGGAAGAAATCGATCGCCTCGCGCGCATCGAGCTTGCCGTCGGCGATGTTCTTCCACTGGATCTCGTCGGCACGCTGGAAGGTGTTGTTGATCCGGCGCACCATCGCCGGCACCGAGTCGTAAGCGTACAGCGACTGGTCGGGATACATGGTCTCGGATGTGTTGCCATCGGCCGCAACCTGCCAGCCCGACAGGTACACCGCCTCCAGTCCCGCCTTGGCCTGCTGCATCGCCTGCCCGGCACTGATCGCGCCGAACGCATTGATGTAGCCCTTCTTGGCCTGTCCGTTGAGCAATGTCCACAGCCGCTGCGCACCGCGGCGGGCCAGCGTGTGTTCGGGCTGCACACTGCCGCGCAGGCGCACGACGTCGGCTGCGGTATAGGTGCGCTGGATGCCGCTCCAGCGCGGGTCAGTGGTCCATTCGTGCTGCAGGGCGTCGATCTGGTGCTGGCGCGTGGTCATGGGCGGTTCCTCTGGTGTGGTGATGCGTGATGGGAGATGTCGGCGCAGCGGCGTGTCACAGCCGCTCGTACGCCGGCAATGTCAGGAAGTCGGCCAGCGTGTCGGCCCGGGTCAGCGCTTCGAGCAGGGCGATGGCCTCGGCCACCCGGGCGGCGCCGGGGACCGCTTGCCGCGCCAGGCGCGAGGGCAGCGACAGCAGGACACGGTCGAACAGCGCATCATCGATCGCGGTGCCATCGTCGAGATGCAGCGGCATGCCGGGCGCGCCGCTCGCATCGGCATCGGCGTGGTGCAGCCACTGCCACAACTGCGCGCGTGCGATCTCGGCGGTCGCGGCGTCCTCCATCATTCCGTGGATCGGCACGCAGCCGTTGCCGTCGAGCCAGGCAGCGAGGTAGCGCACGCAGACTTCGACGTTGCCGGCGAAGCCGGCGTGGGTGATCGTGCCCAGCGACGGCGCGATCAGGTCGTCGCGCGCGACCAGCACGTCGTCGCGCGTCATCGCATGCTGGTGCGGCCCACGCATGCGCGCATCGAACACCTGCCGCGCGATCGGGATCAGCGCCGGATGCGCGACCCAGGTGCCGTCGTGGCCGGCGGTGACTTCGCGCAACTTGTCGGCGCGCACCCGGTCCATTGCCGCTTCGTTCGCGGCCTCGTCGCCCGGGATCGGGATCTGCGCCGCCATGCCGCCCATCGCGTGCGCGCCGCGGCGGTGACAGGTCTGGATCAGCAGTTCGGAGTAGGCCTTGAGGAAGGGCTGGGTCATCGTCACCTGGCCGCGCTCGGGCAGCACGCGGTCGCGGTGCCGTCGGAAGGTCTTGATGTAGGAAAAGATGTAATCCCAGCGCCCGCAGTTGAGGCCGGCGATCCGCCCGCGCAGCGCGTGCAGGATCTCGTCCATCTCGAAGGCGGCGGGCAGGGTCTCGATCAGCACCGTGACCCGGATCTGTCCGACCGGCAGGCCCAGCGCGCGCTCGATGTGCGCCAGCGCGTCGTCCCACAGTTGCGCTTCTTCCATCGACTGCAGCTTGGGCAGGTAGAGGTAGGGCCCGCGGTCGCGCGCGGCCAGCGCATGGGCGTTGTGGAACGCGAACAGGCCGGCATCGAACAGCGCCGCCGACATCGGCGCGCCGTCCACGAGCACGTGCTTCTCGTCCAGGTGCCAGCCGCGCGGCCGCACGATCAGCACCGCCTGCCGCGCCTCGGGCAGCAAGGCATAGCGCTTGCCGTTGCCTTCGAAGGTCAGGCTGCCGGCGGCCGCTTCGCGCAGCGCGCGCTGGCCGGTCAGCAGATTGGCCCAGGTCGGCGAGGTCGAATCCTCGAAATCGGCCATGTAGCACTGCGCGCCGGAGTTGAGCGCGTTGATGACCATCTTCGGATCGACCGGTCCGGTGATCTCGACCCGGCGGTCGCGCAACGCGACCGGGGCCGGCGCGACGGTCCATGCCGACTCGCGGATGCCGCGGGTGTCGGCGCGGAAGTCGGGCAGGGCACCGGCATCGAAGGCGGCCTGGCGGGTGTGCCGGGCGCGGAGCAGGGCCTGGCGCCGGGCCTCGAACTCGCGGTGCAGGCCGGCGAGGAAGGCCTGGGCCGCCTCGTCGAGCAGGTCGACGGGCGTTCCGGCAGGCAGCCCCACGGGCAGGTCGCACGCGGCATCGGGGGGCAGCGCGTGCAATCGGTGGACGGCGTTCATCGGCAACTCGGCCTCTCTCGGGTGGTGGTGCGGTGCAGCAGACCGTCTCTCCACGCCGGGTATTTGACAAACGAGTTCTGTCAATGCGAACTATGAGTTCAGCTGATACTCGAATCGGAATGGCCGCCAAGTCCCCGCCCCCGTTGCGGTTTCCGTACAAGAGCGACCGGCTCAAGCCGCTGCGCGCGTTCTGTCAGACGACCCGCCTGGGCTCGGTGTCGCGGGCCGCCGAGGCGCTCTACGTCAGCCAGCCTGCGATCTCGCTGCAGTTGCAGGCGCTCGAACGCGAACTCGGGGTCAAGTTGCTCGAACGCAGCGGCCGGCGCCTGGTGCCCACCCGGGCCGGTGAGGTGCTCTACGACCTGGCGCTGCCGCTGGTGGAGGGCATCGACGGCTTGCCGGCCGCGTTCCGCCGCGAGGTCGGCGGCCTGGACGCCGGTGCGCTGACGATTGCGGCCAACAGCTCCACCATCCTGTATCTGCTGCCGAAGATCGTCGAACTGTTCCGCCGCCAGCATCCCGATGTGCGGCTGACACTGCACGACGCGATCACCGCCGACGGCAACGACCTGCTGCGCAGCGACACGGTCGACCTGGTGGTCGGCTCGATGGTCGACGTGCCGCCGGACCTCGACTACGCACCGGTCTATCGCTTCGAGCCTGTTCTGCTCACCCCGCCCGACCACGCGCTGGCGCGCGCGCGGCGGATCACGCTCGAGGAGATCGCGCGCTACGGCCTGATCCTGCCGCCGAAGCGGCACGTGACCTACCGCCTGGTCGATCAGGTGTTCCAGCAGGCACGCGTGCCCTACACGCTCGCGCTGGAAGTCGGCGGCTGGGAGGTGATCAAGCAGTACGTCGCGATGGGCATGGGCATCTCCATCGCCAGCGCGATCTGCCTGGAGGCGGGCGATGCGGCGCGACTGGCGACGCGTCCGGTGTCGGAATGGTTTCCCGCACGCAGCTACGGCGTGGTCGTGCGCAAGGGCAAGCTGCTCTCGCCGCAGGCCCGCGCGTTCGTCGAGCTGATCCGCCCGGATCTGTTCGCCCGCCGCGACGGCAGCGGCAGCGGGCACTCGGAACGCTGAGCGGCGGCGGCGGGCATCGCCCGCGCCGCGGGCCGGCCGTCACCGGCCGGCGGTCACCGGCTCGGCGCGCTCGGGGCCAGGGGCTGCAGATCGGCGCGAGGCCTTCTCCAACTGCGCCAGCGCGACCTCGCCGGCGACCTTGGCCTCCATCGCCTGCTTCTGCACCATGCACAGGGTCTGCATATGGTCGGCGTCGAAGTTCAGGCGCTCGATCAGGAAGTCGACGAACGCACGGACCTTCGGCGAGACCAGTCGGCCGCCTGCGAACACCGCGTTGAAGTCGACCTCCGGACCGGTCCAGCCGGCGAGCACGCGCTGCACCATGCCCGCCTCGACGAAGGCCTTGGCCATCACGTCGCCGGTCAACATCAGGCCCTCGCCCTTGATCAGCGCCCAGTTGAGGGCCGCCGGATCGTTGCCGACCAGCTGCGGATTGACCGGGAACTCGCGCAGCGCCTGCCCATCGGTCAGCGACCACACGAAGCGGCCATTGTGCGGATTGCGACTCTTGCGCATCACCAGTGTGCGGTGGTGCTGCAGATCGTCGGGATGCAGCGGCTCGCCGTGCTTTTCGATGTAGGCGGGGCTGGCGAAGACCTGCGTGCGCAGACTGCCGAGCTTGCGCGCGACGAAGTTGGAGTCGGGCAGGGTGCCCACGCGCAACGCCAGGTCGGCTTCGCCGCCGATCAGATCGAGATGCTCGTTGCCCATGTGCATATCGAGCAGGATCTCCGGGTACTGCGCCTGGAAATCGCCGAGCAGCGGCGCGATCCAGGTGATGCCGATCGAGTAGGGCACGGTGAAACGCAGCCAGCCGCGCGGACCGCCCTGCAATTGGCCCACCGCGGCCTCGGCCTCTTCGAGTCCGCGCGCGATGCGCTGGCAATGCTCGTGATAGACCGCGCCGGCCTCGGTCAGCCCCAGGCGACGCGTGGTCCGGTGCAGCAGCCGTGCGCCCAGCCGCTGTTCGAGCTCCTGCACCTTGCGGCTGACCGTGGTCTTGGGCAGGCCGAGTGCGTTGGCGGCAGCGATGAAGCTGCCCTGCTCGACCACCTTGACGAAGATCAGCGTGTCGTTGAGATCGTGGGCCATGCGCGCGCTCCGGTGGGGGACGGACGCGATTGGCCCGTTCGAGGGACAATTATTCCCTCGAATCGGGACTAATCAAGTCCTCGATCGCGGCCTATCGTCTGCAGCCTCCCCCGACCGGAGCCCGCCGATGGCCCTCGACCGCCCTGTTGCCAGCACACGCGCCACCCCCAGCAAGGGCCGCACCGCTGCGCCTCGGCGTGGGTTGGAAATCCCGCCGAATCAATCGTCTAGCGCCCGCATTGCGGTCCCCCGCGGGGTGCGTGGCGGTGGCTTCGACTGGCGCCGGATGTGGGCCTGGCTGGGGGCCTCGACCCTCGACCAGGGGATCCCACCCCCGGTCGAAGCCTGCTTTTCGGGAGACAAAATCCCATGACCGGGACAATGTCTCCGCTGCTGGTACTCGGCGCGACCGGAACGATCGGCACGCGCTTGATCGCCCGCGCTGCCGCCGCCGGACGTCGGACGATTGCGGTGGCCCGCGATGGCGCCGCGCTCGCTGCGCTGCGCGAGCGTCACGGCGCGACCGTGGTGCCGCTGGCCGCGGCGCTGTCCAGCGATGCCGACGCCGCCGCGCTCGCGAACCGTGTCGCCGCGCTGGCCGGCCCCCGGCCCGGCGCGGTGGTCGCGGCGATCCGCGGCGTCGCCCCGGCACGCCGGCTGCTCGACGCACCGGCCGACTTTCTGCGCCGGCGACTCGACGAGGACCTGCTGCCGCATCTGGCCGCCGCGCGCCATCTGTTGCCGCTGCTGGCACCGGTCCCCGGCGGCGCCTATGTCCTGGTCGGCGGCCCCGGCGCCGAGCAGCCCTGGTCGGGCTACGGCCACCGTTCGATCGGTGCGGCCGCGTTGCAGATGCTCGCCCGTGTGCTGCACGAGGAAGCGCGGACGTTGCCGGTCCGGGTGCAGATGCTGGCGATCGACTCGCCGGTGCGCACCGCGCACAACGCCACGCATGCCTGCACCCAGTGGCCGGACGCCGATGCGATCGCCGACTACGCGCTGCGCATGGTCGACGGCCGCCTGCGCCCCGACGCCGCGCTGCTGCGTTTCCCGACCGGCCCGGTGCGCCCGCCCGGCCTGTCCGACGACATCGATCTCGCACCGCCGCCGTGCGTCCCCGCATCGACCCACGACACCGCCGCGCAGGCGCTGCTGCAGCGCATCGCGGCCCGTTCCCGATCCCCCCAGGAGTTCCGCTCATGACCCCCATCCTCACCCGCGCCCTGGCCGGTTCGCTGCTGGCCGCCGCGATCGCCGTCACTGTGGCCGGCTGCGACAGCCGCGCCGAATCGGCCGGCCCGCCGCCTCCGCCCGAAGTCGGGGTCGCCGCGGTGCTCGCCGAGCCGGTCAAGGACTGGAACGACGCCACCGGCCGGATCGCTGCGGTCGAGAGCGTCGAGCTGCGGCCGCGCGTCAGCGGCTACGTCGAGCGCGTGGCCTACGCGGAAGGCGACGAAGTGAAGCAGGGCGACCTGCTGTTCGTCATCGACCCGCGTCCGTACCGCGCCGCGTTGCAGCGCGCCGAGGCCGAACTGGCCCGGGCCCGCGCCGAGGCGCAGCTGGCAGCGACGCGGCACGACCGCGCGCAGTCGTTGATCGAGGCCAGCGCGATCTCGCGCGACGACTTCGAGGCCCGCAGCGCCGGACGCGCCGAAGCCGAGGCGGCGGTACGCGCCGCGCAGGCCGCAGTCGAGACCGCGAAGCTGGACCTGGCTTTCACCCAGGTCCGCGCGCCGGTCGACGGCCGCGCCGGGCGCGCTTTGCTGACCACCGGCAATCTCGCCCAGGCCGACGCCTCGCTGCTGACCACGGTGGTCTCGCAGGATCCGGTGCACGTCTACTTCGAGACCGACGAGCGCACGTTCCTGCGGCACCAGGCACTGGCCCGCGAAGGCGCGCGCACCGCCGGCCGCAACGCGGTGCGCGTGGGCCTGTCGGATGAGACCGGCTACCCGCATACCGGCACCGTCGACTTCCTCGACAACCAGGTCGATCCGGCGACCGGCACTGTCCGCGCCCGCGCCGTGCTGCCCAACCCCGACCGCCGGTTCACGCCGGGCCTGTTCGCCCGCGTGCAGCTCGAAGGCGCGGCGGCGCGCGAGGCGGTGCTGATCGACGACAAGGCCGTATTGACCGACCAGGACCGCAAGTACGTCTACGTGCTGGGCGAGGGCAACACCGCGCAGCGCCGCGACATCGTCCCCGGGCGCATGGTCGATGGCCTGCGCGTGGTCGAGTCGGGCCTGGCGGCCGGCGATCGCGTCATCGTCAATGGCGTGCAGAAGGTCTTCATGCCCGGCATGCCGGTCGCACCGCAGACGGTCGCAATGCGTGGTGGCCAGCCCGTCGAGGCGGTCGCACAACACTGAGGTCGCATCGCCGAGGCCTCTGCCTTTCCGGGAAGAGGCCGGCGCGCGCAGTGCATCGGGTGCGGGCCGGGTCTTGCCGAGCAAGCCCGGTGCGCATCCACCCCTCGAGGCGCTTCTCCATAGCGGAGAAAGCCCCGCTGTTTCCGCGTTTTCTTACGTTGCGGCCCTCGCGCCGCCCACAAGGATCTTCCCGTGGACTTTTCCCGCTTCTTCATCGACCGGCCGATCTTCGCCGCGGTGCTGTCGATCCTGATCTTCGCCGGCGGTCTGATCGCGATGCCCCTGTTGCCGATCGGCGAGTACCCGGAAGTCGTGCCGCCCTCGGTGGTCGTGCGCACGGTGTATCCCGGCGCCAACCCGAAGGTGATCGCCGAAACGGTGGCGACCCCGCTCGAGGAGGCCATCAACGGCGTCGAGGACATGATGTACATCAAGTCCGTGGCCGGCTCCGACGGCGTGCTGCAGCTCACCGTGACCTTCAAGCCCGGCACCGACGCCGACGATGCCGCGGTGCGCGTCCAGAACCGTGTGGCGCAGGCGCAGGCCCGACTGCCCGAGGACGTCCGGCGGCAGGGCGTGACCACGCAGAAGCAGTCGCCGGTGTTCCTGATGGTCGTGCATCTGACCTCCCAGGACGGCCGCTACGATTCGCTGTACCTGCGCAACTACATGCGCCTGCACGTCAAGGACGAGATCGCCAAGATCGCGGGCGTGGGCGATGCCCAGGTCTTCGGCGGTGGCGACTATGCAATGCGCCTGTGGCTGGATCCGGACAAGATCGCCGCGCGCGGCCTGACCGCGGGCGATGTGGTGCGTTCGGTGCGCGAACAGAACGTGCAGGTGTCGGCAGGCCAGCTCGGCGCCGAACCGATGCCCAATGGCAGCGACTTCTTGCTGCCGATCAATGCCAAGGGTCGCCTGGAGACCGTCGAGGAATTCGGCGACATCGTGCTCAAGGCCGGCAGCGACGGCGAGCTGGTGCGTCTGGCCGACGTGGCCCGGATCGAACTGGCCGCCGGCGACTACACGCTGCGGGCGCGCCTGGATGGCAAGAACGCCGCGGCCATCGGTGTCTTCCAGGCCCCGGGCGCGAACGCGCTCGAGATCCGTGACGGCGTGGTCGCGACGATGGAACGGCTGCGGCCTTCGCTCCCGCCCGGCGTGGAGATCCAGTCGATCTACGACACCACGATCTTCGTGCGCGATTCCATCAAGTCGGTCGTCACGACGCTGATCGAGGCCACGCTGCTGGTGGTGCTGGTGGTGATCCTGTTCCTGCAGACCTGGCGCGCATCGATCATTCCGCTGCTCGCCGTCCCGGTATCGATCGTCGGCACGTTCGCGGTGCTGTATCTGCTCGGCTACTCGATCAACACGCTCACGCTGTTCGGCCTGGTGCTGGCGATCGGCATCGTCGTCGACGACGCCATCGTGGTGGTCGAGAACGTCGAGCGGCATATCGAGCTGGGCGCCTCCCCGCTGGAAGCGGCCCACTTGGCGATGCGCGAGGTGTCCGGGCCGATCATCGCGATCGCGCTGGTGCTGTGCGCGGTGTTCGTGCCGATGGCCTTCCTGACCGGCGTCACCGGCCAGTTCTACAAGCAGTTTGCGGTGACCATCGCCATTTCCACCGTGATCTCGGCAATCAACTCGTTGACGCTGTCGCCGGCCCTGGCGGCCAAGCTTCTGCAGCCGCACGGCGCGCCGAAGGACCGGCTGACCCGGCTCATCGACCGCGCATTCGGCTGGGTGTTCCGTCCGTTCAACCGCTTCTTCCAGCGCAACTCCGAGCGCTACGAAGGCGCCGTCTCGCGTTCATTGGGCCGTCGCGGTGTCGTGTTCGTGGTCTATGCCGTGCTGCTGGCGGGCGCCGCCCTGATGTTCAAGATCGTGCCGGCCGGCTTCATTCCGGTGCAGGACAAGATGTACGTGATCGCAGGCGTCAAGATGCCCGAAGGCGCGTCGATCGAGCGTACCGATGCGGTACTCAAGCGGATGGCGGCACTCGCCAGCGAGGTCGACGGCGTCGCCAGCGAGATCGCGTTCCCGGGCCTGAACCCGCTGCAGTTCACCAATACGCCCAACAACGGCGTGGTGTTCTTCACGCTCGATCCGTTCTCCGAGCGCAGCCGCAGCGCCGAGGAGATCACCGCCGAGCTCAACCAGAAGTTCTCGACCATCCAGGAAGGCTTCACCTTCGCCTTCATGCCGCCGCCGATCCAGGGCCTGGGCAACGGGTCGGGGTGGTCGTTGTTCGTCGAGGACCGCACGCGTCTGGGCTACGGCGAGCTGCAGGCCGCGGTGCAGGCCTTCCAGGCTGCCGCGATGCAGACGCCGGGGCTGGGCTATCCGATCAGCAGCTACCAGGCCAACGTGCCGCAGCTCGATGCCGAGGTCGATCGCGTCAAGGCCAAGGCCCAGGGCGTGCCGCTGACCGAGCTGTTCGACACGCTGCAGACCTATCTGGGCTCGGCCTACGTCAACGACTTCAACATGTTCGGACGCACCTGGCAGGTCATCGCCCAGGCCGACGGCCCGTTCCGCGAAGACGTGGCGGACATCGCCGCCCTGCGCACGCGCAATGCGGCCGGCGAGATGGTGCCGGTGGGCTCGATGGTGAATGTCCGCCAGACCTATGGCCCGGACCCGGTGATCCGCTTCAAC
Organism: Luteimonas sp. RC10; assembly: GCF_014192745.1. Lineage (GTDB taxonomy): Bacteria > Pseudomonadota > Gammaproteobacteria > Xanthomonadales > Xanthomonadaceae > Luteimonas. Next base: position 506,465 of record NZ_JACHYJ010000001.1, read on the forward strand.
GGGTATCCCGCCGCCGATCTGCTGGGGGATGCCGACCCGCGCGTGCTGTCGTCGGGCGAGGCGATGGCCAAGGTCACCGAGCTCGCCGGCCAGGTGCTCCCGAACGGCATGGGCATCGGCTGGAGCGACCTGAGCTACCAGCAGTCCAACCAGAGCGGCGCGGCGCTGGTGGTGTTCCCGCTGGCGGTGATGCTCGCGTTCCTGGTGCTGGCCGCGCTGTACGAAAGCTGGTCGCTGCCGCTGGCGGTGATTCTGATCGTGCCGATGACGTTGCTGTCCGCCCTGTTCGGCGTATGGCTGGCCGGCGGCGACAACAACGTGTTCGTGCAGGTGGGCCTGGTGGTGCTGATGGGTCTGGCCTGCAAGAACGCAATCCTGATCGTCGAGTTCGCCCGCGAGCTGGAGATGCAGGGCAAGGACATCATCACGTCCGCGCTGGAAGCCAGCCGCCTGCGCCTGCGGCCGATCGTCATGACCTCGGTCGCGTTCATCGCCGGCACCGTGCCGCTGGTGCTGTCCACCGGCGCGGGCGCAGAAGTCCGTTCGATCACCGGCATCACCGTGTTCGCCGGCATGTTGGGCGTCACGCTCTTCGGCCTGTTCTTGACGCCGGTGTTCTACGTCGCGATGCGCAAGCTCGCGAACCGGCCGCTCGTCTCGCACGCACCGGTCGCGCCCGTCGCACCGGCCCATTCCTGATCCCCCGCTAGGAGTTGCTCCATGTCCGTTTCCGATTCCCGCATCGCACTGGTCACCGGCGCCACCCGTGGCATTGGCCTGGAGACCGTGCGCCAGCTCAGCACTGCCGGCGTGCACACACTGCTGGCCGGTCGCGATCGCGACCGCGCGGTCGAAGCCGCGCTCAAGCTGCAGGCCGAAGGTCTGCCGGTCGAAGCGATCGCGCTCGACGTCACCGACGCCGCCAGCATCGCCGAGGCCGCGAAGACGATCGAGGCACGCCACGGCCGTCTCGACATCCTGGTCAACAACGCGGGCATCGTTGCCGACGACCCGACCCAGGGCACCACCGGCCAGTCGCTCGACACCTGGCGCACGACGTTCGAGACCAACGTGTTCGGCCTGATCGCGACCACGCAGGCGCTGCTGCCGCTGCTGCATAAGTCCAAGGCGGGCCGGATCGTCAATGTCTCGAGCCTGCTCGGCTCCATCAGCCAGCACCAGGACCCAGCCTCCTTCATCTACGACATGAAAGGCATACCGGCCTACAACGTGTCCAAGACCGCGGTGAATGCGTGGACCGTACACCTGGCGCACGTGCTCAAGGAGGCCGGCATCAAGGTCAACACCATCCATCCGGGCTACGTGCGCACCGACATGAACAAGGCGGGCGACGAGCAGAACGGCGAGCTTGAGGTCGTCGACGGCGCGCGCACCAGTGTGCGGCTCGCGCTGATCGACGACGACGGCCCGACCGGTGGCTACTTCTACTTCGACCAGGCACTGCCATGGTGACGCGCCCGCTCATCGCCACCCTGGCCGCGGCGTTGCTCGCCGCCTGCGCCGTCGGCCCGGACCACGTGCGTCCCACGATGGCGGTGCCCGAGACCTTCGGCGTGCAGGCGCCTGTGACCGATACGGCAGCGGCGGCGCCCGTCGCCGCACCGGCCGACGGCGCCTTCTGGCAGGCCTTTGGCGACCCGCAGCTCACCGCGCTGGTCGACGATGCGCTGACGGCCAACCACGACCTGCGCATCGCACTCGCCCGCTTCGACCGCGCCAACGCCTTGCTGCGCAACGCGCGCTTCGACCAGTGGCCGACGATCGACGCCAGCGGCCGGGCGACCAGCAGCCGGGCCAGCGCCGACCAGGCACCGGGCGTCCCGCGTGCCGCACGCGACAGCGACGCCTTCGAGGCCGGCATCGGCGCAAGCTGGGAACTCGACCTGTTCGGCCGCGTGCGCCGCGGCGTCGAGGCCGGCCGTGCCGAAGCGGCGGCGAGTGCCGACGACCTGCGCGCCTTGCAGGTGGCGATCGTCGGCGAGGTCGCGACCGCCTACCTCGACCTGCGCGGCCTGCAGGAGCGGCTGCGCGTGGCGACCGAGAATGCCGGCAACCAGCAGCACACGCTGGCGCTGGTCGAGGCTCGCCGCAACGCCGGCCAGGACAGCGACTTCGACAGCGCGCGCGCTTCCGCGCAGGCGGCCTCGACCGCATCGCGGATCCCGGCGCTGGAGGCCGAGATCGCGGTCGCGATCCATCGCATCGCGGTCCTGACCGGGCGCACACCCGACGCCCTGCGCGATGCCCTTAGCGCCGCGCGCGATCTGCCCGCCGTGCCGCGCGCGATCGATCCCGGCACGCCGGCCGACGTGCTGCGGCTGCGCCCGGATGTCTCGGCCGCCGAGCACCGGCTGCACGCCGCGACCGCGCGCGTGGGGGTGGCGACCGCCGACCTGTTCCCGCGGCTCACGCTCGGTGGCCTGATCGGCAGCCAGGCCGGCGAAGTCGACGCGCTGTTCAAGCGCGACAGCGAGACCCGGCTGGTCGCCCTCGGCATCGACTGGTCGTTCCTCGACATCGGCCGCGTGCGCGCCCGCATCGCTGCGGCCGACGCCGACGCCGAGCTGGAACTGGCGCGCTACCAGCAGACCGTACTGCGCGCGCTCGAGGACACGGGCAACGCGCTCGCACGCTTCGATCGCGCGCACGACGAGGACGTCGAACTCGAACGCGCCGCCCGCGACAGCGCCCGCGCCGCCCGGCTGGCCCGCATGCGCTTCGAAGCCGGCGCGACCGGACTGCTCGACGTCCTCGACGCCGAGCGCACGCAGTTGCAGGCAGAAGACGCCTTCGCCGCAGGCCGAACCCGTACCGCCACCGGCGCCGTGGCCCTGTACCGCGCACTCGCCGGCGGCTGGCCGCAGTCGCTCCCGCAACGCGAGTCCCTCGACACACAGGTCTCGCAACGCTGACCTGCCTCGACGCCCCTGTCCGATTGCAGGAACGTCCATCGCTCGAAGGACGCTCGGCACACCGTCCGCTTGCAGAGGAGATCGGTGCCATGGGCGCCGGGTGGGGAAGGGCGTCCACGCAGTCTCTTCCGGATCCCCGTCCGCGACCCGCTCGGCCCCCACCCAACCCTCCCCCGCAATGCGGGGGAGGGCTCAGGTCCGCCGCGCCGGTGACATGAAGTCGGCAGCCCATGCGCGCGTCACCGTCGGCACCCATGCGCGCGCATCACACCTCCCCCGCGTGCGGGGAGGTCGGCGCCACCGGCGCCGGGTGGGGGCGCGGGCTTTTTCGCAGTCGCTTTCCGCATAGCCCCCGCGACCTGCTCGGCCCCCACCCAACCCTCCCCCGCAATGCGGGGGAGGGCTCAGGTTCGGCGCACCGGTGACTGAAGTCGGCAGCGCATGCGCGCGTCACCGTGTGCGGCACCCATGCGTGCGCATCACGCCTCCCCCGCGTGCGGGGAGGTCGGCGCCGCCGGCGCCGGGTGGGGGCAGGGCTTTTACGCAGTCGCTTTCCGCATCCCCCCGCGACCTGCTCAGCCCCCACCCAACCCTCCCCCGCAATGCGGGGGAGGGCTCAGGTCCGCCGCACCGGTGACATGAAGTCGGCAGCCCATGCGCGCGTCACCGTGTACGGCACCCATGCGCGCGCATCACACCTCCCCCGCGTGCGGGGGAGGTCGGCGCCACTGGCGCCGGGTGGGGGCAGGGCTTTCATGCAGCCCCTTCGGAGTGCCGCTCCGCAGCCGCTCGGCCGCACCCAACCCTCCCGGCAAGGCGGGGAGGGCACGCAACGCTCAGCCCAGCAGGACGCGGTTAAGGCGCTGCACGAAGGCAGCCGGGTCGGGCAGCGGCGCACCGGCCGCGATCTCGGCCTGTTCGAGCAGCAGCGTGGCCAGGTCGGTCGCCTTCGCCTCGTCGGCCTCGGCCTCGATCCGCTGCAGCAGCGGGTGTTGCGGATTGATCTCCAGCGTCGGCTTGCTGTCGGGGATCGCCTGGCCGGCCTCACGCAGCAGACGCGCCAGGTGCGGCGCCATCTCGTAGTCGGCCAGCGCCAGGCACGAGGGCGAGTCGGTCAGGCGCGCAGAGACGCGCACGTCGCCCACGCGGTCGCCGAGCAGGCCCTTGAGCCGCTCGATCAACGGCGCCGCAGCCTTCGCCGCTTCCTCCTGCTTGGCCTTGTCGGCAGCGTCGAGCGGCAGTTCACCCTTGGCGACGTTCTTCAGCGACTTGCCGGCGTACTCGTGCAGATGGCCCAGCATCCACTCGTCGATGCGATCGAACATCAGCAGCACCTCGATGTCCTTCGCACGGAAGGCCTCGAGTTGCGGGCTGCCGGCCGCGGCGGCGTAGCCGTCGGCGGTGATGTACCAGATCGTGTCCTGGCCCACGGCCATGCGGCCGACGTAGTCGTCCAACGACACGGTCTGCGCGGCGCCCTCGCCCTTGGTCGAGGCGAAGCGCAGCAGCTTGGCGATGCGTTCGCGGTTGGCGGGGTCTTCGACGATGCCTTCCTTGAGCGTATTGCCGAAGGCCTTGTAGAACGCGGCGAACTTGTCGGCATCGTCGCGCGCGAGCTTCTCGATCAGGTCGAGCACGCGCTTCACGCACGCGCCCTTGATGCGTTCGAGCTGACGGTTGTGCTGCAGCAGCTCGCGGCTGACATTGAGCGGCAGGTCGTCGGCATCGACGACGCCGCGCACGAAGCGCAGATAGTTCGGCAGCAGCTCCTCGGCCGCGTCCATGACGAACACGCGCTTGATGTAGAGCTTCAGGCCCTTGCGCTCGTCGCGCCCCCCCATCATCAGATCGAACGGCGGCTGCGAAGGCAGGTACAGCAGCGTGGTGAAGCTCTGGCTGCCCTCGACGCGGTTGTGGGTCCACGCAGCCGCATCGTTGAAGTCGTGGCCGAGCGCCTTGTAGAAGGCCTGGTAGTCCTCGTCGGAGATCTCGGACTTGGGCTTGGTCCACAACGCCGAGGCGTCGTTGGCGGTTTCCCATTCCGGCGCGGCGTCGGCCTTGGCCGCGTTCTCGTCCGCTGCGTCGTCGGCCGACGACGGCGCGTCCTTGGGCATGCGGATCGGGAACGCGACGTGGTCGGAGTACTTGCGCACCAGCGAGCGCAGCTTCCAGCCGTCGAGGAACTCGTCCTCATCCGCCTTCAGGTGCAGGATCACGGTGGTGCCGCGCTCGGGCAGCGTGACGGCTTCGAGCGCGTACTCGCCGCGCCCGTCGCTCTCCCACTTCACGCCGGCCTCGGGCGCGGCACCGGCATGGCGGGTGAGCACGGTCACCCGGTCGGCGACGACGAAGGCCGAATAGAAGCCCACGCCGAACTGACCGATCAACCGGGCATCGGCCTTCTGCTCGCCGCTCATCGCTTCCAGGAACCGGCGCGTACCGGAGCTGGCGATGGTGCCGATATTGGCGACCACGTCGTCGCGGGTCATGCCGATGCCGTTGTCGCGGATGGTCACCGTGCGCGCGGCCTTGTCCCAGCTCACATCGATATGCAGTTCGCCGGTCCCGGCCAGCAGCTCCGGGTTGGCGATCGACTCGAAGCGCAGCTTGTCGCAGGCGTCGGAGGCATTGGAGATCAGTTCGCGCAGGAAAATCTCCTTGTGCGAGTACAGCGAGTGCGTCACCAGGTGCAGCACCTGGGCGACTTCGGCTTCGAACTTACGGGTCTCGGTGGTGGCGGTCATGACGGTCCGTGTGGCGTGTTGCGAGAGCGCCGATATTGGTCTGCTCGCGGCGGAATCAAGCCGCCCGGGCATCGCGCGCGCCCTCGCTGGACCGCACTTGCGTCCAGCCGGGCCGTGTTGACTCGCTAAACCGGCGTTGAACGCTCCAGAACGGTCAAAACCTGAATTCGCCACTCTCACGAATTCTTCACATTAACGAGATCTTAACTGCGCCAACCGTCCCCGGCAGCGCTGCGGGCCGGCGCATTCCCCCCTTTTGCCCCTTTGCATACAGGACGCCCGTTGCCATGACTCCGTTCACTCGCCGCGCGCCACGCCGCCATGCGCTCGCCATCTCGATTCCCCTTGCGCTGGCGGCCATCGCGCTGCCGCTGCAGGCCGCTGCCCAGCAGAGCACCACCACGCTCGACCGCATCACTGTGACCGGTTCCAACATCCCGCGCACCGATACCGAGACCGCCTCGCCGGTGCAGGTGATCTCGCGCGAGCAGATCGATCGCACCGGCAAGACCACGGTGGGTGAGTACCTGCAAAGCCTGGCGATCGATGGCGCGGGTTCGGTGCCCAAGAGCTTCGGCAACGGCTTTGCCGGTGGCGGCGCGGCGATCTCGCTGCGCGGTCTGGGCGCCGGCTCGACGCTGGTGCTGCTCAACGGCCGTCGCATGGCGCCGTTCGGCCTGGCCGACGACGGCCAGAAGGTGTTCACCGACCTGAGCACGATCCCGCTCGACGCGGTCGAGCGCATCGAAGTGCTCAAGGACGGTGCCTCGTCGGTCTACGGCTCGGATGCGATCGCCGGCGTCGTCAACGTGATCCTGCGCACCGATTTCACCGGCGCGGTGGCGACCGTGTCCTACGGCTGGTCGGGCGATGGCGGCGGCGACCAGCCCAAGGCCTCGCTGACCGCGGGCACCGGCAGCCTGACCGAGGACGGCTACAACGCCTTTTTCAGCATCGAGGCCGCCAAGACCGATGCCATCCGGCTCTACGACCGCCGCGACCGCGACTGGATCGGGACCGGCGACACCCGCCGCTGGGGCTACGGCATCGGCGGCAACCTGCCCGGCCGCATCACCGGCGGCGGCACCGGCGCCGGCGCCAGCCCGAGTGGTGCGATCCAGAATCCGATCACCGGCCGATTCGAGTCGCTGCCCGGCTGCGCCGGCCTGTCGGACGTGACCCCGCAGGATCCGGCGGGCGGCTGCCTGTGGGACGTCGCCCGCTTCCGCGACCTGTCGCCCGAAGAGAAATACGTGAACTTCTTCTCGCGCGCTGCCTTCGCAGTCGGCGACAGCAGCGAGCTGTACATGGAACTGGGCATCGCCAACAAGCAGACCGTGTTCCAGAACACGCCGTCGAGCGCGTCTGGCGCCTGGGGCTATCCGGGCGGCCCGGTCAACGCCTCCGACCCTGGCCCCGGCGCGGTCGTGCTCGGCCCGGACCATCCGGACAACCCGTACCCCGGCACCGCAAACCGCCTGCGCTACGCCGCGTTCGACGTCGGCCCGCGCACGACCTACAACGACAGCCGCTTCATGCGCCTGCTGCTCGGCTTCAAGGGCACTGCCGGGGCCTGGGATTACGACGTCGGTTACCTGCACTCGGGCACCGACCTGACCAACGAGCGCACCGGCTTCCTGCGCTACAGCCACGTCAAGACCGTGCTCGAGGACCCCAACAGTCCGGTCGGCTGGTGGCGCATCGGCGACGATGCCGGCCGCAACACCCAGGCACTGTACGACTACATCTCGCCACGCATCCGCGCCACCGGCCGCACCCGCCTGGACATCATCGATGCCAAGGCCACGCGTTCGCTGGCCGATCTGGCCGGTGGCCCGCTGGGCCTGGCAGTCGGCGCCGAGTACCGCCGCCAATCGGTGCTGCTCACCCCGCAGACCTACACCGACATCGGCGACATCATCGGCCTGGGTTACTCGGCCTATGGCGGCGTGGAAAAGGTCTCCAGCGCCTATGTCGAGTTGCAGGCGCCGGTGCACGAGACCCTGGAACTGACCGGTGCGCTGCGCGTGGACAAGTACGACGGCGGCGAGACCTCGACCACGCCCAAGGTCGGCGTGAAGTGGTCGCCCGCCGACTGGATCGCGCTGCGCGGCACCTATGCCGAGGGCTTCCGCGCCCCGAATCCGGCCGAGGCCGGCACCGGCGGCCTGGCGGCCTTCAGCACCGCGGTCGACCCCGTACGCTGCGCTGCGCCGGGTCACGAGCCGCAGGACTGCGATGCCGGTTCGATCGCGCTGATCACCTCGCCCAACCCGGACCTGCGGCCCGAGGAATCCAAGAGCACGACACTCGGCCTGGTGCTCTCGCCCTGGACCGGCGGCTCGCTCGCACTCGACGCATTCCGCATCAAGCGCACCGACGAGATCTTCGGCGGCAGTGCCGACGCGGCGATCGCCGCCGGTGGTGCCAATGTGATCCGCGGCACCAACGTGATCCCGGGCACCCCGGGCAGCGGCTCGATCCTCGCGGTGCTGGTGGGCTACGAGAACGCCTCGTCGACGACCGTCGAAGGCTTCGACGTCGATCTCGAACAGCGGATCGAGCTGGGCGATGCGGGCCGCCTGCGTCTGGACCTGCAGCTCACCCACATCAGCAAGTTCGAACGCGTCGACGTCGATGGCACGGTCTACGAGTTCGCCGGCACCCACGGCAACTGCGATGTGACCAACTGCATCGGCACCCCGAAGAACAAGGCCAACTTCGGCGCCACCTGGGAGATGGACCAGTTCGCGATCAGCAGCGTCGTGAACTGGCGCGACAGCATCAGCAACTTCTCGTATGAGGGCAGCGGCTGCGCGAACAGCTTCGCCAACGGCGACGATGCCCCCGGCGGCTGCAAGCTGGCCTCGTTCTACACCATCGACCTGTCGGCACGCTGGATGCCGACCGAGCACTGGGAAGTGTTCGGCTCGGTCGCCAACCTCACCGACCGCGTCGCGCCGCTCGACCCGCTGACCTACGGCGCCATCAACTACAACCCGATGGACTTCAGCGGCGCGATCGGCCGTTACTTCACGGTCGGTGCGAAGTTCAAGTTCAACTGATCTTCCCGCAATCGGCAGGACCCGGACGCCCCGCTTGTCGGGGCGTCCGCATGTCTGCAATCACCAATCGAAGACGTGCGTCTGCACGCCGCAACGAGCAGCCCTCCAGGTCAGGCGGCTTCGAGCTCGAGTTTGCCGACGCGCCGCAGGTCGACTTCGCGACGCGCCACCCACAGATCGAAGGCATCCTGCATCGCGAGCCAACTCTCGGGTGTTCTCCCGATCGCCTTGGCGAGCCGCAGCGCCATTTCCGGCGTGACACGACTCGTGCCGTTGAGGATTCTGCTCAGCGTGGAGGCGGACACATCCAGCTTTTCAGCCAACATCCGCCCGCTGACGCCGTTAGGCTCCAGGTAGACCGCGACGATGAATGCGCCGGGATGCGGCGGGTTGTACATGGCCATCCGTGATAATCCTCGTAGTCCAGCACGTATGCATTACCGTCCCGGAACTCGAATGTCAGCCGCCAGTAGCCGTTGACGGACATCGCCCAGCGCCCCCTGCATCCGACCTTTGAGCGAATGGAGGCGAAAGCCTGGAATCTCCATGTCCTCCACGATCGAAGCCGTGTCCAGCGCAGCGAGCTGCATCTGCAGCCGCTTCGCGTGTCCGGCCTGGCTCCCGGCCGTGCTGCCTGTCACGTAGGACCGGCGAAGTTCCTTGTACCGGAATGACTTGATCATGCCGCCAGCGCAGCATGTTGCCCATTACGCAACAACGTGCTGCCGGACGGACGATCTCGGCGCGGCCTACGGTTGATCTGCATCAATGCCGGGCGTCCAGGGGGGCTCTAACTTGGCACCACACCCACCGGCGACGCACCGCCAGTCGCCGTCACCCGGAGCCGTTATGAACGTCCTGCCCTATTCCGCGTTCGAGGTGCTGGCCATGGTCATGGAGGGCACGCATGTGCCGCCGCCGGCCGTCGCCGTGCCGCCGCCCGTCGCCGATACGCCCACACCTGCGCCGGCCGAACCGGTCTATCCCGACTTCCGCCACGCCGCTTGACCCGATCCGTCGGACGGCCCGGCGTCCGCCTGCAAGGCAAGGACACCGAGCCGCCCGGGGCGTTGTCGCACTCAGGGCTGGTAGCAATCGCCCGAGGGATCGACCTCGATCTCGATCAACTCGCTGCCGCCGCCACCCCAGACATTGCCGCCGGTGAAGATCAGGCAGCCCTCGCCGCGGAACAGCGCCTGCAGGCGCGTCGCGTCGTTGCCGAAGTAGAACGGAATCCAGCGCTTGCCCGATTCGTAGGTATGGAACCGGTCCGGCGCGCGGTCCATGAGCTCCTGGACATCCTGCATGCTCATGCCGATCTGCAGCTGTGCGAACTTGCTGCCTTCGGCCGGCGTGCCGACGATCTCGCCGGTGAAGGCGCCATCCTGCGAGGGCACCTCACGCCGTTGCCCCTCATTGGCGCCCGCCGTTGCCGAAGCCGCCATCATCCCCAGCGCCAGTGCAGCGCCGATTCCCCAATTGCGCATCGCGATCCCCTCGTGTCGTGCGTCGCCCCGATGGCGACGGCCGGGCGATGCTAGCAGGCCGGTCGACGCTCGACAGCGCCGGTCAGGCGATCCGTTCCACCCGGCATTCGCGGCACAGCGGATAGGCGTCGAGGAACGGGCGAATCGCCGCATGCATCTGCTCGAAGTCGGCGCCGTACATGTACAACGCCGTCTCGCTCGGCCCCTGCCAATGGCTGTTGACCATGCCACGCTCGCCCAGCAGGCGCTCGCATTCTTCGACGACGTGGTGGATGTCGCAGGTGTCGTACACCGCTTGCGGCAGATCGGTGCCATTGAGGTAGAGCGCCAGGCCTTGATGGGCACCAAACACGATCGGCGTGTCACGATCGGGCACATGCAAGCGCGAGCCGACCGGTGCGAGCATCGCGGTGAAGGCCTCGCGGACGAACTCGATCTGGGCCGGCGAGGCATCGGACAGCTGGATCTCGATGTCGCAGGCCTTGACCTCTCCGCTCTCGGCCAGCAGCGTGCCGCCGCCCACGACTTCGGCGTCGATCTCACGATGCCGGCACAGATCCCCGAACGCATCCTCAAGCGCCGCGCGATCGGCCGGCGCCAGCCGCGCATTGAGGCTGACCGTGACCACCGCCGGCTGCGGCTTGCGCTTGAAACGTCCGAACATGCCCAGGCTCCGTGAGGTCGATCCGCGTATTGTCGATGAAGCGAGGCCAGATGTACCGCAATGATCGGCGCGTTCACCGAGGCCGCATGCGGCGCTCGAGTGGCCACGGCGCCATCGTCCGGAACACCCCGTCCCGGCGCACCCATGCATGCCGGAGCGCGGCGGCCAGATGCAACGCGATCACCGCCAGCAGCGCGCGGGCGAGCCATGCATGTGCGGCGCGCAACACGCTGTAGAGCGCGGGATCGTGCGGCGCGATCGCCGGCAATCGCACATCGCCCCACAACACCACTGGATTGCCGGCGGCCGACACCATCGCCCAGCCGATCAGCGGCATCGCCAGCATCAGCGCGTACAGGGCGACATGCGAGGCGTGCGCGGCGGCGCGCTGCCAACGCGGCAGGTCCGACGGCAGTGCCGGCGTGCGGCGGATCAGGCGATGCGCCAGGCGCACGAGCGCCAGCACCAGCAGCAACGCACCGATCGGCCGGTGCAGTGCGAGCAGCGACGGGCGCAGCGTCATCGAGGCGACCATCGCCACGCCAATGAACAGCATCGCCAAGATCAGCACCGCCATGCTCCAGTGCAGTAGGCGGGCGAAGGCATCGTGGTGATCGGGCCGGGCGCTCATCGCGCGGTCTCCTGCGGCGGCACGCCATCGACGTCGGCACCGCGCGCGATCTCGCGCTCGCGGCGATCGAAGGACTGCGCGTACACCGATGCGCGCGCGGCCAGGATCGGGTCCTCAGACAACGCCACACCCGGCGGCACGAGGGTGGGATCGAAGTTGAGATCGCGGCACGGACCGGTCGCTTGGTCCTGCGCCTGGGTCAGCACCAGCGTGCCGACCACCACCTGCTCGCGCGCCTCCGGCCACGGCGTGCTCGGGTCGCGAGCATCGTCGTCGGGACCGGCGAGGGTGACGACCATGTCCCAACGCAGCGGACCGCGCGCCAGCCGCGCGCGCAGCTCGTCCTGCAGATAGTCGCGCTCGGCCGCCTCGCGCTGCGCCGCGTCCATCTCCACAAACGGCGCCTGCGGTCGCATCGACCAGCGCACCAGCCGCGACATGCCTGCGGGGTCGATGAAGCGGTAGGCATGGATGCCGTTGTACTGCGTGTTGGCGAAGCTGTCCGACCACGGCGCCGCCTTGGCCCAGGCGGCGAAGCGCTGCGCCTCGGGATGGCGCGCGGCGAACGCCGCCATGCGCGCAGGATCAGGCTTGCCGGTCGCCGGATCCGGCGCCGACGCACGCGTCTGCTCGAAGAAGGTCTCGATCGACGCCGCCCCGAAGAACGGAAAACTGTTCATCGCCATGCGCCACTGGCTGCCGTCCGGGCTGTCGAGCACCAGCGCCATGCTGCGTACGCGCGCCTGCGCATCCAGCCCATAGGGCGAGCCACCGCCGATCGACAGCCGGCCGAGCACCGGCGTGCGCGGGCTGGCGAACACGGCAGCCCGGCTCAATGCCGTGCCCGCCGGAAGGCCCTCGAAATGCCCAGCCACGCACACGCCCTTCGCATGCGCGCGTCGAAAGCCGGGGAACGGTGTGGTCGAGGTCGCCTCGATCGCATCGGTCATGCGCGCGGGCGTCAGCCGTCCGAGGCTCAACCAACCAGCGGTCCATGCGAACAGCAGCAACAGCGCGCCGACAATCGCGGCGATGGCGGCGTATGCCCGCAGCGCGCGGCGGCGCGCAGGGCCGGAAGACGGCGGCTCGGCGGAGGGCATCGTGGCGTCCCGAAGGTGGCTGCGGCCGAGCATACCCCTGCACGCGCTGCCGCAACGTCGCCATTGTCCCCAACCACGGCCGACCCGCGGGCCCTGCGTGTGTTGACCCGTGCGCGGTGCGCGACCAGACTGCGCGCACCGCGACGCAGCCGCGTCGCCCATTCGCGAAAACACCTTCCGATGTCCAGCGACAGTCCCAGTCGATCTTTGACGCCGCCCACGGCAACGACGGCCTGACGTCCGCAAGGACCGGCTGCCCGCGCCGCTGTTGCGGCACTGCGAGGCAGCCCATGTTCAAGCAACACCCCACCGCCACCGGTCCGCTGGCGGCGTTCAACACCGCCGATGCCGTCGAGCATCTCAACCAACTGGATGTCGTCGAGGCCGCGCGCCTGGTCGCGCAAGTGCCCCCCGCGCGCGGCGTGCGCCTGCTCGAACAGCCCGAGCTGACCGACGCCGCGCAGATCCTGCAACGGCTGCCGCCCGCGCAGGCCAGCACCTTGCTCGACGCCATGGCCGACGACCGCGCCGCCGACCTGCTGCTGGCGCTGGACGCAGACGTGCGCGAACGTCTCATCGCCGCCCTGCCGGTGGTCACCCAGCAGGCGCTGCGCGACCTGATGCACTACCCGCCCAGCAGCGCCGGCAGCCTGATGACGACCGAGTTCGTCAGCGTCACCGCCGACCAGCGTGTCGGCGACGTCCTGCAGCACGTGCGCGAGGTCGAACGCGAGCGCGAGACGATCTACGCGATCTACGTCCTCGACCCACAGACCCGCGCACTGCAGCAGGTGGTGACGCTGCGCCGGCTGATCACCGCCGATCCCGATGCGCCAATCCTCGACGCCGCCCAGACCAACCCGCCGGTGTTCGTGACACCGACCACCGACCAGGAGGAAGTCGCCCGGCTGATCCGCCGCCACGACCTGCTCGCGATCCCGGTCCTCGACTCACAGCGGCAGCTCGTGGGCATCGTCACCGTCGACGACGTACTCGATGCGCTGATCGCCGAATCCAACGAGGACGTGCACCGTTTCGGCGGCGTCGAGGCCCTGGACCGGCCGTACATGCAGATCGGTCTGCTGGCGATGATCCGCAAGCGCGCCGGCTGGCTGAGCGTGCTGTTTCTCGGCGAGATGCTCACCGCCAGTGCGATGCAGCACTACGAGGACGCGCTGTCGAAGGCGCTGGTGCTGACCTTGTTCATCCCGCTGATCATGAGTTCGGGCGGCAACTCCGGCGGCCAGGCCACGTCGCTGTTGATCCGCAGCCTTGCCCTGCAGGAGATCCGCCTGCGCGACTGGTGGCGCGTCGCGCTGCGCGAGCTGCCCACCGGCATGACCCTCGGCGCAATCCTCGGCCTGCTCGGCATCGCCCGCATCACGATCTGGCAGTTGGCCGGCTTCTACGACTACGGCCCGCACTGGATGCTGATCGCGCTGACCATCGGCGCCGCATTGCTGGGCATCGTCACCTTCGGCTCGCTGGCCGGCGCGATGCTGCCGTTCGCGCTGCAGCGCCTGGGCTTCGACCCGGCCAGCGCCTCGGCGCCGTTCGTCGCCACGCTGGTCGACGTGAGCGGTCTGGTGATCTATTTCAGCATCGCCGCCGCGATCCTCGGCGGCACGTTGTTGTAACGCCGGAGCGCGTCATGCCTGGGGCGCGGACGGCGTGTGCGGTCCGCGCCCCAGGCATCGGGGTCAGTCCCGCCCTGGCCGTTCCACTAGGGTCTGCCCGAGTGGTCCGCCGCCTGCGCGGCGATTACTGTCATGCCATTAACCCTGCGGATGGATGTCCCATGGCCCCCGCCATCGCTCTCGCTGATTCCGGTCGGATCCACGCGCTGCCGCAACAGGCCCCTCCGCCGCCACGCGCACCGGTCGCCGACAACATCCGGGCCGGCGATCACCGCCTGAGCGACAGCGTCCAGGGCACCGCACCGGACGCCCGCGACCCGTTGTTCGCGATGATGGCCAATGGCGCCTACGCGCCCGAGAGCACCGAGTACGCCAAGACCCTCGCGTTGGCCGGCTGGACCCCGCTGCAGCCCAGCGCCGACGGCATGAGCATGATCGACGCGCATGGCAACCGCATCCCACTCGATCCGGCCTTGCTCAACGACGATCGCACCGGCTTCCACGCCGAGATCTACCAGCACGAGGACGGCGGCTACGTCGTCGCCTATCGCGGCTCGGAGCTTGGCGGCAAGCCGAGCGAGTACATGGACTGGGTGAACAACGGCCAGCAGGGCCTGGGCATGGCGTCGTCCCAGTACAGCAGCGCGATCGAGCTGGCCAAGCATGCCGAGCGCGTCTTCGGCGACGGCAACGTCGCGCTGACCGGGCATTCGCTCGGCGGCGGCCTGGCCTCGGCCGCGTCGCTCGCCACCGGCGCATCGGCGGTCACTTTCAATAGTTCTGGCCTCAGCAACGAGACCCTCGAAAGCCTGGGCTTCAACCCCAATGCCATCCGCGACAGCGTCGCCGAGACCGGTCAGGTCCGCCGCTACGCCGTCAACGGCGACCAGCTGACCGCCGCGCAGGAGGATCTCCCGGCACTGCCATTGGTCGGCTCGCCGCCCGAGGCCGTGGGCCATGCGCTGCGCATCGACCCGCCGCCGGGCACCGGCTTCGGCGACCTGCATGGCGGCGGCGGCCCGAACGCAGTCTATGTCGAGGCCTTCGAACACGGCACGCCCACCGATCCCGCGCTCGGTCCCAGTACCGGCGATACCCTCGGCGGGCGAGTCGATGCCGGTATCGACGCACTCGGCGCCGGTCTCGCGACCGGCCTGGGCACGGTCGGCGAGGTGCTGCGCAACGGCCCCGGCGCGACCCCGGAGAGCTGGATCGTGGGCAGCCTGCTCAACGGCGCAGGCGCCGTGGTCGGGCCCGGCAGCGATGCCCTGGGCGACGTGGCCGGCGCGGCCACTGCCTTCGGCACCGATACCCTCGTGGCCGGTGTCGAGGCCGTCGGCGACCTGCAGTTCAACACGCTCGCCTCCGGCATCCGCGAGGTCGCCGACCTCGGCGGCGACCTGGCCGGCACGGCGTCCGCACTGAGGACCGGCGTCGGCGACTTCGTCACCGACTTCGCCCGGGGCCGGGGCGTGGCCGCGACCGGCGGATTGCTCGGCGACCTGGCCGACGCCAGCGTCGATACCGCCGGCGATGTGCTCGATGGCGCCGTCCGCCTGGTCGGCGATTCCGCCCAGAACACCACCCAGGCAGCTGGCGGCTTCGTCCGCGACCTGGGTCGCATCACTGGGCTGCAGACACCGGCCGATGCGGTGGCCGGCTTCGTCGAGAGCGCCGGCAGCACGATCAGCAATGCCGCCGACGGCGTAGGCGAGGCCATCGACACGGCCACCGATACGCTGGGCGACGGCTTCGAAGCATTGGCGGACTTCGCTGGCGACCTGGGCCAGACCGTCAGCGACACCGCCGGTGATGTGGCGCAGACCGTCGCCGACGGCGCGCGCGACTTCGGTCGCGGCGTGACCGAAGGCACCGGCAAGGTGGTCGACTTCCTCAATCCGTTCAAGTGAGCCGCGACGCGGTGCGTGCGCGCTCTCCACACAGCGCTGCGCGGCGCGGTCTGCGGGGGAAGATCACACGCAGCTTGACGCCTCTTGCGGCATGCTGCGCACCATGAACCGTCGCCCGCTTCCGCACCTGCTGTTCGCCGCGCTGCTGCTGGCGACCTCCGGTTGCACCCAAGGACACTCGCCGATGACCCCGGACGCGCCCACGTTCGCCAATCCCGACCAGGCCCCGTTCATCGCCGCCGTTCGCAGCGGCGACGCTGCGCTCGCACGGCAACTGCTCACGGCAGGCGCCAACCCCAACGCCACCGACGAGGACGGCACGCCCGCGCTCAACTGGCTGATCCGCCAGGGCGACCGTGAAGCCGTGCGCTTGCTGCTCACGCTCGGCGCCGACCCCACCCGGGGCGATGCCAAGGGCCGCACCGCATTGCACGAAGCCGCGCTGTCCAAGGACGACGACTGGATCGGCCTGCTGCTCGAACACGGCGTCGCCGTGGACGTGCCCAATCCGCGCAACGGCCAGACGGCGCTGTTCGAGGCGCTACGCGCCCGAGAGCCCGACAACATCGAGCGCCTGCTCGCCGCCGGCGCCAGGCTCGATGTCCGCGACCGCGCGGGCCTCACCCCGCTGCATCAGGCTGCGTTGGTCAACGACATCCCGTCGGTGAAGCGTTTCATGGAAGCGGGCGCCGACCCGCAGGCCACCGACGACACCGGCGCCACAGTCGGCAGTTACCTCTACGACGGCGATCCCTCGGTTCTGACCGCACCGGTGCGCCGCGACTATCTGTGGATTCGGGCACACCTGGAGCCCACGCCGACGCGCTGAGGGCTGCGGCCGCGCGCCGCAGCGCGCGGTCGATCAGGGGACCGACGCCTGCCCGGACATCACGTCCTCGATCCAGTCCGCATAGTGACTCAGGCGCACGTTGCAGGTCGTCTGGCCGTAGCGCCCGGGCCGCGCCGTCCTCACGTCGCCTGCCACGACCTTCCAGGCCCCCAGGCCAGCCAGCTGCCATTGCCCGTCGGTCTCGATGAGCAAGGGACCGCCGCTGTCGCCATTGCCGAGCGCCCCTTCAAGGGGGAGCCCCGCCGGCGGTGCATCGAAGACGTAACACAGCCAACGCTCATGCGCGCTGGTGACCCGGTTGAACGCGCGACGAAGTACGGTGCGGTTCGGGCCGCCCGGGTCGTGCCCTGTCGCCCCGGTCCCGGTCGCGCCTTTGCCCAACAGCTTGACCACGTGCCCGGCCTCGTCGCTGCCGTGATAGAGCCCGACGGGCACGATGTCCTCGACCGGCTGCTTCAACCGGATCAGCGCGATGTCGTCCGACCCGGCCAGGGCCACTACGATCAGCATCGCCTCGCCACTGGCCATCGCCTGATCGATCAACGATTGCGGCAGCGTCCTGTAGCCGGGATGGACCACGACATCGGCGACCTCGCGCGATCGCCCGCCCAGCACGACCGACTTAGGGCCGCCCTGCATGGGCAGCGTGTGCGCGGCGGTCACGACCCAGCTCGGCGCGATCAGCACGCCATGCCCTTCGCCAGGCATGTCGACCAGCGCGGGGAGCTCGGAGTCCGACACCCGGTACTGGCGATCGTCGACATCGTCGCGCACGACAACCGCGCCGGCGGTCGCGCATGCCGCGAACAGAACCGCGACCCCGAGGGCCCGGATCATGCGGCGTCCCCCACGAGGCTCTGCGCGGCACCGTTGCTGCGGCCGATCTCACCGATCGCGTCGAGATCGATGCCCTCGATGCAGGCCAGGTTGAAGCCGTACTCGGTCGGCACGCTGCGGCGCTGGTGATGGGTATAGATGCCGCACACGCTGCAGAACCAATGCTTGGCGATCTTCGTGTTCCACTGGTACAGCGTCAGCACATCGGCGCCACGAATCACGCGCAGGCGGTCCAGCGTCGCACCGGCCATGATCGCGCCCTTGCGGCTGCACAAGGAGCAGTTGCAGCGGCGGATGTTCTCGAAGCCGTCGATCAGATCGACTTCGAACGCGACGGCCTTGCAGTGGCAGGTGCCCACGACCGTGCGCTTGCCGCGAGGCAGGCCGGTCATGGCCGCAGCCCCGCACCGCAGCCGGTGGCGGTGTGGCTGGGTGCGCACATGCACCGGTCGGACGCGCGCGCGCGGTCGTGGCCATTCCACCGCGGGGCGGTCGCGCCGGCGGATGAAGCAACGCCGACGTTGCGCAAGAGCGAGGAAGACAGGGACGGCAGCGCCATGAGACATCGCCCGACAGGAGAGAGCGGCATTGTGCGCCACATCGCGGCACCCGGCACGGCCATGCGACCTGCCGCCCGTCCTGCGCCCGCCGGTGCCTGATGATCCCGTCGCCCGTTACGATCGCGATGCCCGCCGGGGCACCTTCGCCATGGCCAGACCTCGCCCATGAAGCTTGCACGTCAGCTCGGTATCTACCTCTTGGGCGGCGCGCTGGTGGCCGTGCTGCTGCTGGCATGGATCGGTCTGGTCTACGCCGTCAACGTCTACACCACCGCCAAGGTCTCGGCCGACGCCGTGCTCAACATGATGTTGACGGGCCTGCTGAGTGTCGTCGGCCTGCCGATCGTGCACCGCGCGTTGTACCGGCGGTTCTGGGCCGTCAGCCGCAAAACCGCAGCGGGCGAGCTGCAACCCGGTGCGCCAGTGCCGGTGATCGGCGTGGCGAGCCCGCCCGTGCCACGCGTCCGCACGACCGGTCGGCAGCGTGCGGGGTATAGCGCGCTCTACGCGGTCGGCATCGCCTCGTTGCTCGCTGCCTATGCGCCCTTGGGACATCACGAAGCCCTGAACGCGTTCCTCGTCCGCTTCAGCGCCGGGCGCAGTTCGTTCTCCAGCCTCGCCGCGCTGGTGGTGGTGTACGTGCCGATGGCGGTCAGCCTGGTGCTGGCGATGCTGTTACTGCGCGGCGATCACAAGCGCCTGGAGGCGGGCACGCTGCCGCCGGACGAAACACTGCGCCTGCAGCTGCGTCAGGACTGGATCTTCTCGTTCATGGCTGCCTACGTGCTCATCGGCTTCCTGGCGTTCCTGGCCGGTCACATGATCCTCGCGTTTCTCTAAGCACGTCGCGCAGTCGCCTGTACGCGCGACCGGCCATCGGCAGGCCGCGCAGGTCCGCCGATGGGCATCGGCCAGATCGGCGCATGCGTCACCACGCGCGGTGGATGCCCCCTCGCCGCGTCGTTGCAACGACGCGGCGGCAGCAGCTTCACGCCTGCGACCAGACCGCGAGCTCGTAGCCGTCGGGATCGGCGAAATGGAAGCGCCGCCCGCCCGGGAAATCGAAGGCCGGCCGGACGATGCGGCCGCCCGCGCGCAGCACCGCGGCCTCGCTGGCGACGAGATCATCGGACCCCAGCACCACAAGCGCACCGCCTGGCGTCGGCGTGCCGTGGAAGAAACCACCGGTCAGGCGGCCGTCGCGGAACTCGCAGTAGTCGGGGCCGTAGTCCTGGAACGTCCAGCCGAAGGCCTCGCCGTAGAAGCGCCGCGACGCCGCGATGGAGGCCACGGCGTACTCGAGATAGTCGATGCGGTGATGGGCGTCGGAGCGGGTCATGGCGAATCCTGGCAGTCGGGGAGCGGACATTGTCGAGCGCCGCGGCCCGGACGGCTTGCAAGAATCGGACAGCCGGC
The DNA here is from genome assembly GCF_014192745.1 of Luteimonas sp. RC10. Lineage (GTDB taxonomy): Bacteria > Pseudomonadota > Gammaproteobacteria > Xanthomonadales > Xanthomonadaceae > Luteimonas. The sequence goes on from NZ_JACHYJ010000001.1 coordinate 526,299, forward strand.
CGCGCGGTGGCCGCGCAGGCTCAATGGCCGTGATCGCGCAGCAAGGCCGTTGGCGTCAACCCGGTCAGGCGCCGCACGTCGTGCGACAGATGGCTGGCATCGGCGTAGCCGGCATCGAACGCCGCCCGCGTCAACGTGATCGCACCTGATGCCAGACGCAGCCATCGCTGCAGGCGCAATATGCGATCCAGCACCTTGGGCCCATAGCCGAAGGCCTGCAGGCAGTGGCGGTGCAGGCTCCGCTCGCTGAGGCCCAATTGCCGGGCCAGCTCGGGGAGAGGCGGCGCATCCGGCCCGCTCAGTTGCGCGAACAGCCAGGCCATGCGCGGATCAGGCTGCACCCCGCGCTCAGCCACCGCCGCGAGCAAGGTCCGGGCCGGATCGGCGCCGTCGAGCAGGCGACGTTCCAGCACGCCTGCGCGCGGGCCGATCACGGCGTCGGCGGCGATGCGCTGGTCGGCAAGCGCCTGCATCGGCGTGCCGAGCAAACGGTGCGCCACGCCTGGCGCCAGGCGCAGGCCGGTGAGCGTGGCGCCCGGCGCGAGTTGGGCAGGCGTGGCCTGCTGGTCGGGACCGGCGATGAACAACCGGGCGCCATCCCAGATCAGGTCGACACACCCATCCGGCAGGATCAGCGGTGCGGCCGGCGCGGCGCCGGACTGGTAGCGCCACACGCGCCTGACGCGATCGCGCACGTCCGCTGGCGGCGGCACTTCTGCATAGGCCGACGCTGGCAGCTCGGGGTCACGCGACATGCCGTGATGATGGCATCGGGCAAGCGGCGCCGACCATCTCCGCATGCTGCTGGGAGAGGGCGGCATCCGGTGGGGCGCCCTGCGTGCCGTTCTAACGCACCGTGGACGACCACTGCACCATCACCATGCCGGCGAGGATCGTCAGCACGCCGCCGATGCGACCCAGGTTCGCTTCTTTCACCGGCAAGCCCATCAGCCCGAAGTGATCGATCAGCAGGGACGTGATCATCTGCCCGGCGACGATGCAGACAATGAAGCTGGTCGCCCCCAGGCGCGGGGTCAGCATCAGCGCCGAGGTGATGTAGATCACGCCGGCGACACCGCCGAACCAGGCCCAAATCGGCAGGGCGCCCGCTTGGCCGAGCGATGGCGACGGCGCCCGCATGGCCACGATAACCGGCAGCACGACCAGCAGGCTGACCAGCAACGAGGCCACGGTCGCCCACAGCGGATGGCCGAGCGCGCGCCCCAGCGCCGCATTGCTGCCGGCCTGGAACGGCACCAGCGCCCCGGCGACCACGGCAGCCAGCGCCAGGCCAGCGCCGGCGTAGGAAATCGGAGAAGACATGTGTTCGCTCCAGTCGTGAGGGTGCTAGCCACTCTACGAATCAGAATCACGAATGGAAATTCGAACTTCTACCACTCATTATTCGCTCTATGAATAACTTGAGGCGGATGGATCTCAACCTGTTGGTCACCCTGCATGCGCTGCTGTCGGAGCGGCACATTTCCCGCGCGGCGTTGCGGCTGCACAGAAGCCAGCCGGCGGTGAGCCACGCGTTGGCGCACCTGCGCCGGCTGTTCGACGACCCGCTGCTGGTCCGGCGCGCCGGTAAGCTCGAATTGACCGCGCGGGCGAGTGCTCTGATGCAGCCGCTGACCGAGGCACTCGAGCAACTGGGCGCGCTGCTCGACCCGCCGACGTTCGACCCGGCCTCCGCGCAGCGGACCTTCCGGCTCGCGATGTCGGACTACGGCGCGCGCGTGCTGCTGCCGGGGCTGGCGCGCACGCTGCGCAGCCAGGCACCGGGGATCGACCTTGTCATCAACCAGGCCAGCCGCGAATCGATGTTGGCGGACGTCATCGACGGCGAGATCGAGATGGCACTGGGGGTGTTTCCCGGTCGTCACCCGGACGCGGTGCGCACGCACACGCTTTTCGTCGAGGACTTCGCCTGCCTGGCCGACGCATCGACATTACCGGCAAGCGGCACGCTCGATCGCGAGGCCTGGCTGGCGCGCCCGCATGTGCTGGTCGCCCTGCGCGCGGAGAGCGACAACGAGATCGACCGTGCCCTCGCACGCGACGGCCTGCGCAGGCGGGTCGCGATGACCCTGCCGCACTGGGGCGTGGCCAACGACCTGATCGCCGGCACCGATCTGATCCTGACCGTCGCCCGGCGCAATCTCGATTCGATCGCCACCGACCCGTGCCTGCGCATCTTCGCGCCGCCGCTGGCGATTGCCCGGTTCGACTTCGACCTGATCTGGCATCAACGCCGGCAGCGCGACCCCGCGCACATCTGGTTACGCGACACGGTCGTACGCGTGGCCCAGGCGGGACACCCCGCCGCGACGGATTGAGGCGGTCGCCCGCGCGCACGAACGCGGGCGCCGCCAACAATTGCACGCTGGCCCCGGTTCAGAGCTGGGCCTCGATCGCGGCCTTGTCGATGATCGACCAGACCTCGTGGATCTTCTGGTCCCGAAACGCATACAGGGCGTGTTCGCAGAACGTGACACGGCGCCCATTCACCGGCAGGCCCAGGAACTCGCCACGCGGGGTGACATCGAAGCGAAGCCTGCATGCCACCTGCTGCGGATCGGCGATCAGCCTCTTGATCTGAAAGTGCAGATCCGGGATCTGCGCGTGATCGTTCTCGAGCATTGCGCGATAGCCATCGAGCCCGAGCGGCCTGCCGTTATGACGGACATCGTCATGGACGAACTGTCCGAGGCGAGCCCAATCCCGCGCATTGAGGCAGGCGATGTAGTCGCGATAGATCGCTTCACGCTCGAGCTTGCGCATGCGCGGTGTCACCTCCGATATGCAGACTGTTGTGTCCATCTTAGGCCTGGTCAAGAGCGCCTGTTCGACGACCGATGCGTACCATGTCCTCAGTTCAACTGCGATTGATCGATACGCCGCCATCGACCAGCATCGCGCTGCCGGTCATGAACGCCGCCTCGTCGGAAGCCAGGAACAACGCAGCGCGCGCAAGCTCCTCGGGCTGCGCGATCCGCTTGAGTGCATGCAGTTGCGCGACCTGCGCCAATGCCTCCGGTGTGCCGTTCATCTCCTCCGCCATCGGCGTGTGCGTACCACCTGGCAGCAACGCATTGACCCGGATCGCCTGCGGACCGAACTCAGCGGCCAGCGCCCGGGTCAGACCGATCAGGCCGGCCTTGCTGGCGGCATACGCGGCGGTACAGGGGAAGCCGACGGTGTGGCCGACGAAGGTGGAAGTGAAGATCAGCGACCCACCCCCGCGCGCCAGCATTGCCGGAATCTGGTGCTTGGCACCGAAGAACGCGCCGCTGAGATTGGTGTCGAGCGCCGCGCGCCAGGCCTGCGCCGCAAGCGTCGTGGTCGGGACCCGCGCGCCGAGCGTGCCGGCGTTGTTGAACGCGATGTCCAGTCCGCCGAAGCGTGAGGTCGCCAGCGCGACCAGCGCTTGGGCATAGGCTTCTTCACGTACGTCACCGGCCAGCCACGCGGCTTGGCCGCCGGCATCGATGATCTCCGTCGCGATGGCCTGCAGCCGTGCATCGCGACGAGCGGCCAACACCACACAGGCACCCTCGCGTGCGAACAAGTGCGCCGTGGCCTGGCCGATGCCGGAACTGGCGCCTGTGATGAGCGCGACCTTGCCGTACAAGCGTTGCATAGGGGGCTCCACTGTCTCGAAGGAGCGCGGAGCATGGGCGCCGAATGGAATCTGCGCTCGCCATGTTCGGACACGACATTGGATGACCACACACGCGCATGGCGATGCGGTAGACGAAATTGCACTCTGACCCCGGTTTCGAAGTGCAGATCCGGGATCTGCGCGTGATTCGACTCGAGCATCGCGTGATAGCCATCCGAGCCGAGCGGCCCGCCGTGATGCCGGGCATCGTCATGGACGAACTGTCCAAGGCGAGGCCAATCCCGCGCATTGAAGCAGGCGATTCAATCGCGATGGACCACTTCACTCTCGAGCGTGCACATGCGCGATGTCACCTTTGATGTGCTCGCAGAATGCAGTCGTCTGCTGGCAGAAGAGGCGGGCATGCTAGAACGATGGCCGGGCGCACACTCGCTCAGACAGCACGACGGCGGTGCGTGCGCCCCCCTGCTTCAACACGCCGCTGGTAGACGAGGAGCGCCATGCATCGCCGTACACGGCCCACCTTAATCCGATCGATACTTGCGTTGGCATCGATCATGCTGGCGAGTTTCGCCCAACAGGGCGCCCGCCAAACGGAGATGCCACACCTGCTGCGATTCATGCCGCCTGCGGATGATGCAGAGGTCGTCTACCTCACCGCCGCTGCGGAAGGCAGACTGGTCTACGAAGACCAATGCTTCAGGCTCAAGGTCCATGGCCAACCGCCCCGGACGATCATCTGGCACAGCCACTTCCGAGGTGTCGATCACAACGGGACGCCTGGCGTTGTCGATGGCCATACGGGGACCTCGGCACGCGCCGGGGATCACATCCGCCTCGGCGGTGGCGGTGTCGACGCAATCGGCGACAACATCGAAGACCGCCCACGCGCCGAGCGATGCGGTGGCCCCTACATCTCAGCCAATACGCTCATCGTGCCGACACGATGACACTTCCTACGGCGGCGCCGGTCGGGCACCAGGCAAGGTCGAGTCCTCGAATCAGTGCGGCGTGCAGCCCGACCGCGCGCGCCTCCCGCGCGGACCGCACCGCAGAGCGCAGCGCGGGACACTGCACTCTGACCTTTATCGGAGTGAGTTGAACGAACAGACGGGCACGCAACGCCTATCGCTGAAGCGCATTGTGTAATGCTTCCGTCACCAGCTGCTGCAGAAGTGGGCTTGAAACCGCCTGCATGTCGGCCGCGACGGTTGCCTGTGTCGAGCGAAACTTGGCGGCGTCGGGCGAACCCGTCCCTTGTGTCGCAAGAGAACGAAGCTCGTCTGGCGTGAAGTGCTTCGCATAGATCGTCGCCAGATTCCGATCCCACCGTGCCTGGTAGGCAGGCACCAGCCTCGCAATCTCGCCGGCCACCAAGTGCTTGGCCTCCGCAGCGCCATGCTGCTGCGCCAGTGTGGCAAACGTCGTTGTCGCGCCCGCTGCCTGGTTGGCAAGGCTTTCAAGGCCCGCCCCCATCTTGAAGCGCTCAACAAGGGCCGCCGCGGGATCGCCCCCGGACGTTGGGATCGCAGTCTGCGTCTCAGGCGTGGCGGGGCTACAGCCCGTTGCCGACAATGCGATCGACAGACAAACCGCAGCAACAGAAGCGAAACTCTTCCAGGACATGACAGCACTCTCCATGCGCAGCTATGGTTTGATCTGGACGCGTCGCGAAGCAACAACGCTTGAACACGTGTCAGGTAACAACCGAACCGTCCATAGACCCGGCATGACCCGGATGATGCTCCCGAATGGTATCAAGCGCATCTGCCATCTCAACGGCGTTGCTCACATCGAAGTGACTCGTGAAGTCCGTAACAGTCAGCCCTTGCCTGCGCAGGGCTGCCAGCTCGAATGAATCCAGCACGTCGACCGTAAGCCACAGTGCCACGGGTGGCCATGCTGATGACGCGACCAGTCGCTCATAGGATTGCCGGGAGGTGACGAAGTGGATCATTTAAAGCCCAGTTTCAACCGAGGATCGCCGCGGTCATTAACGACTGACGGCCCGCTTGCACCAACCCGAAGCGGTGCGGCTTCTGTGGGCCGAACGCCGGCAGATACCTTGGATTCGCTTGATATCAGTGGTCTTAATGTGCGGCGCGACATTAGCATCAAGGATTCCGAAGCGGCGTCGGCTTAGATGGGTTTTTGGCTGCCCTCGTGTCACTGTCCGGGTTGCAACACGATATGGATCCCACTACTGGAAGAGGCGCCGGGCGGTCCGAATCGCTATAGACCTCCAATCCCGATAGATGATTGTCCAGTGCCCAAACAATCAAACCGACGCCCTCACCATCTGGAGATTCGGCCACCACATCGGCAACGATACGAGGCATCTGCCCAGGAGCAGGCCTGCAGAATTCCACCGATGCACAACCACAATCGCAGCGACCAATCACTTGGAGCGCACGAACCTGCTCGATCAAGCCTTCAACAGATGCGTCTGTGGCTGCAACCGCGAGTACACGCTCGATAACATCCGCCTCGGCATCCGAGATTGCTCTAACCGTCACTGGTGATCTGGGCATATGGCCTAACCCTCGCGTTGAGCTAACCGCGAAGGAGCGTTGGATTGAACAAGTTGTTAGATATCGTTGCTTTAGTCATCGTCGCGATCAACCGGCTACGGCCGTGAGCGGCTAATCGGTACACGCTCATTGACGATGGCCCGTCTGTTCTGACAAGTCAGCATCCATCCGCAGCTCACTCGAAAGCGTCCATGAGCAGATAGGTTCCCGGCGCCCGTTGGTGCTTGTCGATCAGCGGCACCAGTCGCCGGAAATGCTCGGTGTTGCAGTGTGCATCCAGGGCCGCCCGGTCCGGCCACTGCTCGATGAAGACGAAATGCCCCGGATCCTTCTGATCGACGTACAGATCGTACGAAATGCACAGCGGCTCCTGTCTGGTTTTCTCGACAAGCTCTCGATAGAGCGGGGCCACGGCATCGAGGTATTCGGCCTTGATGAAGTCTTGCGCAATCACTTTCAGCATGTCGTTGTTCCTGGTGTCATCGTGTGTGTGCGCCGCCGCGCGCGCTCTGACCTGAGCAGGAAGAGCGCGCTCAGTTACTCCGCCGCGATCTGGAGGCCGACACGCGGCGTTGATTGGCGGCGTCGGACGCATTGCATGCTGCCCACTGGGCAGGGTCTAGGCGCGCTGCTGGCGAGATGCGACAGCGCGCGTGGGTTGCATCTTGCCGGTTCCGACAATGAGGTGGTCCGCCTAACGGCGCGACGCGGAGTCGGATGGTTGCGCGCGCAGCTCAAAGCTCAGCGGTCTACGGTTGCGCGGACGCATTCGAGCCTTGCGCGCGTGGCGGCGGCGCATTCGAATTGTCCATGTCCGAGGCGATCTGCCACGATGCATCGGCGTTTTCGCGTCTCAGCGTGAGCGTGAACTTGCCTGTGTCGCCGGGCGCATCGCCGTAGCCATAGACGCCGACGATGTAGGCGATGGTGCCTTCAGCGGCGAACGTGAGCGCGCGTAGCCGTAGCGGCCCGCCGCCCTGGCCTGCATACGCCGCTTGGATGGCCGGGCGGCCGCGGACCGGCGGGCGATTGCTTTGCAGCACGAAGCCGTCCTCGGCGAACAGCGCAGCGAGCGCCGCGGCGTCTCCGGCGCGCCATGCCTGCTCGTAATCGCGAAGCACACGCGCCAACTCAGGAGGCAATGCGACGTCCTCGTGCTCGACCCGCGTTCCTGATTCGGGAGACGGCTGGGCCTGCGACACCCTCACGGCAAGCGCCAGGCCCACAACGACAATGAAGACTGCAATCCAACGCATCGGCGGTGGTCCCTTGTGGCGCCGCGCATCCGGGCGGCATTCGCCCCGCGGCGGGGCCCTGCATCGAGTATGGGGCGCCATGCGGGCTCTTGCTATCCGTCGCGCTCGGCGCAAGGCGTGACAGCTCGATACGTCTTGATCAGCGGGCGATGCCTGGGCATGTGGCCCCCAGCGCGTCGCGCACCCGCGCAGACGAAAACGGGGCGGCCCGAAGGCCGCCCCGCTCGGTGCTGCATGTCATGCGCCGCAGCGCGCGACGGGCCTCACTTCAACCCACGATGCTCCAGCAACGGCTCGACGCTCGGGTCCTTGCCGCGGAACTCGCGGTAGGCGGTGGCGAGGTCGCGCGAGTGGCCGATCGACAGGATCTTGTCGCGGAAGGTCTGGCCGTTCTCGCGGGTCAGGCCGCCGTTCTCGCGGAACCACTGGAAGGCGTCATGGTCGAGCACCTCGGCGCCGAAGTAGGCGTAGTAGCCGGCTGCGTAGCCGCCACCCCAGATGTGGCTGAAGTAGCTGGTGCGGTAGCGCGGCGGCACGGCGGCGAGGTCGACCTTGTACTTCTCGAGCGCCTGCTTTTCGAACGCGTCGACGTCCTGCTTGGCCTCGCCGGCCGGCAGCGTGTGCCAGGCGAGGTCGAGCAGTGCGGCGGAGAGGTATTCGGTGGTCGCGTAGCCCTGGTTGAAGGTGCGCGCCTTGACGATCCGGTCGACCAGATCCTGCGGCATCGCTTCACCGGTCTCGTGGTGCTTGGCGTAGTTGGCGAACACCTTCGGGTCCAGCGCCCAGTGTTCGTTGAACTGCGAGGGGAACTCGACGAAATCGCGCGGGGTGTTGGTACCGGCGACCGACGGGTACTTGGTGTTGGAGAAGAAGCCGTGCAGCGCGTGGCCGAACTCGTGGAACAGCGTGGTCACATCGTCGAAGCTCAGCAGCGCAGGCTGGCCGGCGGCAGGCTTGGTGAAGTTCTCGACGTTGTAGACCACCGGGATGGTGCCGGTCAGGCCGTTCTGCTCGACGAAGTTGCCCATCCACGCGCCGCCCTGCTTGCTGTCGCGCTTGAACGGGTCGAGGTAGAACAGCGCGAGCTGCTTGCCGTCGGCATCCATGATGTCGAACACGCGCACATCGGGGTGATAGACCGGGATGTCCTTGCGCTCCTTGGCGGTGATGCCGTAGAGCTGGTTGGCGGCAAAGAACACGCCGTCGTTGAGCACGCGGTCGAGCTCGAAGTAGGGCTTGATCTGCGCTTCGTCGAGGTCGAACTCGGCCTTGCGGACCTGCTCGGCATAGAAGTCCCAGTCGGCCGCGCCGGCGGTGAAGCCGCCGTTCTGTGCGTCGACCACGCCCTGGATCTTCGCCAGCTCGGCACGTGCGCGTGCGGTGGCGGCCGGCACGGTATCGGTCAGCAGCTTGAGCGCGGCTTCCGGGGTCTTCGCCATCTGGTCGGCGATGCTGTAGGCGGCATAGTTGGGATAGCCGAGCAGCTGGGCCTGGCGCGCGCGCAGTTCGGCCAGACGCTGGATCGTGGCGCGGGTGTCGTTGGCGTCGCCCTTCTCGGCGCGGCCGGTGGAGGCGGCGAGCACACGCTCGCGCAAGTCGCGGTTCTTCAGCGAGGCCAGCACCGGCTGCTGGGTGGTGTTCTGCAGGCTCAGCAGCCACTGGCCGTCCTTGCCGGCGGCCTTGGCGGCATCGGCCGCGGCGGCGATCGCGCCGGCGTCGAGGCCGTCAAGTTCGGCCACGTCGGTGACGAACACGCCGCCGGCATTGCTGGCGGCCAGCAGCTTGTTGCCGAACGCGGTCGACAGCGTGGACGACTCGGCGTTGAGCTTGCGCAGTTCGGCCTTGTCGGCGTCATTGAGCAACGCGCCCGCGCGCACGAAGTTGTCGTGCGTGTGCGCGAGCACGGTGGCCTGCTGGGGGGTGAGGCCCAGCGTGTCGCGCTGGTCGTACAGGGTCTTGACCCGGGCAAACAGTGCGGGGTCGAGGTAGATGGCGTCGCTGTGCTCGGCGAGCTTGGGTGCCAACGCTTCTTCGGCCGCCTGCAGGGTGTCGTTGGTGTTGGCGCCGGTGAGCATGAAGAACACGTTGGCCGCACGGGTCAGCAGTTCGCCGCTGCGCTCCATCGCTTCGATGGTGTTCTCGACCGTGGGCGCCTCGGTGTTGTCGGCGATCTTGCGGATCTCGGCCAGGTGCTGCTTCATGCCCTCTTCGATCGCCGGCTGGTAGTCGGCGTCCTTGAGCTTGTCGAAGGGCGGCGCCTGGAACGGCAGCGTGCTGGCGACGAACAGGGGGTTGTCGGCCGGCGCGGCCGCGGCGGAAGCATCAGTGGCGGGCATCGTGGACTCGGCAGCAGGGCGGTCGCCGCAGGCGGTGAGCGCCAGCGCGATCGCGGAAGACAGAAGCAGCTTATGCAACATGGAGGGAACTCCGTTAGGGGACAGCGCAGTGACGGCGTCGGTCGCGGCACGCGGCCCGCCAACCGCGCAGGGTGCGCCCAATGGTAGAGCTTGGAAATGTGCCGTTGGTTTGCCGGTTCAGGTGGATGGCCGGCGAATAGGGCACCTTGAGCGGGTCCCTTTCCCATGGAGCACCGCGATGTTGCGTTACTGCCTGATCCTGGTGGCGCTGGGCGGCGTGTCTGGGGCAGCGGGCGCGGCCGATACGCCGGCAGCCCCGGCGCCCAGCGCTGAGGCCGCGTCGATCGGAATCGCGGTGATGCGCGAGGACGGCACATTGGTGCTGCGGTTGCGTGCGACACTCGACGGCGGGGCGGCCCACGGCGAGAGCGAGTTCCGCTATCGGCCGGGCACGCCGGAGTACGCGGCGGTGCTGGCGCACATCGGCGGGCTGGCGCCGGGGCAAAGCAAGGCGGTACCGCCCTGGCCGGAGGGGGAGTGACCCCTCAGACGGTGCCGCGGTTCTTGCCCATCCACGGGGCGTACCAGGCGCGGATCCTGGCCATGTCGGCATCGAGGTCGTCGCCCGGCTCGATCAGCGGGCCGAAGCCGATGACCTTGTCGGGGTAGTGGAAGTACAGGGTCTGGATCGGGACGTTGGCGGCCTTGGCGATCTTCCAGAAGCCGGTCTTCCAGCGCTCGACGCGCTTGCGCGTGCCTTCGGGCGCCAGGCCGTACCAGAACGGGGTCTCGCCGTGGATCGCCGCGGCCGCCTGTTCGACCACGCGCGAGGCGCGACTGCGGTCGACCGGGATCACACCCAGACCGCGCAGCGCCCAGCCAAGCACCGGCACGCGGAACAGCGAATCCTTGCCGAGCACGCGGATATCCAGCCCCAGCGCGGCCTTGGCCGCGAAGCCCCACACGCCGTCCCAGTTGGACGAATGCGGGGCGCCGATGAGCACCAGCCGTGGGATGTTCGGCAACTCGCCGACCATGCGCCAGCCGCCCAGGCGCAGGATGCTGCGCCCGATCCAGCGCGCGAGCCGGCTGGGTTTGACCCGCGGCGCTAGCGGCGGGACGGGGATCAGAAACGGGTACTTCGATGTGCTCATGCGTCCTCGGCGCGAAGGCCCGTTCTGACGGGCGTCATTCCCAGTCGCGCCCGGCGCGACCGCGCTTGATGGTACTGCGTTCGCGTTTGGCGCCCAGTCGACGTTCCTTGGCACCCCGCGTGGGGCGGGTGGCGACGCGTGGCTTGGGCACTTCGTAACCGGTCGCCACGAACGCGGCCAGACGTTCGCGGGCATCCTCGCGGTTGCGCTCCTGGGTGCGGAAGCGCTGGGCGCTGATGACCAGCACGCCGGCATCGGTCACCCGGCGGTCGCGACGCGCCAGCAGGCGGGCGCGTACCGCGTCTGGCAGCGACGGTGAACCGGCGATGTCGAAGCGCAACTCGACCGCGGTCGACACCTTGTTGACGTTCTGCCCGCCCGGTCCGCTCGCGCGCACGAAGCGTTCGACGAGTTCGGACTCGGGAATGGCGGGCGGCGTGGACATCGACGGCGATTGTAGAGGGTGGCTGTCAACGCGCGTTCGCGGCACGCGGAAGCAGGTCCAAGGCCGCTTGCCCCCACCCAACCCTCCTCCGCATGGCGGGGGAGGGCCGCATCCGCTTCTATGCCGGTTGGCCGGGGAACAGCAGCAGCGCCTTGGCGAACGCATCGCCCGGTGGGGCGGCGATGTCCATGCGCTCGCCGGTCTGCGGATGGGTGAAACGCAGGCGCTCGGCGTGCAGCAGCATGCGGTGGATGCCGAGCCTGCGGAAATGGCGGTTGTGGCGGCCGTCGCCGTGGCTGGTGTCGCCGATCAGGTGGTGCGAGAGGTGCTTGAGGTGGCGGCGGATCTGCCGGAAGCGGCCGGTCATCGGTTCGGCGCGCAGCAATGCGTAACGCGAGGTCGCAAAGCCGGCCGACGGCAGCGCCAGCTCGGTGCTCGCCAACCGCGTGAACCGTGTGACCGCAGGCTTCTTCAGCGGCTTGCCGGGGCCGCCGTCGAGCGGGTGGTCGACCTCGAGCTCGGGTTCCGGCCAGCCGCGGCATACCGCCAGGTAGTGCTTGTCGACGCTGCGCGCCATCCACTGCGTGCCCAGCGCCGAGGCGGTGTCGCGGTCGAAAGCCAGCAGCAGGCAGCCACTGGTGGCGCGGTCGAGCCGGTGGACCAGGAACAGCGGCCGGCCGAACTGCAGGCGCAGGCGATCGGCAAGAAAATCATGCTCGCCTCGCGCGAGCGCGCTGTCGTGGACCATCAGGCCGGCAGGCTTGTCGACCACGGCCAGCCAGTCGTCCACATACCGCACATCGATCGTCATCACTTGCGCTCCGGGCGTCGTGGGGCATCCGGGCGCGCGGATGCGATCTGCTATTTTCGGCGATCGTCTCGCCCGAAGGGAAACCGCATGCGTCGCCGCCTCCGTGTCTGCCTGGTCGCGCTGCTGCTGTGCGTGGGCATCGCGCCGGCCGCCGCGGCCCCGCAGCTCGACGCGCCGGTGCACAGCGCCGAGGGCATCAGCGAGTACCGCTTCGACAACGGCCTGCAGCTGGTGCTGTTCCCCGACCCCGGCAAGCCGGTGACCACGGTCAACGTGACCTACCGCGTCGGCTCGCGCCACGAGGGTTACGGCGAGACCGGCATGGCGCACCTGCTCGAGCACCTGCTGTTCAAGGGCACGCCGACGCATTCCGACATCCCCGGCGAGATGAAGCGGCGCGGCATCCGCTTCAACGGCACGACCTGGTTCGACCGCACCAACTATTTCGCCAGCTTCTCCAGCGATCCGGCCACGCTCGACTGGCTGCTGGGGATGGAGGCCGATCGCATGGTCGCCTCGCGAATCGCGCGCGAGGATCTCGACAGCGAGATGACCGTGGTCCGTAACGAACTGGAGGCCGGCGAGAACAATCCGGTGCGGGTGCTGGTGCAGCGGCTGATGTCAGCCGCCTACGACTGGCACAACTACGGCAATCCCACGATCGGTGCGCGCAGCGACATCGAGGGCATGCCGATCGCGCGGCTACAGGCGTTCTATCGCACCTGGTATCGGCCGGACAACGCGGTGGTGGTGATCGCCGGCGATTTCGATCCCGCGCACGCACTTGAGCGGGTGGCCGCGCACTTCGGCACGCTGCCGCAGCCGGCAAGCGCGCTGCCGCGCACCTACACCCGCGAGCCGGCGCAGGACGGCGAGCGCCACGTCGTGGTGCGCCGCGTCGGCCGCACGCCCTACCTGGCCGCGGGCTATCACATTCCCGCCGGCCGGCATCCCGATGCCGGCGCGCTGACGGTGCTGGCGCAGGTGCTCGGGCATGCGCCCAGCGGCCGGCTGCACCGGGCCCTGGTCGAACCGGGCCTGGCGACCTCGGTCTCGGCCACGGGTTACAGCCTGGATGAGCCGGGCTACCTCAGCGTGGTCGTCGAGGCCCCGGCAGACAGCGACCTGGAGGCGCTGCAGGCGCGGCTGCTCGACGTCCTCGAACAGGACCCGGCGCCGTTCACCGACGACGAGGTGGACGAGGCGCGGGCGCGGCTGCTGGCCGGCTTCGAGCGCGCGCTGCGCGACCCCAATGCCGTCGGCGTGGCGTTGTCGGACGCGATCGCGCAGGGCGACTGGCGCTTGCTGCTGCATGCGCGCGACCGGCTGGAGACGGTGACCGCGGCCGACGTGCAGCGCGTGGCGCGCGCCTACCTGCGCCGCGACAACCGCACGACCGGCCACTTCGTGCCGACCGACACGCCCGAGCGCATCGAGATTCCCGAGGCGCCGGACGCGGCGACGCTGCTGGCCGATTTCGTCGGCCGGCCCGCGCTCGCGGCCGGCGAGGCCTTCGATCCGACACCCGAGGCGATCGACGCACGCACGCGGACCTGGACGCTGTCCAATGGCGCCAGGCTGGCCGTGCTCGACAAGGCCACCCGCGGCCAGGCAGTACAACTGCGCATGACCCTGCGCCTGGGCAGCGAGGACACGCTGACCGGGCGCACCGATGCGGCGATGCTGGCCGGCGGCTTGCTGATGCGCGGCGCCGGCGATCTGGACCGTGCGGCGATCTCGCGGCGGCTCACCGCGCTGCGCTCGACGCTGGGCGCCAGTGGCGGCGCGACCACGGTCAGCGTCGCCGCCTCGACCGACCGGGCGCACCTGGCCGATCTGCTCGATCTGACCGCGACCGTGCTGCGCCGGCCGACGTTTCCGCAGGACGAATTCGACCAGCTGCGCACGCAGTGGATCACCGGCATCCAGGGCAGCATGAGCGAGCCGGGCGCGGTGGCCAATCAGGCGATGGCGCAGCACTTCGACATCTTCCCACCTGGCCATCCCTTCCACGCGCGTACGTTCGAGCAGCGCATCACTGGGCTCGAGGCGACGACGCGCGACGAGGCAGCGGCCTTCCACCGTGCGTTCTACGGCATGGGCCCGGGCACGACGATCGCGGTCGTCGGCGATGTTGATGCCGAGGTGGTGCATGCGCAACTCGAAGCGCTGTTCGGCGACTGGCGCCCGGCCACGCCGTTCGTGCGCATTCCCACGCCATATGCAGCGCAGCCGGCGGCGCAGCTGCGCGTGGTCACGCCCGACCGGCCGAACGCGGTGTTCCTGGCGCAGCAGGCGCTGCCGCTGGGCCAGGATCACCCGGATTATCCGGCGTTGTATCTGGGCAACCATCTGTTCGGCAGCGGCGGTATGAAGTCACGGCTGGCCGACCGCATCCGCCAGCGCGACGGCTTGAGCTATGGGGTCAGTTCGAGCTTCGGCGCCAGCGCGTTCGATACCGTCGGCACATTCTCGGCGCAGGCGATTGCTGCGCCGGAGAACATCGCCAAAGTGGCGCAGGCCTTCGACGAGGAACTGCGTCGACTGCTCAACGATGGCATCGACGCGACCGAACTGGCGCAGACGCGCGACGGCCTGCTGCTGGCGCGCCGCACGGCACGCGCGAGCGATGCGCAACTGGCCGGCACGCTCAACGACAACCTCTACCTGGAACGCGACATGGCCTATTCGGCCGCGTTCGAGGACAGGCTGCGCGGTCTCGATGCCGAGGCCGTGCGCGCGGCGATGGCGCGGCACCTCGACCCCGACGCGATCACAACCGTCATCGCCGGCGATCTGGACGCGTCTGCCGCGGGGCCGTAGCCCCGCGCGGCGCGTTGCCGTTACTCGGTGGCCGGCGCCGGCGCCGAGGAGGCCATCGATTCGAGCTCGGCGCACATCTGCTGTTGCTGCGCCGGCGTCGCACTGTCGTACTGCGCGCGCACCTTGTCATGCGCCGACGCGAACTCGCGGTCGAACATCGCCGCGTCGCCGCCCATCTTCACGAACTCCTGCTGCTGGCGGGTCTTGGCCTGCGCCAACTGGTCGGCCGGGATAGTCGGGTCGCACAGCTCGACCGCTGCGTGCATCGCGCCGCCGAGGCCGGCGAGCTGGGTCAGCATCGTCGTCGCGGCGTCGCCGGTCAGCGGCGCCTCGACCGGCGCGCTGCCGTCCTCGAGTTGCGCGGCCGCAGCCTCCGAGGGCACCGTGCGGGTGTCTTCGACCGGCTCGGTCTGCGCAGCGGGCGCGCTGTCGGCTGGTCGGTCGCCGCAGGCGGCAAGTGCGAGCGCACCGGCGATCGCCAGGCCCAGGGGAAGTCGTACACGCAATGGCCGCATCCGGGGGATCTCCATGATCGGGTAGGTCTCGAGCCTAGCAGAGCCGGCGTGGTGGCCCGGCTGCACGGCCGCGGGGTCGATTTACGGCGTGGCCGGGCTCTCACGGCGGCTGCGGTAGCACTGCAGATGCACCCAGGCGGCCTGCAGCCGTGGCGCCGCGATGCCGTGCTGGCGGGCACGTGCCAGCATGTCGCCGACGATCTGCGCCGCCTCGACATCCTGGCCCGATTCGAGATCTCGCAGCATCGACGCGGTGGCCGGTGAGCCGGCGCGGGTCAGCAGCGACCGGGCCTGCTCGGCCGCCTGCGCCGGAATGGCCTGGCCCTGCGCGGCGGCGACCGCGAGGCATTCGTCGTGCAGCGCGGCCACGAACGCGGCGCCCTCGTCGCTGGCGACGATCCGGCCGATGCTGGCGCGCATCAGGCAGGTCGCCGCGGCCATCGCGGTGAGGAAACTGAACTTGTTCCAGGCCGCTTGCAGGAAGTCGTCGCTGCGCACGGCCTCGAACCCCTCGGCGCGTGCACAGGCCTGCGCCAATGCCTGGGTGCGTGCGCTGCCGTTGCGGGCCGGATCGCGTTCGCCGAACGTCAACGACGGCGGCGAGGGCAGGTGCACGACCTCGCCTTCCGGGCCCTTGACCGCGCTGATGAAGCACAAGCCACCGAGCACCCGGTCCGCGCCGAAGCGTGCATCGAGCGCGGCGTAGTGCTGCAAGCCGTTGAGGATCGGCATCACTGACGTGCCGGCGCCGACCGCCGGCGCGATGGCGTCGATCGCGGTGTCCAGGTCGTAGGCCTTGCAGCTGAGCACGACCAGATCGAACGGCTGCGCCGCGGCGAGTGCCGGCAGCGCATCGGCGGTGACGTGCGCGACCGCAAGGTCGGCATCGCCAAGCGGACTGCGCAGGCGCAGGCCTTCTCGTGCGAGTTGCGCTGCGCGCGTCGGGCGCACCAGGAACGTGACGTCGACGCCGGCCTGGGCCAACCGGCCGCCGAAGTAGCCGCCGGTGCCGCCGGCACCGAGGACAAGAATGCGCATAGAAGTCTTCTCCGATTCAGGCCTGAGGTGGACGGGATCGAACGGAAACGATACGATTTACCCCGGATCGGGGATTCTCGGTCGGCATTGGGCTCTGGCGGAAACGCCGGGGCCTTTTGTTTTTCAAGGAAAGCATTTCAGCCCGTATCCCATGTAACGCCCTTGCGAATCGCAATCGAGCTTTTCATGGATGACATCCCACGCTCGGTTGGGTTGTTCCGGCTTGAGCTGGTGCATTCCGATGGGCCTGGCCACAAGGTCAGCCAGTTGCAGGCCAATCGAGTTGCTTCGTTTGTGGCAGATGACAGGCTCGAAAGGAATGGATTGCCCGCCGTAGTTGTCACCTGAGCAGATGCGCCTGAAGGACAGTTCCAGATCTCTGTCTTCGTTGTTTCCGCGCGACTCGCAGAGTACATGCGTGGTCAGCGTTTGATGGGTATCCCCTGTCTGCCCCTGACGACGGAGTCGGTAGTAGATCCGCTCCAGGCAGAACCGCAAGGACACCTCGTAGGGATTCTCATCGCGTTCGCGATCCTGCAAGCGCCGCTTATCGATGACGGCTGCGAAAACGGCCATCGGCGTCGCCGCCAATGCGTCTGTCAACGCCTCCAAGAAGGCGCGCTTGCGGTCAGGATCGCGCAGGATCGCGAATGGTCCGATATCGCGCCGGATCTCGCGCTCGTGCAGGACCACTGCATCATGACCAAAGACCGCGAACTTGATCCTCTGAATCGCGGGCACCACAGTCGCCATGTAGTCGTGCTTACTGATCAGACAACACGAGAGCACGAACAGCGGATAGGCCGGATCAATGCTGGCCATTCCATGGTCGCCGCTTTCGTCGACGAACACGAGGTAGTCGCTGAAGCTCGACATCAGCTGCGCAGGCCGACCCCGCGCTTGAGCAGGGTCAGCGCAACCACGGTCAGCACGACCACGAAGCCCAGCATCAGTGCATAGGCTATGGTCAGCGGAATGTCCGAGGTGCCGAGCAGGCCGTAGCGGAACGCGTTGACCATGTAGAAGATCGGGTTGGCGTGGGTCGCGGCCTCGGCCCAGTCGGGCAGCAGCTTGACCGAGTAGAACACGCCGCCCAGGTAGGTCAGCGGGGTCAGGATGAAGGTCGGCACGATCGCCACGTCGTCGAACTTCTTGGCGTAGACCGCGTTGATGAAGCCGGCCAGCGAGAAGATCGTGGCGCCCAGCAGCACCGTGCTCAACGTGACCAGCGGATGCGGGATGCGCACATGGGTGAACAGCATCGCGATGCCGAGCACGATCACGCCGACCGCAACGCCGCGCACGACCGCGCCGAGCACGTAGCCGCCGAGCACGACCCAGCCGGGCATCGGGCTGACCAGCAGTTCCTCGACATGGCGGCCGAACTTCGCGCCGAAGAAGCTCGAGGAGATGTTGCCGTAGCTGTTCTGGATGACGCTCATCATCACCAGGCCCGGCACGATGAAGTCCATGTAGGACACGCCGCCCATGTCGCCGATGCGCGCGCCGATCAGGCCGCCGAAGATCAGGAAGTACAGCGTCATCGTGATCGCCGGCGGCACCAGGGTCTGGGCCCAGATGCGCAGGATGCGCACGATCTCGCGCCGGGCGATCGTGCCCAGGGCGATCAGGTTGCGGGCAGTCGTGGTGGGTTCTGTGCTCATGCTCGGCGTCTGTCGAAAGAGGGGAAGGGGAAGGGCGGCTGCGCGCGACTGGCGTCTACGACGCCCGCTGTCCCGATCCCGCATCGCGTGCGGTCAGCCGCACGAACAGTTCTTCCAGTCGGTTCGACTTGGTCCGCATCGAGCGCACGCGCAGGCCGGCCGCATCGAGTGCGGCGAACACGCGGTTGAGATCCATCGCGCGCGGCATGTCGATGTCGAGCGTGTGCGCATCGGGCGCAGCGATCGTCACGCCGTCGATCGCCGGCAATGCGTCGGGTAGCGTCCCGTCGATGTCGAGCATGAAACCCTCGACGTCGAGCTGGGCGAGCAGCGCCCGGATCGGGCCCTGCTCGACGATGCGACCGTGGTCGATGATCGCCAGATTGCGGCACAGCGACTCGGCTTCCTCGAGGTAATGCGTGGTCAGGATGATCGTCGTGCCCGCGGCGTTGATCTCGCGCAGTGCGCGCCACATGCCGCGGCGGATCTCGATGTCCACGCCGGCCGTCGGCTCGTCGAGGATCAGCAGCCGGGGCCGGGTCATCATCGCGCGGGCGATCATCAGCCGCCGCTTCATGCCGCCCGACAGCGTGCGACTCATCACGTGCGCCTTGTCCCACAGCTGCGCGGCGCGCAGCTCGGCCTCGGCGCGCTCGGCGGCCTCGCGGCGCGGCACGCCGTAGAAGCCGGCGTAGTTGACCAGGATGTCGAAGGGCTTTTCGAACAGGTTGAAGTTGATTTCCTGCGGCACCAGGCCGAGCAGACGCATGGCCTGGTCGCGCTGGCGGACGATGTCCACGCCGAATACTTCGACGCTGCCTGCGCTCATGTTGACCAGCGAGGAGACGATGCCGATCAGCGTGCTCTTGCCCGCGCCGTTGGGGCCGAGCAGGGCATGGAAATCGCCCGGCGCGACATCGAGCGAGATGCCCTTGAGCGCCTCCACGCCACCGGCGTAGGTCTTGCGCAGTTCACGGACGGACAGCGCCGGCACATCGGCCGGCAGGGGGCGGCTTGGGGTCATGGGTGCGAGGGGTCCGGAGCCGGCGGCCCGGGGGAGGCCTCGGCGGAAGACGCTAGTATAGGCGCCCGGTCGCACCCGGCCCCGCGATACACCGTTGCGCGGACGCGCGCCCGTTCCGCTTACGATCCGGTTGACCCGTGGCCATCCAGCATTTCCCGCTCAAGCTCACCGGCCGGCGCATGATCGCGCCCACCGTCGCCCATCTGTCGTTCGTGCGCGACGATGGCCAGCCGCTGGATTTCGTGCCCGGCCAGTTCATTCAGGTGCACTTCGCCTACGCCGACGGCACGCCGACCAAGCGCTCCTATTCGCTGGCGACGATCCACGACCATGCGATGGGACCGGGCGAGGCGGTGGAGATCGCGGTCAGCTATGTGCCCGGGGGCGCGGCGGCGGCGCTGTTCGAGGGCCTGGCGCTCGGCGACCATGTCCAGGCCAGTGGCCCGTTCGGCCGGTTCTGTCTGCTGCCGCAGGACAGCAACCGCCGCTACCTGCTGATCGGGACCGGCACCGGCGTGACGCCGTACCGGTCGATGCTGCC
The DNA here is from genome assembly GCF_014192745.1 of Luteimonas sp. RC10. GTDB lineage: Bacteria > Pseudomonadota > Gammaproteobacteria > Xanthomonadales > Xanthomonadaceae > Luteimonas. Next base: position 546,083 of record NZ_JACHYJ010000001.1, read on the forward strand.
GCTGCTGGAACGGGCGATCGCCGAGCGCGGCGTGGAGGTCGTGCTGTTGCTGGGTGCGCGCACGCCGGCCGAGTTGCTCTACGGCGACGATTTCCGCGCCTTCGCACAGGCGCACGCGCAGTTCCGCTTCGTGCCGTGCTTCTCGCGCGAGCTGCCGGCGCCCGGGAGCCCGCATGCGCATGCCGACGTGCGCCACGGCTATGTGCAGCAGTTCGTCGGCGAGTTCGCGCCCAACGCCGACGATATCGCCTACCTGTGCGGCAACCCGGACATGGTCGATGCGGCGTTCGAGGCACTGAAGGGCTTCGGCCTGCCGGTGCCGCGGATCCGGCGCGAGAAGTACGTCAGCAGCAAGTAGGCCGGGGGCCGCCGTGTCAGCACCGGACGCCCGATTGCCGCTGCCAGCGGGCGACCCGGACGTCGCGGCGCTGATGCCGCCTCCGCCCGATGCACCGGTCCCCAAGCGTGCCGGGTGGCGCCGCATGCTGCCGACGTTGGGCGGGATGGTCGGCGGTGTCGTGGTCGGCCTCGGCGCGGCGATGATCGGCGTCCCGCTGCTGGACGCCCTGCCGCCTGGGTCGATGACTGCGCTGCTGCTCGGCGTTGTGCTGTCGGTGTGGCCGCACATCGTGCTGCACGAGGCCGGGCACGCAGTGGCCGGTCTGGCGCGCGGCATGCACGCGATCGCGTTCGGCGTGGGCCCGTTCCGATTCGAGCGACGCGGCGCGCGCTGGCACTGGCGCCGGGGCGGCGGGATCCGCGGCATCGGTGGGTTTGCCGCACTGCTGCCCAGCGGTGAGCGCGGGCTGTTGCGCCTCGACCAGGCCATCTTCCTGCTCGGCGGGCCAATGGCCAATCTTGTCACCGCGGCGGCGCTGTTCGCCTGTGCGATGTGGCTGCCGATGCCGGTGCAGCTCGCGGCCGCTGGTCTGGGCAGCGCGATCGCCGCCGCGCTGATGGGCCTGGGCAATCTGCTGCCGCTGCAGTTCTCCGGCTGGCGTCTGGATGGCCGCGTGTTGCTGGACCTGCTGCGCCGCACGCCCGATGCCGCGCTGCACCTGCAGATCAACCAGCTGATGGCGTTGAGCCTGGCCGGGGTGCGGCCGCGCGACTGGCCCGAGGCGTCCATCCCTGGACTGCCGGCCACGATCGCCAGCGACGGCCTGGCGCTGAGCGGACGGATGCTGCGCCTGTCGCGCGCGATCGACCGACGCGATGCCGCGACCGCCTGGCCCGACGCCGTCGCGCTGACAGCGGCGTTCGCGGCCGCGCCCACGGTGTCGCAAGGCCCGATCGCCGTTACGCTGGCCAGCCATGCGGCGTTGCTGGTCGGCGACCGGGCCTTGCTGGCGGCCTGGCGTCCGCGCTGCGAAGGCGGGCTGCTGGATCTTTCGCCCTACCGGGCGTGGCTGGATGCCGAGCTCGCGCAGCTCGATGGCGATGCGACCGCGCTGGCGACGCACCTGGCCCATGCGCGCGCGCTGGCCGACCGGATTCCGGACGCGGCCAGCCGGACGGTCTTCGACGAACGGCTCGAGAGACTCGCCCAGTCGCTTGCGCCATCGATGTAAAGCACGCTTGACACCGGGTTCGGTGCAGCCGCATGCTCACTGTCAAGCACACTTGACAGAACAGACCGCCATGACCCGTTCCTTGCACACCCAACCGCTGCTGGCCGTCGCCGCGATGTTGATGGCCGCTGCGATCGCGCTGCGTCTGCTGCTGCCCACAGTCCCCGCCTGGGCACCGGCGCTGGTCCTGCTGTCGGCGGTGCTGATCGGCGCGGTCTCGATGCGCCGCGGTGCGTCCGGCTGCATGGATGCGCCGCCCGCCCTGCGGCGCCGCTACAGCCGCGACATGACGGTCGGCATGGTCAGCTACATGGCGCTGCTGTTCGCGTCGTTGCTGCTGCTGCGCACGGTGGAGGCGACGGCGCTGCGGGCACTGATCGCACTGCTGCCGGTCGCGCCGATCGCGCTGCTGATGCGCGCGATGCTGCGCTTCATCCGCGGCGTGGACGAGCTGCAGCAGCGTATCGAGCTCGAAGCGATCTGCATCGCCGCCGCGCTGGTGTCCTTCGGCTACATGACCGGCGGCTTCCTGCAGGCGGCGCAGGTCATCGACGTGCCGGCAAGCGCCGCGATGCTGTGGGTGTTCCCCCTGGTGTGCGGCCTCTACGGCATCGCAAAATCGGTCGTCGCGCGGCGGTACCGGTAAGGGGTCGGCATGAAGAGTCGGGTGCGGGCGCTGCGCGAGGCACGGGGTTGGTCACAAGCACAGCTGGGCGAACGTCTGGAAGTGTCGAGACAGACGATCAACGCGATCGAGACGGAAAAGTACGACCCCAGCCTGCCGCTGGCGTTCCGGATCGCACGCGAGTTCGCCGAGCCCATCGAATCCATTTTTCTGTTCGAGGACGTTCCATGAGGACATCGAGGTTTTCCGTGCTGACGCTGGCCGCGGGCATCGCGCTCGCCGGCTGCAGCGGGGGCGCGCCGGTACCAGCAACCGGCGAGGCCGCCCGGCCGACGCGGATGTTCGGGCAGATCCCCTTCCACGCCTGCACGCTTGACGGGGGCAATGCGGCCACCCGGGTCGAGGCGCAGTGCGCCACCTACGAGGTGCCCGAGAATCCCGACGCGCCCGACGCCCGGCGCATCGCACTCAACATCGCCTGGCTGCCGGCCGATGCGAAGGACGGCGGCACCGCCGATCCGGTGTTCTTCCTCGCCGGCGGTCCGGGCCAGGCCGCGACCGAACTCGCCGCGCAGATCAATGCCGGCTTGCGTGAGGTACGCCGCCAGCGCGACATCGTGCTGGTCGACCAGCGCGGGACCGGCGGTTCGAACCCGCTGACCTGCACCGATGCCGATGGCCAGGCGCTGGAACTCGATGCGCTGACCGCGCCCGACGACGCCGCGCTCGACGCCTATGTCGGGCGATGCCTGGCCGGCCTCGACGGCCGCGCCGATCCACGTTTCTACACGACTGCCAATGCGATTCGCGACCTCGACACGGTGCGCGCCGCCCTCGGTGCCGATCAGATCAACCTGGTCGGCGGGTCCTACGGCACCCGCGTCGCCCAGCAGTACGCGATGGCGTATCCGCAGCACACACGCAGCATCGTGCTCGACGGCGTGGCCCCGAACGACCTGGTCGTCGGCGGCGAGTTCGCGCACACCTTCGAGGACGCGCTGGCGCTGCAATCCAAGCAATGCGCCCAGGACGCCGGATGCCGCGCACGCTTTCCCACCGATCTGCAGGCCCAGCTGCGCGGTGTGCTGTCGACGCTGCACGCAACGCCCGCACCGGTGACCTATCGCGACCCGACCACCGGCGCGCAGCGCGACGGCGTGGTCACGCCGGACACGGTGACCGGCCTCGCGTTCCTGTTCTCGTACGCGCCACAGACCGCGTCGCTGCTGCCGTTGATCCTCGACGAAGCGGCGCAGGGCCGCTACGGCCCGCTGATGTCGCTGTCGCAACTGATGTACAGCAACGTCGACGGTCAGATGACGCGCGGCATGCAGTGGTCGGTGATCTGCGCCGAGGACGCAGGCCGTTACCGCGAGGACGGTCGCGTCGCCGATACGATCCTGGGACCCGGTGTCGCGCGCATGTTCTTCGGCGCGTGCCGCACCTGGCCGACCGGCGCGCCGCCGGCCAACCACACCGCGGCCCTGCAGTCCGATGTGCCGGCCCTGCTGATGTCGGGCGAACTCGATCCGGTGACGCCGCCCGCCTACGCCGAGCGCGTGCTGGCCGGCCTGCCGAACGGACGCCATCTGGTGTTCAAGGGCCAAGGGCACGGCACGTTCGCGCTCGGCTGCGCGCCCAAGCTGCTCGCGCAGTTCATCGAATCCACCGATGCCAAGGCGCTCGACGCCAAGTGCTTGGACGCGATGCGCCCGGTGCCGCCGTTCACCAGCTTCAACGGGTGGTCGCCATGACCGTGCCGCGCTTCGCGATGCCCCTCTTCCTTTCGGAGCTCCATCGATGATCACCGCCCAGCAATTGCACAAGGCGTTCAAGACCAAGGCCGGCCTGGTCCAGGCGGTCGACGGCGTGGACTTCGTCGCCGAGGATGGCCGCATCACCGGCCTGCTCGGTCCCAACGGCGCCGGCAAGACCACGACGCTGCGCATGCTCTACACGCTGATGAAGCCCGACCGCGGCCAGGTGCTGGTGGACGGCATCGACGCGAGCCGCGACCCGGCCGCCGTGCGTCGCGTGCTGGGCGTGCTGCCCGACGCACGCGGCGTCTACAAGCGGCTGACCGCACGCGAGAACATCCACTACTTCGGCCAGCTGCACGGCATGAGCCAGGCCCAGATCGCCACACGCACCCAGGCGCTGAGCGACCAGCTGGACATGGGCGAGATCCTCGACCGCCAGACCGATGGCTTCAGCCAGGGCCAGCGCACCAAGACCGCGATCGCGCGCGCCCTGGTGCACGACCCCCGCAACGTCATCCTCGACGAGCCGACCAATGGCCTGGATGTGATGACCACCCGCGCGATGCGCGAATTCCTGTTCAAGCTGCGCGACGAGGGCCGCTGCGTGATCTTCTCCAGCCACATCATGCAAGAGGTCGCCGCGCTGTGCGACCGCATCGTCATCATCGCCAAGGGGCGCGTGGTGGCCGCCGGCACCGCCGACGAACTGCGCGCGCGCTACGGCACGCAGAATCTCGAAGACGCCTTCGTGCATGCGATCGGTTCGGAAGAGGGGCTGCTGGCATGAGCGCACTGCGATGGATGTGGTGCGTGATGCGCAAGGAGCTGCTCGATATCGGGCGCGACCGGCGCACGCTGTTCATGGCGCTGCTGCTCGGCCCGCTGCTGTATCCGGTGCTGATGACCGGCATGAACGTGATGATGGAAAAGCGCGCCAAGACCGAACAGGACCGCGTTCTCGAAGTCCCGGTGCTGGGCGCGGCGCATGCGCCGAACCTGGTCGCGCACCTGGCGACGCTGGGCATCGTCGCGGTCGATGCGCCCGACGACCTCGATGCGGCCATCGCCCGGCAGGACGTCGACGTCGCGATCGAGATCCCGGCTTCGTTCGCCGAGGACTGGCAGGCCGGGCGCCCGGCGACAGTCGAGGTCATCAGCGACAGCACCCAGCGCAACGCGCAGACACCGGCCACGCGGGTGCGCGCAGCGATCGCCAGCTACGGGCAGCAGGTGGGCGCGTTGCGTCTGCTCGCACGCGGTATCGACCCGTCGGTGGTGCAGCCGATCGCGGTCGGTACGCGCGACATGGCGAGCGAAGAGGCCAAGCGCGGCATGCTGCTCGCGGCGCTGTTGCCATATCTGCTGATCCTGTCGAGCTTCATCGGCGGCTCGTACCTGATCATCGATGCGACCGCCGGCGAACGCGAGCGGCAGTCGATCGAGCCGCTGCTGGCCACGCCGGCCGCACGCGGTGCGATCGTCAGCGGCAAGATGCTCGCCGCCTGCGTGATCGGCCTGTTGTCGTTGCTGCTGACGTTGCTGGCATTCAAGCTCAGCGCCCAGATCGGCACCGGCATGACCCGCATGCTCGACGTCCGGCTGGCGGCGATCGGCAAGATGCTGCTGGTGCTGCTGCCGATGTTGTTCATCGGCACGTCGCTGCTGACCTTCCTCGCGGCCGCGGCCAAGAGCATGAAGGAAGCGCAGAGCCACATCGTCTGGCTGATGCTGCTGCCGATGATTCCGACGTTCGTGCTGATCATCAATCCGATCAAGACCGAGTTGTGGCAGTTCGCGGTGCCGTTCCTGTCGCAGAACCAGCTGCTGCTCAAGATCATCCGCGCCGAGCCGATCGCGCCGCAGGTCTGGGCGGTGTATCTGCTCGCCAGCTTCGCGTTGGTGGCGGTGTTCTGGGGCCTGGCGGTGTGGCGCTACCGCCAGGAGCGGCTCGCGATCTCGGGCTGAGATCGCGCAGACGGCATGGGGGCGCGTGCGTTACACGCGCCCCAGCGTGCCCACCGACCACGCGTCGGTGGGCGCTTGCGTCAGTTGGCAGTCGGTGAGAAGCCGATCGTGCGGCGCGTGGTGACCGGTGCCGGTACCGGCTCGAAGCGCCAGCGTCGCACTGCGGACAACGCCTCGCGATCGAAGGTGCGGGGCGGATCGGCGCGCACGATGCGCGCGCTGCTCACCGAGCCATCGACCGCGACGGTGAACTCGACCTGCACCTCACCGCTGATGCCGGCCCGCAACGCATCCGGGGGATAACGCGGCGCCGGGGTGCTCAATGGATGCAGCTGGACCGGCGCCGGGGCCGGCGCCGCTTCGGGCGGCGGCGCTTCGGTGGCCGGGGTGGGCGCCGGGCGTGCGGGTGCGGGGCGCGGCGTGTCCTGCGCTGGGCGCGGGGCCGGCTGCGCAGGCGCCGGCGTTGGCGTCGGCGCAGACGCCGGTGCGCTGCGCGCGCCGGTGGTCTCGGCCGGTGGCGGCCCCGGCAGCTGCTGCGCCGCCGAGACCTGCTGCTCGCGCTGCTGCTGTGCGCGCTCGCGCGCGATCTGCTGTTGGCGCTCGGCCTCCTGCGCGGCGCCGCGCTGCTGATGCACGGCCGCTTCTTCGGCGGTCGCGATGCTGGTGCGCAACCGGCCGAGCGCCGGGTGGGTGGCGTCGGTACGTTCGATCAGTCCCAGCAGTCGGCGCGCCTCGGCGAAATCGCCGCGGTCGCGGTTCTGCTCGGTGGCAATCACGGTCAGCGGCAGCAGGTCGATCAGCGCGCTGGTCGCCGCGGCATCACCGCGCGTCTTGTCGCGCAGCGCGAGGTAGTACTCCATCGCGTTCTCGCCGGGCGGAAAGTACAGCCGGCTGTCCTGATACGCCTGGCCGGCCGCCTTGCGCAGATCGTCCGCCGAGAGTGCGGCCAGCGCATCGTCGGCCGCTTGGCGGCTCACGTCCGCGGTCTCGGCCGGTGCCGCGTCGGGCTCGGGTGCCTCGTCCCGGCCCCCGCAGGCGGCCAGTCCCAGCGCCACGCACAACGCCGCGGCCAGCCCGGTCCGCGACGACACTGCGGGCGTCGATCGATTCGAGACCATCATCGTTCCCCAGGGTGCCTGTTCTTCAAAGTGCGTAGCACGCGGCAGCGCAGGCGATTTGTCAACCGCGCAGGTCGGCGTGCGGGCTCCGATTGTAGGCGCGTTGGCAGCGTGTTCACCGAACATGTGCGTTATCGGCGCGAGTGTCCGGCACTGGAACGGCCTACTTGCCGATGCAGAAGCTCGAGAAGATATGCCCCAGCAGATCGTCGGGCAGGACGCGGCCGGTGATCTCACCGACCGCGTCGTGGGCCATGCGCAAGGCCTCCGCCGTCAGTTCCAGGGTCTGCGCCTGCAGCGTTGCGCGCGCGTCGGCCACCGCATCGGCGGCAATGCGCAGGGCATCGACGTGGCGCTGCCGGGCAGTGAACGCGCCTTCGCCGGCCGCGGGCCCGGCGACCTGCGTTGCCAGTGCGGCACGCAGCAGGTCCAGGCCCGCCCCTGTGCGCGCGGAAACACGGACCACGTCATCGTCCGTGGCCGCGCCCTCGAGCAGGTCGACCTTGTTGTGCACGACCAAGCGCGCCGGCACATCCTGGATGTCACCGGCCACCGCGCTCAGGCCCGCGTCCGGATCGCGCGCATCGAGCACGACGATCGCCAAGTCCGCGCGACGCAGTTCGGCACGGGCGCGGCGGATGCCCTCGCGCTCGATCGCGTCTCCGGCTTCGCGCAAGCCAGCGGTGTCGACCAGAGTCAGTTCGGCACCGGCGATGCGCACCGTTTCGTGCAGCAGGTCGCGCGTGGTGCCGGCGATCTCGGTGACGATCGCGCGCTCGCTGCCGGCCAGCGCATTGAGCAGCGAACTCTTGCCCGCATTCGGCGGGCCGACGATCACCGCATGCAGGCCATCGCGCAGCCGGCGTCCCTGCTCGGCTTCGGCAAGCAGCACAGCCAGCGAGGTGGCCAGCGCATCGAGCCGCTCAGCCACGACATCGCCGCCGAGCGCATCGATCGGCTCGTCGGAAAAATCGATCATCGCCTCGACGTGCACACGCAGGTGCAGCAGCTCGGCGGCCAGTGCATCGCAGCGGGTCGAGAACGCGCCGTCGAGCGCGCGACGCGCGGCACGTGCGGCGCGCACGTCGCCAGCGGCGATCAGGTCGGCGACGGCTTCGGCCTGGGTCAGGTCGAGGCGGCCATTGAGGAATGCGCGTTCGCTGAACTCACCGGGCCGCGCGAGCCGCGCGCCGAGCGCGCGGCACCGGGCCAGCACCTGCTGCAGCACGACCGGGCTGCCATGGCCCTGCAGCTCCACGACGTCTTCGCCGGTATAGCTGGCCGGGCCGGCAAACGCGATCGCGATGCCGTCGTCGAGAGTCTCGCCATCATCATTCTCGAACCGCACATGATGGGCATGACGCGGCCGCAACACCCGACCGCACAGCGCCTGCGCGATCTCGGACGCACGCGGGCCCGAGAGTCGCACGATGCCGACGCCGCCAGCGCCGGGTGCAGTGGCGATCGCAGCGATGGTGTCGGTGGCTGGGGTCATGTCGTTGCTCCTCAACGCACGAGCCCGCCATGCGGCGGGCTCGTGGAGATCGCGTCGGCGCGGCCGTCAGGCCTTGGCCGGCGCCTCGCTGTAGCGCTTGATCATCCACCACTGCTGCAGCAGGCCCAGGCCGCCGTTGGTGACCCAGTACAGCACCAGGCCCGAGGGGAAGAAGATCATGATCACGCCGAAGATCAGCGGCATCAGCTGCATGATCTTCTGCTGCATCGGGTCGACGCCGACCATCGGCGTGAGCTTCTGCGTCGCCCACATGATCGCGATGTTGAGCACCGGCAGGATGAAGTAGGGGTCGCGCGCGGTCAGGTCCTGGATCCACAGCATCCACGGCGTGTGGCGCAGTTCCACCGATTCGAGCAGCACCCAGTACAGCGCGAAGAACACCGGCATCTGCAGCAGCACCGGCAGGCAGCCGCCGATCGGGTTGATCTTCTCCTTCTTGTACAGCTCCATCATCGCCATCTGGAACTTCTGCTTGTCGTCCCCGTAGCGTTCCTTGAGCTGGGCGATGCGCGGCTGGAACTTGCGCATCTTCGCCATCGACTTGTACTGGGCGACCGACAGCGGATAGAGCGCCAGCTTCACCAGCAGCACCAGGCCGATGATCGACCAACCCCAGTTGCCGATCAGGCCGTGCAGCTTGGCCAGCACCCAGAACAGGCCTTCGCCGAGCATCGCGAACAGGGTGAAGCGGCTGTAGTCGACGACGCGGTCGAGACCACGCACGCCCTGCGCCTTGATCAGGTCGACCTGCTTGGGTCCGATCCACAGCCGGGCGCTGGTGGCGGCCTGCTGACCGGCGGCGACCGAAATCGGCGGGCCAAGTTCGCGAATCAGGTAGCGCGGTGCGCCCGTGCTGCGATCGACCTGCATCGAGATCGTGCTCGCATCGTCGGCGCGCGGAATCCAGGCGCTGAAGAAGTGGTGCTGCGCCATCGCGATCCACACCTGGGTGTCCTTCGCGTTGAGCGGGCCGTCGCTTTCGAAGTCGCCGAGCTGGCGGCGGCTGTAGCCGATCTCACTGCCGAACCAGGTCGCACCGACCAGGCTGTAGGACTCGGGATTGGTCATGCCGCGCTTGACCGCAGGTGCGGTGCGGATCAGCTGGCGATAGGCGAAGCCCTGCCACGGCGCGCTGCCGGCGTTGACGATCTCGTCGCGCACTTCGATCGCGTAGTCGGCACGCGAGAACACGAAGTTGCGGCGGATGGTGACGCCGTCGGCACCGGTCCACACGAACGGCACCACCAGGGTGCCTTCACCGTCGGCCAGCGTGTAGGACGTGGCCTGGCCCTCGGGCACGAATGCGCCCTCGTGGCTGGGCGCGGCATTGTTGCCACTGACCCAACCGGCCTGCGCGGCGTAGTAATGCAGCGGATCGGTATCGAGCATGCGCACCGGCGGGCTGTCGGCGTCGCGGGTCTGCGGATAGGCCAGCAGGTCGGCCTCGACGACGTTGCCGCCATCGAGCACGACGCGCAGTACATCGGTCTGCACCACCACGCGGCGCGCAGCGGCGGCGGCACTGGTCGCCGGCGCGGAGGTCGCACCGGGCACGGTGGGCGCCGCGGTCGCAGCCGGCGCTTCGGGCACGGCCGCACCCGGCGCCTGCGGCGTCGGCACGGTCGGCGAGGCGGTGGCGGCACTGGTCTGGGCCGGCTGCGCGGCAGCCGCCTTCTCCTTGCCCCACTCCATCCAGAGCAGCACGGCGACCATCAGCCAGGCGAGGATCAGGAAAGTACGGATCTGGTTCATCAGGCGGGCAGGCTCATGCGCCGGACGTGGCCGGCGTGGATGGAATCGGGGAGGCGGGCATTGTGCCGACCGGGGCGGCCAGCGGCAACGCGCGGGCACGCCGCAGTGCGGAGATGAAGGCAGTGCGCAGCGCCGCGTTGTCGGCGCCGGCCGCGGGCGGGCGGGCGACGACGACATAGCTACCGGGCTTGAGCTCGGCCTGCAGCAGGCGGAACTGGTCGCGCAACACGCGCTTGATGCGGTTGCGGCCGACCGCACGCTTGTCGACCTTGCGCGAGACCGCCAGCCCCAGGCGGGCCGGGCCGGGCTCGGGCAACAGGTGCACGGCCAGCAACGGCGACGCGGTGCGGGTCGCGCTGGCGAAGATGCGATCGAAATCGGCACGCGCGCGAACGCGCATGTGCCGCGGGTAGCGGGCACCTGCGTTCATCGGGATGGCGCGGCGGACGGAACGGCGCGCGGCGGGTCGCGGCGCACCGTTCCGACAGGAAGCATCCTGGCGGCGATTAGGCCGAGAGGACCTTGCGGCCCTTGGCGCGGCGACGGGCCAGGATCTTGCGGCCGTCGGCAGTCGCCATGCGGGCACGGAAGCCGTGGTCGCGCTTGCGCTTGAGGTTGCTGGGTTGGTAGGTGCGCTTGGTAGCCATGGTGACGCCTTCTGGGGCAACGCGACGAAAAGGAACCGGAAATTCTAGCGGCGCCGTGCCGGGCCGGTCAAGTCGGCCTTCCGCCACGCGGCGGGCGTGCCATGGCGTCGCAGGGCGAGTGCCGACAGCGACATGGTAGTCTGCCAGCCCTCTTTCCCGGTGCCGGAAGTCGCGCGGCTGCGCGACGGCCGCACCGTACTTTTTGGTCGATTGCGCGCCCTATGGATGTCTGGCCCCGCTGCCTCCAACGCCTCGAAGCCGAGTATCCGGCCGAGGAAGTCCACACCTGGCTCAAGCCGCTGCAGGCCCGGGCCGATGCGCAGGCCACGGTGCTCTACGCCCCGAATGCGTTCGTCCGCGACGAGGTGCAGGCGCGCTACATGCCCCGCATCCGCGAATTGCTGGCCCATTTCGCCGGCCATGACGAGGTGAGCCTGCAGGTCGGGTCGCTGCCGCGCGCCGCCGCACCGCCGCCGCCGCAAGCCGCCCCCACGCCGTTCGGCGAGGCCCGGGCCAGCACGCCCGCCGCGCCGATCGAGGCGTTCGCCGGCAACATGGACAGCCATTACACCTTCGACAACTTCGTCGAAGGCCGCAGCAACCAGATGGGCCGTGCCGCGGCCTGGCAGGCCGCACTCAAGCCCGGCGACCGCGCACACAACCCGCTGCTGCTCTACGGCGGCACCGGCCTGGGCAAGACCCACCTGATGTTCGCCGCCGGCAACGAGATGCGCCGGCAGAACCCGCGCGCGCGCGTGCTGTATCTGCGTTCGGAGGAGTTCTACAGCGCGTTCTTCCGCTCGATCCAGGAAAAGACGTCGGACCAGTTCAAGCGTCAGTTCCGCCAGATCGACGCGCTGCTGATCGACGACATCCAGTTCTTCGCCGGCAAGGACCGGACCCAGGAAGAGTTCTTCCATACCTTCAACACGCTGTTCGACAGCAAGCAGCAGATCATCATGACCTGCGACCGCTACCCACGTGAGGTCGACGGCCTGGAGCCGCGGCTCAAGTCGCGGCTGGCCTGGGGCCTGTCGGTGGCGATCGACCCGCCGGACTTCGAGACCCGCGCGGCAATCGTGCTGGCCAAGGCCGCCGAGCGCGGCACCCAGGTGCCCGACGACGTGGCGTTCCTGCTGGCCAAGAAGATGCATTCGAACGTGCGCGACCTCGAGGGCGCACTCAATACGCTGGCTGCGCGCGCGAACTTCATGGGCCGGGCGATCACCGTCGAGTTCGCGACCGAGACGCTGCGCGATCTGCTGCGCGCCCAACAGCAGGCGATCAGCATTGCCAACATCCAGAAGGTCGTCGCCGACTACTACGGCCTGCAGATCAAGGACCTGCTGTCCAAGCGCCGTACGCGCTCGCTGGCGCGGCCCCGGCAGGTGGCGATGGCACTGTCCAAGGAGCTGACCGAGCACAGCCTGCCGGAGATCGGCGAGGCTTTTGCCGGGCGCGACCACACGACGGTACTGCACGCCTGCCGTCAGATCCGCACCCTGATCGAAAGCGACGGCAAATTACGCGAGGATTGGGACAAGCTGATCCGCAAGCTCAGCGAGTAAGCTGCGCAAATCCGGGGACCGCACAACACCGGGACGCGCAGTGGACAGCATGTGGACAATTTCGGACCTGCAAACTTGTCCACAGCTTGATCCACTTCTCCACAGGCGCTGTCCACCGGGTTTGAAGGTCGGAAATATTGTTAGAAATCAGCAGCTTAAATGAGATATCACCCGGTTTTCGCTGCTTCCAGCTCCACCTTTTTTAGATTTATAACCATCTTAAGAAAGCACGGCTCAAGGGGATAACACCGACATGCGCTTCAGTCTGCAACGCGAAACCCTGCTCAAGCCGCTGGCCCAGGTCGTCAACGTCGTCGAGCGGCGTCAGACCCTGCCCGTGCTGGCGAACCTGCTGGTCCAGGTCCAGGACGGCCAGCTGTCGTTGACCGGTACCGACCTCGAAGTCGAAATGGTCTCGCGCCGTGCCGTCGACGACGCGCAGAACGGCGAGACCACGATTCCGGCGCGCAAGCTGTTCGACATCGTTCGTGCGCTGCCCGATGGCAGCAAGGTCGCGATCTCGCAGTCGGGCGACAAGATCACGGTGCAGGCCGGCCGCAGCCGTTTCACGCTGGCGAGCCTGCCGGCAGGGGACTTCCCGTCGGTGGACGAGGTCGAAGCGACCGAGCGCATCGCCGTGCCGGAAGCCGCGCTCAAGGAGCTGATCGAACGGACCGCGTTCGCGATGGCGCAGCAGGACGTGCGTTATTACCTCAACGGCCTGCTGTTCGACCTGGGCGAGACCCGCCTGCGTTGCGTGGCAACCGATGGCCACCGTTTGGCATTGTGCGAGACCGAACTCGAAACGGCGGTGCAGACCAAGCGCCAGATCATCCTGCCGCGCAAGGGCGTGACCGAGTTGCAGCGCCTGCTCGAGGGGGGCGACAAGATCCTGGAGCTGGAACTCGGCCGCAACCATCTGCGGGTCAAGCGCGACGATGTGACCTTCACCAGCAAGCTCATCGATGGCCGCTTCCCCGACTACGAGGCGGTGATTCCGATCGGCGCCGATCGCGAAGTCGCGGTGGATCGCGAACTGCTGCGCGCCGCGCTGCAGCGCGTGGCGATCCTGTCCAACGAGAAGTACCGCGGTGTGCGTGTCGAGGTTTCGCCGGGGATGCTGCGGATCAATGCGCACAACCCCGAGCAGGAAGAGGCGCACGAAGAGGTCGAGGCTGACACCAAGGTCGACGAGCTCGCAGTCGGCTTCAACGTCAACTACCTGCTTGACGCGCTGACGGCGCTGCGCGGCGAACAGGTGATTCTGAAGTTGCGTGACGCCAATTCCTCGGCGCTGGTGCGCGAGGCGGCGGACGAGCGCAGCCGCCATGTGGTGATGCCGCTGCGTCTCTGACGCCCGGTCTATCATGCGCGGGCCCGCCCGACGCAATGTTTCACGTGGAACAAGCGCCCGGCCATGCCGGGCGTTTTCCGTTTCCGACCTCACAGGAATTGCGTGCAGCTGACCCGTCTCGATCTTGGCCGCGTAAGGAACCTGGACGCGGTCTCTCTTGCGCCGGGGCCGCGCTTGAACCTGCTGCTCGGCGCGAATGGGGCCGGCAAAAGCAGTGTGCTCGAGGGCCTGCATCTGCTGGCCTACGGCCGCAGCTTCCGCGGCCGGGTCCGTGACGGCCTGATCCAGCGCGGTGCCGATGCGTTGGAGGTCTTTGCGGAGTGGCAACCGGATCCTGTGCACCCCGAACATCGGCGGCGCGCGGGTCTGCGGCATAGCGGACAGGCGTGGACGGGACGCCTGGATGGCGCATCCGTGAGCCAACTCGGCGAGTTATGCGCGGCACTGATGGTCGTGACCTTCGAACCCGGCAGCCATGCACTGATCTCCGGGGGGAGCGAGATCCGCAGGCGCTACCTCGATTGGGGGCTGTTCCACGTGGAACATGACTTCCTGGGGCAGTGGCGACGCTACGCGCGGGCCCTGCGCCAGCGCAACGCGCTACTGAAGGCCGGGGTCGGGGGATCACAGCTGGACGCCTGGGACCACGAGCTTGCAGAGGCGGGCCAACCGCTCGATCTGCGCCGCGAAGCCTATCTGGGCCGGCTCCAAGCGGCATTGCAGCGGATTGCGGCGGTGCTGGCGCCGGCGCTGGGCGAGGCGACGCTCTCGTTTCTGCCCGGGTGGCGCAGGAACGACCTGTCGCTGGCAGACGCGCTGCTGGTCGCGCGCGACCGCGATCGTGCGCTTGGCCACACGTCCGTCGGCCCGCACCGCGCGGACTGGCGGATCGCATTCGAGGCGCGGCCCGAGCAGGGCTTGCTGTCGCGTGGCCAGGCCAAGCAGGCCGCCCTGTGCTGCCTGCTGGCCCAAGCCGCGGATTGCGCAGACGCGGCGGCTGGACGCTGGCCGGTCGTGGCACTCGACGATCTCGCTTCGGAACTCGATCGCGATCACCAGCGTCAGGTGCTCGAGTTCCTGCAGGCCGCGGATGCGCAGGTCCTGCTGACAGGCACGGAGCAGCCTTCGCACTGGCCGGCGGCGCTGGTGGCCGAGGCGCGTGTGTTCCACGTGGAACACGGCAAGGTCGAAAGCGTCAGCTGAGTCGAAGTTGCCCGGCTACGTCGGTTGCCTGTCGCACAGATGGTGTTCCACGTGGAACCACCTTCTGTAGGCCAAGCGTGAGCTGTGTTTCACGTGGAACCTTATCCAGCGCTTCGCTTCGCGGTGTGCACGGCTGTCAAAGCGGGATGCTGGCGAGCCTCTTCTCGGTCGGGTGCTACACACTCGGCCGCGGTGAACAGCGCCGCTGCGACCCGTGCTCGACTTGGAGCACCGATGGCTTCGTTTTCCGCATTCCGCCCTGCTGAAGCTGCGGGGCGGGGCGATCGCCTTGGCCACGCCACTGCATGCGGCGTCCGGGCCCGTGCAGGGACGGCGAGCGCGGATCGCGCGAGCGAGTGGCGCCGCCCGCGCCCGACTTGTTCGTGGTCGGCCGCCAGCGACGGTAGACGCGACGCAACGCAGAGTAGCGAAGCTTTGACGGTGGCGCAGCGGATGTAGGCCTTAGCGCAGGCCGCGCACGGCATCTGGCGGCATCGACCGCCATGCAGCCCGGTCGATCCCGCCCTGCGGTGCCACTGCAGTGCTTGTTTGAGCACTCCCCGAGGATCTGATGTGCGGGCAGGCGCACTCTGCGCCGGGGCGGGCGATCTGAGGCTTGGGGACTAGGACTCGCATTCGACCCAGCGTGCGCGCCCGCGCCCCTCGCTCGGCTGCTTCCCGTCCCATCCGTCCCACCGCGATTGCCGGCAAGACGCCGGCCACCAGCAACGCAATTCGACGCCGTTGAACGCAAAGGTTCCACGTGGAACCACCCCCGGGGCGTGCCGGGGTGGGGTGGTATGATGGCCCTCTATGCCGGCCTGTTCGACCGCCGCATGGCGCCTCGCGGCGCTTGCGCGTCACGGACCGCGCGCCTGCCAGACAGCGAATCGAATGAGCGACGAGACCATCCCCGGCGGCGCCCCCGCCAATACCGATTACGACTCCAGCCGGATCACCGTGCTGCGCGGCCTCGAGGCCGTCCGCAAGCGGCCGGGCATGTACATCGGCGACGTGCACGATGGCACCGGCCTGCATCACATGGTGTTCGAGGTCGTGGACAATGCGATCGACGAGGCGCTCGCCGGCCACGCCGACGAGGTCGTCGTGACGATCCACGAGGACGGCTCGGTCTCGGTGTCGGACAACGGCCGTGGTATCCCGGTCGACATCCACAAGGAAGAGGGCGTGTCGGCAGCGCAGGTCATCATGACCCAGCTGCACGCCGGCGGTAAGTTCGACGACAACAGCTACAAAGTCTCCGGCGGCCTGCATGGCGTGGGCGTTTCGGTGGTCAACGCGCTGAGCGAGAAGCTCACGCTCGACATCTGGCGCGACGGCTACCACCACCACCAGGAATACGCGACCGGCGAGCCGGTGGCCCCGCTCGAGCGCCGCGAGCCTTCGACAAAGCGCGGGACCACGCTGCGCTTCTGGCCGGCGGTGGCGACGTTCACCGACGTCACGTTCCATTACGACATCCTGGCCCGGCGCCTGCGCGAGCTCTCGTTCCTCAACTCCGGCGTCAAGGTCACGCTTGTCGACCTGCGCGGGGAAGGGCGGCGCGATACCTACCAGTACGAAGGCGGCATCCGCTCATTCGTCGAGCACCTGGCCCAGCTCAAGACGCCGCTGCACCCGAATGTGATCTCGGTCACGGGCGAGCAGAGCGGTATCACGGTCGACGTCGCGCTGCAGTGGACCGACGCGTACCAGGAAACGATGTTCTGCTTCACCAACAACATCCCGCAGAAGGACGGCGGCACGCATCTGCAGGGCTTCCGCGCCGCGCTCACGCGCACGCTGACGCAGTACATCGAGCACAACGGCATCGCCAAGCAGGCCAAGGTCGCGCTGTCGGGCGACGACATGCGCGAGGGCATGATCGCGGTGCTGTCGGTGAAGGTGCCCGACCCGAGCTTCTCGTCGCAGACCAAGGAAAAGCTGGTCTCGTCGGAGGTGCGCCCGGTCGTTGAAAGCGCCTTCGGCCAGCGGCTGCAGGAGTTCCTCGAAGAGAACCCGAACGAGGCGCGTGCGATCGCCGGCAAGATCGTCGATGCCGCCCGCGCGCGCGAGGCCGCACGCAAGGCCCGCGACCTGACCCGACGCAAGGGCGCGCTGGACATCGCCGGCCTGCCGGGCAAGCTTGCCGACTGCCAGGAAAAGGACCCGGCGCTGTCGGAACTGTTCATCGTCGAGGGCGATTCGGCCGGCGGTTCGGCCAAGCAGGGGCGCAATCGCCGCAACCAGGCGGTGCTGCCGCTGCGCGGCAAGATCCTCAACGTCGAGCGCGCGCGGTTCGACCGCATGCTCGCGTCGGCCGAAGTCGGCACGTTGATCACCGCGCTCGGCACCGGTATCGGCAAGGACGAGTACAACCCCGACAAGCTGCGCTACCACCGCATCATCATCATGACCGACGCCGACGTCGACGGCTCGCATATCCGCACGCTGCTGCTGACGTTCTTCTACCGGCAGATGCCCGAGCTGATCGAGCGCGGCCATGTCTACATCGGCCTGCCGCCGCTGTACAAGATCAAGCAGGGCAAGAACGAGCTCTACCTCAAGGACGACGCTGCGCTCGATGCCTATCTGGCCGGCAATGCGGTCGAAGGGGCGCAGTTGATTCCGGCCGCCGGCGAGCCGGCGATCGAAGGCCTCGCCCTGGAGCGGTTGCTGCTCGATTTCGCCGCAGCCAAGGACGCGATCGCGCGCAACGCGCACCGCTACGATCCGGCCGTGCTGGAACTGCTGCTCGACGCCGCGCCGCTGTCCGGCGATGCCGAGGCCGCGCAGGATGCATTGCGTGCGCTGGAAGGGCGCCTCAACCAGTCCGGGCTCGGTCGTCCGCGTTATCGGTTCTCGGTGCAGCCGGCCAACGAATCGCGCGGCGCTGTGCTGACGATCGAACGCCAGCACATGGGCGTCGACCTGATCCAGATGGTGCCGCTGGCCGCGCTCGAAAGTGGCGACCTGCGCGCGGTCGGCGAGGTCGCGCGCCAGCTGCACGGCCTGATCCGCGAGGGTGCGCAGATCGTCCGCGGCAATCGCGCCCAGCCGGTGAAGACCTTCGCCGGCGCCCAGGCGTGGCTGCTCGAGGAAGCCAAGAAGGGCCGCCAGATCCAGCGCTTCAAGGGCCTGGGCGAAATGAACCCCGAGCAGCTGTGGGACACCACCGTCAATCCCGAAACGCGACGCCTGCTGCAGGTGCGGATCGAGGACGCCGTGGCGGCCGATGAGATCTTCAGCACGCTGATGGGCGATGTCGTCGAGCCGCGCCGCGCCTTCATCGACGACAACGCGCTCAAGGTCGCCAACCTCGACGTCTGAGGGCCGTGACCACGCGGCCTGCGCCGTGCAGGCCGTGCGCCCGGATTGACGGAACGTTAATCCGGGCCGCACTACAACGGATGCCCTGACCATCCGTATCGAGCAAGGGGAAGCCGGACCATGAAAGCGCCCATCGCAGCCGCCGTTGCGTTGCTGCTGACCGCCTGCGCCACCACCACGTCGCCGACCGGGCGCACCCAGTACGTGGGCGGCGTCTCGCAGGCGCAGCTCAACCAGATGGGCGAGCAGGCGTTCGCCGAGACCAAGGCCAAGACCCGTCAGTCCACCGATGCCCGGCAGCAGGCCTATGTGCGCTGCATCGTGACCGATATCGTGCGCGAGCTGCCCGCCAACTGGCAGCAGCTCAAGTGGGAGTCCGTGGTGTTCGTGGACGACAACCCCAACGCCTTCGCGTTGCCCGGCGGCAAGGTCGGCGTGCATACCGGCATCCTGACCGTGGCCAAGAACCAGGACCAGCTGGCGGCGGTCATCGCGCACGAGATCGGCCACGTCTACGCCAACCACCACGACGAGCGCATCACTCGCCAGCTCGGCGCGCAGGGCGCGCTCGGCGTGGCCGGTGCGTTGCTCGGCTCGCGCTACGGCGAAGGTGCGCAGCAGACGACCAGCCAGCTCGGCGGCGCGGCGCTGCAGGCGACGTTCCTGCTGCCCGGTACCCGCACCCAGGAAACCGAGGCGGACGTGGTCGGGCAGGAGTTGATGGCCAAGGCCGGGTTCGACCCGCGTGCGGCCGTCGCGCTGTGGCAGAACATGATCACTGCCAGCGGCGGCAACCAGCCGCCGCAATGGCTGTCGACGCACCCCAATCCGCAGAACCGCATTGCCGAACTGCAGGCGCGTGCGACCTCGCTGGTGCCGGTCTACGAACAGGCCCGTGCGGCCGGTCGCCGTCCCAATTGCGGCTGATCAGGTTGCCCACGACGGCGAAGCGTCGGCCATAATCGCCGTCCAGACTCCTGCGCTCGCGCTCGCGGCGCATCCACCCCAATCGAGGTGACCCGATGTCCAAGTCCCGTTTTTCCCACAAGGCGCTGGTCGCCGCGATGACCACCGCGCTGCTGGCCTTCGGCGCGCCGGCGATGGCGCAGGACGACGGCGGTAGCGACCGCAGCGAGCGCAGCAGCCGCGCCGATCGCAGCGCGCGCTCGGCCGACCGCAGCGAGCGTCGCGGCGGTCGCCAGGCGCAGCAGAAGGAAGAAGCGCGTTATCCCAACGCCACGCGCAAGGAGCCGGGCGTGCAGGCCAGCCAGCGTCTGGTCAAGGACCTCAACGCGCTGTCGGAGGCGTACAACGCGCAGGACGCGGGGAAGGGACTGCCGTTGGCCGATCAGATCATCGCCAACGAACGCGCGAACGAGTACGACAAGTCGATGGCCGCATTGCTCGCCGGCCAGCTGCTGCTCAACGACGACAACGCCCGCGCGATCACCTATCTCGAACAGGCGATCGCCAGCGGCGGCCTGGACAACAACAACCACTTCCAGGCGATGCTGATCGTCGCCCAGCTGCAGGCACAGGAGCAGGACTACGCCGCAGCGCTGGCGTCCCTGGATCGCTACCTCGCCGAATCCGCATCCACCGATCCCAAGGACCAGGCGCTCAAGGGCAATCTGCTCTATCGCCTGGAGCGGTATCCCGAGGCGATCGCCACGCTCAAGCCGCTGGTCGAAGGCGGCGGTGAGGTCGACCCGCAGTGGACGCAGGTGCTGATGGGCGCCTACGCCGAGTCGGGCAACAGCGCCGAGGCCACGCGTCTGGCCGAGCAGGTCGCGCAGGCAACGCCTGACGACAAGCGCTCGCAGATCAACCTCGCGGTGTCGTACCTGCAGACCGATCAGAACGACAAGGCGATCGAGGTGTTCGAGCGTCTGCGCAGCAGCGGCCAGCTGACCGAGGACACCGAGTACCGCAACCTCTACGCGCTCTACCTCAACAGCGAGGGCAAGGAGCGCGAGGCGATCGCGGTGATCAACGAAGGCCTGCAGAAGAACATCCTGCAGTCCGACTACCGCACGCTGTCCGCGCTCGCCCAGGCCTACTACTTCTCCGATCAGATCGAGCCGGCGATCGAGACCTGGCGCAAGGCGGCGCCGCTGGCCGAGAACGGCGAGACCTACCTCAACCTGGCGCGCGCACTGCATCAGGAAGGCCGCAGCGCGGAAGCCAAGGAAGCTGCGCGTCAGGCCATCGCCAAGGGGCTCAAGTCCAACGCCGACGCGGAGCGAATCATCTCCGCCCGTTAAGGAAAAGTTCTGCGCGTCACGGATGGTGCACGTTACTCGGATTGGTATAAGCTTCAGGATTCCTGCCGCCAGACAGGGCGGCAGGTTGACCTTTCCACCGGAGCGTTTCGCTCTGGCCTCACGTGAGTTCTCCGCATGACGCAACGCTCGACGACGACCAACGACGAAGACGAAGGCCTGAACTGGGCCCGCATCGCCGGATTCACGATGGTGGTCGCCTTCCACGCCGCCGCGGTCATGCTGCTGCTGGCGCCGGTGAATCCGCCGAACGCGGCCCCCGAGGAAGAAATGGCCACCCGCGTGGTCATCATCGAGCCGCCGCCGCCGCCCCCCCCGCCGCCGCCGCCGCCGCCGGAACCGCCGAAGCCGCAGCCCATCAAGGAGCTGTCGCCGCCGCGACCGACACCGGTGCCACCGCCGCCGGAAGCGCCGCCGGTCGTGTTCGACGATCCGTCGCCGATCGATACGCCGGCCCCGCCGCCGGCCCCGCCCGCGCCGCCGGCGCAGGTCGCTGACATCGGTGCCAGCGTCGACATCTCGTCGAAGAACATGAACCCGCCGCGCTACCCGCCGGCTGCTGCCCGCGCCCAGATCGAGGGCACCGTCATCCTCGTCATCGACGTCGATGCGCAGGGCAACGTCACCAATGTTTCGGTCGAGAAGTCCAGCCGCAATCGCGATCTCGACCGCGCCGCGATCGAGGCCGCACGCAAGTGGTCGTTCGCCCCGGCGATGAAGGATGGCCAGCCGGCCGCCGGTCGCGTCCGCGTCCCGGTCGACTTCAGCCTCAGTTGATCATGGCGGCCTGACGGCCGCGCAGATTCGGCGCCCGTCCGCGGGTGCCTGTTAGTCCCCGCGTCACGTTC
This sequence comes from Luteimonas sp. RC10, assembly GCF_014192745.1. Taxonomy (GTDB): domain Bacteria; phylum Pseudomonadota; class Gammaproteobacteria; order Xanthomonadales; family Xanthomonadaceae; genus Luteimonas. The sequence goes on from NZ_JACHYJ010000001.1 coordinate 567,622, forward strand.
CACTTCTTCAAACCACTACATCTAGAAGGTAAGCGTTATGCTGCAGGAAACCACCACCGCCCCGACCGGAGCCGGCAACGCTGCAGCCCTGCAGCAGATGGGCTTCGCGGACATGATTCAGCACATGGACGCGGTCGGCTGGGTCGTCCTCATCGTGCTCGTCACGATGTCGGCCATGTCGATCTACTGGATCATCTACAACGCGATCAAGAATGCCCGCCTGCGTGGCAGCTCGGACCGCGTCATCAACACGTTCTGGGAAACCCCGAACGCCCAGGACGCGATCCGTCACATGGAAGAGCAGCCCAAGAGCGAGCCCTTCTCGAAGGTCGCCCTGGACGCCGCTCAGGCCGCCGCGCACCACCAGCGTCACGAAGGCTCGCGCCTGGTCGAGTCGCTAAACCGTTCGGAGTTCGTCGACCGCGCGTTGCGTCAGGCCGTCACCCGTGAATCGCTGAAGCTCGAGAACGGTCTGACCGTGCTCGCGACCGTCGGTGCGACCGCACCGTTCGTCGGTCTGCTCGGTACGGTGTGGGGCATCTACCGCGCCCTGATCCGCATCGGTGCCAGCGGCCAGGCCGACATCGGCGCAGTGGCCGGTCCCGTGGGCGAGGCGCTGATCATGACCGCGATCGGTCTGGGCGTCGCGATCCCGGCGGTGCTGGGCTACAACTTCTTCGTCCGCCTCAACCGCGGCACGAACAACAAGCTCGACACGTTCGCGCACGACCTGCACGACTTCTTCGCCACCGGTTCGCGCGTCGGCGATACCGTCCCGCCGGCCAAGGTCTAAGAACGTACGTCAGTAGCGACAACGGAGTCCCGATATGGCTTTCAGCTCAGGTGGTGGCGGTAACGACAAGGTCAACGCCACGATCAACATCGTCCCGCTTGTCGACGTCATGCTGGTGCTGCTGATCATCTTCATGGTCACGGCACCGATGATGGCGCACAAGGTCAAGGTCGAGTTGCCGCAGGCCAATCTGGACGAGCGTCCGGAGACGGCGCCCCCGGCGCCGCCGATCACGGTCGCGATCACCGACAGTGGCGAGATCTACGTCAACGACGAGCCGGTGTCGATCGAGTTGCTCGAGAGCACGCTGTCGGTCGAGGCGCAGAAGACGCCTCAGCCGCCGGTGAACATCCGGGCCGACTCGACCGCGAAGTACCGGGTCGTCAACCAGGTGGTCAACGTTGCGCAGGCCCAGGGCATGCGCAAGGTCGGCTTCGTGGCGACGACCGAAAGCAACTAAACCGGAGCATCACCCATGGCATTTTCATCCGGTGGCGAAGGCCCAATGGCCGACATCAACATCATTCCGCTCTGCGATGTGATGTTGGTGCTGCTGATCATCTTCATGGTGACGGCGCCGCAGTTGTCCTATCCGATCGACATCGACCTGCCGCAGCGTTCCTCGACGCCGCCTGATAATCCGGTGGAACCGCCGGAACCGATCAAGCTGCGCATCGACGGCTCGGGCCAGATCTTCTGGAACGACAGCCCGACGCCGGTCTCGGCGCTGCGCAACATGATGGAATCGGAAGTCCAGCGCGATCCGACCAACCAGCCCACGCTGGAGATCGACACCAACGAAGACGCCGATTACGGCGTGCTGGCGAAGGTGTTGGCCGAGGCCAAGAACGCGCAGATGCTCAAGATCGGATTCGTCCGCAAGTAATCCGCAATACCGCCGACGCGCCTGCAGCACGCTCGGCGCTTACCCCGCTTCATTTGACGCCGCCTTCGGGCGGCGTTTTTTTTGCACGGTTCGGTGACGCTGACGCATGGCGGCGTGGCTGCGTATGCAGCGAACACGATGCGCGTGACGTGCGTCGCCGAGTGCACTCCACTGGCATGGTTCGCCATCCATGTGCGGAGGACACGAGGCGAACCCGGCACGAAGCGCCCTCATTCCCAACCGTCTCCCATCAGGAGCGCAATGCATCTGCGATGCGGGGTAAGGAGCCAAGCGGCTTGTGCGATGGCGCGCCGCCGTGTGCGTGGGATGCAGGCGGTCCCAGATCATCTCCCCCGCATGCGGGGGAGGACGGCGCGCCTGGCGCGCCGGGTGGGGGCGGGGCCTTGGAGGATTTCGATCCGCGGCAGTGGCGGATCTCACCAGCTGGAAAACCGATCCGACGTCAGCCCTGCGCGTTGACGATCGCAAGATAGCGACGAACCGTATTGGCCAGGCCGTCGTAGAGGGCCTCGCCGATCAGGGCGTGGCCGATGGAGACTTCATCCACGGGCGCGAGCGCATCGAGCAGGGCGCCGAGGTTGGCCTGGCTCAGGTCGTGGCCGGCATTGACCCCCAGGCCCGCGGCGCGTGCGCGGCGCGCCGTCTCGACGAGGCCGGGCAATGCGGCTTCGGGCGTGCCGGCGGCGAAGGCCTCGGCCCAGGGGCCGGTGTAGAGCTCGATGCGGTCTGCGCCGGTGGCCACCGCGGCCTCGATGTCGGCGCCGGCATCGGCGAACAGACTGACGCGGCAGCCCAGGGCGTGCAGCTGGGCGACAAGCGGGCGCAGCGTGACGCTGTCGCGGGCGAAGTCGAAGCCGTGGTCGGAGGTCAGCTGTGCATCGCCATCGGGCACCAGCGTGACCTGCGCAGGTCGGACCTGCGCACACAGGGCAAGCAGCCCGAGATACGCGCCGCGCGCAGGTGCAAAGGGATTGCCCTCGATGTTGAATTCGACGCTACGCGCGGCCGCCAGTGCGCCCAGCGCAAGGACATCATCGGTGCGGATGTGTCGGGCATCGGGGCGCGGGTGCACGGTGATGCCGTGCGCGCCGGCATCCAGACAGACCCGGGCGGCGTGCAGCACGTCGGGGTCGCGTCCGCCGCGTGAATTGCGCAGCACGGCGATCTTGTTGAGGTTGACGCTCAGCCGCGTCGTGCACCGTGCAAGGGCGCCCAGCGCATCGCTCATGCGCTGGGCGGGGACGGCACGTCCGGCGTCGCAGCCGCGGCGTCGCGGCGGGCTTGCGCCTGCTCGCGCAGACGGCGCAGTTCCACCGGATCGACCATCATCGCTTCGCTGCGGCTGCGTTCGCCCACGCGCTGGGCCAGCAGGCCGAGCACGCCGATGACGACCAGCGCCAACGACACCAGCAGGGCGACCACCGCCACCGGCACCGATGTGGTGGTGAACGCAACGACGATCGCGCCGAGCGCGAGCAGCAGCAACAACCACGACATGGGCAGGGCCTCCGCCTGACTTGGGTGCAGTCTAACCGCTCGCCGGCGCAGCGCCAGAGGCGATCGTGACCTGCCGTCGGGCCGGGGTCGCGCGGTGCCGTTGCCCATCGACGAGCGCCTGGGCTCAGGCGAACTCGGCCGGAAGCTGGGCGGTAACCCGGGCCCAGTCGTGGGCGATCGCATCGGCGACCCGGCCGCGCGGCCGCTGCACCGGGCCGGCATGGACACGCAGATGGTCCAGCAGCCAGGCATCCGACCAGCCCGACCAGGTGCCGGCCACGCTGCGCAGGTTGGGCGCCAGGACCGGGAAGACCTCGCCCCAGAGCGCGCGGTGCACCTCGGCGGCGGGGTAGCCGGTGTCGCGCACCACGCGGGCGATCGCGACGATCGTGGTGTCGTCGATCTCGGTGTCGAGAAACAGGTCCGACAACGCCTGCCACAGCTGCAGCCGCTTCGGCTCGACGGGCGTCTGGACGGGCGGCGCCTGGTTGTTGGGGATCATCGAAGCGTGTCCTCGTGCGCACGCGCGACGGGCGGGTGCGCGTTGCGTGTCGATTACAGCAGCGGCGAGCACAGCCGCGCCAATGCCTCGGGCAATCGCGCAGTCAGCAGCGGGCGGTGTCTGCCGCGCTGTACGCGCGGGGCATGGGCAAACTCCCGTTCGATGATCTGCGCAAGCGCAGCGGCGACGCCTGGATCGTCGAACAGCACCGACAGCTCGAAGTTCAGCCGGAAGCTGCGATGGTCGAAATTCGCGCTGCCGATGATCGCCAGGCTGTCGTCGATCAGCAGCGATTTGCTGTGCAACATCCGCGAGCGGTACTCGTAGATCTTGACCCCGGCGACCAGCAACTGGCCGAAGTACGACCGCGCGGCGAGTGTCACCAGCTGCGAGTCGCTGGTGCGCGGCACCAGCAGACGGACATCCAGTCCGGCGAGTGCGGCCGAGGTCAGCGCCATCATCGCCGCCTCGCCCGGCACGAAGTACGGCGTGGTCAGCCACACGCGATGCCGCGCGGCATGGATCGCGCCGACATGGAGGCGATGGATGGCCTCCCAATTCGAGTCCGGACCCGAGGTCAGCACCTGGGTGCGGATCGGGCCGGGATCGGCCGCCGGGGTCTGCGCCTCGACGTCGGCGAGAAAGTCGCGCCGGCCGGTCGCGTAGGCCCAGTCTTCGGCGAACACCAGCTGCAGCACGCGCACGGACTTGCCGATCAGTCGCATATGCAGGTCACGGTAGGCGTCGGCGCGCAGGCGCTCGTCCTGCTCGTCGGTGATGTTCATGCCGCCGGTGTAGCCGATCCGGCCGTCGATCACGACCAGCTTGCGGTGGGTGCGCAGGTTGGTCCACGGGCGTTGCCAGATCCGCCCGAAGCGCATCGGGTGGAACCAGGCGAGCTCGCCGCCGGCCTCGACCAAGGGCGCGAAGAAGCTGCGCCGCGCCCGGGTGCCGACGAAATCGAGCAGCAGCCGCACATGGACCCCGGCGCGCGCGCGTTCGACCAGGGCGTCGCGCAGCGCGGAGCCGGTCGCGTCGGGCTCGAAGATGTAGTACTCCAGGTGCACGTGGTGGCGCGCCTTGGCGATGTCGGCGAGCAAGGCGGTGTACTTCGCCGCGCCGTCGACCAGCAGGTCGACCTCGGCCGACGACGTCGCCGGCAGGCCGGTGGTGTTCTGCGCCAGGCGCACCAGCTCGGCGGCCTCGCCCTCCTCGGCGTCGACCTGGGCGCTCTGCATCGAGGCCCGGCTGCGGCTGCGACGCAGCCGGTTGCGGTGGATCTTCTGCGGCCCGAACACGTGGTAGATCAGAAACCCCACGTAGGGCAGCAGCGCCAGGCCGAGCAGCCAGCTCAGGGTCGCGACCGGCTCGCGCTTCTGCAGCACGATCCAGCCGCCGAGTAGGACCAGATACAGCAGCCAGCCGGCGACCAGAAGCGTGAGCAGGTGCGGGGCGGTGACGAGCGAATCCCAGGCGCGCTGCACGGTCGATTCCAGCCATGGCGGCGCCGGTTGCGCCGCGCACAGGATAAATGCGCGCGCGGCCGCTGCGATGACGGGCGCGTCGCACCGGTTGAGACGCCAGCCCGGCATTGTGGCCCGATGAGCGCCGACCGCCTCCGCCCGCCCGTGCCCACGGCCCGCAAGGGGCGCGGCAGCGCGTCCTGGGTCGCCGGACGCTACGAGAAACAGGTCGCGGTGGCCGAGGACGATGGCTGGGACGCGCTGCAGATGCTGCAGGACGAGGCCTCGGCGCCGGAGACCGTGGTCGTCGAGGAACGTGCACGCAGCGTGCTCAGCCGCAACCGCTCGCCCGATGTCGGCTTCGACCGCTCGGTCAATCCCTACCGCGGCTGCGAGCATGGCTGCATCTACTGCTTCGCGCGGCCCTCGCACGCCTACCTCGACCTGTCGCCCGGCCTGGACTTCGAGACCCGGCTGTTCGCCAAGACCAATGCCGCCGAACGGCTGCGCGTCGAGCTCGCCAAGCCGGGTTACGTCTGTGCACCGCTGGCGCTGGGCATCAACACCGACGCCTACCAACCCATCGAGCGCCGCTACCAGGTCACCCGCGAACTCATCGCGCTGCTGGGCGAGACCCGGCACCCTTTCAGCCTGATCACCAAGAGCGCGGGCATCGTGCGCGACCTCGACCTGCTCGCGCCGCTGGCGGCCCAGGGGCTGGTGACGGTGCACTTCTCGGTGACCACGCTCGACCACCGCCTGTCGGCCCGCATGGAACCCCGGGCGGCCGCGCCGCATGCGCGCCTGCGTGCGATGCGCGCGCTGGCGGCGGCCGGCATCCCGGTCGGGGTGATGGTCGCGCCGGTGGTGCCGGCGATCACCGACCACGAACTGGAGGCGATCCTGGGCGCCGCGCGCGAGGCGGGGGCGGACTCGGCAGGCTATGTGCTGCTGCGCCTGCCGCACGAGCTCAAGACGCTGTGGCGCGAATGGCTGGACCTGCACTATCCCGATCGCGCCCAGCACGTGATGAGCCTGCTGCAGCAACTCCATGGCGGGCGCGACTACGACAGCCGCTTCGGCCATCGCATGCGCGGCCAGGGGCCGTTCGCCGACCTGCTCGCCCACCGCTTCGCCAGGGCGCGCCGCGCGCTGGGTTTTGGCCGGCTGCCGCCGCTGCGGACCGACCTGTTCGTCGCGCCGCGCCCGCCCTCGCCGCAGGGAACGCTGTTCTAGGGCCCATTCACGGCGCGTGCACGATACGTCCACGCTTGGATTTTCTACACTGCCGGGCTTCCCGCCGCCTAGCGCCGCGCATGCCCGATGTTGTCTCCCCGCCCTCGCCCACTGCACCCGCTACGGCGATCGATGTGTTCGACCATCTCGCCACCGGTCTGGCGCAGCTCGCGCCCGACGGCACGTGGCGGCGCGTCAATGCCGTGTTGGCGGCGTGGCTCGACCAGAGTCCGGACGCGCTGGTCGGCACCGCCGCGCATCGCGAGGCGCTGACACCGGTCGCCGCGCAACTCGACCAGGCGCTGGCCGGGTTCGCCGGGGGGGGCGACGGCCTGCACGAGGTCCCGGTCACGATCGACCGGGGCGAGGATGGGGCGCGGTCGTTGCAGTTGACGCTGACGCCGTTGCCGGGCGGCGATGCGCTGCTGCAGGTCCACGATGTGACCGCGCTGCGGGCCATGGAACTTCTGCAGGAAACGCTGGCGTTCGGCATCTCGCACGAGCTGCGGGCGCCGGTGCGCACGATCGAGCAGTTCTCCCGGCGGCTGGCCGCCCAGGGCGAGGACGCCGACGCTGCCGTGGTGCGCGACCATGTGCAGCGGATCCGCGGCGCGGCGACGCAGGCCGGCGGCCTGATTGATGCACTGCTCGAGACCTTGCGCGCCGCCCGTCCGCCGCGGCAGCCCGGGCCCGTCGACATCAGCCTGCTCGGCGACTGGATCTGCGCCGAGCTGCAGGATGCCGATCCCGGGCGCGCGGCGCAGCTCCACGTCACCCCCGGGCTGTGGGCCTGGGGCGACGAGCATGCCCTCAAGCAACTGCTCGGCAAGCTGCTGCACAACGCCTGGAAGTTCTCCGCCGCTTGCGACACCGTGCGGATCGATCTCGATGGCGAGCGGGTCGGCGACCGCCTGCATCTGCGTGTACGCGATGCCGGTCGCGGCTTCGACATGCGCTATGCTGATCGACTGTTCGTGCCGTTCCGGCGCTTGCACGGCGCCGATGACGGCGCCGGCCATGGATTGGGGCTGGCGATCGCCCAGCGGCTCGCGCATGCGCATGGCGGCCGCATCCGGGTGGAATCGGCGGAGGACGTCGGCACCACTTTCCACATCGACCTGCCGGCACCGCCGGCCGAGGACGCATCGCCCCAATGAGCGAACACACGATCCTGTTGATCGAGGACAACCCCGACGACGCTGAGCTCACCCGCATCGCATTCGCGGAAGCCCGGATCGATGGTCGACTGGTGGTGGTCGGCGATGGCGCCGAGGCGCTCGATTACCTGTTCGCACGTGGCCGCCACGCCGGACGCGATGCGAGCGAGCTGCCGTCGATCGTGCTGCTCGACCTCAACCTGCCCAAGCTCGACGGTCGCGAGGTGCTGCAGGCGCTGCGCGCCAGCCCGGCGACGCGCGGTCTGCCGGTGGTCGTGCTCACGACCAGCACCGAGCCGTTCGATGTCGAGGCGAGCTATGCGCTGGGCGTCAACAGCTACATCCGCAAGCCGGTGGATTTCGGCAAGTTCGTCGAAGTTGTCAAACAGATCGGCCTGTACTGGCTGGTGCTCAACCACCCGCGGGGCTGACGCGGACCTCCCGACCGGCGACGTCGCGGCAGAGTGCAGGGCGCGCGCGCCGGATGCCGACGCGCCTGGCCCAGGGCCGCAACGCCCGGAAGGCCTCAGCCCTTGCCGTACAGCGCCTCTGCGCGCTGGAACAGAATCCAGCTGGTGGCGATGAACTTGTCCCCGCCCTGTGGCTTGTTGCCGCGATGGGTGTGGGTGAACGCCGTCGGCGCGATCAACAGGTCGCCGGTGCGCGGCGCGATCCGGCGCTGCTGGAACAGGAACTCGGTCTCCCCGGCTTCGAAACCATCGTTGAGGTAGATCGTCCACAGCAGGTGGCGGTGCAGGGTCTCGCAGCCGGCGTCGCGCGGAAACAGCTCGCAATGCCAGTACGGGTAGCCGCCCTCGCCCGCCGCGTACCACTGCAGGTTGATCTGGCCGGGCCGAAGGCAGGTCTGCAGCAGGCCGCCGAGCCGGGCGTCGTCCATGTCGGCGAAGTCCTCGGCGACCAGCCGCCGGGGCGTGCCGGCCGCATCGGGCTGCTGCAGCATCAGCGGCGCGATCAGCGCCTGGGGGTAGCGGCGCAGGTAGCGCAAGAGGCCGCCGTAGACCGCGACGTTGAGCTGCCGGACCACGTCGGCCCAGTCGCTGCGATCGCCCAGCGACAGGTCGCGGCTGCGCTTGAGCTCGGGGTGCAGGCCGCCACCGACCTGCCCGGGCTGCAGGTCGGGGCTGGCGCGCAGCCGCGCGACGATCGCCGCGCAGGCCTGCGGCGCCAGGGCGCCGGGGACGACTTCGATGAAGTCGGCCGTACTCACGCCGCGTCGCCGTCGTGCCGCAGGTGGTAGCCGGTCGCGGTCTCGACTTCGTCGCGTGAGCCCAGGAACACCGGCACGCGCTGGTGCAGCGAGTCGGGCTCGATGTCGAGAATGCGCGTGCGTCCGTTGGTCGCCGCGCCGCCGGCCTGTTCGACCAGCATCGCCATCGGGTTGGCCTCGTACATCAGCCGCAGCTTGCCGGGCTTGGACGGATCCTTGCGGTCCCAGGGATAGATGAAGATCCCGCCGCGGGTCAGGATGCGGTGCACGTCGGCGACCATCGCCGCGACCCAGCGCATGTTGAAGTCCTTGCCGCGGGGCCCGTCGGTGCCGGCCAGCAGGTCGGCGACATAAGCCTGCGTCGGGGCTTCCCAATGGCGCTGGTTGGACATGTTGATCGCGAACTCGCGCGTCGTCTCGGGAATGCGCAGGTGGGCGCGGGTCAGTACGAACGAGCCCTGCTCGCGGTCCAGCGTGAAGGCGTGGGTGCCGTGGCCGATCGTGAGCACCAGCATCGTGCTCGGCCCGTACAGGCAGTAGCCGGCGGCGACCTGGGTGCGGCCGGCCTGCAGGAAGTGCGCGTCCTCGACCGCGGCCGTGCCCTCGGGACAGCGCAGCACCGAGAAGATCGTGCCGACGCTGGCGTTGATGTCGATGTTGGAGCTGCCGTCGAGCGGGTCGAACACCAGCAGGTAGTTGCCGCGCGGGAAGGCGTCGGGAATCGGCTCGCAGTGGGCCATTTCCTCCGAGGCGCACGCCGCCAGATGGCCGCCCCAGGCGTTGGCCTCGAGCAGGATCTCGTTGCTGATCACGTCGAGCTTCTTCTGCGCCTCGCCCTGGACGTTGATGCTGCCCGCCTCGCCGCCGGCCTCGCCGAGCACATCGCCCAGCGCGCCCTTGCCCACCGCCACCGAGATGCGCTTGCACGCACGCGCGACCACCTCCAGCAGCAGCCGCAGGTCCGGGGTGACGTGCCCCAGGCGCTGCTCCTCGATCAGGTGGCGGGTCAGGGAGATGGCGGGCATGGCGGCTCCACGGCGGACAGGGTGGCGGCATTGTCGCCCGGAAGCGCCGCGCTGTCCCGGCGGCGTCGCGCGCGCGGCGCCGGCCGGCTATCCTGCATGGGTTTGCCGCGCGCCTGGCGCGCCGCATCTCCTCCCCTCAACCGTCGCAGGCCGTGCCGTGTCCTCCTTCTTCGCTGCTGTCGAACTCGTCCCCGGTGATCCCATCCTTGGTTTGACCGACGCCTACAACGCCGATCCGCGTACCACCAAGGTCAATCTCGGTGTGGGCATCTACTACGACGAGGCCGGCCGCATCCCGGTGCTGGATGCGGTGCGCGAGGTCGAGCAGCGGCTGGCCGCCGAGGCCAAGCCGCGCGGCTACCTGCCGATCGACGGCATGCCCGACTACACCCGGGCCACCCGCGAACTGCTGTTCGGCGCCGATTCGCCGCTGCTGGCCGATGGCCGCGTTGCGACTACCCAGACGATCGGCGGCAGCGGCGCGCTGCGCACCGGCGCCGACCTGCTGAAGAAGCTGCTGCCGCACGCGACGATCGCGATCAGCACCCCCAGCTGGGAGAACCACCGTGCGGTGTTCGGCGCGGTCGGTTTCGAGGTCGTCGACTACACCTACTTCGACGCCGCCCGCCACGGCATCGACTTCGAGGGCATGCTGGCCGACCTGCGCAAGCTCGAGCCCGGCACCGTCGTGCTGCTGCACGCCTGCTGCCACAACCCGACCGGTGCCGATCTCACCGCCGACCAGTGGCGCCAGGTCATCGAGGTGCTGGCCGAGCGCGGGCTGTTCCCGTTCGTCGACATGGCCTACCAGGGCTTCGACCAGGGCATCGCCCAGGACGCCGCGGCCGTGCGTCTGCTTGCCGCCTCGGGCATCGCCGAGTTCGTCGTCGCCAGCTCGTATTCCAAGTCGTTCTCGCTCTACGGCGAGCGCGTCGGCGCCCTGTCGGTGGTCTCGGCCAACGCGGAGCAGAGCCGCGCGGTGCAGTCGCAGATCAAGCGCATCGTGCGCGCGAACTACTCGAGCCCGTCGACGCACGGCGCGGCGTTGGTCGCCGGGGTGCTCGGCAGCGACGAGCTGCGCGCGCGCTGGGAGGCCGAGCTCGGCCAGATGCGCGAGCGCATCCACGCACTGCGCGCCGGGCTGGTCGAGAAGCTCGCCGCGCATGGCGCCCCGCAGTTCGCCTTCATCCAGGACCAGGCGGGCATGTTCTCGTACTCGGGCCTGAGCCGTGCGCAGGTCGATCGGCTGCGCGACGAGTTCGGCATCTACGCCGTCGGCACCGGGCGCATCTGCGTCGCGGCGCTGAGCCTGAAGACCCTCGACTACGTCGCCGAGGCGGTGGCGACGGTGGCGCGCTGAGTCAGGCATGAGCGCCCGGCGGCGTTCGCGATCCCGCAACGCCGCCGTCCGCGCGCGCCAGGGCCCGCCGCCGGTCCCGGCGCGGCTGCCGTGGTGGCGGCGCGCGCGTCGCTCGCCGCTGGCCTGGGCCGCGGCCTGCACGGGGTTCGCGATTCTTGCCGGGCGCCACGGCATGGCGTTCCCGCCGTACCTGGCGGTGCTGCTGGCCGGGGTGCTGTGCGGCGTGTCCTTCGTGGCGTTGACCTTGCGGGTCTCGCCACGTCTGGGCGTATGGCTGCATATTGCCGGCGCCGCAGTGGGCGCGGGCGTGGTGCTGTGGTTGATCCACGGCGAGCTGCCCGATCTGTCCGCGCTCCCCGAGTCGCTGCGCCATGCCGTGCTCTGGATACAGCTCGGCGTCGCGCCGATGTTCGGCTGGATCTGGCTGGCATTGCTCGGTCGGGTGAGCGGCCATTTCCAGCGCGACGCCCACGCGCGCGCAGCGACGATGGCGCGGACCGATTGGCAGCGCGACGGCGCGGCCTGGACGCTGTGCTTTCCGGCTGTGCCCATGCGCACGCGCACGCTCGTCGCACTGATCGCGTCGGTGACGGTGATCGCCGGGGGATTGGCGGTCACCGGCCTGATCACGTTCTACGACGCGACGCTGCGCGTCGGTGCTTACGGCGCAATCCTGATCTTCGCATTGGTCGTCGGCCTGCCCGGCTACCTGGGGCTGACGGTCCTGCTGCGCCGCGGTACCGAGACCGTCACGCTGCGCATCGATGCTGAGCGTCTGACCCTGGGACGGCTCGGCCAGCCGCCACGCGTCTTCGCCTTGCGCGATCTCACGCTGTTCCGCTGGCAGAGCGCGTCGGACCACGCGCGGCTTGAACTCGCCGCGCCCGGTGTCGAGGCGGTGAGCCTGCTGGCGGGTGTGGCGCGCGTGCCCAAAGGCACGAGCGCCGAACTGCCCGCGCTTCCGCCGCCGCTGGTGCAGTGGCTGCGTGCTGCGGGCCTGCGCGAACGGCCGGTCCGGGTCGCGGCGCGGCCGCGGACGTTCGCGCGCGACTGAGGCATCGGACCCGGCTTCGCCGCGCCCCGCGCTCGCGGGCGATGGCGCAAGCGGTGCCTGGCACGACGCCGCGGCCTCAGGCCGCGGCCTGCGCAAAGTGGCCGTGGAAGCCGAGTGGGAATGCGTACGGCAGCCAGGCAGTCGCGATCGGGCCGTCACCGATGTGCTGGGCGTCGAGCACCGCGATGCCGCTGCGATCGCGCGTGGGATCGAGCAGCGTGCCGACCAGCCAGCCGTCGTCTGGGCGCGTGCTGCCCGGACGCGGGATGAAGACGTGTTCCTCGGCGAGGATGTCGCGCCCGTAGCGGTGCAGCTCGCGTCGGCCGGCGACCGGGTCGATCATCTGCACCGCATTGAAGTACGGCGCGGTCGCGTCGCCGGCATTGGTCGGGGTGTAGAGCCGGGCGCCACGGTTGCTCGGCGTGCGCGCGTCGAACATCGGAAACTCCATGCCGCCCAGGCCCGTGGTCTCCCAGCGGCCGCGGCCGGTGCGCATGTCCAGCCGGAGCTCGACCAGCTCGGCGGGCGCGGCAGGCCCGTGATGGCCGAACATCGCCTCGCGATGCGGCGAACGCGCCCGTGCGACATCGGCCAGCCGCATCGTGCGCACGGTGATCTCGCCGTCGCGCTCGAAGGCATCGCCGAAGTGGTAGGCCATCGTGAACTCGACCTCGAAGCGGCGCGCAACGCGGTCGGGTGCGGTCTTGTCGACGACCAGGACCGTGGAGGCGCGTTGCGGCGCGAAGGTCAGGCTTTCGAAGAACGACCCGGCCGGCGTGTAGTCGAACGGCGTCAGCAGGAAGACCAGATACCGGTCGGTCTGCACGAAGGCATGCAGGTAGCCGGGTGCGCCCATGTCGTGCACCTGCGCGTCGATCAGCTGCCCATCGCGGCCGATGTGCCACACCAGCAGGCCGGCGCCGCCGAGCATCGACAATGCCCCGAAGTTCCACCAGCTGCCGTCGCGGTCCTGCAGCGGATGGGCCGAGAACGGCAGTGCCTGCAGGTCGGGCCGCCAGGTCCTGGGACCGATCGTATCGAGCGCGTCGGGGTCGAGCTCGAAGGCCGAGCCGGCCTCGCTCAACGCGAACAGGCGCCCGCCGATGACCACCACCGAGGTGTTGGCGGTGCTGGCATCGTCGTTGTTGCGCAGTGCGACCGGGTCGGCGACCGTGGTGCCCGCGGCCAGCGTGTTGAAGCGTCCGGCGCTGCGTTCGCGCTTGAACTTCGGCGTCTGCACCATGCGCCCGCGGTGGGTCACCGTGCCGTTGCCGAAACGCCAGCCGTGGACCATGCCGTCGCCGTCGAACCAGTGCTCGTAGCGGAAGCCGTCGCGCTCGAACCAGGCCGGTCCGTTGCGATACAGCGTGCCGGCGAAGTCCGCTGGCAGGCGGCCTTCGATCTGCACCGTCGTCGGGCCGAAGGCCTCGGCCGACACCTGGCGCCAGCCGGCCAGATACGGGTGTTCGCGCAGGCCGGCGGCAAACTCGGCCGGATCGCCGGCGAATGCGTCCGCGCCGTGCAACAGCGCGGGCCCGAGTGCGGCGATGGTGGCGCCCGAGAGCAGATTGCGGAGGAAGCGGCGGCGGTCCATGGGGGCTCCTGAGTCGGCCGGATCAGCGGATCGCGATGTCGAGCGCCGTGGTGTCGCGACCGACTTCGAACGCTGCCTCGTCGAACGTCGGCTTGCGCATCACCCGCGGGTTGTTGCTGAAGCCGTAGCCTTCGACCGGCATGCCGGTGAGGTTGGTGTCGAGCTTGCCGTTGCCGTTCTCGTCGTGGATCACCAGCAACGCGTAGCGCCCGGCCGGCACGTCGTCGAAGCGCAGGCGGGTGACATCGCCTTCGGGGGCCAGCAGGCGGCCGGCGATCGGCGGCGCCTCGCCGGCATAGCCCGCCGCATCGACCAGGGCGACCTGGAACTGCCCGTCCTGGTTGCGGGCATCGCGAATGGACACCTCGAGGGTGGCGGCATGCGCCGGCGCGGCGAGGGCGGCAGCGGCCAGCAGGGCGAACGGTGCGGTGATGGAGGCGGGGGTGCGGCGCATGGCGAGGTCCTCGTTGGGTGTGGCCACAGTCTCCGTGCGCCGTTCCCCGCCGCCTGCTGCCAGTGGTCACCGATCCGCAGTGCCGGAAGTCACTTTCTGCACCCCGCCCATTGCCGTCGCCGCCACTGGCTTGCAGCATGGCGCCATGACCCAGCCCCGCCGCCTGTTCGAACCGCTCAATCTCGCCGCGTTGCTGACGCTCGGCGCGGTCGCGTTCTCGATGCGGTACTACGAGCCGGGGCGCCAGGCGACGGCCTGGCTGCTGCTCGGCCTGTTCGCCGTCGGCTTCCTGTCGCTGTCGCTGTGGCCGCCACGGCTGCGACGGGTCGAGCACGCGGTGGGCGCGCTGTTGCCGGTGATCGCGTTGGCCCTGATCGCGCTCGATCCCAAGCCCGGCACTGCGCCGATCCTGCTGGTGGTGTGGATCGCGGCGGCGTTCTCGCACTGGCCGCCGCGCGTGGCGACGATCGCGCTGGTGCTCGCCGACGCGGTCTATTACCTGATCCTCAAGCACATCGCCGGCTTCGGCGCGCCGCTGATGGCGGTGCTGATCTTCGCCGGCTTCCAGGCCTTCGCGGCGTTGTGCATGCACTACGCGCGCAGCGCCGAACGCACCCGCGATGCGCTTTCGCGCGTCAATGCCGATCTGCTGGCCACGCGCGCGCTGCTCGCCGACAGCGCACGCGATGCCGAGCGCCTGCGCGTGGCGCGCGAGCTCCACGACGTCGCCGGCCACAAGCTCACCGCGATGCGCCTGAACCTGCGTGCGCTGGTCGACGAACCGGCCTTGGCAGATAACCCGCAGCTGCGCGTGGCCGAGCAGCTGTCGGGCGAACTGCTGGCCGACATCCGCGACGTGGTCCAGGCGATGCGCGAGCCCGGTGGGCTGGATCTGGCGACCGCGCTGCGCGCGCTCGCCGCGCCGATGCCGCGCCCGTTGCTGCGGCTGGCGATCGCCGACGATGTGCAGGTGACGGACCCCGCGCTCGCCGAGGCGGTGCTGCGGCTGGTGCAGGAAGCGCTGACGAATGCGGCCAAGCACGCCGACGCGGACACGCTCGATGTCGCCCTGCATCGCGCAGGCGATGTGCTGCATGTGACCATCGAGGACGACGGTCTGGTGCGCGAGGACTGGCGCGAAGGCAATGGCATCGCCGGCATGCGCGAGCGCCTGGCGGCGTTGCGGGGCCGCGTGCGCCTGGCGCGCAATGCCCGTGGTGCGATGCGGATCGAGGCGGAGCTGCCGGCGTGAGCGCGACCCCCGTGTGTGTTGCGCTCGCCGACGACCAGGCGCTGGTCCGCGCCGGCTTGCGCGCGCTGCTGGAACGCCAGGGCATCGTCATCGTGTTCGAGGTCGACTCGGGCACGAGCCTGCTCGAGCGGATCGCTGCGCAGCCGGTCGACGTGGTGCTCAGCGATATCCGCATGCCCGGCCTGGACGGGATCGATGCGCTGACCGCACTGCGCGCGCGCGGCGACACCACGCCGGTGCTGCTGCTGACCACCTTCGACGACAGCGACCTGCTGCTGCGCGCAACCGACGCCGGCGCACAGGGCTTCCTGCTCAAGGACGCCGCGCCCGAGGATCTGCGCGATGCGATCGCGCGCGTCGCCGCGGGCGAGACGCTGCTGCAGCCGGTCAGCACCGAACCGGTGCGGGCGCGCTACCGGTTCCACGACGACCAGGCCCCGCGCGAGACCTTCAACGAACGCGAGGTCGCGATCCTGCGCCTGCTCGCCGGCGGCTACTCCAACAAGGAGATCGCGCGCAGCCTGTTCCTGGCCGAGGGCACGGTGAAGAACTACGTCTCGGCGATCCTCGACAAGCTCGGCACCCGCGACCGTACGCGCGCGGTGCTCAAGGCGATCACGCTGCGCGTCATCTGACCCGGCCATCGCCGCGAAGACGGGATTGATGCGGATCAAGGCGGCCGCGCCCGCGCCGCGCTAGCCTGATCGTCCCTTGACTGCGCTGGAGCCTGGACGATGGACAAGACGATGAAGGCCGCGGTGGTCCGCGAGTTCGGCAAGCCACTGGTCATCGAGGAGGTCGAGGTGCCGCGGCCGGCCGCCGGCGACATCCTCGTCAAGATCGAGGCCTGCGGCGTCTGCCATACCGACCTGCATGCGGTCGATGGCGACTGGCCGGTCAAGCCCAATCCGCCGTTCATCCCGGGCCACGAGGGCGTGGGCCACGTGGTCGCGGTCGGCCAGGGCGTGACCCACATCAAGGAAGGCGACCGGGTCGGCATTCCGTGGCTGTACTCGGCCTGCGGCCATTGCGAACACTGCCTGGGCGGCTGGGAAACGCTGTGCGAGGCGCAGCAGAACAGCGGCTACTCGGTCAACGGCGGTTTTGCCGAGTACGCGCTGGCCAATGCCGGCTACGTCGGCCATCTGCCGAAAAATGTCGGCTTTGTCGAGATCGCCCCGGTGCTGTGCGCCGGCGTCACCGTCTACAAGGGCCTGAAGGTCACCGACACCAAGCCCGGCGACTGGGTGGTGATCTCGGGCATCGGCGGCCTGGGACACATGGCGGTGCAGTACGCCCGCGCCATGGGGCTGAACGTGGCTGCGGTCGATGTCGACGACAACAAGCTCGACCTGGCCAAGCGGCTGGGCGCGACGGTCACCGTCAACGCCCGCACCACCGATCCGGTTGCCTATCTGAAGAAGGAGATCGGCGGCGCACACGGGGCGCTGGTCACCGCGGTCTCGCCCAAGGCCTTCGAGCAGGCGATCGGCATGGTCCGCCGTGGCGGCACGGTCTCGCTCAACGGCCTGCCGCCGGGCGAGTTCCCGCTCGACATCTTCGGCATGGTGCTCAACGGCGTGACCGTGCGCGGTTCGATCGTTGGCACCCGCCTGGACCTGCAGGAGTCGCTGGATTTCGCCGCGCAGGGCAAGGTCGCCGCGACGGTCTCGACCGATCGCCTGGAGAACATCAACGACGTGTTCTCGCGCATGCACGCGGGCAAGATCGAAGGACGCGTGGTCCTCGACTTCGCGGCCTGAACTGCACGGCGCCGCCGGCCCGCATGCGGCCGGCGGCACAGGCGCGTCGCGGGGCGTCTGCTACGGTGCACGCCCCCGTTGCGCCTGCCTGCCGATGTCTCTGCCGTTCGTCGCGTTCCGCTCCGCCCCGTTCCTCGCGTCCCTGCCGCTGGCGATCGCCGCCTGGTGCGCCGCGCTGCCGGCCCGCGCGATTGAGGTGCCGCACACCCTCGACCGGGTGCGGGTCGACGCGACCCGACTGCGCGGTGTGTCGGATTTCGACACCCCGGCCTCGGTCGATGCATTGCGGCTCGACGATGTCGACAGCAACCGCAGCGGTACCGTCGCCTCCGAGCCGCTGGCCGGCGTGCCCGGGCTGCTGGCGCGCGATCGCCAGAACCACGCGCAGGACACCCAGCTGTCGATCCGCGGCTTCGGCGCGCGTTCGACCTTCGGCGTGCGTGGCGTGCGGCTCTATGCCGACGGCATCCCGGCCTCGATGCCTGACGGGCAGGGCCAGCTGTCGCACTTCAGCCTCGTCGGCGGCGACCGCATCGAGATCATGCGCGGCCCGTTCTCGTCGTTGTACGGCAATTCCTCGGGCGGCGTGCTGCAGATCTGGAGCGCCGATGGGGCGCCTGGCGACGATTGGCGGTTCAAGGCCAACCGCGGCCGCGACGCCACCACCAGCCTGGCCGCGCAACTGCGCGGCGGCAGCGAGTCGGTCGGCTACAACCTCGCGCTGTCGCGTTTCGACACCGATGGCTGGCGCGAGCACAGCGCCGCGCGCCGCGACTCGGCGAACGCGAAGCTGCGCTTCGACCTGGGCGACCGCCGGCGCCTGGATCTGGTCGCCAACTGGGTCGACATCGAGGCCCAGGATCCGCTGGGGCTGACCGCCGACCAGGTCCGTGCGAACCCGCGCCAGGTCGCCTCGGTGGCGCGGCAGTTCGACACCCGCAAGACGGTACGCCAGCAGCAGGCTGGCGCGGTCTACGAACATGGCGTGGGCGAGGCGCACACGTTGCGCGCGATGGTCTATGGCGGCGAGCGCGCGGTGGTGCAATTCCTGCCGATTCCTGCGGCCGCCCAGGCCAATCCGTTGAACGCGGGCGGCGTGATCGACCTGGACAACGCCTACGGCGGTCTCGATCTGCGTTGGAGCTGGGAGGGTGCACTCGCCGGTCGGCCGCTGGAACTGACCGTCGGCACGAACGCCGATCGCCAGCGCCAGCATCGCCAGGGCTTCGAGAATGTCGTCGGCGATACGCTCGGCGTGCGCGGTGCGCGGCGCCGCGACGAACGCAACACGGTCGAGAACCGCGACCAGTTCGCGCAGGCGTATTGGGCGTTCGCGCCGCGCTGGTCGCTGCTGGCCGGTGTGCGCCACAGCGAGGTCGAGTTCGTCTCGCGCGATGCCTACGTCACCGCGGGCAATCCCGACGACAGTGGTCGCGTCGCCTACCGCCAGACCTCGCCGGTCGCCGGGCTGGTGTTCGCACCGCGCGACGACCTGCGCGCCTACCTCTCGGCCGGCCGTGGCTTCGAGACGCCGACCTTCAACGAGCTGGGCTATCGCAGCGATGGCGGCGCCGGGCTGGCGTTCGACCTCGCGCCGGCAATCAGCGACAACCTCGAGCTTGGCGCCAAGTGGCGTGCGCCCGCCGGCGCCACGTGGAACGCCGCGCTGTTCCGCGCCGATACCGACAACGAGCTGGCGGTCGCACGCAATGTCGGCGGCCGCAGCAGTTTCCAGAATGTCGGACGCGCGCGTCGTCAGGGCGCCGAACTGTCGCTCCGCCAGCCGCTGGGCGAGGCGTTCGAGCTGAATGTCGCGGCGACCTGGCTCGATGCGAGCTTCCGTGACGCCTACCGCGTCTGCACCGGCGCGGGCTGCACGGTGCCGACGACGCCGGTCGCGGCCGGCGCGCGCATCCCCGGTGTGCCGGCGCGCCAGCTGTTCGCGCGGCTGGACTGGACCGGCGGCCCTTGGAGTGCGGCGGTCGAAGGTGTCGGCGTGGGGGATGTCGTGGTCGACGATCTCGCGACCGGCCGCGCCGCGGGCTACGCGCTGCTGCATCTGGAAGGCGCACGCCGCTGGCGCTTCGAGGCTGGCGAGTTGCGCACGTTCCTGCGCGTCGACAACCTGCTCGACCAGGCCTACATCGGCTCGGTCATCGTCAACGAAGGCAACGGCCGGTTCTACGAACCCGGCCCCGGCCGCGGCGTGCTGCTCGGCGCGCAGTGGACCTGGCACCGCTGAACCGCGGATCGGCACATCGCGCTTAGTCGCCGCCTTACACGTCGCCGCCGCTGGCCCAGCCCTCGCCGGTGCCGCGGTGGAACACTCGGTCGCTGTCCTGCACGGTGCCGGCATCGATCGCGTCCAGCGGCGCCAGCCGCGCATAGATCGGCGCGAAGTCCGGGCGCGTGGCCTCCATCAACTGCTCGAAGCTGTCGATGACGAAATAGGTCTTCTGGAAGGTGTCGATACGGTAGCGCGTGCGCATGATCCGCGCCAGATCGAACCCGATGCGGTTGGGCGCATCGGATTCGAGCGAATGGATCGATTCGCCCTTCGACGACACGATGCCGGCGCCGAAGATGCGCAGGCCTTCGGCCTGTCGGATCAGCCCGAACTCCACCGTGTACCAGTACAGCCGCGTGAGATGCTGCAGCGCTTCGGGGCCGATGCCGTGCGCCTTGACCCCGCCGCGGCCGTAGGCCTGCATGTAGTCGGCGAACACCGGGTTCATCAGCAGCGGCACGTGGCCGAACAGATCGTGGAACAGGTCCGGTTCCTCGATGTAGTCGATCTGGTCGGGGCGGCGGATCCACCAGGTCACCGGGAAGCGGCGATTGGCGAGGTGGTCGAAGAAATCGAGCTCGGGCAGCAGGCCCTCGACGCCCATCAGCGTCCAGCCGGTCGCGGCCTCGAGCACGGTGTTGAGCTCGGAGAACTTGGGAATCGCGTCGGGTGTCATGCCCATCGCGTCCTGCGCCTCCAGGAACTCGTCGCAGGCGCGCCCGACCAGCAGTGCGCGCTGGCGCGCATAGAGCGTGGCCCAGGTGGCGTGGTCGTCGGCGCTGTAGTCGTCCCACGGCTGCTCGACGATGCCGGTGGCATAGACCGGGACCTTGCCCTTGTCGGTCTGCAGGTTCTCGACCCGGCGCGGGGCGCTCGAAGGCTGGGCGGACATCGCACGCTCCTAGGAAGAACACGAGGCCTCCGACGATAACGCCGCAGGCCCGCAACGGGCTTGCGTTCGTTGCGCGCACCGCAGGTTTGCGCGCAAGATCCGTGCGTCTGAATACGGAATGGAGCAATCCATGGTCGCTGCCACGCTGGACCGCACCGATCTGCTGCTGCTCGCCGAGCTGCAGCGCAATGGCCGGCAGAGCAACGCCGATCTCGCCGAGCGCGTGCATCTCTCGGCCTCGGCCTGCCTGCGCCGGGTCCAGCGGCTCGAACGCGACGGCGTCATCGCCGGCTACCGCGCCGAGGTCAACGCCGAGCGTCTGGGCCTGGGGCTGCAGGCCTTCGTCCGGGTGCAACTCAAGCATCACGACAGCGCCGCGGTCGCCGGTTTCGCGCAGCTGGTCGACGACTGGGACGAGGTCGTCGCCTGCCACGCGCTGACCGGCGACATGGACTACCTGTTGCAGGTCGCGGTGCGCGATCTGGAGCACTTCTCGCGATTCCTGCTCGACCGGCTGCTCAACCAGCCGGCGGTCGACGACGTCAATTCCAGTTTCGTGTTGCGCACCGTCAAGGCCTGGCGCGGACTGCCGCTGCCGATCTGATTTGCACCGGATCAGTGCGAACTCGAGAAGATAGCACCAGAATGGTGCATGGCCTCCATCACGTCATTCACTGGTTTGGCGCAAACCATTGATCTGAAAGACAGACATCGGTTGGCACGAGGGTTGCTTGATCACCAGCACACCCAACCTCAAGGCGGTCGTTCCCGATGTCCATCGACAACGTCGAAAAGCTGATCAAGGACCACAAGATCGAGTTCATCGATCTGCGTTTCACCGACATGCGCGGCGTGCAGCACCACGTCACGTTCCCGCAGTCGATCGTCGAGCCCGGCCTGTTCGAGGACGGCAAGATGTTCGACGGCTCGTCGATCAGCGGCTGGCGCGGTATCCAGAACTCGGACATGGTGCTGATGCCCGACCCCTCGACCGCTTTCGTCGACCCGTTCACCGCCGACCCGACGCTGGTGATCACCTGCGACATCCTCGATCCGACGACGATGCAGTCCTACGAGCGCGACCCGCGCGGCATCGCCAAGAAGGCCGAGGCCTTCCTGAAGTCCAGCGGTATCGCCGACCAGGCCTTCTTCGGCCCCGAGCCCGAGTTCTTCATCTTCGACTCGGTGCGCTACGGCAACGAGATGGGCCACACCTTCTTCCACATCGATTCGGAAGAGGCGCACTGGAACTCGGCCAAGGAATACGAGGGCGGCAACAGCGGCTACCGTCCGGGCATCAAGGGCGGCTATTTCCCGGTCGCTCCGCTCGACTCGCTGCACGATATTCGCGCCGAGATGTGCAAGACCCTGTCGCAGGTCGGCATCGAGGTCGAGGTGCACCACCACGAGGTCGCCAATGCCGGCCAGTGCGAGATCGGCACCCGCTTCAACTCGCTGGTCGCCAAGTCCGACGAACTGCAGACGCTCAAGTACATCGTCAAGAACGTCGCCTTCCGCAACGGCAAGACCGCGACCTTCATGCCCAAGCCGATCGTCGGCGACAACGGCAGCGGCATGCACGTGCACCAGTCGCTGGCCAAGGGCGGCACCAATCTGTTCACCGGTGACGGCTACGGCGGCCTGAGCCAGACCGCGCTGTGGTACATCGGCGGCGTGTTCAAGCATGCGCGTGCGATCAACGCCTTCGCCAACGCCTCGACCAACTCCTACAAGCGCCTGGTGCCGGGCTTCGAGGCGCCGGTGATGCTGGCCTACTCGGCCTCCAACCGCTCGGCGTCCTGCCGCATTCCCTACGTCGCCAATCCGAAGGCACGCCGCATCGAGATGCGCTTCCCCGATCCGATGCAGTCGGGCTACCTGACCTTCGCCGCGCTGATGATGGCCGGCCTGGATGGCATCAAGAACCAGATCGACCCGGGCGGCCCCAGCGACAAGGATCTCTACGACCTGCCGCCGGAGGAAGAGAAGAACTTCCCGACCGTCTGCCATTCGCTCGACCAGGCGCTCGAGGCGCTCGACAAGGACCGCGAATTCCTCAAGGCCGGTGGCGTGTTCACCGACGACTTCATCGACGCCTACATCGCGCTGAAGATGAAGGAGGTCACCGCGTTCCGCGGCGCGACCCATCCGCTTGAGTATCAGATGTACTACGCGATCTGATGCACCCGAAGGGCCTGCCATACGGCAGGCCCTTCTTCGTTTCACCGCGCAAGCGGCGCCATACGCAATCAACGCAGGACCGGAAGCGGCCAACAGACGCCACAGAGCGCCGGTCGCGGCGGAGACCGCCAGGGGGCAGGTCGACTCGCCGAAGCACCATCTGCTCGGCTTCGCCGATGCAGGCAGCAATGACCGGGGAGGGCTTTCCTTTCAGATGAGGAGCCTGTCATGTCGTCATGCAAGCACGTATGCAAGGTCCTGCTGTGCGCAGGGCTGCTGTCGGGAGGCGCCGCGCACGCGCAGGTGTCCGGCACGGTCACCCTGACCAGCGATTACCTGTTCCGCG
Organism: Luteimonas sp. RC10; assembly: GCF_014192745.1. Classification (GTDB taxonomy): domain Bacteria; phylum Pseudomonadota; class Gammaproteobacteria; order Xanthomonadales; family Xanthomonadaceae; genus Luteimonas. Next base: position 590,613 of record NZ_JACHYJ010000001.1, read on the forward strand.
GGATCAGCCAGACCGACGAAAAGCCTGCCCTGCAGGGCGGCGTGGAGTGGGCGCACGAGAGCGGCTTCTATGCCGGCACCTGGGGCAGCAGCATCAGTTGGCTCGCCGACAGTGATCCCGCGGTCTCGAGCCAACTCGAACTCGACGGTTATCTCGGCTTTCGCGGCGACTTCGGCGCGTCGGGCATCGGCTGGGATGTCGGTGCTGTGCACTACTGGTATCCGGGCCGCTACCCGGCCGGCTTCGACAAGGCCGACACCACCGAGCTCTATGCCGGGCTGCGCTGGGGCATCTTGAGCGTGAAGTATTCCTACGCCGTCACCGATCTGTTCGGTATTCCCGACTCGGACGGCAGCAGCAACCTCGACCTCAGCCTGGGCTGGGAATTCGCCCCGGGCTGGTCGCTCAACGGCGCCGCCGGCAAGCAGTGGGTCGCCGGCAGCGCGGGGACGGCGACCTACGCGTTCTGGTCGGCGGGCGTCGGCAAGACCTTCGACAACGGCTTCGATCTCGCCCTGACGTGGCATGACAACGACCTCGTCGGTCCCGACGACACCCTCACCTTCGCGATCACCAAGTCGTTCTGACACCGCGATCGCGCAACCGGAGACATCCATGAAACTGATCACCGCGATCATCCGTCCCTTCAAGCTCGACGAGGTCCGCGAAGCGCTCGGTGAGGCCGGGGTGACCGGCCTGACGGTCACCGAGGTCAAGGGCTTCGGCCGGCAGAAGGGCCACACCGAGCTCTACCGCGGCGCCGAGTACGTCGTCGATTTTCTGCCCAAGCTCAAGATCGAATGCGCGGTCACGGACGAGGCCTACGAGGCCGCGCTCGAAGCGATCACCGCGGCCGCGGCGACCGGCAAGGTCGGCGACGGCAAGGTCTTCGTCGTCGCGCTCGAACAGGTCCTGCGTATCCGTACCGGCGAGATCGGCGCCGATGCGCTCTAACCCCATCCGGAGACATGCCATGAACTCGATCCAAACCCGCGGGTGGACCCCCCGGATGCAGGCAGCGGGCCCGTCGCTGCTGTGTGCACTTGCCCTGCTCGGCGTATCGACCGGCGCACTGGCCCAGGCCCCCGAGGCTGCGGCCCCGGTGTTCGACAGCGGCAACGTCGCCTGGATGCTCACCTCGACCTTGCTGGTGCTGTTGATGGTGGTGCCGGGCCTGGCGCTGTTCTACGGCGGCATGGTGCGCGCCAAGAACGTGCTGTCGGTGCTGGTGCAGGTGCTGGTGGTGTTCTCGGTGGTGATCCTGCTGTGGATCGCCTATGGCTACAGTGCCGCGTTCACCAGCGGCAACGCGTTCTTCGGCTCGTTCACCGACAAGGCGTTCCTGCGCGGGATCACCCCGCAGAGCGATGCCGGCGGCCTGCCCGAACTGTTGTTCGTGGTGTTCCAGTCGACCTTCGCCGGCATCACCGCCGCGCTGGTGATCGGCGCCTTCGCCGAGCGCATCAAGTTCTGTGCGGTGCTGCTGTTCTCGGTGCTGTGGGTGACCTTCGCCTACCTGCCGATGGTGCACATGGTGTGGAGCGGCGAAGACGGCTTCCTCGCGCACAAGGGCGTGATCGACTTCGCCGGTGGCACCGTGGTGCACATCAACGCCGGCATCGCCGGACTGGTCGGCGCCTACTTCGTCGGTCGGCGGCTGGGCTACGGCCGCGAGGCGATCAAGCCGCACAGCGTGCCGTTCACCTTCATCGGCGCTTCGCTGCTGTGGGTGGGCTGGTTCGGCTTCAATGCCGGCTCGGCGCTGGCCGCCGATGCCAGTGCGGCGCTGGCGATGATCAACACGATGGTGGCCACGGCCGCCGGCGTGGTCGCCTGGAGCCTGGTCGAAGCGATCAGCAAGGGGCGACCGTCGGCCCTGGGCGCGGCGTCGGGCGCGGTGGCCGGGCTGGTCGGCGTGACGCCGGCTGCCGGCAGTGTCGGCCCGATCGGCGCGTTGGTGATCGGTGCAGCCGCTGGTGCGGTGTGCGTGTGGGGCGTCAACGGCCTCAAGCGCCTGCTGCGCGCCGACGACACCGCCGACGTGTTCGGCGTGCACGCGGTCGGCGGCATCGTCGGCGCGATCCTGACCGGCGTCTTCAGCGACGCCTCGCTCGGCGGCACCGGCATCGAGGGCTCGATCGGTGCTCAGGTCTGGGCGCAGACCTTCAGTGTGCTGTTCACGATTCTCTGGTGCGCCGTCGTCACCACGCTCGCGATCCTGGTCACGCGCGCGGTGGTCGGCCTGCGCGTGAGCGAGGAGGACGAGCGCCAGGGCCTGGACATCGTCTCGCACGGCGAGTCGGCCTACGAGACCTGATCGCGGTAAGGGACCGCGCGGGCGGCAGTGGGGACTGCCGCCCGCGTTTGCAGGCAGACGTGATTTGTCCGCTGCGCGGCGGCGGGGCTAGGATGCGGCCCACATGACCGGACCTGGCCACTGTCGATGACCGCTGCGCTGCACGTCGCTGTGCTCGAGGACGAGGCCATGTTGCGCGAGCGGATCCTGCTGCCCGGCCTGCAGCGCTTTGGCTTCGACGCGGTGGGGTTTGCGACCATCGCGGCGTTGCGCGCGCATCTCGATGCGCACCCGGTCGAGCTGGTCGTGCTCGACGTCGGGCTGCCCGACGGCGACGGCTTCAGCCTGGCACGCGCGCTGCGCGAGACACGGCCCCAGCTGGGGGTGGTGATGCTGACCAGCCGCGCCGAGACCGGCGACCGCGTCCGCGGCCTGACCGAAGGCGCCGATGCCTATCTGACCAAGCCGATCGAGATCGACCTGCTCGCCGCCACGCTGCACAGCCTCGCGCGGCGCCTGGACACCATTGCAACGCCCACCGAGGGACGCGACACGCCCGGCCGATGGCGCTTGAGTGCGGATGGCTGGTGCCTGCTGTCGCCGTCGGGCGGTTCGGCGGCCCTGACCCAGAGCGAGCGGCGGCTGTGCCGGCGGCTGTTCGACACGCCCGGCGAACTGGTGGCACGCGAAGCGCTGATCGAGGCGTTGACCGATCAGGTGCATGACTTCGATGCCCACCGCATCGATTCGATGATCCATCGCCTGCGCAGCAAGGCCCGCACGCGCTGCGGCGAAACGCTGCCGCTGACGGCCGTACACGGCCGCGGCTACCTGCTCACGCCGCAGGACTGAGCGGCAACGCGATCCGGAACGTGGTGCCGGCGCCCGGCGCGCTGGTCACTGCGATCGTACCGCCGGCGGTGGTCACCAGCTCATGCACGACTGCCAGGCCCAGGCCAGTGCCGCTGTCGGCCGGCTTGGTGCTGAAGAACGGTTCGAACACGCGCGCGGCCACCTCGGGCGGCATGCCGGCGCCGTCGTCGCGTAGGTCGATCACAACGTGGCCCGCTGCGCATCGCGCCTGGATGTCGAATACGCCCGTGCCATTGATCGCATCGCGTGTATTGGAGGCCAGGTTGAGCAGCATCAGCTCGAACTGGCTGCGGTCAAACAGGATCGGCAGCGGCGCGGTGTCGCGATCGAAGCGCAGCACGATGCGCGCGTCGAGCAGTTGCCGCAGCATCGGTTGCAGTGCATCGATCGCTTCGCCGGCATCGAAGACCTCGACCTGCGTCTCGTCGCGGCGACTGAAGCGCAGCAGCCGGCGGCTGATCGCCATGCCGCGCCGCGCCGAGGCTTCGACCGAGGCCAGGCTGCTCTCCAGCTGCGCGGCGCGCTGGGCATCGCTGCCGCCGTCGTCCTCGTGGCGTTCGGCCGAAAACCCCGCGATCACCGAGAAGATGTTGTTGAAATCGTGCGCCATGCCGCTGGCCATGCGCTCGGTGATTTCCTTCTTCTGCGCGTGGATGAGCTGGGCATGCGTGCGCTCGCGTTCGCGGATCTCCTGCTCGAGCGCCGCGCCGCGTGCATTGGACTCGCGCAGGCTCTCGCGCAGCGCCTCGGTCGTGCGGTCGATGAGGATGGCGACGAGCAGGTAGGTGAACAGCACCGACGGCAGGTTGTAGAACGCACGCGCCGGCGTCTGCGCAAACAGCACGTGCGCGTCCTGCACCGCGCCCAGCACCACGCTCGTTGCGAGCAGCGCAAAGCTCGTCCACAGCGCGCGTCGCCCCAGCACCAGCCCGCTGAGCAGCATCACCAGCAATTGGGCGAGCTGGTCGGGGATCTGCTGCTGCAGGCCGTTGAGCGCCATGTTCACCGCGAACACCGCCAGCAGCACGCCGATCAGCAGCTTGACCGCGAGGCGGAAGCGACCGCGGCGGATCAGCGCCACGCCGCCCAATGCGATCAGACCGATCGCCAGGCTCATCGCCAGCGACACGACGCTCTGCCACGGCAGCCCTTCGGCACGCAGCATCGGCCAGCTGGCCACCAGGGCGAAGGCCACCGTCGCCGGCACGGTCACGCCGAGAAACAGCAACAGCGCCTGGATCACGCGCGCATTGCGCTGGTCGACCGGGTCCATGACCGGTGCGCGATCGAGCCAGCGCAGGAACGGGCGGTACATGGCGAGTCCGGCGGGCGGTGAGAATCGCGTGATATTCCGGCGAGAACGTGCGGGTGACAAGAGGCGCCGACGCCTCGTACGGTCGCAGACGGGGACGCCCTATCCGATCTGGATGACAGGGCCAAGACACGGAAAGCCGGTGGTGGCGGGCGCAAGCCTGCCGCACGACCGCGCTCGCCTTCATGACACGCTGCCGGAGACCTCCGAAATGAACCGCATCTACCGCACCCTCTGGAACGCCGAGCTCGGCCGCATGGTCGTGGCCTCGGAACTGGCGCGCAGCCGCAGCGGACGCCGCGCAGGCGCATTCGTGGCCGGCCTGGTGCTGGCCCTGCCGCTGACCGCACTGGCGCAGGCCACCGCCGTCGGCGTGCAGGCCTACAACACACCGGCCGCTGTCGACGCGGACACCGTGGCGCACTACTTCCAGGCCAGCGGCAGCGCCGACAGCGATGTCGGCGCCTACGTCGAAGGCGACAACGCGCTGGCAGCGGGCGAAGCGGCCTCGGCGATCGGCGCCGGAACGGTCGCGCTGGGCGCAGGCGCGGTGTCGTATGCGAACAATGCGACGGCGGTCGGTCGCGACAGTCTGGCGGTCGGTGATTCGTCGACTGCGCTCGGTGGCGTCCTCGACATCGACTACAGCGCCCTGCCGCGCGGCGTGGTGGTCCACCAGCAGACCGCGGCCTCGGGCCTGGGTGCGACCGCTGCCGGCGCCGGTGCGCAGGCCAACGGCGACTTCAATACCGCGATCGGTGCGCAGTCCGAGACCAGTGGCAAGTCGGCCGTTGCGATCGGTGGCATCGTCGACGTGCGCGAAGACGAGATCGGCTCGAACTTCATGGGCCAGATCCTGCGCAACACCAAGGCAGCCGGCCGCCTGTCGACCGCGATCGGCGGCGGTGCGCAGGCGACCGAATATGCCGCCACCGCGATCGGTGCATTGGCCGAAGCCACCGCGATCCGCTCGATCGCGATCGGCTATCGGACCCAGGCGACCGCTTATGATGCGACCGCAATCGGCGATCGTGCGCAAGCCACGTTCGATTTCACCACGGCGATCGGCTCGGGCGCGCGCGCCAATGCGAAGGGCACCACGGTCGTCGGGTCGAGCGCAAACGCCCTCTATGAGGGCGGTACGGCCCTGGGCAATGCGGCGTCGGCCCGCAATGTCAACGCCGTTGCATTGGGGACGGCATCGGCGGCCGCCGGCCAGAACTCGATCGCGATCGGTAACCGCTCGATGGTCTGGAACGGCGACTTCTTCGCGCCGTCGCCGATCCTGTACCTCAACAGCATCGCCATCGGTGTCGGTACCAACACCTACGGATCGGACTCGATCGCGCTGGGCACCTCGGCCATCGTCGGGCGCCAGCAGGCCAATGGGCTGTGGACCGGCGTCGACAACAGCGTCGCCCTGGGCGCGAACTCGTGGGCCAACCGCGAGAACACGATCTCGGTCGGCCGTACGGGCGCCGAGCGCCAGATCACCCATGTCGCCGCGGGCACCCAGGCCACCGATGCGGTGAACCTGGCGCAGTTGCAGGCGGCCACCAATGAATCCCTGCGCTACTTCCAGGCCAGTGGCAGCGCCGATAGCGACGCGGGGGCATTCGTCGACGGTGACGATGCACTGGCCGCAGGCGAGGCGGCCTCGGCCGTTGGACAAGGTGCAACCGCCGTCGGCGGCGGCGCATTGGCCTACGCCGACACCGCAACCGCGATCGGCAAGGACAGCCTTGCGACGGGCGCGTCGTCGACGGCGCTCGGCGGCATGTTGCAGCTCGACTACGGTGCGATGGGCGAGTTCGGCGTGGTGCTCGACCAGCAGACCGCCGCCAACGGGCTGGCAGCGACGGCACTCGGCGCGGGCGCCCGTGCCGACGACGACTTCAACACCGCGATCGGTGCGCAGACCGAGACCAGCGGCAAGTCCGCGGTCGCGATCGGCGGCATCGTGGATGTGCGCGAAGACCAGCTCGGCGAGGACTTCGCCGGCGTCGAGCTGCAGAACACCCGCGCGGCGGGCCGCCTGTCGACGGCGATCGGCGGTGGCGCGCAAGCGACCGACTACGCGGCCACCGCGATCGGCGCACTGGCCGGCGCGAGCGGCATCCGCGCGGTGGCCATCGGCTATGCCAGCCAGGCGACGGCCTACGACGCGACCGCGATCGGCGACCGCGCCGAGGCGTCGGAAGAATGGGCGACCGCGATCGGCGGCGGCGCACGGGCCACCCACGTCCGAGCGACCGCATTGGGCAGCTTCGCCACTGCGATCGCAGCGCAAGCAACGGCCGTCGGCGAGGCCGCGATGGCCAATGGCGTCGGCGCCACGGCGCTGGGCAGCGGCGCCTGGGCTGCCGCCGAGAACAGCATCTCGATCGGCAAATCCTTCGTGTGGAACAGCAATCCCTGGCGCGAGGAGACCGTCGTGTTCACCGACGGCATCGCCATGGGCACCGGCGCCGAGGTGCATGGCAGCCGTTCGATCGCACTGGGCGCCGGCGCAACGGTCGGCGGCTGGACGATGTTGGAAGCCGACGGCCTGCCCAGCAATATCGACGATGCGGTGGCGCTGGGCGCAGGGTCGATCGCCGATCGCAGCAATACGGTCTCGGTCGGCCGTGTGGGTGCCGAGCGGCAGATCACCAACGTCGCCGCGGGCACGCAGGCCACCGACGCGGTGAACCTGTCCCAGCTCGAGGCGGTGGCCGCGGATGCCTCGCGCTATCTGCAGGCCACCGGCAGCGCCGACAGCGATGCCGGCGCCTACGCCGACGGCGAGAACACGCTGGCGGCCGGCGAGGCGGCCGCGGCCGTAGGGACGGGCACCGTCGCGCTGGGCGCAGGCGCGGTCTCGTATGCGAGCAATGCGACGGCGGTCGGTCGCGACAGTCTGGCGGTCGGTGATTCGTCGACTGCGCTCGGTGGCGTCCTCGACATCGACTACAGCGCCCTGCCGCGCGGCGTGGTGGTCCACCAGCAGACCGCGGCCTCGGGCCTGGGCGCGACCGCTGCCGGCGCCGGCGCGCAGGCCAACGGCGACTTCAATACCGCGATCGGTGCGCAGTCCGAGACCAGTGGCAAGTCGTCCGTTGCGATCGGTGGCATCGTCGACGTGCGCGAAGACGAGATCGGCTCGAACTTCATGGGCCAGATCCTGCGCAACACCAAGGCGCAGGGCCGCCTGTCGACGGCGATCGGCGGCGGTGCGCAGGCGACCGAATATGCCGCCACCGCGATCGGTGCATTGGCCGAAGCCACCGCGATCCGCTCGATCGCGATCGGCTATCGGACCCAGGCGACCGCTTATGATGCGACCGCGATCGGCGATCGCGCGCAGGCCATGTTCGATTTCACCACGGCGATCGGCTCGGGTGCGCGCGCCAACGCGAAGGGCACCACGGTCGTCGGGTCGAGCGCAAACGCCCTCTACGAGGGCGGCACGGCACTGGGCAATGCAGCGTCGGCCCGCAACGTCAACGCCGTCGCCTTGGGGACGGCATCGGCGGCCGCCGGCCAGAACTCGATCGCGATCGGCAACCGCTCGATGGTCTGGAACGGCGACTTCTTCGCGCCGTCGCCGATCCTGTACCTCAACAGCATCGCCATCGGTGTCGGCACCAATACCTACGGATCGGACTCGATCGCGCTGGGCACCTCGGCCATCGTCGGCCGCCAGCAGGCCAATGGCCTGTGGACCGGCGTCGACAACAGCGTCGCGCTGGGCGCGAACTCGCGGGCCAATCGCGAGAACACGATCTCGGTCGGCCGTGCGGGCGCCGAGCGCCAGATCACCAACGTCGCTGCCGGCACCGAATCGACCGATGCGGTGAACCTGGCCCAGCTCGAGGCGGTCGCTGGCGGCCTGGGCGAGCTCTCGGCCAATGCCGTGGTCTACGACGCCGCCGACAAGGCCCGGCTTTCGCTCGCGGGCGCTGACGGCACGGTGATCACCAACGTCGCTGCGGGCGACCTCAGCGAAGCCAGCACCGATGCAGTGAATGGCGGTCAGCTGTTCGAGACCAACACGCGCGTGACCCAGGTGGAAGGCCGCGTGGACGACCTGGACACGCGCATCGGCGATGTCGCCGGCATCGCGCAGAACGCGGTGGCCTACGATGACGCCGACAAGACGCGCATCTCGCTGGCTGGTGCCGACGGCACGGTGATCACCAACGTCGCCGCGGGCGATCTCAGCGAAGACAGCACCGATGCAGTGAATGGCGGTCAGCTGTTCGAGACGAACACGCGCGTGACCGCGGTCGAAGGTCGCGTGGACGATCTGGATACGCGCATCGGCGATGTGGCCGGTATCGCGCAGAACGCGGTGGCCTACGACGACGCCGACAAGACGCGCATCTCGCTGGCTGGTGCCGACGGCACGGTGATCACCAACGTCGCCGCGGGCGATCTCAGCGAAGACAGCACCGATGCAG
>NZ_JACHYJ010000001.1:599633-827063 GCF_014192745.1 Luteimonas sp. RC10
GCCGGTATCGCGCAGAACGCGGTGGCCTACGACGACGCCGACAAGACGCGCATCTCGCTGGCTGGTGCCGACGGCACGGTGATCACCAACGTCGCTGCGGGCGACCTCAGCGAAGACAGCACCGATGCAGTGAACGGCAGCCAGCTGTTCGAGACGAACACGCGCGTGACCGCGGTCGAAGGTCGCGTGGACGACCTGGACACACGCATCGGCGATGTGGCCGGCATCGCGGAGAACGCGGTGGCCTACGATGACGTCGACAAGACGCGCATCTCGCTGGCTGGTGCCGACGGCACGGTGCTGTCGAACCTGGCCGCAGGCGCGGTGTCGGCCGACAGCACGCAGGCGATCAATGGCGCGCAGTTGCACGGCGGCCTGCAGAGCATGGCCGACATCCTGGGCGGCGCCGCCGCAGTCACGGCGTTCGGCACGCTGGCGGCGCCAAGCTACGCCGTGCAGGGCACACAGTACGCCTCGATCGGCGCGACCTTCGCTGCGCTCGACGTGCAGATCAGCCAGCTCAAGACCCGCGTCGGGTCGGTCGAGACGGTGATCGACAGCAACCAGGGCACCAACGACCGCGTCGCGGTCGGTGGTGATGCGCCGGCCACGGTGGGCGCCGATACCAATGCGGTGGCAGTCGGCGGCGGTGCCGCGGCCAATGGCAACAATGGCGTGGCGCTGGGCGGCGACGCCTATGCGCACGGCCCCAACGACACGGCCGTCGGTGGCAACGCCCAGGTGCATGCCGACGGCAGCACCGCGGTCGGCGCCAACAGTCGCATCTCCGCCGAGGCGACCAACGCCGTGGCGGTGGGCGAAAGCGCCTCGGTCACCGCGGCCTCGGGCACGGCACTCGGCCAGGGGGCCAGCGTCACCGCGCAGGGTGCGGTCGCCCTCGGCCAGGGTTCGGTCGCCGACCGCGCCCAGACGGTGTCGGTCGGCAGCGTGGGCGCCGAGCGGCAGATCGCCAACGTCGCCGCCGGCACCCAGGCGACCGATGCCGCCAATGTCGCCCAGGTCCGCGCGGGCGTCACCGAGGCCAAGGCCTATGCCGACACCACCGCCACCCAGGCGGTCGCCTCATCCAAGGCCTACACCGACCAGCGTCTGGCGGCGTGGGGCGACCAGTTCGATGCCTACCGCGGCGATGTCGAGCGTCGTTTCAGTGACGTCGACCGGCGCATGGACCGGCAGGGCGCGATGAGCGCGGCGATGCTCAACATGGCCACCAACGCGGCCGGCACGCAGAGCCCGCGTGGACGCGTGGCGGTGGGCGCCGGCTTCCAGAGCGGCGAGCAGGCGCTGTCGATCGGCTATGCCAAGCGGGTCGGCGAGCGCGCGTCCTTCAGTCTCGGCGGCGCGTTCAGCGGCGACGAGAAATCCGCCGGCTTCGGTTTCGGCATCGACCTATGACACCGCGGCGGCGTCGGCCGACGCCGCCGTCCCTCGCGACATCCCATTCTTCGACGGAGACACGTTCCATGCGTATCCAGACCACCCTCGGTGCGGCGATCGCCGCCATCCTGCTGACCGGCGGCGCGCAGGCCGCAGGCCCTCGCCTCGACCGCAGCGTGACCCGCGACCTCGCCGGCGAGACGCAAGCCGCTGCGACCGCGGGGCAGCGTTTCGTCGTCAAGACCAGCCAGCCGGCGGCCCAGGGCCGCGCCGCCCTGGGCAGCGCGCTGACGACCAGCGTCCGCCGCGCCGGCCTGTCGAGCGCGGTCGCCGCGACCGCGACCTCGGCCGCCCGCCCGGCCGCCACCGCGCGTGTGCTGCGCAGCATGGCCGCACCGGGCTGGCATGTGGTGCAGGCCTCACGCGCGATGACCGAGTCCGAGCGCGCGAGCTTCATCCGTGAGCTGTCCGCCGAGCCCGGCGTGCTCCGGGTCGAGGTCGACCGCCTCTATCAGCGTGCCGATGTGGCGCGTGCACCGACGGCGATGCCGGCCGCCGTGCCCAACGATCCCGAGTACGCGCGCTTCCAGTGGAACTTCAAGGACCCGACCGGCGGCGTGCGCGCCGAGCAGGCCTGGGATATCTCCACCGGCGAAGGCGTCGTGGTCGCGGTGGTCGATACCGGCATCGTCGAAAACCACCCCGATCTCGCGGTCAACGTCCTGCCTGGCTACGACATGATCAGCGACCGGCGCATTTCCCGCCGCGACACCGATGCACGCGTGGCCGGTGGCTGGGACGTGGGCGATTGGGTCGAGGCCAACTACTGCACCGCGCTGGGCGCGCAGGGCAATGCGCCGCGCGACAGCTCCTGGCACGGCAGCCACGTCGCCGGCACGATCGCCCAGCAGACCAACAACGGCGCCGGTCTGGCTGGCCTCGCCCACGGTGCCAAGGTCGTACCGGTGCGCGTGCTCGGCTCGTGCGGCGGCTACGGTAGCGACATCGCCGACGGCATGATGTGGGCCGCCGGCCTGCCGGTCGAGGGCGTGCCCGCCAATCCCAATCCGGCCGAGGTCATCAACATGAGCCTGGGCAGCACCGGCCCGCAGGCGTGCCCGGCGCTGTACCAGGACGCCATCGACAAGATCAACGCGCAAGGTTCGATCATCGTCGTGGCCGCCGGCAATTCCAATGCCAATGCCGGCACCTACACGATGAGTTCGTGCACCGGCGTCATCTCGGTGGGCGCGACCCGCGTCACCGGGGGCAAGACCAGTTATTCCAGCTGGGGCCCCCGGGTCGACCTGTCGGCACCGGGTGGTGGCGGCGATGTCGATGGCGATCCGAATGGCTACATCTTCCAGGTCCTCAATGCCGGCACCACGCGCCCGACCAGCGACTGGGTCCTGGGCGGCTACACCGGTACCTCGATGGCCTCGCCGCATGTGGCCGCGGCTGCGGCGATGGTGCAGAGCGTCGTCGAAACGCCATTGAACTGGAGCGACATGCGCGACCTGCTGCGCCGCACCGCGCGGCCGTTTCCGGCGGCGATTCCCACCAACACGCCGATGGGGGCGGGCATTCTGGATGCGGCCCAGCTGCTGCATCGCGCCACGCAGCCGCCATGCACCAGCGACTGCGCGCCGCTGGAAGTGCCGCTGGCCAACAAGGTCGAACTGCGCGGCCTGTCGGCGGGGGCCGAGGACGCGCTCTACACGTTCGAGGCGACCGCCGGCGCGGTGCTGACCTTCATGACCTTCGGCGGTACCGGCGATGTGTCGATGCATGTCGCCCGGGGCCGAGTCCCGACTGCCACCGACCGGGACGCGTTCTCAACGCGTGCCAAGAGCAATACCGAGACCGTCCGCTTCACTGCGCCGCAGGCAGGCAAGTACTACATCCGCCTCACCGGCACGTACGCGGGCCTGACCCTGGTCGCGCGCCAGTAGAGGTCCCAGGTGCCCGCCCGCATCGCCCACGGCGATGCGGGCGGGTGCGCTTTCTCATGCCGCCCTGTACCACGTTCGACTGGATGGCCGGACTGCCCGGTTGGGAACCGTGCCCACAAGGCGAGCGGCTGGATCTGCCGCTCGACGTGTTCGTGCACCGCAGCGGCATGGCGGAGCAGGACTGGGCGTTCGCGTTCGTGTCCTGGGCCAGTGACAGATTGATCCGCACCGGCGAGTGGTACGAACTCCAGACGCACACGCTGCCCGGCGGCACCGAAGGGGTGCGCATCGTCCGCGAACGCCCGCCGCATGCCTGACGACGACGCCATGCAGGTGACACCCGATCGACAGCGAGACATCCCCGATGCACCCTGAGGTTCCCCAGGCCGACTACGACTGGCTGCTGCACTGGACGGCGTGGTCGCTGCGCGAGGACCGTCGCCAGGAGGCGGTGTTTCCGCTGGCGCAGTTCCTGGAACGCAGCGGCGCCTCGCCCCTCACCTGGTCGCTCGATTTCCTGTCGTGGAAGTGCGAGCGGCTCGCCCGCGACCGCTGCTGGTACGAGCTGCGCGTCGAACGCCTGCCAGAAGGCGCCCTGGTCCGCGTGCTGCTCGATCGCTGAGCGCGTTCGGATGCCCTGCGCAGGCGCCCGGGTTGCGCCCGCGGTGCCGAACGGGTGCAATGCGGCGATGCGCCTCCTTTCTCTCCTCGTCGCCGCGCTGCTGCTGTCGGCCTGCGCCCACCAGGCCCCGCGCAATCCTCTCGCCACCTGGGTGCCGTCGGCCAACGCCGATGCGCGCCGGCCGGTGCTGGTGGTGCTGCACTACACCGAGCAGGACTCGGTCGAACGCAGTCTCGACACGCTGCGCACCGCCAACAGCGGCGGCCGGGTCAGCGCGCACTACTTGATCGGCAAACGTGGCGAGCGCTACCAGCTGGTGTCCGACCTCGACCGCGCCTGGCACGCCGGTGCCGGCCGCTGGGGCGCGATCACCGACGTCAATTCGGCCTCGATCGGCATCGAACTCGACAACAACGGCCGCGAGCCGTTCGCCGAGCCCTTGATCGAGAGCCTGCTGGTGTTGCTCGAGGACCTGCGCACACGCTGGCGGATCGCGCCGGAGAACGTCATCGGCCACTCCGACCTCGCGCCCACGCGCAAGATCGACCCGGGCGTGCATTTCCCCTGGCGCCGGCTCGCCGAACACGGCTACGGCGTCTGGCCGCAGGACGGCACACCGCCGGCGCCGCCGGGCTTCGATGCGCTGCAGGCGCTGCGCACGCTGGGCTATTCGACCGACGACCCCGATGCGACCGCGCGCGCGTTCCGGCTGCGCTTCCGCGCCCAGGCGACCGGTGCGCTCGACGACGAAGACCGCCGCATCCTGTACGCGCTGATCCAGGGCTGGACGATCCCGGCCACACGCGGGGCTGCGCAGCCGGCACGCGACTAGAATGACCGGCTTTCCCGCGACGAGGAGACAGATGTGGGCGCAGTGATGACCCCGGTATCGGTCGGCGAACTCGCCGACAAGATCACCATCCTCGAGATCAAGGCCGAGCGGCTCGACGATGCCGACAAGCTCGCGCATGTGCGCACAGAACTCGAGGCGCTGCTGTCACCGTGGCGCGGCGTCGAGGCGGGCGATCCCGGCTTCGCATCGCTGAAGGCCGAGCTCAAGGCGGTCAACACGACGATGTGGGACATCCAGGACGGCCTGCGCGACCGCGAGCGCAGCCAGACCTTCGACGACGAGTTCATCCGCCTCGCGCGCGCCGTCGCCACGACCAACCATGCCCGCGTCGAGCTCAAGAACGCGATCAATCGCCTGGCCGGCGCCGGCTTCATCGAAGAGAAGCAGTACGCCGCCGACGCGGACTGAGGGGCGCAAGCCGCCGCCGCGCGCGCGACTGCGGCCATGATCCGGGCGCGGGCGCCCGCTGCCCCGGTCTACGCCCCGCGCAGCGTGAACTGCGCCGCCTCGCCGGCCTCGCAATGCGGTGCGATCCACACGTCGAACAGCCCCGGCTCGGCGGCGAAGGCGCCGCTGCGGGTGGTGAAGGCGAGCTGGTCGCGATGCAGTTCGAACGCGACCGTGGTCTCCTCCCCCGGAGCGAGCGCAACCTTGCGGAAGGCCTTGAGCTCACGGATCGGGCGCACGCGACTGGCGACGCGGTCGTGGATGTACAGCTGCACGACTTCCTCGCCCGCGCGATCGCCGGTGTTGCGCAGCGTCGCAGAGACGGTCAGCGTGCCGTCCCAGTCGAGCGTGTCGGTCGACAACTGCACCGGGCCGTACGCGAAGCGGGTGTACGACAGCCCGTGGCCGAACGGGTACAGCGGGCTGTGCGGCATCTCGCGCCAACGGCTCTTGAACTCGCTCATCTCCGGCAGTTCGGGGCGGCCGGTGCGCTGCCGGTTGTAGTACAGCGGCTGTTGGCCCGAGTCGCGCGGAAAGCTCACCGGCAGGCGCGCGGACGGGTTGTAGTCGCCGAATAGCACATCGGCGATCGCAGGGCCGGTCGCACTGCCGAGGAACCACGTCGCCAGGATCGCCTGCGCATCGCGCACCGCGCCGTGCAGTGCGAGCGCGCGGCCATGGCGCAGCAGCACGACGATCGGCGTGCCGGTCGCGGCGACCGCCTCGGCCAGCGCCTGCTGCGCGGGCGGGATCACGATCTGCGTGCGCGACTGCGCCTCGCCACTGTAGTTCTGCGGTTCGCCGATCGCCAGCAGCACGACATCGGCGTCGCGCGCGGCCGCGACCGCGGCGTCGAGGCCGCCGTCGAGCGCGTTCTCCATTCCGCTGCCGTCGACCACCGTCAGCGCATCGCCGTCGTCGAGCGCAGCGCGCAGGCCGTCCTCGAGGTTCACGTGCAGGCGCTTGTCGCCGAACAGGGTCCAGCAGCCCTCGATGTTGTCGCGGTCGCGCGCGTAGGGCCCGATCAGCGCGATCTTCTGCCCGGCCTTCTTCAGCGGCAGCAGGTCGCCCTCGTTCTTGAGCAGCACGATCGAACGCTGCGCGGCCTCGCGCGCCAGCGCGCCGTGCAGCGCCTGCGGATCGAGCGCGGCCTCGGTCTCGGGGTCGAGCGAGCGGTAGGGATTGTCGAACAGGCCGATCGCCTGCTTGACCGCGAACACCCGGCGCACGCCCTCGTCGAGTGTCGCCATCGACACCTCGCCACTGGCGACCAGGTCCGGCAGGTGCGCGGCGTAGAGCCCGCTCTGCATGCTCATGTCGACCCCGGCGGTGAACGCCAGCTTGGTCGCCTCACGGTCGTCGGCGGCGAAGCCGTGCGCGACCAGCTCGA
Source organism: Luteimonas sp. RC10 (assembly GCF_014192745.1). GTDB lineage: Bacteria > Pseudomonadota > Gammaproteobacteria > Xanthomonadales > Xanthomonadaceae > Luteimonas. The sequence goes on from NZ_JACHYJ010000001.1 coordinate 606,296, forward strand.
AATCGGCGGTGTAGTCGGAGACCACGAAGCCGCCGAACTTCCATTCGCCGCGCAGCAGGTCGGTCAGCAGCCCATCGTGCGCCGAGGCCGGCACGCCGTTGATGTCGTTGAACGCACTCATGACCGTCAGCGCGCCGGCATCGATCGCGGCCTTGAACGGCGGCAGATGGACGTCGCGCAGCGTGCCTTCGGAGATCTCGACGCTGTTGTAGTCCAGCCCGCCCATCACCGCGCCGTAGCCGACGAAGTGCTTGGGGCTCGCCAGCAGGGCGTCGTCGGCGGTCAGATCGTCGCCCTGAAAGCCGCGCACGCGCGCCGCCGCGAAGGCGTTGGCCAGCACCACGTCCTCGCCGGCAGCCTCGGCCACGCGGCCCCAGCGCTGGTCGCGGGCGATGTCGAGCGTCGGGGCGAAGGTCCAGTGCAGGCCGCAGGCGGTGGCCTCGATCGCGGCCGCGCGTGCTGTGCGCCGGGCCAGTTCAGGCTCGAAGCTCGCCGCTTCGCCCAGCGGAATCGGGAACACCGTGCGCATGCCGTGGATCACATCGGCGCCCATCAGCAGCGGGATGCCGAGCCGGCTTTCCTCCACCGCGATGCGCTGCGCCTCGCGCCCCTGGGCGGCGCCCACGCCATTGAAGACCGCACCGACATGTCCGGCCCGGATGCGCTCGCGCAGTTCGCCGGCGTTGAGCTCGTTCATCTCCGGATTCACGTCGGCGGCGAACGGCCGCAGCATGTCGGCGAAGATGCCGAGCTGGCCCACCTTCTCCTCCACGGTCATACGGGCGAGCAGCGCTTCCAGCCGGTCGTCAAGACGCATCGTCGATCCTGTGTAAACGATTACAGCCGGCGATTATAGGGGCCTGGCCGCGTCGTGCGGGTAGGGTCGACCCCAATGGCCGGCACGCAGCCGACGTGCTGGCCGCCGGGCCTGCGCACGGCGGTCCCCGGGTGCCCTTGCGCCCTCACTCCGGATCGCGTGCCGGCACGAACGGCGAGACCGGATCGCTGGCCGGAAAGGTCTCTTCCAGCGCCTCGTCGTGGGTGTTCTCTTCGTGCCGTTCGCGGTGCCCACGATGTTCGCGCGCGTCTTCCGGCGAGGCCGGGGTCGGCGCACGGTCGCGTTCGTCGGGCGTCTTGTCGATGTCGTGGTCTGGGTTCATGCGCGTCACTGTGCGCCGGCAGGCGCAACTGTGCGTGAAAGCGCCGCGTGCAGGGCGCTCCAGGTGCGCAGGGTCGGTCGCCGCCTGGGGCGGCCCGGCGGTTCGAGGCGGCAGGCTTCCGTCCGCCGTCGTGTCTTGCTCGACCACAAGCTGCGCGGCAGCGAGGTTGACGCGGGGTCCACGAGTGCTTTGCCAGCCTGCGAGCACCGCGTCCCGCCACGCCGTGCAGGCCGCGCACATTCGCGCTGCGCTGCGCATCGGAGATTCCATGGCACGTCCCATCTGGTCCGGCTCGCTGTCGTTCGGCCTCCTCAACATCCCGGTGTCGCTGATGTCGGGCGAGCGCCGCACCGATCTGAGCTTCCGCATGCTCGATTCGCGCGACAAGAAGCCGATCCGCTTCGAGCGGGTCAATGCCGACACCGGCGAGGAAGTGCCGTGGAAGGAGATCGTCAAGGCTTTCGAGTACGACAAGGGCAGCTATGTCGTCATCGAGAAGGAGGACATCGCCTCGGCCGCGCCCGAGTCGCACGAGTCGGTGGATGTCGAGGCCTTCGTTGATGCCGGCAGCATCGGCACACGCTTCTACGAGAAGCCCTACGTGCTGGTGCCGGGCAAGAAAGCCGAGAAGGGCTACGTGCTGCTGCGCGAGACGCTGAAGAAGACCGGCAAGATCGGCATCGCGCGGGTCGTGATCCGCACGCGCGAATACCTGTGCGCAGTGCTGCCCGAGGACGATGCGCTGGTGCTCATGCTGCTGCGCTATCCGCAGGAGCTGGTCGATCCCAACGACTACAAGCTGCCCACCGGCGATGCGTCCAAGTACCGCATCGCCGACAAGGAAGTGCAGATGGCCACGCAGTTGATCGAATCGATGTCGGCCGACTGGGACCCCGAGGGTTATCACGACGAGTTCCGCGAGCGGTTGGCCCAGATCATCCAGAAGCGCATCAAGGCCAAGGGCGCCACCACGCGCGTGAGCGAGGAGCCCGCGCCGCGCGAGGATGCGGCGACCAACGTGGTCGACTTCGTCTCGCTGCTCGAGCAGAGCCTGCAGAGCAACAAGCGCACGCCGGCCAAGAAGACCGCGAGCAAGCAGACCCCGGCCCGGAAGAAGGCACCGGCGAAGAAGCGCACTGCAAAGGCCGCGAAGAAGACCGCGAAGAAGGCCGTGCGCAAGGCCTCATGACGCCATGACTCTTGCCGAGTACCGCCGCAAGCGCAGGTTCGACGCGACCCGCGAGCCGGAGCCGGGCAAGGCCGCGCCGCGCGGCAAGCGGGCGATCTTCGTCGTGCAGCTGCACCATGCCAGCCGTCGCCACTACGACTTCCGCCTGCAGGTGGGCGATGCGCTGCGCAGTTGGGCGGTGCCCAAGGGGCCGAGCTACGACCCCGACGTCAAGCGCATGGCGGTGCAGGTCGAAGACCATCCGCTGGACTACGCCGGCTTCGAGGGCGAGATCCCAAAGGGCCAGTACGGCGGCGGTCACGTGGCCAGGTTCGACACCGGGGCGTGGGTCGCGGACGGCGACCCGGAGCAGGCGCTGGCCAAGGGCCACCTGCGTTTCGAGCTGTTCGGCCGCAAGCTCAAGGGGCGCTGGCATCTGGTGCGCACGGCCCGGCCGGGCCGGCAACAGCAATGGCTGTTGTTCAAGGACAAGGACGCGTACGCCGGCAAGCTGGATGCCGACGACCTGCTCGGCGACATCACGCCGCCACCGCCCGAGGACGCCAAGCGCGCCGGTACCGGCAAGGCACGCAAGCGCGGCGAGCGCGAGGTCGCGGTCGCCACGCGCCGCAAGCACGACTGGGCGGCGGCTGCACGCAAGCTCGACGGCGCCCGCCGCGCCGCCGCCCCCGACGGCCCGTTCGCGCCGCAGCTGGCCAGGCTCGGCGAGAGCGCCCCCACCGGCGAGGCCTGGCTGCACGAACTCAAATGGGACGGCTACCGGCTGCTGGTCACGATCGCGCGCGGCAAGGTGCGGCTGTGGTCGCGCAACGCGCTCGAATGGACCGCCAAGGTGCCCGAGATCACCGAGGCGCTGACCCGGCTCGGCCTGCGTTCGGCCGCGTTCGACGGCGAGCTGATCGCCGGGCGCGGCGCGCGCGCGGACTTCAATCTGTTGCAGCAGACGTTGTCGGGCGAGCGCCAGGGTGCGCTGGCGCTGGTGCTGTTCGACCTGCTGCATGTCGATGGGGTCGACATCAGCGAAGCGCCGTTGTTTGCGCGCAAGGCACTGCTGCAGCGCATCCTCGGCGATCCGCCGCCAGCGCATCTGGCCTGGAGTTCGCACATCGAGGGCGAGGCGGCGACGGCGATCGAGCTGGCCTCGCAGGCCGGCTTCGAGGGGATCATTTCCAAGCGCGGCGACCGCGGCTATCGCCCCGGGCGCGGCGACGACTGGCGCAAGACCAAGGAACTGGCCAGCGACGAATATGCAGTGGTCGGCTACACCCCGCCCAAGGGCAGCCGCAGCGGGTTCGGCTCGCTGTTGCTTGCCCGTCCCGATCCCGAACATGGCTGGCGCTACGCCGGGCGCGTGGGCTCGGGCTTCAGCGACGTGTTGCTCGACGAGATCGCCCAGCGCATCGGCAAGGCCGGGCGCGATGCCCCGACGGTCCACGTGCCGCCCAACGACACCGACCTGCGCGCCGCGCGCTGGTTCGCGCCGCGCTTCGTGGTCGAGGTGTTCTCGCGCGGCACCGGCGGCCATGGCCTGCTGCGCCAGCCCTCGCTCAAGGCGGTCCGGCCCGACAAGTCGATCGAGGACCTCCACGACAGCGACCGCGGCGCCCCGGAAGGAGACGACGAGATGACAACGCAGACCCGCAGCAAGACGCCTGCTCGCAAGCGCGCCGCCGCGGGCGTGGGCGCAGCCGCAAAGCGGGCGACGCCCCGCAAGGCTGCCGCGGATTCGCGCGCGCCACCGACGCTGTCGAGTCCGGACAAGGTCCTGTTTCCCGGCGATACGTTGACCAAGGGCGATGTCGCCGCGTACTACACAACGGTCATGGAGTGGCTGTTGCCCGAGATTGCCGGCCGACCGCTGTCGGTGATCCGCTGCCCGGGCGGCATCGACAGCGCCTGCTTCTTCCAGAAGCATCACACCGCCGGCATGCAACTGGTGGAGACGGTGCGACTGAAGGAGGAATCGGGCAGCGCCGGCGACTATCTCGTCGTCAACGACGCGGCGGCCGCCCTGGAGCTGGTGCAGTTCAACGCGCTGGAATTCCATCCCTGGGGCGCGCATGCCAAGGCGCCCGATATCGCCGACCGCATCGTCTTCGACCTCGACCCCGGCGAGGGCATTGCCTGGCGCGACATCGTCGCGGCCGCGCGCCAGATCCGCGGATTGCTGCAGCAGGTGGGCCTCGAATCGTTCGTGCGTACCTCCGGCGGCAAGGGCCTGCACGTGGTGGTGCCGCTCGATCCGGGCTGCGACTGGTCAGTCGTCAAGCCCTTCGCGCAGGCCTTCGCGCAGAGCCTGGCGCAGCTCGAGCCGCTGACCTACGTCGCCACGGCGACCAAGAAGTTCCGCAAGGAGCGGATCTTCGTCGACTACCTGCGCAATGGCCGCGGCGCGACGGCGGTGGCGTCGTTCTCGCTGCGCGCGCGGGCCGGTGCTCCGGTTGCGATGCCGCTGCGTTGGGAGGAGCTGGGCCGGGTGAAGGCCGGCAACCAATGGACGCTGCGTAATGCGCCGGCCCGCCTCAAGCGGCTCGGCACACATCCCTGGGACGGCTTCGAGACCCTGCGACAGACCTTGCCTGGCGCGGCCCGCAGCAAGCGGCGCTGATCGGGCCGGCGGTCGGCACGTTGCTGGCGTTTGTACGGCGCATCGAATCGCGATGCCTTGGTGCGTGTTCGGCAGTCCGGCCCGCCGCCGCGCACGCGGCGACGGGCCGTCAAACCGGCCTTACTTGCGCACGTCCTGGGTATGCGTCTTCAGCGCCTCGGCCAGCCCCGGCACGCGGTCGGCGCCGGTGGGCACGGTGATGCTCGAACCTGTGAAGTCGTCGCCGATCGGCTGCGCCCGTCCGCCCAGACACGTCTGCAGGAAGCCCTCGGTGACCGCGTTGAACGCGGTGCTGTTCTCCGGGCGCGCGAAGCCGTGGCCTTCGTCGGGGAACAGCACGTAGGTGACCGGGATCGACTTGGCGGTCATTGCCTCGACGATCTGGTCGCTCTCGGCCTGCTTGACCCGCGGATCGTTGGCGCCCTGTCCGATCAACAGCGGCTTGGTGATCGCATCGGCGCGGGTCAGCGGCGAGCGTTCGGTCAGCCAGGCCTTGCCCGCTTCGGTGCGCGGGTCGCCCATGCGGCGGGCGAGTTGCTCGAAGAAGCTCGCCCAGTACGGCGGCACCGTCGACAGCAGGGTGTTGAGGTTCGACGGACCGACGATGTCGACGCCGCAGGCGAAGGTATCGGGCGTGAACGTCAGCCCGACCAGCGTCGCGTAGCCGCCGTAGCTGCCGCCCATGATCGCGACCTTGTCGGCGGTGGTCACGCCGCTGTCGACCGCCCATTGCACGGCGTCGATCAGGTCGTCGTGCATCTTGGCCGCCCACTCGCCGTTGCCGGCATTGGTGAACTGCTTGCCGAAGCCGGTTGAGCCGCGGAAGTTGACGCTCAGCACCGCGTAGCCGCGGTTGGCCAGCCATTGGTCCGTCGGCTTGAAGCCGTAACCGTCGCGCGACCAGGGTCCACCGTGCACGCGCAGCACCAGCGGCACCGGCGCGTCGGCCTTGCCGTCGTTGTCGGCGTCGGCGTGCTTGGGCAGGGTGAGGTAGCTGACCAGCGTCAGCCCGTCGCGGGACTTGAGTTCCAGCGGCCACATCGGCACCAGCGGCTTGCCCTCGAGTGCCGGGCGTCCGGAGAACAGCTGGGTCAGCGTGCCGGCGCCGCCCTCGGCCGGGCGGTCGTAGCGGTAGTAGACGACCGGCGATTCGGCGGCCGAGTAGGCGACCAGCCAGTGGCGGTCGTCGAGTGTGCGGCTGTTGATCGAGACCTCGCCCGGGCCGATCGCTTCGAGCGTCTCGAGATCGGCGCGGATGCGGTCGTCGACCGCCGTCCAGGCCTCGCGCAGGTAGTTCGCCGAGACCGCCTGCACGACACCGGTGCGCGGGTCGGACAGGGCGTCGCCGACGTCCGCGCGTGCATCCTCGTGCACCAGCCGCTTCTCGCCGCTGGCGGTGTCGACCGCGAACAGCGCGGCGGTGTCGCGCTCGCGCGAATCGCGCATGTACAAGGTCGCGCCGTCGTCAGTCAGCCCGGCCGGCCCGGTGCCGAGCACGTCCTCGAACGGCACGTCCTCGATCGTCGCCCAGCCGTCGCCGTCGCGGCGCAGCAGGTCCATCCCGCCGTCCGGGCGCGAGCGCGAGGCATAGCGCAGCGTGTAATCGGCATCGGCCAGGTAGCCGCCGATGCGGTCGTCGTTGCGCTCTACGAGCGTGCGCGCGCCGCTGCCCAGGTCGACGCGGTACAGGTCGTGCCATTGCGGGTCGCGATCATTCATACCCACCAGCAATGCATCGGGATGGCGATGGCTGATGCCGACGACCTGCGCGGTGGTCTTGGGGAACGGCGTGAGGTCGCGGCTGCGCCCGCTGTCGATATCGACGGCGAACAGATGGAAGTCCTCGTCGCCACCGGTGTCGCGCAGGTACAGCAACGTGCCGGGCTGATAGGACCAGAAGTAATTGCGGATCCCACGCGCCGCATCCTGCGTGACCGCCTTCGCCGCGCCCGGATCGTCGGCCGGCGCCACCCAGACGTTCATCGTGCCGTCCACCGGCGCGAGCCAGCTCAGGTACCGGCCGTCAGGACTGAGCTGCACGCCGGCGCGCTCGGGATTGCCGAACAGCGCATCGCGCGGAATCAGTTCCACATCGTCCAGCGCGATCGGCTTGGCGGTGGGGGTGGCCGGCGTGGCGGTGGTATCGGTGGGCGGACGGTCGCCGCAGGCGGCAAGGCCCATCGCGACCGCGGTCGCGAGCAACAGGTGGCGCATCAGAGATCCCCAGGTGACGGATGTGTCGCGCATGACGCTAGCGGGGCGGCGATTGAAAGATGTTGGCTTCGCGTTAAAGCACAGGGGTGACCGATGGCAGGGGGCGAGGCCTGCTTGTGCGTCGCACCGTCAGCCCCGATGCTCGGCCTCGCGCGTTGACTCTGCACCCCGCCCCTTCTGGAGACCTCCATGCCTGTCTTCCGTCATCGCCGGCCGCTGTCGACCGGCCTGCTCTGCGTGCTGCTGGCCGCCTGCGCGCAGCAGTCGGCTGAGACCGCCACCGAGTTCGCGGCCGACGCCCCGCCGCCACCGGCCGAGGCGCTGCAAGCCGATGCGATGTCGTCCCCGGCAGCGGGCGCCGGGCCTGTCGCGCCCGAGGCGGGTGTCGATGCCGCCGTGCAGATGGCCTCCGACGCGCTGGCGCAGACCGATCCCGCGCGCCGCTTCGTCCGCACCGCCCAGGCGCGATTCGCGGTCGACGACGTCTACCGCTCCGCGCTCGCAATCGAAGATCTCGCCGCTGCGCAAGGCGGCTTCGTGGTTGCCAACCGGATCCGGTCCGAGACCCAGGGCGTGCAGCGGCACCGCATCGGCGACGGCAAGCTGCTGGAGCTGGTCGAGTACACCACCGCAGGCGAGCTGACCGTGCGTGTGCCCAGCGAGCGCGCGCAGACGTTCCTGCGAGAGCTCGCCAAGCAGATGGCCTTCCTCGACAGCCGCGACTTCGATGCGCGCGACGTGCAGTTCGACCTGCTGCGCCAGCAACTGGCGTACGCCCGCAGCCAGGAGCTGCAGCAATCGCTGGCCCAGGCAGTGCAGACCGGCGACCGGCTGGACCGCAAAGGTGACGCGTTCGCCGCCCGCGAACGCGCGCTTGCGGCTCGCGACGAGGCCCGCGTGACGCAACGCGAAGTCGAGGACCGGATCGCATTCGCGACGATCGACCTGTCGCTCTATCAACCCTCGCAGGTCCGGCACAGCGAACGCGTGGACCCCGACGCCGTGTTCGCCCAGCAGCGTCCCGGCTTCTTCGTGCGCATCGGCCAGGCGCTGCGCGGCGGCTGGCAGGGCCTGCTCGACGCCGGCGTCGTGGTGGCGCTGCTCTGGCCGCTGTGGCTGTTTGTCGCCATCGTCGCGATTGCCTGGCGTGCGTGGCGTCGCCGTAGGACAGCAGCGCGGAGCTGAGGCTCGACGTGAGAAATGGACTCGGCACCTTGCAGAAACCGCAAGCCACGTGCCGTCGATCTGCCTTGGGCCTGGTAGTTAGTCGATGCTTGGCGGGCACTGACGCGCCTTTGCGAAGCTGTGGAGCGCAGTGCGGATCGTCAGGCGCTTGATGTAGTGCGCAGTCCAGATGCAGCAAGCGGTTGCGGGCCAGCCTCGAGCACGCCCGACCGCTTCGGCTTTCTTTGATAACTACTTAGCAGGCCTTGAGGAGAAATCGAAAGGAATGGGCCATCGCTTGACTTCATAGGATGAGTTAAATAGCGTTCAGCACGCTGCGCTTCGCAGCTATGGAAAAGGATAATCCTATGAAGACGCTCTTGCCCGAACCGATGATGGCTTCGGCCAATGGGGCGCTGCCTCTGGAAGCTGTTGCTACTGGCGACGTCCTCCCGGGCATTCGCACTGTCGACTCGATCGCCGGGTCGTCCTTGCAGGTAGGTCCACACGGCCAGGCTGCGTGGTGGGACCGCTTCTGCGGCGACAGCGAGCAGCAGCTCGGCTAAGCGTACTTCCCCGGCTGCAATCAGCCGGGGATCTGGCGCGTCGCGATGCTCTCTCGACGTGCACGGAAACTTGTCTCACACGCCTCGCCCCAGTACGCGGCCTCGTTGCTGCCAAGGGCGCCAACTAGGCGCGCGAGCTATGGATAGCGTTGTTTAAGACAGGGAAGCCACAATGTCCATCGAGCAACTGCAAGTTCTTCGCAAGGAACAATCGCTAAGAGCGAGCGACATCAAGCTCGTTGAGCTTGAGGACGAAACCCTGGTCATCGACCGGATGACTGGGCGATGGCTGTTGTCCAGCAGCGAAACTGCTGCGCGTATCAATCGATATCTTGATCCGCATGCCGCTGGCGAGGACCCGGCGGTCAGCGCGTCGCTTAGGGATGCGGGCATGGGTCAACCGCTGGTTGATTCGCCCGACGCGCCGCTTGGAATGCTCATTCTAAAGCTCACCAACGCCTGCAATCTCGGGTGTCTTTACTGCTATGACTACGATCCCATCCACAAGGCAACCGTGGCGGATAAAACGTCGTTTGAGCGGGCTATTGCTCAGGCGCTCCGCATGTGCGGCGGCAAGCTGCGGATCATTCTGCATGGCGGCGAGCCGACATTGGTGTGGCCGCTCATTGAGGGCCTGGTTGAGTTTGCCGAAAGCGAAGCGAAAGCCCTTGGCGTAGCGGTCGCTTTCGGTGGGCAGACCAATCTCACCAAGCTCAACGCGCGCATCGTGCAGTTCTCTGTCGACCACGGCATCGCGTGGGGCATCTCAATTGATGGTCCGCCTGCGGTCAATGACACATACAGAGTTACGCATCGAGGCGGCGGTAGTCACGCCATCATGCAAAAGCACATCGAGGCTTGGCCTGAATTCGTCGCCTCTTGCGGCGCGATCTCGACCGTGACCTCGGCGAATGTGAAGCATCTTGTCGAGGTTGCGCACTACATCAAGAGTCTACGCATCAGAGCGTGGGACTGGACACTATTCCAGCCCTCCGGTCGCGGCGCGACCGGTGCTGATTCCGCCTTCTCGTTCGATGTGGGCAGCTTGATGATGGCTTGGAGAAATCTTTACCAAGGGGCTCTTGCAGGCGACTTCGATGGCTTCGCCGTGCGTCCGGTGTTGAAGTATCTCTACAACTTCCTTTACGGCTCCGGGGCTTATATGTGCCTGCGACCTAAGTGCGGGGCAGGTCGGGAGCTGGCTTCTATTACCGCAGACGGCGTGTGGCAGGGCTGCGACTGCATTGACCGTTCCCATCCGTGCGGTGAGGCTGGGAACGTTGATGAGGTGGACCTTGCCACCGTCCGGGCCGGGCCCGGCTTTGAAGCGCTCCGCTCTCGGGATCTTTCAGAAGCGGCGCCGTGCAACGCCTGCCCTTGGTATTCACTGTGTGGAGGCACATGCCTCGCCTACGGAAGCGATTTGACGGATCGGTCGTTGCTCCACTGCGCGATGGCCCAATACGCTTACAAGTCGATTGCGCAGGACTTATCAGCCGACCCCTCGCGGATACTACGCTACATGGCGTCGGTGGCGACCCGGTGAGCGCAGCACTCGATGCTTTCTCGAGTTGGAGCCGCCTCCTTGGCCAGCCGGCGGGTCGCAGTCTTCTTTCATCGCTGACTATCTCGGTGATTGAGGAGGCAGCGCAAGCGCTTGCTGATGATCCCCACTATCCAGAGAACGACGTTGTGCGTGCCGCGCTCTCACTGGTCAACGACAGTCGGCCAGCGGCGCTGGCGGACGTCTATCGGCATCAACTGTCCTGCGTGGCGCGAGAGGCGAGGTGGAGGCTGGGATCGATCGCCTCTGAGCGCGTCATCGACGTGCTGGGATCGCAATGGCTTGAAGAAGTCAGAGATCGCCCCGTGCTGACGATAATGCCCATGCAAATGTGCACGTCTGACGCGATCCGTGTGGTTTCTGAGTGCTTCCCGGGCCGCCAGGTCATCTTTTTTGGAGAGGGTGTGGATGCGTCGCACTACCCGTGGATAGAACCCGCGCCTTTGTTTGCGAGCCAGGGCATGCAGGGCGTCAAACAGATCATGGACGTGCTGGCTCACGGTGGTGTGTTTTGCACCTATCCGGATTTCGTCTACCGGGGGCGGGGCGCGTTGCCATATGCGATGTTTGGTCGCCCCAGGTCGATGGCATCGGCGATGTTGAGCATCGCGATGAAGACACGGGCTGTGTTACTCCCTGCACAGTGCAGGCTCACTGTCGATCAGATTTCGATTGAAGTCGATGAGCCCTTAGCGATCGACGCGGGCGTCAAGGGCGCAGAAGGGCTACGTTTTCTCACGGACGCAGTCGGGGGCATCCTCGAGCAACAGATATCTGCCAATCCGAGCGCATGGCTTCTTCTCAACAGCCTGGTCGCGGCGTCTCCGCAGATGGCGCAGTCAAAATGAGCGGCGTGCAGAAACTGGACAGCGTGCAGTGCACCTTGGCATGAAGCGTCACAGGCCAGCTTCTAGCGTCGCTCCCGGCCGCGTTGCAGCGATCTCTGCAACGCTTGCGCTTCACTTGGCCGTGGTGAATTGGCTGTTGTCAGGCCCTGGCACGCCGGATGTGCCGCGGTCGAGTCAGCCGCTACAAATGGTCTATTGGTTGGAGCGGCCCCGCAGTGCAGGAGCGGAGCCACGCTCGCCTGATGTTGAGGCGGTGCAAGAGCAGCCGCGTCGCCCCACTCAAACGACGGAAAGGCAACCGCATCGTGAAGCTGCATCGGCGTCAAAGGAACCTGCGCTTGAGGCCGTGTTCGTTGACTCGCGTGCGGCGAAAGTGATCGATCTTTCGCTTCGCGAGAAGATCGCTATTGAGTCGAGCGAAGAGCGTTCCCGGCTCCCATGGGAGCGATCGGGGGCGCCGCCACCCGCTCCCACGCGATTCGATCGCGCTTGGGCGCCGACCGGCAAGTCAGTCCAGCACGGGCTGGCATTTCGTTCCGCCCTGGCCAGCCATCTGCTGGGGGCCGTGGGCGCGTTGAAAGAACCTTGCACCAAGCAAGAGCGCGATCGCATGGAGGAGAAGTGCCACGGCGCGCAGTACAGGGGAGATTTTGGCGATCAGGTTGAGCGATTAAACATCGATTGATCTCAGGCAGAGAGTTCATTTATGAGCTCGGGTTAGGAGGGATCGATAAACCCGCCGGATTGACTTTTTCTTCATGCAACGTAATTATGCCTTGCGCCCATGGTGGGCGCATGGATTATCAAGGAGAAGATAGATGAATGAGGCAGTTATGGTCGCTGACCAGATCGGTAACCTGATGCAGGTCGGTTCGTCGATCGTCAGTTCGCTCGACAGCTTGGTGCAGGTGGCTGAGCGCCAGGAAGACGCGATTACCTGCGAAGTCTCGCGCTGCGATTGGCTGTAAAGCCCTAGGGCTTTTCTCACGCCGAAGACTCAGGTCTTCGGCGTGATTTGAGGTGATTGCCCTGATGGGCTGCGCTTTGGGAACGTCGTTGTGATTCGCCCGCGTGCGCGATAAGCATCGATCGAAAGGCGTTTGATTTTGCATGGAGCCTGGTTTTGATCGCGAATGAGCAGATGTCGCTGATGAATGCGGCGAATCTCGATCCTGGTGTGCCAGGTATTTACTTGCTTCCTAGCACTCAAGCAATGCTGGAGCACGCGCTTGCAGTATCACGCGAACGATTTGACGTGATCGTAGTGGGCAGCCTTGAGTTCTTCCGAACTTTTTGCCCAGATGTAGCTGACGGCGAGGTTCTCACGCCGACTGCATGCTTTGACGTGTGCGAAAAGAGAAGTTCTGATAACCTCACGGTTCTGGCTTTCACGGACCAGCTTGTCTCACCCGAGTTCGCAACGCTTCTGGTGAGTCGCGCGGGCGCGTTGGAGTTCTTCTCTGCGTTCGAGCGCGTCGCCGTCGTGCGGTATGAGATGCCGCTCTTTCAAACGCTCAACTACGCAAGCGAGGCTGTGGCGGGTGGCCGCGCGCCAATCGATGGGGACCGCGTGCTGCATGAAGTGGCGCGCTACCTTGGCTTTTGCGCCCAGTTGGGGGATGTTTGGCTAGCCGCGAAGCTACAAGAAGCGCGGATGCCAGCGAATCGGACGGCTGCTGCGCGTCGGCGTCTGAGGATCTATGCCTCGATTGCCCTGTCGTCCTGCATCGCTGCTGGTGAACGAGCCGCCTCGCCAGAGTTGCTCAGGCCCTTGTTTGAGGCGAGAAGCGCGCTTGCGCGCCTCCCGGGTTGAGCAAGCCCGACGCATGCTTGCGTCGTAATCAATGGAGTTTTAATGGCCAGCATTCGGTATAGAGCACTCGTCGCGCTATCAGAGATTTTTGGCCGATCCAGGCGGCGCAGCCACTTTGTCGAACGTGTGTTGCAAGCGCGGTATTCAACTGAGGCCTATGCATCAATTGAAGCTGCTTGCGCGTTTCAAAGCGTCGCTATCGGTGAGTTCTACAGATGGAAAAGTGTGCAATGGGCTGCTATGACCGAGGCGCTACGCCTCGATACGGACGGGATGACGGATTTCCTCGTCTCGCATGATCGCTCCTCATACGCTGAGCTTGATGACGCACTCCGTCGGCCGAAAGGGATCTTGGTCGCAACGCCGCACTATGGCCATTTCTTGGTCGCTATCGCTGCAATCTCCGATCGCACAGCTGGTCGTAAGGTAGTAAACCTCTTCTTCGATCCGCCAGAGAAGCACTCGGCAAATCGCGATTTCGCGGAGTTTTGCGAAAGGCGATATGGCAAGAGCGACACAGTCGAGGTCATCTTCAACAACAGGTCCGGCCTTGTCAGAGCGATTAAAGCGCTCCGTCGAGGTGAGCTTGTCGTCATCATGCCGGATGTATTTGATAACATCGACGAGACATTTGAGATGCCCTTTCTTGGGCGATCAAGGAGCGTTGCACTCGGCACAGCTACGCTGGCCCGTATCTCAGACTCGATCATCTTGCCGATGGTATCCAAATATGAGAGGGGCGGCTGTTTTAATTCTCATTTTGGGGGTGTGATCGGTGCCGCGCATCCGGAGATTGGGCCTGACCGGGTCTCGCAGACGCAGTACGATTACGCCCTGATGCGTAAGGTCTTCTCCGCGTTTGAGTCCCTGATAGGGCGAGAAGTGATTCCTTGGCAGTACGCCCGAGACCACTTCAATGCGCCCAGCCCGCTTCCGGATGTCGCTCCTGACCAGCTCGACGCGTACTTACGGATGTTTGCAGAAGATCCTAGAGTGAAAGTGGATTTGACGTCGCCGATCGCGTTGGACTGACCCGGTTAGGGCAATGACTCAAGGATGTGCTGTGATCAAGAATATAGCGTGTGGATTCGCGTTGGCTGGCTTGCTTTCGCTGTGCGGGACGGCGCTGGCGCAGCAAGATTCTGAGGTTGTGGTCCTTGACGTCGTCTTGGTGTCTGGCGTTCGACCTGCGCCGGGTCTTTGGACTGCCGTCAAAGGCGATAAGACAGTCCTCATCATGGGCACGTTAACGCCTGTGCCGCGTGGGTTGACTTGGCATTCCGATGCCGTGCGTGAGCAGATTGCCCGTGCAGACGTCATTTTGGGACAGCCTGGAATTTCCGTGGGCACGAACGTCGGGATCATACAAGGTGCACTTGCGTTGCCTGCGTATCGAAAGTTCCGACGCAACCCGGATGGCAAGCAGCTGCAGGACGTGTTGACACCAGACCAGTATACACAGTGGATTCGGCTCAAGCAGATCTACATCGGGCGGGATCGCTCCGTGGAGCGTCTTCGGCCGGTGAATGCTGCCGCTGAACTATCAGCTTCTGCGATCAAACGAATTGGCCTTGAAAATAAGGATCTTGTTCAGCCCGTTGTTCGCGAGATTGCTGAGCGAAGGGGTATTCCGATCATCTCGACGAAGACACGCATTGTGGTTGAGAACCCAAGGGAAACGCTGGCTGAACTGAACGCCAAGAGTCTTGACGATAGCGAGTGTCTGGTGCGGACGATGGAGCGCCTGGACGCCGATCTGCAGAACATGGCCAGTCGAGCGAACGCTTGGGCGGACGGCGACCTTGAAACGCTGCGGGCGCTCTCGCATGTCAATGAGCGTGCTGCCTGTGCGCAGGTGCTTGCGAGCACAGAGCTGGCGGTGCGAGCTGGCGTTCGGAATGTGGAGACTGCTATGCGCCAAAAGTGGCTCGACACGCTCGACGGGACTCTGGAACAGCACGACACGGTGTTCGCGACGCTGCCCATTGCCAGGCTTTTGGAGCAGGAGGGCATCTTGTCGGAGCTTGAGGGACGAGGCTTCACTGTTTACGAGCCCGGCCAAACACAGTGATTGGCAGGCCCGAGCCTTGACGGCAGTGACGATTGGGCGCTCCGGGTGAACGACCAGTGGACGCGGGTAGTCGCGCTTGTAGGCACATGCGTGTTCTATATTTGTGCTGCGCTATTGATTGGCAGGTGGAGCGGACCAGGTAGTGCTCCGCCAGCCGCAAAGAGCGCGCCGCTTGCGGTCGTTTATGTCGTTCGCTTGAAGGCGGAGGCGGCTGTCATGTTGACTGCAGAGCCCGAGGAAGATGTGGCGCCGCTGCCGACGCCCTCCACCGAGGCGGCAGCGCCCAATCATCGGGTATCGCGGAACAACGACGCTGAGCTGTCTACCGAGCAGCGCCCGGTCGCTTCACAGGATGAGCTAGAGAATCAGGACGCTCGAGAGAGTCCAGAGTCCCAGGTGTCGGCTGCATCACTGCTGGGTTCTGTCCGGGATGCGCCGATCCCCGTTTCCGAGCGCCGGCCGTGGGAACGGGACCCGGCACTCCGGCGCTCAAGCGCACCTGAGCGTTTTCGCATGCGAGAGCAAGTGGCGCTCGAAGACGTCGTGAGGGAAGTGTCGAAGTTCCTCGGATTTTGGCCGCCTGGCTATACAGACAATCCCTGCCTGGGCCTTCGAAGCGCGCTCAACGAGATGGTAGGCCGTCCTGACGCGGATCCGGAGTTGGTCCGCGAGGTTGCACTTGCGCGGGCAAGATTCTGCGGCTGATCGAGGCCCGGCATATCCCGCGTGTTCGCTGCTGTGTTCGCCGGAAAGGACGCTGGAGTTGAATCCCTGTACTTCATGGGTCTGGAAATATGGGCTCTGACTTGCTGAACATTGATCAGCCAGTCTTTGCACTGGCATGCACTGGCCTGTCGGTGAGCGACGCTGCGTATGCGCTTCGACACTCGGTTGGCGCGGGCCGACGTCCCCGTAATTGAGCAGCACCAAGAACTTGAGCAGCTTGTGCGCGATGCGTACCTCGACCTCGGACGCCAGCGCGGCTTCGGGGCCGTTGGCGGCGGGCATGGCCAGTCGGCGCGGCCGGAGCCTGCGACCGCGAGCGCCGCCAGCAGCACGCCCTCCACCGCGCGTAGTTCGTCGGCCATTATGAGTTCACCGACAAACTCCCAGTCGCGCAGCGGCTCGGCTGGGATTTCGCCGCTGGCGGCCAGGATACCGGGTGCGGCTTGCCTGTCCCGCTCCGGCGCAGCGCCTGGTCTCAGGCGGTTGGCGCCTGCGCCGCATCGACGCCCCGATACCCCAGCGCCTCCGTGAGGTGCTTCGATGCGATGTCGGCACTGTCGTCGAGATCGGCGATCGTGCGCGCCACGCGCAGGATGCGGTGCATCGCGCGGGCGGACAGATGCAGGGATTCGATCGCGCGTTCGAGCAGCGCCTGGTCGGCGGGGGCAAGCCGGCAGTGGCGGGCGGTCGCGGTCTGATCGAGCCGGGCGTTGAGGGGTGCCGGCGCGGGCGTGTTGGCGTGCGCGCGCGGCGTCGACGCGGACCCGGATCGCGGCGCTGGTTTCGCCCTGCGGCGCGTCGGGGCGCAGCGCGGCGGGCGGCAGCCGCGGGACGTCGACATGCAGATCGATGCGGTCGAGCAACGGACCGGAGAGGCGGGCGCGGTAGCGGGCGATCGCGTCGCCGCTGCAGCGGCAGCGCCCCGACACGTCACCAGCCCAGCCGCAGGGGCAGGGATTCATCGCGGCGACCAGTTGGAAGCGGGCCGGGAACTCGCTTTGCCGCGCCGCGCGCGAGATCGTCACCGTGCCCGACTCCAGCGGCTCGCGCAGCACTTCCAGTGCGCGGCGGTCCCATTCGGGCAGTTCGTCGAGAAACAGCACGCCGTTGTGGGCCAGCGAGATCTCGCCCGGGCGCGGTTCGTTGCCGCCGCCGACAAGCGCGACGGCGCTCGCGGTGTGATGCGGGCTGCGGAAGGGACGCGTGCGCCAGCGCGTCGGGTCGAGGCCGCGGCCGCTGACCGAGAGCACCGCGGCGGTTTCCAGTGCTTCGGCCTCCGTGGCGTCGGGCAGCAGGCCGGGCAGCCGCGACGCGAGCAGGGTCTTGCCGCAGCCCGGCGGACCGACAAGCAGCAGGTGGTGGCCGCCGGCCGCGGCGATCTCCAGTGCGCGTCGGGCCTGGGCTTGGCCGCGGACCTCGCGCATGTCGGGGCCGGGCAGCGCGCGCTGCGGCGGGGCGACTGCGACCGGCAATGGCTTGGTGCCGCCGAGCAGGGCGCAGACTTCCAGCAAGGTGCGCGCGGTCCGCACCTCGACATCGGACGCCAGCGCCGCCTCGGCGCCATTGCCGGCCGGCACCACCAGTCCACGACCGGCGCCGGCGACCGCGAGCGCGGCCGGCAGCACGCCGTCGACTGCGCGCAATTCGCCGGTCAGTCCGAGCTCGCCGAGAAATTCCCAGTCGCGCAGCGCTTCAACTGGAACCTGACCACTGGCGGCCAGGATGCCGAGCGCGATCGGCAGGTCGAAGCGGCCGCCGCCCTTGGGCAGGTCGGCCGGGGCGAGGTTGACGGTGATCCGGCGCGCCGGAAATTCGTACTGCGCGCATTGGATCGCGGCGCGGACCCGGTCCTTGGCTTCGCGCACCGCAGCCTCGGGCAGGCCGACGATCGACATCGACGGCAGGCCGCCGCCCAGGTGCACCTCGACCTCGACCGCGGGTGCCCGGATGCCTGCGCGCGCACGTCCGTGCACGAGCGCAAGTCCCATGGCGCTGTCCTTTAGTGGGCGGTGTCGAAGTTGCCCGCCGACGGCGCCGGCGGCGCGGCCTGGGGCGTGCCCTGGGCCTCGAGTTGACGGACCTGGGCTTCGAGGGTTTCGAGCTTCTCGCGCGTGCGCAGCAGCACCGCACGCTGGACCTCGAACTCCTCGCGCGTGACCAGGTCCAGCTTCGCCAGGCCCGATTGCAGCACGGCCTTGAAGTTTTCCTGCAGTTCCTCGCGGCTCTCGCGCAGGCCGGCGGGCACCAGCCCGCTGAGGCGACGCGCGAGCTCGTCGATGTTGTTCAGATCGATCATCAGTCAGTCCTCACGGTGTACGGATAGCGTCGCCGGCATGCCGAACGCATGCAGTCAGCCGCCTCCGCGGCGCGTCGTCAGAGAATTCCCCGGTCGCGGCGCGGGGCGCACTAGACCATGCATCCCGGCACGCGCACAAGCGTGCTGCGCCGCGTGCCCGGCATCGTGTAGGGCGACGCGTGAGGGTGGCGTATCCTTGGCGCATTCCGACCGGAGACACTGCGATGAAGATGGTCATGGCGATCATCAAGCCGTTCAAGCTCGACGACGTGCGCGAGGCGCTCGCCGAGGTCGGCGTGACCGGCATCACCGTCACCGAGGTCAAGGGCTTCGGCCGCCAGAAGGGCCACACCGAGCTCTACCGCGGCGCGGAGTACGTGGTGGACTTCCTGCCGAAGGTGAAGCTGGAGATCGCGGTGACCGACGACATCGTCGACGCCGTGGTCGAGACCGTGCTCAAGTCCGCAGGCATGGGTCGGATCGGCGATGGCAAGGTCTTCGTCTACGACCTCGAGCGCGTGGTGCGGATCCGCACCGGCGAGTTGGACGCCGACGCGTTGTGAGTGACGGGGCGTTGCGCGGCCGGTCTGATGCCGTGTCGCGCGGCTAGGCGCATGCAACGGATGTCGGGTCGACGCAGGCAACCGGGCGGGCACCGCATGCGGCGCGATGTCATCGTCGTCGCGGCCATCGCGCTTGCCGGCCTCCTCGCCGCCTGCGACCGCCCCGCGGGCGCGCCGCCGCCGGCCGCGCCGGTGCACGCGGCCAAGCCCGATCATCTCCACCGCCCGGCGTATTTCCGCGCGCTGCTGGCCGAACTGGCGGCGCGGCCGGAACTGCGGGGCCACGCGCTGCGGCTGCACCGCTTCGTGTACCTCTACGCCGACGGTTCGGTGTTGCTGTGGCTGCAATCCCCGGACGACCCGGCTGCGCTGCTGCGCTACACCTATGGCGACGCCTACCCGGCGCCCGGGATGCACTGGGAGGCCGTCGCTGCTGGACGCGAGGCATCGCCGGCGGTGCTCGAACCCGACCTGCTCGACCTCGACGCGCTGCCGATCGAGGGCCTGCCGGTCGCCGCCATGGCCGCTGACGCGCAGCTGCGCCGGATGCGGGCCGAGGCCGGCGACGATGCCGCATCGCAGAACGCGCTGGCGACCGGGCCCGACAGCCTGTACTACGTGATCGGACAGGCCGACGGCGGCCCGGGCTGGCGCGCCGACATCAATCCGATCCCGATGCGCTGCGAGCGTACGTGGCGGTTCCACTTCGCGCCGGATGGGGCGTTGCGCGAGGTCGAGGCGATGCCCGACCTCGCGCGCCCGGCCGGCTGCGATGCCGCGCGTTGACGCGGGCCCGGGCGCGACAGCGAGGATGACGGCATGGGACGGTCACTGACCCCGGCCACGCGGATCGGCCTGTCGATCGCGCTGGCCACCGGCCTCTACGGCGTGTCCTTCGGCGCGCTGTCGGTCGCCGCCGGGCTCGACCTGTGGCAGACGATGGCGCTGAGTCTGCTGATGTTCACCGGCGGTTCGCAGTTCGCGTTCGTCGGCGTGCTCGCCGGCGGCGGGGCGGGCGCAGCGGCGTTCGGGGCGGCCAGCCTGCTGGGCGTGCGCAATGCGGTCTACGCGGTACAGATCAACCGGCTGCTGCACCCGCGCGGGTGGGCGCGCCTGCTGGCGGCGCAGGTGACGATCGACGAATCCGCCGCGACCGCGGCTGGTCAGACCGAGCCTGCCGAACAACGCCGCGGCTTCTGGGTCGCCGGGCTGGGCGTGTTCGTGTGCTGGAACCTGTTCACGCTGGTCGGGGCGCTGCTGGGCGACGTGATCGGCGATCCCCGGCGTTGGGGGCTGGACGGCGCCGCGGTGGCAGCCTTCATCGGTCTGTTGTGGCCACGGCTGCGCGGCCGCGAGCCGGTCGCGATCGCCGTGGTCTGCGCCTTGGCGACCGCGCTCGCGATGCCCTGGCTGCCGGCCGGCGTGCCGATTCTGGTCGCGGCGGCGGTCGCGGCTGCCTGGGGTGGATTGCGCGCGCGGCGCGATGCCGCAGCAGGGGCACGGACATGAGTGCGACCTGGGGCTGGCTGCTGCTCGCCTGCGCGGTCGCGTTCGCGACCAAGCTCACCGGCTATCTGGTGCCGGCGCGCTGGCTCGAAGGCGCGCGCATGGCGCGCATCACTTCGGCGATGACGATCGGGCTGCTGGCTGCGCTGGTGGTCGTCAACGGCTTCGCCGGCGGCGGGGGCGTCGTGCTCGATGCCCGGGCCGGTGCGTTGCTGGTCGCAGTCGTCGCGCTGTGGCGCGGCGTGCCGTTCCTGGGCGTGGTGGTGCTGGGCGCGCTCGCGGCCGCAGGGCTGCGAGCGGCCGGCATCGGCTGAGCGGGTCGAGCGCGATGCGGGCGATGCGCGGCTGTGCCGCGCCATCGCCCAGGCCTGGGATCAGGCCTCCAGGGCCTTGGCCACGAACGGCGGCAGCACCTGTGCGGCCTTGTGGATCTCGGCGCTGTAGTACGCGGTCTCGAAGCCCTTGGCGGCGGCATCAGCCTGGCGGAAGTCGAAGCCCTGGCCCTTGCGCGCCAGCGTCACGCTCCACCAACCGGTCGGGTAGCAGGGCTGCGGGAACGGCAGCGTCTGGAACGTGGTGAAGCCGGCCTTGCCCATTTCGGCACGCATCTCGCGGATCAGGTCGAGCAGCGCCAGCGGCGATTCGGACTGCTGCACCAGGATGCCGTCGTCCTTGAGCGCGCGGAAACAGCTGTCGAAGAACGCCTTGTTGAACAGGCCCTCGGCCGGACCGACCGGGTCGGTCGAATCGACGATCACGACATCGACGCTGCCCGGTGCGCAGTCGCGCATGTAGGCGATGCCATCGTCGAACAGCAGCTGCGCGCGCGGATCGCCATTGGAGGCGCACAGCTCGGGGAAGTACTTCTCCGACATGCGCGTGACCTGCTCGTCGATGTCGCATTGCACCGCGCTTTCGACCCCCGGATGCTTGAGCACTTCGCGCAGCGTGCCGCAGTCGCCGCCGCCGATGATCACCACCCGCTTGGGCGCGGCATGGGTGAACAGCGCCGGGTGCGAGACCATCTCGTGATAGAAGAAGTTGTCGCGCGTGGTGACCATCATCGCGCCGTCGATCAGCATCACATTGCCCCAGTCGGTGCTCTCGTAGATCTCGATCTTCTGGAACGGCGACTGCACTTCGTCGAGCTTCTTCGTCACGCGGAAGCCGATCGACGAGCCGGTGGGATCGAAGGTCTCGTGGAGCCAGGTCGGAGCGGACATGCGAAAGGTTCCGGTCAATTGCGGGCCGCGCATTGTAGCCGAGCCCCCATGACAGGCCGGCGCCGAAGACCGCCGCGCGGGGCGCTTCTCCTGGCCCGGCGCGCGGATTAGGATTCGGGTCGGGGACGCGCCGGACGGCGTGACGAGGGGACGCAAGGATGATGTCGGAAGCGGAGCGCCGTGCGCTGGTCGCGCGGCTGGAGACGTTCGCGCAACGCGCGCCCAGGGCCTACCGGATGCGGCTGGCTCTGCTGGCGGCGCTGGGCTTCTGTGTGCTCGGCGGCGCGGTGGCGCTGGCCCTCGGGTTGTCGGCAGGACTGATCGCACTGCTGCTGATGATCAGCCCGCTGTTGCTGGTCAAGCTGGCGAAGGTGGTCTGGATCCCGATCGGCTTCGGCTGGCTGGTGCTGCGCGCATTGTGGGTACGCTTCGAGCCGCCACCGGGCCGGCCGCTCGCACCCGGCGAGGCGCCGCGGCTGGTCGCCGAGGTCGAGCGCCTGCGACGCGCCGCCGGAGCGCCGCGGCTGTCGGGCATTCTGATCGACGACGACCTCAATGCCGCAGCCGCCAGTGTGCCGCGCGTGCTTGGGCTGCTCGGCCATCGCCACTATCTCGTCTTGGGCCTGCCGCTGATGCAACTGCTTGACCCGGCACAGTTCGCCTCGGTGATCGCCCACGAGTTCGGCCACTTCGGCGGCGGACATGGCCGCTTCTCGGGCTGGATTCACCGTGTGCGCCTGAGCTGGTACCGCGTGCTCGACGGCCTCGCCGCGCGCGGTGCGTGGGCAAGCCGCGTGTTCGAGCGGTTCTTTCGCTGGTACGCGCCGTATTTCGACGCCTACAGCTTCGTACTCGCACGCCAGAACGAGTATCAGGCCGATGCGATGGCCGCCCGACTGGCCGGGGCCGACGTCGCCGGCAGCGCGCTGATCCGGGTCAACGTCGGCGCTGCGCGCCTGGAGCACGACTTCTGGCCATCGGTGATCGATGCCAACCGCGAGCGCGCCGAGCCGCCGGATCGCCTGCTGCGCGACATGGCGAACGCACTGCGCAGCCCGCATCCGCAGGACGACGCTCGCTTGGCCGTGCAGTTGACCGCGCATGCCGGAGTTCACGACACCCATCCGACGCTGGTCCAGCGACTGCAGGCCCTGGGCGTGGCGGCCACGGTCGCGCCGCCACCCGAGCGCAGCGCGGCCGAGGTCCTGCTGGGCGACCTGCTGCCGTCGCTGGAGGCGGCGTTCAGCGAGGACTGGCGCCTGCGTATTGGAGATGGCTGGCGCGAGCGTTACCGCGCGCACGCCGACGACTGCGACCGGCTCGCCGCGCTCGAAAGCGGCTCATTGCGCACGCCGGCCGAGACCGTTGAATACGCTGCGCTGGTCGAGCGCGTGCGGCCGCAGGACGACCCCGTGCCGCTGTATCGCGAGGCGGTGCGCGTGGCGCCGCAGGACGCATTCGCGCACTTTCGCCTGGGTGCGTTGCTGCTCGAGCGCGACATGCCAGCTGGCGTGGGGCTGTTGCACCATGCCCGCATGCTCGATCCTTCGGCAGCGGACGCAGTCAACACGGCGCTCGCTGCCTACTATCGCCGCCGCGACGACCTCGATGCGCTGGACGCGGTGATCGACGACCAGGTCTCGATCGCCGACCGTCGGCGCGGCGCGCAGCAAGCACGCAACGCGCTCTCGGCCGGTGATGCGCTCCTGCCACACCGTCTGGACGCGGCTGCGCTCGCCGCCGCGCGCGCCTCGCTGGCGGCGACCGGGAAGATCGGCAGCGCTTGGATCGTGCGCAAGCACATCAAGGGCGATGCCGACGGCCTGCCGCACTTCTTGGTGTTGGTGCGATGGCGCGGCTTGGTGCTCGATCCGGATGCGACGCTGCAGCGGGTGGTCGATGCGCTGGAATTACCCGGCAGCTGCATCGTCTTCACCGCATCTGGCCGGCGTTGGATCGCGGGCCGGGTACGCAAGGTTGCCGGCCTGCCAACGTATCGGCACGGTGTCGGCTGAGGAGCGTGTCACCGCAGGTTGCGCCGGCAACCCCTAGACTATGCGGCCCCCTCGCCGATGGACGCCCGCCGATGACTGCCTGGTCGACCGACCACGCCCGCAAGACCTACTCGATCCCGCACTGGAGCGAGGGGTATTTCGATGTCGACGACGCGGGGCGCATCGTTGTCTCGCCGCGCGGCGCGCAGGGCCCGTCGATCGCGCTGCCCGACGCGGTCGACGCTGCGCGGGCCAATGGTGCCCAGCTACCGCTGCTGGTGCGCTTTCCCGACATCCTCGGCGACCGCCTACACCGGCTGCAGGCGGCGTTCGCGCAGGCGCAGGCCGAGTGGGCGTACACCGGCGGCTACACTGCGGTGTACCCGATCAAGGTCAACCAGCACCGCGGCGTGGCCGGAACCCTGGCCTCGCATCATGGCGAGGGCTTCGGCCTGGAAGCGGGCAGCAAGCCGGAGCTGATGGCGGTGCTCGCGCTCTCGCGCCCGGGCGGCCTGGTGGTGTGCAACGGCTACAAGGACCGCGAGTACATCCGGTTGGCGCTGATCGGCCGCAAGCTGGGCCTTGAGACCTTCATCGTCGTCGAAAAGCCGTCCGAGCTTGCGCTGGTGATGGAAGAAGCCGCCGCGCTCGACGTCAAGCCGGGCCTGGGCGTGCGCATGCGGTTGGCCTCGCTGGGGGCTGGCAAGTGGCAGAACAGCGGCGGCGACAAGGCCAAGTTCGGGCTCAATCCCCGGCAGTTGCTGGACTTGTGGAAGAAGCTGCGCGACGCGGGCATGGGCGACTGCCTGCAATTGCTGCATTTCCACATGGGCTCGCAGATCTCCAACGTCCGCGACATCGCCAACGGCATGCGCGAGGCGGTGCGCTACTTCGTCGAGCTCTCGCGCCTGGGCGCACAGATCAGCCATGTCGATGTCGGTGGCGGCCTCGGCGTGGATTACGAGGGCACGCGCTCGCGCAGCTACAACTCGGTCAATTACGGCGTGCGCCAGTACGCCGGCAGCATCGTCCAGCCGCTGGCGCAGGCCTGCGCCGAGCACGGGCTGCCGCCGCCGCGCATCGTCACCGAATGCGGACGTGCGATGACCGCCCACCACGCGGTACTGGTTGCCAACGTGTCGGAGGTCGAGCGCGCGCCCGAAGGCCGCGTGCCCGACGTGCACAGTGACGAGCCGGCAGTGGTGGCCAACCTGCGCGAGTTGCACAGCGAACTGGCGGCGCGGCCGGCGGTGGAACTGTTCCACGAGGCGCAGCACCACCACGCCGAGGGCCTGGCGCTGTATGCGCTCGGCCAGCTCGATCTGGTGCACCGGGCGCGCATCGACGACCTGTTCTACGCGATCGCGCACGCGGTGCGCGCGCGGCTGACCTTCGACGAGAAGAGCCATCGCCCGCTGCTCGATGAGCTCAACGAGCGCCTGGTCGACAAGTACTTCGTCAACTTCAGCGTGTTCGAGTCGATGCCCGATGTCTGGGCGATCGACCAGGTGTTCCCGATCGTGCCGATCGAGCGCCTCGACGAACTGCCCGAGCGCCGCGGCGTGATCGCCGATCTGACCTGCGACTCGGACGGCAAGATCGACACCTATGTCGAGAACGAGGACCTCGACACCTCGTTGCCGCTGCATGCGCTGCGGCCGGGCGAGCAGTACCGGCTGGGCTTCTTCATGGTCGGCGCCTACCAGGAAATCCTCGGCGACATCCACAATCTGTTCGGCGACACCGATGCGGTCGAGGTGAAGATCGAGGGCGACGGCATCACGATCGCGCAGCAGCGTCGCGGCGACACCACCGACGTGATGCTCGACTACGTCGGCTATCGCCTCGACGATCTGCGCGCGCGCTACACCGCGCTGGTCGACGACGCAGCGCTCGCGACCGAGGACGCGCAGCGGCTCAAGGACGCGCTCGAAGCCGGGCTCACCGGCTACACCTATCTCGACGACACGCCGCTCGAGTAAGCCGTAACCGCGGCCTCGCTCGCGGTCGGCATCGCCGGCGCACGAGGTCGCCGGCGTTCTTGATGTCCGCGGCGGTCAGCCGCCGCGATGGACCTGGAAGCCGGCGAACGACTGGCTGACCGGCATGATCTCGAGCCGGTTGATGTTGAGGTGTGGCGGCAGGTTGGCGACCCACCACAGCTGCTCGGCGATGTCGTCGGCGGTCATCGGCGCAGCGCCGCCGTAGAGCGTGTCCGAGGCGGCCTGGTCGCCGCCGGTGCGCACCAGCGTGAACTCGGTCTCGGCCATGCCCGGCTCGATCGAGGTCACGCGCACGCCGGTGCCATGGAGATCGGACCGCAGGCCCAGCGAGAACTGGGTGACGAAGGCCTTGGTGCCGCCGTAGACGTTGCCGCCTGGATAGGGATAGCTGCCGGCGATCGAACTGATGTTGAGGATCGCGCCGCGGCGCGCGATCAGCGTCGGCAACAGCGCATGGGTCAGCGTGACGAGTGCGGTCACGTTGGTGTCGATCATCTGCATCCACTGCGCGAGATCGGCGCGCTGCGCCGGCGCGGTGCCCAGCGCCAGCCCGGCGTTGTTGATCAACACGTCGATGCCACGGAACGCCTCGGGCAGCGCGTCGAGCGCGGCGTGCATCGCGTCGGCATCGCGGATGTCGAATGCGGCCACGTGCAGGCGCTCGGTGCCATGCGTGTCGACCAGCGCCTGCAGCCGCTCGGCGCGGCGGCCGGTGGCGATCACGCGCCAGCCGCCCTGCAGGAAACGGGCGACGGTTGCGGCGCCGAAGCCCGACGTGGCGCCGGTGACGAGGAGGGTGCGGGGCATGGGGCTCTCCCGGGGCTTGCGCCTGCGTCGGGCGCGGATGAGGGGCAGGACGGATGCGGCATCGCGCCGCGGCGTCGATCAGTGCAGCGTCGGCGTGCCGCAGCAGGTCTTGTACTTGCGGCCGCTGCCGCAGGAACACGGATCATTGCGACCAGGCACATCGGCGCGCCGGGCCGGTTGCGGCCGACGGTCGTGCAGGCGCTGCAGATACATGTCGTGGAGCATGTCGGGCAGGTCGTAGGCGAGGTCGAAGCGCTCCTCGAGCGACAGCATGTCGCCCTCGGCCATTTCGGCATCCTCGAGCTGGCTCGCATCGACGATCGCCAGCCGGGCGATGACGCCCAGGTCGTTCTCGATCGCCTCGTGCTCCTGCATCCACGCCGACCACGTGTCTTCGTGTTCGGCGGCGGCGCGCAGGAACCCGGCGGCCCACGCGGCTGCGAACGGGAAGTCGGCCGGCACGCCGTCCAGTCCGCCTGCGGCATCGTTGTCGGTGTCGCCATCCTCGGCTTCGGGCGGCAGGCCCAGCATCGGCATCAGCGCCTCGTGGGCAACACCGTCCTGCGGGTCCTGGCGTACGCGGTGCACGATCTCGTCGGCCAGCCGGGCGATCAGCGCCTCGGCCTCGCGGGTCTGGCGAGCGTCGCGGCGCGCGACCTCGCCCGTGCCCCAGACCAGCGGCAGCACAGTGTCCAGCGCAACCTCGACCGGGCCGACGGCGAGCGCCGACAGGAAGCCGTCGAGCATTTCCAGATTGCCCAGCCCGGTCTCGGGGTCGGTGCAGCGGTCGAGCAGCGTGTCCAGCCGGTCGAGCTCGGCGTCGCTCAGGCGGTTGTCGTCAGCCATGGTCGGGCGCCTCCGTCACTGGGCCTTGATCGCCAGCGCAGGCAGGCCGCCGTTGCCGAGCTTCTGCTTGGCCTCGGCGAGCTCGGTGGCGGTGCCGTAGGGTCCCATGCGCACGCGGTAGACCGTCTTGCCCTGCGCCTGGCCGGCCTCGACCCGGGCGCTCAGCCCCAGCAGCGCGATGCGTGCCTTGAGCGCTTCGGCATCGCCCGAGGCGCTGAACGAACCGGCCTGCAACAGATAGCGGGCATCGCTGCCTGCGGCCGGTGTCGTCGAGGCCGTGGTGGTGGGCCGGGTCGGGGTCGCCGCCGGGGTGGTCGTCGGCGTTTCGCTCAGCGGCGTCGGGCCGGTGGGGGCACCGGCCAGGTCCGCGGCGTCGGGATGACGGCCCTGCAGCGCCTGCTGCTGCGCCTCGGCGCGCTGACGGCGCTCGGCCTCGGCGCGCGCGCTGGCGGCCAGCTCGGCGTCGGACATCGGCACTTCCTGGTCGGGCAGCAGGGTGTAGAAGTCGTAGTCGGCGGCGGGCGCGGGCTGCGGCGGCGCCGAGCGCGGCCGCGGTGCCGGAGCCTCGGCCAGCGGCGCGGGCGCGTCCTCGTCGAGCGCACCGGTCGCGGGCTGCGCATCGGGATTGGGACGCGGGCGGAAGAAACCGTCCTCGGCGTCGGGCTTGAACAGCCGCGGCACCGCCAGCACCACGCCCAGCGCGAGCACCACGCCAATGATCATCCACGCCCAGCCGGGCAGGCCGCCGGAGCTGCCGCCGTTGCGTCGCGCCTGGGATTTGCCGCGTCTTGCCGCCATCACATCGCCTCCGGAGCCTGCACGCCCAGCAGCGCCAGGCCGTTGCGCAGCACCTGTCCCACGGCCGTCGCCAGCGCCAGACGCGCGTTGCGCGTCGGGGCATCGTCGACCAGGAACTGGTGATCGTTGTAGTACGTCTGGAAGGCCTGCGCCAGTTCCAGCAGATAGGTCGCAATCAGGTGCGGCTCGAGCTGGGTGCCGGCCGCGGCGACGATCTCGGGCCAGCGCGACAGGTCGATCAGCACATCGCGCAGCGCCGTGTCGGTCATGTCCGGCAACTGCGCAAGTCCCTGCTGCAGATCGAAGGCCAGGCCGCGCTCGGCGAGCTGGCGCTGCAGGCCGCAGATGCGCGCATGTGAGAGCTGGACGTAGTAGACCGGATTGTCGAGCGACTGGCTGCGTGCCAGGTCGATGTCGAACACCAGCTGCGAATCAGGCTTGCGCGCGACCAGGAACCAGCGCGTGGCATCGCGGCCGGCCTCGTCGATCAGATCGCGCAGCGTCAGGTAGCTGCCGGCGCGCTTGGACAGCTTCACTTCCTCACCGCCGCGCATCACCGTGACCATCTGGTGCAGCACGTACTCCGGCCAGCCGGCCGGGATGCCGGCATCGAGCGCCTGCAGGCCGGCGCGCACGCGCGCCAGCGAGCCGTGGTGGTCGGCGCCCAGCTCGGTGATCGCACGTCGGTAGCCGCGCTGCCACTTGCTCAGGTGATAGGCCACGTCCGGCACGAAGTAGGTGTAGCTGCCGTCGGACTTGCGCATCACGCGGTCCTTGTCGTCGCCGTAGTCGGTCGAGCGCAGCCACAACGCGCCGCCGTCCTCATAGGTGTGGCCATTGGCGACCAGCGTGCCCACGGTCTCCTCGACCTTGCCGTCGGCGTACAGCGACGACTCCAGGAAATAGACGTCGAAGCTCACGCCGAAGGCGGCCAGGTCGGCGTTCTGTTCGCGGCGCAGCCAGGCGACTGCGAAGCGGCGGATCGCGTCGAGGTCGTTGGCATCGGCGGTGCCGGTCACGCACTGGCCTTCGACCTCGACCGTGGCGCCGTCGAGGCACGCGCGGGCGACATCGGCGATGTACTCGCCGTTGTAGGCATCGGCCGGCCATTCGGCGTCGCCCGGCGCCAGGCCGCGCGCGCGCGCCTGCACCGAGCGGGCGAGGTTCTCGATCTGCACGCCGGCGTCGTTGTAGTAGAACTCGCGCTTGACGTTCCAGCCATTGGCGTCGAGCACGCGCGCGATGCAGTCGCCGATCACCGCGGCGCGGCCGTGGCCCACGTGCAGCGGACCGGTCGGATTGGCCGACACGTACTCGACGCCGGCGGTCTGCGCCGCGCCGCTGTCGTTGTGGCCGTAGGCGTCGCCGTGGGTGTGCACCGCGACCAGCTGGTCGCGCCAGGCGGCCGGTGTCAGACGGAAGTTGAGGAACCCGGGGCCGGCGATCTCGACCGAGGCGATCGCATCGTTGGTCGGCAGCGCATCGACCAGCGCCTGCGCGATCGCGCGCGGGTTCGAGCGGGCCGGGCGCGCCAGCAGCATCGCCGCGTTGGTGGAAAAATCGCCATGGCTGCGGTCCTTCGGCCGTTCGACGACGAAGGCGGGCGTGGCGAGATCGGCGGGCAGCGTGCCGGCATCGCGCAGGGCGGCGATGGCCCGCTCGACGAGGGGTTCGATGAGGGCGCGGGACGAGGAGTTCACGGGCAAAGAGTGTCGCGGAGCACGGCCGGGCATTGTACGCGAGCCATCCTGAGCGGGCCGGCGCGGAAGGCGTATGCTTGCGCGCCCGGTTCTCCAGGCCCTGCGTGGACGCGCTGTTTCCCGAACTGATCTGGCTGGTGTGCATCGGCTTCATGGCCGGGCTGGTGGATGCGGCGGTCGGCGGCGGCGGCCTGGTCCAGCTGCCGGGCCTGTTCACCGCGCTGCCCCAGTACGCCCCGGCGGCGTTGCTGGGCACCAACAAGTTCAGTTCGATCTTCGGCACCGCGGCGGCGGGCTGGCGCTACGCGCGCAATGTGCGCTTCCCCTGGATGCCCGTGTTGTGCGCCTCGGCGACCGCGTTCGTCTTCGCCTTCGCCGGCGCCACCGCGGTCAGCCTGCTGCCCCGCGATGCGGTCCGGCCGCTGATTCTGGTGTTGCTGGTGGCGATGCTGGCCTACACCCTGGTCAAGAAGGACTTCGGCGCGCTGCACCGTCCGCGCGAGGTCGGCCGCCGCGAGCTGGCGCTGGCGCTGGCGATGGGGGCTGCGATCGGCTTCTACGACGGCCTGTTCGGGCCGGGCACCGGCAGCTTCCTGATCTTCCTGTTCATCCGCTTCTTCGGGCTGGATTTCCTGCGCGCGACCGCCGCTTCGAAGATCGTCAACTTGGCGACGAACCTGGCGGCACTGTCGTTCTTCGTGCCCTCGGGCCACGTGCTGCTGGCCTTCGCGGTGCCGATGGCCATCGCCAATGTCGGCGGGTCGGTGGTCGGCACGCGACTGGCGCTGCGCGGCGGTACGCCGCTGATCCGCAAGCTGTTCGTCGCGCTGGTGGTGGTGCTGATCGCGAAGATGACCTGGGACACCTTCGCGTCCTGACGGCGCGCGTCAGCGCCGGCCGCCGCCGACCTCGATGAACTGCAGGAATTCGGCCCGCGTGCGCGCATCGTCGCGGAAGCTGCCGAGCATCGTCGAGGTGATCATGCTGACCCCGCGCTTGTGCACGCCGCGCGTGGTCATGCACTCATGCGCACCTTCGACCACCACGCCCACGCCCAGCGGCGCGAGCGCGCGCTGGATGCAGCCGGCGATCTGTGCGGTCATCTTCTCCTGCACCTGGAACCGCTTGGCGTAGGCTTCGACGACGCGCGCGAGCTTGCTGATGCCGACCACGCGCCCGGACGGCAGATAACCGACATGCACCTTGCCGATGATCGGTGCCATGTGGTGTTCGCAATGGCTTTCGTACTCGATGTCGCGCAGCACGATCATCTCGTCGTAGCCGGCGACCTCCTCGAACGTGCGCGCCAGATAGGCGTCGGCGTCGATCGCGTAACCGCTGAACCATTCGCCGTAGGCGTCGGCGACGCGGCGGGGCGTATCGAGCAGGCCTTCGCGGCCCGGGTCCTCGCCGGCCCAGCGCAGCAGCGTGCGGACGGCGGCCTCGGCCTCGGCGCGGGGGACGCCGTTGCGGGCATCGTCGTGGGAAGCGCTCATCGCGACTCTCGCGGAAAAGACGCTATGGTAGCGCGGCGCCGTTCAGCGCCCCAGCGCGGGTCAGGCGTTGCGATCGGCGCGCCGGGCTGCGTCTTGCCTGGAGGCGGCGTCCATCGCGCAGTGCTGCCAAGCCGCTTCGACCGCGCCGCGCGCTTCCACCCAGCCCAGCCGCGAGGCGCCGCGGGTCGCGTTCCAGTCGCGCTCGAGTTGGGCTGCGATCGTCTCGAAATCCTCGCCCGGGTGGCGACGCCAGCTGCGCAGGCCGAGCCGATAGGCCGGTGCGTAATCCTCCCAAGTCCGGCCCACCGAGTAGTACGACGCCTGTTGCAGCGCGGCCGCAAAGCGCTTGAGCAGGGCGTCGTCGGTATCGACTGCCGTCGACGCGTCGCGGACGGGATCGGGCGCTGGATGGGCAACGAGGGCGGGGTCGGGCTTCATTCGCGTCTTCTTCCGGAAGGCCGGAGTTGGGCCGGGGCAGGTAGGGAGGAGCGTTGGCCGCACCCTATGCCCGGGCCCGTACGACAGCAGTGAAGCTCAGTGCCCAGCCACGGAATGCGTGCAGCCTGCGTTCAGCCCAAATCGGTGTGAAGGTCGGCCCTTGAAAAAACTGCAGGCCTGCCGGGCCCCGGGCGGGCGGGGTGGCATGACATTTCGCAGGGGCGCGGCATCGGGCGGCACCGCAGAATGCACGTCCGACCACCAGGAGTTCCGCCCATGCGCGCCATTGCCGCCGGTTCCACGCTGGCTCTCGCCCTGGCCCTCGCCGCCTGCGCTCCGTCTGCGCCCGCGTCGTCCAGCACTGCGGGGACCGATGCCGCCAGCGGGCAGGCCGCCCAGGATGAATCAGCGCGGCTCAATGCTTGGTTCGAGACCCAGTACGAGGCTCTGCTGCAGACCAGCCCGACCCAGTTGACCTTCCTGGGCCGCAAGGACCAGAACGACCGGCTCGACGACATGTCCGAGCAGGCCAGCCGCGACCGTCTGGCTTGGTTAAAGGCCTCGGTCGATGAGATGGAGGCGCAGTTCGACTACGACGCGCTCGATGCCGAGACCAAACTGTCGTGGGATCTGTGGAAGCGCCAGTACGAGAGCGCGCGTGATGGCATGGCATTCCTCGCCGACGGCTATGTGTTCGACCAGATGAACGGCATGCACAGCGCGTTCCCGACCTTCATGATCAGCATCCACAAGGTCGACGACGAACAGAGCTATCAGGCCTATATCGCCCGTCTGAAGGCGGCGCCGGTGATGTTCGACCAGCTGCTCGAGCGCGGCAGCGCCGCCGCCGCGCAGGGCATCCGTCCGCCGCGGTTCGCCTTCGATGGCGTGATCGACCAGTCGCGCAAGGTCATCGCCGGTGCGCCGTTCGACGACGGCCCCGACAGCGCGCTGTGGGCCGATGCCAAGGCCAAGGCCGATGCGCTGGTCGAACAGGGCAAGCTGACCGCCGAGCGTGCCGCGCAGTTCAAGGAAGAAGCCCGCGTGGCGCTGGTCGAGCAGCTCAAGCCCGCCTACGAGCGGATCATCGCGTGGAGCGAGCAGGAACGGCCCAAAGCATTGGAGAATCCGGCTGGTGTCGGCACCACCCATCCCAACGGCGCGGCGTACTACGCCTACCAGCTGCGCGAGAACACCACGACCGCGATGACCGCCGACGAGGTCCATCAACTGGGCCTGGACGAGGTCGCGCGCATTCGCGGCGAGATGGAGGCGCTCAAGACGCGCGTCGGCTTCGACGGCGACCTGCAGGCGTTCTTCGCGTTCCTCGACACCGACAAGCGCTTCAAGTATCCCGATACCGATGCCGGCCGCCAGGCCTACATCGATGATGCGACCGCCGCGATCGACAACATCCGCCAGCACCTGCCCGAGTACTTCGGCCTGCTGCCCAAGGCCGGTCTGGAGGTGCGCCGCGTGGAGGCGTTCCGCGAGCAGCCCGGCGCTGCGCAGCACTACTACCCCGGCACGCCCGACGGCTCGCGGCCGGGCATCTACTACGCGCACCTGTCGGACATGAACGCGATGCCCAAGACCGAACTGGAGGTCATCGCCTATCACGAGGGTCTGCCGGGCCATCACATGCAGATCTCGATCGCCCAGGAACTGCAGGGCGTGCCGACGTTCCGCACCCAGCAGTTCCACACCGCCTACACCGAGGGCTGGGGCCTGTACTCGGAGTGGCTGGCCAAGGAAATGCCGGGCACTTACCAGGACCCGTACTCGGAGTACGGCCGGCTGATGTCGGAGATGTGGCGCGCGATCCGGCTCGTCGTCGACACCGGCATGCATGCCAAGGGCTGGACCGAGCAGCAGGCGGTCGATTACTTCCGCCAGAACAGCTCGATCCCGCAGGCGGCGATCGAGTCGGAGATCCGCCGCTACCTGATCATGCCCGGCCAGGCCACCGCCTATAAGGTCGGCATGATCCGCATCCAGGCCCTGCGCCGGAAGGCGGAGACCGAACTGGGCGACCGCTTCGACATCCGCGGCTTCCACGACACTGTGCTCGGCGGCGGCGCACTGCCACTGGACCTGCTCGAACAGCGCGTGGACCGCTGGATCGCCGAAAAGAAGGCCGGCTGAGCCGGCACCGGCGTCGGGGTCCGCCCCCGGAAGGTGCCGTTTCCAGATCACACCTCCCCCGCCCGCGGGGGCGGTCGCCACGCGCAGCGCGGCGGGTGGGGGACGGGCCGTCGCGGGAAAGCGCCCCCACCCAACCCTCCCCCGCGATGCGGGGGAGGGAGCCAAGCGGCGCGACCCGCGCGCGTAGCGCGGACGGGCCACCTCCTCCGCAGCGCGGGGGAGGTCGGCGCCGCAGGCGCCGGGTGGGGGGCAAACGCCAGATGATGGTGTTATCAAAATCCCGACGTGTGCGGGTGACGCCTTACCCCATCGCCGCCAGCACCGCCGCCGCGAACGCCGCGACATCGAAGCGCTGTCCGGTCGGATCCTCGCCGCGGCGCACCAGCACCAGGTCGCGTGAGGGCACCACGACCACGTACTGGCCTCGATTGCCGAACGCGGCGAACGCATCGTCCGGCACACCCGGTGAGCGTTGCAGCAACCACAGCGTCGCCCCGTAGCCGAAGTCCCCCTCGGGCTGGGGGCCGGACGGCGTCGTCGCCTGCCGCACCCAGCCTTCGGGCAGCAAGCGGCGTCCGTCGGCCACGCCGTCGTTCTTGAGCAGCAGGCCGAAGCGGGCGAGGTCGCGTGCGGTCGACCAGACTTGGCTCGACAGCACATAGCCGCCCTGCCAGTCGGTTTCGGCGAAGGTGCGCGTCATGCCCACGGGCCAGAACAGATCGGTGTAAGGACGCGACAACGCGCGTGCGTCGTCGCCGGTCGCCGCGCGCAGCGCATGCACCGCCAGCACGCTGTCGTTGTTGGCGTAGCGGAACCGCGTGCCCGGCAATGCAGCCAGCGGCCAGCCGGGCGCGGCCTCCGTGACGGTCGCACCGCCGAAGTACAGTGCATCGGTGCGATTGCCGGCGGTGTCGCTGTGCAGGCCGCTGGCCATGCGCAGCAGTTGATCGACGGTGATCGCCGCGCGCGGGTCGCCGGGGCGCTGCCATTCGGGCACCGGGGCCGGGCGCGCCGGATCGAGCGTGCCTTGGGCCGCAGCGACGCCGACCAGCGCGCCGGCCAGGCTCTTGGCGATCGACCACGTGCGCTGTGGCACGTGCGGGCCAAAGCCGTCGCGGTAGCGCTCGGCGACGATGCGCCCGCCCTGCACCACGACGACCGCGGTGGTGACGTGCCCCTCGCCGAACGCGGTGGCCTCGAATGCGCCATCGAGCGCGGCCGCCAGCGCGCGGTCGTCGCCGCGCAGCGGCGCAGTCGCGTCGCGCTCCCCCAGCGGCCAGGGCCGGGTGTCGAGGTCCGGCGCGGCGGCATCGAAGCGGGGCAGCGTCGCCACCGCAGTGACGTCGGCGCCGATCGGCAGCTGCGCGCAGCCCAGGTTGGGGCGCCAGGCGGCGATGCGCGGTGGCAGGGCCGGGTCGAACGCGACCGAGACCGTGTGCGCGTCGCGGTCGACCACGGCGGTCAGCGCATCCACCTGCGCCTGGTACTCGGGATAGATCCCGCGCAGCTCGACCGCGTCCACCTGCGCCGGCGAGCGGCCACCGCCCAGGTGCGCACTGCACAGCGTCAGCGCTTTGTAGCCCGCCGCGACCGCGCGCGCATGCGCCTCGGGCGACGCCGGGGGCACGGTCTGGGCGAACGCGGGTGCAGCGACGAGCAGGAGCAGCGGCAACAGAGTGCGCATCGAAAGGTCCCAGCGGGCAATGACCGCAGTCTAGGCGGAGCTTGCCGTGCTCGGCATAATGTAATAATTTGAGTTACATGAAACGCGACAGCCGCCTCTCCTCCGTCCTGCACGTGCTGCTGCACATGGCCCAGCACGACGGCCCGCTGACCTCCGAGACCCTGGCCCGGGCCTTGGGCACGAACCCGGTGGTGGTCCGACGCACACTGGCCAGCCTGCGCGAGCGCGGCTACGTCGCCTCGGCCAAGGGGCCGGGCGGCGGCTGGACGCTGGGCTGCGACCTGCGCGCAGTGACATTGCTCGATGTGTATCGTGCGGTTGGCGAACCGACCGTGTTCGCGATGGGCCATCGGCTGGCGCAGCCCGCGTGTCTGGTCGAGCAGGCCGTCAACGAGGCACTCGACCTCGCCTTCCGCGATGCCGAGGCGCTGCTGATCGCGCGCCTGGGCGAGGTGACCCTGGCCGAGTTGGCCGCGTCATTCGCGCGGCGCATGCCGCATGTCCCCTTTGCCCCCTGCGAGCGCCCCGACCATGCCTGACCCCGCCGCGTCCTTCGACGCCGTTGTCGTCGGCGGCAGCTATGCCGGCCTGTCGGCCGCGATGCAACTCGCCCGCGCGCGCCAGCGCGTGCTCATCCTCGATGCCGGCCAGCGCCGCAACCGCTTTGCGTCCGCCTCGCACGGCCTGATCGGCCAGGACGGCCGTGCGCCGGACGCGATCGCCGCCGATGCCCGCGCCCAGGTGCTGGCCTATCCGACCGTCACCTGGCGGCAGGCGACCGCGGTGCGCGCCGATGGCGGCATCGGCCTGTTCGCGGTCGAGGACGACGCCGGCCAACGGGTGCAGGCGCGCCGGCTGGTGCTGGCGACCGGCGTGATCGACACATTGCCGCCGATCGACGGCCTGCAGGCGCGCTGGGGTCGCAGCGTGTTCCACTGTCCGTATTGCCACGGCTACGAGCTCGACCGCGGCCGCATCGGCGTCATCGCCATCGGCGAGATCTCGATGCACCACGCCCTGATGTTGCCCGACTGGGGCGCGGTGACGTGCTTCCTCGACGGCCGCTTCGTGCCTGACGAGAGTCAGCGCGCCGCACTTGCCGCGCGCGGCGTGCGGATCGAGCCCGCGCGGATCGCCGCGGTGTCCGGGCATGCGGATGTCGTGCTCGAAGACGGACGGCAGATCGCATGCGACGGCCTGTTCGTCGCCAGCCGCACCCACATCGCCAGTCCGCTGGCCGAGCAGCTCGGCTGCGCCTTCGAGGATGGGCCGCTGGGCGCCTTCGTGCGCACCGACGCGATGCAGGCCACTTCGGTGCCCGGCGTCTTCGCCTGCGGCGACGCCGCGCGCGCCGCGCATAGCGTCGCGCTGGCGATCGGCGACGGCGCGATGGCAGGCGCGGCGGCCCATCGCAGCCTGCTGTTCGACTGAACCGGCCGGCGTGGCGCTTTGCCCGTCCTGCACACACGCGGCATCATGGTGGGCTGGAACCCGCCCACACGACGAGACCCGTGCGCATGAAGCGATCGAAGACGACGGCCCTGCTGCTGATGGGCGCCGCGCCCCTGCTGTTCACCGCCTGCCAGCGCGAGCAACCAGTGCAGATGCAGGAAGGCCTGTTCACCTCGGTCGAGCGCTGCACCGAGGCCACCGGCGATGCGTCCAACTGCCGCGTCGCGTTCGAGCAGGCGCGCCAGCAGGCCGCCGACGCCGCGCCGCAGTACGGCAGCCGCGAAGCCTGCGCGCGCGACTATCCGGCCGAGGACTGCGTGGAGCAGCGCACGACGGCCGGGCACTCGTTCATCGGGCCGATGATGGCCGGCTTTTTCCTGTCGCAGATGATGAGCGGCAACCGCGCCGGGCTTGCGCAGCAGCCGGCCGCGGGCCAGGCGCGCGGCGCGGCGGCCGCGCGTCCGCAGGCCACCCCGGCCTGGCGCAGCAACACCGACGGCTGGCTGCGGCCGTCGGGCGCAACTGCCGCGGGCCGGGCCGGCCTGACGCCGGTCGCCGCCACCCCGGATCGCGCGATGACCGCGCAGCGCGGCGGCTTCGGCGCCTCGGGACGCGGCCGCAGCAGCGGCGGCTGAGCATGCGGCGGATCCCGATCGTCGAGCGCGGCGACTGGCGCGCGCGCGCTGCCGAGAGCGGTTTCCGCTTCCACACCATCGACGGCGCCCGCTACTGGGACGAACGCGCCTATTACGCGTTCACCCTGCGTCAGATCGAGGACGACCTCGAGGACCCGAGCGCCGAGCTGCACGCGATGGCGCTCGACCTGGTCGATGAGATCGCCGGCAGCGATGCGCTGATGCAGCGCCTGGCGATTCCTGCGCCGTTCCGCGACTGGGTCGCCGAGAGCTGGCGCCGCCGCGAGGGCCATCTCTACGGGCGTCTGGACTTCGCCTACGACGGCCAGGGTCCGGCCAAGCTCTACGAGCTCAACTACGACACCCCGACCTCGCTGTTCGAGGCCGCGTTCTTCCAGTGGCAGTGGCTGGAGGACCAGCGCGAGGCCGGTCGCCTGCCCGCCGAGGCCGACCAGTTCAATTCGATCCACGAGGCGCTGGTCGAGCGCTTCGGTGTGCTGTCGATGCAACTGCCGCCGCCGCTGCTGTTCGCCGCCTCGCGCGCTTCCGAGGAAGACCAGGGCACCGTCGACTATCTGCGCGACTGCGCCGCCCAGGCTGGCCTGCATGGCGCGCCGATCGCGATCGAGGATGTCGGGCTGTCGGACGACGGCCGCTTCACCGACCTCGACGATGGCGTGATCGGCACGCTGTTCAAGCTTTACCCGCTCGAAGACCTGTTCGCCGAGGACTTCGGCCGCGCGCTGCCGGGCTCGGGCCTGCGTCTGCTCGAGCCGCCGTGGAAGGCGCTGCTCAGCAACAAGGGCATCCTGCCGCTGCTGTGGGAGCGCCACCGTGGCCATCCCAACCTGCTGGCCGCACAGTTCGACGATGGCGGCGCGCTGCCGGCCGGCTGGGTGCGCAAGCCGCTGCATTCGCGCGAGGGCGCCAACGTCGCCATGCACCTGCCCGACGGCCGCTGGCTCGAGAGCGAAGGCCCCTATGCCGGCCCCTGCATCCGTCAGGCCCTGCACCCGTTGCCGCAGTTCGACGGCCACTATCCGCTGGTCGGCAGCTGGGTGATCGGCGATGTCGCCTGCGGCATCGGCATCCGCGAGGACGACGGCCCGATCACCCGCGACAGCGCCCGCTTCGTGCCGCACGCGATCGTCGAGGACGACGCGCAGGCCACGCTCTACGCCTGAGCGCGCGGATCAATCGCAGGGACGATTCCCTGCCTTGCGTGCGCGGACGCCGAGACGCGCGATGCGCAGCAAGTGCTCGCAGCTCTCCACATCCGCCAGAGAGGCACCGGGCAGATCATGCTGCCTGATGCGCATCGCCGGCCCGTCCCGCTCGATGTCGGACAGCAGGTCGGTGGCCTGCCGCTTGAGTGCCGTCACGAGTTCGGTGCGCATGAAAGTGAACTGAAGTACCACGTTGAAAACGTGCCAACTGGTCTCGTGGCGACCGCGTCAGCTCGCCGAGGCCGCCTCGCGTGCCTGGCGCCAGCGACGCAAGCGACCGCGGGCATTCGCATAGGGTGAGGCGGTGTTGAACTGGATCATCCGGCCGCGCGTCCACTTGCCGTACCAGGGACGCCCGTACAGTGCGTCGTCGTCGAAGCCTGTCACCAGTGCGACAATGCGCGCCTTGGAGGCCTGCAGCCGCGCCACCAGGGCGTCGAACGGCACGTCGGCGTAGGCCGCGTAGAACGATTGCGCCAGGCGGCCCAGCTCATTCCATTTGAAGCCGGCCGCGGGAAAGACGATCTGTGCACCCGCCGCCTCCTCGGCATGCCAGGCGAGCACACGCTCGTTCCAGCCCACCAGGTAGGCGACCAGATCGCGCGGGCGCATGCGACTGGCGGCGACATGGCCGTCCATCGAGGCCTCGTCGATGGCCTCCGCCGGCAGCCTGTCGAGTTCGCGCATCAGCGCAGAGAATTCCTTGTCGATCGCCGTAAGCAGCGCGGCGCGGTCCTGGGGGACGGTCATGGGATCGGCTCTCCGGGCATTGGGGCCCGGCTGCGCGCAGTATTGTCGATGTTCGCGCCCACCGGGATGCGTCCCGATGCCACGCGCACCGCCGGCGCCTGCGATCATGTGCGCATGACCGAGCCCACTGCGTTCTCCTCCCTCCCGCTGTCGCCCGCCCTGCTGCAGGGCGTCGCCGCCCTCGGCTACACGGCGATGACGCCGATCCAGGCGCAGGCGCTGCCGGCCATCCTCGCCGGCCGCGACACCATCGCGCAGGCGCCCACCGGCAGCGGCAAGACCGCGGCCTTCGGGCTGGGCCTGTTGCAGCGGCTCGACCCGGCGCGCGTGGAAACACAGGCGCTGGTGCTGTGCCCCACGCGCGAGCTCGCCGATCAGGTCGCGCGGCAACTGCGCCGGCTCGCGGTCGGCATCCCGAACCTCAAGGTCTCGGTGCTGTGCGGCGGCATTCCGCTGGGGCCACAGCTCGCGTCGCTGACCCACGACCCGCATATCGTCGTCGGCACCCCCGGACGCATCCAGGAACTGACCAAGAAGAAGGCGCTGCACCTGCGGCACGTGCGCACGCTGGTGCTCGACGAGGCCGACCGCATGCTCGACATGGGCTTCGAGGAGCCGATCCGCGACATCGTCGGGCGCACGCCCAAGACCCGCCAGGGCCTGCTGTTTTCGGCCACGTTCCCCGACGACATCCGCGCGCTGGGCGCGGCGATGCTGCGCGACCCGGTCAGCATCGGCATCGGCGGTGACACCGAGGCGCCGGCCATCGACCAGCTCTGCTTCGAGGTCGAGCCCGCACGCCGCGCGCCATTGCTCGCCGCGCTGCTGCTGCGCTATCGGCCCGAGTCGGCAGTGGTGTTCTGCAACACCCGCGCCGACGTGGCCGAAGTCGCCGGCTCGCTGGCGCACTACGGCTTCGCGGCGTTGGCGCTGCACGGTGACATGGAGCAGCGCGACCGCGACGAGGTGCTGCTGCAGTTCGCCAACCGCAGTTGCGCCGTGCTGGTGGCCAGCGATGTCGCCGCGCGCGGTCTCGATGTCGAGGACCTCGCAGCGGTCATCAATTTCGAACTGCCGCACGACCCCGACACCTACGTGCACCGCATCGGCCGCACCGGACGCGCGGGTCGCGCCGGACTGGCGCTGAACCTGGTGACACCCAGGGAGTTGCCGCGCACGGTGGCGATCGAAGCGCACCTCGGCCAGCCGCTGCGCTGGGAAAAGCTGATGCCGTTGTCCGGCAAGGCGACGAATGTGCCGCCCGCAGCCATGGCCACGCTGCGCATCGACGCCGGCCGCAGCGACAAGTTGCGGCCCGGCGACATCGTTGGGGCGCTGACCGGCGAGGCCGGCCTGCACAAGGAGGCGATCGGCAAGATCGATGTGTTCGCGACCCGCAGCTATGTCGCCATCGCACGCGGCCAGGCCGCACAGGCGCTGGCACGCCTGCGCGAAGGCAAGATCAAGGGACGGCGATTTCGGATCGCACGGCTCTGACACCACGCGTCGAACGCGCCGTGACGGACGCGCTCAGTGCCCGCGCCAACGTGCCCACAGCGCGCGAACAGCCGCGTAGACCACGCCGATCGCCAGGCCAAGGCCGATCCACTGCAGCAACGTCATCGTCGATCTCCTTGGCCGGGGTGGCAGACCGGCGCACGCCATGACGGCGCGGCCTGGGGCAACGCAGTGTCAGCCCTGCACGCGGCCGACGTTCTTCTCGTCGTCGGTGGCCTCGCGCACCTCGGCCACTTCGACAGCGAAGTGCAGCGTCTGGCCGGCCAGCGGATGGTTGCCATCGATGCGCACCTGCGTGTCGGTGACATCCACCACAGTCACCAGCACCGCGCCCTGGCCGCCCTGGGCCTGGAACTGCATGCCCGGCTCGACGGTATCCACGCCCTGGAACGCCTCGCGCGGCAGCACCTGGACCAGCGCGTCATTGCGCTCGCCGTAGGCCTCCTGCGGCGGCACATCGACGGTCAGCGTGTCGCCGACCTTGCGGCCCGCCAACGCCTTCTCAAGGCCCGGGATGATGTTGCCGGCGCCGTGGAAGTAGCGCAGCGGCTGGCCTGCGGGCGACTTGTCGAGCACCTCGCCGGCATCGTTGGTGAGGGTGTAGTGGATGCTGGCAACGCGTGCAGCGGCGATCTCCATGAGGATCTCCTTGAGATTCGAATAAAAGGGGGAGGCGTGGCGGAAGACGAAAACACCGGACGACACACGGTGTGGCTGACCACCACGCCACCCTACCGGGCGGGCCGGCGCCACGCAAACCGGCCCGCGGTCGCCGCTGCGCTGCGACGAAGGCCAATCGACCGCGCAGGGGCGTCGCAGCGCGGCCGAACCCCGATGACGCGAATATGAACCGGGGCGCGT
The DNA here is from genome assembly GCF_014192745.1 of Luteimonas sp. RC10. Taxonomy (GTDB): domain Bacteria; phylum Pseudomonadota; class Gammaproteobacteria; order Xanthomonadales; family Xanthomonadaceae; genus Luteimonas. Next base: position 648,160 of record NZ_JACHYJ010000001.1, read on the forward strand.
GCCCCTAGGGCGGACCCCAGATCCTGGCACCTACGGCCGCGATTACGGTGTCAGCCATCCACCGTGCTCGCAGGCGGTGTCCCCTTTCCGATCAGGAGAAACGACATGACCGATGGCGCTTCCGGCGTTTCGGGTGGTTCTGGTGCAGCGGATGCCGCCAACGATGCCGCACAGTCCGCGGCCAACGACGCTGCCGCAAGTGCCGTCGAATCGATGGGCCCGGCCTCGGCCGAGGCGGTGAGCTCGGCCGAGGCCGCTGCCGAGGCCGCCAAGGTGGGCGATGCCTGCACCGCCGAGGCCGCCTTGTCGCGCGCCGAAGCGGCGGCATCGCAGACCGCGCAGGCGGCGCAGACGGTGGCCGACATCGCTGCGCAGACCCCCACCCAGGTGACCGAAGCGGCCGCTGCCATCGCCGCCGAAGACGCGCAGAACGCGGCCGCCGCCGTCGATGCCGCGCGTCAGGCAGTCGAGAGCATGCGCGAAGACCTCGGCGTCAGCGGCTGCATTTCCCAGGCCCCGACCGAGCCAACCCAAGGCCTGGCCCTGAACACCATCGAACAACTCTGGACCTAAAACCGGGGTCAGAGTCATTTTTCTTAGCACCCGCGGTGCAACACCGGGGTCAGGTTCGCTTTTCCCCGCAGTGACGTCGCGGCTGCTGTTTGCTGAGGGAAAAGCGAACCTGACCCCTGCACACTGACCGCATCGCGGGGATCAGGGTTTGGCGTCGACTTTCAGGTCGCCCGGCTGGATCCAGCCGCGGCGCCGCATCGGCGCGGCGATGGCCAATGTCAGCAGCGCTGGCGCGAGGAAATGCAGCAGGCCGATCGACAGCCATACCGACGGCGCATTTCCCATGGCCGCCAAGGTGCCGACCTGGCCGACGAAGCCGCTGGTGCCCATGCCCGAGCCTGCGGGCACATTCTGCATACCGAAGCCCAGGGTCGCGACGGGGCCGAGGATGGCGCCCGCCAGCGTGGGCGGGATCCAGATCCGCGGGTTGCGCACGATGTTGGGCAGTTGCAGCATGCTCGTGCCCAGGCCCTGGCTGAGCAGCCCCGACGTGCCGTTCTCGCGCCAGCTCATGACCGCGAAGCCGACCATCTGCGCCGCGCAGCCCGCGGTCGCCGCGCCGCCGGCCAGACCGCCCAGGCCCAGTGAGATCGCCAGCGCCGCGCTCGAGGTCGGGCCGGTCAGGATCATGCCCATCACGACCGCGATCAGCACGCTCATCAGCAACGGCTGCAGCGTCATCGCCCATTCGATGGTCTGCCCGGTCACCGCCAGCACGTTACCGATCACCGGCGCCAGCGCGTGCGCAGTGGCGAAGCCGGCGACCAGCGCCGCAGCTGGCGTTGCAATGATGTCGATCGGCGTGGTGCGGCTGACCAACTTGCCGATCTCGGTCCCGACCGCGACCGCGACGAAGCAGCCGACCGGCCCGCCGAGCTTGGCGCCCAGCAGCCCCGTCGCGGCGCTGGCGAAGATCACGATCGGCGGACCTTTCAAGCCGTAGGCCACCGCCACGCCGATCGCAGCCCCCATCGCCTGCTGCGCCATCGTACCGGCGTCGAGCAGCCAGGCCTGGTGGGTCCAGCCGCCGACGGTCTTGAGGATCAGCCCGATCACCAGCGAGCCGAACAGGCCCAGCGTCATCGCGTTGAGCGCCTCGATGCCGTAGCGACGCAGCGAGAACTCAATGTCGCGCGCGCGCAGGAAGGACGTCAGGGACATGACCGTGCCGGTACAGGAAAAAACGGGACGGCCTGGACGGACCGCGCGGATCGAACGAGCGCGCAAGGATAGCGGCTCGGCGGCTCGGCGGCCCGCGCGTACCTCAGCGCGGGACCAGCGTGATGTTCGAATGCGCGGCGAGGATCTCCAGCACGATCTCGAAGTAGGTCTGCCCGGTGCCGGCGGCCAGCGCGTCGAGCTGGCGCTGCACGTGCGCCACGTTGAAGCGCTCAGGCTGTGCCAACTTGGCCTGCAGGAACCGGCACGTCGTCTCCACACCCAGGTCCTGCCGGTTCTTCTCGAACGCCGACCACACCAGCGTCACCGGTGCATCGCCATCCAACGCGCCATAACCGCCGTAGAGCATGTCGTCGAGCGCATCCAGACTCGGCCCGAGCGTCCAGTCGACCTCCGCCATGAAGACGCGGTTGATCTCGTCGTAGAACGACGGGATGTCGTGGATCCGGGTGCCGTCGAGCAGCAGCGATTTGGACGCGGTGGGCAAGGCGGTCGGCATCGAGTTCGCGAAGAGACGGAGCCTGATGGAAGCGGTTGGAAAAGTGAACCTGCCGATGGCTTGGAGATCGATCCTGGCTGTCCTGGCCATCAAAGGGACCAGCGGGCACAGTGGCAGTTGGACAAGCCGGTCGTGTGGCCGTCCGGCAATGAGCTGCGTGACCTTCGTCCAATCGGCGACACTTCTGGAATTCATTCAAGCGCTAGCCGAGGATAGGCATGAGACGCGTACTGATCGTTCTCCTTGCGGTGTTCGCTCCATCCATAGGCTTCGCAGGGTTGCCCTTCGAGGCCACGCTCGAAGAAATGAGTCAGCGTGCTGATCACATCTTGATTGGCCGCGTCATCGGCGTTGACATGATCGACGAACACGGAACACCTGTTCTGGACCGAGCGGCGAGGACGGGTCCTGGGCTGACAAATACCATCAGGCTTGTGATCACGGTCGATGAGGTGCTCGTCACGAGCGCCGCGATTGTCCCGAAAGTGCTGTCAGTGCCGCTTGCAAGCCACTTGCATTACAGTCTCGGACAAGTGGCGGACGCGCACGAGGGCGATACGGCTGTGCGCTTGTTGCTGCTTCAAGGTGAAGAATTTATCGGGATAAAGCCGGGCGTGTTCATGCGTCCGATGCGTGACAAGGACGAAGCGCTTCGCCTCCACCACGCTGCACATCCGTAGGCCTGATCTGCAGTTCCGTTCAACCGCGGGCTCCTTCAGGTCTCGACCCAGTTGATGCATGCGCCCGCATCTGCAGGCATCTCAGGCGACTGGTACGCTGCAGGGCCATGACTTGGTGCACTGGCTGTAGCGGTTTTGGAGCATGAGGACGCTGCCGGTGCAGCGACGCTCCTGGCTGTGCAATTGGGACGTGCAAACAGTGGGTTGACAGCACATGGCCGCTCAATTTCTCGAATCTCGGAGTCTCCGAGGGGGCCTTTGGCTCGTGCTCGTTGGGAGCATTGCTGGCGCCCTGTGGTGCTCCAATCTGTTCGTGTTTCACTCCTGGGCGGCGGATGCGCCGCCTGGCGATACGGAGCTTCATCTCCACTGGGCCAAGATGTCCGCCGCGATCGCCGCGGCGTTGCTTGCCGTGGCGTTGCTCGCCGGGTACGGAATCGTCGCAATTCGCAAGGGTCACAGGCAGAGGGCTGTTGGATGCATGCGCCCGGTCGATGACAGCGGCGGCAGTGAGGCTGGACCTTCTGAGGGTGCTGATGGCACTCGATAGCTAAGCTCTGCGCCGGTCACTCCGTCACCGAATTAACGAAATATTGACAACGCTGCAGCCCGGTCCCACAGTGCGCGCGCCCGGATGGGCATCCACTTTCTGGAAGGACCTGAATGAAGCACACCCTGATTCTCGCCGCTGCCCTCGCGCTGGCCGGCGTCTCGACGCACGCCGCCGCCAGCGGCGCTTTCCTCCGCGCCGAGGTCGGCAGCGCGGACACCGAGGCCCGCTACGGCGGCCTGCGCGAAAGCGACTCGGACACCTCCGCGCTGTTCGGCGGCGGCTATTGGTTCACGCCCAACATTGCCGTCGAAGGCCATGCGGGCACGCTATACACCGAAGACCTGGGCTACGACACCGATTTCGATCTGGTGACGTTTGGTGTGGGCGTGGCGTTGAAGCACAATTTCGGTGCGGACAGCACCGGCTTCTTCGTCGGCGCGCGCGCGGGCGTGGCGCGCATGGTGGCGCAGATCCGCGAGGACACATTCGATGTCGTTGACGACGAGGGCTCGACCAAGCCGTACTACGGCGCGACGCTCGGTTACGACATCAACCGTCGCTGGGGCCTGAGCCTGAACTACACGCGTCATCGCGGAGAATTCTCGGGGATCGAGGTCGATGTGGAGAACGTGACCGTGGGCGGCGAATTCCGCTTCTGATCCATCGGCAAGGCCGTATCGCGGCGGCAGGTCCGGCATCGGGCCTGCCGTCGTCGTTTCAGGCGACCGCCAGCGCCATCAGCGCTCGACCTCCCGATACGCCCGCACATGCTCGATCAACGCGCGCAGCTTCGGCGGCTGGTGCCGGCGGTTCGGGAAGTACAGGAAGAAGCCGGGGAACGGCGGCAGGTAGTCCTGCAGCAGCGGCACGAGTTCGCCGCGTGCGAGATAAGGCGCGAATGTCTCTTCGATGCCGAACGTGATGCCGCCGCCGGCCAGTGCGGTGCGGATCATCAGCAGCATGTCGTTGGTGGTGATCTGCGGCGCGACCTGCACGTCGAACGGACGGCCGTCCTCGACGAACTCCCAGCGGTGCGGCGCCATGGCCGGCGTCATGCGCCAGCCGATGCAGCGGTGGGCGACGAGATCGCGCGGATGTGCAGGCACACCGTGGCGGGCGAGGTAGTCCGGCGCGGCAACGGCGACTTCGCGCTGCGGGCCGGTCAGCGGCACGGCGACCATGTCCTGCTCGATCACCTCGCCCAGGCGCACGCCGGCGTCGAAGCCCGCGGCGACGATGTCGAAGGTCTCGTCGGCCACGGTCACATCCAGTGTGATGCCGGGATAGGCGTGGGCGAACGTCGCGATCAGCGGGCCGGACAAAAAGCGCTCGGCGATCGAGGTGACGGCCACGCGCAACAGGCCGCGCGGCGGGCCGTCGTCGACGGCTTCGTCGAGCGCGCTACCCAACGCGGCCAGCGGCATGGCGATTTGGCGATGCAGGCGCTCGCCGGCCTCGGTCAGGCGCACGCTGCGCGTGGAGCGGTGGACCAACGCGATGCCAAGGACATCCTCGAGCCGGCGGATGCCCTGGCTGACCGCCGAGCGCGTCACCCCGAGCCGGTCGGCGGCGGCGCGGAAGTTCGGACCTTCGGCGACGGCCAGAAAGACGCGCAGCAGGTTGAGGTCGAGTTCCATTGGTTAGCCAGTCTAACCAATACGTCCAGTGGCAGGGGAATTCCGGTCGTCTGGCGCGACGCCTACCGTGGGCGCTCCCCACTGGAGGACATCTCATGCAGACCCTGACCGACCGCATCATCCTGATCACCGGCGCCAGCAGCGGCATCGGCGCGGCCACGGCGCGCGAGCTCGCGGCCCGTGGTGCGACCGTCGTGCTCGGCGCGCGGCGGACCGAACGCCTCGACGCGTTGGTCGCCGAGATCGTCGCTGCCGGCGGCCGCGCGCAGGCGCGTGCGCTGGATGTCGTGTCGCCCGACGACATGCAGGCCTTCGCCGACCACGCGCTTGCCGTGTACGGACGCATCGATGCGATCGTCAACAACGCCGGGGTGATGCCGCTCTCGCCGCTGTCGGCGCTCAAGCGCGACGAATGGGACCGCATGATCGATGTGAACCTGCGCGGCGTCCTGCATGGCATCGCCGCAGTGCTGCCGACGATGGAACGGCAGGGCTTCGGGCACGTGGTCAATGTCGCCTCGATCGGCGCGCACCGGGTGTTTCCCACATCGGCGGTCTACTGCGCGACCAAGTACGCGGTGTGGGCATTGTCGGAAGGCCTGCGTCAGGAGACCGATCGCCTGCGCGTGACGGTGGTCAGCCCCGGCACTACGACTTCAGAGCTCGCCGACACGATCACCCATACGGGCGCGGCCGAGGGCATGCGCGATTTTCGTCGGATCACGATCGCGCCCGAGGCGGTCGCTCGCGCGATCGCCTATGCGATGGAACAGCCGGCGGATGTCGATGTCAGCGAAGTGGTCGTGCGGCCGGTGGCCAGTCCGTATTGAGCCCGCGATCGCCGTCCCGTGTGGCCTTCGCAAACGATGGCCCGTCCGAGTTCGACTTCCCGCGCGCGGGCAAGTGCCGTGCAATGGGAGCATTCGACATCCGCGCTGCAGCCCGGGCTTGCCACTGTGCGTCAGCTTCAGTCCGCGGTCGTTGCAGGTGATGGCGTCTCGGCGTCTCCTGCCGACGCATGGGGTGCGTCGGCAGGGCCGCGATCGGCGAGCAGACCGTTGAGCCGGTCGACGAGACGCGGAATGGAGCCTTCAGAGTAGCCGCGCATGATGTCCGCCGTGTTGCCGTGCCGGTCGATGATGAACACGTAGGGGACCGAGGTGACGCCGTATGCCGCACTGATCGCCCCGTCTAGGTCGTGGGTCCAGGTCACCGTCAGATCCTTGAGCTGGCGCCGCAGCGTGCGATAGGTGCGGACATCTTCCTTGAAGTTCACCAGGACGACGTCCAACTGGTCTTTGCCGACTTGCCGTTGCAGCCCTTCGAGTACGGGCGTGTACTTTCGGCAATACCCGCACCAGGAGGCCCAGAAGGCCATCACGACGACCTTGCCGCGCTGTTCGCTGATGCGATAGGTCGCCCCATCTGGCATGAGACCGATCACATCGGGTGGTGGCTGGCCAATCGTGGGCAGACCTGCACTGGCTGACAGCGGTGCGCCCAGCATGCATGCCAGGAGCCAGCCCACGATGATGCGTGTCGTCATTCCATGTCCCCTGTGTGCGCTGGCGGCCCGTTGCGGGGCGCTTCCGTTGTCCCGGCGCCTGCATGCGCGGCAGGACCATCGGCGATTGCGCATCGGGCGTCAAGCGCGATGAGATCCGTCCATGCGCGCTTCCATCGCGCGCCGATGCCGATGCACGCGGCATCCTGGGCAGGTGGCGCCCGGCATGCCGCTTTCATACGATCTTTGCGATCGCCGCCGCACACTCGTGGCTCCCTCATCAGGAGCGATGTCCATGGGCCTGTTCTCCAAGATCACCGACCGCATCTTCGGCCGTAAGGCCACCCCCGCGCCGCCGGCCGAGACCAAGCAGCCCAAGGCCGTCGTCTTCACCGGCAGCGAGGACGATCCCAAGGTGTCGCCGCCCGCCCGCAATCCGGCGCCTGCGGCACCTGCTGCCGAGCCGGTCGATGTCGAAGCGGTGTTGAGCGGCATCGCACAGGAAAAGGGCGGCAAGTCCGACTGGCGGCATTCGATCGTCGACCTGCTGAAGCTGCTCGACCTCGACTCCAGTCTCGACGCCCGCAAGGAACTGGCCACCGAGCTTGGTGTGTCCGCGGGCGCGCATGGCAGCGCTGAGCAGAACATCGCGCTGCACAAGGCGGTGATGCGCAAGCTGGCCGAGAACGGCGGCAAGGTGCCGGCCGAACTGCGCGACTGACGCATCTGCGTGGCGGCGGTCCGGTGCGCGGACGCCGGACCGCCCAGTTGAGGCGCGGGCATCTGTCGCGATGTCGTGCAGTGCCAAGCGCCCCCCAATGGGCGATGGCAGTAAGGCGAGGCGACGACAAAGGGCCACCTCGCGTTAGGATGCCGCACTCCCCGGTCGTCCCTCCTGGCATCCGCATGAAGGTCCGCTTCCCCGACGCCTTGCCGGCGGCATGAGCAGTGCAGCGCGGCGTGCGGACGCCCGAACCGAACCCCGTATCGAACGTCTGCAGCCGTGGCTCGCCGCGCTGGGCAGCGTGCTGGTGCACGTGCTCGCGGTGCTACTTCTGCTGGCGTCGACGCCGGTGACCGTGACGTCGCCGCAGGGCGCTTCGTCCGGCAGCCGGATGGTCGTGGACTTCATCGGGATCCCGCCCCCACAGGCTGCCGAGGCGCCACCCAGCCCGCCGCCGCCCGTGCGCCCGCCGGTCGCGCCGCCGCCGGCGGCCTCGCGCCTGCAGACCACGCGCGTCGAACGTGCGGAGATGGCCCTGCCGCCGGACAGACAGGCGCCTGCGGACGTGCCGGTGGACCCGCCCCGCCCGGCGCCACAGCCCGCGCCCCCACAGATCGTGCCGCCACCAACGCCCGCGCCTGTGCAGGCACAGGCCGCCAGCCCGCCGGCGCCGCCGCGGCGCGACCATACCTGGGGCCAGCCGCCGGGCATGTTGCCCACCGAGACCGCGCCGGTGAATGCCGGGATGACCCGCAGTCCGACCGCCGGACGCACGCGCGGCCGCGATTCCGACGCCGACCATCCCAGCCTGGAGGTGGGCGGCTACCAGGTCTATTACGACCTGCGCAGCGAGACCCGGCTGCAGGCCTGGCGCGACCAGGGCATGACCGAGGTGTTCCTGCCGTTGCCCGGCACACGCAAGCTCATGGCCTGCCCGCTGGAGACAGCGCTGCGGCGCGATTCGGGGCCGTGCCGCCTGATCGATCCGGAAGACCCGGCCGTGGCCGGCATCGGCGATGCGCGCGAGGTCATCAACATGCAGCAGGTCTATCGCCGCGGCGAGCCGGTTTGGCGTGGGCCTGGGCCGTACCGCTGATTCCGCGCGGACGTGGGCCGAAGCCGGGGTCAGGTTGGCGTATCGACGTCGTCCCAGTCGGCATCTTCGAACTGCACCAGCCAGTTGAGCGCGTGATGGCGCTCGGTCACCACGCCACCGATGAGGCCGCCGGCCGGTGCCTGGTTGTCGAGCTGTGCCTGGCGGACCAGCCAGTGCAGCCGCAGGTGCAGGTCGAGGGCATCGAGGATCTCGGCGGCCGGGCGCGGCGTCGGCAGTGTCGGCAGCGTGCCGTCGGCCCAGGCGAGTGCCCGTTGCGCACACTGCGGGACATCGCAGATCCGGTCCGGGAACGGCAACGCGTCCGATAGTCCCATCGCCCACTGCAGGACCGCCAGCGCTTCGTAGCGCCACACCGCATCGATGGTCTGCTGACGCGTCGGCGACGCGTCGTGCAGGAAGGCCGCCTCCTTGGGTGACAGCGCCGGCCAGCCGGCTGCCAGGCGTGCGCGGATGTCGGCCAGTGGTAACGGGTCGCCTTCATTCAGTGTTTCGCCGCGAATCGCCACCGCCATCAGCGCCAGCATGCGGCCTGCCATCGCGCCGGGGTTGCGCAGGACGGCCTCGCCCTCGCCGACGACAGGCGGCAGCGAGGCCGGGACGCGCAGCGACCTCGCGGCCAGGGCCTCCAATGTGCGCGCGCGGCGATGCTGCGCGTCGGCGGGATAGGGCACCTCGGCTTCGGGGTCGGCCCCTGCGCCGCCAACCAGACATCGTCCGTTCGGTGCATGGACATTGCCATCGGCGTCCGCGTAGATCGCGTTCGCACGTTCCGCCCACTGCTGGAATGCCGGCAGCGCATCGTGTGCGATCTCCACCCGATGGTGCCAGCGTGTGCGCTGCAGATGACGGAACGTGTGGTAGCGCTGCGCCGTCATCTGCTCGCGCGCGACCTGCATGACCTCTGCAATGCGCGTCTGCAGGTGTGCGGCCAGCGCCGGATCGTTGCGCCCCCAGCGGGCGTGGTGCACGTGCGGCACATCGAGTGGCGGCGGATCGCGCAGGGTGATGTAGGTGTCGAGCGTCAGCGTCATGCGGGGACAGGGAGGTGGGGGTGGCAGGGGCGAAGAGCTTGCCAGACCCGGGGCGGCACATCCGTGGAGGCGTGATCAGGCGATCAGAGGTGGCGCGGACGCCGTGCGCTGTCCGCGCGCGCGGGCATGCGGCAGCGCGGTCCAGTGGTGCGCCATGCGCTGCACGGCGTCCAGCAGCTGCGCTTCGGGTTTTGCGTAGGGCATCCGCAGCCAGCGGTCGAAGCCCCCGTCGACGGCGAATGCCGGTCCCGGCGCGAGGTGCACGTCGTCGCGTTCGAGCGCCGCCGCAAGCGCCGTGGCGCTGCCATGCGGCAGCCGCAGCCACAGGCTCAAGCCGCCGGTCGGCAGCCGGAAGCGCCAGTCGGGCAGGTGGATCCGCAGTGCGTGTGCGAGCGCGTCGCGCTGGCGGCGGACCTGCTCGCGGCGGGCGGCGAGCATCGGCCCGTCGTCGAGCAGTTCGACGGCGACCAGTTGATCGAACAGCGAACCGCCGAGATCGAGCTGCACGCGCGCGGCGACCAGGCGTTCGACCAGCGGCTGCTGCGCGCGGATCCAGCCCACACGCAATCCGCCCCAGCACAGTTTGGACGCACTGCCGATGCTGATCGCATCGCGCGCGAACGTGGCAAACGGCGCTGGCATCGGCGTGTTCGACAGCCCGGTCGCCTGCAAGGTCTCGTCAACGATGGCCAAGGTGTTGGTGGCTGCCAGCGCGGTGGCGTAGCGCGCGCGCTGGGCCGCGTCCATCAGCAGGCCGGTTGGGTTGTGGAAATCGGCGATGACATAGGCCAGCCTTGGCCGGGCCTGCCGCAACGTCGCCTCGAGACCGTCGAGGTCCCAGCCGGCGTCGCCGAGCGGATCGCCCATCGGCACGGCGACCAGCCGCGCGCCGCCCAATGTCAGCGCGCCCATCGCGTTGGGATAGACGGGGGTATCCACCGCGATGCGGTCGCCTGGCCGCGACAGCGTGCGCGCGACGATCGCAAGCGCCGACAGCGCGCCGGCGGTGACCACGATCTGGCCCGGCGTCGTCGGCAGCCCGCGCCGCGTGTAGGTGGCCGCGATCCGTGCCTGCAAGGCCGGCAGGCCGGACGGCAGGTAACCATCGCCTGACAGGTACGCCGGCAGCGCCGCGAGCGCGCGTGCATACGCGGCCGCGGTGCCCGGCGTTGCCGAGCCCGCCGCGCGGGTGAGGTCGATCGCGTCGTCGGCGAACTTCGACGCGCCCAGCGTGTGGTCATGTGCGCGGCGCCGGGCGACCGGGACCGCGGCGAAGGTCCCCGCCCCCTGACGCGCGGTCGCAAACCCTGCCGCTGCCAGTTCGGCATAGGCGCGCGTGACGGTGTTGCGCGACACGCCAAGCGCATCAGCGACCGTGCGCTCGCTGGGCAGTCGGGTGTCGATCGGGATGCGCCCGTCGCCGATCAGTTCCTGCAGCGCCTGGCACAGCGCGCGGTAAGCCGGGGCGGCATCGAGGCGGCCGACCAGTGCGGCGAGGCGTTCGGGGGCGAGGCTGCGTTGCATTCGGGCCACTATCCCACGAATGGCTCTATCGCAAAGGGCCAATTGCCGACATCGTGGCTCCATGTCCGCCGCCTCCGCCCCGACCCTTGCCAACCTCGGCCCGCTTGCGCAACTGCGCGCCGGGCGCCTGCCCGAACGCCTGGGCCGGTTGCTGATCGGCTTGTGGATCTACGGGCTGGCGATCGCGCTGATGATCCGTGCTGCGGTGGGCGCGTCGCCCTGGGACGTGTTCCACCTCGGCGCCACCCGGCATGTGCCGATGTCGTTTGGCATGGTGATGGTCGTCACCGCGCTGGCGGTGCTGCTGGCATGGATTCCGCTGCGGCAGATGCCGGGGCTCGGCACGTTGGCGAATACGTTCCTGCTGGGCCCGTTCGCCGACCTGCACTTGTTGTGGCTGCCCGTGCCCGAAGGCCTGACACTGCGCTGGGCCTACATGCTCGGCGGCGTGGTGGCCTGCGCCTTCGCCACTGCGCTGTATGTGGGTGCGCAGCTGGGGCCCGGCCCGCGCGACGGGCTGATGACCGGCCTGGCCCGCCGCACCGGCTGGTCGATCCGCAGCGTGCGCACCGGGATCGAACTGACCGCGCTGGCAGTTGGCGTGCTGCTCGGCGGCACCGCGGGTCTGGGCACGCTGGTGTTCGCGTTCGGGGTCGGTCCGTTGACCCAGCGCTTCCTGCGGCCGTTGGCGGTCAAGCTCGAGCGGCCCGTCGCGCTGCCCTGAGTCGGTCGGGTCGCGACCGAGGGCTTGCGCGTGCCGGCGCCGTCGCCGCGTCTGCCATTGTCGCGTGATTCCAGTGCGCACTTGATCGTGGTCAAGGTGGGCGAGACCGGTTGCACGGACACTGCAGCCATGAACACGCACCGTCCTCGTCCACTGCGATCCGCACTGCCGGTCTCGCGTCGGTGCGATGCGGCGGGGTCTCGCGCGACGGCATTGCGCAAGCGACAGGGCCGGTCTGCCACCGCGCGCTCGGCGTGGCATTGGCTCGCACTGCTGGCGATGCTGCTGCTCGCGGTGGCGCCAGGGATCAGCCGGTTCCAGGCCAGTGTGCAGGTCGATCCCGAGCAGATGTCGATGGCCCTGGCCGCATCCGGGCATGCAGCAGGGCATGCTGCCCCGGGCGATCACCCGCATGAGGGCGCGCGGGACCACGCGGGCGCGGATGGCCACTGCGGCTACTGCCCGCTCGCCTCACATCTCACGCTGCTGTCCAAGCTGCCGGTCGTGGTGCCCCCGACCGCATGGGCGGCAGCGCCGGCATTCCGATTTCACTCGGTCCGGCGCATCGCCGCGACCAATCTCCGCGGCCTCGGCGGGCAGGGCCCGCCAGCGCACACCCTCGCCGCCTGACCGCGGAATCCCGGCTTGTGAAGCGCACCGTCCATGCGCACGCCAACGGCGTGACGCAGGGCGCAGGACCCGCTCACGCCCGCATTCCGAATCCAGATGTCGCGACCGGCCGCCAGGCCTGCGTCCGATGAAGCCGCACGCGTCACCGGCCCGGCCGGTGACGTTCGATCCGGAGATCTTCCATGTTGTCCACACGTCCCCAGGCGCAACGCGCCTCCCGCATCGCCCTGGCCATCGCCTGCGCGCTGGCACTGCCGCTCACCGCCCAGGCCGACGACCTGCCCGAACCCGTCAACCTCGAAGCGGTGCTGGTGACCGCCGCGCCGGTCTCGCCGCTGACCTATGACATCGATCCGCGCCTGCCGCGCCAGCCGGTGCCGGCCAGCGATGGCGCCGACTACCTCAAGACCATTCCCGGCTTCACCGCACTGCGCAATGGCGGCACCAATGGCGATCCGGTGCTGCGCGGCATGTTCGGTTCGCGCCTCAACCTGCTCACCAACGATGGCAGCATGCCCGGTGCCTGCCCCTCGCGCATGGACAACCCGATGTCTTACGTCTCGCCCGAGACCTTCGACAGCCTGGTCGTGATCAAGGGGCCGCAGACGGTGCTGTGGGGCCCCGGCGCTTCGGCAGGCACGGTGCGCTTCGAGCGCGAGACGCCGGTGTTCGATGCGCCCGGCGTGCGCATCAACGGCAGCCTGCTGGGCGGCTCGAACGGCCGCAACGACCAAGTGCTCGATGTCGTGGCCGGCGCGCCGCAGGGTTATGTACGCGTGAGCGGCAACCGCTCGGAAGCCGACGACTACCGGGACGGCGACGGCGTCGTGGTGCCCTCGTCGTGGAAGAAGTGGAACGGTGACGTTGCGCTGGGCTGGACGCCGGATGCCGACACCGTGCTCGAACTCAACGCCGGCATCGGCGACGGGCAGGCACGCTACGCCGGTCGCGGCATGGACGGCGCGCAGTTCCGGCGCGAGAGCTACAGCCTACGGTTCGAGAAGCATGCCCTCGGTGGCGCACTCGACGCGATCGAGAGCAGCGTGTTCTACAACCACGCCGACCATGTGATGGACAACTACACCCTGCGCGACCCGAACCCCGCCAGTGCGATGCCGATGGCGATGGCGTCCAATGTCGACCGGCGCACGACTGGCGGGCGCGTCGCGCTGGGCTGGAAGTGGACCGGCTGGGACCTTCAGGCCGGCGTGGATACGCAGCAAAGCCGCCATCGCGCGCGCAAGGGCATGGGCCGCGGCACGTACGCAGCGCAGCCTTGGACCACCGATGCGCGCTTCGAGACCGCCGGCGTGTTCGCCGAAGGCACCCGCCACCTGCCGCCGGGCCGGCACCTGACCGGCGGTGTGCGCATCGACCGCGCCAAGGCCACCGACGAACGGACCACGGCCGGCATGATGGGCATGCCCAATCCAACCGCCGGCCAGACGCGCGAGGAAACGCTGCGCGCCGGGTTCCTGCGCTATGAGCAGGAACTCAAGGACACCCCGGTCAGCTGGTACGCCGGCCTGGGCCACACCGAGCGCATGCCCGACTACTGGGAGCTGTTCTCGCCCGGACGCGGGCCGGTCGGCGCCGTCAACGCCTTTGTCGGCATCGCGCCGGAAAAGACCACGCAGCTCGACCTTGGCGTGCGCTATCGCACGCGGACGCTGGATGCATGGGTGTCGGCCTACGCCGGGCGCATCGAGGACTACGTCCTGTTCACCTACTCGGCCGGCGGCATGATGGGCATGACCTCGTCGGCTGCGAATGTCGATGCCGACATCCGCGGCGCCGAGGCGGGCGTGGAAGTCCGGCCGTGGACGCACTGGAAGTTCGGCGGCACGCTCGCCTACGCCTGGGGCGAGAACCGCTCCACCGGCCAGGCCTTGCCGCAGATGCCGCCGCTCGAGGCGCGCTTGTCGGCAGGCTACGACGACAAGCGCTGGAGCTTCGGGGCACTGGTGCGCGCGGTCGCCAGCCAGGACCGCATCGCGGTTGGCCAGGGCAACGTGGTCGGGCGCGACCTCGACGCCAGCGCGGGCTTCGCCACGCTCGCCCTCAACGGCGGCTACCGCATCAACGACCGCCTGCAGCTGACGGCCGGCATCGACAACGTCTTCGACCGGACCTACAGCGAACACCTCAACCTGACCGGCAGCGCCGACTTCGGCTATCCCGCCGACCCGGTGCGGATCAACGAACCCGGGCGGACCGCATGGGTGAAGTTGAACGTGAACTACTGAAGCATCGGCGATTTAACAAATTAACTTACATTTGGGCCCGATCAGATGTAACTTGATTGTCAATGTCGAAGCGGACGCCACCGACGATGCCGCGCGCCCAACGCCAGATCCAGGCGTTGGGCGCGCGGCTGCGCGCGGCGCGCATGCGCCGGCAGATGACGCAGGGCGAGCTCGCGGCGCGGGTGGGGGTGAGCGTGCCGACGGTGGGCAAGTTGGAGCGCGGCGATCCGGCAACAAGCCTGGCCACAATGTTGCGCGTGCTCACGGCGCTGGGGCTGGAGCAGGACATCGACCTGCTGGCGCAAAACGACGCGCTTGGCCGCGAATTGCAGGACAGTCGGCTGCGCCGCCCCGCCGCGCGTCGCGCGAGTCCGTCATGAGCCCAGCCCCTTCCGATACCCACGCCATCGTCCGTATCGAGGTCTGGCTGGACGCCGCCGGCCTCGGTGGTGCGACGTTGGTCGGCCACCTGGCCCGTCTGCCTAGCCGGACCGGCGACACCATCCAGTTCCAGTACGTCGACGATTGGGTAGACGGCACCGCCCCGATCCGCAGCTTTGCGTTGGACCCACAGTTGCCGCTCCATCGCGGCCCGCATGTCGCGCGCGCAGGGGCCGGCACGCTGACCGCCGCATTCACTGATTGCTCGCCCGATCGTTGGGGCAAACGTCTCATGGATCGGCGCGAGGTCATCGATGCCCGCGAACAGAATCGACGAGTGCGCGCACTGCGCCCGTGGGACTATCTGATCGGTACCCACGATGCTTCCCGGATGGGCGCATTGCGGCTGCGCGAAACCAACGGCCCATATCTGGACGATCGTGAGCTCAGTGCGCCGCCGATGACCGAGTTGCGCGCGTTGGAGGCGATTGCCGTGCGCGTGGAACGCGACGACATCGACGACAGCGAGCTCGATGCCAGGTGGATCAGGCAGCTGGTGGCCCCGGGTGCATCGCTGGGTGGCGCCCGCCCCAAGGCGAGTGTGCGCGATGTCGATCAGACACTGTGGCTGGCGAAATTCCCGTCCAGCGACGATCGGCACGATGTGGGCCTGTGGGAGTACGTGACCTCTCGTCTGGCGGACGCGGCCGGCATCGACATGCCCCAAGCGCGCCCGCTGTCCCTGTCCGGCCTGGGCACCACATACACGGTGCGACGGTTCGATCGAAGCGGCGTCGATCGCCATGCGTACGCCTCGGCGCTCACGTTGTTGGATGCGGATGACAGCGAGGACATCAGCTACGTCGAGATCGCCCACGCGATTGAAAACCACGGCGTTGCGTCAGCGATCGCCGATGATCTGGCGCAGCTCTATCGCCGCGCGGTGTTCAATGTCCTGGTCGGTAATCGTGACGACCATCTGCGCAACCACGGCTTTCTGCGGGCAGCCGATGGCTGGCGACTGGCGCCGGCGTTCGATGTGAATCCCAACCCGGACAAGGACGCACATGTGCTTTCGATCGGCCTGGACGATCCGACTCCCGATACCCGGCTGTTGCTGGATACATGCGCCTACTACCGTCTGAGCAAGTCGCGGGCACACGCGATTGTCGAGGAGGTGCGCGCAGCCGTGCGCGGTTGGAAGGACGAGGCCAGGCGCTGCAAGGCACGTGGTGTCG
Organism: Luteimonas sp. RC10; assembly: GCF_014192745.1. Lineage (GTDB taxonomy): Bacteria > Pseudomonadota > Gammaproteobacteria > Xanthomonadales > Xanthomonadaceae > Luteimonas. Next base: position 664,400 of record NZ_JACHYJ010000001.1, read on the forward strand.
AGATCGCGGCGATGGAGGCGGTGATCGATCCAGAGCGCTGATCCGGCCCGTATCATGGCCCCGACATTCCACACGACGTTTCGGACATGGCGAAGGCGAACCCACTCCAGGAACAGTTGCTCAAGGCAGGCCTGGTCAAGAAGAGCAAGGTGGCCGAGGTCGCGCGCGAGCAGCACAAGGCGCGACATGGCAAGGGCGCGCCGCCGCCGACGGACAGCCAGCGTGAGGCCGAGCGTGTGCGCGCGGAGAAGGTCGAACGCGACCGCGCGCTGGCCGCCGAGCACAAGGCCCGGGCCCGCGCGGCCGAGTTGGCCGCGCAGGCGCGCCAGATCATCCACGACAAACAGGTGCCGCGTGCCGGGCAACTGGAGTATCGGTTCACCGCCGACGGCGCGATCCGCAGCCTGTTGGTCGACGAGGCCCAGCGCAGGCAACTGGCCGCAGGCACATTGGTCGTCGCACGGCTGGGCGAGGGCTACGCGCTGTTGCCGCGAGCGGCGGCCGACAAGGTGCGCGAACGCGATGCCGGGCTGATCGTGGTCGATCACGGCCAGGCCGCCGAGGCGCCGCCGGCCGAGTCCAACGCCGAGGACGATGCCTACTATGCGCAGTTCAAGGTGCCCGACGACTTGATGTGGTGAGGCCGCCGCGGCGCGTGATGCAGCATCGTGCATGCCGGCCATGCGTAGGGACGGCGGCGTGACCGCGCTGCCACGGTTGGCGTTCGCAGCCGATGGCCGGAGCCAGCCGATGTGGTGGGGCGATGCCGATCTCCAATCGCCCGATGGCCGCCACGTGGTCGCATTGCGCTACGCGGGCGAACCGCCGCACGGCGCGAGCTTCTACGAGGGGCGGATCGATGGCGTGCCCGTTCCCGGCTTCTTCTGGGCCGGCGCGCTGGGCTTTTCGGCCGATTCGCGTTTCTTCATCGGCGGCTGGATGCCGACGCGCTACGCGCGCAAGACCCTCGTCGTCGACATCGCCGCACGTCGGTATCTCGTGCTGCCGCTGTATCTGCGCAGCTTCACGTTCCACTGGCCGGTGTTGCAGGGGGTCGGCGCGGATACCGCCACTGCATACGCCGACATCGACGACACACTGACGACTACCCTCCGCGGCGACGCGCCGTGGACTGCCTACTGATCCACGTCCAACGTGCGGCTCAGGGCACTGAGATCGGCAACACCAGCCGCGCTCGCAGGCCGCCGCCGTCGCGATCGTGCAGCTCCAGCGCCCCCCCGTGGCGCTGCGCGGTCGAGCGTGCGACGGCGAGGCCGAGGCCGGCACCGCCGGTGTCGCGACTGCGCGAGTGTTCCAGACGCTGGAACGGCTGCACCAGCCGCGCGCGCGCGTCGGCTGGAATGCCCGGGCCACGGTCGGCCACATCGATGGACAGCCGGCCATCGCGCGCGTGGATCTCGATGTCGGCCGCGCCGGCGTAGCGCACGGCGTTGTCGATCAGGTTCGACAGCGCGCGGCGCAGCGCCAGCGCATCGCCTTGCACGATGGCCGGTGCGTGCGCATGCACCTGCACCGACTGGCCCAGCGCCTGCGCGGTCGCAGCCAACTCCCCGACGAGCGCGGTCATGTCGACCGGCGCGCGCTGCAGCGGCGCGACCTCGCCCTGTGCATAGGCCAGCACCTGCGCGATCATCGTCTGCATCCGCGCGATGTCGGCGACCATGCGCTCGCGATCCGGCGATGGCGCGGTCTCGGCGCGCAGCCGCAGACCGGTCAGCGGCGTGCGCAAGTCGTGCGCCACGGCAGCGAGCATCGCAGTGACATCATCGGCCTGCGCGCGCAGGCGGGCGTGGGCGTCGGCGATCGCCCGGCCCAGCATGCGGACTTCCGTGGCGCCTTCGACCGGCACCGGCGGCGCGCGCGCGGCCAGGTCCATCCGCGCGCTGGCCTCGGCCAGCCGCCGCAGCGGCAGCGTCAGCCGGCGCGCCATCCACCAGGCCAGCGGGGCGATCAGCAGCGCGCCCAGCGCCAGCGCCAGCAGCACCTGGCGTCGCCACTGTCCGCGTCCGGCGTCGACTGCGCTCACGACCCGCCACGTCCCGTCCGGCTGCGCGACTGCAAGCTCGAATGCCGGCACCTGCAGCCCGGTCGCCAGCAACGCGGCGCGCACGCGTGCCTGGCGCTTGCTGTCGGCCTGCCCGGCCATCGCCAGTTGGCCGTCATCGACGATCTGCAGCGCGACGTCGGGTTTGCGTCGCCAGGTCGCGCGCACCTGCGCAGCCGGCTGCTTCAGGCGCTCGGCGGCCAGCTCGGCCAGCCAGGGCACCGGCATGCCTGACGGCGCAGCCGTCTGCGTGCGCAGCTGGAGTCCGGGTGCGGGAGGCTGCGTCCCCGACAGGGCTGCGATCGCGTCGGCCGGCACCATCGTCGGCATCGGCGGTGCCGGCCACCAGCCGACCACGGCGAAGCTCACCGCCTGGGCTAGCACCAGGGTGGCCAGCGCCAGCCCGCCGACCAGGACCAGGATGCCGCGCGGCCGACTCACAGGCGGCGCACCGTGGCCGCGAAGCGGTAGCCCTCGCCGCGCAGCGTCTGGATCAGCGCGTCGGCGCCCGGCCGAGCCTGCGCCAGCTTGCGGCGCAGCCGGCTGATGGCCAGGTCCACGGCGCGATCGAAGGGCTCGGCCGCGTCGCCATGGGTCAGCGCCATCAGGCGTTCGCGGTCGAGCACGCGGCCGGCGCGTTCCACCAGCGCGCGCAGCAGCGCGAACTCGCCCGCGGTCAGCGCCACCTCGGTGCCCTCGGGTGTGCACAGGGCGCGGATATCGAGCCGCAACGTCCAGCCGTCGAAGCCGTAGCCCTCGGCCGGGCGCGCCGCCTGCTGACGCAGCTGCGCACCGCGTCGGAGCAATGCGCGCACGCGGGCCAGCAGCTCGCGCGGATCGAACGGCTTGGCCAGGTAGTCGTCGGCGCCGACCTCCAGCCCGATCACGCGGTCGGGCGGGCTGTCGAGCGCGCTGAGCATCAACACCGCGACGTCGGCATCGGCCAGCCGCCGGCACACCGACAGGCCGTCCTCGCCGGGCATCATCCAGTCCAGCACCACCAGGTCGGCCGGCGCCTGTGCGAGCAACCGGTCCATCGCGGCGGCGCCGTCCGCACCGCGCACGGCGTAGCCGTGGCGTGCGAGGTAGTCGCACAGTGCATCGCGGATGCTGGCGTCGTCGTCGACGACGACGATGCAGGCGGTTTCGGCAGTCATGCGGCCATTGTCGCCTGCCTCTGTATCGCGTTCGTATCGGCGATGCGCGCCCCGCGCCGTCGCCGACATCGTCGCGATACCTGCGCCCGCTGCAATGGCGGCTCCTTCATCGAGGTGCCGTCATGTCGCTCCGCGTCCTGCTCTCTGCCTGTCTGCTGTCGCTGACCCTGGGCGCACCCTGCGCCGCCACCGCATCGCCTTCGATCTCCGAAGGCCAGGCCCATCGCATCGCCATGCGCTTCGTCGGCAAGCACCCGCGCGTGGAGGTCCAGATCGAAGGCGCCACGCGTCCGCTGAGCTTCGTCGTCGATACCGCCGCCGGTGCCAGCGTTGTGGACCTCGCGCTGGCCGAGCGCTTCGGCTTGCTCGAGGCCACGGCGCGCGACATGACGATCCAGGGCGCAGGCGGCAGTGCGGCTGCGACCCGGGCGACCGCGTTGCAGGCCCTGTCGGCCGGTGACTTCGCCTGGAAAGCGCAACTGCTGGCGATGGACCTGTCGCAGATCGCCGAAGGCGATGCGCCGCCGATCGACGGCATCCTGGGCAACGATCTGATGGCGCGCTTCGACCTGCGCTTCGACCTGCCAGCCGGCGAACTGCTGCTTGCCCCACCCGGCAGCCTGGCGCGTGCCGATTGCCTGGACAACGCGCTGCCGCAACGCGCCGCCGGCCTGCAGCGCTTCGCCTTCGTGCCGACGCAACTGCGCGACAGCGCGCAGGCCGTCGACGCGATCGCGGTCGTCGACACCGGCGCCGCGCAGACCGTGCTCAACCTGCCGGCTGCGCGCGCGCTGGGCGTGACCGAGGACGATGCCCGGCTGCGTCGCCGCGACGCCGGCACCCGCGGCATCGCCGACCAAGTGGTCGAGACCTGGCTCTACACCCTGCCGCAGCTGTCGATCGACGACTGGTCGCTGCCGTCCACCGAAGTGCGGATCAGCGCGCTGCCAGTGTTCTCGGTGCTGGGACTGGCCGAGCGCCCGGCGGTGATCCTGGGCATCGACGCGCTGCGCTACGGACGCGTCGACGTGCTGGCGAATGCGGCGGGCGTGTGCCTGGCAGGCGCGTCGGGCTCGGGTACGCCCTGACCGCACTGGGCAGCGTGATTACGCGGGTTGCCGATGGCATCGTCGCGACACGCGACATCGGACGCCTGGAAATCGCGCGCTATCGTGTCCCGCGGCACGCCGGATAGCCCGAACATCCCCAGAACGTGGCGCCAGTCCTGCGGTTGGCGCGCCGGACCATCGTGGCGCCGCAGCGTGGGCAGTCGGTCGATGCGCCGGCCTGGTGACCGGGATCGGGATCGTGCTCGACGGGGCCAGTGGGTTGCGACACTACCGGCGCATCGCGCGTGTCGGCACGGCTGGGTTCGGCGGCTTGCACACTGCGGATCATCGCCAGCAGCGTGGGGCCGTCGATGAGGTCGATCGGCTTGCCCTGCGCGAAGCGCGCGGCATCCCGGGTGAACCCGCCCAGTGCAGCGATGCGCACCGCCTGCGCGCGGTGGTGCGCGAGCAGGCCGTACATCTCGCGTACGACGCCGACCGGCACTTGCCGGCGGCGCCACTGCTTGCATTGCACGAGGGTGCGTTGTCCGCCTTTGTGCAGGATCAGATCGATGCCGCCATCCGCGCCGCCCAGGCCGGTTTCCTCGATGCCGTAGCCCTGACGCCGGAACGCCTCGCCGACGAGACGCTCGAAATCGCGCCATCCCAGTGCCGCCACATGATCGAGCTGCGTGCAGGCATCGAGCAGCCGCCGGCGCCGACGCGCGCGGACGAAGGCGGCCAGCGACGCGATACTGCAGCCGCCAAGGAACAGCCAGGCGATCGGCGCGAGGGCATCGCGCTGCATCGCCAATGCCTGGGCGAGTGGACCGTCGAGTCGTGCGACGTAGGCCGGCACGCCATGCCGGATCGCCGCATAACCGAGCAGTCCGACCACGAGCGCGACCGGCCACGGCAATGCGGCCAGACCATCGAACGGATTGTCGCGTCCGCGTCCCATGCGTCCCCCTCTGTCCTGCGGCGCACGATAGCGGCAACAAGAGCCCAGGAGAAGCGACGCCCCGACGCAGGGCGCCGAGGCGTCGGGCCTGCGCGTGACACCAGCCGGTTCGGCTGGTGTCACGCGCGCGGGAGGCCTGCCGTGCGTCAGTAGACCAGGCTCAATCCCAGCGCCGAGTAGGCGTAGTCCGTGCTGGTGTAGACGCACAGGCCCGCCGAGGGATTGCCGGCACTGTGGACACCGGCCGCGACGACGCCACCGGCCACGGCGATGAACCACGGTCCGCCGCTGTCGCCACCCTGGCACAGCCCTGCGCTGGAGTTGAGGCCGACGAAGGTCGCCGAGCACGCCGCGGTGCCCGGGACGGCCGGCCCGCAGATGCTGCCGGGGCTGTACGCCTTGGAGAACACCGTCGCGCAGCCATAGCCGCCGGTGCGGCCGTAGCGACAGATCACGTTGCCCACGGTCGTGGCCGCCTGGGTCCGGCGCCCAGTGACCTGCGCATAGGCGGCGCCGGTCCACACCCAGGGGCCGACGCTTGCGGCCGGTACGGGACGCGCCCAACCGATGTCCGAGGTGCTGTTGTAGGCCCGTGCCACGTGGGTCAGGCTGTGGCTGGCGCCATCGTGCCCGAGATAGCTGTAGGTGCCGGAGGTCGGCTGACAGTGGCCGGCGGTGAGCGTGCCGTACTGGCTGGCGGTATTGCCGACGACGAAGCCGCCGGTACAGATGTACGTGATGCCCGAACGCACGTAGTCCAGCAGCCCGCCGCCAAACACCGCCTGTTGCTCGTTGGGCGCGTCCGGTTCGACCACGCGGACCGGGACGCCGAAATGCGCGGCGGCGAGGCGCTGGACATCGGCTTGACGCATCGCTTTCTCGCCGCGGACGCGTTCGATCACGATCTGGCCGGTGCGCTCGTCGACATAACCGCCCTGCAGGCCCTGCATCCGCTGCCCGAGCGTCGGGAAGCCAGTGTCGAATCGGCGTTGCAGATCGGCGAGCGTGTGGTCGGCGCCCACCTCGTACGCGACCTCCAGCGGGTCGGCGCCGAACTGGTGGAACTCCGGTCGCACGGCATCGTGACCGGTCAGCCGCACGACGAGCCGACCGGATGGGGCATGCTCGATGTAGACGCCGGCCAGGCGGTTTGCGTGACGCTGACGGACGCGCTCGGCGATGGCGTCGGCGAACGGTTGGACATTCAACTGTCGGCGCGCCGCGTCTTCGGAAATCCCCAGCGCGTCGGCGACGCCGGCCACATCGCGCGACATCGACGCGTCCGCACTCAACAGCCCGTCCGGTGCGATCCATCGCGAATCGGCCGCATGGCCGGTTGCGATATTTCCCACGCCCAGAACCGCGATGCAAGCGACATACGGTAACAACTTGGCGTTCATGGTCACTCTCCATTGACTCGGGAAAATGTCACGTTCTCGTGACGCCCCGACCGTACGCCGATCCCGCCTTGGCTTATGTGATGCGCATGCTCATTTCGGCGGTCAGGGTGGCGGCTGATCCGCTTGCCGCTGCCGCAGCGCCTGGGACTGCGCCGCATTCATCAGCTCCCCGGCCATCCAGTAGTCGCCGGTTGCGCAGGCCGCCGGAATCTCGGGGATGACGCGGGCAGGTGCATCCGGCCCGCCCGAACCGCCCAGGGCGATGTCGTCGCCGATCGAGGCCGCGTGGCCGGTGAAGCCGTCGATCACCTGGACGCGGCCGTCCGCCCCCTGCTCGAGTCGGCTGTCGTGATGCCAGACGATCAGCGGGCCGCTGTCGTCGCCGATCCGCAGGCAGCCGGCGGGATCTGCGTGCAGACGCCCTTCGATCAGGGCTTGGTGGGCGACTGTGGTCCGCTCGGCGTTGCGGATCAGCAACGGTTGCGCCGTGGGGCGATCGCCGGACGTGCCAGCGGGGGTGTCGACGTTCGACGAGCAGGCCGCCAGCATCGCGACCGCGGTGCCGGCGACGAACAACCTGCCTGGATGCTTCATTGGATGCACTCCCTTGTGATCGCCTGGATCGGTGTCGGACCGAACCGCATCGGCGGCCCGACGTTACCAGCCCCGGTGCGAACGGGTCGCGGACTGCGATGGGGTCGACAGTGCGCCGGGCGATGCGCGGATGCCGCGACCGAGCAGGAGGCGCGCGGTCGCGCTTGACCTTCCCACGGTGGCAAGCCGCACACTGCCGGCAACGTATTCCAGGGAGTCCGCCATGCAGTTCCATCTCGATGACATGACCTGCGGCGGTTGCGCCCGGTCGGTGACCAAGGCGATCCAGTCGGTCGATGCGCAGGCGAGCGTGGAGGCCGATCCGCCGAACCGCACGGTGGAGGTCCGGACCTCGGCCTCACGCGAAGCGGTCGTTGCGGCGCTGCGCGAGGCCGGTTTCCCACCACGCGAAGGCTGAAGCGCCTCGCGCACTGCGCCCCGCCTCGACAGGTTGCGGCGTTCTGTCTTGCAGCGCAGGTAGACGATCGCGCGATGCGCAACGTCTGCGTTAGCGCGTCCGCGTCCGCTTCGTTGCCGATCGCGTCGTCGCGGATGCGCTCGGGCGCCGCAAGACGGCACCCGTCCGCGGGCGGTCGTCCGCCGGGCCGGGAACGGGCTGCTGCAGTTGCTCGAGGATCGGGCAGTCGGGCCGGTCGTCGCCGGCACAGCAGTCGACCAGCGTGCGGAGCGTGTCGGTCATCTGCCGCAGGTCGCGCATGCGCCGTTCGAGTTCGGCGATGCGGTCCTGCGCCAGGCGTTTGACGTCGGCGCTGTGGCGCGCGGTGTCGTGCCACAGGCCCAGCAGGTCGGCGATCTCGGCGACCGAGAACCCGAGGTCGCGGGCACGGCGGATGAACTGCAGCCGGTGGACATCGTCCTGGCCGTAGGCGCGATAACCGGCGGCGGTGCGGGTGGGCGCCGGGATCAGGCCGGTTTGCTCGTAGTAGCGGATCATCTTGGCCGAGACCCCGGATGCGCGAGCGGCCTCGCCGATGTTCATGGCGCCGCGCCTGCGGATGCGGCCCCGGTGGCCGTGGCCTGCGGTGCTTGGAAGCGGCGCAGCCGCAGCGCATTGCCAAGCACGAACACGCTCGACAGCGCCATCGCGCCGGCGGCGAAGATCGGCGACAGCAACACGCCGTAGGCCGGATAGAGCACGCCGGCAGCGACGGGGATCAGCGCGGTGTTGTAGCCGAAGGCCCAGAACAGGTTCTGGCGGATGTTGCCGAGCGTCGCCCGTGACAGTGCGATCGCGTTGGGCACGCCCTGCAGGTTGCCCGACATCAGCACCACGTCGGCCGATTCCATCGCAACATCGGTGCCGGTACCGATCGCCAGGCCCACGTCGGCCTCGGCCAGTGCAGGGGCGTCGTTGATGCCGTCGCCGACGAAGGCGATGCGGCCGTGCTGCGCCCGCAACCGGCGCACGGCCTCGACCTTGCCCGCGGGCAGCACTTCGGCCACGACCTCGTCGATGCCCAACTGCCGCGCGATGGCCTGCGCGGTGCGCGCGTTGTCGCCGGTGATCATGGCCACCTGCAGGCCGAGCGCGTGCAGCGCAGCGATGGCCGCGGGCGTGCTCGGCTTGATCGGATCGCCGACCGTGACGATGGCGGCCAAGTGGCCGTCGACCGCGGCATACAACGGCGACTTGCCTTCATCGCCCAGGCGCTGCGCGGTGTCGGCGAAGACGGCGACGTCCAGGCCGAGCGTGCGCATGAAGCGGTCGGCGCCGACCTCGACGCGTGCGCCGCCCACCTGCGCACGCACGCCCATGCCGGTGATCGACTCGAATCGGTCGGCGGTGGCCATCGCGAGGTCGCGCCCGATCGCCGCATCGACGATGGCGCGCGCGATCGGATGCTCGGAGCGCGCTTCGACCGCCGCGACCTGCGCGAGCACACGGTCGCGTTCGAAGCCGTCGGCGACGACGAGATCGGTCAGGACCGGCCGGCCCTCGGTCAGCGTGCCGGTCTTGTCCACCGCGACCACGCGGGCGTCCTTGAGCAGTTGCAGCGCTTCGCCCTTGCGGAACAGCACACCGAGTTCGGCGCCGCGGCCGGTGCCGACCATGATCGAGGTCGGCGTCGCCAGGCCCATCGCGCAGGGGCAGGCGATGATCAGCACGGCCACCGCGTTGACCAGCGCGAAGCCCAGCGCCGGTGTCGGACCCAGCCACAGCCAGACCAGAAAGGTCAGCAGTGCGGCGAGCATCACCGCCGGTACGAACCACAGCGTCACCCGGTCCACGACCGCCTGGATCGGCAGCTTGGCGCCTTGCGCCTGTTCGACCAGGCGGATGATCTGCGCGAGCGTCGTGTCCGCACCGACGGCGGTCGCGCGCAGCGTCAACGCACCCTGCTGATTGACGGTGCCGCCGACCACCGCGCTGCCGACGGTCTTTTCGACCGGCACCGGCTCGCCGGTGATCATCGATTCGTCGACATAGCTGCGGCCTTCGACGATCTCGCCGTCGACCGGGATCCGCTCGCCGGGCCGTACCTCGAGCACATCGCCGAGCATCACGTCCTCGACCGCGATGTCGCGCACCGCGCCTGCGCGCTGGACGTGCGCGACGCGCGCCTGCAGGCCGACCAGACGTTGGATCGCCTCGGACGTGCGGCCCTTGGCCCGCGCCTCCAGGAAGCGCCCGAGCAGGATCAGCGCGACGATCACCGCCGCGGCCTCGTAGTAGACGTTGACCGTGCCGGCCGGCAGCAGGGCGGGGGCGAACGTGGCGACCACCGAGTAGCCGAACGCGGCCGCCGTGCCGACCGCGACCAGCGAGTTCATGTCCGGCGCCAGCCGCAGCAGGGCCGGGATGCCGTGGCGATAGAAGCGCCGGCCCGGTACCGCCAGCACCAGCAGCGTCAGTGCAAACTGCAGATACCAGCTCGTCCGCATGCCGATGTGGGTCATGACCCAGTCGTGCATGCCAGGAATCACGTGCGCGCCCATCTCCAGCACGAACACCGGCAACGCGAGTGCGGCGGCGAGGATCAGGTCCCGACGCAGGCCGGCGTGCTCCTCGTCCTTGCGCGCCGCGTCGGCGTCGTTGTGCGCCTGCCCGACCGGCCGGGCCGTGTAGCCGACCCGGTCGATCGCCGCGAGCAATGCATCCAGGTCCGCTGTTCCGCGCACGGTGGCGCGCTCGGTCGCCAGGTTCACCGCTGCGGTCTCGACGCCCGGCACCACTGCCAGTGCCTTCTCGACGCGACCCACGCAGGAGGCGCAGGTCATGCCCTCGATCGCGAGCGTCAGCGTGGCGGCCGGCACCGCATAGCCGACTCCCTCGACCGCCTGCACCAGCGCCGCACGGTCGACCGGGCCGGCCGGCACGACCTGCGCGCGCTCGGTCGCCAGGTTGACCGACACACGTGCAACGCCGGGCACCTTGGCCAAGGCTTTTTCCACCCGACCGACACAGCTCGCACAGGTCATGCCGGCGATCGGCAGATCGATCGTCGCGTCCGGGGATGTCCGGGAACCGGGAGAGGCCATGGGAACTTCCGCAAAGGCTGACAGGTGCGGTCAGCCTAAGCCTTCCCATCGTGGGAAGGTCAAGCCGGGCGTCGGACGGCGTGGGCGTCTGCTCCGAGGCCTCCAGCGTGGACGCCGGGCTGCGGACCTCAGGCCGCAGCGGCCGCCCCGCGGAACTCGTCGTAGGCCGCCTGCGCGTTGGCGGCGTACATCAGCGACGGCCCGCCGCCCATGTAGACGGCCACACCCAGCATCTCCCGGAACTCCTGTGGCGTCGCGCCCAGCCGCACCAGCGCCTTGGCGTGGAAGCCGAGGCAGCCGTCGCAGCGATTGGCCACGCCGATGGCCATCGCGATCAGCTCCTTGGTCTTCTCGTCGAGGGCGCCGGGGGTCATTGCCGCCTTGCTCAGTGCGTTGAAGCCGCGCATCACGTCGGGGTGGTGGCTGCGCAGATCGGTGAGATTGCGCGAGATGTCGCGGGTCAGTTCGGCATAGGTCGAGGCGTGCATGGTCGATTCCAGAGAGGGCCGGCACGACGCCGGCCGCTTCATCATATTAGAAGTTGCTAATTTAGTAAAACCTAATATGATGGCCGCATGCCAACAGACGACTCCCAGGATTTCATGCGCCAAGGCGCCGAACAGGCCGCCTCGATGCTGCGCATTCTCGGCCACCCGCAGCGGCTGCTGTTGCTGTGCCTGTTGATCGAGCACGGCGAGGCCAGCGTGGGCGCGCTGCAGGCCCAGGTGCAGTTGAGCCAGTCGGCACTGTCCCAGCACCTGGCGCGGATGCGCGAGGACGGGCTGGTGTGCTTTCGCCGAGAGGCGCAGACGCTGCATTACCGCATCGCCGATCCCCGTGTAGAGCGGTTGATCGCCACGCTCAAGGATCTTTTCTGCCCATGAGGACCGCTCCAATGGACATGCTCGATGCCCGCGCCACCCTTGCGCTCGTGCAGGCCGGCGCCTGCCTGATCGACATCCGCGATCATGACGAACATCGACGCGAACGGATTCCCGGTGCGGTGTCCCACCCGCTGGCGCGTCTGGGCACCACGCCACTGCCGCGGGGCGAGGCCACAGTGGTGGTGTTTCATTGCCGCTCGGGGATGCGGACCGGCGCGCATGCGGCGCGACTCGTTGCCGCTGCGGGTGCGCATGTCCGGGTGTGCACGCTCGAAGGTGGCCTGGATGCCTGGAAACAGGCCGGCCTGCCGGTACTGAGGGACCGAACGCAGCCGTTGGAATTGAACCGCCAGGTCCAGATTGCGGCCGGCAGCCTCGTCCTGCTGGCGACCGCCTTGGGCTTCGGTGTTTCGCCCTGGTTCCATCTGCTGGCGGGCGGCATCGGCGCCGGCCTGACGTTCGCCGGTATCAGCGGATTGTGTGGGCTCGCCCGGCTGTTGGCGCGCATGCCGTGGAACCGCCGATCGGGCCTGCCTGTATCGAATTGAGGCCGCGTCTATGCAGGTCTTTGTGCGTCGGTAACTCTGCGGCACCTCAACGTGCGAAAGCGATTCGGTCGAGCGTATGGTCGGCCGCGTTGATCCAGATATTGAGCTCGCGGCCGTGTACGGTGCGCCCGCCCAGCATGGGCGCGCCCTCGCCGGCCTGCTGCGGTTCGAACACGACCTGGAACGTGCCCTGGTCGGCCGGATGGACGTGAACCCGGAACTTGGTCAGATCGGCCTCCGGTTGCTTGTCCCGGAACACCGGGATGGCCGCGGCCAGCGCGGCGGCGCGGGCGCCGTCCAGAACGACCTCGGCAGGGCCGCCGCCGGTGGCGCCGGCGTGGGCGAGAGAAGCGAACGCGAGCGTGCTCATGAGCAGGATCCTGTTGAAGACCATGGGACGACCTCCGGCAGTCGGGTGGCGGCGCCCGAGGGCCGCGTCGCGCCGTCAGTTGATGACCGTGTCCTGGCGCGTGGCCGCATCATACTTGCGGAAATCACCGCTCGGCGTCGATACGTAGATCACCGACCCCCAGACGCCGCGGTCGGCTAGGCTCTTGTCCTGGGCCGAAAAGTGGTCGCTGTTGAACTCGTCGCCCGCCTTGTCGGTCCGCGAGCCGTCCGCCTTCGAATAGTCGGCGTGGCCGTGATAGCAGGCCACCAGCGTCAGGTCGTCGGGCTGCGGCACCTGGCCGGGATTGAACCCGTCGAGCGTGCCGCCCATCGGCGTGGTCACAAAGAACTGGTCGCTGTCGGGATCTCGGAAGATCAGCCCGCCGTTCTCCAGGTTGGCCTTGATCGACAGCGGATTGGAGTACGTCATCATCTCGAGGGCGCCCGCATCGCTCGAGGGAAACGGGCCGAGCGCGGTGCCGGGCGGTACCAGCGGCGCAACCGCGGAGACGGCGACCGGGATGGTGCGGTCGTCGGCGATCGCCTGCGCGGCGCGCTCGGTCAGCACCGCGTCGGTCAACGGCGTGTCGTCTGCGCTTTCGAGGCCGGCGACGAGATCGTAGGCGTGCTCGCGCTGCGTCGGTGTGGCGTCGGGTGACACCAGCGTGTCGACGACCTGCAGGTAGCGCGGGTCGTCGCGTGTCTGGGGTGGAGCAACCGCGCTGAGGGCGGCGGCGCCGCCGGCGATGGAGTTGACGCTCATCGTGCGCACCTGTGTCTGGACACGTGCAGGTTCACGGACGTCGCAGACACCGACAAGCTGGGGCAGACCCTTGGGCATCGCACTGGGTGAATGCAAGCGCAAGCGCGCTTGCGCGCTAGAACAGCGTGCCCTGGGACGGCGGGGCATCGGCGTCTGAGTCATGGCCGGCCCCGTGCACCAGCTGCGGGCTCGGTGGGGTGCTCGCCGCCCCCAGCCGCCATGCCAGCCCCGACATCCGCACCGCGTGCCGCGCGAGCGCGTCGCGCAGCACCTGCGCGCTGCCGGCGATGTGCAGGCGGCTGCGTGCGCGGGTGATCGCGGTATAGATCAGTTCGCGCGAGAGTACGCGGCTGTCGTGGCGCGGCAACTGCAGCCAGACCTCATCGAACTCGCTGCCCTGGGCCTTGTGCACGGTCATCGCGAACGCACTCTCGTGGGCGGGCAACGCGGCAGGATGAAACGCGCGGACCTCGCCGGGCACGTCGCTGGCGAACCAGGCCATCGGCGTGTCGGCGCCATCGCGCCAGCAGATCCCGATGTCGCCATTGAACAGGCGATGGCGATAGCTGTTTTCGGTGATCAGCAGCAGGCGGCCATGGAACCAGGCCGGCGCTGGCCCGATGCGGCGGCCCGACAGCAGCGCTTCGATGCGGGCGTTGAGGCCGCGTGCGCCCTGCGGACCTTCGCGCACCGCGGTCAACAGGCGCAATCGCTGCGACTGCGCGAGCGCGGTCGCGGGATCGGGGGCCTCGGCGAGACTGCGCCAGTGCGCGAGCAGCGTGTCCTGCTGTGCGTCCAGCGCATCGGTCAGGTCTTCGTGGAAGTGCACGCCGCGCAACCGGCCGCCGCGCAACAGCGACAGCACGGATTCGGCATCGCCTTCGCGCGCGGCGTCGGCCAGTGGCGCCAGGTCGAAATCGGCGTCCTGGCGGTAGCCGCGCTGCAACTGCACGCGATGGCCGTGCAGGCCGCCGGTCACGCGGTCGACGGGCGTGGCGGCACCGAGCAGCGGTTGCAGCGCGCGCGCGTCGTCGGCCTGCAACGCGTGACCGGGGCCGGCAGCGGCGAGAATCGCCGCCAGCACATCGCCGGCTTCCACCGACGGCAACTGGTCGGCATCGCCGAGCAGGATCAGCTGGGTGCCGTCGGCGACGGCATCGACCAGCTTGGCCATCAGCGGCAGGTCGACCATCGAGGCCTCGTCGACCACCAGCACGTCCAGCGGCAGCGGATGGCCAGCGTGGTGGCGGAACGTGGGGCTGTCGGGCACCGTGCCGAGCAGGCGGTGAAGCGTGCTGGCGGTGTCGGGCAAGGCGCCGGGCAGTGCGGCGCGCAGGTCCGGATCGAGGTCGCCGACGAATCCTTGCACCGCGCGGCGCAGGCTCTCGGCCATGCGCTCGGCGGCGCGGCCGGTGGGCGCCGCCAGCGCGATGCGCGGCAGTGACCGTCCGCTGCGCAAGGCCTGGGCGATGCGCAGCACCAGCAGGCGGGCGATGGTGGTGGTCTTGCCGGTGCCGGGCCCGCCGGTGACCAGCAGCAGGGCACGGCGCAGCGCCAGCGCGGCGGCACGCGCCTGACGGTCCTCGCCGGCCTGCGCGTCGGGAAACAGCACCGCGAACGTGTCGACGATGGCGTTGGCGCTGGCTGCATCCAGCCGGTGCGCCGCGATGCGCCGCAGGCCGGCCGCCAGGCTGGCCTCGTACTCACGATAGCGGCGCAGGTACAGCAGGCCGCCTGCCGCCTCGGCCGGCTCGAGCACCAGCGGTGCATCGGTCGCCGAGGGGGCGAGCGGGTCCGTCGGTCGGCTGACCCAGCGCGCGTCGCGCAGCAGCGCGTGCCAGGCGTCCGGCGCGGGCCAGTCCAACTCGGCGTCGAGCAGCCCCTGCGGGCGCGCGGGATCGAAGCCGGCATGGCCGTGGGCGACTGCCCGCGAGGCCAGTGCCGCCGCGGCGAGCACTGCGGCCGGTGTCTCAGGCGCGAGCCGCTGCAGGCGCTGCGCCAGCTCGAGGTCGAGCGTGCGTAACGCGCCGCTGCGCTGCAACGCGGTGAGCAGATCGGGCGTGCGCGATTTGGTCGGCGCGGATGCGGTGGCGTCGCGCATGGCATCGGTCCTGGCGGTCATGCGTGCGCACCTCGGGATCCGGTCCGGTGCCCGCCAGCGAACAGTGCATCGAGCGCATCCACCAGCGCCGGGGAAAAGCGCTGTGCGTGCACGCCAGCCGACGCATCACGCTCGGGGTCCAGACCCCGGCAGAACAGGTAGCGCACGCCGCCGAAGTCGCGGGCGTAGTCATAGCCAGCGCCCAGGCGGAAGCGCAGCCAGCGATGCAGGGCGAGCGTGTAGATCAGCGCCTGCAGGTCGTACTCGCTGTGCACCATCGCGCGTTGCAGCGAGGACGCGTCGTAGCCGGGCAGGCGATTGGACTTGTAGTCGAGCACGTACCAGCGGCCATCCACGGTGTAGGTCAGGTCGATCAGGCCGGTCATCAGGCCTTCGAGCGTGCGGCGCAGGCCGAAGCCGCTGCGGCCGGTCGAAACCCCGTGGGCATGCAGCAACGCGAGCATCGCCTCGACCGCGGTGGGCTGCAGCGCGAACTGGAACTCGATCTCGGCCCGGCGCGCATCGGCGGGCACATCGCACAGCCGCACGCCCTCGGGCAACACGACGGTGAGCGTGGGGCCGATCAGCGTCGTCAGTACCGCGACGCCGTCGTCGACGTCCTCGGCCGCATAGCCACCGCCGCGCAATGCCGCCTCGATGATCGCGCGCTGTCCGGGCGGCGCCGGGTCGTCCGGACGCCAGTCGCGCCAGGCGGCGAAGTCGCCGAGTTCCAGTGCTTCGTGCAGCACCACGCCGAAGCGATTGCCGGCAAAGCGTGGATCGTGATCGTCCGCGCGTGGCGCCTCGGGTGCGGGCTCGCCCTCGGGCTCGTCCTGGCCGCCGGCGGCAGCGACGGTTGCGCGCGTGGAGGCATCCTGCGCGCCGCTGTCGGCATTGGCGAGCTGGGTGAAGCTGTAGACCCACCAGTCCGGTGCGATCGCGCGCGCGGCCGACCGCGCGGCGGGGCGGTCGCCGGCCTCGACTGGCGGCAACCACGGCAGCGTGGATGGCACGGTCGCGTCGCGCACGATGCCGGGCGTGTCGGGCAGGCCCTCAAGCATCGGTGCCAGTGCGGTCTGGCGCGCGTTGTAGAAATCGCCGGTCGCGATCCACAGTGCGTGCTCGGCGCGGGTCAAGCCGACGTAGAGCAGACGCGCGTCCTCGGCGCGCTGCGCTTCGATCCATGCGTTGCGTGCGGAGTCCCAGCCGGACGTGTCGGCCTGCAGCTTCCAGTGCAGCGCACGGCCCCCCGTGGCATCGGCGACCACGCAGGCGCGGCCGGGATCGGGCGCGCGGCTGCCGATGCCGACGAATGGCAGGAACACCAGCGGGTACTCCAGGCCCTTGCTCTTGTGCAGCGTGACGATCTGTACCCGGCGTGCGTCCGATTCCAGGCGCAGCAATTGGGTCTCGTCATCGGCGTCGGCGCGAGCGATCTGCTGACCCAGCCAGTCGACCAGGCCTTGCAGCCCCAACGCACGCGCGTCGGCCTGCTGCAGCAGTTCGCCCAGTTGCAGGTAATTGGTCAGACGGCGCTCACCGTCGAGCAGGCCGAGCAGGCGCGGTCCATTGTCGGCGCACAGGTCGGCGACCAGCGCCAGCGGACCACCGCGCTGCCAGCGCTCTCGCCAGGCCAGCGCATGCAGCTGCCAGCCGCGATGCGCGTCCGCATCGTCGTCGAGCGCGGCGATGCCGGCCGCGTCCATGCCCAGCAGCACCGTCGCCAACGCCGCGCGCAGGCGACTGTCGTCTGCGGTGTGCAGCAGCGCGAGCAACAGCGTGAGCAGCTCGTGCGCCTCGGGCGTGGCGAACAGACTCTGCTTGCCGGCGGCGACTGCGGGAATACCGACCGCGGCCAGTGCCTGCTGGATCCGCGTGGCCTCGCTGTGCTTGCGCACGAGCACCGCGATGTCGCCCGGCTGCACCGGCACGCCGTCGAGCGTGGCGGTGCCGGCGCGCGCTTCGCTCAGCACGGCATGGATCGCGGCGACGCAGGCCTCGGTAGCCTGTGTGCGCGAGGCGGTGGCATCCCAGGGCTTGCGCCGGCCGGCGCGATCGGCCGGGGGCGCGGGCGCCTGCCAGAGCGTCAGCGCCGGCGCGTCGCGCCCGCCGCGCCGGTAGTCGCCATCGTGGCGCTGGGTGCCGGGGGCCACCGGGTGGAAACGGATGCGCGAGTCGCCGAACGCCTGCTCGCCGGCCTGGGTGTACAGCGCCTCGATCGCGGACAGCAGCGACGGGCGCGAACGGAAGTTGCGATCCAATGCCGGTGCGCGCGCGGCGACCTGGGCCGCGACGAGATAGGTCTGCACGTCGCCACCGCGAAATCCGTAGATCGCCTGCTTGGGATCGCCGATCAGAAACAGCGCCGGCTTGAGCCCAGCGACATGCGAGGCCTCGGTCTCGCCGAACACGGTGCGGAAGATGTGCCATTGGCGAGCGTCGGTGTCCTGGAACTCGTCGACCAGCGCGACCGCGTACTGCGCGCGCAGGCGCCGCACCAGGGCCTCGGCATAGGGGCCATCGAGCGCGTCGGCAACCCCGTCGATCAGATCGTCGTAGGTCTGCACGCGCAGTTGGCGCTTGCGCAGCCGCAAGCGCTCGCGCGCGGCCTTGCGCAACCGGTGCAGCAGGTGCAGCCGGGCCTGTTCGCGCGTGGTCTCCAGTGCGCTTACGGCATCGAGATACGGCGCGATCAGTGCGCACAGGGGCGAATCCGGTGTCCGCCCGGCATGCGCCTTGTTGGTCTTGGCCGCAAGCGTCTCGGGGTGCAGCATCGCGAGCTTGTCGTGCGCCGGTGCCGACCAGTCGCCGGCTGCGCACCACTGTGCGAGTGCGCGCCACAGGTCCTCGATCCAAGCCGCCTTGTAGCTCTGGCCGTTGAGGATCTTGCCCTCGACCGCGGCCAGCAATGCGGCGCGCAGCGTATCGCCATGCGCGGCGAATCCGTCGGCCAACGCCTGCGAGGCGCGGTGCAGTTCGGCCTCGCGCGCCGTGGTATCCGGTGCGCTCGCAGGATCGGGCGGCAGCAGCACCGGTTGCCGCACGAGCTCGCCCAGATCGCGTGCCAATGCCTCCGGCCCCGCCGGCCACAGCGCGGCAAGCAGCGGTGCGTCGGTCGCGTCGGCGGCGGCATGGCGCCACAGGTCAGCGGCCAGCTCCTCGCGCAGTGCACGGTCATTGGCCAGCAGCTCGGGTGCGGCGAGGCTCTGCCCGCTCTCGAGCGCGTGTTCGCGCAGCACACGGGCGCAGAAGCCGTGGATGGTGAAGATCGCGGCCAGATCGATCTCGTCGGCGGCCTGCTGCAAGCGGCGCCGCAGGGCGGCGGCCGACTCGTCGCCGGTCGCCAGATGCGCGGCGATCACCGCGCGGCTGAGCGCGGCGTCGGGCGCGTCGTCGTCCTCTGGCGAGCTGTCGACCAGCCGGGCGGCCAGCACCAGGCGTTCGCGGATGCGCTTGCGCAGCTCCTGCGTGGCGGCTTCGGTGAACGTCACCGCGAGGATCTGGCCGATGCGCAGGCCGCGCTCGACCACGAGCCGGGTGACCAGCGTGGCCAGGGTGAAGGTCTTGCCGGTGCCGGCGCTGGCCTCGATCAGCTGGGTGCCGGTCAGTGGCAGCGTCAGGAACGGATCGACGGGCGCGGACGTGGACGCGCTCATGCCTCCGCCTCCACGTCGGTCTCGATCTCGAAGCTGCGGCCGTCCTCGAAGCCGGCATGCACGCGGCCCTGTTCGACGGCCGAGAACACGGTGAAGGCGATCTGCGCGAACTGCCGGAACAGCGTGGCACTGGCGAAGGGGTCGCGGCCGCGCAGTGCGAGGCGGTACGCATCGCCCCTGCCCTCGCCCCATTGCCGGTCACTGCCACGCCATTTCGCGCTCGCGGCCTTCGCCGCCCTGTCGGCATCGGCGGCGCTGAAGTACTCCCAGCCGCTATAGGGGCCGAACGGCAGCGGCGCCTGCAGGCCGTCGGCCCGCAACGCGAGCAGGGCCTGCAGCGCGTCGCCCGCCGCGTCTGGCGGCAGCGTCGCGCGCACGAAGGGCCCGATGCCGAGATCCCGGGTGTCGTGGAAGCGCACCAGCGGCAGATCGAGGCCCGCGGCGCTCGCAAGCAGCCAGTCCAGGCCCTGCCGGATCGCGGCCGGTCCGTTGAGCGGGCCCAGGCGCACATGGGCGATGCCCGACGGATACACGTTGTCGAGCCGGCCCTGGAGGTGGACGCCGTCGAGCACGATGTCGATGTGCCGGGTGTCGGGTGTGGCGTTGCCGCGCCAATCGGCGAAGCCTTGCGCATAGGGCCGCAGCGACGTGACCAGCGCATCGAGCTGGCGTCGGCCCAACGGACCGGATGGCAGCAGCGCGCGGGCGCGCAGGTGCTCGAACAGCCCGGCCTCGCGGCCGGCGAGCAGGGCCTCGAACACCTGCTGGTGCAGCGCTGCACGCTCCAGGCCGCCGCCGGCGACCAGCAGCGGCTCCACGTCCTGGCCGACCTCGGCGTCATCGGCCAGGCGCAGGTCCAGGCGCTCGCGCAGGAACTGCGCAGACGGCGCGACCAGGAAGCGACGCAGTGCATCGAGCGGCAGCGCGGCGTCGGCTGACGGCAGGGCGGATGCATCGGTGCGCGGCGGCAGCGGCGCCGCGCACCACGGCGCAAGGTCCGTGCGTGCGCCGCCGATGCGCGCTGCCGCCGGCTGCCATTGCGCGCGATAGCTGAAGCGGCGCGGGTCGCCATCGGCTCCGAACGCGCTTGGCGCGAACGGCTGCAGCGCATGGCGCACCGTCAGTGCCGTGGCGGCGGCTTGCGGATCGGCATGGTAGGTCGCGGCGGTGGCGAGCAATTCGGCCACCAGCGGCGAGGGCTCGCGCACACTGCCGTCGCGCGCGTCCGCGCCCAGGTAGCTGAGGTAGAACACGTCCTGCGCCGAGGCGAACAGTTGCAGGAACAGGAAGCGGTCGTCCTCGCGCGTGGAGCGGTCACCATGCCGGCGCTGTGTCGTGCCCAGTTCCGCGGTGAGCCGGTTGAGGCCGGCGGCCGCGTCGCGGCGCGGGAAGTCGCCATCGTTCATGCCCAGCAGGCAGATCACCCGGAACGGCAGCAGGCGCATCGGCACCATGCGGCCGACGCTGATGCCGCCGGTCAGCAGCGGCGCGCGTGTGTCGGCCTCGGCCAGCAACTGCGCAAAATGCGCACGCACGACCTCGGCCGGGACCGGGGTCTCGACGCCCGCGCGCGCCGCGTCATTGGCGAAGGCGTCGATCAGCCGTCGCAGTCGTTCGAGCGCGCGCTGAGTGGCGGGGGCGGCCGGCGTGCCGGGCAGCAGCGCATCGAGCAGGCCGAGCAGGCGCTCGCGCCACGCGGCAGCGGTGAGCGCCTCGCGAAGGTCGCGCTGCGCGTCGCCGAGGACGTGCAGCAGCCGGATCAGGGTGTCGAGCGCATCGAGCGCGCTGCCTTCGAGCGCCGGCCATGGGGCGACGCCTGCGATCGTGTCGTCGCTGCCGCTGGCATGGCCCAGCAGCAGGCGATCGAGCGCGAAGGCCCAGGTATAGGCCGCGTCGTCGGGCGCACCATGCGCGGCGCGGTGCGCGCCGTCGAGCCCCCAGCGCGCGCCGGCGGCCTGCAACCAGCCATGCAGGCGCTCGAAGGCCGCCGCATCCAGCCCCGCGGCCTGTGCCAGCGGCGGGCTGGCGAGCAGGTCGAGCACCTCGTTGAGCCCGAAGCGCGACACCGGCAGGCCCAGCAGGCGCACGAACACCTCGGCCAGGGGCTCACCCGCCAGCGGGCTGGTGTCGGCGAGCGCATATGGAATCCGCATTCTTCCAACACCGGGGTCAGCGTCGGATTTCCCGTGAGAATCCGACTCTGACCCCGGTTTTGATTCGCCGAAGACGGCTTCCAGGTACGGCACGTAGGGGTCGATGTCCGGGGCGAGCACCGCGATCTCGCGCGGCTGCAGCGGCGGGTCGAAGCGCGGGTCCTCGAGCAGGCCGCGCAACTGGTCGTGCAGCACCTGCAGTTCGCGCAGGCGGGTGTGGCAGGCGTGGACCTGCAGGCTGGGGTCGCGCAGTTCGGGTGCGGCGCGGGGTGCGGGCACCGACGGCGGGGCGCGGCGGAACAGATCGCTCTGCATCCGCCGCAGCAAGGTGTCGCCCAGGCCGCCGGCGTCGAGCGGGCGTTGGCCCGATTCGAGCGGATCGGCGTAGACCTCGATCTCGGCGCGCGGGTGCACGACCTCGTAGCTGCCCAGCAGCGCCATGAAGTCCCGGCCGGCCGCGCCCCAGGCCTGCAGCAGGCGGTTGTCGTCGGCGCTGCCCGCCAGCAGCGCGGCGTCGAAGGCGTCGTCGGTACGGGCGCGCCGGCGCGGGGCCAGTGCCTGCAGATCGCCCCAGTAGCCGCGTGCGGGCGTGGGCAGGTAGAAGTGCAGCGTGCCCACACGGGCCTGGGTCGCCAGCACGCGCAGCACATCGGGCGAAACGTTCAGCGTGGCGAACGCGAACATCCGCGGCGGCAGGCCCTGCGGCAACGCGGCGTGTTCGCCCGAGAAACGATCCAGATAGGTCTGGATGCGACGCGCACGGGTGGCATGGCCGGCGGCCACGTGCCGCCACAGCGCGGCCTGCGCATCGTCGGGGTCGGCGCCGCCCTCCCAGCGCAGCAGCCAGTCGCGTCGCCAGGCCTGGTACTTCTCGAATACGCCTGCCAACTCGCCCGCCAGCGCCCACGGCCGCAACGCATCGTCGCCGGCCAGATATGTGGCCAGCGGCGCGAGCGCCGGCTGCGCCAGCACCTCGGGATCGACCAGGGCGGCGTACAGGCGCCAGCGCAGGCTGGCGGCGTCGAGCTCGTCCTGTGCCGGGCCCAGATTGGCCGTGAGCGCGCGGGCGACGAACTCGCCGGGCGTCAGGAACTCGAGGTTGGCGGCCACGCCGTGCTCGGCGGCCAAGGTGGCCTGCAGCCAGCGGCGCATGGCGACCTGCGGGATCAGCACGACCTCGGGCGTGAGAATCGACCCGCCCGCCACCGGCTGCCGCAACTCGGCGGCCAGCAGCCCGGCCAGCACCTCCAGCGCGTTGGACGGGTAGAGGCGGAAGTCGGCGGGCGCTGCGGTCATCGCGCCATCTTGCCGCAGCGGGTTCGCAGCATGCGAGACACGGCGGTCCGTCCACGGCTAACGGCGCCGTCACGGCCGCTGCCTAAGCTGTGCGGATGTCGCCGCCGCCGTCCCCGCAAGCGCTGTCCCACCGCGTGCCGACCGGCGAGCGCGCCGCGCGCCTGCGCGCCCGCTTCGATCAGGTCCGCGCCCGCACCGCCGCGCTCGCCGCGCCGATCGGGGCCGAGGATGCGATGGTCCAGAGCATGGAGGACGCCAGCCCGACCAAGTGGCACCTGGCGCATACGACCTGGTTCTTCGAGCGCTTCGTGCTCGCCGCCGACGCAGGCTATCGCGAGATCGACCCGGCGTGGGACTTTCTGTTCAACAGCTACTACCAGAGCATCGGGCCGATGCATGCGCGTCCGCACCGCGGGTTGCTGTCGCGGCCGACGCTTGCGCAGGTGCGCGATTACCGCGAGGCGGTCGACACGCGCCTGCGGGCGCGGCTGGCCTCGGGCGATCTCGACGATGCCCGGCTCGACATCATCGAACTGGGCCTGCAGCACGAGCAGCAGCACCAGGAGTTGCTGCTGACCGACATCAAGCACGCGTTCTGGTCCAACCCGATCGCACCGGCCTATCGCACCGACCTGCCTGCCGCATGCGGCACGGCGGCGCCGCTGCGCTGGATGGCGCGCGAGGAGCGCGTGGTCGAGATCGGCCATGCCGGCTGGCCGGGCACGGCGGGCTTTGCCTACGACAACGAGTCGCCGCGGCACCGTGTGCTTGTGCCGGCGCATGCGCTGGCCAGCCGGCCGGTCAGCAACGCCGAGTACCTGGCATTCGTCGAGGACGGCGGCTATCGCACCGTCGGCCTGTGGCTGAGCGCCGGCTGGGCGCGGGTGCAAGCCGAGGGCTGGCAGCGGCCGCTGTACTGGGATCAGGCGCTGGCGCGCGAGTTCACGCTCGGCGGCTGGCGCATGCTCGATCCCGGCGCGCCGGTGTGCCATCTGAGCTATTACGAAGCCGACGCGTTCGCGCGCTGGGCCGGTGCGCGCTTGCCGACCGAGTTCGAGTGGGAGCAGGCCGCCGCCGGCGTGCCGGTCGAGGGCAATTTCGTCGATGCCGGCCGTCTGCATCCCTGCGCGCCGGCGGCTTCCGACACCGGTCTGCAGCAACTGTTCGGCGATGTCTGGGAATGGACCCACAGCGCCTATACCGCCTATCCCGGCTACCGGCCGTGGCCCGGCGCGTTGGGTGAGTACAACGGCAAGTTCATGGATGCCCAGTGGGTGCTGCGCGGAGGCAGTTGCGCCACCCCGGCCGACCACGTGCGCGCGAGCTATCGCAATTTCTTCCCCTCCGATGCGCGTTGGCAGTTCGCCGGTCTGCGCCTGGCCAAGGATTCTCCATGAACGCCGCCACCGCCCGTGCCCGCGCGCAGGCCGCGCTGACCGACCTGCGTCCGCGTCCCGACGACATCACGGCCGATGCCATCGCCGGCCTGTCGCGCACGCCCAAACGGCTGCCGTCCAAGTACTTCTACGATGCCGAAGGCTCGCGTCTGTTCGAAGCGATCACCCGCCAGCCCGAGTACTACCTCACGCGCACCGAGCTGGCACTGCTCGAGGCGCGCATGGATACGATCGCCCAGGCGATCGGCGCGGGCGTGCACGTGGTCGAGTTCGGCAGCGGCAGCGGGCGCAAGACCGAACTGCTGCTCGACGGGCTCGACGATCCGGTCGCCTACACCCCGATCGAGATCTCGCGCACCGCGCTGATGGACAGCGTCACGCGGTTGTCCCAGCACCATCCCGAGGTCGAGATGCTGCCGGTATGCGCCGATTTCACCGTGCCGGTGCCGTTGCCGGCCGCCGCGCGCGGTGCGAGTCGCACGCTGGTGTTCTTCCCCGGCTCCACGCTCGGCAACTTCGGCGACGAGGAGGCCGTGCGGCTGCTGGCATCGATGCGCCGCACGATGGGCGAAGACGGCCGCGCGCTGATCGGCATCGACCTGGACAAGGACCCGGCGGTGATCGAGGCGGCTTACAACGATCGGGCGGGGGTCACCGCGGCCTTCACGCTGAATCTGCTCGCGCGGCTCAACCGCGAGATTGGCAGCGACTTCGACCTCCAGGCGTTCCGCCATCGCGCGGTCTACGTGCGCGAGCGTCTGCGCATCGAAACCGCGCTGGTCAGCGAGCGGGCGCAGACGGTGCACGTCGGTGGCCAGGCGTTTGCGTTCCAGGCCGGCGAGGCGATGGACGTCGAGGTCAGCCAGAAGTACACCGATGTCTCGTTCGCCGCGCTCGCGCGCGCGGCCGGCCTGCGCGTGACGCATGGCTGGAACGACCCCCAGGACTGGTTCGGCTTGCGGCTGCTGCAGCCGGTTTGACGCGATGCCCGACGCAGAGGCCACGATGCTGCGCGAGCGCATGCTTGCGCTGCTGAGCGGACGTGCGGCCGAGGCGTCGATCTGTCCGTCGGAAGTCGCGCGTGCATCACGGCCGGGCGGCGACTGGCGCGTGCTGATGCCGGGCATCCGCGATGTGGCCGCCGCATTGGCCCGTGACGGCGTGGTGTCGGTCACCCAGCACGGCGCGATCGTCGATGCCGACGCGCCGCCGCCAGGGCCGGTGCGTCTGCGGCGCGGGCCACGCTGGCCGGCGCCAGGCTGAGCGCCCTACGATGGAGCGCCCCGCAATGACGCCGTCCATGCCGTCGACCGACAAACCGTTCTCGCCCGCCTGCGAACGCAACCGCGATCCAATCCTCGCGGTGCTGCGCGACGCCTTCCCCAGGCATGCGCATGTGCTCGAGATCGGCAGTGGGACCGGCCAGCATGCGGTGCATATCGCCGCGGCGCTGCCGGGCCTGCGCTGGCAGTGCTCCGACCGTGTCGAGCAGTTGCCGGGCATTGCGCAATGGCTGGGCGAGGCCGGCTTGCCGAACACGCCACCGCCGGTCGCACTCGATGTGAGCACCGGGCCGTGGCCGGTGTCGGATGCGGCCGACGGCCGCTTCGATGCCGCGTTCACCGCCAACACGCTGCACATCATGGCGTGGCCGGCGGTGGAGGCCTGCTTCGCCGGGCTCGACCGGGTGCTCGCATCCAACGCGACACTGGTCGTCTACGGGCCGTTCAACATCGATGGCCGCTTCACCAGTGACAGCAACGCCGCCTTCGATGCCTGGCTCAAGGCACGCGACCCCGCGTCG
Organism: Luteimonas sp. RC10; assembly: GCF_014192745.1. Taxonomy (GTDB): domain Bacteria; phylum Pseudomonadota; class Gammaproteobacteria; order Xanthomonadales; family Xanthomonadaceae; genus Luteimonas. The sequence continues at coordinate 690,119 of NZ_JACHYJ010000001.1, forward strand.
GGCCTGCGCGAACTGGCGGCAGTCGATGCGCTGGCGGCCGGGATCGGCCTGCGCCGTGTCGACGACATCGCGATGCCGGCGCACAACCGCTGCGTGGTCTGGCGGCGTTAGGGCAGGTCTCTGCGGCGGCGTACGCGACGACGCGCTCGACAGTGAGCTCAGTGCTTGTCTTCGACCGGAATGCGGCGCTCGACCAACCAGGCGCGGACCTTCTCGCGGTCGCTGCGCGCCTGCGATGTCAGCACCGCGTCGCGTGCACGGAAGAACGACGGCTGGAAGGTCGCGCCGACACGGTCGCGTGCGGTCGGATCGGCACCGGCCTCGAGGAAACGGACCACCCATCCGGTCGCATTGATGCGCGCGGCCTTGTGCAGCAGTGTCGCGCCGTAGCGGTCGGCGGCGTCGACCTTGGCGCCGGCCGCGAGCAGGGTGCGGATGGCATCGTCGTTGCGCGCTTCGAGCGCGTTGAACAGCGGCGTCTCGTCGTTGCGCGCATTGGGCGTGTCGGGCGACAGCCCGCGCGCCAAGAGCGCCTTGAGAAACGTCGGATCGTCCTGCATCGCGGCGACGTGCAATGCGGTGTTGCCGTTGGCGGCTGCGGCGGCAGGGTCGGCGCCGGCCTCCAGCATGGTTTCGAACCCGCGGCGGTCGCCGCGCAGGATCGCGGCCTGCAGCAGTGGTGTGCCATCGGCATCGGTCGCGTCGGGATTGGCGCCATCTGCGATCAGCCGCTTGGCGTCGGCCAGGTCGCCGCTGTGGGCGGCGCGCGCCAGCGCAGCGGTGCCGGGATCGGGGGACGGATCGTGGGACATGTTCGGTCCTTGTCGGGCGCAGGCACTCTGGGCGGCAACGAACAGCAGCACACATACCCATGCGCGCGTGCGGGTCGCAGTCAACGGCAAGAGCGGCTCGATCATGACGGCGCCCCGTTGGCGGTACAAGCGCGCAGGCTAGCGCCTTGGCGTCGAACGGGGCGTGACAACATCATCGGCCCGCCGCCATGCGCGCAGCCCCATCAGCGGAACCAGTTGAGCGGATTGGCCTTCTCGGCCACCCAGCGGCCGCCCTCGGCGAGGCGATCGCCGGTCCAGGCCGCAGCATCGCCCACGGCGCGCGCGCCGTCGGCCAGGCGGTCGCCGGTCCACACCGCCGCATCGCGCACGGCCAGCGCCCCATCGACTGCGCGCTCGCCCAGCCAGGTCGCCCCCTCGACAGCGCGGTCGGTCGCCCACTGCGCACCGTCGCCGGCCTTGTCCAGCAGCCAGCCGGCGCCGTCACCCAGCTTGTCCAGGCCCCACTGCACGCCGCCGCCGGCCGCATCCGCGATATTGTCGACGGCCCGCCCGGTCCACTCGATGCCGCTGGCGACGGCATCGAACGGTGCGTCGAAGCCGACGCGGTCGCCGACATCGCGCAGCACACTGCCGCCGAGGTTGGCGACATTCTCGACCGCATCGCCCGCGGTATCGAGCGTGTTGGCGACCACGTCGCCGCCGAGCCCGACGACCCCGTCGACCACATCGCCGGCGATCGACAGACCGCCCGCGACATAGCGGCCTTCGCCAAAGTCGGTCCGGATCGTCTCGCCGATGCCGTCGATCGTGCCCGACACCGTCGCACTGCCATCCCGGTACAGGCCGCCGATGCCGTTGGCGAGCGAGCCCAGCTGATTGAGGTTGTGCTCGCCGATGTTCTCGACCGTGCTCAGCGCCAGGCCGAGGTTGGTGCCCGAGCGGTCCGCGGGTTCGCGCGCGGTGTTCTCGCGCAGCGACTCGACATAGGACGGATGGTCGCCGCCGCCGCCATGCAGGCCCAGCAGATCGAAACGTCCCATCCCGGCCGGCGGATCGATGCGCAGCTCATGGCCGACCGCATCGGGCGGTGAGACGCCGAGGATCCCCGGCAGGTCCTGCTGCGCGAGCGTCAACGGATCGCCGTCGACCACGTAGCGACGGATCTGGCCGCTGTCGGCCAGGTCGCTGCGCGCGCCGTTGGGGTTGAAGCCCAACGAGGCAAGGGTGTTGTTGCTCAGGCCCGACGCGTTGAACGTCACGCCCGGCGCATCGGTGGCGAGCATCGCCGCCGAGGCCAGGCCGCCGCCCAGCGAATGGCCGGTGATCGCGACGTTGCCGTCGCCGAAGGTGTCCATCGCAAGGTTCGCCAGCTCCATGGCCTGCGAGTACTGCGCCGTCTGCATGCCCAGGCCCTGGCCGCCATTGGCGCGCGAATCGCCGCCCTCGCCCAGGCCCCAGTTGTCGGTGCCGCGGTAGGCGACGACGTACTGGCCGTCGGCGTTCTGGTAGATCGCCGCGTCGAAGCCGGTCTGCGCGTCGTGCAGCTTGTCGGCGGAGATCGGAATCTGGTTGCCCTGGGCATCGACGAGATGGCTGCCGTCCTCACTGGGCACCAGGCGCTGCCAGCCCGCGGCCTGCAGTTCGGCTTCGGCAGCTGTCCCGGTGACGCCATTGGGGCCACTCAGCGTGTAGCTGTCGTTGGCCATCAGCGAGAAGTGCAGGTCGCGCTCGGGTTGCGGCGCGGTGCCCCTCACCTCGTTGGCGAAGCTGCCGTCGCCGCGCGGGAAGCCGGCGCTGGTGTCGACGTGGCTGCGCGGCGCATTGGCCGGTTGGCCGCCCTGGGCGCGCAGCGCGGGGTCGAGCGCGTGGTCGCGCCAGGTGTCGATCGGGTGGCTGTTGCCGGAAACCGGGGACAGGCTCATGACGCGCACCTCGCAGTCGGATACGCCGACCATAGGCGTGCAGCGGCGGCGCAACAGCTGGTGCGCACCCTAGGGTGGACGCGATTTCGCCTATTCAGCAGGCAGCGTGGCGGTCATCGGACAGCGCGGTTGGCTTCGCCGACCACCGTGACCGCCCGTGGTCGGTGTCGTATGCCGCCTCTGGGGCCCGCCAAAGGCCGCGCCCGAGCGATCAGAACGCGGGCAGCACCGCCTCGTGATAGCGCTGCGCAATGAACGCGCGGACCTGCTCGCCGGTCAGTGCGTCGATCAGCTTGCGCACGCGCGGATCCTCGCGCTTGTCCGGCAACCCGACCAGGAAGTTCACATACGGCGAGTCCTTGCCTTCGATCGCCAAGGCATCGCTTGCCGGGTTGAGGCCGGCATCGAGCGCGTAGTTGGTGTTGATCAACGCCAGATCCACCTGATCGAGCACGCGCGGCAGCATCGCCGCGTCGAGCTCGCGGAACTTCAGCTGCCGGGGGTTGGCGGTGATGTTGCGCAGCGTGGCGAGCGCATTGGTCGGGTCGTCGAGCGTGATCACGCCGGCGTGGTGCAGCAGGATCAGCGCGCGACTGTTGTTGCTCGGGTCGTTGGGGATCACGACCTCGGCGCCGGCGGGCACCGCGTCGAGGCTGTCGTAGCGCCGCGAGTACGCGCCGAAGGGCTCGATGTGGATGCCGGCCAGGGTCACCAGTTTGGTGCCACGGTCGCGGTTGTAGGCGTCGAGATAGGGTTCAGTCTGGAAGTAGTTGACGTCGATCTGGCCCTGCACGACCTGGTCGTTGGGCTGCACGTAGTCATTGAACACGCGCACCTGCAGGTCCACGCCCTGCTCGGCGAGCAGCGGCTTGACCACTTCGAGGATCTCGGCATGCGGCACTGCGGTGGCGGCGACGGTCAGCCGCTCGCGGCCCGCGGCGGCGCCATTGTCGGCACTGCCGCACGCGGCGAGGCCGACCAGCAGCAGGATGGCGGTGGCGAGGCGGGGCAGCAGAGCGGGCATGGACAGTCCGGCGTGACGTGGGCCGCCCAGTATCGGGCGGCGCGCGTGCGGATCGAGTCCACGCGTGGAAATCAGTGTGCGACGCGATCAGCGGCGGCTGAAGCGCGCCACCAGCCGGTCGCCGAGCATCTGCAGCAGCTGCACCATGACCAGCAGCGCGACCACGGTCACCACCGCCACATCGGTACGCGAGCGCAGGTAGCCATCGCGGTAGGCAAGATCGCCCAGGCCGCCTGAGCCGATCGCGCCGCCCATCGCGGTGAAGCCGATCAGCGCGATCGTGGTCACCGTCGCGCCGGCGATCAGGCCCGGCAGGGCTTCGGGCAGCAGCACCCGCAGCACCAGCTGCCGGGTCGTGGCGCCCATCGCCAGGCTGGCCTCGATGACCCCGCGCTCGACCTCGCGCAGCGCCGTTTCCACGAGTCGCGCGTAGAACGGCGCCGCGCCGACCACCAGTGGCAGGATCGCGCCGCGCACGCCCAGCGACGTGCCCATCGCTTTGAGCGTGATCGGGATCAGCACGATCATCAGGATGATGAAGGGCACCGAGCGCAGCAGGTTCACCACCAGCGCCAGGCCGCCGTAGAGCGCCGGGCGCGCATGCAGCTGGCGTGGGCCGGTGAGGAACAGCAACACGCCCAGCGGCAGGCCGATCAGCAGCGTCAGCGGCAGCGAGCCGGCGAGCATCAGCAAGGTGTCGATCGTCGCCTGGCCGATCTCGGCCCACTTGGCGGCATCGACGTTGGGCAGCAGCGGGGTGCTCATCGCGACAACTCCTCGACATGCACACCGGCCTGCGCGAACCGGCGCAGCGCCTCGTCGGATTGGGCGCCGGTCACCGCCAGCGTCAGCTGGCCGTAGGGCAGGCGCTTGATGCGGTCGATGCGCCCGGCCAGGATCGTGTAGTCGATGCCGGTCTCGCGCGCGACCCGGCCCAGCAGCGGCTGCCAGGTGTCCTCGCCGGTGAACGTGAGCCGCAGCAGGCGCCCCGCCACATGCGCGATGTCCTCCTGCAGCGCGCCCTCGTCGATCGCTTCGGATTCGGCGACGAACCGGCGCGTGGTTGGGTGCTGCGGGTGCAGGAACACCTCGGCCACCGGACCACTCTCGACCAGATGCCCGGCATCGAGCACCGCGACACGGTCGCAGACCCGGCGCACGACATCCATCTCATGGGTGATCAGCACGATCGTCAGGCCCAACTCGCGGTTGATGCCGTCGAGCAGTTGCAGCACCGAGGCGGTGGTCTGCGGGTCGAGCGCGCTGGTCGCCTCGTCGCACAGCAGGATCTTGGGCTCGGTCGCCAACGCGCGGGCCACGCCGACGCGCTGTTTCTGCCCGCCCGACAGCTGCGCGGGGTATTTGTCGCGGTGCGCCTCCAGGCCGACGCGCACCAGCAGATCCTGCGCTCGGGCGCGCGCCTGCGCCTTCGACACGCCGGCCAGGCGCAGCGGGAAGGCGATGTTGTCGAGCACGGTGCGGGCCGAGAGCAGGTTGAAGTGCTGGAAGATCATGCCCACGCGCCGGCGCAGACGCCGCAGGCCGTCGCCATCGAGCGTGCCCAGCGCCTGCCCGTCGACAGTCAGCGTGCCGCCGCTGGGCGTCTCCAGCCCGTTGATCAGCCGCAGCAGGGTCGACTTGCCGGCGCCCGAATGGCCGACGATGCCGAACACCTCGCCGGCCTGGATCGTGAGGTCGAGCGGATGCAACGCGACGACCTCGCGCCCATGTACCGGGTAGGACTTGTGGATGCCTTCGAAACGGATCACGTGCTGCGCTGCGCAAGAACCGGCGTGCAGGCTAGCAGGCTGGGGCCGGTCGCGGCGATGGCGCGGCCGCCTCAACCCAGCCGCCACGCCGGGAACGGGTCCGCCAGTTCGGCCCAGGCCTCGGGCCCGGCGCCCGGCGCGGCGTCGTCGACCAGGCAGGCGTCGAGCCGCGTGCGCACCGCGGCCTCGTCGAGGTCGAGGCCGATGATCGCCAGTTCCTGCCGCCGGTCGCCCCACAGCGGATGCCAGAGCCGCTGCAGCGCCGCCTGCTCGGCCGGGTCGCGGGCCTCGTCCGGGCCGGGGGCGGGCGCGGTCCAGCGCGCGGCCCGTTGCCGCTGCCAGCCGGCCGACGTGAGCGGGGCGAGCGCGGGCAGCGGCGGCGGCGACGGACGTCGCAGCGTGTGACCCTGCAGCCGGTCGCGGGCGGCGAACCACAGGCCGGCGGCCCGGGTCCGGGTCGCGCCGCCGACGATCGACAGCTCGCCGACCCAATCCATGCGCGAGGCCAGCCAGAAGAACCCCTTGGCGCGCAGCACGCCGGGCAGCCCGGCATCGAGCGCGTCCTGCAGCCGCCGCGGATCGAACGGGCGTCGCGCGCGGTAGACGAAGCTGCCGATGCCGTATTCCTCGGTCTCGGGCGTGTGCTCGCCGCGCAGCGCCTGCAGCCAGCCGGGCGCGCGCTGCGCCCGCTCGAAGTCGAAGCGGCCGGTGTCGAGCAGTTCGGCCGGCGGCACGTCGCCGTGGCGCGACTCGACGATGTGCGCGTCGCGGTTGAGCGCGCGGACCACGGCGCGCACGCGCGCGATGCGCTCGGGGCCGGCGAGGTCGCACTTGGCGATCACCACGACGTCGGCGAACTCGACCTGCTCGACCAGCAGGTCGACCAGCGCCCGCGCGTCGTCCGGGCCGGCCTCCAGGCCGCGGTCGACGAGCTGCTCGGCCGAGCCGAAGTCCTCCAGGAAGCCGACGCCGTCGACGACCGTGACCATCGTGTCGAGCCGCGCGACGTCGGCCAGGCTGGCGCCGTCGGCATCGCGCACCGCGAACGTCGCGGCGACCGGCATCGGCTCGCCGATCCCGGTCGACTCGACCAGCAGGTAGTTGTAGCGGCCGTCGGCCGCGAGCCGCCGGACCTCCTGCAGCAGGTCGTCGCGCAGCGTGCAGCAGATGCAGCCGTTGCTGAATTCCACCAGCGTCTCGCTGGTCCGGCTCAGCGCGGCCTCCCCGCCGCGGACCAGCGCGGCGTCGATGTTGACCTCGCTCATGTCGTTGACGATGACCGCGACGCGGCGGCCTTCGCGGTTGCGCAGCAGCCGGTTGAGCAGCGTGGTCTTGCCGGCGCCGAGGAAGCCGGAGAGCACGGTGACCGGCAGGCGCCGGGCGGGAATGGGGGAAGCGGACATCGGACACCCTTCTCGAGATAATGTTATAACGTAACATTATTCAAACCAGACAAGCGTCTGCCCATGCGCTCTGCCCGCGCGCACCCTCCCGCCCTCCGGGCGTCAGCTTCCGCGCGTTCGCGTGAATTCGGCGAAGATCGCGAGCGTTTCCGGGCTGACGTGGTGTTCGATGCCTTCCGAATCTCGGCGCGCGATGTCCTCCGGCACGCCGAGCGCGATCAGGAACGCCTCGACGATGTGATGACGCTCGCGGCTGGCGGTCGCCAGCGCCTCGCCCGCGTCGGTCAGGAACACGCCCCGGTAAGGTCGCTGGATCACCAGCCCGTCGCGGACCAGCCGCTTGAGCGTGCGCGCGACCGTGGGCTGCGCCACGCCCAGCCGCGTGGCGATGTCGACCTGGCGGGCCTCGCCGGCATCGGCGAGCAAGTCGGAGATCAGCTCGACGTAGTCCTCGGTGAGCTCGGAGCGGTGCGCGTTGCGGACCTGGCGGAAGCTCTCGACCTGGACGTCGGCATCGAGCAAGCGGCCGGGACGGCCCGGCGTACGGCGGTCTGGCGGCGTTCTGACCATGGGGTCGCGGGTCCGGCAAGCGATGCGAGACCGCCATTGTCGCCAATCGCCGGCATCGGAATGCGGAAATTGAAGTACTAGGCCACTAACAGATAATTTGCTAATCAATATAGCCAAGGCTATAAAGACGACATGATGCCCAGTCCCGTTTCCCGATTCCCCTTCCCTACACTCCGGCCGCCGTCTCGCCGCGACCGCATGCCGCGTTCCGCGGCATGCGCATCGCTGCTGCTGGTGCTCGGCACGGCCGGTCCCGGTGCCGCCGCGGCGCAGGACCGCGGCCCGGTCGAGCTGCAGCGCGTCGAAGCGGTGGTCAGCACCGCCACGCGCAGCGAACGGCTGCTCTCCGACGTGCCGATCCGGACCGAGGTGCTGCGCAACGAGGACATCGCACTTCGTGCCGCGACCGATTTCTCGCGTGTCGCCGAGCTGATCAACGGCCTGCGCGTGGAGAGCAACTGCCAGAACTGCAACACCTCCGAGATGCAGCTGCTGGGCCTGGGGGGTGCGTACAACCAGCTGCTGTTCGACGGTGCGCCGCTGATGTCGACGCTCGGCAGCGTCTACGGTCTCGAACAGATTCCGGCCGCCTTCATCAATCGCGTCGAAGTGGTGAAGGGCGGCGGCTCGTCCCTGTATGGGCCGGGCGCGGTTGCCGGGGTGGTCAACCTGATTCCTGAACAGCCGGTACGCAACGGCGGTTACGTGCAGCTGGGAACCGATGTGCAGAAGGGCGAGCCGGCGTGGAGCGTCGACGGCCGTGGTGATCTCATTTCCGAGGACGGCCGGGGCGGCCTGTCGCTGGTGGGACAGTGGTCGAGGCAGGACGCGCTGGACTTCAACGGCGACGGCTACAGCGAGATCGTCGATAAGGATCAGAAGGTGGCTGGCGCGCAGGGCTGGTACGCGCTGGGCGACGACACCACGCTGCGCGCCAACTACCTGTTTACCGACGAAACGCGTCGCGGCGGCAATCGCCTCGACCAGCCCGAATGGCTGGCCAACATCGCCGAATCGCTGGACACGCAGTACCACCGCGGCGGCGTGCACCTGGATCACATCGTCAGCGAGGATGCCGACTTCACCCTTGGATACTCGTTCGCCCACATCGAGCGCCAGAGCTTCTACGGGGGGTTGGGTGAGGTGGAAACCGATCCCACATCCCCGGACTTCGACCCCGCGCAGCTGGATCCCGCGGTCCCGGGCAGTGCAGCCGGGACGGCCTTCGACCAGTACGGCTACACCGTCAATCCGCTGCACTACCTCGACACCCAGTTCAACCTGCGGCGCGGCGCGCACGCACTGGCCTTCGGCGCGCAATACAGGCGCGAGTCGGTACGTGACGACCGGCGCAACGGCGCCGGTGAGACGCTTGCACGCGGCGAGCGCGAGACCTTCAGCAATCTCGGCGTGTTCGTGCAGGACGAATGGACCTTCAGCGATCGCGTCGATGTGGTGCTCGGGGCCCGCGCCGACAAGCACTCGGCGCTGGGCGATGCAGTGTTATCGCCACGCGTCGCGCTGGCCTGGCAGGCCAGCGATGCGCTGAAAGTGCGGGCCGGCATCTCCACGGGCTTCCGCGCGCCCGAGGTCTTCAGCGAGGACCTGCATGTCGACACGCTGGGCGCCGAGCCGGTGCGCATCCGCAATGCCGACGGGCTTTCGGAGGAGCGCGCGACCACGATGATGTTCGGCGTCGACTGGCGTTCGCCGGTCGACGGCCGCCTGAGCTGGGATGCGACCGCTTCGCTGACCGACCTGCGCGACACCTTCGTGCTCAGCGATATCCGGCAGGATGCAGGCGGCCTGTACCAGGTGCGCGGCAACGCCAGCGGGTCGCAGGTGGCCGGCTTCGAAACCAATCTGGGCTGGCAGGCCAGCGACACCCTGCAGCTCACCACCGGCATGGCCTGGTACCGCTCGCAGTTCGACGATGCGCAGGTCATTTTCGACGACACCGCCGACGGCGGCGACACCGTCATCGCCAGCCGCGACTACCTCAAGACGCCGCGCTGGAGTGGACAGGCGCAGTTGACCTGGTCGCCGTCGCCACTGCTCGACGCCTACGTGGGCCTCAAGTACACCGGACACATGCACGTGCTCAACAACAACACCGCCAGCCTCAACCGGAGCGGCGACTTCTGGGTGGTCGATGCCGGGACGACCTGGCATCTGGGGCAGGGGGATCGCCACTGGGATCTGGCGGTCGGTGTGCGCAACCTGTTCGACCAGCGGCAGCGGGACCTGGAGACCGGCGCCGGCCGCGACAGCGACTACGTCTACGGTCCCCGCTTCGCGCGGTCGGCGTATGCGAGCGCCCGCTTCAACTTCTGAGCGGCGCGGTGTGCGCGGGCGCTGGCGGGTCGCGGCGCTCGCCGCGCTGCTGTCGCTCCTCGCGCCTTTATCGGTGTCGGCGTCGGGCGACGATGCCAGCCGTGCCGATCCCGCGCTGCGCGCGGTGATCGACGCCGCGCTCGTGCGCCCCGACGGCGTGGACCTGCCGGCGTATCGCTGGGACCGGCCGCCGGAAATCGTCGCACTGTACTTCGGTGCCGACTGGTGCGCGCCGTGCCATGCGTTCTCGCCGACGCTGCGCGAGGTGCGCGACGCGCTGCGCGCGGCCGGCGCCGACACCGAGGTGGTCTACGCCAGCCTCGACGAATCGGCAGCGCAGATGCGCCGTACGATGCGCCTGCGGGCGATGCCGTGGCCGGCGATCGAGCCGCGCCGGCTGCGCATGCTCGGCCCGGTGCGCGCGCTGGGCGGGATCGCGCCGCCGAACCTGGTGCTGGTCGACCGCGAGGGACGCGTCCTCGCCAGCGGCTGGGACGGGCGGCGCTATCTCGGCCTGCAGCCGGTGCTGCAGGCCTGGGTCGCGCATTTCGCGGCCTCAGGCGTCCTTGGGCAGCGCGCGGACCTGCGCCGGCCGGCCGCGCGAATCAAGCGCGATCATCACGAAGCGGCCGCGCGTGCACAGCTCGCGCTCGCCGCTGATCAGGTCCTCGGCGATCACCTCGACCTCGACCTGCATCGAGGTGCGCCCGACCTCGACCACCCGCGCGATGGTCTCCACCAACTGCCCCTGGCGGATCGGCAGCTTGAAATCGACCTGCTCCGAGCGGGCGGTGACGACGGTCAGGCGCGCATAGCGCGAGGCGGCGATGAACGCGGCCTTGTCCATCCACGCCAGTGCCTGGCCGCCGAACAGCGTGCCCAGGTGGTTGGTGTGGTCGGGGAAGACGATCTCCAGCATCCGGGCTTCGGTGGAGGGGGCGGATGTGACGGCGGTGGGCATGGGGGCGTCCGATAGGAGGGAATGCGTGGGGCCGCGCCGCAAGCAAGCTGAGGGCGGCACGCCTGAAAAGGGGCGACAGGGTGACGCCCCAACGCTGAATGGGGGGATGCCGGCGGGGGGCGCAATGCGTTACAGCGTACCTGCCGAGAACTGCGCGGTGTGCGTCGCGCGACGTGGTCCTGGGGCGCTTCGTCGGTGGCGTGGCCCGGCGGCAACACGGATGGTGGCTGAACGAATGTAGAGCGCCCCGGGTCTACCCTAGTCCTGCGATCGACGACGACCACGGACACTGACGCCATCTCCGCGTCCGGGCCCTGCCCGGCGCTCGACCGACCATACGAGAGGCAAGCCCGATGCGCATCGACCTTCCATTCGATCCTCCGTCGTGGAACCAGATCAAGGAAGCGGCAGGCCAGGTGCGCGATGTCGCACTGGACCGCGTCGATTCGGCCAGCGACTTTCTGCGCGGCGTCATCGACGGCCGCAGCGGACCGCGCCTGGTGCATGCGGGCGAAGGCTCGCCGTGGATTCCGCAGGGCCAGGGCTACGATGCGTCGCGTAACGAGCTGTTGACCAGCTACAACGGCGAAGTCGACGGCGGCAAGCGCGTGCTGTTGTCGGTGCAGGATGCCGAGGTCGGTAGCGCCTCGCAGCATGAACGCTCGGTATTTCTGGGCGGCACGGATGCGCAGGACCTCTATGCCGACGCCCCGACCAAGGCGGGTGGCGTGGCCGTGCACGGCGATTACCTCTATGTCGCCGATGGCGGCGAGGTGTACGTCTACAACCGCGCCGATGTCGATGCAGCGGTCGCGGCGAACGAGGTCCAGGCCACGGTGCCCACGCCCTATCTCGACGCCGGGGAGCCGGTCGTCGGTCCGGACGGCGAGCCCGTGTTCGAGGCCTACACCACGCCCGAGACCCCGGTCAAAGCGATTGCCAAGATCGCGATTGGCGAATGCGGCAACGGTCCGTTCGGCGCCAGCTACGTCACCGTGCATGAGGGCCAGTTGTACGTGGGCCAGTTCACGCAGGATCCGCTCGATCCTGCATCGTTCACCAACGATTTCCCCACGCACGATGCCGAGCTGCGGCGCTACGAGATCGATCCGGAGACCGGGCTGTTCAACGCCAGCGATTTCGACTCGATCGATGCGCCCCACAATGCGCAGGGCGCGGCAGTGACCGACACCGGCGTGCTGTTCTCCACGTCCTATGGCTCGGTGCCGGGGGTGGCGACCGCGCAGCTGGTGTTTCAGCCGACCATCGACACCGCAACCCGCTTCGAGACCGACGGCGCGTCGAAAGTCGCCGCCGACGTGCCGTACTACGGGGAAGAGCTCAACATCATCAACGGCGAGATCTGGATCACGCACGAAAGCGGCGCAGACAAGTATCGCGACAAGACCGAGCCGCTCGAAGAGATCCAGATCTACTCGCTCGACGACCTGCGGATTCCTCGCGAGGACGTGGTCGGCGGCGGTTGATCACATCAGAGCGGCGCCGGCCTGGTCATGCGCTGGCGGCTGGTGATGTTTACGTGCCGCCGCTCCCCATGCAGCGCGATGGCATCACAGGCCCCAGGCGCCTGTCATGGCGTGGGCTGCAGTAAGAACGTCGCGCCCGGCTCATGGCGGCGCGTCGACCGCAACGAGCGACTTGCGCAGGAAGTGCCGCGTGTGGCCTGGCGGAAAATCGTCCAGGGTGCCGAAGCAGGCATAGCCGTGGCGCCGATAGAACGCGAGCGCCTGCCAGTCGAAGGTGTCGAGGAACGCCGCGTGGGCGCCCTGGGCGCGTGCGGCGTCTTCGGCATGCCGGAGCAGGCGTGTTCCAAAGCCGCGGTGACGCACTGCTTCGTCGACCCACAGGACATGGATCGACAGCCAGCCCAGATAGAGCTCCGCAGACAGGCCGCCGATCAACACGCCCGCGTCTTCAATCACCCACTGCAGCGGCACGATCTCCAGTGCAGGCACGGTGGTGCGGTTGAACGCGAACAGGCGGGCCGCGACCCAATCCGCCTCATCGTGCGAGGCGACGCGGATCGTCGATGTAACGGCGCATCAGCCCAGATGCTGGCTGGCGGCCTGGGCGATCTGACCCGGCGCCTGGAAGCCCGGCAGGCGCGCGGCTTCCTCGCCGTCGCGGAACAGCGCCAGCGTCGGCGTCTGCCGCAGCCCCAGGCCGCGGAAGAAGTCCTCGCCCACGATCTCCAGCTTCACCTTCAGCAGGACCAGACCGTTCGCAGCGTCGGTCGCGGCGAACTTCGCCAGCGACATGTCCAGCATCTTGCAGCCCGGGCAGTCGTCCTTGTAGTAGTCCACGAGCAGGCGCGGATGCGCGGCCAGGGCTGCGGCGTAGTCGTCAGGCGTGGAGGCGTGCAGGGTCTGCATGGGGCGAAATCTCGTGGCGGCTCACAATGGTATCGGTCCAGCGTTCGATCTTCAGCGCGTCGCGCTCGCCGTGCGGCATCTGTTCGATCTCCAGCCGCGGATAGGGGCTGGCGAAGAACGTCGCGATGCGATGCACCGCGCCGCAGTAGTACTCCGCGCCCCACTGCGTCTCGCCGGTGCCGAACACCGCGACGTGCTCGGGCTTGCCGACCGCATCCACCAGATCGGCGATGAAGCGCTTCATCTCGCTCGGCGTGCGGCCGGCGTTGTCGGTCCAGGCGCCGAGCACGTACAGATCGTGCGCGGCGCCCTCGGGGCAGACCGAGGCGAGCGTCTGGATGTCGGTTTCGATCCAGGTCACCTCGTGCCCCAGCGCCTCGCACCGCGCCCGCACCATCCGGGCGACGTCGCGGGTGTTGCCGCTGAGCGAGCAGTAGGCGAGCAGAATGCGCACAGGAGCAGACTCGGTAACCGGGGTCAGAGTCGATTTTCGATCATCGGATGGTCAGACGGTAAGGCCGCCGGACACAAAATCGACTCTGACCCTGGTTTTGCAATGCCTCAAAGATCGTCGAAACCGTTGTCCGAATTCGTCTTCTTGTACGACGCGTTGCGCATCTCGAAGAAGTCGGTCTTGGTCTCGGTGAAGTTGTCGGCGTAGGCCTTGATCCACGGCATGACGTTGTCGGTGGTCTCGGTGTAGAGCTTCTCGATGCCGAGCATGCCGGCCATCTTGTTGGCGCGGTACTTCACGTAGCGGATCATCTCGTCGACGTCGATGCCATCGATGCCGTCGAGCACTTCGCCGGTCCACTGGGTCTCCAGCTCGATCGCGTGCGCGAAAGCCTTGTGCACGTAGTCGGTGAGCTCGTTGGTCTGCAGCTCGGGGTTCTCGCCGACGATGGCGCGGATCACCTCGCTGATGAACTTGGTGTGGGCCAGCTCGTCGCGGTTGATGAAGCTGATGATCTTGCCGGTGCCGGTCATCCGGTTCTGGCGGACCAGGTTGTAGAAGTACGCAAAGCCCGAATAGAAGTTGATGCCTTCCAGGATCGAGGACTGGATCAGCGAGCGCAGCAGCGTCTCGGCGGTCTTCTCGCGCATGAAGTCGTCGTACGACGCCATGATCGGCGCGTTGCGCTTCTGGATCGTGGGATGCGTACGCGCGATCTCGAACACGCGGTTCTGGTTCGACAGATCGGTGATCGAGGCCAGCACGTAGCTGTAGCTCTCGTTATGGATCACTTCCTGCTGGCCGATGATCGCGGCGTTGGCATGCGCGGCCGGGTCGGTGATGTATTCGGCGACGTTGTAGATGAAGCGCGTCTGCGGCGAGTCGAGCGTGGCCAGCAGACCGATGATCGAATCGTAGGCGTTCTTCTCGCGCGCCGAGAGCTCGCCGTACTGCTTGGCGTCGCCCTTCATGTCGACCTCGTCCGGAATCCAGAAGTTGGTCGAGAGCTCCTTGTAGGCGCGATAGAACGACGGGTACGGAATGTCGTTCCAGTTGAGGATGCCGGACGTGCGCCCGTTGATGATGCCGGTCGAGCGGTTGGGGTGACGCGGCTCGAGGATCTTGATGCGATCGAGGGGCGTGGAAGTCGTGGCCATGTTCGTTTCTCGTGTTTCGTGTCGCGGGCGATCGGCAGAACCGGGGTCAGAGTGCATTTTTCCGGTGCGCTCTCGAGCCGGGGTCAGTAGGTGAAAAATGCACTCTGACCCCGGTTTTCGGTGCTTCGAATCAAACTGGAGGACAGCCCCCCTTAAGTCAGGGGGGCGCGCCGAAGGCGCGGGGGTGTGGATGCTGATGAGTAGGGTCTACGGTTTGCAACGCAAACCGTGGAAGCTGAAAGCGCGAATGCGCTGTCAGCTCGAACACCACTCACATTCGGCGATGTCGATGTCGTTGGAGCGCACGTAGTACGTGGTCTTGATGCCTTCGCGCCAGGCGGTCATGTGCAGGTCGAGCAGGGTGCTGGCGCGGATGGTGCTCGGCACGTAGAGGTTGAAGCTGATCGCCTGGTCGACGTGGCGCTGGCGACGTGCGTTCTGGCGCACGGACGCGAACTGGTCGACCTTGTAGGCGCCCTTCTCGTAGAACGGCCAGGTCTCGAGCGACAGGCCGGGGGCGGCGACCGGACGCCGGTAGTCCTTCTTCTCCTCGTAGTAGAACGCCGAGTAGATCGGATCGATCGACGCGGTGGAGCCTGCGATCTGCGCGGTCGACATGTTCGGCGCGACCGCCATCAGCCAGCCGTTGCGCATGCCGTTGACGCCGACCTTGGCGGCCAGTTCCAGCCACGCGGGCGAGTTGTAGTCGCGGTCGCGGAAGTAGGCGCCGGTGTGCCAGTCGCTGCCGGCGAACACTGAGTAGGCGCCCTTCTCCTTGGCCAGCTCCATGCTCGCCTGCACGGTCAGGAAGTTGATGCGCTCATACAGCGTGTCGCTGAAGTCCTCGGCCTCGGGCGTGTTCCAGTGGATGCCCTTCTGCGCCAGCAGATGATGCCAGCCGAACGTACCCAGGCCGATCGCGCGGTACTTCTGGTTGGTGATCGTGGCCTGCGGGACGGGCAGCTGGTTGAGGTCAATGACGTTGTCGAGCATCCGCACCTGGATCGGGATCAGGCGCTCGAGCACGTCGGTGATCAGATCGCCCTGGCCCTCCTGCGGCACGATCGCCCGGCCCAGGTTCACCGACGACAGGTTGCACACGACGAAGTCGCCGGCCTGCTTGGTGGTGACGATCTGATTGCCGGAGATGATCTCCTGCATCATCTTCGTCGGGCTCATGTTCTGCAGGATCTCGGTGCACAGGTTCGACGAATAGACACGGCCGACGTGCTTGTTCGGGTTCTTCCGGTTCACTTCGTCGCGGTAGAACATGAACGGGTTGCCGGTCTCGAGCTGCGACACCATGATCCGCTTGAAGATCTCGATCGCCTTGACGGTCTTGCGCGAGATGCGCTCGTCGCTGACGACTTCCTCGTACTTCTTGCGGAACGTGCCCTCGCCCTTCTTCTCGTCGAAGAAGTCCTGCAGGTACCAGCCCTTGACCCGATGGACCTCGTGCGGGTCGAACAGGTACCAGTCGCCGCGGCGCTCGACCGCCTCCATGAACACGTCGGGGATGCACACCGAGGTGAACACGTCGTGGGCGCGCAGGCGCTGGTCGCCGTTGTTCAGGCGCAGGTCCAGGAATGCCTCGATGTCACGGTGCCACACGTCCAGGTACACCGCGACCGCGCCCTTGCGCTGGCCGAGCTGATCGACCGAGACGGCGGTGTTGTTGAGCTGCTTGATCCACGGCACCACGCCGCCCGAGGAGTTGGGGACGCCGCGGATCGCCGAGCCCGACGAGCGCACATAGCCCAGGTACGCACCGACGCCGCCGCCGCCCTTGGAGACGCGGGCGATGTCGGTGTTGGAGTCGTAGATGCCCTGCAGCGAATCGTCGACCGTGTCGATGAAGCACGACGACAGCTGGCCGCCGACCTTGCCGGCGTTCTGCAGCGTCGGGGTCGCGACGGTCATGTACAGGTTCGACAGCGCCCAGTAGGCCTCGCCGACGAGCTGCATGCGGCGCTCGCGGCCGCCGCGGGTCTCGTTCTGCATCAGGTACAGCGCAATCGTCAGCCAGCGTTCCTGAGGCAGCTCGAACACCGCACGCGAGGTGTCGGTGGCCAGATAGCGCGTGGCCAGCAGGTACAGGCCGTTGTAGGCGAACAGCTTGTCGCGCTCGGGCTCGATCATGCGCCCGGCCTCCTGCAGCTCTTCCTTGGAATAGGCGCGCAGAATGTCGTTGGAATAGATGTTGCGATCGGCCAGCGACTCCTGCAGGCCGACATAGGAGCCGTACTTCTGCTCGGCGTCGTAGAAGCGGTTGCGGCTGGCGCGCTTGTACAGGCGGTGCAGGTACAGGCGGGCGGCGAAGAACTCCCACTCCGGCGCGGTGACATCGACGCGGGCCTCGGCCTCGCGGATCAGATGGTCCACCAGGTCGTCGGCGTTGACCGCGTCCTTGCGCTCGACGAAGCCGAACACGCTGCGCTTGTAGTCGGCGATGTCGAGCTGCGGGAACTCGCCATGGACGCGGTCGATGCTGCGCTCCAGGCGCGCGCGGTCGTACGGGATCCGGCGGTTGCCGGCTTCCTTGGTGATCCAGGTGGAGACGTCGGTGTCGACGTCGGGGGTTTCAGCAGTTGCGGTATGCATGGCAGCGCTCGGGGGCGGCGGCACCACGTCGTCGGCGTCGACGGCGGACGGCGCCACAGGGGTGGGGGAGGCGATCGGGGTCGGGGGCGCGTCTGCGGGCGTCGAAGGGGCGGTCGAGACGGTGTCGTGGCTGGTCATGCGTCCTCTCTCTTGGTGTCCAGTGCATTCGCGCACGCCCCGGCCCGCCCGCGTCGGGTCCGGTGGCTGCGGACGGCTCGGTTGCGACGGGTGCGTCGCGAAACGGCGACGGCGGTGCCGTCGGGTTCCGCGCCGCGGACCCGCCCCTGTGCAGAGCGTCCACAGCCGCGAACCGCGCGTCGTGCTTTCGCGCGGCTGTCGGCAGGGTACGGACTCATGGGCGAAGGCAGACCTTCCGTCCCGCCGCGTACCGGATCGCTCCGGTGCTGGGCGGGGACGTTCCCAATTACCGCTGCGGGGGCAGCACCGGACTGGCGTGGGGCGTCACCGGCTTCCCGTTTTTCATCCACAGGCTTTGTGGGCCGCGGAACCGACGGGCCCAAGATAGTGGGGTCCCCCCGCAGCGTCAACGCTAAATGTGGGGCGAAGGCGCGCAGCCGCGTCAGGCCGGCGATCGCGCGGTCTCAGCTGCCGGCCGGGTGCGGGACGATGCAGATCCGGCTGCGCCAGGCAACCCTGCAAGACGCCTATTCAGCCTCGGCGACCGCCATTCGTGCCGCCCCGGCGGTCGCCGTCGCCCGCGACCAGCGCCGCCAGTCGGGGGCCGGAATCGGCAGCGGCTGGTCGTGATCGAGCAGCCGGCGCAGGTCCACGGCGGCGTAGTGCGGCGCCAGTGCCTGGACCAGCGCGAAGCCGAAATCGCGCAGGACCCGGTCGCGGCGCAGCAGCACCCAGGTGATGCATTCGGGCAGCAGGCCGTCCTCGACCGGCGGCGCGACCAGGCCGTCGTCGAGGTCGGCGCCCATCTCGTCGACGATCCCGACCCCCAGGCCGGCGTGCACATAGGTGCGGATCAGTGCGCCATCGCGCGCGGTCACCGCGAGGTCGGCGCGCAGGTCGGCGGCCGCGAACGCGCGCTGCAGCGACGAGGCCGGCTGCCGGCTCGATTCGTAACTCACCAGCGGCATGCCGGCCAGGTCGCGCAGGCCGATCGGGCGCGGCAGCGCGGCCAGCGGATGGCCGGCCGGCACCAGTACCCGCCGGCCCCAGCGGTAGAGCGGAATCGCCACCAGGCCCGCGGGCGGGGCGCCGGTGCCGCTGAGGATCGCCAGGTCGGCATGGTGTTCGGCCAGCAGCCGCAGCGACTCGGCATCGCCGCCGGGCACCACGTGCACCGCGACCTCGGGCCAGTCGCGCTTGAGTGCCTGCAGCGCCGGCGGCAGCGCGTGCTGCGCCTGGGTGTGGGTGGCGGCGATGCGCAGCAGGCCCTGGGCCTCGCGGCGCAGGTTGTCGGCCAGCGCCTGGATGTTGCCGGCCTCGGCCAGCAGCCGGCGGGCGTGCGCGAGCACCTGCCGGCCCTCGTCGGTCAGCGCGGCGAGGGCCCGCTGGCGACGGGTGAACAGCAGAAACCCCAACGCGTTCTCCAACTGCCCGAGCTGCTTGGACAGACCCGACTGCGTCGCGTGCAGGCGGCGGGCGGCCAGCGTGATGTTGTGGCCGCACTCGACGATGGCGACAAAGCTGCGCAGTTGGGTGAGGGTCATGCCTGGCCGATGCGAGGGACAAAAAAGCCGGATCGCCGATGGTCGCCCGCGGCGGCGACCGGCATGTCCCATGGGCGACAACACTGTGTACCGCGATCAGGCGAAGCGGGCCGCGCCGCGCCCCGCCCATCGCAGGCGGCTCAGCGACGCCCGGCCGGCACCAACTGGTCGGACAGCAGCAAGGCGTTGAGCAGCAGCCGTTCGGTGCCGTGCCAGTACTTGCGGTGCGCCGGGTCGTCGGCGAACAGCACGACGTTCCCGCGACCGGTCGCGGCGACGACCGCCCACGGCGCGCCGCCAAGCCGGGCGCGGTTGCGCACTGAGACGTAGCCGTTGACCAGCGGCGCATCGTCGATGCGCACGACGGTCGAGAAGCGGTCGCGCGCCGGTGGCAGCACCACCGCGGTCTCCTTGTTGACGAAGAGCGCGCGGCGCGGCACGCCAAAGGCCAGTGGGTGACTGATGTCGGCATCGGCCGAGACCAGGTTGCCGGAGATGCGGTCCTCGGCCAGCAGGTCGCGGCGGTCGCCGAAGTCCGCGCGCGCGGTGTCGTCCTCGTCGCGGGCCGGGGTCTGGCCCAGGCCGTCGACGAGCTTGCGATCGATCGCCCACTGCGAGGCACTGCCGAAGGTCACCAGCGAGCCGCCGGCACGGATCCAGCCGCGCAGCGCCTCGACCGTCGCCTCGCTCCAGTCCTCGTAGTTGCCGCCGGCCAGCACGAGGCTGGTGTAGTCACCCAACGGCGCGCGCGCCAGCTGGGTCGGATCGAGCCGGGTCGCCGGCCAGCGCAGCTGCTCGCTCAGCGCGAACCAGGTCGAGCCGATCTCGGTCGCATTGACGCCCTGGCCCATGACCAGCGCGATCCTGGGCTTGCGCAGCGGGCGCACGCTGTCGCTGCCCAGGTCGATGCCGGCCACGCTCTGCCCGGTCGACAAGGCATGCGCGCGCACCCCGGCCTCGCGCGTGGCGGCATCGACCGCGGCGTGCAGCGCCTCGGCCGCGAGCGTCTGGCCGGCGAGCGGCACCACCAGCGTGCCGTAGGAGAACGCGGTCTCGCCGTCCGCGGTGCGCGCGGTGAATGGCTGGAGCGCGCTGCGCACGCGGATGTCCTGTGCCAGCAGCGCGGCGAGCACGCGCGGTGCGGCCTGGTCGCGCCAGTCGATCGCATAGGCATAGCGCGCCTGGCCACCGACGATGCCGGCCTCGACCGGCGGCAACGCCTGCACCTGCTCGCCCAGCGCCGGTGCGCGGCGCGCGCGTGCGAATGCGATGCCGTAGGCGTGCGCGATCGCGTACGAGGTGCTGCCGTAGACGCTCTCCTTCACCTCGGGCGTGGTCTCGAAGATCGAATGCACCAGCCGGAACTGCGGCTGCGCCGACGGCACGACGTAGGCGCTGCCGGGCGCGAACGTGGTGCCGTCGATCGTCGTCTCGCGCGCCAGCGCATGGACCTCGATGCGGTGCAGCAGCAGCAGGTCGAGCAGGCGCCGGGTCAGCGACGGGTCGTGGGCGTCGCCGAATACGAACGCGGCCGCGTCGTGGCGCCGGCCCTGGCTGAGCGCCGAGCGGAAGAAGTCCTTCTGCAGCGCCAGCAACCCGGGCTTCTCGGCGACCGCGCCGCGCACCGTCGCCAGCCCGGTCGCGACCTGGTTGCGGATCGTGAAGCGGAATTCCAGCGGGCCGCCGGCGGTGTCCTGCACCAGGCCGCGCGAACTGCCCTGCTCGACGGTGACGCCGACCCCGCCATGGAAGTCGGGATAGGTCGAGCCGTAGACCGGCGAGAAGTTGTCGAAGTTCTCTTTCGTGTAGTACAGCGAGCCGAGCGCATCGAGACCTTGCGCGTGGTAGCGCGCCAACGTGACGTTGAAATCGTAGGAGGCCTGCGGCAGCAGCGGGCTGTGCATGCTCGACGGCGACGGCTCGAAGTAGTACGTGCTGCCGGCACCCATCTCGTGGAAGTCGATCTGTACGTTCGGCGTCCACTGGTGGAACAGCGCGATCTTGGGCCGGGTCTCGCGCTGGGTGACCGCGAGCCAGTCGCGGTTGAGGTCGGTGAAATAGTGGTTGGTGCGGCCCATCGGGAACGGCTCGACGTGCTCCTTGTCCAGCGGGTCGGCGACCGGCGGGTTCGACTTCCACGCGTTGTGCCAGTTCGCCGCGCGGTCGCGGCCGTCGGGGTTCTGCGCCGGGTCGATCAAAACGACTGCCTCGTCGAGCCAGCGCGTGGTCTCCGCGCCGCGGTGCGCGGCCAGGTAGTAGGCGGTCAGCAGGGCGGCCTCGCCGCTCGACGTTTCGTTGCCGTGCACGCTGTAGTACAGGCCGACGACGACCGGCAATTGCGGGGGCACGGCCGCCGCGGGATCGCGCTGGGTGGCGTGCGCGGCGCGCAGCATCTCGAGCCGGCCGTGGTTGGCGGCCGAGGTGACGATCGCGGCGACCAATGGGCGCTCCTCGTAGCTGCGCCCGGTCTGCTGCAGCGTGATCCGATCGGACACGCGCGCCAGTTCGCGGAAGTAATCGACAATGCGGTCGTGCCGCGTGTAGTGGGTCCCCAGCGGATAGCCGAGGAACTGCTCGGGCGTGGGCACGTCGGGGTCGAAGTCCGCGGCCTGGGCCTGTGGAAAGTAGTAAGCGGTCTGCGCGACCGCGACCAGCGGCAGCAGCGCGAGCAAGGCCAGCAGCAGCCGCAGCGGCGCACTGCGGAAGAGACGGCCG
This sequence comes from Luteimonas sp. RC10, assembly GCF_014192745.1. Lineage (GTDB taxonomy): Bacteria > Pseudomonadota > Gammaproteobacteria > Xanthomonadales > Xanthomonadaceae > Luteimonas. The sequence continues at coordinate 711,898 of NZ_JACHYJ010000001.1, forward strand.
CGCCCGGGGGCGCGGTGGAGGGGAGCGTCGGGCATCGGCGTATCCGGTGTGGGGCGGCGCCTGCGCAACGCGCAAGCGCGCGTTGCGGGAGCGCCGTCGGGGCGCGGGGAGCGGGTGCGGTGAGATCGGCGGCGAACGGTCAGAAGCGGTAGTCGAAACCCACCTGGAAGTAGCGCCCGCGCAGGTCGTACTGGCTGAAGTCGTAGGGCGCGCGGATACCGGGGAAGGATGCGTCGTGCGGCGGCGTTTCGTCGGCGATGTTCTCGACCTTGGCGTAGAGCGTCAGCCGCTCGATGCCGGACCAGGCGAAATAGAGGTCGAACTGGTCGTAGGCGTCCACCCGGGCCTGCGCGGCGCGCGCGGCGACGCTGGCCTTCTGGTCGTAGCCACCGGTGCGGTACCAGGTCAGGCCGGTGTCGAAGTCGCCGATCTTCCAGTCCAGGGTCGTCGTCGCCTTGTTGCGCGGCAGCGACGGGCCGAGGTTGCTGCCGGCGTAGTCGACCAGCGGGCCGCCGACCGTTTGCGGGCGCTTGTACTCGAGCACGTGAGTGAACACGCTCGACAGGCCGAAGCTGCCCGCACGGGCGGTGCGCCAGCGCTGGCGCAGCTCGGCATCCAGGCCTGAGGTCTGCAATTCGCTCAAGTTCTGGTAGCGGTTGTAGACGGCCACCAGCTTGCCGCGCGCGTCGCGCACGACATCGGCCGGGTCGTTGGTCTGCACGATCGTCGTGGTGTTGCCGGTGCCCACGAGGTTGTCGAGCTCCACCCGGTACCAGTCCAGGCTCAGGCTGGTGTCGGCCAGCGGCGAGACGACGACGCCCAGGTTGTAGCTGCGCGTGCGCTCGGGATCGAGATCGGTGTTGCCGACAGTGAAGAACGTCGGGGTCTGGCGCGAATCGGCGACGTCGGGATCATAGGGGTCGACGACCGAACCGTAGGCGATGCTAGTGGAGGCCGAGTTCTCCGACAGCGATGGCGCGCGGAAGCCGCGCGAGGCCGAGGCGCGCACCAGCAGCGCATCGAGCGGCTGCCAGCGCAGGCCGGCCTTGGGCGAGAACGCGCTGCCGAAGTCGCTGTAATGGTCGCCGCGGCCGGCCAGCTGCAGTTCCAGGGTGGGCGTCACCGGCACGTTGACCTCGGCGTAGAGCGCGGCGACATCACGGTCGCCGTCGACCGCGGCGATCGCCGGACGCACCTGCAGGCCGGCGTCGATCTGCCAGGGATTGCGCGAGACCAGCGACTCGTGGCGCCATTCGGCGCCCGCCGCGAAGCCCACGGTGCCGGCCGGCAGCTCGAACAGGCTGCCCGAAACCTTGAAGTCGACGCCGGTCAGGCGCGAGTCGGCTGGTCGCAGCGTGCTGAGCGCGATCGCGTCGAGCACGGCTTGCGGCGTCGTCGATGGCGCGTGCAGGTTCAGGCTGCCGTCGGCGAGTGCCTGCGCCAGCGTCCAGCGGTTGGCGAAGCCGCCGGCGACGGTTTCTTCCTCCTTGCTGCGCGCTGTGAACGCCGCGGCCTCCCAGTCCCAGGTGTCGGAGAACTGGCCGCGCACGCCGCCGAGTACCCGATAGGCGGTCGAGCGATTGGTCTTGAGCGATTGGCCCAGGTCGAAGAAGGTGTACTCGATCGGCGTGGCGACGCCGTAGGGGTTGTAGGGGTTGCCTGCCGGCAGCAGGTTGGACACCGGCTCGGCCAGTCCGGTCTGTGCGTTGAGCGCGAAGCGCCCGCCCTCGAGCGTGAAGTAGGGGCTGGAGCCGAACAACGATGCGCCGCGGATCCGGCTCACCACCAGTTCGCCGAATGCCTCGGTGGTGTCGTTGATGCGGACCGTCCCGTTGACGTAAGCCTGGTAGCGCTCGGTTGCGGGAATCAACGTCGTGTAGGGCGCGAGATTGATCGCGCAGGTGTCGCCGGCGAGTCCGTCGATCGGCGCGCTCGCGGTCAGCACCATGCCCTGCGGGCAGTGGCCCGCGGCATCGAGCAGCGGCACCGAGGCGCCGTTGACGAGGAAGCGCGCGCCCTTGGCCGACCAGCCGTTCCAGCGGCCGCCGGGCTTGTCGGTGTAGATGCCCGAGCGCGTGAGCGCGCGCTGGTCCTGGTCCAGCCGGTCGCGGTCATAGGCCTCCAGGCTGAAAAGCAGGTTGTAGCCGTCGGTGTCGAGGTCGCCGACACCGCCGACCAGCCGCGCGCGCTGGGTATCCAGCCCGCCCGCATCGGAGGTGCCCAGGCTGCCGCCCACGTCCAGGCCCTGGAAGTTCTGGCGGGTGATGATGTTGACCACGCCGGCGACCGCGTCGGAGCCGTACACCGCCGACGCGCCGTCTTTGAGCACCTCGATGCGTTCGACCGCGACCAGCGGCAGCGCGTTGAGGTTGACGAAGGTGTCCGACAGCCCGCCGGCCGGGAAGCCGTAATTGGCCAGGCGGCGGCCGTTGAGCAACACCAGCGTGTTCTTCTGCGACAGGCCGCGCAAGCCGATGCCGGCCGAGCCCGACGCCCAGCCGCTGTTGCTGGTCTCGTTGGCGGCGTTGCCGGTGTTGGCCGAGATCGACCGCAGCACGTCGGCGACGGTGACCTTGCCCGAGGTCTCCAGTTGCTGCCGGTCGATGACCTGCACCGGGTTCGCCGTCTCGGCGTCCGCACGGCGGATGTGGGAGCCGGTCACGGTCACCGTGCCCAGCGTGCGCGCTCCTGCGTCTGCATGACCGTCCGCGTCCTGTGCGGCGGCGAGAGGGGGGAGGGACAGCGCCGCCACAAGGGCGGTCGCAAGGCGCGCGGGGCTGGACATCTGCTGCACTGCAATATGGAGGGGCAGGCAGTGGGCCATGCGCGCGAACCGGACAGAAATGGTGATCCGGACTGGCGATATGGCGTTTTGGACTATCCAGGCACGGCGCGACGCCGATCCGCAGGGGCGCAGGCCGACCGCAGGGCGGTTCGTCCGTCCCGGGATGCCGCGTGGGCGGCGTCGATTACGCCCGGTGTGCCCGCAGCAAGTATTCGGCGCTGCGCATCTCGATCAGACGCGAGGCGGTGCGCTCGAAGGCCGCCGCCAGCCGCTCGCCTGCGTAGAGCTGGGGCGGCTCGGCGTCGGCGGTGCACACCAGATTGACGCTGCGGTCGTAGAGCTCGTCGATCAGCGTGACGAACCGGCGCGCCGCGTCGTCGCGTCGGGCATCCATTGTCGGGACGCCGCCCAGCAGCACGGTGTGGAACTCGGTCGCGATCTGGATGTAGTCGCTGGCGCCGCGCGGGCCTTCGCACAGCGCGTCGAAATCGAACCAGGCCATGCCGGTACAGCGCGCGCGCACCGGGATGCGGCGGCCGTCGAGTTCGATGCCGGCGTCGCGATGCGCATCGTCGCCGCCCAACTCGCGCCAGCGCGTGTCGAGCCAGGCATCGGCGCCCGCATCGAGCGGCGCGCGATAGACCGGCGAGCGGGTCAGCGCGCGCAGGCGATAGTCAGTGTCGCTCTCCAGATACACCACATGGCAGTGCTGCTCGATCAGGGCGATCGCCGGCAGGAAACGCGCGCGCTGCAGGCCGTCCTTGTACAGGTCGCTGGGCGCGGCGTTGGAACTGGTCACCAGCACGATGCCGTCGGCGACCATGCGTTCGAGCAGCCGTGCCAGCAGCATCGCATCGCCGATGTCGCTGACGAAGAACTCGTCGAGCACGAGCACGCGCAGCCCGGCGTCGCGCCAGCCGCGCACGATCGCGGCGAGCGGGTCGCGCTCGCCGGCATGGGCGCGCAGCGCGGTGTGGACCTCGCGCATGAAGCGGTGGAAGTGCGTGCGCCGCTTGCCGCCCAGCCGCGGATCGGGCTCGGGGCTGCGTTCGGGGTCGCGCAGCGCGGCCGGCGCCGGCGCGTCGGCGCGCGCCTCGCCCTTGAGCGTCCGCAGCGCCAGGCCGTCGTGGAACAGGTCGATCATGAAGGTCTTGCCGCGCCCCACGCCGCCCCACAGGTACAGCCCGGGGATGCCGTCGCTGTGGCCGTCACCGCCGAACAGGCGGCCGAGCAGGCCGCGCCTGGGCGGCGGCTCGTGCAGTGCCCGGTGCAGCCGGTCGAGCTCGACCAGCGCCGGCTGCTGCGCCGGGTCGTGCTGCCAGTCGCCACGTGCGACGCCCGCGGCGTAGCGCTCGGAAGGCAGCGGCGGCAGGCTCATCGCCGGCCTCGCGTCAGTGCGTGGCCGGGCCGGGCATGGCGGACCCGACTCATCGTGCAGTGGGCAGGTAGCCGCGGACGCCGTTCTTGACCACGCCGCGCAGGTCGATCATCCGGCGGTGGAAGAAATGGCCGGTGTCCGGCATGCGCACCAGCTCGGCCTGGGCGTCGCGTTCCTCGAGCCAGCGGTAGACCGCCTCGGGGTCGACGATCTCGTCGGCCTCGCCCTGGATCACCAGCCACGGGCAGTCGGGCAGCACGATGCGGTCGAAATCCCAGCGTCCGGCGGGCGGTGCGACCGAGATCAGCAGGTCGGGCTTCAAGTCAGCGCTGGCACGCAGCGACACGTAGGCGCCGAAGCTGAAACCGGCCAGCCACAGCGCATCGCCGGGCCGCTCCCGACGCACCCATTCGACCACCGCGGTCAGGTCGTCGGTCTCGCCATCGCCGCGGTCGAACTGACCCTCGGAGGCCCCGGTGCCGCGGAAATTGAAGCGCAGGGTCGTCGCACCGAGCTCGCGTAGCGAGCGCGCGACCATGGTCACGACCTTGTTGTGCATCGTGCCGCCCTCGGTGGGCAGCGGATGGCAAACCACCGCCACCAGCGGCAGCGCAGGGACATCGGCGTCGGGCAGATCGAGGGCGGCCTCGAGTGCGCCGACCGGGCCGGCCAGCGTCAGCGGGCCGGATTGCGTGGGAAACGTGGGGGACATCATGGCGCTGATGATACCGGGCCCGCCGCGACGGCACCGTGGCGGACATTCGCAGCCGTCATGTCCGCATGCCCGGCGGCGCCCCGGCGTTCGCCGCGTGCGTCAGTGCGCACGCAGGCGCAGCCCGATCACCAGCGGATCGTGGTCGGAGCTGCGCCACGGGCCGCTCGCCTCGCGCTCGCGGGTGTCGACCGGCTCGTCGGCATTGCTGTGCCATTTCGCAGCTCCGGCCAGGCGCGTGGCCAGCGCCGGGCTCAGCATCACATGGTCCAGGCGACCGGCCTGGCCGTCGAACACGAAGCTGTGGGCAGGCGGCTCGGCACGAGCGAACGGGTCGCGCCAGCCGGCATCGATGAACACGCGCACCGGATCCTCCATCGCATAGGCGTTGAAGTCGCCGACCACGGCGATGCGCTCGGCGGCCGGGGTCGGTGCGGTGGCCAGCCAATCGCGCAGGCGCTGCGCCGATTCGGTGCGTGTTGCCTTCCAGCAGGCCTGGCCGTCGCCCCCGTCGGTATCGGCACCGGCGGCATCGCGGCAGCCCTTGGACTTGAGATGCACCGCGACGACGCTGAAATCGGCACCGTCCGCGCGGCCATCGCGCAGCGGCACGAAGGCCTGCGCCAGCGGCACGCGGCTCAGTTCGACGAACGGCCCGCCTTCGAGCATGGCCGGCGCGCCCTCTGGGCGCACGCGGGTGTTGCGGTAGATCAGGCCGACCCGGACCGGATTGGTGCCGGGGCCCGTGCCGGTGTCGACGAAGCGCCAGTCGCGCGCTGGGCCCGCGGCGTTCAGGGCATCGACCAGTTGCGCGATGCTCGAATACGCATCGTAGCCGTCGTTCTCCAGTTCCATCAGTGCGGCGACATCGACATCCAGCGCGCTGATCGTCGCGACCAGGCCATCGATCTGGCGCGCCAGTTCGGCCGGCGTGCGCGCGCCGCGTGGCGTGGGGAAGCCGCCGCCGCGGCCATCGCCGTTGAACAGGTTTTCCAGATTGAAGGCGGCCAGACGCACATCGCCTTCGACCCTCGGTGCCGGTGGGCGCGGCGCCGGCTGCGCCTGCAGTGGCGCGGTCAGTTGCAGCCGCCATGCGCCGTCGCGATGGTCGACGATGCCTTCGACGCCGGTCAGGACACTGCCGGTGCGCAGCGCTTGCGCATGCGCGGGCAGGTACCAGGGCAGGCCGGCGTCGGGCGCCGCGTCGCGGCCATCGTCGAGCAGCACGCGGTTGAGGGCGTTGGCGGCCTGCACCATCGCCGCGTCGCGTCCGGGCCGCGCAATCTCGGTCGGCGAGTACAGCCGGCCGTCGAAGCTCGCGATCAATGTTCCCCGCCGCGTGCGATCGTGCTGGCCGGTCAGGGTCAGCGGCGCATCGATGCGCACCCAGCGGCCGGCCAACGCCGCCCAGTCATCGGGTGGGGAGGTGAGAACCAGGGGAGCGAGTCGCGGTGCGGGCGTGCTCAGCACCTCGATGCGGGATGGCTGCAGCGTCGGCAGCCTATCGACGTTCGTCAGGGCACCGGCGACCCGCACATGCGCGCCTGCGGCCGGTGCGTCGTCGTGTCCGCGTGCGTCCACGAACACCGCCGATGGCAGACCGCGCTCGGGCGCATCGGTCTGCAGGAACCAGCCACCGAGACCGTCGGCGAAGGCACCGGTGACCTGCCCCTCCAGCGTGACCGTACGCGGCGCGGCGACGTGGGCGTCGACGAAGACGACCGGCGGCGCCGCATACGAAGCGACCGGGCCGATGGCGATCCAGGCACAGGCGAGCAGGCCTGGCAGCAGACGGGCATGAGGGGGACGGCGCATGGGGACTCTCCTCGGCCTCGAGGGCCTGACACGACGACGCCGCCCGAAGGCGGCGTCCAGGTGGGGCGCATGCCCGACAGGGCTTACTTGAGGTTGTCGACCATCCAGTCGACCACGGCATGCATCTGCTCGTCGGTCAGCGCCGGGTTGCCGCCGCGCGCGGGCATCACGCCGGATGCGCCGGTGAAGCCTTCGATCGAATGCTTGTACAGCGTCTCCTTGCCCTGGGCGAGGCGCGCATCCCAGTGGGCGTGGTCGAGTGTCGGCGCGCCGCCGGCACCGGAGGTGTGGCAGCCCGCGCACAGGTTCTCGAAGATCACCGAGCCTTCGAGCGTGCCGCCGTAGGCAGCCTGCGAGGTCGCGGCCGCAGCCGCAGCGGCCGATGCGGCTGCCTGCGCGGCGGCACCGGTGGCGCCGGCGTAGACCGCGCCTACCGGCGCGATGCGCGCCTCGGTGCGCTGGGCGACATTGGGCGGAACTTCGGTCGGCACCGAACGATGCAGGAACCAGGCGCCAGCAATCAGGCCCAGTGTGACGATGGTCAGAAACACCAGCACCATCGAGAAGCGCTTGAGGAATTCGAGATCGTAGTTGCGCACGAAGCACCCTTGGCTTTGGCGACATGGTCCGCGGACCACAGCTGTGGGCGAGTATACGGCCAGGTCGGCCAAAATGCCTGCGGCGTTCCGTCGCGGCAGCGCAGCATCGCCGCGCGCCGCACAGGCTCACATCCCCGCGTAGTTCGGACCGCCGCCGCCCTGTGGGGCGACCCAGACGATGTTCTGGGTCGGGTCCTTGATGTCGCAGGTCTTGCAGTGCACGCAGTTCTGCGCGTTGATCTGCAACCGCGGGCCATCGGGCCCTTCGACGAACTCGTAGACCGCCGCCGGGCAATAGCGCGCCTCCGGCCCGCCATAGGTCGCCAGGTTCACATCCACCGGCACGCGTGGATCCTTGAGCGTGAGATGCGCGGGCTGGTCCTCGTCGTGATTGGTGCTCGACAGGTACACCGAGCTCAGGCGGTCGAACGTCAGCACGCCATCGGGCTTGGGATAGGCGATCTTCGTGTGCTGCGCGGCCGGCTCCAGGCAGGCGTGGTCGGGGCGGTCGCGGTGCAGCGTCCAGGGCGGCGTGCGGATGCCGAGCTTGGGCAGCAGCCATTGCTCGACACCGGTCATCAGCGTCGCGGTCGTGCGGCCCTTCTTGAACCACTGCTTGAAGTTCTTGGACTGCGCGAGTTCGGCATGCAGCCAGCTCGATTCGAACGCGGCCGGATAGGCGGCCAGCTCGTCGCCGCCGCGGCCCTCGCCCAGCGCCGCAAACGCCGCCTCGGCGGCGAGCATGCCGGTCTTGATCGCCGCATGGCTGCCCTTGATCCGGCTGGCGTTGAGCGTGCCGGCCTCGCAGCCGACGAATGCGCCGCCGGGGAACACCAGCTTGGGGATCGACAGCAGGCCGCCGGCGGTGATCGAGCGCGCGCCGTAGCCGATGCGCTTGCCGCCCTCCAGATACTTGCGGATCGCCGGATGCGTCTTGAACCGCTGGAACTCTTCGAACGGACTCAGCCAGGGGTTGCGGTAGTCCAAGCCGACGACCAGGCCGATCGCGACCTTGCCATCCTCGGCGTGGTAGAGGAACGAGCCGCCGTAGGTGTCGTCGGTCAACGGCCAGCCGGCGGTGTGCACCACCAGGCCCGGCTCATGCTTGGCCGGATCGACCTGCCACAGCTCCTTGATGCCCAGGCCGTAGCTCTGCGGGTCGCGGCCCTCGTCGAGCGCGAAGCGTGCGATCAGTTCGCGGCCCAGCTGTCCGCGCGAGCCCTCGGCGAAGATCGTGTACTTGGCATGCAACTCCATGCCGAGCTGGAACTCGGCGGTCGGCTGGCCGTCCTTGCCGATGCCCAGGTTGCCCGTCGCAACACCGCGCACCGCACCCTCGTCGGTGTAGAGCACTTCGGCCGCGGCGAAGCCGGGGAAGATCTCCACGCCCAGGCCTTCGGCCTGCGTTGCCAGCCAGCGCGTGACCGCGCCGAGGCTGACGATGTAATTGCCGTGATTCTTGAAGCAGTCGGGCAGAAGAAAATCCGGCGTGGCCTTCGCGCCGGTCTCGTCCAGGAACAGGAAGGCATCGCGCGTGACCGCCTGCTTGAGCGGCGCGCCCTTGGCCTGCCAGTCGGGGATCAGTTCGGTCAATGCGCGCGGGTCGACGATCGCGCCCGAGAGGATGTGCGCACCGGGCTCGGAGCCCTTCTCCAGCACGCAGACCGACACCTCGCGCCCGGCCTCGGTGGCCAGTTGCTTGAGCCGGATCGCGGTCGACAGGCCACCGGGGCCGGCGCCGACGACGACCACGTCGTACTCCATCGATTCGCGCGGGCCGTGGGTCTGCAGCAGTTCCTGAGGTGTCGTCATCGTTGCCTTGGGCGGGTGCCTGGGTGATGGGAGCGTCCGTCGGACAGCATCGCAGCATGCGTGCGATGGCGGCGTGGCCGCGGCCGGCAAGTGTAGCGCGCCGTGTTGCGCGGCCCGCTCAGCGCGGCTTGGCAGGCAGCGGGAACGGCGTGACGACCTTCTCGCCCGAGGTCGCATCGCGGATCGCCGACTGCCCTTTTTTCTCGACTTCCTCGACCCGCAGCACGCTCTGCATCGGCAGATGCAGCGTGCGGGTGTGGCCGAATTCGGCCTGCAGCCGTTCTTCGGTCGGATCGACGACCAGGCCGTCGTGCACATCGAACACCAGGTCCGAGACTTCGACAAAGCCCCACAGCCGCCCGCTCTCCACGCGCTGCGCGTACAGCTCGTAGACCTTGCCGTGGGTGAGGAAGGTGATCTTGTAGAGCGTCTTGGCGGTCATCGCCAAAGTATAAGAGTCGGGCTTGGGATGGGCGATGCCATGGCTGGCCCGCGCATGCCCATCCTGAGGCCCCAACGCTGGCCTTCAGTAGCCCTTGAGCCGCCGCAGCCGCTGGCCGATCGCGTGGCGCGAGACCAGCGCGAAGGCCACGCCGACCAGAAACCCGGCCAGATGCGCGGCCCAGGCCACGGCGCCGAAGGCCGGGCCGATGTAGGCGAAGAACACCTGCAGCAGGGCCCACACTCCGATCAACAGCGAGGCCGGCGCGCGGACGAACTCCAGGAACAGGCCCAGCGGCACGACCACGCCCAGCCGTGCGCGCGGGAACAATGCCAGGTACGCGCCGATCAGCGAGGACACCGCGCCACTGGCGCCGATGATCAACCGGTCCGGCGCGCCGATCGCCAGCACCGCAGCCAGGTTCGCCACCGCCCCGCCCAGCACGAACAGCACCAGCAACCGCCAGGCGCCCATCAGCCGCTCGGCCGGCAGGCCGAAGATCAGCAAAAACACCAGGTTGCCCAGCAGGTGGGCCCAGTCGGCATGCAGGAACAACGCCGTGACCAGGCGCAGCCAGGGGCCGGGGTCGAGCCAGTTGACCAGCACACCGTCGGTGCCGACCGGCTCGCCGTACAGGGCGCCCCAGTCCAGCAGCAGGGCGTAGTGCTCGTTGGCCGAGCGCGTGCTCGCCCACAGGAACGTCACCCACAACAGTACAAACAGCATCGGCACGGCCCAGCGCAGCGGGGCTTTGGCGCGACGGTTGGGGATCGAGACGAACATGGGCGCACGCATTGTCGAGGGGGCGGCAGGCCCGGGTAAAGCGCGCCGCGACGGCCTCCGGGCATGCCGCAATGCAGCACGGTTCCGGACGGGGAGGTACGGTATAGTGCGCCCGCCGAGCGCGTCGGGAGGGGTTTTCCGAGGGCGAACGGACATCACAGGCCAGGCCTTTAAGGTCGCGTTCTGCGAACCAGGCCCGGACCATCAAGTACACCTTCGAGAGAGAGGCGACCATGGCGACCCACCCCCGCATCATTCAATGCACCGCGTTGGCACTCGGCATCGCCGGCGCCCTGGCATTCGCAGGCCAGGCGCACGCCGCCGGCTTCCAGCTCAAGGAAAACAGCGTCAAGTCGATGGGTGCCGCGTTCGCCGGCACCGCCGCCAAGACCGGCGACAGCTCGGTGGTCACCAACAACCCGGCGGTGATGACCCAGTTCGAGGGCACGACCATGCAGGTCGACCTGACCGTCATCGACCTCAATTACGAATACAAGGGGGCCGCGGTCGACGCCCTCGGCCGCCCGATGTCCGGCAACAATGGCGGCAACGCCGGCGACGTGACCCCGGTGCCGGCAATGTCGGTCGTCCACAAGTTCGACAATGGCACCGCGCTGGGCGCGATGGTCAGTGCGCCGTTCGGCCTGAAGACCGAGTACGACCCGGGTTGGGTCGGCCGCTACGCGGCGCTGACCTCGGAAGTGGAAATCATCGACCTGACGCTCTCGGGCGCGGTGGATCTGGGTGACCGTTTCTCGGTCGGCCTGGGCGTCATCGCTTCGCGCGCGGACGTCACGCTGTCGAAGGGCGTCGATTTCGGCGCGCTGCTGTTCTCCAATCCCGCGACCCGCCCGCTGCCGTTCGCCACTCCGCAGGGCGCCGATGGCACCGCCGAAGTGCAGGGCGACGACAACGGCTTCGGCTGGCTGATCGGCGCGCACTTCCGTCCGACCGACGCGGTGTCGATCGGCGTGAGCTACCGCTCGGAAATCGATTACGAGCTCAGCGGCACCGTCGACTGGACCGTGCCCGACAACGCACGCGCGGTTTTCAATGCCAGCCCGATGACTCGTCCGCTGTTCGTCGACGGCAATGCCCGCGCCGAACTGACCACCCCGTCGATCCTCAACGTCGGCGCGACCTGGCAGGTCACCGACGGTTTCATGCTGGCCGCGACCTACGCCCGCACGGGCTGGGAATCGATGCGTGAGGTCCGCATCCAGTTCGAGAACCCGGATCCGGATTCGGTCGAGCCGTTCGACTGGAAGAACAGCGACTTCTACTCGCTGGGCGCCGAGTTCCAGCTCAACGATGCCTGGACGCTGCGTGGCGGCGTGGCCTACGACGAGACGCCCACCAACCTCGAGCACCGCACCCCGCGTCTGCCCGATGCCAACCGCATGTTCTATTCGGTCGGTGCGACCTGGAAGCTCAACGACGCGTTCGACGTCAACCTGGCCTACACCCGCATCGAGCCGCGCAATCCGCAGATCAACACCGGCAGTGGCGGTTCCCGTCTGCGCGGTGCGTTCGACGGCAACGCCAACCTGTTCGGCGTGTCGGCGCAGTACCGCTTCTGATCGCAGCGGTCTCGCTTGACGAAAAGACCCCGCGTTAGGCGGGGTCTTTTTTTTGGGGCGCGGGCCTGTCGGCGTCCTTGCGCGGACGCCCTCCGGAGGCGCGCCGACTACAATGCCGGTCCTTCTGATGCTATCGGGACGACCTTGTCCATGACCACGCTCGGCACCCCGCTGTCCCCCTCCGCCACCCGCGTGCTGCTGCTCGGCTCCGGAGAACTGGGCAAGGAGGTCGCGATCGAGCTGCAGCGGTTTGGCGTCGAAGTCATCGCCGCCGATCGCTACGCCGATGCGCCGGCGATGCAGGTCGCGCATCGCAGCCATGTGCTCGACATGCTCGATCCAGTCGCGCTGCGCGCGCTGATCGCCGTCGAGCGTCCCCACCTTGTCGTGCCCGAGATCGAGGCGATCCACACCGACACCCTGGTCGCGCTCGAGCGCGAGGCCGGGCTGCAGGTGGTGCCGACCGCGCGCGCGACACGGCTGACGATGGACCGCGAGGGGATCCGCCGGCTTGCGGCCGAGACGCTCGGCCTGCCGACCTCGCCGTACCGCTTCGTCGACACCCATGCGCAGTACCGCGAGGCAATCGCGACGATCGGCCTGCCCTGCGTGGTCAAGCCGGTGATGTCGTCGTCGGGCAAGGGCCAGAGCACGGTGCGCACGGAGGCCGATGTCGATGCGGCCTGGGAGTACGCGCAGACCGGCGGCCGCGCGGGCGCCGGGCGTTGCATCGTCGAGGGCTTTGTCGACTTCGAGTACGAGATCACGCTGCTGACCGTGCGTCATGCCGGCGGCACCGCGTTCTGTGCGCCGATCGGCCATGTACAGATCGCCGGCGACTACCGCGAGAGCTGGCAGCCGCAGGCGATGTCGCCGCGCGCACTGGCGCGGGCCCGCGAGATCGCGCGCGCGGTCACCGACGACCTGGGCGGGCGCGGGGTGTTCGGCGTCGAACTGTTCGTGCGCGGCGACGAGGTCTGGTTCAGCGAGGTCTCGCCGCGTCCGCACGACACCGGCCTGGTCACGCTGGCCTCGCAGGACCTGAGCGAGTTCGCGTTGCATGCGCGCGCGATCCTCGGCCTGCCGATCCCGGTCGATGCCCAGGACACGGTGCTGCTCGCCGGACCGGGCGCGTCCTGCGCGCTGCTGGCCCAAGGCCACGGCGTGCCCGCGTTCTCGGGCATCGCCGCGGCATTGCAGGCGCCGCACAGCGCGCTGCGGCTGTTCGGCAAGCCCTGGGTGGCGGGTCAGCGCCGGGTCGGCGTGACCCTGGCGCGCGGCGAGGATGTCGAGGCCGCGCGGGCGGTCGCACGCGACGCGGCGGCGGCGATCAGGATCGAGCTCAAGTGAGCGCCGTGCTGCCGTTGCCCGCAGTCGCAGGTGGCCGGTCGTGAGCCTGTCGATGCTGCTGTTCCCGGTCCTGGGCGCGGTCGCCGGGATCCTGGCCGGCCTGCTCGGGATCGGCGGCGGCCTGGTGCTGGTGACCGCGCTGGTCTGGCTGCTGCCGATCTACGGCATCCCGAAGGACGCCGCGATGCATGCCGCGCTCGCGACTTCGCTGGCAAGCATCGTGCTGACCGGCGTGTCGTCGGCCCGCGCGCACCATCGCCGCGGCAGCGTGTTGTGGCCGTCGGTCGCCTGGCTGGTGCCCGGCATGTTGCTCGGCGGCTGGTTGGGCGCGCGGCTGGCCATTGGGCTCGATGGCGAAGTGCTCAAGTACGGCGTGATCGCCTACTGCGCGATCGCCGGCACCCAGATGCTGCTGTCGCGCTCGCCACCCGACACCGGGGCGGCGGTCGTGCCGACCGGCGCGGGCATGACCGGTGCCGGTATCGGCATCGGCATCGCTTCGTCGCTGGTGGGCATCGGCGGCGGCAGCATGACCGTGCCGCTGCTGGTCTGGCGCGGCGTGCAGCCGGTGCGTGCGGTCGGCACGTCGGCCGCCTGCGGCGTGTTCATCGGCCTGGCCAGCGCGTCGGGCTATGCACTGCAGGCGCCTGGCGATGTGCTGCCGTCGATGGCCTGGGGCTATGTCTATCTGCCGGCCGCGATCGGCATCGCGCTGGCCTCGGTGCTGGTCGCGCCGCTGGGCACGCGATTGGCGCATGCGATCAGTGGGCCGGCGCTCAAGCGGGTGTTCGCGGTCTTCATGTACTGCATCGGCGCCAGCCTGTTGCTGTGGTGAGCCAGCGCGCCGCCGGCGCCCGCGTTCCCCTGGATTTCGAATCGGCGCCCTGCGCCGCTGATGGAGTAGTGCGATGACCGTGTCTTCCCCTGACGTGCCCGAGGCGATCCGCGCGCTGGCGCCGACCATGACCGACTGGCGCCGGGCGATCCATGCCTGGCCCGAACTGGGTTTCGAGGAGCAGCGCACCTCGGCGCTGGTCGCCGACACCCTGCGCGCGCTCGGCCTCCAGGCGCAGACCGGCCTGGGCGGTACTGGCGTGGTCGCGGTCGTCGACAGCGGCGTGCCGGGACTGTCGATCGGCCTGCGTGCGGATATGGACGCGCTGCCGATGGACGAGGACAGCGACCTGCCGTTCCGCTCGCAGCGTCCGGGCGTGGCCCACACCTGCGGCCATGACGGCCACACCGCGGCGCTGCTGGGCGTGGCCCGTCATCTGGTCGCGCACCCGCCGGCCAGCGGGCGCGTGGTGCTGATCTTCCAGCCGGCCGAGGAAGGCGGGCGCGGCGCGATCCGGATGATCGAGGACGGGCTGTTCGATCGGTTCGCCTGCGACGAGGTCTACGCCTTCCACAACATGCCGTTGCTGGGCATGGGCCGGGCCAGTCTGCGCACAGGCGCGACGCTGCAGTCGCTGGCGGTGTTCGAGATCACGGTCGAGGGTGTCGGCGGCCACGCCGCCGCACCGCACAAGGCCAACGACCCGCTGCAGGTCGCCGCACGGTTGGCGGTCGAGATCCCGGCGATCGTCGGCCGCCATATCGATCCGATGGAGACCGCGCTGATCAATGTCGGCTCGCTGCAGGCCGGCACCACGCACAACATCATCCCGGCGACGGCCACGCTCAGCGGTACGCTGCGCGCGCTGTCCAAGGACGTGCACGAAGCGCTGCTGCAACGCCTGCGCGCGCTGTGCGAGGGCCATGCCGCGATCTCCGGCTGCCGCGTGCAACTGCAACTGCCGCATGCCTGCCCGCCGTGTGTCAACGCGCCCGAACAGGCCGCGCTGGCGGCGTCGGCGCTCGCCGACGTGCTCGGCCCGGATCAGGTCGATACCGACGCGCGCGCGTATCCGTTCTCCGACGATTTCTCCTACATGCTCGAACAGTGGCCGGGCGCCTACCTGTTCCTGGGCATCGACAGCGCGATGTGCCACCACCCGACGTTCCGCTTCGACGACGCGCTGTTGCCGGTCGCAGTCGCGGTGTTCGACCGCATCGTGCGCCGACGTCTGGGCTGAGCCTGCGGTGCCCCGCGCCGGCCGCATTCGCCGCCGGCGCGGCCAGGGCTTAAGCTGTCGGCGTGTCGCCGCGATGCGCGGCGTCCCCTCGAGTGCCCCATGCCCAACCGCGACTGGGTGGCGCAGGCCATCCGCAAGATCGAGGCCGATTTCAACCGCTCGGCCGACACCCACCTGATCCCGCTCGCGCTGCCGGGCTTTCCCGGCATCGACGTCTATTTCAAGGACGAGTCGAGCCATCCGACCGGCAGCCTGAAGCACCGGCTGGCGCGGTCGCTGTTCCTGTACGCACTGGCCAACGGCTGGCTGCGCGCGGGCAGCACGGTGGTCGAGGCTTCCAGCGGCTCGACCGCGGTGTCGGAGGCCTATTTCGCGCGGTTGCTCGGCCTGCCGTTCGTCGCCGTGATGCCGGCCTCGACATCGCCGGAGAAGATCGCCGCGATCGAGTTCCAGGGCGGGCGCTGCCACCTGGTCAAGAACGCCTGCGACATCGCCGCGGCCTCCACGCAGCTGGCGCGCGAGTGCGGCGGCCATTTCATGGACCAGTTCACCTACGCCGAGCGCGCGACCGACTGGCGGGCCAACAACAATATCGCCGAGTCGATCTTCAAGCAGATGGCCCAGGAAGTGCATCCGGTGCCGACGTGGATCGTCTGCAGCGCCGGCACCGGCGGCACCAGTGCGACGATCGGGCGCTATGCGCGCTACCGCGGTTTCGACACCCGGGTGCTGTGCGCCGATCCCGAGCACTCGGCGTTCTTCGATCACTACGCGCGCAGCCTGCGCCGCGAACCGGCGCCCGAGGACCTCGCGCCGACCCCGCCCTCGCGGATCGAGGGCATCGGCCGGCCGCGTGCCGAGCCCAGTTTCATTCCCGGCTGTGTCGATGCGATGGTCCGTGTTCCCGATGCGCTGAGCCTGGCGGGCATGCGCTACGTCAATGCGCGCCTGGGCCGGCGCGTCGGCGGCTCGACCGGGACCAACTTCGTCGGCGTGCTGCGGGTTGCGCAGATCATGCGCGCGGCCGGCCGTTGTGGTGCGATCGTCACCATCCTGTGCGATGGCGGCGAGCGCTACGCGCACAGCTATTACAGCCCCGACTGGATTGCCGCGCAGGGCTTCGACATGGACGCGGCCGATGCCGCGATCCGCGCCAGCGCCGACACCGGTGCCCCGCTACCGTCGCTGGCCGATGCGGTCCGCGACCCAGGTTGCGGTTAGGACCGACATCCAACCCATTCACAATGCGGCGGGTGGATCAACCTGGGGCAAACCCCAGGTGCGACCAGGTTAACGATTCGTTACAACGAATCCGCCGGCAGGACGCCGGCGACCCTCGCCACAGGAGTCCGCATGATGCCGATCCGCCGCCACCGGCTGGCCGCAGCCGTCTCGTCGTCCCTGCTCGCCGTCCTTCCGCTCGCCGCCGCCGCCCAGCAGCCGCCGGCCCCTGCGCCGCAGGCGCGCACCCTCGACACCGTCCAGGTCACCGGCACCCGTATCCGCAAGGCGGAAATGGAAACCGCGGTCCCGGTCCAGGTGCTCACCCGCGAGGACATCCAGCGCAGCGGGTTCACCTCCGTCGCCGACATCGTGCAGAACCTCACCGCCAGCGGCGCCGCGCTCAACACCAAGTTCAATTCCAGCGGCAATTTCGGTTTTCCGCCTGATGGCGGTGGCGTCGGCGCCGGCGCCGCAACGGTCGACCTGCGGCACCTGGGCGCCAAGCGCGTGCTGGTGCTGGTCGACGGCATCCGCTGGGTCAACGAATCCTCGGCCTCGGGCGTCGGCTCGGCCGTCGACCTCAACACCATTCCGCTGTCGCTGATCGAGCGCATCGAGGTGCTCGAGGACGGCGCCTCGTCGATCTACGGCTCCGACGCGATCGCCGGTGTGGTCAACATCATCACCCGCCGCGACGCCGACGGCGGCAGCCTCGACCTGCACTACGGCGAGTACGACGACCTGGGCGGCGCGACCTGGGGCGCGGACCTGGGCTGGGGCGGGCACAGCGAGCGTGCCCAGTGGTTCTTCGGCGCGTCGTACTACAAGCAGCGGCAGATCGCCTCGACCAAGTTCGACAACGCCAGCGTGCCGGTGCCGGGCACGGGCTTGGCCAACGGCAGTTCGGCCACGCCAGGCGGACGCTTCGTGTTCGCACCTGCCGACGGCAACAACACCTACGGCGGCCTATGCCCGTTGAGCACTGATGATGCCGGTGCGCCGATCCCCGGGTCGGCGACCTGCGACATCACCTTGCCAAATGGTGCGAGCTTCCCGGGCGGCACCACGATTGACGACTTCATCCAGTTCGGCACGGAGAACCGCTACAACTTCGCCCCCAACAACCTGCTGCTGACCCCGTCGGAGCGCAAGTCGGTGTTCGGCCAGGTGCGCTTGGAGTTCAGCCCGCAGCTGTCGGGCTATACCCGCGTGCTCTACAACACGCGCACCTCGGCCAACCAGGCCGCGCCCGAGCCGTTCTTCCTCGGCACCGACGCCGGCGTCTACAACCCCTGGGCCGAGCAGCGGCTGACGATCTCCGCGCGCAATCCCTACAACCCGTTCGGCTTCGACCTGACCACGGTGGGCGAGGACGCCAACCTGTTCCTGCTCGGCCGGCGGCCGGTCGAGGGCGGGCCGCGCCGCTACACCCAGGACGTCAAGACCTGGTATGTCGCCGCGGGGCTGGAAGGCCTCTTCGCCGTCGGCGATCGGACCTGGAACTGGGACCTCAACCTCGTCCGCAGCCAGAGCCGCGCCGAGCAGGTCAACACCGGCAGCTACAACGTGCGCCGCATCAACGAAGCGCTGGGCGACCCCGATGCGTGCGCCGCGATCGCCGGCTGCGTGCCGCTGAACGTGTTCGGCGGCCCGGGCACGATCACCCAGGAGATGCTCGCCTTCATCCAGCCGGTGGTGCGCGACGCCAGCCGCAACACGCTGACCCTGGCCTCGGCCAACGTCACCGGCGATCTGTTGCAGTTGCCGGCCGGAGCGCTGTCGTTCGCGGCCGGTCTGGAGCATCGCCGTTACGAGGGCAGCTACACGCCCGACCCGATCACGATCGCCGGCGAGTACAACGGCGTGCCCTCGGGCGCGACCTCGGGCGACTACGATGTCAACGAGGCCTATGCCGAGTTCAACGTGCCGCTGCTGCGTGATTCGTGGTTCGGCGACAGCCTCGATCTGAGCATCGCCGGACGCTATTCGGACTACTCGACCTTCGGCGGCGAGACCACCGGCAAGGTCGGCCTGCGTTGGCAGCCGGCCGATGAGTTCCTGCTGCGTATGAGCTATGCCGAGGGCTTCCGTGCACCGTCGATCGGCGAGCTCTACGGCACGCTCAGCCGCTTCGACGCGACGCTCGTCGATCCGTGCTCGGGCGCGGCCTCGTCGTCGCCGGCCTGCGCCGCGGACGGCGTGCCGGCGGGCTACGAGCAGACAAATTCGCAGATCTCGGTGGTGACCTCGGGCAATGCCGAGCTCGAGCCCGAGCACAGCCGCAGCCTGATGGTCGGCGCGGTCTGGAGCCCGTCGTTCGCCGACGGCGTGGCGTGGTCGGACCGCCTGGACCTGGGCGTGACGTTCTATCGCCACCACATCGACGGCGCGATCCAGGCCCCGGATGCGCAGGCGATCCTCGAGCGCTGCATCGCCACCCGCGATCCGCTGGCCTGCGCCTCGTACGACCGCAGTGAGCGCGGGCAGATCGTGCGTTTCGACGACATCCTCGCCAACCTCGGCACGATCAAGACCGACGGCTGGGATTTCACCGCCGCCTGGACGCTGCCCGAGCACGACTGGGGCCGCCTGCGCTTCGATGCGAAGGCGACCTGGGTCGGCCGCTACGAACTGGTCAACGAGTCGGGCGAGGCCGAGCCGCGGCGGCCCGGCGTCGAGGTCAACAACAGTGCGATCCCCGAGTGGACCGGCACCCTGGTCACCGACTGGACGCGCGGGCCGTGGTCGCTGGCGTGGACCATGCGCTACATCGACCGGCTGGTCGAGTCGTGCGGCGGTGCGATCGGCTTTGCGATCTGCCCCGACAGCGCCAATGACCGCAACGCGCTCGGCGCGACGACCTACCACGACCTGCAGCTGTCCTGGCGCAGCACCGCCTGGCTCGAAGGCACCCGGGTCAGCATCGGCGTCAACAACCTCACCGGCAAGACGCCGCCGGTGTGCCTGAGCTGCAGCCTCAACGGCTACGACGCCTCGACCTACGACCTGCCCGGCCGTTTCGTCTACGCGCGGCTGGGCGTGGACTTCTGAGCCACGGCGGGGGATGGGGCCGGCGATGCGCGCCGGCCGCTGTCTCCCGCCAGCCCGAACAGCGGTCGCAGCCAGCGCACGCGCCGGATCAGCAGTTCGTGGATGAGCACGCAGCCGGCCACGGTGATCGCCAGCACCCCCAGCGGTTCCCACACCGGGCCCAGCCCTAACGGGATCAACCAGTACGCGGCCAGCACGATCAGGCTCTGGTGCAGGATGTACCACGGGTACACCGCCTCGCTGGCGTAGGCCAGGCCCGGCCACGGCCGGTCGAGCGCATGGGCGCCCCAGGCCAGCAGCGCGAGCAGGGCGGTCCACCAGTAGACCGACAGCGCCACGATCGACACGCCCTGCCAGCCGGCCTCGGGCATCACCGCAAGGAACGGCGCAGGCGACAGCGTGCCCGCGTCGATCAGATGGCCCACCGCGCGCAGGCCCACATGGACGCCGCCGGTCGCCAGCGCCAGCCCGAGCAGCGGCCAGCGCGCCGCTCGCAGCCGGGCCCAGACCACGTTGCTGCCTGCGATCAGCACACCGAAGCCGAAGGCCACGAAGTAGCCGGCATGGTTGAACCAGTCGTCGACCAGGGCGTGGGTCGATGGAAAACGTGGCGCGAGCATCACCAGCGCGACCAGATACCAGGCCGGCGGCAGCAGCCACAGCAGCCAGTGTCCACGCGTGGTCAGCCAGTCGCGCAGTCGGCTGCCGCCGAGCCGCCCCAGCAGCGGCCGCACCGCGAGCACGGCCAGCGTGTACGCCCACAGGTAGGGCAGGTACCACAGGTGGTTCCAGGTGAAGCCGTACTCGGCGCCGGTGAACGTGCCGGCCGGCCAGGGCCGGAACTGCAGGTAACGCAGCAGGAAGGCGCCGTAGCCGGCATCGATCGTGCCCAACATGCGCGCCTCGCAGTAGGCCTGGACCGGCACGATCGCGACGATGCCAAAGGCCAGCGGCAGCAGCAGACGCCAGCTGCGGCGCGCCGCCAGCGCACCGGGCGTGCGCCGGGCCAGCACCAGGCCGAGCGCCAGTCCGGAGATCAAGAACAGCAGCGACATGCGCCAGCGGTTGATCGCGACCATCGGCCATTCGACCCAGGACAGCAGGGTCGGGCTCTTGATGTGGAAGCCCCAGTCGACCACGTAGACCATGCCCACGTGGTAGAGGATCAACAGGCCGAAGGCGATCACCCGCAGGGCGTCGATGTCGTGGCGTCGGGACATGGGAGCTGCGCATGGGAAGGGAGCGTCATCGTCGGCGCCTGGACCCCGCCGCCGGCACGGCAAGGGCCGAGGCGACCGCCTCCGGGGACGAACGGATGGCCCCGCGGGGCGGCGCAGCCCGCGCCCGCGGGCCGGCTGCCTACAATGCCGCGATGTCCCCACGCCCGTCCGATGCGCCGTCCGCGGCCGAACGCTATCTGGCCATCCGCCGCCCGGTCGAGGTCGGCTACTGGCTGATCACCTGCCTGCTGTCGGCGGCGGGCAACAGCGCGACCGTCTGGATCGACGTGCAGCGCGCGGGTCTTGGGAGCGCGCAGTGGGAAGTGGTGAGCTGGGAGGCAGGCAGCGCGCTGGCGCTGCTGGCCCTGGTCCCGGCCACGGTCTGGTTCACCGCGCGCTGGCCGGTGCACCTGGACACCTGGTGGCGGCGGCTGCCGCTGTACGCGTTGGCGAGCGTGGTCTGGTCGCTGCTGCACGTGGGCCTGATGGTCGGCATCCGCAAGGCGGTCTACGCCATGCACGGCGCCCAGTATCGCTTCGACGATGCCTACCTCTACGAGTACCTCAAGGACGTGCGCACGTTCCTGGGCATCGTGGTGCTGCTGCACGGTTACCGGCTGCTGCTCAGGCGCCTGCAGGGCGAGGCCTCGCTGCTCGCCGCGCCCGACGACGGCGCCGCCCCGGTGGAGCCGGTGGAGCGGCCCGAGCGCTTCCTGGTGCGCAAGCTCGGCCGCGAGTTCCTGGTTGCGGCCAGCGACATCGAATGGGTGCAGGCCTCGGGCAACTACGCCAACCTGCACGTGCGCGGCAAGGTGTATCCCTTGCGCAGCACCCTGGCCGACCTGCAGGCCCGACTCGATCCGGCGCGGTTCGTGCGCGTGCACCGCAGCCATCTGGTGAACGTCGCGCGCATCGCCTCGATCGAGCCGCTCGACAGCGGCGATGCGCGGCTCCATCTCGAGGACGGCACCGTGGTGCCGTGCAGCCGGCGCTGCCGCGAGGCCCTGCGCGCGGCAACCGGCGCCTGAGTCCGGCGTTGGCGCACGCGCGTGAGCGCTGCGCCGGCGTTGGCTTCAGCGGAAGAAGCGCAACAGGGTGCGCCGCAGCCAGCCGCCGTTCTCGTGGGTACTGGCGAAACCGTTGAGATGCTGCTTGACGGTCGGCGAGTACGCCTTGTCGTCGCTGCGGATATGGTTGAACAACCAGCGCACGAGCATCGCGCGCAGCTCATCGAGCATGTCCTCGCCGGCCTGGAAGCGCAGCCGATACTCCTGGACGCGGCGCGCAAACAGTTCGTGGACACGGCGATGGGCGGCGCAGAACGCATAGCCCGCTTCCTCCATCAGCGCCTCTTCGAACGCGAAATGCGAGAGCGTGTAGTCGACCAGCTCGTCGAGCACCTCGCTGACGGCTTCGCGCGAGTGCCCGTGCCGCGCGAGCTCGAGCTGATTGATCATGTCGACGATCCGCCGGTGCTGGCCATCGATGACATCGATGCCCGTGTCCAGCTCGTCCCGCCATACCACTACCGACATCGTCCGCGCCCCGCATCCCTCTGGTTGCAGAGCATCTTGGGCGGCGATCCGGGGGCCGGCCTTGATCGGACGCAATGACGCCGCGCCGGCCGCGTGCTTGTCCGGCACGCGACCAGCGCAGGTGGGCTCAGCTGCGGCGGGCGCGTGCGAAGGCGTCGGCGAGCGCGTTGTTGGCCGGCGGTGCACTCGGCTTGGGCGCACCGCCCCCCGGGCGGCCGCCACGGCCGGGCCCGCGCGGATCGCGCGGCGCAGCGTCGCGCGGGCCGCGGGCCTCGCGCGGTGCGGGCGTATCGTCCAGGCGCCGGGTCAGTGCGATGCGCTTGCGCGCCACGTCGACCTCCAGCACCTTGACCTTGACGATGTCGCCGGCCTTGACCACATCGCGCGGGTCCTTGACGAAGGTGTCCGACAGCGCCGAGATGTGCACCAGGCCGTCCTGGTGCACGCCGATGTCGACGAATGCGCCGAACGCGGCGACGTTGCTGACCACGCCTTCGAGGATCATGCCCTCGCGCAGGTCCTTGATGTCTTCGACGCCCTCGGCGAACTGCGCGGCCTTGAACTCCGGGCGCGGGTCGCGACCGGGCTTCTCCAGCTCCTTGAGGATGTCGCGCACCGTGGGCTCGCCGAAGCGCGCGTCGGTGAACTGCGCCGGCTTGAGCCCGCGCACGAAACTGCCGTCGCCGATCAGCGAGGCGATCGGGCGGCCGGTGGCCGCGACGATGCGCTCGACCACCGGATAGGCCTCGGGATGCACCGACGAGGCATCGAGCGGTTCATCGCCATCGGCGATGCGCAGAAAGCCCGCGCACTGCTCGAATGTCTTCTCGCCCAGACGCGGGACCTTGAGCAGATCGCGGCGGCGCTTGAACGGGCCGTTGGCGTCGCGATGCACGACGATGTTCTCGGCCACCCCGGCCGACAGCCCCGACACGCGCGCCAGCAGCGCGCTGGACGCGGTGTTGACGAACACCCCGACCGCGTTGACGCAGTCCTCGACCTTGGCGTCGAGCGCGCGCGCCAGCCGATACTGGTCGACGTCGTGCTGGTACTGGCCCACGCCGATCGCCTTGGGCTCGATCTTCACCAGCTCGGCCAGCGGGTCCTGCAGACGCCGCGCGATCGACACCGCGCCGCGCAGCGACACATCGAGTTGCGGGAACTCGCGCGCGGCGGTCTCCGAGGCCGAATACACCGACGCGCCGGCCTCGCTGACGACGATCTTCTGCAGTTTCAGTTCCGGCGCGCGCTTGATCAGGTCGGCGACCAGGCGGTCGGTCTCGCGCGAGGCGGTGCCGTTGCCGATCGCGACCAACTGCACGCCGTGCCGTGCGCACAGCGCCTGCAGCACGTGCAGCGACTGGTCCCACTGTCGGCGCGGCTCGTGTGGGTAGATGGTCTCGGTGGCGACCAGCTTGCCGGTCGCATCGACCACCGCGATCTTGCAGCCGGTGCGGATGCCCGGGTCGAGCCCGAGCACGGTCTTGGGGCCGGCCGGTGCGGCCAGCAGCAGATCCTTGAGGTTGTCGCCGAAGACCTCGATCGCCTCGCCCTCGGCCTTCTCGCGCGCCTTGCCCAGCAGGTCGATCATCAGATGCAGGTGGATCTTCGCGCGCCAGGCCAGGCGGCAGGCATTGCGCAGCCAGGCGTCGGCCGGGCGGCCGCGCTCGGCGATGCCGGCATGCAGTGCGATGCGGCCCTCGGCATAGGCGTTGCCCTGCTCGGCATCGATGCCCGGATCGAGCTCGAGCGTCAGGAATTCCTCGCGCCGGCCGCGCAGCAGCGCCAGCAGGCGGTGCGAGGGGATCTTCGCCAGCGGCTCGGCATGGTCGAAGTAGTCGCGGAACTTCTCGCCGGCCGCTTCCTTGCCTTCGACGACCTTCGCCCGGATCACGCCATTCGCGTCGAGCCAGGTCCGCAGCTCGCCGATCAGCGCCGCGTCCTCGCCCCAGCGCTCGATCAGGATCGCGCGTGCGCCTTCGAGCGCGGCCTTGACGTCGGCCACGCCCTTGTCGGCGTCGACGAAACCGGCGGCGACGTCCTCGGGGACTTGTGTGGGATCGGCCAGCAGGCCGTCGGCCAGCGGCTCGAGCCCGGCCTCGCGGGCGATCTGCGCGCGTGTGCGGCGCTTGGGCTTGTAGGGCAGGTACAGGTCCTCGAGCCGCGCCTTGCTGTCGGCGGCCTCGATGTCGCCGCGCAGCTCGGGCGTGAGCTTGCCCTGTTCATCGATGCTCGCGAGGATCGCGGCGCGCCGCTCCTCGAGTTCGCGCAGGTAGCCCAGGCGGACCTCGAGATTGCGCAACTGGGTGTCGTCCAGCCCGCCAGTGACTTCCTTGCGGTAGCGCGCAATGAACGGCACGGTCGCGCCTTCATCGAGCAGCGCGATCGCGCTGATCGCCTGGGCGGGCTGGGCGCCGATCTCGGCGGCGATGGTCTCGGCGATTCGGCGGGAAAGAGCGGCGTCGGGCTGGTACATCGGTTCCGAAAGCTGTCGCGGCAGCAGCGCCGCGGGCGGATTGTGGCCCCCGGGTCGCGGCAGCGGAACCCGTTGACAAGGCCGCCGCGCGCAGGTCCCGCCGCTACCGGCGCCGACGGCGCCAGGGCAGCGGCAGCTGCAACACCACCAGCGCCACCCAGGCCAGACGGCTCGACCAGCTCTCGCGATCGACCGGCACCGGCGCCGGTTCCAGTGTGGCCTCGTCCGACAGCGTGTAGGCGCCGGCATCGAGCTCGGCGACGATCGCGCGGGCCCGCGCCAGCTCGGCATCAGGCACGTGCACCTTGACTCCGCCGATCGCCAGCCGCCATTCCCAGTTCGCCAGCGCCATGTGCGCGTCGCCGACGAAGGCATCGATGCCTTCGGCCTGCAGGCGGCCGCAGACGAGCTGCGCCTCGAGCGGATCGGTGTAGCGGGCGACAATGACGGTCATCGGACGGCGACGGCGGCGAACACGGCCAAAGAGTACCCTTGCGCACTGAACACGTTCTCACGCCGAGGCTGCGCATGTCCCGTCCGCTCCGCGCTCCGCGCATCGTCCTTCCCAGCCTGCTCGCGCTCGCGTTCGCCGGATGCGGCGGTCAGGATCCGACCCCGGCCGCGCCCACCGCCCACACCCCGATCGATGCGCCGAGCCAGCGCCTGGACTGGCCGTTGCCGGCCACCGGGCCGGGCTCGAGCGCGCCCGACCTCGTCGCCGGGCCCGACGGCCTGCTGGTGCTGAGCTGGATCAATTCGCGACAGGGCAGGCGCCACGCGTTCCAGTACGCGCGCTTCGACCCGGCCGCGCAGCGCTGGCGCAATGCGCCGACCACGATCGCGATCGGCAACCGCATGTTCGTCAACTGGGCCGACACCCCGCACGTGCTGCCGACGCCCGACGGCGCGCTGTGGGCGCACTGGCTGCAGAAGCGCGGCGACGCGCCCTACGCCTACGACGTGGTGCTCGCACGCTCGCGCGACGGCGGCGCCAACTGGAGCGCACCGGTCCCGGCGCACGACGATGGCACCGCCACTGAGCACGGCTTCGTCTCGATGTGGGCGCAGGGCGGCGGCCTCGGCCTGGCCTGGCTCGACGGCCGCAACACCGGCGGTGGCCATGCCGACGACGCCGGCGGCGACCACGCCGCGCATGAGGGCGCACCGATGACCCTGCGCGCGGCGGTGTTCGACGCCAACCTGCAACGCACGGTCGAACACGAGATCGATGCCCGCGTCTGCGATTGCTGCCAGACCGCGGCTGCGGTCACAGGACGCGGTCCGGTGGTCGTCTATCGCGGCCGCACCGAGGCCGAGGTGCGCGATGTCATGCTGACGCGCCTGGAGAACGGCGCCTGGCGCACGCCGGCACGGGTGCATGCCGACGACTGGACGATGCCCGCCTGCCCGGTGAACGGACCGTCGGTCGCGGCACAGGGCGATGCGGTGCTGGTGGGCTGGTACACCGCCGCCGGCGATACGCCGCGCGTGCAGCTGGCGCGCAGCGACGATGCCGGCGACGCCTTCGCCGAGCCGGTGGTGCTCGACAGCGGCCCGGCGGTGCAGGGGCGCGTCGCCGTCGCGCTCGATCAGGCCCAGGCCTGGGCGGTGTGGCTGCGCGAGGACGACGCCGGCGGCCAGTCGCTGTGGCTCTCGCGCCGCAGCCCGGACCTTTCGACCGAATACGAGCGCATCGAACTCGCGCGCCTGCAAGGGCGCGGCCGGGCGACCGGCTTCCCGCAGCTGCAGGTGCTCGGCGGGCAGGCTTACGTGGTCTGGACCGACGTCATCGACGGCGCGCCGCAGTTGCAGGGCGCGCGGCTCGTGCGCTGACGCGCAGGCGGCGACGCTCGACCAAGCAACTCCCGCGCGCGGGGAGGTCGGCACCGCGCCTGCCTGTTCCGCCTCGCCCGGACGCATCTCCTCGCGCGCAGCGGAGGTCGGCGCGCAACGCGCCGGGTGGGGCAGGGGTTCGTCGCGGCAAAGCGGCCCCCATCCCAACCTTCCCCCGCTCTACGGGGGAAGGAGCTAAAAGCTCTCATCGCGCGAGAACACCTCCCCCGCGCGCGGGGGAGGTCGGCGCGCGCAGCGCGCCGGGTGGGGGAGGACCGTCGCGCTTACCGCTCGTGCCGCCAGTTCACCGAGCCTCGGTTCTCCAGCGTGCTCGATTCGATTTCGACGTCGAAGCCGCGGCTGAGCAGGTACTTGAGCGTCAGCACCTGACCGGTCCCCAGCAGCGACACGCCGAAGCCGACATACAGCCGTGGCGAGAGCTGCTTGCCCACGCCCAGCACGCTGCCGCCGAGTGCACGCGACTGGCTGA
The DNA here is from genome assembly GCF_014192745.1 of Luteimonas sp. RC10. GTDB lineage: Bacteria > Pseudomonadota > Gammaproteobacteria > Xanthomonadales > Xanthomonadaceae > Luteimonas. Next base: position 739,058 of record NZ_JACHYJ010000001.1, read on the forward strand.
TGCCGGCGTTGTCGAGTCCGATCTTGCTGCCGAGCTGGCCGGCGATCAGGTCGCCGCCGGCATTGAGCGCGGTGGCCGCGGCGTCGAGCTGTTGGCCCTCGGCGCTGGTCAGGCTGGAGGCCGAGCGGCCCAGCACGAGGTACGACAGCGCCTGGGAATCGTCGCTGGACGGGTTGGTCCAGACGTTGACCTGCGGCGCGGAGGCGCGGCCACTGACGTCGATGCCGGCGGTGATGTCCTCGGCATCGATCCGGCGCTCGGCGCGGACATCAAGCACCGGGTCGGCGACCGGACTGTTGTTGAAGACCAGATTGCCGCGGGTGACCTTCAGTTCCTGCCCGTAGGCCTTGTAGCGGCCATCGACCGAGAGGCGACCATTGCCGGTCATCTCGCGGCCGGGCACGGCGCGCACGCGCAGCTCGCCGCGCATGCGGCCATCGAAGCCGAAGCCGCGCAGGCCGACGTTCTCGCCCACGCCCACCGTCAGATCCAGCGCCAGCGACGAGGCGGTGCCACTGTCGTCGGGATCGATCGGATCGAGCACGACCACGTCGGGGGAGGCCGACACGCCTTCGCTCAGGCGTTCGAGATCGAGCAGCGCGACATCGACGAAGACCTTGCCGGTGACGTTGAGCGGTTGCTGCGCCGCATAGCGCACGGTGATATCGGGCGAGGCGATGATGTGCATGTCGCTGGTGTCGGCGGCCAGCACATCGGTCCCGCGCAGGTTGAGCTCCAGCGGCGTCGCCTCGCCACGCCAGTCCAGCCGGCCGTCGATGTCGAGCGTGCCCTTGCCCGAGCGCACGTTGCCGCTGATGCGGGCGCTGCCGTCGGGCAGGGCATCGAGTCCGACGTTGCCGTCTTCGAGCGCGATCGCCAGCGATGGGATCTCGGTGGTGAAGTCGCGCAACCGCGCCTGGCCGCCGATCGTCGGCTGTGCGCGCGTGCCGCCCAGTTGGATGTCGGCCGTCAAGCGGCCCTTGGGCTCGACGATGTCGGACGAGAACAGCTCGACGAAGGTCAGGTCCTCGACGTTGGCGACCAGCGAGCCGGACAGCGGCGAGTACGCATCCCAGCCATTGGTGACCTGCGCCTGCACGCGGCCGGCCTCGTTGAGTGTCGTCGACAGGCGCGCGCTGAGCCGGTTGGCGTCGAACTCCGCATCGAGCACGAGATCGTCGTAGGTGATCACGTCGTTGCGCGCGCGCTCGGAGGTGCGTACGCCGCCGCTGGCCGAGCGCACGCTGGCGCTGCCGGCAAAGCCGTTGCCGACCGGGCGGGCGCGGCCTTCGAGTGCGATCTCGCCGCGCAGCACGAAGGCCTGTCCGCCGTCCTGCTCGGGCAGGTAGGGCGTGGCGAGTGCGAGTGGCAGACGCTCGCCGCGCACGCTGACGCCCTGGCGCGGCCAGTCCGCGCTGGCACACAGCGAGCCGCCGCCGCTGGAGGCAAAGCAACTGTCCGACAACGTGATGCGCGCACCGGTCTGGGCGAACTTCGCCGGGCCCTGCAACGCCCAGCTCGCGCCCGTCGTCGGTGCCAGGCGCAGCGTGGCCAGCGTGCCCTGCCAGCCACCGTTGCGCTGGGAGGCCTCGCCCGACAGCGCCAGTGTGCCGATCTCGCCGCGCGCATCGGCCTGCAGTCGCAGCGCGGTGATCGCGCCGCGTGCCGACACCTGCACCGTGTCCAGCGCGACGCCGGCCTGCACGCCGCTGGCCGACACCTCGAGCGTGCCGGCATCGCTGCGCCACGGCAGGCGGCCGTCGATCCGGGCGCTGGCCGCGGCGTAGTCGCCGAAACGCAGCGCGCTGCCGGTCAGGTCTGCCGCGAGGTCGGGCGCAGTGCGCGCACCGGTGACCCGCAGCGTGCCCTGCAGGGTGCCGCCGCCCTGCGGCAGGAAATCGGCCAACTGCAACGGCGCCAGCTTGGCGTCGATGTCCAGCGTGTCGGTGATCTTGGCGCGCGCGTCCACGCGGCTGCCGCCGAGCGTCAGCGCGACCTCGCCTTCGAAATCGTTGCGTCCGGCCTCGCCGGCGTTGCGGGCCGGCCCCTGCATCGCAAACGTCGCGCGGCCGTCGAGCCGCCGTGCGCGCAGCGTGCCGCCGAGCTGGTCGGCCTCGACGGCCACATCCAGGCCGCCGTCGTCGCGGGTGCTGCCGGTCGTGGCGAACCGGCCGTCGACCGCGCCCTTCCAATCGCGGGCGAAGTAGCCCGGATCGAAACCGGCCAGGGTCGCGGCGATGTCCCATTGCAAGGCCGGCGCCCAGGCCACATCGCCGGTCGCATCGAGCGTGCCGGTCGGCATCTCGACGTGCGCGGTGTGCAGGCGCATCCGCTGTGCGTCGCCGCGGCCGTCGAGATCGACCCGTGCACGCAGGCCGTCGCGTTCGATGCCCGCCTTGCCGATCGCCGCCCATGCCGCGGTGCTGCCGGCGATGCCGAGGTCGGCATCGGCGACGATCGGCGGCGCCGGGTCGGCGCTGGCGGGGTCGGCTCCGAACTGCACGCCGCGGGCGTTGACCGCGAAGCGGAACCGCACGTCGCCGGGCTCGGCGACATCGGCGTGACCGCGCAGCGTCACCCGCCCGTCGAAGGTGTCGACGACCAGCCGTTCGACATCCAGGCGCTGGTCCTCCAGCCGCAGCTTGGAGGGCTGCAGCACGACCGCCAGCGGTGCGGCGTCGGGCTCGCCGATCGTGACCTTGCCCTGCAGCGTCGCCGCGCCGCCGGTGCCGTCGGCGCGCAGGTCGAAGGCCAGCGGTGTGCCCGGCTCACCGTTGCCGACCAGCAGCGAGGGATCGAGCCGTGTGGTGTCGGCGCGCAGCGCCCAGCCCGGATCGTCACGGCCGCGCAACGTGATCAGCGCGCGCAGCGGCGCGGGTGCATGACCGATCGCCGCGATGTCCAGATGCGCCAGATCGCCGCGTGCGACCAGGCCGATGCGCGGGCGCGTGCGCCCGGGCGGTGCCGGCATCAGCGCACTGGCGGTGAGATCCATGCGGTAGTCGTCGTCGGGTGCGTAGACGCCGTCGGCGGTGAACCGGCCGCGATCGCTGTCGACGACGATCCCGGTCAACCGCAACTCGCCCTGCTGCGCATCGAGTCCGCCGCGCAGCGTGCGCACGTCGATCATCGGCTCGCCCAGGCGCGTGACCCGGAAGCCGTCGACGCGGATGGTGTCGGCCTGCAGCGACAGCGGCAGGTCGATGCGCGGCAGCGAATCGGGCCAGCGCGGCAACTCGAACGGCGTATCGACCGGCGCCGGCAGCTCCAGCACCGCCTGGTCGATATCGAGCACGTCCAGGCGCAGGCGCCGGCCGACCAGCGGCATCAGCGCCGGGTCGATGGTCACGCGCTCGGCCGCGAAGGTCAGCACGCGCGGCTCCTCGCATTGTCCGTAGGGCACGGGCTTTTCTTCGACGTCCGGGCAGCTGCGCTGCACGTAGCGCACGTCGTACATCGTCAGCGGGCCCGACGCGGGGCCCTCGGCCGCCCGCCAGGTCAGTTCGGTGCCGGCCGGCAGGCGTGATGCGATCTGGTGCAGCAGGAAGTCGCGCCCGCCGAAGGTGGTCAGCAGCCACCACACCAGGCCGACCACCAGCACCGTCAGCACGGCGATACCGATCGCACTGCGGATCGCCAGCTTGCGTCTGCGTGCGTGTCGGCGCTGGCGCAGTTCGGCGATGCGCGCCTCGCGCGCTTCGGGAGTCAAGTCGTCGGGCAAACGGTCGCGCCGGAAAGCCATCTCTAGAACTCCGCGCCGATGCTCAGGCCGATCGTGAATGCCGAATCGGGATTGTCGAGGCCGCGGCCGATGTCGAGCTTGAGCGGGCCGACCGGCGACTTGTAGCGTGCGCCGATGCCCACGCCGGTGCGCCAGTTCGGCGAGGTGCCGTCGAACGCATCGCCGCTGTCGACGAACACCGCTGCGCCGATCGTCTCGGTGAAGTAGCGCTCGAACTCGACGCTGGCGGTGACCACGTTCTTGGCGCCCAGCGCGTAGGCCTTGCGGCCGTCGCGTGCGGGAATTCGCGGGCCGACCTCGCGCCAGTCGTAACCGCGGATGCTGCGGTCGCCGCCGGCGTAGAAGCGCAGGCTCGGCGGCATCGCGACCAGCGCATTGGTGAAGGTGTGGCCGAGCTCGCCACGCACGATCAACCGGCTCGATTCGCCGATGCCGCGGAACCAGCTTGCACGCGCATGCAACTGGGTGAACGTCGCATCGGAAGCTGCGCCCTCGATGCCGCCGCGCAGCATCACCGAGCCGCCGATGCCTGCAGTGGGAAACAGCCGGTCGTCGACGTCGATGTACTCGGCGCGCAACGAGGGATAGGCGAACGTGGCGTAGCGGTACAGCGCGCCGGCGAACTCGTCGTCCGGATCGACCGGGGCGTTGGGGTCTTCCTCGGGCGCGTAGGCCCAGCGCTCGCGCAGCACGTGCAGCGAGGCGACCAGGTTCAGACGGTCGTTGTACTGGCCGCTGCGGCTGCCGACCAGTTCGACGCGGCGCGAGTCGATGTAATCGGTTTGCTCGTCGGCGGCCTGCAGGCTGGCGGTGTACCAGCCGTCGAGCCAGGCGAAGGCGGGGATGCGGTACTGCAGCGTCAACGTCTTGCGACGCTGCGCATAGTCGAGCTGCGCCAGCGCCTTGTGACCGCGCATGTTGACGTAGCGGCGCTCGACGCCGAGCCGGATGCCCGCCCCGCTGTCGGTGCCGTAGCTCACGCCCGAGGTGTAGATGCTGCGCTTGGCCGGCGTCAGCGACACCTCGATCGGCACTTCGCGCTCGGCGTTGGCGTCCTCGACCTTGGGCTCGATGTCGATCGTGGAGAAATAGTCGAGCCGCGAGAGCGAGGTGCGCAGGCGGTCGAGGCGGCCCTGGTGGTAGTAGCTGCCTTCGTCCCAGTAGACCAGGCGCTCGAGCAGTGCGTCGTTGACCACCGGCTCGGGCGACTGCTTGAAGGTCGTCGGGCCCATGTTGTAGCGCTCGCCGCTGGTCCACACCAGGTCGATGTCGGCGGCGTGGTCGGCGCGGGTGATCTCGACCCGGCGCGATGCGAACTCCGCGTCGAAGTAGCCGCGCTCGCTGAGGCGACGGCTGAGCCGGTTGCGGCTGCCGTCGTAGTCGGCGTGGTTGAACACACCGCCTTCGCCGGGCACGAAGCTCGCCACGTCGCGTGCCAGGTAGCGATCCTGGCCGCCGGGGCCGATGATTGCGATATCGCGGTTGCGCACGCGCACCGGCTGGCCGGGATCGACGACGATGCGCACCGCAAAGACGTCGTCCTTGCGCTCGCGCTGCACGTCGATCGTCGGCGAGTAATAGCCGAACGGTTCAAGCGCCTTGCGCGTCTGCGATTCGGCCTCGCGGATCAGATAGGCCATGCGCCGCCCGGACACGTCCTTGCCGATCGCATCGTACAGCGCCAACGAGACGCGCACGTTCTCGGTCATTTCCTCATCGAGGCCCGAGATATCGACACGATCGACACGCGCGGCCTGCGCCGCGGCCGACGAGAACACGAGAACGACGGCGGCGAGGCACAACGGGAGGCGAGACATCGGGCGAGGATACCCGGTGCGCGTCAAGAGTCGATTAACGCCGCGCGATGTTGTTCGCAGTGGCTCACGCTGACAGGTGGCCGATCGCCGCGACGCTGCCCAGGCGGTCGGCCAGCCCCTGCAGCAGCGCCAGGCGATTGCTGCGCAGCGCCGGGTCCTCGACGTTCACCATCACCGCGTCGAAGAACGCATCGACCTGCGGACGCAGCCGTGCCAGTCGTGTCAGCGCGGCGACGTAGTCGCCCCGGGCCAGGGCCGGCCCGGTCTCGCCGTGCGCGGCCGCGACCGCTTCGGCCAGCGCCGCTTCGGCCGGCTCGCGCAGCAGCGCCGCGTCCACGACGCCGGGAATCGCGTCGTCGGCCTTGCGCAGGATGTTGCGGATGCGCTTGTCGGCCGCGGCCAGTGCGGCGGCTTCGGGCAGCTGCGCGAAGGTGCCGATCGCATCGATGCGGCGGTCGAGGTCGTACAGCGAGGCCGGACGCAGCGCGGCGACCGCGGCCAGATGCGTGGCCGGCACGCCGCGATCGGCGTAGTAGCCCTTCAGGCGATCGAGCACGAAGTCGTACAGCTCGCCCGCATCGGCAAACGCGGTGCTGCCGTCCTTGCCGGTCGGCAGCGCCCCGACGCGCTCGATCGCAGCGGCGAGCAGTCCATGCAGATCGAGATCGAAGCCGCTCTCGATCAGCGTGCGCGCCAGCCCCAGCGCGGTGCGGCGCAGCGCGAACGGGTCCTTGTTGCCGGTCGGCTTGAGGCCTGCGGCAAAGCCGCCGGCCAGCGTGTCCAGGCGCTCGGCGATCGCCAGCACCTTGCCCAGCGTCGAGAGCGCGATGTCGTCGCCGGCAAAGCGCGGCTGCCAGGCTTCGTCGATCGCATTGGCCAGTGCGGCGCGGTCGTCGTCGGACAAGCCGGCCAACGCCGGGTCGTGCCGGGCGTAGTAGCGGCCGGCGATGCCCTGCAGCTCGGGGAATTCGCCGACCATCCGCGATTGCAGATCGGCCTTCGACAGTTGCGCTGCGCGCTGGGCGAGCGCGGCGTCGACGCCGACCTGCGGCGCGATGGTCTGCGCGAGCGCAGCCACCCGCGCCACCTTGTCGGCGATGCTGCCGAGCTTGGCCTGGTAGGTCACGTTCCGCAGTCCTTCGTTCATCGCCGACAGGCCCTGCTTGAGGTCTTCGTCGAAGAAGAACTTGGCATCGGCGAAGCGCGGACGGATCACGCGCTCGTAGCCCTTGGCGACCTCGGCCGGGTCCTTGGAGACGATGTTGGCGATGCCGATGAAATGCTCGGTCAGCCGGCCGTCGCGCAGCACCGGGAAGAACTTCTGGTTCGCTTCCATCGTCGCGATCAGCGCTTCCTGGGGCACCGCCAGGAATTCGGCCTCGAACGTGCAGGCCACCGCACTCGGCCATTCGACCAGGCAGTTCACCTGCTCGAGATTGTCGGCCTCGATGCGCGCCTGGCCGTCGACCGCGCGCGCCGCGGCGTTGACCGCGTCGGCGATCGCCTGGCGCCGGGCATCGGGATCGACCAGCACCGAGGCTGCACGCAGCGCCTCGACGTAGTCGCCGGGCGCGGCGATGGACACCGGCGCATCGTGCATGAAGCGGTGACCGCGGCTGTCGCGGCCGGCGCGTGCACCGAACAGGTCGGCCTCCACGACCGCATCGCCGTGCAGCGCCACCAGCCAGTGCACCGGCCGTGCGAACGCGTGGGCGTGGGCGCCCCAGCGCATCGGCTTGGGGATCGGCATTGCCGCGATCGCCTCGCGCAGCACCTCGGGCAGCAGCGCGGCGGTGGTCGCACCAGCGGTCGCGGTGCGGTGCACGAAGCGCTCGCCCTTGGCGTCGGTGGTCTTCTCCAGTTGGGTCCAGTCGACCCCGGCCTTGGCGGCGAAGCCTTGCAGCGCCTTCGTCGGCTGGCCGTCGGCATCGAGTGCGATGTTGAGATACGGCCCCAGCACCTCGCCGCGCTGTTCGGGCTGCTCGGCGGCGACGCCGGGCAGCAGCACCGCCAGGCGCCGCGGCGTGTACAGCGGCTTCGCATCGCCGCGGACCACGTTGATGCCGCGCTTGTCGAGCGCCGCGATCACGCCGTCGAAGAACGCCTGGGCCAGGCCGGGCAAGGCCTTGACCGGCAGTTCTTCGGTGCCCAGTTCGATCAGCAGGGGCTTGGTGTCGGTCATGCGGAAGGACCCTTTCTCTCTTCGCCCGCCGTGCCCGCGGTGCGGGGGAGGGCCGTGTCGACCGCCGGACGGCGGATCATGGAACGTCTTGGTGCGCAGCAGATCGGAGGCAGGTTCAGACCACGGCGTCGGCGAGCGCGGCGTCGCGCTTGAGCCGCGGGAAACCGAGCTTCTCGCGTTGCGCGTAATAGGCCTTGGCGACCGCCTGGGCCAGCGTGCGCACGCGCAGGATGTAGCGCTGGCGTTCGGTGACGCTGATCGCGCGGCGCGCGTCGAGCAGATTGAAACTGTGGCTGGCCTTGCAGACCTGCTCGTAGGCTGGCAGCGGCAGCCCGAGCTCGACGAGCTTGAGCGCCTCGGCCTCGCAGTGGTCGAAGCGATGGAACAGCTCGGCGACGTCGGCGTGCTCGAAGTTGTAGGTGCTCTGCTCGACTTCGTTCTGGTGGTAGACGTCGCGGTAGGTGACCGGCGTGCCGTCGGGCCCGTGGGTCCAGACGATGTCGAACACGTTGTCGACGTTCTGCAGATACATGCACAGCCGCTCGAGGCCGTAGGTGATCTCGCCCAGCACCGGACGGCATTCCAGCCCGCCGGCCTGCTGGAAGTAGGTGAACTGGGTCACCTCCATGCCGTTGAGCCAGACTTCCCAGCCCAGACCCCAGGCGCCGAGGGTCGGCGATTCCCAGTTGTCCTCGACCAGCCGCAGGTCGTGCACCTGCGGGTCGATGCCCAGCTCGCGCAGCGAGCCGAAGTACAGCTCGACGATGTTGTCAGGATTGGGCTTGAGCGCGACCTGGTACTGGTAATAGCGCTGCAGGCGGTTGGGGTTGTCGCCGTAGCGGCCGTCGGTGGGGCGGCGGCAGGGCTGCACGTATGCCGCGTTCCATGGCTCGGGGCCGAGCGCCTGCAGGAACGTCGCCGGATGGAAGGTGCCCGCGCCGACCTCCAGGTCCAGTGGCTGGATCAGCACGCAGCCCTGGCGGGCCCAATAGGCGTTGAGCGTGAGGATCAGCTCCTGGAACGTCGGTCCGGTCATCGGAGTGGGGCGTGGCGGCGGCGCGCTAGTATAGCGGTCCACGCCATGCCGCCCGCCGCGCCAGGCGGCCGCGGCCACGGAGGGAGCAGGCTTGAACGAACCCCGGATCCCGCCGTCCGCAGGCCACGAGGCCAGTGCGCCCGTCGCGCGGCTGCCGATCGGGCGGTTGACGTTCGAGCCGGTCGTCGCCGCGCTGGTCGCCGACGGCCTGCTGGCCCCGGCCGACGCCGAGCGCGCGCGCGTGGGCGGGCGTGCGACCCGTGGCCTGGAGGCGGTGCATCCGCTGGTGCTGCTGGCCAATCTCAAGCTGCCTTCGGCGCTGCGCCCCGGGCGCGAGCTGGGCCTGGAAGCGTTGACCGAATGGCTGGCGCAGCGTACCGGGCACGCCTACCTGCGCATCGATCCGACCAAGATCGTCGTGGCCGACGTGACTGATCTGGTCTCCCACGCCTATGCCCGCCGGCACCGCATCCTGCCGGTCGAGGTCACGCCCCAGCACGCGCGCATCGCCACCAGCGAACCGCTGGCGCTCGACTGGCTGCCCGATCTGCAGCGCCTGCTGCGCCGGGACATCGACCTGGTCGTCGCCAATCCGCTCGACCTGCATCGCTACACGATGGAGTTCTTCGGCGTCACCCGCTCGGTGCGCGGCGCGCGCGACCTGCGCGACGGTGGCGGCACTGCGCCGTCGTTCGAACAACTGGTCGAACTCGGCCGCTCGGGCGACGTCAATGCCGACGACCAGCACATCGTGCACATCGTCGACTGGCTGCTGCAGTACGCCTACGAGCAGCGCGCCTCGGACATCCATCTGGAGCCGCGCCGCGACGTCGGTCGCGTGCGCTTCCGCATCGACGGCGTGCTGCACAAGGTGTTCGAGATGCCGCCGCCGGTGATGACCGCGGCGGTCAGCCGCATCAAGGTGCTCGGGCGCATGGACTTGGCCGAGCGCCGACGGCCGCAGGACGGCCGCATCAAGACCCGCTCGCCGGGCGGGCGCGAGGTGGAGATGCGCCTGTCGACGATGCCGACCGCCTTCGGCGAGAAGTGCGTGATGCGCATCTTCGATCCCGACACGGCGTTCAAGACGATCGCGCAGCTGGGCTTCGACGATGGCGAGGCGACGGCCTGGAACGAGCTGGTGCAGCGCCCGCACGGCATCGTGCTGGTCACCGGGCCCACCGGCTCGGGCAAGACCACGACGCTGTACTCGACGCTGCGTGCGCTGGCCACGCCCGACGTCAATGTGTGCACGGTCGAGGACCCGATCGAGATGGTCGCCGTCGAGCTCAACCAGATGCAGGTGCACGCCGCGATCGACCTGACCTTCGCCCAGGGCGTGCGCACGCTGCTGCGCCAGGACCCGGACATCATCATGATCGGCGAGATCCGCGATCTCGACACCGCGCAGATGGCGGTGCAGGCCGCGCTGACCGGCCACCTGGTGCTCTCCACGCTGCACACCAACGACGCGCCGTCGGCGGTGACGCGACTGCTCGACCTGGGACTGCCGCACTATCTGATCGCGTCCACCCTCAACGGGGTGCTCGCCCAGCGCCTGGTGCGCACGCTGTGCCCGCATTGCCGGACCGCGCGCGCGGTCGACCCGGAAGGCTGGCGCGCGCTGGTCGGTCCCGAGGGCCCGCCACCGCCGGCGCAGGCCTGCGGTCCGGTTGGCTGCCTGGAGTGCCGCAACACCGGCTATCTGGGACGCATCGGCCTCTATGAGCTGATGCCGGTGACGCCGGCGCTGCGGGCACTGATCCAGCCGCAGATGTCCCTGGCCGGGTTCGCCCATGCTGCGGTTGGCGCTGGCCTGCGCACACTGCGCATGGCCGGCGCGGAGAAGGTCGCGCAGGGGCTGACGACGGTCGAGGAAGTGATGACGGTGCTGCCGCCGCGCGAATAGGCGCTGCGGCTTGCCCCCACCCGTCGCGCTGCGCGCGCCGACCTCCCCCGCAAGCGGGGGAGGTGAGATCTCGGCGCAAAGTGGCTGCGCTGTATGACCGCTTCCACGCCATATCGCCTTCCGTGCGATGGGTGCGCTTGCGCCATGTCCTGCCGCGCGCGACGCACCGCACCTTCCCCGTTCAAGACCGGGGCATGGCGCCCTTCACGGGTGGAAGCTGGGGATGGGGGCGCTTTTCAGCGTCGGGTCGCTACGCTTGTGGTCTCACCCATGCCCACGCCCACGATGGCTTCCGAACGTCCCCTCCTGATCCTGCAAACCGGACGGCCCGTGCCGTCGATGCGCCGCTACGGCGGCTTCGCGCACTGGATCCGGGTGGCCGCCGGGCTGGCGCGCGACCAGGTCGCGGTCGTCGATGTCGAGGGCGGCGCGGCGTTGCCGCCGATCGATGCGGTGCAGGCGGCGATCGTCACCGGCTCGGGCGCGATGGTCACCGACCGCGCCGACTGGAGCGAGCGCAGTGCGGCCTGGCTGCGCGATGCCGCGCACGCCGGCAGGCCGCTGCTGGGCATCTGCTATGGCCACCAGTTGATCGCCCATGCGCTCGGCGGCGAGGTCGGCGCCAATCCCCGCGGGCGCGAGATGGGCACGGTGGAAATCGAGACGCTGGCGGCCGCCAGCGACGATCCGCTGTTTCGTGGCCTCCCGACCCGGTTCGCCGCGCAGGCCACGCATCTGCAGAGCGCGCTGGCGCTGCCCACCGGCGCGGTGCCGCTTGCCCGCTCGGCGCTCGAGCCGCACCACGCCTTCCGCTGGGGCGAGCGTGTCTGGGGGCTGCAGTTCCATCCCGAGTTCAGCGCCACGCACATGCGCGGCTACATCCGCGCCCGGGCGCAGCCGCTGCGCGAGGAGGCCGCCGATCCGGCGGCGATGCTGGCCGCAGTGCGGGCCGCGCCGCATGCGCGCACGGTGCTGCGCCGCTTCGCGGCCGCTTGCGGCCGGACGTCCAGGCCGAAGGCCGGGTAACGGCCTGGTCTGCCGCCGCGCCGATCGCGCGCACGCGGCCGTGCGCGTGGCCTGCGCGCCGCGTGCATCGGCACTGCAGTACGATGACCGGCCTCGTGGCATGACGCCACGTGCGGACACGGGAAGCAGCGGGATGACGATTCGGAGCGTGGGAGCGGGCCACGGCTGGCAGTGGCTGGTGCAGGCGGTCAACGTCGGCCGCGGCAATCCCCGGGCGGTGTACGGCGCGGTGGCCATCGTGTCGCTGCTGGCGCTGCTGCCCAGCGTGCTGCAATTGGTGCTGCAGCTCGCGTTCGGGCTCGACGCGCAATCGCAACTGATGGTGATCGGCGCGATCTCGCTGCTCTCGATCCTGGTCTACCCGCTGTTGATCGGCGGCGTGTTGCGGGTCATCGATGCCGTCGAGCAGGGCCGGCCGGCACGACCGGGCGACCTGTTCTCGGTGTTCTCGATCGGCGCCGGACGTCTGGTCGGCTTCGGCCTGCTGATGGGCGCGCTGTACATCGCCACGTTCTATGCGCTGGTCAGCCTGTTCGGCGAGGGCGTGCCGGAGTGGTACCTGGAGATCATGACGATCACCCAGGAGATGGGCGCCAGCCAGACCCCGCCGTCTGCGCCACCCGAGCTGCCGATGCCGCCGGCGGGCATCGGCCCGTTGATGGCGCTGGGCCTGCTGTTCGGCATGCTCTATGCGACGGTCTATGCGATTGGCCTGGGCCAGGTCGCACTCGGCGGGCGCCCCGTGTTCGCCGCGTTCGGCGACGGCGTGCTGGCCACCCTCAAGAACGTGCTGCCGGTGCTGGTGATCGCCGCGCTGGCGATGGCCGGCGGCTTTGCACTGGTCCTGGTGTTCGGCGTGGTGGCGTCGCTGGTGACGATCGTCGCCGGGCTGCTGCATCCGGCGTTGGGCGCGTTCCTGGTGCTGCCCATGTACCTGGTGCTGCTGCTGGTGCTGTACGTGGTGATGTTCGGCGCGATGTACTTCATGTGGCGCGACATCTGCGGCGAGGCCGCGATGCCGGCCGGGCCGGCTCCGGGCTCGACGATCGAGCTGTAGCCAGGCGCGGGGCTACAGCCCCAGCGTCGTGTCCAACGCGGCGGTCACGCTGCGGTCGACCGCGTGCATCAGCCAGGCCAGCAGCAGGAAGCAGGCCGGCAACTGCAGCGCCAGCCACAGCCGCACGGGCAGGGGCATCGGCCGTGCATCGACGCGCACCACGCGAGTCCCGGCGATGCGGTCGTGCAGCGCCTGGTGGCGCGGGGCGAGCCCGGCCAGTGCGTGGCCGATGTTGAGGCTGGCCCACGACAGCAGGCCCGCGGCCTGACGCAGCGCCGCGCGCACCGGACTGGGCGGCAGGCCGTCGTCGTCGACCACCCGCAGGCCCAGCAGGCGCTTGCCCGGGGTCGCCTGCCAGCGCGAGCCCTCGAACCCCGCGAACCAGATGAGTGCGAGCAGCGCGAATGCCAGCATCGGCGGCAGCAGCCAGGCGCTGACCGCGACCGACAGCTGGCCGACCGCGGCGTGCAGCGCGGGATCGGCGAGCCAGGTCCGTGCCAGCGCTGCCGGCACGATGCCGCGTTCGGCGGCATCGGCCATCGTGCCGGCCATCGTCAGGCTCAAGGCGTCGAGCGCCTCGCCGCAGGCGGCCAGGCCCGCGCACAGGCGGCGATGCAGCAACGCGACGACGACCACCGCGATCGCGGCCGCGTCCAGCGACCAGGCCGCATAGCGGCGCGGCAGCGACGTCGGCGCGCCCGCGCTCATGCGCGGTCTTGCAGTGGGCCGGGCTTGGGCGCCAGCAACCGCGCCGCGATGATGCCGGCCTCGTAGAGCAGACACATCGGCACGGCCAGCATCAGCTGGGACACCACGTCGGGGGGCGTGATCACCGCCGCCAGCACGAACACGCCGACCACTGCGTAGCCGCGCGCCTCGCGCAACTGGTCGGTGGTCACCCAGCCCAGCAGCACCAGGATCACCAGCGCCACTGGCAGCTCGAAGCTCAGGCCGAACGCCAGGAAGATCACCAGCACGAAGTTCAGGTAGGCGTTGATGTCGGTCATCATCGCCACGCCATCGGGGGTGACCAGGGTCAGGAACCGGAACACCGACGGCAGCACGAAGAAGAAGGCGAACGCGCAGCCGATGTAGAACAGCCCGACCGCCGAGGCCAGCAGCGGCAGCGCCAGGCGCTTCTCGCGCTTGTACAGGCCCGGCGCGACGAACGCCCAGGCCTGGTACAGCAGCCAGGGCATGGTCACCACCAGCGCGGTAAAGAAGGCGAGCTTGAGCGGCGCGAAGAACGGCGAAGCGACCTCGACCGCGATCAGATGCGCGCCTTCGGGCAGCTTGTCGAGCAGCGGCTGGGCCAGCAGGCCGTACAGGCGATTGGCGAACGGCAGCAAGGCCAGCAGCACCAGACCGGTACCGGCCAGGCCGCGCATCAGCCGCATGCGCAGTTCGATCAGATGATCGACCAGGCTACCCTCGCCGGCGTCGTCGTCAGCGTGCCGCGCCATCGCCGGCCTCCTGGGGAACGCGTGGGGGCGTGGTCGGGTCGGCCGCGATCGCGCCCGGTGGCAGGGCCGGCATCTCGGGCGCGTCGGCGGGCGATGGCGCGATCTGCGCCTCGGTCTCGGCCGCGGTGCCCGGCACACGGCGGGCCTCGTCGGCCAGTTCCGCGGCGCCACGGCGCACGGCGTCGAACTCGTCGCGCACCTTGCTCTGGGCATCGCGCAACTGGGTGCCGACATCCGCGATCGACCGTTGCGCGTCCTGGACGCTGCGCTTGAGTTCCTCGGCCTCGAGTTCGCGTTCCAGCTCGGCCTTGACCGAATGCCACTGGGTGCGCGCGCGGCGCACCCACAGCCCGGCAAAACGCGCGGCCTTGGGCAATCGCTCCGGGCCGAGCACGATCAACGCGACCACCGCGATGATCAGCAGTTCGCCGGACCCGATCCCGAACATCGTGGAGAGCGTCGACCCGCGCGATCAGCGCGGGGTGTGGTCTTCGCGTCGTGCGCGCTCGGCGGCCGACTCCGACTCGCGCGACCGGTCGTCGAGACGCTCGGGCGGCACGTCGTCGTCGTGCATGCCCTTCTTGAAGCCCTTGACCGCCTCGCCGAGGTCGCGCCCGGCGCCGCGCAGCCGCTTGGTGCCGAACACCAGCAGCACGACGAGCAGGACGATGAGCCAATGCCAGATGCTGAAACTGCCCATGGCGGGACCAGTCTGATTCGAGTGGACGGCTAGGATAGCGCACCGGCCACACCGGCCGGCCTCACGCGTGTCGTTGTCGCAGCGCCGGCATGTCCTTAAGGCAGCTGTTCCACCTGGGCGGGCTGGTCGTTGACGGTCTCGAAGGGCTGCGGCGCCGGGTCGTAGGACTGCGCCGGCAGCGTGGTCGCTTCGGGCACGTGCTGGATCGGCGGCGCCGGCTGCGCGGCGCGCGGGGCGACCGCGGCGCCGCCGCGGGCCACCCGCGCGGTGGCGCTGGCCTCTTCCAGGCGATCGCGGAAATCGACGATCGGGCCCGACGGCGCCTGGCCGGGGCGGTTTTCGAGGATCGCGCGCGGCGTGGTGGTGTTGCCGTAGACCGCGACATTGGCCTCGTCGTCGATCGACAGCACTGCGCCATCGAGCGCGACGCCGGCGAAGAGGCCGCGCGCGCGCGACCACGACCAGATCTCGGCCTTGAGCTGGCCGTCGGTCAATGCCGCCGCATTGCGGCCCACCGGGCCGGCGGCGACCCCGGCATCGGCGCCGAGGGTGAACTTGCCGTTGACGATCGATTCGAGGCTGCGTTCGTTGCGGAACACCAGCACCACGTCCGAGGACTGCACGCCCGCCTGCAGGCCGATGCTGCCGCCGGTGAGCTTGACGAAGGCCGGGTTGGACCAGGTGCCGTCGGCGGTCCGCACCGACAGCAGGCCGTGGCCACGGCGACCGCCGATGACCAGCCCGGCCTTGACGGTGTCGGGGATCACGATGATCGCGCGGGCCTCGTCGAGCAGCTTGTCCGGAATGCCGGACTCCGGGATCGCCTGGATTTCGTTGAGCACGCGTACCGCATTGCGCGCGCGCGCCTCTTCCTGTGGACCGGCGAAGGCGGGACCGGCGACCAGTGCGACGGCGAGACCGGCAACCAGCAGGGAACGACGCGGGGACAGGCGCATGGAGAGCTCCGGAGACTTGAGAAGGGGCAAAGGCGCAACGCGGCGCGGAGCGGCCGATTCAGGCTAGTGACGACGGCATGAATCGTGCGTGAGTTCGGCCGGTCGCAGCGCCGCGCGCGCGTCGGCTGCATTGCGGCGGTCGGCCTGCCATCCTATGCGGATGTCCGCTCATCCGCTTCCCTCTGGCGCCGCGTCGGCGCCCACCGCTGTGCTGATCGTCAATCTCGGCACGCCCGATGCGCCCACCGCCGATGCGGTGCGCGCGTATCTGGACGAATTCCTGTCCGATCCGCGGGTGGTGCGCCTGCCGCGCTGGCTGTGGTTGCCGTTGCTGCGCCGGGTGATCCTGCCTCGGCGCTCGCCGAAGGTCGCGCACAAGTACGCCGAGATCTGGCTCGAGGGCGGCTCGCCGCTGGCGGTGTACACGCGTCGGCTGGCCGAGGCGGTCGATGCGCGCATGCCCGAGCTGCGCGTGGTCCACGCGATGCGCTATGGCCGCCCGGCGCTGGCGCAGACGATGCGCGCGCTGGCCGCCGAGGGCATCCGCCGGATTCTGGTGCTGCCGCTGTATCCGCAGTACTCGACGACGACCACCGCCTCGGTCGCCGACCGGATCGCCGAGACTCCGATCGATGGGGTCGAGGTCCGCATGATCGAGGACTACGCCCGCGAGCCGGCTTGGTTGCAGGCGCTGGCGGCTTCGGTGCACGCGCATCGCCAGGCGCACGGCCGCGGTGAGGTGCTGCTGTGCTCGTTCCACGGCATTCCGCAGCGCATCGTCGACCAGGGCGATCCCTACGCCGAGCGCTGCGAGGCGACGTTCCGCGGCCTGGTGGACGCGCTCGGCCCCGATGCCGGCGACTGCCGCATGGCCTACCAGTCCCGCTTCGGCGCCGGCAAATGGCTGCAGCCGGCGACCGACGCGACCCTGGTCGCGATGGCCAAGGCGGGGGTGCGTGAGGTCGATGTGCTGTGTCCGGGCTTTCCGGCCGACTGCCTGGAGACGCTCGAGGAGATCGCGATGCAGAACGCCGAGCTGTTCGTCGCCAATGGCGGGACACGGCTGCGCTATATCCCCTGTCTCAACGACGCGCCCGCGCATGCCGATGCGATGGTGACGCTGCTGCGCCGCGAACTGGACGCATGGACATGAGCGGCGCGGACTTCGCGCTGGAGATCGGCATCGGCACCGTGCGTGGCCTGCGTTACGGCACGCCGGGCGCGCGTCGGGTGCTGGCGTTGCATGGCTGGCTCGACAACGCCGCGAGCTTCGGGCCGTTGGCCGCGCATCTGCACGGGCTCGATCTGGTCGCGCCCGACCTGCCCGGGCATGGACGCAGCGTGCACATGCCCAAGGGCACCGATTACACCTTCGTCGGCGCGGTGCACCAGGTCCTCGACATCGCCGATGCGCTGCAGTGGGACCGCTTCGCGCTGCTGGGTCATTCGATGGGCGCGGGCATCGCCAGCCTGGTGGCCGCCGCGTGTCCTGCGCGGATCGAGCGGCTGGTCGCGATCGAAGCGCTCGGCGCCCTGCCCGAGACCGAGGCCAACACCGTGGTGCGGTTGCGCGACGCGGTGACCTCGTCGCGTGGTCTGGGCGAGCGGCCGTTGCGGGTGTTCCCCGATCTCGACGCGCCGGTGCGTGCGCGCATGCGCGTCAATGCGCTGTCGGAAGCCTCGGCACGCCGGCTGGTCGAGCGCGGCGTGCAGCCGGTGGACGGCGGCTACGTGTGGTGCAGCGATCCGCGGCTGACCGTGCCGACCGCGGTGCGCATGACGCCCGGCCAGGTCGATGCGCTGGTGGCCGGCATCGAGTGCCCGACCCGGGTGATCTACGCCGACCCGCCGCAGGACTACCTGCCCGAGCCCGACCGCAGCCGCCGTGCGCGCCTGCTGCCCGATGGCGACCTGGTCGTGCTCCCGGGCGGGCACCACCTGCACATGGAGCAGCCCGACGCGGTCGCCGCGGCGATCGGGGATTTTCTCCGGCGTTGAGTCCGCCGCGGTACGCGCGCCGGCCGGCGCTCAGCCCGTCAGCAGCGCATGCAGCGTGCCCTTGAGTCGGCGTCCTTCGCTGCGGAAGTAGTCGCGCGCCCGGCGCCAGTCGGGACAACGCGCCTCGACCTCGCGCCAGAACGCGCGCGAATGGTCGGCATGCACCAGGTGGCAGAGCTCGTGCACCAGCACGTACTCGAATGCCGACGGTGCGCCGAGCACCAGCGCCAGGTCGAGCGCGAGTGTGCCGTCGGGCGCCAGCGAGCCCCACTGCGAGGACATCGGCCGGATCCGGATCCGCGACGGCGTGCGCGGCAGGCCCGGCAGATAGCCGGGCAACCAGCGCGCGACATCGGCGCGTGCCTGGGCTTCGTAGAACTCGCGCAGCGCGCGCTGCAATGCCGCCGGGCCGGCCTGCGCGGGCGCGGCGAACACCAGGTGCGCCTCCTCCGCGCGGACGTGCGCGAAGCGACCGGGCTGCCAATCCACCGCCAGCAGCGCACCGCGCAGCAGCACGTGTGTGGTCAGGTCGCGGCGCAGCGGCGGCGCCTGGCCGTGTTCGGCCAACTGCGCGGCGAGCCAGTCACGGTGCTGCTGCACGAAGGCCTCGCCGGCCGCCAGACTGGCGCGCAGCGGCAGCGTCAGGCGCGCGCCACGCTCGCTGACGCTCAGGCGCATGCGGCGCGCGCGCGGATCGCGCACGCGCAGCACCTCGATCCGGCGGCCATCGTCGAGCCGGACCTCGAGCGTGTCGCGACGCACCGATGCGGCGGTCGGGGACGACGAGGTCAAGCGCGAGGACGGCGGCATGTGGGCAGTGTACGGCGCGCGTGACGCGCGCCTGCGCTCATTCCACCTTCGACAGCTTGAACGCGCCCTCGAGCACCTTGAACAACCGCTTGAACTCGCCGCGCATCAGCGCAAACCGCGCATCGAGTTCGGCCTGGCGATCGTCCGCGTCGGTGTGTTCGAGCGTGTCGAGCGCGCCGTCGAGCAGCTTGAACTTGCGCACGATCAGATCCTCGCCGAGCACGAACTCGATCTGATCGTCGAGCGTGAGTGCGAGCTTGGTCACCTGCTTGCCGGCGTCGAGATGGCGGGTGATCTCCTCGCACTGCAGGTCCTGGCGCTGGCATTTGACGATCGCGCCCTGGTCGGACGGGTCCTTGAGCTCGCATTCCTCGCCCAGCGCCAGGCCGTCGGGCAGCGGCTCGCCGGCGATCCAGCCGGTCATCACTGCGCGCGGCGAGGTCTCGGCATTGAGCGGCAGCGCCGGGAAGCTGCCCATCGCAGTGCGCACCTGGCTGACCACGTTCTCGGCGCTCTTGCGGCTGGAGGTGTTGACCGCGATCACGCCCAGTTCCAGGTCGATCAACGCATCCGAGCGCACCGGGCGCACGAACGCGCGCGGCAGCAGCTCCTGCAGGATGTCGTCCTTCATCTGCTTGCGCATCTTGCCGCCGGGCTTGCGTGCGTTCTTCTCCTCGTACTCCTCGATGCGCACGGCCAGGAACTCGTTGACCACCGCGCCGGGCAGGATCTTCTCCTGGCCGCCGACGGCCAGCCAGATGCCGTCCTCCATGCGGTGGGTCAGCGCATCGGCCTCGCGGCCCAGTGCCGGCACGAAGCCGTGCGTGGACATTTCCAGCGGGCCGACGTCGCGCAAGCGGAACTCGCCGACCTGGGTCTCCAGTTCGGAAACATCGACGGAGGTGGGGAAGCGGAACAGGGTCAGATTCTTGAAGAACATCGGAGGGCCGTGATTGGGAATGGGGGATCGAAAAAGCAAAAAGCCGGAGCGCCCGCCCTTGCATGTGCGGGCCGCCGCCACGTCACCGGACGCGGCGGCGCAGCTCAGTCGCGGGCGTCGTGCGGCGCGCCGGCCAGCCAGTCGTGCGCATCGGGCAAGGCCGCGCCACGGCTGCCCAGCGACAGGAAGTCGAACAGTTTCGGATCGCTGAGCTGCGAGGGGCGAATGTCGCCCAGCGCACGCGCGATCGTTTCGATGCGGCCGGGATGCGCCTTCTCCCACTGCGCCATCATCAGCCCGACCTGCTTGCGCTGCAGGTTCTCCTGCGAGCCGCACAGGTTGCACGGGATGATCGGGAACGCCTTGGCATCGGCATAGGCGACGATGTCGGCCTCGGCGACATAGGCCAGCGGGCGGATCACCACGTGCTTGCCATCGTCGCTGCGCAGCTTGGGCGGCATGCCGCTGAGCTTGGCGTGGAAGAACAGGTTGAGGAAGAACGTGGCCACCAGATCGTCGCGGTGATGGCCCAGCGCGATCTTGGTGAAGCCGTTGGCCTCGGCGTAGGTGTACAGCGCGCCGCGGCGCAGCCGCGAACACAGCGAGCACATCGTCTTGCCTTCGGGCACGACCCGCGAGACGACCGAGTAGGTGTCCTGCTCGATGATGTGGTAGTCCACGCCGAGCGTGCGCAGGTAGTCGGGCAGGATGTGCTCGGGAAAGCCGGGCTGCTTCTGGTCCAGGTTCACTGCGGTGATCGAGAACGACACCGGCGCCTTGGCCCGCAGCTGCAGCAGGATGTCGAGCAGCGTGTAGCTGTCCTTGCCGCCCGACAGGCAGACCATCACCTTGTCGCCGTCCTCGATCATGCCGAAGTCGGCGATCGCGCGTCCCACCTGGTGGCGCAGGCGCTTGCCCAGCTTCTGGGTCTCGTGCGCGGCGCGGCGCGGGTCGAGCGTGCGGGGCAGGGGATCTGGCAGGGGCAGGACGGTGCTCATCGTCCATAGTCTAACGGGGCCGGTCGCAGCGGCTGCGACCTGCGTTCAGCACGCGTGCCGCGTGCCGCCGGCATGCGCGTCTATACTGCGGCCCGACCGCCGGCGCCCGTCGCGCCGCCCTCAGGAGATCCGCAGACGTGAAGCACTGAGCCGACATCCGATCCGCCGTCCTCCGCGCGAGGGCGCCCTTCGAGTCTGCGCACAGGTCACGTCATGTCCTTCCTTCCGTACCCGGGCCTCGTCCCGGCCGGGGGTGTCCCGTCGGACGCCGCCCCTTCCGATCTTCTGCATGCCCGCAACCTGACGGCGACGCTCGCCGATGGGCGGGTGCTCTACGCCGGTCTCGACCTGCGCCTGCCCGCCGGGCCGAGCGCGCTGGTCGGCGACAACGGCAGCGGCAAGTCGACCCTGCTGCGGCAACTCGCCGGCGACCGCTCCACCGAGGGCGGCCGGGTGCACCGCACCGCGGACCTGGCCTGGCTGCCGCAGGTGCCGGCGAGGTGGCCGGCGCGGGTAATCGACCTGCTCGGCGACGGCCCGCGCCTGGATGCGCTGCGCCGGCTGCTGGCCGGCGACGGCAGCGCCGAGGATGTGGTCCTGGTCGGCGAGGACTGGACGCTGGAGACGACCTGGCGTGCGCGCCTGGATGCCCTGGGACTGGCCGGTGTCGGCCTGGACGGGGATCCGGCGCGGCTGTCGGGCGGCCAGCGCCAGCACCTGCGCCTGCTGGCGATCGCGCATTCGGCTGCGCCGATCCTTCTGCTGGACGAGCCGAGCACCTTCCTCGATGCCGAGGCCTCGAGGCATTGGCATGACGTGTTCGCGCGTCGCGGCGGCGCAGTGCTGGTGGCAAGTCACGATCCGGCCTGGCTGCATGCGATGCCGCGGCTGTTCGAGCTGCGTGCCGGTGCGCTCTATCGGGTCGATGGCGGCCTGGCGACCTGGCGGGCTATGCGGGCAGAGCGCCTGCGCCAGGGCGAGGCGGCGTTGCAGCAGGCACGGCTTGAGCGCACACGGACCCAGCAGGCGGTCGCGCGCGAGCGCCAGCGCCTGGAACAGCGACAGGTCCGAGGCCGCCGCGCCGGCCGCGACGCCAACCAGTCGCCGCTACTGCTCGATCGCCTCGCCGACAGTGCCGAGCGCGGGCAGGGCCGTCGCCGGATCGCGCTCGCGCAGCGCCTCGATGCGGGAGATCAGGCGGTGCGCGCGGCCTTCGATGCGTTCGATGCCCCGGCTGCGCCGCAGTTCGTGCAGACGGCCGTCGCCTTGCCGCCGGGCCGGCAGGTGCTGACCTTCGCGCAGGCGCATCCGACTTGCGCCAGGCCGGTCGCCGCACTCGACTGGCAGGCGAGCGGGCCGGTCCGGATCGGGCTCACCGGTCGCAACGGCAGCGGCAAGACCACCCTGCTGCGCGCGCTGCTCGGCCAGGCTGGGCTGGCCAGCGGCTCGGCCCGGGCACTGGTGCCGGCGCAGACGCTCGACCAGCACCTCGACGGGCTGCCGGACGAGACCGGGGCACTGGACTGGCTGCAGGCGGCGATCCCCGACGAGACGCGTGCGACGATCGCGACCCGGCTCGCATTGCTGGGGCTGGGTCGCGACCACGTGGAGCGGCCGATGCGCACGCTCTCGGGCGGCGAGCGGATGCGCGTGGCGATTGCCGCGGCGGCGTGGGTCGGGCCGGCCGCGCCGTTGTTGCTGCTCGACGAGCCGGCCAGTCACCTCGATCCGGCCAGCGTCGATGCGCTGGTCGCGCTGCTGCGCGCCTGGCCCGGTGCGCTGCTCGTCGTCTCCCACGATGCCGACCTGCTCGAAGCGATCGGGCTCGACATCGGTCTGCGACTGGATGCGGACGGGCTGCGCCTGCATCCGATGTGACGCCGGCGGCCGGGCGTGCCCGGCGCCGGCCACAGCCTCAGGGCACCCAGACCAGGTTGCGGGTGTTGGCGTCGGTGCTGATGTCGCGCACGCGGCCCGCCCCGTCGAACAGCACCTGGAACTCGGCGAAGCTGCTGAGCCAGTAGCGCCACAGCGGCGCCTCGAGATCGGGGTTCTCGCTGCTGATCGGATAGCCCAGCGAGGTGATGACCTGCTCGCGGGTCATGCCTGGGGTGATCTTCGCGCGGCGCACCGCCTCCTGCACCTTGGCCGGCCAGGTCGCGATCTTCGCCGCCGGGTCCTCGGTCACGACGTAGCGGCGTGCGAAGGTGTCCAGATCGAGGTCGCGGCTGTAGTCGTTGCCGATCGCCTGGCGCTGGCCGTCGATCCGGATGTTGACCCGGTAACGGCCGTGGCCGGTGACGCTGGCCGGGGTGCCGGCCGGGATCACCCGCTTGCCGTTCTCGGCGTAGTTGCTGTCGCTGATCCAGCTGCCGTCGCTGCGCAGGTTGCAGCACAGGTAGCCGTCGTACTTGGACTCGGCGCTGGCGGAGGTGGCGCAGGCGGCGAGCAGCGCGGCGCAGGCGATCGACAGAGAGCTTGCTTGGATTCGCATCGTGTCTTTCCCGAAAGCGGGCGCGGCCGGAGGCGCCGCGGATCGACGATGGGCGACGCGAGGCGTCGGCGCCGCGCCACCCCCCAAACTGGCGCGATCGCATTCTTGCAGGGCCGGGCGCAGGCGCCAAGCGGAGCCGCGACCGCTCGGGTAAGCTCACCGCCATGGCTTTCGAGCGTGCCGACGAGTCCCCCGCCCAGCGTCTTGTCGCGTTGCGCGGCGAGCACCGCGAACTCGACGCGTTGATCGACCGGCTGCAGCACGACCCGCTGCACGACGAGGTCATGCTCAAACGCCTGAAGAAGCGCAAGCTGGCGCTGCGCGATGCGATCGCGCAGCTCGAATCGTCGCTGATCCCCGACGAACCGGCCTGACTTGCCAGAGGCAGGCCGCAGGCGTCCATCGGCGGCGCGCGGCGGGCGGGCGACTCACCAGCTCAGCATGTAGCCCAATCCGCGCACCGTGCGCAGTGGCAGCTCGGCGCCGGCATCCCGGCTGCATTTGCGCCGCAATCGATAGACCAGCACATCCAGGCGATGCGAGTCGAACGTGTCGGCATCATCGACCAGACAATGGATCAGGAGCGCTCGCGCCACCGGCTGTCCGGCGCACTCGGCCAGGCAAGCCAGAAATCGCCGTTCGGCGAGCGTGAGGTCGACGCTGCGTCCGCTGGGCGAGACGAGCTGCCAGCCATGCCCATCGAGTCGCCAGGTACCGGTATTGCAGCCGGCCGCCGACGATGTGTGTGAACCGGGCTGCGCATGACTGGGCGCCGGGCCGGCGTCGCCCGTGGACCGACGCGCTGCGTCCGGGCGGACCGGACGGTCGGGTGGCGGCGCAGGATCGCTCGGCAAAGCTGCATCCATGGGGAAAATGTGTCGAATTGTCAGAACGCTGCCGTCGTCGAAATGCAGACGCAGTCCGTCGCCGACGCGCTCGAAGCGCCCGGCCGCATCGGGACCGATCCGGGCAGCGATGACGCGCCAGGTGGGCGCGTCGTCCTGGGCGGCCGGGGTACCCTGGGCCAGCGTGTGGTGTGGTGGTTGGGTGGGCATGCCTGCTTGCTTGAGGAGTCGGACATCGGATTGCGGGACATGCGCGCGCCAGGCCGCGCACGCCGTCCTTTGTCAAACACCTCGTGGAAAGCCGACGGAACAGGACATGCCGTCGCCGAACAGTGCATTTCGCGTCTTATGTACGGTCGCGTGGTGGGCTGGCGTGCGGGGACGCGGCCTCGTCCGGATCAAGTTGCGCCTGCAGAAAGGCACGCGCTTTGCGCCAGTCGCGTCGGACGGTACGCACGGTCAGCCCGGACAGCGACGCGATCTCCGCCTCGCCCAGCCCGCCGAAGTAGCGCAGTTCCACCACCCGAGCCAGACGTGGGTCGAGCGCCTCGAGCGACTGCAGGGCGTTGTGGATGCTCAACAACTGCTCGAGTTTCAGCGCATCGTGCGGCGCATCGTGTGCGTCGGCGGGGGCGCTGACCAGCACGTCGCGTCCCCGCTTGGCCGCTGTGCCCCGGCGTGCCTGGTCGACCAGCACAAATCGCATCGCCCGTGCGAGCAATGCGACCAGGTGCCCACGGGACGCGGCCGGAATACGCGTGCGTGCGAACTTGAGCCAGGTCTCGCTGATCAGCGAGGTCGGCGAATGGCTGGCGATTGCCAGCCGACGGATCTCCGATCTGGCGATACGATGCAGATCATCGTAAAGCAGGCGGTAGATCCCGTCCCAGGCGGTGGCGTCTCCGTCGCTGGCGTCGGCAAGCAGGCGGGCGATCGCCGGATCGAGCGCATCGTCGTTGCGCATCGCGGCCGTCTCCGGGCGCGCCGGGGAGCGGGGCATTGTCGCGTCTATGAGGTCGGATTTGCTTTCCATCCTGACTGCCGATCACGGGCGATGCATGCTAGTCGATCCCCGCCATCGGGGGGACGCATCAAGGAGATCCGCCATCGAGACACCGTTGCCTTGCGAGCCTGGGACCCAACGGCGGGCGCTCGATCTGTTCGACGCCTATGTGCGGTTGCCGCGTTGGTGGCGGGCGAGAAAGCTTGCCCGACTGGCGGTGTCCGATCCCGCGTTGCATGCCGCGCTGTTGGCCCTGCTCGAGGCTGATCGCAGGGAGCACGTGATCGTTGACGCCCCGTTTCCCGAGATATCGGCGCTGTTGGACATCCAGGGTCCGCGACCCGAAAGCGATCCGCGTATCGGGACCAGAATCGGCGCGTGGGAGATCACCGGTGTCTTGGGGCGGGGGGGCATGGGCACGGTCTATCGAGCGCAGCGCTGGGATGCGCAACTGCGGCAGGTCGCTGCGCTCAAGTGCATCCGCGACGATCTGCTCTCCGCGGACCTGGTGGACGCCTTTCTCGCCGAACGCAACGTGTTGGCGGGTCTGACCCATCCCGACATCGTGCCGTTGCTGGACGGCGGCGTGGACGAAGCCGGTCGCCCCTGGTATGCCATGCAACTGATCGACGGGCTCGCGATCGACCAATGGTGCGATGCCAGGGCATTGTCGATCCGCGAGCGCGTCACGCTGTTCGTCGAAGCCTGTGACCAGGTCGCCTATGCCCATCAGCGCGGCATCGTTCACCAGGACATCAAGCCGTCGAACCTGCTGGTGACCCACCAAGGCCGTCCACGGCTGCTGGACTTCGGGCTGTCGGTACTGATGGCGTCCGACGCGCTCGCGCCGACGCAGCGGCTGGCGATGACCAGTGGCTACACCGCTCCCGAGGTACTGGCGAATGGGTCGAGGGATGTGCGCGTGGACGTCTATGCACTCGGTGTGCTGCTGTGCCGACTGCTGGCGGGCGACGGCCCCTGCGCCACGCCGCTGGCATCGGGGACCCCGCAGGCGCCGTCGTCATGGGCGGCCGCACTCGATGCGTCGGCCGTCCGCGCGCGCGGCGCCTCATCGGCTGCCGCGCTGGTCAGGCAGTTGCGTGGCTCCCTCGATACCATCGTGCTGCGCGCTGTCGCCACCCGCCCTGCGCAGCGATTTGCAAGTGTCGAGGCGCTGACCGACGCGCTGACGGCCTGGTTGCGGCGCGTTGCACCAGTCCCTGCGTCGCGCCTGAAACGGGTGCTGGTGCCGGCAGGCGCCGCCATGGCGATGGTGATCGTCGGCCTGCTTGGCGGACATCTGTGGCGCGCAAGTCGGGAGGCGGCGATTGCCAGCCAGGCCGACCGGTTCTTCGAGTCCATGCTGGGCACGGCCGCGACGTCCGAACTGGGAGATTTGCCGCCAGCCCGGTCGACATTGTTGGCCTCTCTCGAGTCGGGGTTACGTCGCCAGACCGGAGGCGCCGATGCAGCCGGCATGCGGGCGCGGGGATTGTCGGTGCTTGCGCGCAGTTGGGCCGTGGCCGGCGATTACCGGCGGGCGGAGCGGTTGGCGCGCGAAGCCGAATCGCTGATCGATTCGGGGAATCCTCTTGCCGCTGCCTTCAACCTTGCGACGCTGGCCCATCTCCAGAATCTCCAGGCGCAGCATGCCCAAGCCGAAGCGACCGTCGCGGTGGGCCTGGCGCGGTTGCCGGTCCGGCTGACCGATCAGCACAAGCTCGCGCATTTGCGGCTGCTCGCCCAGCGGGCGGTGGCCGAGTCGGGGCAGGGCCATTCCCAGGCCGCGCTCGCCACGCTCGATCGGGCGATCGGCGAGGCGGCGGGTCTGACCCCGTCGGTGGCCGACAACATCACTGCGCAGCTGCTGACCCAGCGTGGAATCTGGCTGCGTTGGCGCATGCGGATGCAGGAATCGGAGGCCGACCTGCTGCGTGCGATCGCACTGACCGACGACGCGGCACCGATCCTGGCCGATGACGCCCGCGAATCCTTGATCCGCACCGTGCGCGCGTCGCGCCAGCCTGGACGTGAGCAACGCGCGCTGGCGCTGGCGAACCAACTGATCGAGCGGCGGCGCGCGACCCTGGGTGAGCGTCATCCCCAGACCGGAATGGCCTTGGCCGAACTCGCCTTCATCCAGATCCTCAACGCCGATCTGGCCAGCGCAAGCGAGACCGCGGACCAGGCCGAGCGCATTCTGGCCGAGGCGCTGGGGGCGGACCATCCCGCTGTCGCGCGCGCGTACATGGCCCAGGGGCATCTGGCCGCCTATGCGCGTGACATGCCCCGCGCGTTCGAGCGGACCGGACGCGCGCTGCGCATCTACCAGCGGCACTACGGGCCGGATCAGGAGTTCACGCTCGAGGCGCGCTTCCTGATGGCCAGCCATCTCTGGGCGCGGGCCGGTGACGCCGCCGACGATCCCGACCTGATCCGGGCGCGCGATACGCTCGGGGCTGCGATCGCGAGCAGCGTCGCGGCGCACGGCGAGGTCTCGGCGCATCACCGTGGTGGCTATGCGATGCTGCTCGCCACCACTGGGCGCAAGGACGAGGCGGCGCGTCAGCTGGTGCTGGGCAAGCGCGACGCCGCGCGCCAGTTCGGGCCCGACAGCCAGGACGCGATGATGGTCCGGTTGGCCGAATGCGGATTTCTGGTGCGCTATGGCGAGAACGATACGGACACGCTCGCGGCATTGACCGGCCTGGAACGCGATGCGGCCGCAACCGGCACGATGTTCGCCGATGGCGTGCTGCACAGCGTGCTGACAATGCAGGCACGTTGGCTGCTGAAGCGGCAGCGCTCCAACGAGGCGCTGGATGCTGCGCAGCGCAGCCGCGCGATCGCGATCAAGTTGGACAAGCCGGGCTTGATCGCCGATAGCGATGCGATGATCGACGCCGTACGGGCCGCACACCGCAGCGACGCCGCGCCCGTCGACCGGACCGCGGCGCGATCGCCTTAATCGACTGCGGCGGCCGGCGGTGCCGGTTCGGCGCGCACGGCTTCGGGGCTGACTTTCTCGATCGAATGCCGCAGCTCGCGGCCCAGGATCACCTTTGCGTCCTTGGCCAGCGCGGTCAGGCGCTCGTCGAACACCAGCTTGCTGTTGCCGTCGAGCTTGACCAGGCCCAGCTCGCGCAGCTTCTGGATGAAGCCGCGGAACAGTGATTTGTCGAAGAACTCCGGTGCGGCCGGCGCGTAGAGCAGCGACAGGCGCTGCGCGGCCAGTTGGCACAGGCCCTCGAGTTCGCCGGCGCCCAGCGTGCCCGGACCGTTCTTGGCCAGCACCGAGATCGCGATGTAGTAGCGCTCGAATGCCTGCTGCAGCGGGTGGCTGAGCGCACGCAGCCGGAACACCTCGTCGCTCTGTCCGGCGTTGCGGGCGTAGACCGGATCGCCGTCATGGTCGTCGGCGAGCGGTTCGAGCAGTCCTTCGCGCACGAAGGTGGCCAAGGTGCGCTCGATCCGGTCGGCGAAGGCGTCCTCGGTCCACGGCAGGAACAGCTCGGCCTGCAGGAACGGATACATCGTGCGCCCCAGGCGCAGCAGCGTGTGCCGGCTCATGCGGCGGTTGTGCAGGAAGCAGCAGGCGATCCATGCCGAGGCGGTGTACAGGTGCAGCACGTTGTTGCGGAAGTAGGTCAGCAGCACCGCCTGCTCGTCGTCGCCGACCCGCAGCACATCGCCCAGCGGGTGGGCGACGCGTTCGAGCACGCCGATCTCCTCGCCGTGGGCGACGATCTCCGCCGGCGTGTGCGGCGTCAGCGTGACCCGGTCCGAATACGGCACGTCGTCGAGCAGCTGCTTGGACAGCGCGATCTGCGCCAGCAGGTCGGCTTCGCCCATCGCATGCTTGGGCGTGGACAGCAGCGCGAGCGAGAGCAGATTGATCGGATTGACGTCGGCGGCGCGGTTGATGTTGACGTGGATGCGCTGGGCCAGCACGTCGATCGTGTTGGCCAGCCAAGCCGGCTTGGCGTCCTCGGGCACCGCGCGGCCGTCCCAGTCGGGCGCCAGTTCGGCAAGCACCGCATTGAGATGGATCGGCTCGCCGAAGTTCACCACCACCTGGCCGTAGTTGCTGCGCAGCACCTGCGGGATGCCCCACAGCAACCGCCAGATCGATTCCTTCTTCTTGGCCTTGCCCGACAGCTCGTCGAGGTAGCTGCTGCCTTCCATCAGCTTTTCGTAGCCGATGTACACCGGCTGGAACAGCACCGGCTTGCGCGGCTCGCGCAGATAGGCGCGCAGCGTCATCGCCAGCGCGCCGCCCTTGGGCGGCAGCAGCCGGCCGGTGCGCGAGCGACCGCCCTCGATGAAGTACTCGATCGAATAGCCGCCGCCGACCAGCTGCGCCATGTATTCGGAGAACACCGCCGAATACAGCGCATTGCCGCGGAAGCTGCGCCGGGCGAAGAACGCGCCGCCCTTGCGCAGCAGCGTGCCGATCACCGGCAGGTTGAGATTGACGCCGGCGAAGATGTGCGGCGGCACGATGCCGCGGCCGTAGAGCAGGTACGACAGCAGCAGGTAGTCCATGTGGCTGCGGTGGCTGGGCACGTAGACGATCTCGTGCCCGGGTGCGGCCTCCTTGAAGCGGTCCAGGTGATGGACCAGCACGCCGCGGAAGATCCGGTTCCACACCGTGGTCAGCAGGAAGCTGGCCGAGCGCACCAGCGGGTGCGAGTAGTCGGCGGCGATCTCGTAGGCGTAGGCGTGCGCCTTCTTCCAGGCGTCCTCCGGCCGGCTGTTGTCGCGTCGCGCCTGGTCGGCGATCGCGTCCTTGACCGACGGCGCGGCGAGCACCTTGTCGACCAGCAGCCGGCGGGTCGACAGGTCGGGGCCGATGATGGCCTCGCGCATGCGGTTGAAGTGCGTGCGCAGCACGCGCGAGAGCTTGCGCACCGTGCGTTCGGCGCCCAGGTCCTCGTCGAGCAGCGGCCGCACTGCGACCGGCTCGGCGAAGCGCACCAGCGTGTCGCGGCCGTTGAGCAGGATCGACAGCAGGCGGCGGAAACGGCCGACGATCGTCCAGTTCTCCGAGAACAGCACCGAGAACCAGCCGTTGGCCTTGTCGGGCGAGCGACCGACGAAGATCGAGACCGGCACCACCTGCACGTCGAGCGTGGGATCGAGCCGGTGCGCCTCGAGCAGGCGCGAGAGCGATTCGGAATGCGTCGATTTCGATGGCGGCTTGCCGGCCGCCAGCGCCAGCGCACTGCCGGCGTTGCGCCGCGACAGCGCGACGTAGGCGCGCTTGCGCCCCAGCGGATCGCCGGGTAGCGGCTGCAGCGGCGACGGCAGGCCGGCGTCGCGGCAGGCGCGCTCGAGGATCAGCGCGTTCGACAGGCCGTAGTCCTCGAGCACGTAACAGACCGGGCGGTGGTCGACCAGCGTCTCCGGGGCCTGGGGTTCGACCTTCAGCCCGATCCAGGGGCGCAGGAGCCGGTCGAGCAGACCGGCCCACCATGGCCGGCGTGCGGCGCGGCGGGGCGTGGCCGCAGGGCGCGCCACCAGGGGCGTACGCGCGTCGGCGGCAGGGGGCGCATCGGCGGCCGGCGCCGGGCTCGCAGCATCCGCCTGCGGAGCCTCGTGCGCGGCGCGAGCGCCTGCATCGGCCGGTGCCGCGGTGGGTTCCGGCAGCGCGGCGGCGGGTACCGAGGCGGCGTCATCGCCGTCGCGCCGGGGGCGCGCGTCGTCGGGAAAGGGGAAGGTCGGTTGGTCGGGCATCGGCGGCATTATGCCCAAGCGGCTCCGCGCGGCGGGCGTCAGGGGCCCGGCGGGGGCGTGGCCGCGGTGCGGGCGTGGCGCAGGAAGTCGGACACGTACCAGCGCCCGGCCACGCGTTCGACGCCGATCTCGGCATCGATCGAACGGCCATCGAGCAGGTAGCGCAGCCGCACCCGCGCCTGGTCGCCGGTCTGCGAGGCCAGCGTTGGCGTGACGCTGTCGAAGCTCGCATCCAGATCCAGGCCATAGGCACGCAATTGCTGCTTGGCGACCTCGAACACCGGCGACAGGCGGCGCAGCCCGGCCGCCATGCCGGCCCGGCCGAGGGCAGCGTCGCCGTCGAGGGCGCTGCGCCGGACCGCCGCGGTCAGTGCCTCGACGGTCTGCTGGGCGAGGGCGCGGTCGGCCAATGGCGCCCGGGCCGCCCACTCACCGGTGGCCGCCACCAGTTGGGTGTAGTGCTGGCGTTCGTCGTCGCTGAACCCCGGCGACTGGGCCAGATACTGGGTCGCGAACACGGCCAGGGCCCGCGCCGTCGAGCGCAGCTCGCCGTCGGCGCCGGCGAACTGCCGATCGAAGGTCGCCAGCAGCGCGCGTTCGGCGTCCGCCGCGTGCAGCGCGGCCAGCGCCGCAGGAATCTGACCCGATAGCGGCAGTTCCGACAGTGGCCATCGGGTGCGGTCCTCGCGCCAGGCTTGCTCGAGCGCCGGCGCCAGATCGGCCGGCAACGCATCGCGCGCAAACGCGGCCAGATCCCCGCCGCGCAGGTGTGCGGTCAGGACCGTGACCGCCTCGACCGGGGTCGCGCCGCCGGTCGGCGCCAGTGCAGTCTCCGGCGCGGGCCGGTCGCAGCCGCCCAGCCACAGCAGCAGCGGCAACAGCGCCGTGCAGGCACGATGCGGACGCCGGCGGGGCCGGCGGCGGGTCGGCGCGTGCGCGTGCATCCGGCGATTCTCCTCGGCCCCCTCAGGCCGACCATCCTGCAATGGCCAGGTCGCTCACGACAAGTGAGCCGTCCGGGCCGCGCTCACAGATCGTGCGTGACCCAGCCGCGCGGGGTGTCGGCGGCCGCGGCATCGAGCGCGGCCTGGGCGATCTCGTCGGGCGTGCGCCCGGCGCGCCAGGCCGCGGCGATCGCGGCCAGCCGCTCGCGCGTGGCGCGGGTGTAGGCGCCTTCCAGTTCGTTCTGGGCATCGGCCGCAAGCTTCTGTGGATACAGCGTGCGGGCATCCTCGCTGCGGTTGAGCAGTGCGATCATCCGCGCCAGGCTCTTGCGGAAGGTCTGCGCCGACAATGCGGTGCGCTGGGTCCGCTGCAGATGCCAGACCGTCAGGTATTCCACCGGCCCGAGCAGGCGGCGCGGTGTACCGCCGAAGAACTGGCCGGAGAACGCGCTGGCCGCGACCGGGCCGCTGGCGTCGGGCAGGCGGGTCGCGCCCCACGAACTCAGCGCGCCGCCGGGCAGGTCCATGCGACGCAGCGCGGTGCCGAAGGTGTCGGCGACCAGGCGTTGCGCGTGGGCGTCGTCGCTCTCGGCGACCACCTGCAGCAGGCGCAGGAACAGCGGATAGCGGTCCTCGCCCAGGCGCCGTGCCAGTCGCTTGAGGACGGTCAATCGGTACTCGGGATCGGAATGCGCAGCCAGGGCCGACACCAGGCGGTCGGCGGCGGCACGCAGGGATTGCGCGGAGGGCACGGCGTTCATCGAAGGACAGCCAACAAGGACGACGGCACTCTAGCGCGTCGTGCGTGCGTCGCCCTAGCCGAGGGCGTCGAGGATCGCGTCGGTGCCGTGATCGGCGGCAGCGGCCAGGTCCAGGCCGGCGAGACGGCCTTCGAACGCGCGATCGCCGGCGAACAACCGCGATCCGGCCGGCACATCGTCCCAGGCGACGGCATTGAGCATGTCCTCACCCGGATCGGCCTGCGGACCGCGGGCGGCCAGCGCGCCGTCGGCCTCGCCCAGACCGACGAGCCCGCTGCCATCGGGCTGGCGCAGGTCGTCGAATGCGACCTGGCTGCCCAGCCGTTCGAGGCTGGCGGCGGTGAAGCCGGTGTTGGAGGAGATACCGCTCATGCCGTGTCCGCTGGGATCCGTGGATGCCGCTCATAGCGACGATGGCGCGACTGTAACGCCGGTGCCACATGCGGGCTATCTCGGGCTGGCCCTAGGGGGGGCGCGCCCTTGCCGGTGGCTGGCCATCTCAACATGAATGCATGATGGCCGGCCCCTGGCGTCCTTGTTCTCCGCGCACCGCGCGATGTCTGCGCACTGCGTGCTAGCCTCCAGATCCCCGTGATGCGCCGGTGCAGGCCCGCATGGCAGAGCAGAACGAAGGCGCCGACAAGACCGAACAGCCTACCAGCAAGAAGCTCAAGGACGCCCGCAAGGAAGGCAATGTCAGCAAAAGCCGGGAACTGACCAGCACCGTGCTGGTGATGGGCTGGCTGGTCGGCGGCTGGCTGTTGATGGGCTTCATGTTCCGTCGCGTGCGCGGACTGTTCGAGCAAGCGCTCGAGGTCTTGAATCAGCCCTTCGACATCGCGCTGCGCACCGTCGTGCCGTTGGCCGCGCAGGTGTTCCTGTCGATGACCCTGCCGCTGCTGTTGATGGCCGTGCTGCTGGGTCTGCTGGTGGAGTTCCTGCAGGTCGGGCCGGTGGCCTCGATGAAGAAGGTCACACCCGATCTGTCGAAGATGAACCCGGTCAGCGGCATCAAGAAGATGTTCTCGATGGACAATCTCATCGAGCTGATCAAGTCGATGTTCAAGAGCGTGGCGCTGATCGCCATCGGCGGTTTTGTGCTCTGGGGCATGATCCCCAGCCTGCTGAACCTGCCGTTCGCCCAGCCCGCCGCGATCGGCAGCGCGATCTGGCATGCGCTCAAGTGGATCGGCATCTGGACGATCTTCGTGTTCTTCTTCGTCTCCGCGGTCGATGCCTCGTATCAGAAGTTCTCCTACATCAAGAAGCTGCGCATGAGCCGGCGCGACATCAAGCAGGAGGTCAAGGAGAACGAGGGCGATCCGTACGTCAAGCAGCGGCGCAAGCAGTTGCACCAGGAATGGTCGCAGCAGAACATGCTCAATGCCGTCCGCGGATCGAGCGTCGTCGTGACCAATCCCACCCACATCGCCGTCGCCCTGCAGTACGAACAGGGCACCGACGACCTGCCGCTGGTCGTGGCCAAGGGCGAGGGGCACATGGCCGAGGAGATCCGGCGTGTGGCCGAGGAATCGGGCGTGCCGATCCTGCAGAACGTGCCCTTGGCACGCGGCCTCAATGCGCGCGTGGAGATCGACGACTACATCGGCAACGAATTCTTCGAGGCCGTCGCCCAGGTGCTGTACTGGGCCGAGGGCATGCGCACGGGCGAATCGCGCCCCGAGCCGCCCGAGTTCGTGCCGCCCGAGGACATGCGCGAGGAGATTGGCCTGGCAGCCGAGCCGGCGCCCGCGCCGCCGTTGGCCGACGACCCCTCGATCCTCCAGCGGTTCGAGGATCCGCGCGATCCGATGCGCTGACGGGATCTGATTTCGAGTGTTGGGCGTGCGCGCGGCGTGATTGCTGCAAAATTGCGGATCGGATAGGGATATCGTGTCTGGCGGGGTTCGGAGTGGCGCGAAAGGGCTACGCTCGTTGCCGTTGCCGTTGCCGTTGCCGTTGCCGTTGCCGTTGCTTTGCGCATTTGATGTTCGAGCCGTAAAGCGAGCCGAGCATCGCAGGACGGCGGGGCCGAAGAGCAGCCCATGTCTGAGCGCAGCGAGTTTGGGCTGCGTGCCCCGTCGTCCGAGAAGCGCAGGGGCCTGCCGCGGCTTCATGCGGCAGATCGCGTCCGGCGACGGCGGTTTTGCTTACTTTTGACAAGACAAAAGTAAGCCGCGCGAACAGCGCGGAAGCTCTGTTCTTCGCATTCGATTCTGTTGCCGAGGGAAAGCGAACAACGCAAGTGCACGGCTTTCGCCTGCTACGTGTGCGATCTCCTTTCAAGCGATCGCGCGGAACGGCGGCGCAGACACAGCCGACGCCGACGTGGCGCGATGCGCCATGAAGGCGAACGGCTAGCCGCCGAATGCGCTCTTCAAGGCGTTCACCAGTCCGCTGTTGTCGACCAGCCGGCGCATCACGATCTCGACGAACACACCGAGCATCAGCAGGATGATCGCCGTCGCCAGCCACGCCTTGATCGGCATCGTCAGCGCGAACACGTTGAGCTGCGGCGCGTAGCGGTTGACCAGGCCGAACGACAGGTCGATGACCAGCAGGATCACCATCGCCGGGGCGGCGAGCAGCAGCATCGCGGTCATCAGATAACTGAACTGCCCGACGAACAAGGCCATGCCGCTGAGCCGGATGTCGGGAAAGAAACTCATGACCGGCCACACCGTGTAGCTGGTCATCAGCAGGTCCAGGAACACCAGGAATGCGCCGCTGGCCATGAACAGCCACGACGAGAGTTGCGACAGGAACTCGCCATGCAGCGAGGTCTGGTGGCCCTGGATCGGATCGAAGATCTGCGCCATCGACATGCCCACCTGGGTGTCGATGATCACGCCGGCCGAGCTGATCGCCCAGAACACGATGCCGTAGCAGAACCCGATCGAGATGCCGATGAAGGTTTCCTTGAGCACGATCGCCGACCAGTGCGCGGTGCCGGCGGCCTCGATCGGCGGCGCCCCGGCCAGTGCGATCGGGATCGCCACGATCGCCAGGCTGACCATGAAGCTGTTGCGCACCATCGCCGGCACCGTCTCGGTGGTCAGCAGCGGCAGCATCAAAAACGCCCCGGCCACGCGCGGCAGCGTCAGCGCGAGCGCCAGCAACGGGTTCTGCGCGAAGTCGAACATCAGCGCCGGACGAGGCCGGGGAAGTCGAGGAAGATGCGGTCGGCGAACACATACAGCGTGCCGCCGATCAGCGATCCGGTCACAAACAGCATGATGACCACGGTCAGGAACTTCAGCGCGTAGGGGAACGTCTGCTCCTGCAACTGCGTGGCCGCCTGCAGGAACGCGACCACCAGGCCGATCAGTGCCGCAGCCGCGACCGGCGGCCCGGACAGCAGCAGCACCAGCCACAGCGCTTCCTTGGTGAACTCCAGGACGTCGCCCATCAGGTCGTTCCGTAAGTGAGCACGAGGCCGTGGACCAGCTTGGCCCAGCCGTCGATCAGCACGAACAGCAGCAGCTTGAACGGCAGCGACACGGTCGTGGGCGAGAGCATCATCATGCCCAGTGCGAGCAGGATGTTGGCCACGACCAGGTCGATGATCAAGAACGGCAGGAAGATCAGAAAGCCGATCTGGAACGCGGCGGTGAGTTCGCTGACCGTGAAGGCCGGGACCACGACGATGAAGTCGTCGGGCGTCAGGTCGCCGCGGCGCTCGACCGGCAGCATGCGCTGCACGCTGCGCAGGAAGAAGGCACGTTCGGCATCGCTGGAGTGCTGGATCAGGAATGTGCGCAGCGGTTCCTTGCCGGCGTCGATCATCGTCAGCAGCCGGTTGGTGTCGAACGCGCCGCTCGCCGCCGGGGCCGCGCTCGGCGCAGCCGGCTGGGTGATCTCCTCGGCCAGCGCCGGCAATACCGGCTCGCGCGCTTCGGGCGGGTCGTTGCTCGAGCCGCCACGCACCGCGCTGAACATCGGATCGGGCGCCGGGCCGGTGTCGCCGCGGGCCTGCGCTTCGGCGGCCAGGCCGTCGGCCGCCGCCGGGCTGGTCGCGGCCGTCTCGGCCTGCGGCGCAGCGGTCGGGGCCGCGGGCCGGACGTCGATCGCGCGGCCCTCGCGCACGGCCTGCTGCTGGGCACGCGCGTCGATCTGGCGTTGCACCGACGCCGGCGGCGGGCGCCCTTCGAGCCGGGCCTCGACGGCGGCATTGACGTCGAGGATCACCGGGTACATCACGTAGATCGACAGCACGATCGCCAGGCCGTTGATGACCACGTTGGGCGGCACCTGCTGCAACCCGAGCGCGTTACGCAACAGGCTCAGCACCACCACGATCTTGGTGAAGGAGGTCACCATCACCGCCACGAACGGCGCCAGCGCCAGGCTGACCACCGTCACCAGGACGAGGGCGGGCGAGAACGTGCTGAAGTCCATGCCTCAGCTCCAGGACAGCAGGCGCACGCCGAGCGTGTCGCCGACCGCGACCAGTTCCCCCTGGCCGGCGACACGGCCGTTGGCGCGGATCGTCACGTTCGCCCCTTCCAGATGCGCAGGCAGGGCGAACACGTAGCCCGGCTGCAGGCCGGCGACATCGCCCAGCCGCAGCTCGACCTTGCCCAGCTCGAACGCCACCTCCACCGGCAGGCGGCTGGCCGGGTCCTCGACGGGCGCGGGCGCCTCGGCGGCGGGGGTGTCGGGGGCGTCGGTGTCGCTCATCGGGGCACTCTCCTGGAATCGGGGTTGGGGGCTCGGGGGGCCGTCGATCCGCCAGCCCTCGGCGCCGGGCCGGATCGGCCAGCGCAGGCCGACGGCCTCGGCGTGCAGCGTCGGCTGGCGGGTCGAACCGACGATCACCACATCGCCGGGGCGCAGGTCGCGCAGATCGGCAGCAGTCAACGGCGGACCGGCCAACGCCAGCGACACGGCGGCCGGCAGCTGGCGCCAGTGGCCGGTATCGGCGGCCGCGGCATCGGTCGCCGCGTCGCGGCCGAGCGCGGCGGTCAGCCAATCGACGCTCGCGCGCAGGCTTCCGGTCAGCGAGGTGCCGTCGTCGGCACGCAGTTCGAAGTCGACCCAGACCACATCGAGCGCCGGTGCCGGCGGCGGGTCGGGCAGCGGCAGCAGCGAGGTGCCCAGCGCCTCGCTCAGCCGCACCAGCGCGGCCTCGTGCGCCAGGCTCCAGGCGAGCACGCGCGCGCGTCCCTGGTGGTCCTGCCAGCGCAGCGCATCCTCATCGTCGGCCGCCGGTGCCGCGCTCAGGCGCAGGCCCACCCGGCTGCCGTCGGCATCGAGCTCGAACACGCCCGCCGGATCGCCGGGGCGGCCTTCGCGCAGGATCAGCGTGCCGGCCGCCGATGGCCATTGCCGGCGACGGCGATGCAGCGCGCGCAGCGCCTGCGCCTGAGCGGCGGTCAGGTGGGGAATGCGCTCGCGCAGCGGGGTCGCAGTGCGAGGCGGCGTCGATACGCCCGAGTCAGCCATGTCCAAGCGCCACCTTCATCAGTTCGGGCAACGAGCGTACGCCCAGTTTGCTCATCATGTTCGCGCGATGCAGTTCGACGGTCTTGATGCTGATACCCAGAATGTCGGCGATGATCTTGTTGGGCTTGCTGGCCACGACCAGGTCGAGCACCTGGCGCTCGCGCGGGCTCAGTTTCGCCAGCGCCTCGCCCTGCGGCGCCCCCGCCTGTCGGCGCTCGCGGCGCAGCGCATGGCCGATCGCCTCGACCAGTGCCTCGTCGCTGAAGGGCTTTTCCAGGAAGTTCGACGCGCCCTTGCGCATCGCCTCGACCGCCAGCGGCACGTCGCCGTGCGCGGTCACGAAGATCAAAGGCAGCGAGGAGCCGCGGCGCAGCAGTTCGTCCTGCAACTGCAGGCCGCTCATCTCGGGCATGCGGATGTCCGAGACCAGGCACTCGTCGTCGCCATGGCGGGTGCTGTCGAATACGGTCAGGAACGCGGCGGCGGACGCGAACGCCCGCACCTCGAAGTTCGCCGTCTCCAGCAGCCAGGCCGTGGAGTCGCGGAAGCCATCGTTGTCGTCGACCAGATAGACGCAAGGCGTGCCGGGCATCGCTAGATCCTCCTGTCGGGCGTGGGCAGCGTGAAACCGAACACGCTGCCGCCGCCATCCCTGGCCTCGAAGAATAGCCGGCCTTCGTGGTATTCGATGATCGACCGACAGATCGCAAGGCCAATGCCCAAGCCATCGGATTTGGTGGTGTAGAACGGCGAGAACAGCTGCTCGCTCTGGGCCGGGCTCAGGCCCGGGCCGCGGTCGCAGACCCGGACCTCGATCTCGTCGTCCAGGTTGACCCGGGCCTCGATCCGCAGGCCGCGCTGCGCGGCGGGGACCTCGCGCATCGCCTCGATCGCGTTCTTGACCAGGTTCAGCAGCACCTGCTCGATCATCACCCGGTCGGCATAGACCGGCGGCAGCGAGGCCGGCAGTGCCAGCTCCACGCGCAACTGCTGACGCTCGGCCTCCAGCCGCAGCAACTCGAGCACGGTGTCGACGATCAGCGGCAGCTCCTGGGCGTCGCGGCGTGGCTCCCGGGCGCGGACGAACTCGCGCACGCGTGCGATCACCGCGCTCGCATGCTCGGCCTGGGTGCGCGCGGCCTGCAGCGCGCGCTCGACCTGGACCGGGCCACCGGCCTGGCCGACCAGCCGTAGGCTGCCATTGAGGTAGTTCACGATCGCCGCCAGCGGCTGGTTGAGCTCGTGGGCGAGCGTGGCGGCCATCTCGCCGACCGACATCATCCGCGAGGTGAACAGCAGCTTCTCCTGCTGCGACTTGTGCGAATCCAGGGTCTCGATGCGTTCGCTGATGTCGACCGCGGTCAGCAGCGACAACGCCTGGCCGCCGCAGTCGAGATCGCGCCAGTGCAGCGCGTACCAGCGGCCGCTGTGCGGCGCGCGCACTTCCTCACCGCGCGCCTCGCCGGTCAGATCGCCATAGAGGCTGGCCAGCAATGCATCGCGCTGGCCATGGCCGGGTAGCGCGCCCAGATCGGTAGAGAAACGTGGATTGGCGGCCACCAGCGCGCCGCTGCGCCGATCAAACGCCGCGCAGGCGAACGGCACAGCCGCCAGGACGGCAGCCAGCGCATCGGATTGCGCGCCGCGCCCGGTCGACCGCGAGCGGCTGGTGCGCGACGGGCCCGTTGCCCCTGTCATGCGGCAGCGGCAGCCTGCACGGCGCTGATAACGTAGGCCGGCACCGCTCCGGTGCGCACCCGCCAAGATGCCATGACCCGTGCTGCCTGCCCGTCCCGTTTTTTCGCACTGCGCCGGGCATCCGGCCTGCTGGCCATCGCCTGCTGGTCGGGATGGGCCAGCGCTGCGCCAGCCGCCCCGGCTGCACCGACCAGCGACTCCTTCGTCGGCGAAATGCTGGCCATCGTATTGCCTTTGGTCTTCATCATCGCTGGTCTGCTGTTGCTGCTGCGGCTGCTGCGCCGTCGCTATGGGTTGTCGAGTGGGGACACGCCGCTGACGGTGGTGCAGATCCTGCCAGTCGGCCCCCGGGAACGGCTGGTGGTGGTGCGGTCACGCGCGGGCCGATCGTTCGCCATCGGTGTTGGCGCCCAATCCGTGACGTTCGTCACCGATCTGGAGGCGGACGACCTGGCGCCAGCCAGCGAGACAGCAACGCGCACGGACGCGCGCTTCAATATCGCTGGCGATCGTTAAGCCTGCGTGACGCCCGGCGTCACCCTGTCCAGCCCGACGCCGCGGCCTTCACATTGCTTGCGCCCGGCTTTGCGACACGCTTGCAACATCCGGTTGACCACTTCCTAACATCCATAGGGTATCGTACAAGGGCAAAAAGTGACGCACGAGGTCAGGGGCAGATGCGCCGAATGAAGTCCAGATTGCGCGGAGTGCGGAATTGCGCGGTGCCCGCGTCAAGGCGCGCGCCTGCGTGCCTGCGCCAAGGAGCGGGCGCATGAAGGCCCTGCTCGCCACCCTGACCGGCGCGCCCGCCGGGGCCGCACCCCGCGGCAAGTTCGGCTACAGCGACGTCATCCTGGCGTTCGCGGCGGTCACCATCATCAGCGTGATGATCCTGCCGCTGCCGCTGGTGATCATCGACACACTGGTGGCGGTGAACATCTCCATCGGGTTCGGCCTGCTGTTGCTGGGCATCTATATCCCCACGCCGGTCGCGTTCTCCAGCTTTCCCAGCGTGCTGCTGCTGACCACGCTGTTCCGGCTGGCGATCTCGATCGCGATCACCCGTTCGATCCTGTTGCACGCCGAAGGCGGCCACATCGTCGAGACCTTCGGCACGCTGGTGGCCGGCGGCAATCTGGTGGTCGGCATGGTGGTGTTTCTGATCATCACGGTCGTGCAGTTCATCGTCATCGCCAAGGGCGCCGAGCGCGTGGCTGAGGTCGCTGCGCGCTTCACGCTCGATGCGATGCCCGGCAAGCAGCTGTCGATCGATTCGGACCTGCGCGCGGGCCTGATCGACAAGGACGAGGCGCGTCGCAAGCGCCGCCTGCTCGAGACCGAGAGCCAGTTGCACGGCTCGCTCGATGGTGCGATGAAGTTCGTCAAGGGCGACGCGATCGCCGGCATCGTCATCATCCTGATCAACCTGCTTGGCGGCCTGGCCATCGGCGTGCTGCAGAAGGGGATGCCGCTGGCCGAGGCGACGCACGTCTACAGCATTCTGACCATCGGCGACGGTCTGGTGTCGCAGATTCCGGCGATCCTGGCGACGATCGCCGCCGGCCTTGTCGTCACCCGCACCACCGGCGAGATCGACGACCGCCACCTGGGCGATGCGATCACTCGCCAGGTCTCGGGCCAGCCGCGCGTGCTGCTGATCACCGGCATCCTGGCCTTGTTGATGACCCTGGTGCCCGGCTTCCCGTGGGGTGTGTTCCTGGTGCTGGGTGTCGGCCTGCTGACCCTGAGTGCCTGGCGCTACCGCCACCAGTTCGAATTGCTGCGTCGCGCGTTCCGGGTCAGCGAGGAAGAGGTGGTGGCCGAAGCGCAACAGGCGACCGAGCGCGACGATCTCGCGCCGCCCGCGCCGTTGCAGTTGCAGGTCTCCCCGGCGCTCGCCCAGGCGCTGGGCGCGCACAACCTCGAGGCGCGCATCGCCGAGACCGCGCAGCGGCTGCGCGAGGAATACGGCGTGCCGGTGCCCGTGCCGTCGATGCGGATCGTGCCGACGTTCGCCGACGACGAGTACCGCCTGACCGCATTCGGCGCGCGCATCGCGACCGGTCGCCTGCGTACCGATGCCTGGCTGCAGCCGCAGCCGGCCAGCGCGGCCGTCGCGGCGAAGCTGACCGGGTTCTACCCGGCGGTGGTCGCCGGCGAGTGGACCCAGGCGCAGGCCGACAGTGCGCAGGCACCGATCGATGTGCTCGCCCATCACGCCGATGCGGCGATCCGCCGGCGCATGGGCGGCTTTCTGGGCATCCAGGAAACCTCGAATCTGTTCGCGCGCATGCAGCGCGACTATCCTGACCTGGTCAAGGAAATGTTGCGCGTGGTCGCACCGCAGCGCGTGGCCGACGTGCTGCGGCGGCTGTCGGAAGAAGGCGTGCCGATCCGCAACCTGCGTGATGCCTTCGAGGCGATCACCGATGTCGGTGGCCGCGAAAAGGATGTGGTGCTGTTGACCGAATACGTGCGCGTCGCGCTCAAGCGCGAGATCGCCGATCGCTATTCAGACGACGAGCGCACGCTGCATGTACTGTTGATCCATCCCGAACTGGAAGACAAGCTGCGGCAATCGGTCCGCGTGGCGGGCGGTGCCAGCCAGCTTGCGATCTCTCCGGAACTGGCCGGACGGCTCGGCAACGAGGTGCGTGCGCACCTGGGCCGGCAAGCCCCCGGCGTGCGACCGGTGCTGTTGTGTTCGCTGGACGTGCGCAGACATCTGCGCAAGCTCATGGAGGTCGATTTCTTCGACCTGCCGGTGCTCTCGTACCAGGAACTGGCACCGGATCTGCGCATCGTGCAGGCGGGGCAGATCAATGCGTGACCATGTCGTATCAAACCGGGGCGCATGCCGCCGGGCCGCACGGATGTTCGCGGTGCCGCGCGCAGCGTACGCCAAGCGAGGACACTCATGACGCAACGCAACGACAATCCGACGCGGCCCGTGCACCAGGTGCTGCGCATCGTCGATGGCCTGCACGCTGGCGCAAGCCGCGTGCTCGGCGACGAGGAAATGATCCTGGTGGGCAGCGGTGAGGACTGCGATATCGTCCTCGCCGACGACGGCGTGGCCAGCCACCATGCGCTGGTGACGCTGGTCGGCGGCCGGTTCCTGGTGCGCGCGCTCGACGCGCCGGTCCAGGTCGGCGCCACCCAGGTCGAGCCTGGCGATCCGGTCGAACTGGCCACCGTGCAGCCGGTGCGGTTGGGCGAGGCCGCAATCGCGTTCGGCCGTGAGGACGATCCGGACTGGGACGGCTTTGTGACCGTCTTCGCGCCGCCCGACGAAGCGGCGCCGCGGCGCTCGGGGTTCGTGCGCCGGCTGCCGCTGATCGCCGGCATTGCTGCGTTGTCGCTCGCCTCGCTGGCGATCTTCGCCGCGGTGCTGCCGGGGTCGCAGACCACGGTCGATCCGCGCGACCGACTCGACGCCTTGCTCCAGGAGCACCGGGTGATGAACCCGGGCATTTCCGATGGCGTCGATGGGCGGCCGTCGGTGACCGGCGCGGTCGACAGCGCCGCGACGCTCGAACGGCTGCGCGCCCAGCTCCAGGCCGAAGGCATCGCCGCGTCGCTGCAACTGCGCACCGGCGAGAACATCGCCGCCGACGTGGCCGAAATGTTCCGCGGGCACGGCATCCCGGTGAAGGCACGCTACACCGGCAATGGCGACGTCGAAGTGGTCGGCGAGTTCGAAGACGGCGCCGAGATCGAGCGCCTGGCCCGCTCGCGGGCGGTCAGCGAGATCTCCGGGGTCGCGCGCATCCTGCCGCGCACGCCCGACGGCCAGGTGCCGCGCACCGCGTCGCAAGGCCAGGCGCCCGAAGAGCCCCCGCCGCACATCGTCTCGATCGTGCGCGGCGAAGACCCGCATCTGATCGCCTCCGACGGGCGGCGCTTCGTGCCCGGTGACGAGCTGCCCGGCAAGGGGCGGCTGATCTCCATCGGCGCGTCCGCCCATGTGCTCAATGCACGCGGCGACCTGGTCAAGATCACCCCCGGCCCGGTGGCCACGCTCGACGACACCGCGACCGCGTCGGCGCCGACCGGAGAGCAGGTCGATCCACGCTTCACGCAGGTCGTTGCCGGCGTCACCGCCGGCAGCCGCGGCGTTGTCGCGACCGCCCGCAACAATGCGGCCCAGGGCGGTCCGGCCGCCACCACCCAGTAACCCCAAGGCGCATCGCGCCGCGTTCGTTGCCTAACACCCCCTTTGCATCACGACAGGAGCCACAACATGACCACTATCTCCAACGACGCGATCGGCAACTTCATCGGTCGCGCATCGATGCACAACGACCAGAACACCCTCCGCGGCACGCGCACCGGCGGTGCTGGCGGCGGCAGCTCCAGTTGGTACGAGGCGATGTCGCGTGCCTGGGGCCAGACGCTCGACGCACAGGCCACACGCATCACCAACCTGTCGGACGTGATCGGCCAGGGCGGTGACCAGCCGTCGAACGTGGTCGCACTCACCGCCGAGAGCCTGCGCATGCAGTTCCTCTCCAACAATGCCTCGACCTCGCAGAACAGCGTCGGCCAGGCCCTCGAGACGCTGGGTCGCAAGCAGTAAGCGGCACGCGCCAATCGTTCTAAGGAGATCATCATGGTGGACGCAATCCAGGCCGTCGGCATCGAGCCCGCGGCACAGGGGGCAGGGGCACCGGGCGGTGGACAGCCCGTCGCCGATGCGTATGAAGTCAACCAGTTCGCCGAGGCGATGAGCCGCGCCGGTGGCAGTCCCTCGGTCGCCAATGCGACGCCCGACGTCGCCAGCGTCGGCGCGTCCGAGCCGTCGGAGGGCATGCGGATGCTGATGTCGGCGGTCGACAACCTCAACGGCGGTGCCGAGAGCATCAACTCGCTGGCCAAGACCATGACCCAGAACACCGGGGAACTGACGCCTGGCCAGGTCATCGAGATGACGATGAAGTCGCACCACTTCCTGTTCCAGTGCGAAATGACATCGAACGTCGCCAACCGCACG
Organism: Luteimonas sp. RC10; assembly: GCF_014192745.1. GTDB lineage: Bacteria > Pseudomonadota > Gammaproteobacteria > Xanthomonadales > Xanthomonadaceae > Luteimonas. The sequence goes on from NZ_JACHYJ010000001.1 coordinate 783,611, forward strand.
TCCGACGGCATCCAGCAGCTGTTCCGCCAGCAGTCCTGACGAGGTGACGTGGATGCGTCTTTCCAACCGTAATCGATGGTCGGGCTGGCTGGTCGTGCTGCTGGCGTGCTTGGTGCTCGCCGGCTGCGGCGGCAGCCCGTTGTACAGCGCGCTCGAGGAGCGGCAGGCCAACGAGATGATGGGCGCGTTGATCAGCTCGGGCATCCAGGCCAAGAAGAAGCCGTCGGCGACCAAGGTCGGTTGGGACGTCGTCGTGGCCGAGAGCGATATTCCGCAGGCGATGGCGGTGCTGGAGGCCCGCGGCCTGCCGCGGCAGCACTATCAGAACCTCGGCGACATCTTCAAGAAGGAAGGCTTCGCGTCGTCGGCCACCGACGAGCGCGGCCGTTACATCCACGGCCTGCAGCAGGAGATCTCGCACACGCTGAGCATGTTGCCTGGCGTGGCCAACGCCCGCGTGCACATCGCACTGCCCGAGCGCGATCCGCTCGGTGGCTCGACCGGCAAGACGTCGGCGGCGGTGTGGATCTTCGAGCAGCCCGGCGCCAGCGTCCGCGACCGCGAGGCCGATATCAAGATCGTGGTCAAGGACGGCGTCGAAGGGCTGACCGATATCAATCAGGTCTCGGTCAAGTTCGTGGCGATGCCGGCGCCGCCGGAGGCTGGCCAGAGCGGCGGCACCGCGATGGCGCTGTCGGCGGTGAGCCCGATGGCGATCGGCATCGCAGCGGCGGTGGTCGTGATCATCGCCCTGCTGCTGGCGTTCGGCAGCCGTCTGCGTGGGCGTAGCGCCGCACCTGCGGAGCCCGCGCCCAAGCGCTGGCAGGGCTGACCGTGTCACTGCGGGCGCTGCTGGCCGAGGTGCATCCGGCCTGGCATGGGGCCGGCGATGGCGGGCTTGATCCCGCCTTGCTGCGTCGCGCCTGTGACAGTGCACTGGGGCGTCGCCTGTTGGCCGCCGCGCTCGCAGCCGGGCCGGCTTCGCATCTGCTGGCGCCTTCGCCCGACGGCCCCGGCGCGCTGATCGCGCGCTGGAGCCGTGCCCGCCTCGATGCGCTCCACCGCGATCTGGGCGTGCTTGCCTACGCACCTGCGATCCGGGCGGAGATCGGACGCGAGCCGGTGCGCCGGCTCAAGGCGGCGCTGGGCAGCAGCTATCTGCTCGCGCTCGACCGCAGCGTCTGGGATGCCAAGGTCGAGCCGGAGATCCAGGCGCGGCTTGCCGAGGATCTTCGCCACGCGCTGTCGGCGGCCGATGGCACGACGACGCTGCTGCGCACCTTTGCACTTCAGGGCCGCGCCGAACTCCAGGCCTGGGCCAGCCATCGCGATCCGGCGCTCGCGCAATGGGCGCGATTGCTCGAAGCCCCCGAGGCGCTGCCGCCTGCGCACCTGCCCGAAAAGCCCGTGCTCGTGGTGCAGACCCATCATCAGAACCGCGCTGTCGCCGCCTGAGCGACGCGGATCACCGGAGTCTCGAACGCGTATGTCGACCGCCGCTTCTCCCCAGCGCCACAGACCCGAGGGCAGCGCCGCTGTCTTCGAGCGCCGCCAGTTCCAGCGCGGCGTCACCGGACCGATCGTCCGGGCGGCCGAGTGGCGATCGCTGGGCGAGCTCGATGCGCTGCTCGAACGCGTCAACGCCCTCTACGACGAAGCGGGCGCAGAGGTCCAGAAGGCACGCGAGCAGGGCTATGCGGAAGGGTTCGCCGAAGGCCTGGAGCGCGCCAAGCAGCAGATGACCGAGCAACTCGCCTCGCTCAACGAGCGTCGCGCGCGCGTGCTGGCCGAGGCTTCAGGCCGGATCGGCGATCTGGCCTGCGCGATCGTGCAGCGGCTGGCGCCCGGCTTCGACGCCGCTGCCGTCGTGCCCACGCTGGTGATGCAGGCGGTCGAATCGGCCCAGGCCGAGCAGTTCCTGATGATCCGCGTCCACCCCTCGGCACGCGAGCGTGTCAGCGAGGGCCTGGGCGCGGTGCGCCAGGCGCATCCGGGCGTCGGCCTGATCGAACTGGTCGACGACGAAAGCCTCGACCCCTTGAGTTGCATCGTGGTCTCGGAGGCCGGCGAAGTCCGCGCTGGCGTCAGCCAGCAGATCGAGGCGATCCGCGCCGCGTTGGCGCAGGCAAGCGCGCACCACGTGGCCGCGCCATGACCACCGATCTCGCCCTCTCTGCACTCGATGCCGTCGGTGCGCCGGCGCCCGCGCACGATCCGCTGCTGCACGCGCTGGGCAAGGTCCAGGCGATCGAGCGCGTCGGCCGGGTCAGCGAGGCCTATGGCACGCTGATCAAGGCCACGGGTCTGCGCGCGGCGATCGGCGAGTTGTGCCACCTGCGCAATCCCGGCGACAGCCGGTTCGAACTGGCGGCCGAGGTCGTCGGCGTGTCGCGCCAGCACACCGTGCTGACCCCGCTGGGTCCGCTCGACGGCATCGCGGCGACGACCGAGGTCTATGCCTCCGGTCGTCAGGCGTCGGTGCCGGTCGGCGACGGCTTGCTCGGGCGCATTCTCGATGCCCATGGCACGCCGATCGACGACCTGGGACCGATCGGTCCAACGGTCGATGCGCCGATCTACGCTGCCTCGCCCAATCCGCTGCGCCGCGCGTTGATCGAGCGGCCGTTCTCGACCGGCGTGCGCGCGATCGACACCGTCATGACTGCCGGTGAGGGTCAGCGCATCGGCATCTTCGCAGTCGCCGGCGGCGGCAAGAGCACGCTGCTGGGCATGCTCGCCCGGGGCGGCGACGCCGACGTCAACGTGGTCGTGCTGGTGGGCGAGCGCGGCCGCGAGGTCAACGAATTCATCAACGACAATCTCGGCGCGGCCGGCCTGGCCAAATCGGTCATCGTCGTCGCCACGTCCGACCGGCCCGCGCTCGAGCGCAGTCGCGCGGCGTGGGTCGGCACTGCGGTCGCCGAGTACTTCCGCGATCAGGGCAAGCGCGTGCTGCTGCTGGTCGATTCGGTCACCCGCTTTGCGCGCGCGCTGCGCGATGTCGGCCTGGCGGTCGGCGAACCACCTGCACGGCGCGGCTTTCCGCCCTCGGTGTTCAGCGAACTGCCGAAGCTGTTCGAGCGTGCGGGCAACAACGACAAGGGCTCGATCACCGCGTTCTACACCGTGCTGGCCGAGGATGAGGATGGCGGCGACCCGATCGTCGAGGAAGTGCGCTCGATCCTCGACGGCCACATCGTGCTCTCGCGCAAGCTTGCCGCCGCCTACCATTACCCGGCGATCGACGTGCTCACCAGCCTCAGCCGCACGATGCCCAGGGTCGTCGAGCAGCCGCACCTGCGTGCGGCCGGGCAGCTGCGCAAACTGCTGGCCAAGCACCAGGACATCGAGCTGCTGGTGCAGCTGGGCGAGTACAAGCGCGGCACCGATCCCGACGCCGATCTGGCGATCGAAAAGATCGGTGCGATTCGCGCGCTGCTGCAACAGTCCGAACACGAACTGGTGCCGTTCGACACCTCGTCGGCGGCCTTGCGGAAGTTGTTCGCATGAAACGCTACCCGCTGCAGACGCTGCTGCAACTGCGTGCGCACCGCACCGAAGCGGCGCGGCGCGTGGTGCTGGACCGACAGCGTGCACTGCAGCAGTGCCAGGACGCCTGCCAGCGGATCGAGGGTGAGATTGACGAACTGCGCGCCTCGCGCACGCAGCACCGCGCGCGGTTGCTCGACCCGCCGCCGGCCGGCGTGCCGTGGCCGGCGGCGCTGACCCAGCGCGAGCTCTACATCGAACTGATCGGCGAGCAGATCGTCGGCGCCCAGGCACGCCTGGCCAAGGCCCAGGATGCGGTGCGCGAGGCCGAGCAGGCCCTGCAGGCCGCGCGTGACGCGTTCTTCCGCGCCAAGGCCCGCGAGGATGCGCTGGAGAAGCGCCGCGATGTCTGGCGCGGGGAACAACGCGGGTTGCAGGCGCGCCAGGAAGAGGCCACTGCCGAAGATCTGATGCAGGCGCGCCATCTGGCGCGCCGCTAGCCAAGCCGTAGGAGACGACGATGACGATTCAACGCAACGATTCGACCCCCCGGCCTCCGGACCAGTCGGCGCGCAACCGTCAGGTCGATCGCCAGGCCAAGGCCGACCCGCGCGAGGTCGCACCACGCGAGCAGGTCGACCAGTTCCGCTCGCTGATGCAGCAGGCCAAGGGCGGCAATGTGGGGTTCGAGCAGGTCCCGACGCAGACCGGCGAGGGCCAGTCCGACGAGATGCTGCTGGCCGAACAGGCCAGTCGCCAGGAAGCGGCGAAGACCGGCCAGTCGGTGGCCGAAGTCCTCGATGCGCGCACATTCCGCCAGCAGCACGAGTCCGGGCTGTCGTCACAGCCCATGCCCGCCGAATCGGCGGCGATGCTGCAGGCGCAGATGGCGCTGCGCGACGGTGCCGCTGCGCCCTTGCCCTCCGCGGCCCCTGCGCCCGCCGATCCGGGTCAGCTGCTCGACATGATGGAGCGACACGTCCGCCAGCTGGCGGTCCACGATGCGCGCCAGTCCGGGGGCGATGGGCAGGTGCTGCTGCGCATGTCCGATGCCACGCTCCCGGGCACCGATCTGCTGCTCACACGGGAAGGCGAGGGTTGGGTGCTGCGTGCCGACAGCCGCTCGCGCGAGAGCTTCGACGCCATCCGCGAAGCCGGGCCGCAGTTGGCCCGCCGCTTCGCCGAGCGCAATCTCGGCACGCTGACGATCGATCCGCACTTCCACGGCTGATCGCGCGCCGTCGGCCTGCCCTCGGGCGGGCCGCTGCTGCGTCGATCACCGCGCCGGAGGCCGCACCGACGTGTCGCGCTGCGCGTTTGGGGCCATGCCCTCCCGACGCGGACGCAGGCCGCGCCAGTCCTCGCGCCGCAAGCGAAACCGGCGCGCCAGCTTGCCGAAGTGCATGCCGGGATCGATCTCCTCGAAGCCCAGCCGCAGCAACAGCGGCGGCACCGACCGATTGTCCGGTGCGCAGTGTGCCACCAGGTCCTCGAGCCCCAGTCCGTCGAACGCATGCGCGCACAAGGCCGCACCGCCTTCGATCGCATAGCCGCGTCCCCACGCCGACGGCAACAGACGCACCCCGATCGAGACATCGCGGGTGGTGCCCAGCGGCACCAACGAGAACATGCCGATGAACCGGTCGCAGCGATCGCCGGCGCGCCACAGGCCCAGGCCCGGACGCTCGCGGTAGATGCGGTTGGCCCACACCACCAGCCCCATCGCGTCGTCGAGGGTGTCCAGCCGGTTGTCGAGCAGCAGGCGCGTCACCCGCTCCTCGCGGCCGAGCTGCAGCAGTTCGAGCACGTGCCGGAACGCGAAGCCGCGCAGTTGCATGCGGCGGCTGCGCAGCTGCACCTCGGCGGGATAGTCGCGGCCATTGGCCGGCAGATCCGCCTTGGAGAACTGCGGCAGCGCCTCTTCGGGCGGCGGCGGGGCGTGTGGGTCGTGAGCGGACATCGTGGTCGCCGTTATAGCGCGAATGCGCCGGACTCAAATGGGGCGACTGTCACGCCTGGGCCGTGAACTAGGGCGGACCCTAGATGGGGTACGTCCCAGATGCGCGGTGTTTGATGCCGGCGCAGACTTGCCCTGCAGCCGCGATCGGCCCACCGCTCCACCGGACCAGACGCGCAGGATTTTTCGTTGTACCTCTCAGTCATCATCATCAATCGATAAGGAGACACATCATGTCAGGTGCCATTTCCGACGCCATCGGTTCCGTCATCGGTACTGCGCTGGGCGGCCCGCTGGGCGGCATTCTCGGCAACATGCTGGGCGATCTGATCGGCCAGGTGTTCAGCAGCGCATTCGACAGCCTGTTCTCGTCGATGGGGCTCCCGCAGTCGGCGCAGGATGCCGTCAGCGAAGGCTTCAAGGGCGGCTTCAGCTTCAACTTCGGCGTGGGCAACTGACCCATGCAGTACAACCAGCAGGCCCAGCGCCAGGCTTGGATCGACGGCCTCGCGCAATTGCGTGAACAAGGCGCGATCTCTGCCGACGACGAGACCGTGCTGATCCGGCATATGGACGAGCGTCTCGACGTCGTCCAGCAGGAGCTCAAGGCGCTCGTGCCCGAGTATGAGCGGCGCGCTGCGAGCGACGGCCGCGAGGCCGCTGATGCCTGGCTGGGGGCACAGGCTCGCGAAATGGGCGAGCGGGAAGGCGCCGATGCCAGGCGGATGGTCAACTCGCTGAGTACCATCGAAGTCGGACCTTGATGCCTTCCGATGTGCGATCCATACCGGGGCCAACAGGCCCCGGTATGGTATTTGCCGTCAGTAAGGCCGATCAGCCATCGTGACGATGGCGTCATGCGTCCATTCGTTTAATCAGTTCGCCCAAACCGCATATCCGCACCGGTCCACCTGCAGGAGCTCTCGTCCATGTCGTCTACATCCTCTGAACAGAATTTCGAAACGCTGCGCGCCGAATTGCTCGAACGGTTCGAGGCGGAGTTGCGTGAGCAGCAGGATATCGATGCGGCCAGCAGGGAGAGCATGCTCGGGCATCTGGAGCAGACGCTTGCGACGATGACGGCGCCTGCGGACGTCAATCCGGACCAGATCCGCGCCAGTCTTGATGACACGATTGGCTTGCTCGGACAGCATGGCCTGCTCGATGCCTCAGGCGCCGACGAAGTGCAGCGGGCATTCTCCGACACCTTGCAGGTCTTCGAGAATCCTTCGGTGCAGCGAGCGCTCGAATTCGCGCGGATCTCGAGGGAGCAGGGCGAAGACGCGGCGCGTGAATGGTTGGCAAATGCGGCCGCTGCGCAGCGTTCAAGCGTCATCTGAATACGCTTCGCTAGGGTCGCCCCTAGTTGTTGGAAGGCAGTTGGAACGGCAGCATCGATACCAACGATAGATGCGGATGCACGCTCCTTCCCATCCGCCCCGGAATTTTGGTTCGGTACTTTTTTCAACTACGGAGACGAAGCTCATGAGCGTCAACCTCGATTTCAACATTTCCCTGGGCCAGATCGGCCTGGAAAGCGTCGGCGGCAGCAGCGGCAAGGGCGAGAGCTGGCTGGTGGCGATCGCCAAGGCCATGGGTGAGAAGCTCGGCGAGAAGGCCGAAAAGATGACCCAGCTCAGCGACAAGCTGGGCGGTCTGGACAGCAAGAAGGACGCCAAGGAATTCAGCAAGACGCAGATGGAGTTCCAAGCCGAGTCGCAGATGTTCAGCATGCTGTCGAACACGATCAGCACCGCGATCAAGTCGATCGGTGAAGGTCTGACCAGCGCCGCCCGCAAGCAGTAATTGCCAGGCGCGGTTCGACGGAGGGCGAGTGCTTGGCACTCGCCCTTTGTCTTGATGAAGACTGGCGATTCCCAAACCGCATTTGCCGTCAGGCAGTGTCCATCTTCCGGGTCCAGCCAGGCGTTACAGTCGATCAGTCCCCGCCATCAATCGTGCTGTCCACGACAGGAGGTGTGCGATGAAGTCTTCGGTTCGCAAGCAAGTGCCTTGCAAGCAGCGAGTGTGGTGTCTGATTCTGGGCGCAGTCGCGCTCCCGCTCTCCAGCTTCGCGCAATGGGATCCGTCCGCCACTGCCGATCTGGGAATGGGGTATGGGCAGGCTGCGTTGTCGCAGACGACGCTCGAACACACGATGGACGCGACGACCGAGGGGAGCGAGGACGGTTCCCGGGAGCAGGACGCGTCAACGACCCACGCGCAGATGGATCCGGATCGACTCCAGTCGCTGACCCGCGAGTATCGGCAGCGCGTGGAGCGCGATGGCCTCGAGAGTGCCAGGGCGTGGGCATTCGAATTGGGACGCCGAGACGCGCATGAGCGGTGATGGGCGGCCGCGGTGTTGCGCATCGGCATGTTGGCTGCTCCTTCTCGCTGTTGCCGGGCTGGTCACGGCATGTTCGGACGGTGCGCAAGCGACCCAAGGCATCGGGTCTGTGGACGCCGGCGAACACGATCAACAGGCATTTCTTGAGGCCTACAACGCTGGGATGCAGAGCGTGGCCGGGTCGACGTCCTCGGCGTCTGCGGACAAAGGCGAGGGCGCAGCCTTCAGCGCGCAGTGGCCTGGACTGAGCAGTGTGCGGATCGGCGATCTCTCGCAGTTCGTGGACTCTGGCGATGCGGATGCCTGGCTGCAGGCACGATATCGGGCCTTGGGTTATCCCGGGACCGATATCGTCGATGCCAATGCGCTGCTCTTCCTCGTGCATTGGGAAGCCTTCCACGGTGTGCGCGCCACGCGGTCGCAAGCGGCGGGCCTGCGTGAGCAGATGGCCGCGCACTGGGCACGCCAGGAGGGGGCACAGGCCGCGGATGAGCAGGCGCTCGCCAACCGTCAGCGCATCTACGAATTGGTCGCCGCCGCACTGGGACGGGAAGCGGATCGCGTCCAAGGTCAGACGGGCGCGCAGGCCGCGCTCTCGCAAGCGATCCGGCAGGATTTTCAACGGCAGACCGGTAACGATCTTGCCACCATCGAGTTGACCGGCGCAGGCTTCCAGGCCAGCCAGGACGCCGTATCGCAAGGAGGTTCATGATGTTTGATCGTGCGAGATTCCATGTCCGCGCTGCGGCGGGACTTCTGATGGCGATGATGCTGCTGGCCGGTGCGGCGGTACATGCCGCCGATGGCGATGCTGCCGTGCAACGTGCATTGCAGCAGGCGGTCTCCCGGCCGGCACCGGCGCAGGTCGACGCGCAGGCCGTCCAGACGCTGTCGTTCCGGCGCGACCCCGCCATCAGCGCGCGGGTGCAGCAGGAGACGATCCAGGCGTTTGGCCGCAACACGCAGCAGGTTGCCGATCTGGAGAAGGTGATTGGCTCGGGCGAGTTGCTGCGCCAATTCGATGGCATTCTGCGGCGCTACGGGTACGACCCGACCAATCTCGGCGACGTGCTGGCCGCGCACCTGCTGATCTCCTGGGAGGTCGCCAACGACCGCGATTCGGCGCGGGTGCCGGATGGGCAACGCGCGGTGCGTCGGCAACTGATCGGCCCTTTGGCCGCGGTGCCGCAGATCGCCGGCATGAGTGATGCGGCCAAGCAGGCACAGGCCGAGCGCACGGCGTATCTCACGATGGTGTCGGCGCTGTCGTACCAGACGATGAAGCGCCAGGGCAATCGCGAGGCGCTGGCGACTCTGGCCTCGGGCGTGCGCAAGGGCCTGCAGGGCAATGGTATCGATCTGCAGCGCATCGAGCTGACCGACGATGGCCTGGTCGCGCGCTGAGCGTGGCGATAGTGAACTGCAATTCCTCGATCGCTCCTGAGCAGTAAGCGACACGAAGTCAGTGGAGGTTGCGGGGTACCCTCCCAGGTTTCGTCATTTCAGACATCTCATGCCGACCCCGGGGGCCCGTTGTTCGGGGCCGGTCTATGACTTTGAATCGAGGTCGTCATGGCACGGATGCAGCGCTTGTCTGGTGTGGGGCTCATGGTGTTGTTTGTTTCCGCTTGCGGGGCAGCGGAGCCTGCGTTTCTCGCAACTGAGGATCCGTACGTGGGAACGCTTGAGGTGGAAGCGACGCCGGTTAACGGAGCATCTGCGATGCGGGCCTCGGGCCAGGGCAGCATCGCGTTCAAAAGGTTGGGAGGTGATCGCGTTCAACTGATCGTGCATGGCGAGGTTGCGGGCGTGCCTGGACAGGACTCCGGTGCGGGCAACGCAGGCTTCATTGCCGATGGGCGCATGCGGCCGGATGGATGGCATGCCGAAGCCGGCGACATCCGCATCGACATTGACGCGCAGGGGCAGATCACGGGGGGCGGCACTGTGCAGCAGGATCGCTATGTGTTGTCCGGTCGTTTGACGGCGTCCCAGGGAACGCTCGTGGTGGCGATCGAGCAGGGCGCCGCGCGAATTCTGGGGCTAGGCACAGAGATTTCGAGTTTTCGCCTCACCTACGAACTCAAGCGACGGCAGGTGGAGGGTGACAGACCACTGACGACGACGGGAAGCGGGCAAGGCAGTTGTCCCCACGTCGTCTATCAGCCGCGCATGATTGCCAACATCGGTGGTGATGTGATGAGCACGGTGCAGGTTCCTGTGTGTACGCCTTGAACGGCGTCACATGGATGTCGCGCAGAAATGTGCTGCAGCGTGCCGCAGTGCGCGGGTGTGAAACTGCCGGTCTCGCCGACGGTGAGTCTATCGGCGGACGGGGCCGGTCGAGCCGCGTGCCGGGGCGTTGAGCCGGCGGGCGAGCCACCAGGCGCCGCACGCGGCCGCCAGACCCGCGAACGCGAGTTCGCTGCTCCAGCGACGCATCGCGGGGGCGGCCGGCATCTCGCCCATGCTCAGCAGCACGCTGACCAGCACCAGGCCGAGGCAGCCGTAGGCGACCAGGGCCAGCGTCCAGAACAGCCACTGCATCGCGCGCGCGATCTCGGCCGGCAAGTCGTCATGGGGCCGCAGCAGCAATCGCCGGCCCTGGGCCAGGGCGACCATCCACTGGCCGATGTCGGCGGGTCCGACCTTGAGCCGGTTGCGGCGACGCAGGCCCGGACCGTCGGCGGTGTAGACGCCGGTGGCCACCAGGTCGACACGCGACGGGCCGCCGCGCTCGCCGGCCGCCGGTGCCGTGGCCTGTGGATTGCCTGCGATCTGTGTATTGCCGGCGACCTGTTGCGTGGCTGGCGCCTGGGCCGCCATGACCGTGGCCGGCACGGCCGCCAGGGTCGTGCCGGCCGGGGCGTTGGCGATCGCGGGCTGCGTCGGGGGGGCCGCCTGCTGCGGCACGGCGCTGCGGTCGGCGGCTGGATTGCCCGGAGGGGCGAAGGCGGTCTCCGCGCGCTGTGGCTGCGCAGGCAGTGCCTGGGCCGGCAGTGCCTGGGCCGGCACAGGCAGCGGCGTGGATGCGGTCTGCGGCGCAGCCGGGGCCGTGGATGGCGGTGCGGATGCCGTCTGTGGCATCGATGCCTGCTGGGCAAGTGCCTGCTGGGCAAGTGCCTGCTGGGAGGTGGGCACGGCTGCCTGCTGCGCCAGCGTGGCCTGCGTGGCGGCCGCTTGGCCCGGCACTGCGGCCGGCAGCGCAGCGGTGTTCGTGGTGGTCCCGGGCGGCGCGGTGACAGGGGCCTGGGGCACCGCATTGGTGAGCGCGCGTACGACCTGGTTGGCAGCAGAGGCGAGCTGCGTCGGCAACGTCTGTGGGGGGGCGACCGGGGTGCTACCCGGTGGACCCGGTTGGAAGGCCGGCGGTGCCGCCGTGCCGGGGGACAGGAGCTGGCGGACTGCATTGGCGGCGTTGCCCAGCAGATTGCCCAGCGCCGGTAGCAGTCCGGTCTGGCCCGGCGCGGATGTCGGGCCACCAGGGGACGGCAGATGTGGGGCATGACCGCCATCGGGCCGCGCCGGGCCCGGCAGACCGCCGCCGAGTCCGGGGCCGGCGGGAATGCCGCCCGGGGTCGGAATGTTGGGGCCGGCTGGATGACCACCATGCGGGTGGCCGCCATTCCATCCGTTGTGGGCGGGCTGACCCCCCGGTGGTGCAGGCAGCGGCGGTGGCGCCGGAATCGGTGGGCCGCCTGGCGGTGTGGGCAGGGTCGGACGTGCGTCCGCCGCCGGCGCGCCACCCTGCCCGGGCCGCGGGCCGTTTCCGAAGTTCACACCGGGAAACTGCTGATGGAAGAGGTTGGACGTCAGCCCCTTCATCGTGTTCGAGAACGCGTTGCCGAGCTGCGGGCCGATGCCGTGCCCGTTGCCGCCCGGGCCATTGCCGAGCAGCCCGGACAGCCTGCCCAGATCGGCGGAGGCGTGCTTGTGGATTTCACTGATCAGCGACACGACGAGGCCTCGGGGGCGGCATGACCGGGTCGGCGGTGCGGAGCCGGACCCCCCGAAGGTAGTCGAGCGCCCCGCCGTTCACACCCTGGGGGCGACCCCAGGGGGGGAGCGTCTGTTGGACGATGTGCGCTGCACCTCGGCCACCTTGCGGTTCGCGATGCCGATCGCTGCGCGGGCAGGATAAAAAAAGGGAGACCCGTGGGGTCTCCCTGAACCGGACGATGCCGGAGGACTCGGTGTTGACGCGTTCAGCCTAGCGCGTTCATCAAGCTGACGCAATACTTCAGGTTCGTCGGCTAAGTGACTGAGGCCACGATGCTGGGTGCGGCCTGGATCACTGCGCCAGATCGAGCGCCGCGCGCTTGGCGGCGCGGCGGGCCGCCGCGGGCTGGTCCCAGGCGTTGTTGAATTGCGCCGGCTCCCAGCCGCCGTAGGTGGGATTGGCCAGCATCCACCAGCGCTCGCCGAACCAGTCGCCGTACTCATCGAGCAACTGCGTGCGGGCCTCGCCTGTGTTGGCCAGGACTTCGACGAAGTCGCCGAGCTGGTCGCCGAACTGCATCAGCACCCGGTACTGGCGGCCTGCCAGCCGGCGACGGCAGGTCTTCTCGCTGCCGTGCTGCTCGCAGCCTTCCACGTGCGTGCCCAGTCCCAGGAACACGCTGTCGTCCTTGACCGGCAGACCTTCGGCGCGCAGGTTGGCGAGCGTCGCTTCCTGCAGGTGCTGGGCGCGGTTGGACAGGTAGAGGATGGTCACACCCTTGGCCTCGGCGGCCTTGGCGAACTCGAGCACGCCGGGGACCGGGCGAGCCTTCTTCTCGGCGACCCACTGCGCCCAGGTGACCTCGTCGTACTCCAGGCCGTTCTGTACCAGGCGTGCCTGGTAGGGCGAGTTGTCGAGCACGGTCTCGTCGATATCCATGATCACCGCTGGCGGCAGCGCGCGCGCGTCGCCCGCCAGTTCGCGCTCGGCCGGCACCAGTGCATCCCAGTTTGGTTCGGCCAGGGCCGCATCGAGGTGGTCGGCGGCGGCGCGGAACAGCGACAGGCTGTTGGCGCGGTATTCCTCCGAACGCTGCACCCAGAGCACCGCGTTGAGGTTGTCGGCGGGCGCGCTGGCCTCGGTGACGGGCGCGGCGGCGGGCTGCGAGGCGGCGACAGGGGCGTCGGCGGGCGCCGCCACGGGTTTGCAGGCCGCGACCAGCAGCGCGCTGGCGAGCAGGGTCAGGGCGGGGAGCGTTGTGCGCATCGCAGAAAGCCTGGGATCGATCGGCCAGGGAGTGTAACCGCAGCTCTTCACGCCAGCATGACATCCAGGCGCACTCGGGCCATCATGCCGGCCCCGTCCAACAGGAGCCGACATGCACCAGACCGCCCGCTGGCCGGAACTGAGCCCCGCCGAAGCCCGGGTGCTCGGCTGCCTGATCGAAAAACAGGCGACCACGCCCGACGTCTATCCGCTCACCGTCAATGCCGCGCAGTCGGCGGCCAACCAGAAGACGGCGCGTGAGCCGGTGATGGCGCTGAGCTTCGGCGACACGCATCACGCCCTGCGCCAACTCGAGCAGCATCGGCTGGCGCGCCAGTCGTTCTCGTCGCGTGCCGAGCGCTACGAACACAGCGTCGGCAGCATGCTGGACCTGCCGCCGCCGCAGATCGCGCTGCTCGCCGTGCTGCTGCTGCGCGGCGTGCAGACCGCGCACGAGCTGCAGGCGCGCAGTGAGCGATTGCATGCCTTCGGCGACATCGAGGACCTGCGCCACCATCTGGAGCGGATGGCGGCCAAGGCGCTGCTGGTGCGCATCCCACCGGGCGCGGGGCGCCGCGAGGAACGGTTCGCGCATCTGCTCTGCGGACCGGTCGACGTCGAGAGCCTGCCGATGGCCGAGCCACGGGGCGAGGCCGCGCGCAGCGACGAGGCGCTGGTGGCGCGCGTGGAGGCGCTCGAGACCGAGGTCGCGGCGCTGCGCGAGGCCCTGGCCGCGCTCGCACCGGGTGGGCACACCTCGCCCTGATGCCGGCGAGACGGTGGCCGCAGCGGCCGCCGCCGCTCAGCTGTCGAGCAGCGCCTTGATCGAGGCGAAGCCGTGGTTGGCGCGCTCGCGCTTGCGCTGCGCGTCGGCGACCGGGTCGGCACCGTCGCGCTGGATCTCGGCGGCCGGCAGTTCCTCGAAGAACCGGCTGGGGGTCAGTCGCAGCTTCTGCCCCCAGCGCTGGGTCTCGCGCGGATACGACAGCCACAGCTGTTCCTTGGCGCGGGTGATGCCCACGTACAGCAGCCGGCGCTCCTCGTCGATGCGGCCCTCGTCGATGCTCGACTCGTGCGGCAGCGTGTTGTCGTCCATGCCGATGATGAACACGTAGCGGAACTCCAGGCCCTTGGCGGCGTGCATGCTCATCAGCCGCACCTGGTTGCCGGCATCGCCCTTGTCGGCATGGGTGAGCAGCGCGAGCTGCGAGGCCAGTTCGCCCGGCCCCGCGCCGCGCGCGCCTTCGAACCAGTCGGCGAGCTCGTCGAGATTGCCGCGGCGGATCCGGAACAGCTCCTCGCTCTTGCACTGCGCCTGCAGCATCGCGATCAGGCCGGAGCGTTCGTTGAGCTTGCGCACCAGATCGCCCGCCGGCGTGTGCCGCGCGTCGGCGCGTAGTTCGCGCAGGATATCGGCGAACTCGCTCAGCGCATTGGCCGCGCGCGGGGTCAGCTGCTTGAGCAGCCCCATCGATTCGATCGCCCGCGACATCGGCATCTGCGCACTGCGCGCAAGCTCGGCCAGCTTGGCCAGCGTCGTCTGTCCGACGCCGCGGCTGGGCGACTGCACCGCGCGCAGGAACGCCGAGTCGTCGTCGGGATTGGCCAGCACGCGCAGCCACGACATCGCGTCCTTGACCTCGCCGCGGTCCAGGAACGCGGTGCCGCCGCTCAGGTGGTAGGGCACGCGCAGCAGCTGCAGCGCTTTTTCCAGCGGCCGCGAGAGGTGGTTGCTGCGGAACAGGATGCAGAACTCGCTCCACTCGGCCTTGCGCGCGGACTGCAGGAAGTGGATCTCGCCGGCGACCTTCTCGGCCTCGTGCGCGCTGTCGCGGCACTCCCACACGCGGATGCGCTCGCCGTCGGGCTGCGCGCTCCATAGCGTCTTGGGGTGCTCGTGCGGGTTGTTGGCGATCAGCGCATTGGCCGCCCGCAGCACGCGGTTGCTGCAGCGGTAGTTCTGCTCGAGCTTGACGATGCGCAGCGTCGGGTAATCGTGCGCCAGCGCGGCCAGGTTCTCGGGGTTGGCGCCGCGCCAGGCGTAGATGCTCTGGTCGTCGTCGCCCACGCAGGTGAAGTTGCCCTTGGGTCCGGCGATCGCCTTGAGCAGCCGGTACTGCGCGTCGTTGGTGTCCTGGCACTCGTCGACCAGCAGGTAGCCGATGCGCTCGCGCCAGCCCAGCACCGCGTCCTCGTCGGATTCGAGCAGTTGCACCGGCAAGCGGATCAGGTCGTCGAAGTCGACTGCGTTGAACGCCGCCAGGCGTTCCTGATACCGGGCGTAGAGCGCGGCAGCCTCGAACTCGCGCGCGCTGGTCGCCGCCACGTGCGCCTGTTCGGGCGACAGGCCGGCATTCTTGGCGCGCGAGACCAGGCCCTGCATCGCCTGCACCACGTCGGGCTTGGCGCCGGGCAGCAGGTCCTTGATCTGCGCGGCGGCATCGTCGGCGTCGAAGATCGAAAACCCGCGGCGCAACCCCAGCTTGGCGTGCTCGATCTGCAGCATCTTCAAACCCAGGGCATGGAAGGTACAGATCGTCAGCCCGTCGGCGGCGTCGCCGCGCAGACGCTTGGCGATGCGCTCGCGCATCTCCTTGGCCGACTTGTTGGTGAACGTGATCGCAGCGATGCGCTTGGCCGGGTAGCGCCCGGACTGGATCAGGTGGGCGATCTTCTCCACGATCACGCGCGTCTTGCCGCTGCCCGCGCCGGCCAGCACGAGCAGTGGCCCCTCGACGTGACCGAGGGCCTGGGCTTGTTGGGGGTTCAGACCGTGCATCGGGTGGGGCGTCTGTCTAGCGACGCATAGTGTACCGGCCGACGGCGCCGGCCCCTTGGCCGGTAGAATCCGGCGATGGCCAAGCTCTACTTCTACTACTCGGCGATGAACGCCGGGAAGACCACCACGCTGCTGCAGAGCGCGCACAACTACCGCGAACGCGGCATGCGCGTGGCGATCCTGACCCCGCGGCTCGACGATCGCGCCGGGGTCGGGCGGGTGGCCTCGCGGATCGGGCTGTCGGCCGAAGCGATCGCGTTCGACCGCGATGACGATCTGCTCGACTGCGTGCGCGCGCTGGGCGCGGGCGAGGATGTGCCCAGAATCGATTGCGTGCTGGTCGACGAGGCCCAGTTTCTGACCCGCGCCCAGGTCTGGCAGCTGTCGGAGGTCGTCGATGCGCTGCGCATCCCGGTGCTGTGCTACGGCCTGCGCACCGATTTCCGCGGCGAGCTGTTCGAAGGCAGCCAGGCGCTGCTGGCCTGGGCCGACGAACTGAGCGAGATCAAGACCATCTGCCACACCGGCAAGAAGGCGACGATGACCGTGCGCGTGGACGAGCGCGGTTATGCGGTGCACGACGGCCCGCAGGTCGAGATCGGCGGCAACGAGCGCTACGTGTCGGTGAGCCGCGCCGAGTTCAAGCGCATCGCGCGCGGCGAAGGCCGGATCGAACCGGCGCAGCCCGAGCTGCCGTTATAGCGGCTCAGCGCTGGCAGCGCGGGCACCACACGGTCGCGCGCTGGGCGATCACTGCCTGCCGCAGCACCCCGCCGCAACGCGGGCACGGCGCGCCGCCGCGACCATAGGCCGACAGTTCCTGCTCGAAGTAGCCCGGCGCGCCGTCGGGGCTGATGAAGTCGCGCAAGGTGGTACCGCCGCGCCGGATCGCATAGGCGAGGATGCGGCGAACCTCGTCGGCCAGGCGCGCATAGCGGGCCCGCGAGATCTTGCCGGCCTCGCGCAGCGGCGAGATGCCGGCCGCAAACAGCGCCTCGGCCGCGTAGATGTTGCCGACCCCGACGACGATGCGCTGGTCCATCAGCAACGCCTTGACCGGCGCGCGCCGGCCGCGGCTGGCCTGGAACAGATGGTCGCCGTCGAAGGCCTCGCCAAGCGGTTCGGGGCCCAGGCCCTGCAGCAGCGCATGGGTCTGGCCCGGCGGCTGCCACAGCAGGCAGCCGAACCGCCGGGGGTCGTTGAAGCGCAGCACGCGCCCCGAATCCAGTGCGATGTCGACATGGTCGTGGGCGCGCACCGGCACCTCGGGCGCGAGCACGCGCAGGCTGCCCGACATCCCCAGGTGCAGCAGCGCGCTGCCGGCCGCGGTGTCGAGCAGCAGGTACTTGGCGCGGCGGCGGATGCCGTCGATGCGCTGGCCGGGCAACTGCGCAGCGACCTCCGGCGGGATCGGCCAGCGCAGGTCCGGTCGGCGCATCTGGACCGCGACGATCCGACGGCCTTCGATGTGCGGCGCCAGGCCGGCGCGGGTGGTTTCGACTTCGGGCAGTTCGGGCATCGAGCGCGGGCCGGGCGGTGCCGATCAGGGCGGAGCCGATCAAGATCGGGGGTCGACGGCGCGATTCAATGGCAGCGGTGTGAATGCGGGCGGTGGTCCTGCCGCGACGCGGGCGCCGCGTCGCTCAGACCGGCAGCGTGGTCGGCAGCGGTTCGGTGGCCACGCGGTTGCGGCCGGCGTGCTTGGCCGCATACAGCGCGTGGTCGGCCAGGCGCAGCAGTCCGGCGACCGCAGCGGCATCGTCGGCGGCGACCGGGTCGCGCTGCGGCCGGCAGGTGACCACGCCGACGCTGACCGTCACCCGGCCCAGCGGGCTGCTGGGATGTGCCAGGTCGAGTGCTTCCACGCATGCGCGTAACCGTTCGGCGACATGCGCCGCCCCGGCCTCGTCGGTGCCGGCCAACACCACGACGAACTCCTCGCCACCGTAGCGGCTCACCGCATCGCCGGGACGGGAGACGGCCCGGCGCAGCGCGCCGGCGATCGTGCGCAGGCAGTCGTCGCCGGCCAGGTGGCCGGCCCCGTCGTTGTAGGCCTTGAAGTAATCCACGTCGGCCATGCACAGCGACAGCGGGCTGCCGTCGCGCCGCGCACGGCCGATCTCCAGCGCCAGCCGCTCGTCGAGGTCGCGGCGGTTGTACAGGCCGGTGACGTAGTCCTGGCGCGCGTAGCCTTCGAGCCGGCGATTGGCCTCGGTGAGCAGTTGCTCGGCCTGGCGGCGGGCGGTGATGTCCATCCAGGCGATCGACAGCCCGGCCACACGGCCGAGCGCATCGTGCAGCGCGTGCGGCGCGGCGTACAGCCAGCGCGTGCGCCATGCGAATTCGTGGGTCGGCAGTGGCTGGCCATCGCGTGCCAGCGCCAGGTCGGCGTCGAGCCACTGCGCCGCCTCGGGCAGCAGATCGGTCAGGCGCAGGCCGGCCACCGGGCCGTCGTGCTCGCACAGTGCGGCCATCGCCCGGTTGCCCATGACCAGGATGCCGGCGGTATCGACCGTGCTCATCGGCACGGCGGCATGGTCGTAGACCGCCTCGAGCTGCAGCACCCGCTCGCCGAGTTCGGAGATGTCGCGGTCGATGCCGCGGTAGCCGCGGAGGTCTCCTGCGCTGTCGAAGAACGGCACGCCGCTGGTCTCCAGCACGACGATGCGACCATCGGCATGCAGGTTGCGATTGACCAGGCCCGAGAATGCACGACGCTCGGCGATGATGGCCGCGAACGCTTCGCCCACGCGGGCGGCCTCGGCCGGCGGCATGAACTCGAACGGGGTGCGGCCGAGCATCGCCTCGGGCGGATGGCCGAGCAGGGCGGTGACCATGCGCGAGCAGTAGGTGTAGCGGCCCTGCGCGTCGACCTCCCAGGCCCAGTCGGAGTTGTGGTCGAGCAGTTCGCGCAGATGCTGGAGATCGCGTCGGACACCGGCATCGGACGTCATCGAAGGGCCTGCACGGTCGATCGGGCGGCGCTCAATATAGCGCCGCGCCTGGCCGCCGCATCGTGAAGCGGGCGATGGCTCGGCGTGCGGTTCAGCCGTCCCAATCGGCCAGCGTGCGCGGCACCGGGGTCAACGCCGGGGTCACGTATTTCGGCAGGCCGTCGCGTCCGTAGGGCGGCGGCGCCTCGCCGCGCACCAGCGGTTCGAGATAACGGCGGGCGGCCGCGGTGATGCCGTAGCCGTCGCGGCGGATGAAGCCGGCGGGCATGGTCTTCTCGTGGTTGGCGACCTTCTCCAGCGGCGCGGCCTCGATCTTCCAGCGGTATGGCGCGTCGGCGGTGCGCCGGATGACCGGCATGGTCGCGTTGCGGCCGGCGAGCGCGAAGCGCACCGCTTCGCGACCGACCGCCATCGCATGCTCGACATCGGTCTTGGAGGCCAGGTGCCGGGCCGAGCGCTGCAGATAGTCGGGCAGCGCCCAGTGCACCTTCAGGCCCAGCGCATCCTTGACCCGGCCGGCCAGATGCGCGGCAACGCCGCCGAGCTGGGCATGGCCGAAGGCGTCGCGACCGCCGCCGGCATCGCTGACGAAGCGGCCGTCGGCGGTGCGGATGCCTTCGCTGGCGACCACGACGCACCAGCCCACGCGCTCGACCACGCGGCGCACGTTGGCCAGGAAGTCGGCCTCGTCGAACGCGCGTTCGGGGAACAGGATCAGCTGCGGCGCCTCGTCCGGGCCCTGGCCGGCCAGGCCCGCGGCGGCGGCGAGCCAGCCGGCATGGCGGCCCATGGCCTCGTAGACGAAGACCTTGGTCGAGGTGTCGGCCATCGCGGCGACGTCGAGCGCGGCCTCGCGCACCGACACCGCGGTGTACTTGGCCGCCGAGCCGAAGCCCGGGCAGCAGTCGGTGACCGCCAGGTCGTTGTCGACGGTCTTGGGCACGCCGATGCAGGTCAGCGGGTAGTCGAAGGCCCGCGCCAGCCTGGAGACCTTGAGCGCGGTGTCGGCCGAGTCGTTGCCGCCGTTGTAGAGGAACCAGCGCACATCGTGCGCGCGCAGCACGTCCAGCAGGCGCTCGTAGCGCGCGCGGTCGGCCTCGAGCGTGCCGAGCTTGTGGCGGCACGAGCCGAAGGCGCCGCCGGGGGTGTGCGCCAGCGCGCGGACCGCGGCGATCGGCAGCCGCGAGGCGTCGACCAGATCCTCGCGCAGTGCGCCAAGGATGCCGTTGCGCGCCGCCAGCACGCGCACGCCTTGCGCACGGGCCTCCTGCAGGACCGCCGAGGCGGTGGCGTTGATGACGGCGGTCACGCCGCCCGACTGGGCGTAGAGCAGGGTTCCGGAGGGCATCGCGGGCCTCGTCGATTCGGGTCGTGGCGGGATACGTTAAGCTGATGCGGCCGTTCGCCGCCCTGCCCGAGTGTAGCCGCAGGACCGGAGGGCTCCCCACACTTGCAGGAGCGTTCGATGCGTTTGGTTCTTCTCGGAGCGCCCGGTTCGGGCAAAGGCACGCAGGCCGCACGACTGAAGGAACACCTGCAGGTGCCGCATATCTCCACCGGCGACCTGCTGCGCGCCGAAGTCGCCGCCGGCACGCCGCTGGGTCTTCAGGCCAAGGCGGTGATGGACCGCGGTGACCTGGTCTCCGACGAGATCCTGCTGGGCATGCTCGAGGACCGCCTGTCGCGCGAGGACACCCGCGCCGGCTTCATCCTCGACGGCTACCCGCGCAATCTCGCCCAGGCCGCCGCGCTCGATGCGCTGCTGGCCAAGCTGGGCCAGACCTTCGATGCCGCCGTGCAGCTGGAGGTCGACAACGAGCAGATCGTCGAACGGCTCGCCGGCCGGGCGAAGGCCGAAGGCCGGGCCGACGACAGTCCCGAATCGGTGCGCCACCGCCTCAACGTCTACGACCAGCAGACCGCGCCGGTGATCGGCTTCTACCGCGACCACGGCCAGCTGACGGTGGTCGACGGCGTCGGTCCGCTCGACGAGGTGTTCGCGCGCATCGTCGCGGCGATCGGCAAGGCCGACGCCGCAGCCTGAGCCGCGCCCAGCGCGCCGCCGGGTCCAGTGGCGGCGCGAATGCGGTGCGTGTCTTTTTCCCGGCGCGGCCGTCGGTCGTCCGCGCGCGCCGCAGCCGCCCGGCGCAGTGCGGCCCCGTCCAGGATTTCCCACCCGTGAAACTCCATATCCTCGGCATCGCCGGCACCTTCATGGGCGGCGTCGCGGCGCTCGCACGCGAACTCGGCCATGCGGTCGAGGGCAGCGACCAGGCGGTCTATCCGCCGATGTCGACCCAGCTCGAGCAACTGGGCATCGCGCTGCGCCAGGGTTACGACCCTGCGCACATCGACGCCGACGTCGACCAGGTGGTGATCGGCAACGCACTCTCGCGCGGCAACCCCGCGGTCGAGGCGGTGCTCGACGCCGGCCGCGCCTACACCTCGGGCGCGCAGTGGCTCAGCGAGCAGGTGCTGCCCGGGCGCGAGGTGCTGGCGGTCGCCGGCACCCACGGCAAGACCACGACGACGACGATCCTGGCCTTCCTGCTCGAGGCCGCCGGCCGCGCGCCGGGCTTTCTGATCGGCGGCGTGGCCGAGGATTTCGGCGTCTCGGCGCGGCTGGGCGGACGCGCCGATCCTGCGTCCCCGCAGGCGGGCACAGGCACGCAGGCACCGGCGCGACCGCTGTTCGTGGTCGAGGCCGACGAGTACGACACCGCGTTCTTCGACAAGCGCAGCAAGTTCGTGCACTACCGCCCGACGGTGGCGATCCTCAACAATCTCGAATTCGATCATGCCGACATCTTCCCCGATGTCGCCGCGATCCAGCGCCAGTTCCACCATCTGGTGCGCACCGTGCCCGGCCGCGGTCGGCTGATCGTCAATGGCCATGATGCGCGCCTGGGCGAGGTGCTGGCGATGGGCTGCTGGACGCCGGTCGAGCGCTTCGGTTTCGACCCCGCGTTCGACTGGAGCGCCGAGCGCATCGCCGCCGACGGCAGTGCCTTCCGGGTCCGCCACCGCGGTGTGGACGTGGGCACGGTCGAATGGCCGCTGCTCGGCGACCACAACGTGCTCAATGCGCTGGCCGCGCTGGCCGCGTGCGCCGCGGTCGGTGTCGATCCGGCGGACGTGCTGCCGGCGCTCGCGCGCTTTCGCAGCGTCAAGCGCCGGCTCGAGCTGCTCGGCCGCGCCCGCGGGGTCACCGTCTATGACGACTTCGCGCACCATCCCACCGCGATCTCGACCACGCTGGCCGGGCTGCGGGCGAAGGTTGGGGACGCGCGGATCGTCGTGGCGATGGAGCCGCGCAGCAATTCGATGCGCCTGGGCGCGCATGCCCAGGCACTGGCGCCGTCGCTCGACGCCGCCGATGCGGTGGTCTTCCTGCACCGGCCGGAACTGGCCTGGGACGCACGGCGCGTGGTCGAGGCGGTGCGCGGCCAGGCGCGCACGGTGCCCGATGCCGACGCGCTGCTGGACGCGCTCGCCGAGCTGGCGCGCGACGGCGACCACGTGGTGTTCATGTCCAACGGCGGCTTCGACGGCGCGCCGCGGCGGTTTCTCGCCGGACTGCAGGACGGTCAGGCGCCGGCGTAACCCAGCATCGTCGACAGTTCGGCGGCCGTCCGGCGCAAGGCCTCCACATGCGCCGAATCGGGCGTGGCCGGCAGGTAATGGATCGAGCCGACGATGGCCAAGGTGCCGAACAGCGCACCGCCGGCCTGCAGCAGCGGCGCGGCCAGCGCGTTGATGCCGGTGAACAGTTCCTCGGGCGCGTCGGCCCAGCCGCAGTCGCGGACCCGGTCGAGTTCGTTGCGCAGGCGCGCATGGGTGGTGATCGTGCGCGGCGTCTCGGGTTCGAGCGGCTGCGCCAGATATTGCTCGCGCAGCGCGGCCGGCCCGTAGGCCAGCACCAGCTTGCCCTGCGCGCTGGCATGGTGGGGAAAGCGGCTGCCCGGCCGCAGGCTGATCTCCAGCGGCGAAGTGCCGCGCAGCACGTCGATGACCGCCACCTCCTGCTCGGCATAGGAGGCGATGACGATCGTCTGGCCGACGGCGTCGCGCAGGCGCTCGAGCACCGGCCGCGCCAGCGTGGTCAGGTCGAAACGCCCGACGCAGGCCTTGCCCAGCAGATAGAGCTTCCAGCCGACCCGGTACTGGTTGGTGACCGGGTCCTGCAGCAGATAGCCGTGATCGCGCAGCGCACGCAGGTGCCGGTGCGCACGCGCCTTGGGCATGCCCAACTGTTGCGACAGCTGGGTCACCCCCAGCCCCTGGGGCGCGTTGGACAGCGCGTCGATGACCTGCAACGACACGATCGCGGTGGGAAGCGACGCGTCCGCGGCGTCATCAGAGGCGGGGCCGGCCTGGGCCATGGGGTTCGTCCTGTGCGGTGAAGCCGATGAATGCGGCGAGGCCGCACGCATCAGGGTACCCCGAGGCGATGTCACTGAGGTAGACGGATGTATCGCTCCGCGAAAACCCGATAGGTCTGCACCTTGGGGGCGTCGGCGTCTTCCTGGCGCACATAGCGGATCGAGCTGCGGCCCTTGAGCTGGCGCGGCAGCAGGAAGCAGCGTACGAAACGGGTGGGTTCGCGCTCGGTGGTCGGTGCCAGCACCGGGGCGGGGCCCAGTTCGAACCACGCCTGTCCCGGCCCGTGGCGCTGCGCCCGGCCCTGGGTCTCGATCCCGATCTCGCCCTCGGCGCAGATGCGAATGCCGGGGCCCTGGTGCACATGGGTCAGCGCGACGCCGCCGGGCGGAAAGCCCACCTCGTCGCAGCGCATCAACCAGTCGAATCCGGGGTCGAGCTCGACCGGTGCTTCGAGTTTGAGCACCGTGCGGGTGGCCGGCGCCGAGGGCAGGCCCGGTGCGGCCGCAGCGTGGGTCGACAGCTCCCAGCGCCAGATGCGGACGGGCGCGGCGCCGATGTTGAGCGTCAGCGCGTCCTCGCCGACCCAGGCCGCGCCCTGCAACAGCAGCGTGCCAGACACGGCGTCCTCCACCGTGGCCTCGCCCTGCGCCAGATACAGCGCGCGCGGGGCTGCCGGCAGATAAACCGGCGGGCAGTGGGCAGGCAGTTCGTCTTCGAACAGGCGCAGCATCAGGCTGGACATGGCGGTTCCTTGTTTCGGTGATCGATACAAAATTGAGGTCTTGACTCTTTAGTCGAGACTTATCGTATAGTGATACCTAGGTATCGAGCAACGATACAAACAGCCGGGGGCACACCCCCCTCAAGAATCGCCTCGGGAGGGCGTGCAATGGCGCAGAACACGACAGGTGCGGGGCAGGGGACCGGCGAGCGCTGGTGGAAGGGCGCGAGCAAGCAGCAATGGCGCGCGTTCAACTCGGCCTATCTGGGCTGGATGCTCGACATCATGGATCTCATGCTGTTCGCGATGGTCATCAAGTACGTGATCGTCGACCTGGGCATGGACAAGTCGTCGGCAGGCCTGGTGATGTCGGCGACGTTGATGGCCACCGCCGCCGGCGGCCTGGTCTTCGGCTTCCTCGCCGACCGGCTGGGCCGGGCGCGCTCGATGATGCTCAGCATCATCTGCTACTCGATCGGTACCGCCCTGTGCGGTCTGGCCGACACCCTCGGCCAGTTGATGCTGTTCAGGATCATCGTCGGCCTGGGCGTCGGCGGCGAATGGTCGGCCGGCTCGGCGCTGGTCAGCGAGACCTGGCCTGCGAAGCACCGCGGCAAGGTCATGGCCTGGGTGCAGAGCGCGTTCGCGGCCGGCTACGCCGCCGCTGCGGTGGTCGCCGCGCTGGTGATTCCGGTCGGTGGCTGGCGCTGGGTGTTCGCGGTCGGCCTGCTGCCGGCGCTGCTGGCGTTCTACGTGCGCCGCCACGTCGAGGAGCCGGAGATCTGGCGCAACCAGAGCCGGCGGCTGGGCTTTGGCGAGACCGTGCGCGAACTGTTCGGCGGGCCGTTCGCCCGCAATACCTGGATCGGCCTGGCATTCACGACCGCGGCGATGTGCGGCTACTGGGGGCTGTTCACCTGGATCCCGACCTATCTGGCGACGCCGGTGGCCGACGGCGGCCCGGGGCTGGATCTGGTGAAGTCGACGATCTGGATCGTGATCATGCAGGTCGGCGCGGCCGCCGGCTTCATCACCTTCGGCTACTTCGCCGACCGCATCGGCCGCAAGAAGGCCTTCCTGCTGTTCTTCCTGGCGTCGGCGGTCGTGGTGCCGGTGTTTGCGACGATCCGCTCGCCCGACATGCTGATGGTGTTCGGCATCGTGGTCGCCTACTTCGGCACCGGCTTCTACAGCGGCTTTGCGCCGACGTTCGCCGAACTGTTCCCGACCTCGATCCGCGCCACCGCGCAGGGCTTCGTCTACAACGGCGGCCGCGCGATCGCGGCGGTCGCGCCGTTCCTGATCGGCTTCATCTCCACCCGTTACGGGGTCGGCAGCGGCCTGGTGACGACGGCGGCGTTCTTCGCGCTGGCCGGTTTGATCGTCTGGCTGTTCCTGCCCGAGACCAAGGGCCGCGAGCTCGCCTGACACCCCCTTAAAGGACACGCCATGCCCATCATCCAGATCACCCTGGTCGAAGGCCGGGACACCGCCCGCGTGGAGCGCTGCATCCGCGAGGTCGCACGCGTGGCCAGCGAGACGCTGGACGCGCCGCTCGCCTCGATCCGCGTGATGGTCAACGAAGTGCCCGCCAACCGCTTCGCCGTCGGCACCACGCTCAAGAGCGATCCGCCGACGCCCGCGGGGGGGGCGGCATGAGCGCCGATCCGAGCGTGCACGCCGATGCCCTGCACACCGCGTTGCGCGAGGCCGCGCCGATCGCACCGCTGACCGGTCGCGTCGAGGACCTGGACCTTGCCGGCGCCTACGCGATCGCGCAGGCCGGCATCGCCCGGCGTGTGGCCGAGGGCGAACGCGTGGTCGGTCGCAAGATCGGCCTGACCAGCGTCGCCGTGCAGCGCATGCTCGGTGTCGACCAGCCCGATTTCGGCGTGCTGACCGATCGCATGGATCACTCCGATCGCGGTGCGGTCGCGGTGGCCGGCATGATCGCGCCGCGCGCCGAGGGCGAGATCGCATTCCACCTCAAGCGCGACCTGGCCGGTCCCGGCATCGGCCTGCACGACGTCTTGCTGGCGACCGAGTCGGTGTCGGCGTGCTTCGAGATCGTCGATTCCCGCATCCGCGACTGGAAGATCGGCATCCTCGACACCGTCGCCGACAACGCCTCGGCCGCGGCTTTCGTCACCTCGCGCACGCGGGTCGCGCTGCGCGACCTGGACCTGGGCACCTGCGGCATGGTGCTCGAGAAGAACGGCGCCCTGCTGTCCACCGGCGCCGGCGCTGCGGCGCTGGGTTCGCCGCTCAACTGCGTGGTCTGGCTGGCCAACCAACTCGGACGCCTGGGCGACGGCCTGCGCGCCGGCGACACCGTGCTCTCTGGTGCGCTGGTCCCACTGACCCCGGTCGTGCGCGGCGATCACCTGCGCCTGCGGGTCGGCGGTCTTGGCGCGCTGGATCTGCATTTCGACTGACCGACGCCCACCGCGTCTGCCCTTCCCCACGTCCGTTTCAACGCTTCGAGGAGTCCCCATGCCCGTCAAGGCAGCCGTGATCGGTCCCGGCAACATCGGCACCGATCTGATGATCAAGATCCTGCGTCACGGCCAGCACCTGGCGATGGGCCCGCTGGTCGGCATCGATCCGGCCTCCGACGGCCTGGCACGCGCGCGTGCGATGGGCGTGCAGACCTGCGATGCGGGCGTCGAGGGCCTGGTCGCCTCACCGCTGTTCGACGACGTGCAGGTGGTGTTCGATGCGACGTCCGCCGGCGCGCACGTGCGCAACGACGCGGTGCTGCGCCAGTCGCGGCCGGACATCCGCGTCGTCGACCTGACGCCTGCCGCGATCGGGCCGTACTGCGTGCCGACGGTCAACCTCGACGCGCACATCGACGCGCCGAACGTCAACATGGTCACCTGCGGCGGACAAGCGACGATTCCGATCGTCGCCGCCGTCGCCAGCGTGGCGAAGGTGCACTACGCCGAGATCGTTGCGTCGATCTCCAGCCGCTCCGCAGGGCCGGGCACGCGTGCCAACATCGACGAATTCACCGAGACCACCTCGCGCGCGATCGAAGCGGTCGGCGGGGCGCGCAAGGGCAAGGCGATCATCGTGCTCAATCCGGCCGAGCCGCCGCTGCTGATGCGCGACACCGTCTACGTGCTGTCCGACGAGGCCGACACCGCGCGCATCGCCGCAGCGATCGAGGCGATGGTCGCCGACGTGGCGCGCCACGTGCCCGGCTACCGGCTCAAGCAGGCGGTGCAGTTCGAACGCATCGAGCGGCCCTGCAACGTGCCGGGGATCGGCCCGACGACGGGCCTGAAGACCTCGGTGTTCCTCGAGGTCGAGGGCGCCGCGCATTACCTGCCGGCCTACGCCGGCAACCTCGACATCATGACCTCCGCGGCCCTGGCCACCGGCGAGCGCATCGCCGCGCGCCTGGCGGCCGCGCAGCCGGAGCCGACCCGATGAACGACCGCAAGCTCACCATTTCCGACGTCACCCTGCGTGACGGTTCGCACGCGGTGCGCCACCAGTACACGCTGGACCAGGTGCGCCGGATCGCCGGCGCACTCGATGCTGCGGGCGTGGATTCGATCGAGGTCGCGCACGGCGACGGCCTGCAGGGGGCGTCGTTCAACTACGGCTTCGGCGCGCACAGCGATGTCGAATGGATCGAGGCGGTCGCCGAGACGGTGCAGCACGCGAAGGTCGCGACCCTGCTGCTGCCGGGCATCGGCACGGTGCACGATCTGAAGAACGCCCACGCCGCCGGCGCCCGCGTGGTGCGCGTCGCCACGCATTGCACCGAGGCCGACGTCTCGCGTCAGCACATCGAGGCGGCCAACGCACTGGGCATGGACGCGGTGGGCTTTCTGATGATGAGCCACATGGCCGAACCGGCCGCGCTCGCCGAGCAGGCGAAGAAGATGGAAAGCTACGGTGCCTCGTGCGTGTACGTCGTCGATTCGGGCGGCGCGCTGGGCATGCAGGACGTGCGCGCGCGCTTCCGCGCGTTCAAGGACGTGCTCGATGCGCGCACGCAGACCGGCATCCACGCCCACCACAACCTGTCGCTCGGCGTCGCCAATTCGATCGTCGCGGTCGAGGAAGGCTGCGACCGCATCGATGCCAGCCTGGCGGGCATGGGCGCAGGCGCCGGCAATGCGCCGCTCGAAGTGTTCATCGCCGCCGCCTCGCGGCTGGGCTGGCGGCACGGCTGCGACCTGCGCATGCTGATGGACGCCGCCGACGACATCGTGCGCCCGCTGCAGGAGCGCCCGGTGCGCGTGGATCGCGAAACCCTGGCGCTGGGCTATGCCGGCGTGTACTCGAGCTTCCTGCGCCACGCGGAAGCCGCGGCCGAGCGCTTCGGCATCAGCGCGGTCGACATCCTGGTCGAGCTGGGCAAGCGGCGCATGGTCGGCGGCCAGGAAGACATGATCGTCGACGTCGCGCTCGACATGGTGCGCGCGCGCGAAGGTGCCGACGCCCGCCAGGAGGCCACGGCATGAGCCTGTCATCGGAGACGGTCGCCCAGCTGGCGACCCTCCTGCACGACGCCGAGCGCGACGTGCGCGACACGGTCAAGATCACCGACGCCCACCCCGACCTGTCGATCGAGGACGCCTACCGCATCCAGGATGCGCTGCGCGCGCACAAGCAAGCGCGCGGTGTGCGCTGCGTCGGCATGAAGATGGGCCTGACCTCGTACGCCAAGATGCAGCAGATGGGCGTCGAGACGCCGATCTACGGCTTTCTGGGCAGTGACAACGCGGTCGACGACGGCGCCGAGATCGAGGCCGCAAAGCTGATCCATCCCAAGGTCGAGGCCGAGATCGCCTTCGTGATGCGCGATGCATTGCAGGGGCCGGGTTGCACGCCCGAGCAGGTCATGGCGGCGACGCTCTGCCTGTTGCCGGCGATCGAAGTCATCGACTCGCGCTACGAGAACTTCCGCTTCGACCTGCCGAGCGTGATCGCCGACAACACCTCGGCCGCGCGCTACGTGATCGGCTCGCGCCCGACCGCGCCGCAGGGCATCGACCTGGAGACCACGGGCGTGGTGTTGGAGAAGAACGGCCAGGTCGTCGAGGTCGGTGCAGGCGCCGCGGTGCTGGGCAATCCCGCGCTCGCGGTCGCGATGCTGGTCGACATGCTGCACGCCCGCGGCCAGTCGCTGCCGGCCGGCAGTGTCGTGCTCTCGGGCGCGATCACTGCCGCCGTCGCCGTCGAGGCGGGCGACAACGTCCAGGTCCGCATCGACGGACTCGGCTCGACGGGCCTGCGTTTCGTCTGAGCCGCCGCGCCGGCTACTGCGCCGGTGCCGCTGTTTTCGGTCGCCGCCCCAACCCGGGGCGGGCCGCTGCTTGGGAGAGGGGAACCACATGTCCAGATCCAACGCGAAGCGATGGCTGTCGCCGATCGCCCTGGCCGTCGCGGCCGCCTGCATTGCGCCGGTGTCGGCGCAGGACGTCGACGTCGCCGCGGTCGAAGCGCGACTGGGCCAGATGGAGCGCGAGATGCGCGAACTGCGCGCGCTGCTCGACAGCCACCGCGGCACCGCGACGCCGGCGGCCACGACCGCGGTGGTGCCGGCGACCGCAACCACCGCCCCGGCGCCCGCGCCCGCGGGCAGCGCGACGCCTGCCCGCAACCCGATGATGCCCGGCGCGGCGCCCGGCACCACGTTCTCGTTCGGCGGCTTCATCAAGTTCGATGCGATGACCACGCGCACCAGCGACGGGCAGATTGCCGATGGCTCGCCCGGCCGGCTGTTCTACTTCCCCGGCGCGACCCCGGTCGCGGCCGACGGCCAGGGCCAGAGCAGCACCTACAGCGACGTGCACGCGCAGTTCTCGCGCTTCTGGCTGGGCGCCGACACCGTGACCGACAGCGGCAAGACGATCAAGGCCTACATCGAGGCCGACATGTACGGCGGCGGCAGCAACGCGCTGGCCGGCAACGAAGTGATCACCAACACCTACGCGCTGACCCTGCGCCAGGCCTACGTCAGCTACAACGGCTGGCTCGCCGGCCAGACCTGGTCGAACTTCCAGGATGTCGCGGCGCTGCCCGACGCGGTCGACTTCACCGGCCCGTCCGAAGGCACCGTCTTCAACCGCCAGGCGCAGCTGCGTTACACGCGCGGCCCGTGGTCGGTCTCGGTGGAGAACCCACAGACCACGGTGACCCCGTACCTGTCGCGGACCGCGCGCTTCAACAGCGGCGACGACCGGCTGCCCGATGTCACCGCGCGCTGGATCACCCGCGGCGACTGGGGCCATTTCACCGTCGCCGGGTTGGCGCGACGCTTGCGCAGCGGCGATGCCAGCACCTCGGGCGCGGCGCTCAGCGTCTCGGGCCGATTCAACCTCGGCGCCAACGACGACATCCGCTACATGGTCAGCGGCGGCGAGGGCATCGGCCGGTATCTCGGCTTTGCACTCGGCAGCGACACCGTGCTCGATGCCGATGGCCGACTGCACAGCCAGCGCGGCTACGGCGGCTTTGCCGCATGGCGGCACGCGTTCTCGCCCAAGCTGCGCGGCAATGTCATCTACTCGCTGGCCTCGCTCGACAACGATCCGCTGTTGACCGGCGGCAGTGTCACCGAGCGTGCGCAATCGTTCCGCATCAACATGATCTATTCGCCGGCGCGCAACCTCGATGTCGGCGGCGAACTGAGCTGGGCCGATCGTCGCCTGGAGAACGGCCTGGAAGGCGATCTGCAGCGCGTGCACACGCACATCAAGTACAGCTTCTGATCGCGACGACGGCACCTGCACGCCGGCACGGCAACGTACCGGCGTGCAGGTGCCTCGCGCACCCGGCACGGCGCGCAGGATGACGATTTCATCGTGCAGCCACTAGGATGGCCGGCATGACGACATCCGCTTCGCTGCCGCTGTTTCCGCTCGATGCCGTGCTGCTGCCCGGCGCGTCGCTGGCGCTGCGCGTGTTCGAGTCGCGCTATCTCGACATGCTCCGCGAATGCGGCCGGCGCGGCAGCGGTTTCGGCATCTGCCTGATTCTGGAAGGCGGGGAGGTCGGTGGGCCGGCAACGCCGGCCAGCGTCGGCACCGAGGCGGTGATCGAGGATTTCGACACCGGCGCCGATGGTCTGCTGCGGCTGCGTGTACGCGGCGCGCGACGCTTCCGCGTCGAGCGCACGCGCGTGCGCGACAACGGGCTGGTGGTCGCCGATGTCGACTGGTGCGCCCCCGACCCGGCGATCGAACTGCAGCCCGAACACGCCCTGCTGGGTGTGGTGCTGCGCAAGATCCTCGAACGCATCGACGGCGCCGACCGCGCCTTCCCCGAGCCCCGGTTCGACGATGCGGCCTGGGTCGGTTGGCGGTTGGCCGAACTGCTGCCGCTGGCCGCCGCGCAGCGCCAGCAGCTGTTGCAGCAGGACGATCCCGACGTCCGCCTGGAGACGTTACTGCGGCTGGTCGACGACTGAGCCGTCGTCGGCAATGCGCAGCCGCAAGGTCGGGACCCCCGACTGCGGATGCACGTCCTCGCGCCATTCGAAGCCCATCAGCACGTCGCGCAAGCCGCGATGCACGCCGTGCGCATCGGGCTGCGGCTGCCACAGGCTGAACAGGCCCAATGGCCGGGTCAGCAGCATCGACTGGCTGGTGCCCAGCCACAGCGGCTGCGCATCGTCGAGCTGCGCCGGGGCCCGCCACAGCCGCAGGACCTCGATCCGGGATTCGTCGGTGACCCGACGCATCAGCAGCGATTCGGCATTGGCGTCGAGTGTGGCCGGCAGCACCGGCTTGTCGGCGGACGGCACATCGTCGTCGAGCAGGTTGAGCACCTGCATCCAGTCGGCCTGCGGCTGCACCTGCCAGCCTTGCGCCTGGAGCCGGGCCTGCAGCGGCGCCAGCGGACCGGCGACCTGCAGATCCAGCGGCCAGCGATGGGCCGGGTCGCGCTCGCGCAACTGGCCGGGCAACTGCGCCCAGTCGCGCGCCCACCAGTCGCCGACCGCCATGGTCCGCGCCGGCGGGGCGGCGACGAAGCGCGTCAGCAACGGATCGACCGCGCGCGGTGCATGCCACAGCGCGGCCAGCACGAAGGTGACGTAGAAGATCGTCGCCACGGGTCGCATCCAGAACGAGCGGTCCACGTGGCGGCGATAGGCGATGCCCAGCACCAGCAGCCAGACGATGCCCAGCAGCATGCCGCCGACGATGTCGCTGAGCCAATGCGCGCCCAGGTACAGCCGGGCGAAGCCCAGCACCGCGACCACCGCACCCGACACCAGGTACGGCCAGACCCGCGAGCGGCCGGGCAGTTCGCGTGCGATCAGCACCGCGAAGAAGCCGAAGACGATCGTCGCCATCGTGATCTCGACTGCCGGGAAGCCGAAGCCGCCATGTGCGGTCGGCGGCCGGGGCATGTCGATCACCGCGCCCAGCAGCGCGGTCAGCGCCATGCCGAAGGCCAGGGCCGCCAGCCAGTGCGCCGCGCCCAGCCAGCGGCGCCGCCAGATCAGCCAGCCCAGCGTCAACGCGACCGCCGGACCGAGCACATGCACATCGCCGATCGAGGCCAGGCCGGCCATCAACCGGTCGGCCAGCGGGTTGCGCAGCTCGTACATGAACTGGAACACGGTCTGGTCGAGCAGCAGCGGCTCGCCGCGCATGATCACCGTCGCCAGCAGCGCGAACCAGGCCCAGCCGATCGCCAGCAGGCAGACCGCCAGGATCGCCAGCGAGGCCGATTCCGGGCGCCGCGGATCGACCAGCGCCACCGCGTAGCGACCCAGCCGCGGATGGTGGCGGGTCCAGCCGAGCAGACGGGCGAGCAGGCTGTTGGCATGCGCGTCGAACCAGCGATAGGTGTAGAGCACGATGGCCCAGGCGAGCGCCAGCACCGCGACCAGCGCGCCGAGCACGATCGCCAGCCGGTCGGCGACCGCGGCGACCGCATCGTAGGACGCGCCGAACAGCCAGCCCGGCGCCAGGAACAGCGCGCCCCACGACAGGCAGGCCACGCCACTGACCGGCAGGTAGCGCCGCAACGGCATCTTCGCGATGCCGGCGATCGCAGGCACGAATGGCCGGATGGCGCCGACGTAGCGCGCGATCAGGATGCTCTTGACGGCATTGCGGCGGAACAGGTTCTCGCCGCGGTCTAGCAATTGCGGAAACTTGTGGAACGGCCACACCGTCCGCAGCCCATGGCCCCAGCGGCGGCCGACCCAGTAGCTCAGCCCGTCGCCGGCCATCGCGCCGAGCGTGGCGCAGGCGACCGCATACGGGCCGGAGATCTCGCCCAGGCCGATCAGCACGCCGATCGCGAACAGCAGCGGCAGCGCCGGCACGATGGCACCGAGCACGATGACCGAGTCGCAGAAGGCGATCAGGAAGACGACGATGCCGGCCGCGACCGGATGGTCGCCGACCCAGCCGATGAGGCTGTTGAAGAATTCGCTGAGCATCGCGCCATTATGGCAGGGCAGCGCGGCCAGCCCGCCCGATCCCCACCCTTGCGTCGGCCGACGTTAACCCGGACGCGATCCGTACAATGCGGCCATGTCATCGTCCGCCGACACCGCCACCGAGCTGCATGCGCTCAAGTCCGACAGCTTCGGCCGCATCGCGCTGATGCGCGGCGCCGACGGCGGCCTGTTCGTGCGCCGGGACCTGCGTCACGTGCCGCTGTGGTTGCGGCTGCCGGCTTGGTGGCTGGCGCGCCGCGAGGCGCGCGGGCTGGCCCGCGTGCGCGGCATGGCCGATGTGCCGCAGCTGCTGCGCTGGGACGGGCGGCGGCTCGACCGCAGCTACATGGCCGGCGCTGCGATGTACCAGCGCCCGCCGCACGGCGATCTGGCGTACTTCCGTCACGCGCGGCGGCAACTCCAGGCGTTGCATCGGCGCGGCCTGGCGCACAACGACCTGGCCAAGGAGGCGAACTGGCTGGTGCTCGACGATGGCAGGCCGGCGATCATCGACTTCCAGCTCGCTGTCGTCGGCGATTCGCGCTCGCGCTGGATGCGGTTGCTCGCGCGCGAAGACCTGCGTCACTTGCTCAAGCACAAGCGCACCTATTGCCGCGCCGCGCTCACGCCGGTCGAGCAGCGCCTGCTGCGGCGGCGCTCCTGGGTGCGCGATCTGTGGTTCCGCACCGGCAAGCCGGTCTATCGCGTGGTCACCCGCAAGCTGCTCAAGTGGGAAGACAACGAGGGCCAGGGGCCGAAGCCTTGACGGCGCGCGTGGTGTCCGGCGTGCCCGATGCGCGCAGTGCGTTGTATGCGCAGTTGCCTGGCGCCGATTTCCGCCATGCCAGCCGGGTCCAGACCGTGCGTGGCGGCCGCACGGCCTTGCAGGCCTATCGCGACCTCGCTGCCGCCGTGCCGGGTTGGTTCGACGGTCTGATGACGATGCGCAATCGCGGCATGCGGCTGCTGGGCATGAAGGATCTGGGTGCGCTGCGCGCAGTGTCGTCGGCCGGCGTGCCGCGGCCGGGCGAGCGCATCGGCATTTTCACGTTGCAGGCGCTGTGCGACGCGGCGATCGTGCTCGAGGACGACGACCGCCACCTGCGTGTGCAACTGGCGGTGCAATGGCACGGCGAGGACATGCTCGAGGTGGCGACGGTCGTGCACGTCCACAACGCGTTCGGGCGTCTGTACATGCAGCCCGTCGCGCCGATCCATCGACTGATCGTGCCGCACCTGCTGCAGCGGCAGGTGCGCGCCTACATCTGAGCGCGCCGGCGGCGGGGCGCGATCCGTCAGTCGGCTGTGCGCACCGCCTCCAGGGCTCGACCGGTGTATCGGCGGTTCGCGTCGAAGTCGTAGCCCAACACCAGCGTGCCGAGGTCCGCGCAAGCGTGGCAGCTGCGCATCGGCACCTCGAACCGCAGCCGCAGGCCGCCGTCGGCCAGCGCCTCGCTGCCTGCGGCCTTGGCCGGCGCGAACGGCAGGGCATCGGGGTGTGCATCGAGGAACGGTTTGAGTGCGTCGCGCATCCGGCCTTCGCCTGCCGGCAGCACGGCCTCGTCCACGTCCACCGCGTGGCCGTCGGCGTCGACCAGCCACACGCCCTCGTTGGTGTTGGCGCGGAACGGATAGGTGATCTGTGCATATCCCACGCCGTCGACCGAGCGCCAGCCGCTGACATGGCCGGGGTCGCCGAGTGCGATCAGGCGGGTGGTCGCGGCCAGCGCCTCCGGCGAGGCGCCACCGGCCTGCATGGTCGACAGCAGGCAGGCGTCGACCGCCGTCGCCGCGGTGCGGCAAGGCGACAGGTCGCCCCGCCAGACCGAGGCCGGGCCCACCACCAGGTCATCGCCGTCCGCGATCGCTTCGGGCGCCATCGGTGCCGGCATCGAAGCGGCATCCGACACCGGCTGCGCGGCAGGCTGGGCGACCGGCACCTCCCGGTCGGCGGCATCGGGCGCCGCATCGCTGCAGGCGGCCAGCGACAGTGCGAGCAATGCGAGGGCGATGGTGCGCATCGGCAGGACCTGTGGCGGAAGGGCCGGTCAGTATCGCGCCGTGGCCTGAATGCGGCCAGCGCCGCGCGCATAATGCCTGCGATCTCATCGACGGGACCCGGGGCATGTCCACACTGGCCGGCAAGACACTCTTCATCACCGGCGCCTCGCGCGGCATCGGTCTGGCGATCGCGTTGCGCGCTGCACGCGATGGCGCCAACGTTGCGATCGCCGCGAAGTCGTCGGTGCCCAACCCGAAGTTGCCGGGCACCATCCACAGCGCGGCCGAGGCGGTGAACGCGGCGGGCGGCCGGGGCTTGGCGCTCAAATGCGACATCCGCGACGAGGACCAGGTGCGGGCCGCGGTCGCCGCCACTGTCGACGCCTTCGGCGGCATCGACATCCTGGTCAACAACGCCAGTGCGATCTGGCTGCGCGGTACCCTCGATACGCCGATGAAGCGCTTCGACCTGATGCAGCAGGTCAACGCCCGCGGCAGCTTCCTGTGCGCGCAGGCCTGCCTGCCGCATCTGCTCGCAGCCCCCGACCCGCACATCCTGACCCTATGCCCGCCGCCGTCGCTTGATCCCAAGTGGTGGGCGCCGCACACCGGCTACACGCTGGCCAAGATGGGCATGAGCTTGGTCACGCTCGGCCTGGCGGCCGAGTTCGGCCCGCAGGGGGTCGCGGTCAATGCGCTGTGGCCGCGGACGCTGATCGGCACCGATGCCTTGAACATGATCCCCGGGGTCGAACGCGGTAACGGCCGCAGCCCGGCGATCATGGGCGATGCGGCGCACGCGATCCTGGTGCGCCGTGCGGCCGGCTTCCACGGCCAATTCCTGATCGATGACGAGGTGCTGCGCGAGGTGGGCATCACCGACCTCGACGCCTATGCGATCGATCCTTCGCAGCCGTTGCTGCCCGATCTGTTCCTGGACTGAACCGCTGCGATCGGCGTTGACGCTTTGCTATTCTGGCGGGCTGTAAACGATTTCAAAGGAGAGACCGTGAGATCCCGGAAGTTGCTGCCGGCGCTGTGGGGACTGAGTGTTGCCGTCGGCCTGACGGCCTGCGAGCGCAATCCGCTGCAGGCCGGCGCCGATGCAGTCGAAGCCGCCCAGGCCGAGCAAGCGCGCCAGGCGCGCAACGGCAAGGTCAATGCCTACGTGTCGTGCTTCAACGCCATGGACGGGGACGTCCGCAAGGGCATCGCGGTGTACGGCAGCTGGATGCAGGACCCGCACGCTGGCCCGCGCGGCGATGAGACCAAGGCGTTTGGGCCAGGCCATGTCCCGCGCCTGGGCCTGGACCAGTGCGCAGGCCCGGTCGACCGGGTGCTGACCGCCGAGCCGGCACTGCCGGAGCTCGACACGGCGATCGTGCGGTTCCGCGATGCGGCCAAGGCACTCGAACCGCTGTTCGACGAAGCATCGCGCTACTACGCCGATGATGGATTCCGCCAGGACGCGTTCGCCCAGGGCAAGCGCATGCACCCGCCGCTGCTGGCGGCGATCACCGCCTACGGCGAGGCCAGCGACGCGCTGTCGTCGCAGCTGCAAGCGCAGATCGACGGCGAGCAGCGCGCGCGGATCGCCGCGCTCGAACACAGCGAGGGGCGCACTCCCGACTTCTATCACCTCTCGCTGATGGCCGATGCCAAGTCGATGGTCGAGCGCATGGCCGAGCGCACCTTCGACGTGGAGGCGGCGCAGCGCGAGCTCGAGGCGTTCGACGCGCTCGCCGAAGAGGCACGCACGCAGGTCGCCACCCAGGACGGCATGGCGGAGCGCTGGGCCAGCTTCAACAGCGGTCTCGACGATCTGCGGCGCGTCGCGCGGGCGCGGATCGAACGCACGCGGGCCGGGACGCCCTATACCGAAGACGAACAGCGGATGCTCGACAATCCGGCCTCGACCCTGGCGCCGCGCGGCTCGGCGCGGGCAGTGCTCAACGCCCACAACGTCCTGGTCGAGCGCGCGAACAGGCTGTGACCGCTGCGGGCCGCAGGGATGCGGCCCGTTCCGCCGGTGCGCATCGGAATGCGCGAGAATGCGCGATCCCTTTCCTCCCCGAGCGATTCCCCCGGCATGAGCACCGCGACCGACGCCCCGCTGTCCCTGGCCCGTTATGTCCTGCCGGTGTACCGGCCGCGCGCGCTCGTGCTCGAGCGCGGTCAGGGCTCGCGTCTGTGGGACGACGCCGGCCGCGAGTACGTGGACCTGGCGGCGGGCATCGCCGTGTGCGGCCTGGGCCACAACGATCCCGACTTGGTGGCCGCCCTGGTCGAGCAGGCGGGCAAGCTGTGGCACACCAGCAACGTGTTCTACAGCGCACCGCCGCTGCAGCTGGCGGCCGAACTGGTCGAGGCCAGCGGCTTCGCCACGCGCACGTTCCTGTGCAACTCCGGCGCCGAGGCCAACGAGGCGGCGATCAAGCTGGTGCGCAAGTGGGCCGCGGCGCAGGGACGCAGCCCCGATCGCCGGGTGATCGTCACCTGCCGCGGCAGCTTCCACGGCCGCACCCTGGCCACGGTCACCGCGACCGCGCAGCCCAAGTACCAGGCCGGCTACGAGCCACTGCCCGGCGGCTTCCGCTATGTGGACTTCAATGACATCGCGCAGCTCGAAGCCGCGATGGCCGGTGGCGACGTCGCCGCGGTGATGCTCGAGCCGGTGCAGGGCGAGGGCGGCGTGATGCCCGCCGCCGACGGCTACTTGGCAGCCGTACGCGCGCTGTGCGACCGCCATGAGGCCTTGCTGGTGCTCGACGAGATCCAGTGCGGCATGGGGCGCACCGGCACTTTGTTCGCCTTCCAGCAGGATGGGGCGACGCCCGACATCGTGACCCTGGCCAAGGCGCTGGGCGGCGGCTTTCCGATCGGCGCATTGCTGGCCGGGCCCAAGGTCAGCGACGCGATGCAGTTCGGCGACCACGGCACCACCTTCGGTGGCAACCCGTTGGCGGCCGCGGTCGCGCGCGTGGCGCTGCGCAAGCTTGCCTCAAAGCAGATCGCCGAGAACGTCACGCGCCAGTCGCGCGCGCTGCGCGAGGGCCTGGCCGCGCTCGACGCCGAATTCGGCGTGTTTTCCGAGATCCGCGGCCGCGGACTGATGCTCGGCGCCGTGCTGCGCGCCGAGCACGCCGGACAGGCCACCGCGATCCTTGACCGCGCCGCGCACCACGGCCTGCTGCTGCTGCAGGCCGGGCCGGACGTGCTGCGCTTCGTACCGGCGCTCAACATCACCGACGCCGACATCGCCGAAGGCCTGGCGCGCCTGCGCGCCGCGCTGGTCGACCACCTCGCGGCAGGGTGAGATCACGGGCGGGGCGGCGCCCGTCGCGCCGCCCACATCGTATCGTCGACTAGGGCAGCCCATGCCGCCGCAGCACCCGCCGCAACGAGCGGGCGTCGTGCACGGTGTCGGCCTGCAGTCCGGCGGCGCGCGCGCCGCGCACGTTGGCGAACAGATCGTCGAGGAACAGCACATGCCGCGCCTCGACGCCGAAATGCGCGAGCGCCCGCTCGAAGATCGCGCGGTCGGGCTTGCGTGCCCGCAATGCGCCGCTGCATAGTACACGGCCGTCGAGCGCCGGGAACAGCGGCATCACGATCTCACGCATCGCCTCGGCCATCAGCGCACCGTTGTTGCTGAGCACGCCGATCGGCACGCGCTGCGCGACCGATGTCGCCAGCGTCAGGACCGCGGGATCCACGCGACTGGCCGCCACGCGCGAGGCGATCCACCCCGCCTCGTCGATCGTGCAATCGAGCGCTTGGCCGAGCTGCTGCAGGTAGGACGCGGTGTCGATCGCGCCGCTGTCGTAGGCGCGCTCCAAGCCCGACTCGAACAGTGCGGCGCCGACCCGGGCCGGCGCGCAGCCCGCGACCCGCGCCAGATCGCGCAAGCGCGCATCGTGCGCGTAATGCGCGAGCACGCCGTCGAAGTCGAACAGCACCAGCCGCGGCGGCATCCGCCTCACGCGGCGATGGCGGCGAATGCCTCCCGGGCTGCGGCGATCGTCGCGCCGATCACATCGGCGTCGTGCGCCGAGGACAGGAACCCGGCCTCGAACGCCGACGGCGCGAGGAACACACCGCGTTCGAGCATGCCGTGGAAGAACCGGTTGAAGGCTGCGGTGTCGCAGGCGACGGCCTGCGCGTAGGTATCGACACTGGGCTGGTCGGTGAAGAACAGGCCGAACATCGCACCGACGCGGGTGGTCGTGAACGGCACGCCGGCCTCGCGCGCAGCCGCCTCCAGGCCGTCGCACAGGGTGTGCGTCGCGGCCTCGAGCTTATCGTGGAAGCCCGGCTCCGAGATCAGGTCGAGCATCGCAAGCCCGGCGGCCATTGCGACCGGATTGCCGCTCAGCGTGCCGGCCTGGTAGATCGGGCCGGCGGGTGCGATCTGTTCCATCAATGCGCGCCGGCCGCCATAGGCGCCCACCGGCATGCCGCCGCCGATGATCTTGCCGAACGTGCTCAGGTCCGGCGTCACCCCGTAGCGCGCTTGGGCGCCGCCGAGCGCGACACGGAAGCCGGTCATCACCTCGTCGAAGATCAGCAGGGCGCCGTGCTGCGTGCACAACGCGCGCAGGTGCTGCAGGTAGCCCTCGCGCGGCGGCAGACAGTTGGCGTTGCCGACCACCGGCTCGATGATCAGCCCGGCGATCTGGTCGCCTGCGCGCTCGAACAGTTCGGTGGCAGCGTCGAAGTCGTTGTAGGGCAAGGTCAGCGTGAGGTCGGCCAGTGCCTTGGGCACGCCTGGCGAGGTCGGCACGCCGAAGGTCAGCGCGCCGCTGCCGGCCTTGACCAGGAACGAATCGCCGTGGCCGTGGTAGCAGCCTTCGAACTTCACGATGCAGCTGCGGCCGGTCGCCCCGCGTGCCAGGCGGATCGCCGACAGGGTCGCCTCGGTGCCCGAGTTGACCATGCGCACCATCTCGCACGAAGGCACCAGCGCGGTGATGCGCTCGGCCATCGTGACCTCGGCCGGGCACGGCGCGCCGAACGACAGGCCATCGCCGATCGCACGCTTGACCGCCTGTCGCACTTCGGGGTGGTTGTGGCCGACGATCATGGGGCCCCAGGAGCCGACGTAGTCGATGTAGCGATTGTCGTCGACGTCGAACAGATACGGGCCGTCGGCGCGCTGCACGAAGAACGGTTCGCCGCCCACGGATTTGAACGCGCGCACCGGCGAGTTGACGCCTCCAGGCAGCAGCGTGCGGGCGCGGGCGAACAGGGCTTGCGAACGGGCGGTATCCATGACGACTCCAGAGAAGGGCGGGCTCAGAGCCCGAAGCAGGCGCGGTAGGCGCGTGCGGCGCCGGCCGGGTGCGGCGCATCGAACACGCCGCTGACGACGGCGACCAGATCCGCGCCGGCCGCGACGAGGGTGCGTGCATTGTCCGGGGTGATGCCGCCGATCGCCACCCGCGGCACCCCCAGCGTGACGGCCTCGCGCAGCAGCGCAGGACGTGCGCGTCGCGCCGCCGGCTTGGTGGGCGAGGGGTAGAAGCTCCCGAAGGCGACGTAGCTGGCGCCCGCCTCGACCGCGCGCACCGCCAGTGCGCCGTCGTCGTAACAGGACGCACCGAGGATCGCCTGCGCCCCCAGCGCCGCGCGTGCCTCGACCAGTGCGCCGTCGTCCTCGCCCAGATGCGCGCCGTCGGCACCGAGCTCGGCCGCCAGCCGCCAATCGTCGTTCACCAGCAACGGCACGCCGGCGGCGCGGCACAGTGCCAACAACGCACCGGCCTGCTCCCGTCGCAGCATCGCGTCGGCGCGCTTGTTGCGGTACTGCAGCCAGGTCGCATGCGGCAGCACGCTGGCGACCCGCGCCAGCAGCCGTGCAGTGTCGATCTCGTCGGGGGTGAGCAGGTACAGCCCGCGCGGCGGCTCGGTCGGGGAAGCGTTCATCGGCATGGGTTCCGGTCCACAGGACGCGATGGGACAATGCGGCTCCGGACAGACACCGCTGCAGCCGCCATTATCCGATGAACGACACTTCGACGCAGACCGCTTACCGCACGTGGATGTGTGTCGTCTGCGGCTTTCTCTATGACGAGGCAGCAGGCCTGCCCGACGAAGGCATCGCGCCGGGCACGCGCTGGGAGGATGTGCCCGAGACCTGGACCTGTCCCGATTGCGGCGTCACCAAGGACGACTTCGAGATGATGGTGCTCTGAGCGGCGCGGCGGCAGGCCGGCCGCGCGTTCGCGGTCGGTCAGTGCGCGCGATGGCGATGCAGGCCGGCGTCGACCAGTCGCTCGCGGATCGCATCGGCATCCTCGGCCTCGGGGGCTGCCTGTAGATAGCGCGTCAGGTCGTCGCGCGCGCCCGCCACGTGTCCCAGCGCCAGATAGGCGAGTCCGCGATCGCGCAGCGCATCGCACGCGCCCGGATGCAGGGTCAGCAGTCGATCGGCGCAACGCGCCGCGCGCGCCCAGTCGCCCGCCTCGCGATAGCCCGCATGCAGATTGCGCAGGACCCGCATCACGGTCGCGCGCGCCGTGGCTGGACGCAGCAGCGCGGCCAGGGTGTCGTCATCGGGCGGCGCTCCACCCAGGTGGGCGGCCGCACGCACGCGCAGCTCGTCGATGTCGAGGGGGCGCCCGCCATTGAACGGGTCCATGACCAGCATGCCGTCGCCGACCGGCAGCCGAACCAGGAAGTGGCCGGGAAACGAGATGCCCGCCAGCGGGACGCCGAGCCGGCGCGCGACTTCGCACTGCACGATCGCCAGCGAGATCGGATTGCCGAGCCGGCGCTCGATCACATCGCTCAGATAACTGTTGCGGGGATCGTAGTAGTGCGTCTGGTCGCCGGTGTAGCCGACTTCCTCGAACAGGTGCCGGTTGATCGCCTGCATCTTCAACGGTCCGGCATCGATCGCATCGACCTCGATGCGCAGATGCGCTGCGTGTGCCTGCATCCGCGCTGCGAACGCGTGCACGTCGAGATCGGGGTACTCGTCGCGCGCAACCAGCAGCGCGGCCTCGAACAGCGGCAGTGCCGCGGGCGCCATCTCCCCGGCCTGCGCCCAGGTCAGCGGCGCAGCCGTCGGCGCTTCGCCGCGCGCGACGGACGGCTCAAGGCACATGGATCGCCGGCGACAGCGTCAGTACGGCACCATCGCGCAGGCCGATGCGCTGCGCCTCGCCGGCATTGAGCTCGAGCACGAAGCGTGCCGGCCCCTCGCTAGGGTAGGACGGACAGCGGTTGCCGGCCGAGCATGGCGGCACGTCGCGTTGCTGGGAGACCAGGCGGCGCTCGTTATCGAAGTAGAGGATGTCGAGCGGGATATGGGTGTTCTTCATCCAGTACGCCTGCGGCGCCTCGGTCTCGTGCACGAACAACATGCCGTGGCCCTGCTCGAGCACATCGCGGAACATCAGGCCGCGTGCGCGGGCCTCGTCGGTGGTCGCGATCTCCACCTGATAGCGGTGGCCGGCCAGTTCCACCCAGGGCGTACTGCTGGCACAGGCGGGCAGCAGCGCCGCGAACAGACACAGCATCATCAGACGGATCGCACGCATGGCCAGAGCCTCGAAGGGGAAGCCCACACCTTTGGACAAGCGCCGACGGCGGTCAAGATGGGCAAGGTGAAAATAACGCTATGCAAATGTGACGAGCTTGTGCACAATGCGCGCCCCGC
Source organism: Luteimonas sp. RC10 (assembly GCF_014192745.1). GTDB lineage: Bacteria > Pseudomonadota > Gammaproteobacteria > Xanthomonadales > Xanthomonadaceae > Luteimonas. Next base: position 826,535 of record NZ_JACHYJ010000001.1, read on the forward strand.
AACGCTGTGCCGACGCTGAGGTCGGACAGGGAAGCGGGGGCCGGTCGGACTCCTCGGGTTTCACAGGGAGTTGACAGATCGGGAAGCTGCGCTAAGATGTGCGGCTCCTTCGGCGGAAACGAACTTCGGTTCGGGGCACGAAGGGACGGCAAGAAGATTCACCGAAAGGTGTTGACGAATGCCAAAACCGCGCTAAGATGGGCGGCTCGCTTCGAAGGAAACTTCGCAGCATCGGGAAGCAGGCGCTGAGGCCACTTCCGAAGATCTTTGACAGTGTGCGCAGGATACTTGTGCGGACGTCTGGCAGGTGGCGTTGTCCATCAGCAGACGTTTCGAAAGAGCAACAAGTCAATTCATATAGCATGCAAATGCGAGTGAGTAGTTTTGAAGCTCAGGTAGGACATCTGCACTCAAAGCATTGATGGAGTCCTTTTGGACGAAGTCGAAAAATTTAAGTGAAGAGTTTGATCCTGGCTCAGAGTGAACGCTGGCGGCAGGCCTAACACATGCAAGTCGAACGGCAGCACAG
>NZ_JACHYJ010000002.1 GCF_014192745.1 Luteimonas sp. RC10
ACCGAAGCCAAAGCCAACCAACTGGCTGAACTGTATGCGCGTCGCATGCAGATCGAAGGCAGCTTCCGAGATCTCAAGTCACACCGCTACGGTGCGGCCTTCGAGGACAGTCTGACGCGCCAAGGTCCGCGACTGAGCATCCTGCTGATGCTCAACACCTTGGCCTGCTTTGCGTGCTGGCTGGCGGGCCTGGCCGCCGAGCGCGCCAGTCATGCCAACTGGCTGGTACCTCGCAAGAGTAGCCGCAGGCTCTACTCGACCCTACGTCTTGGGCGGGAGGCCTTGCTCAGACGCTGGCCGATGGAACCCATCAGCCAATGGCTGGCCCGCCTACACGTACTGCCTGGGCACGTGCTGCAACAGATGCTGTTGAGCTAGAAACGTGGGGATACCTCAGACTCTGACCCCGGTTTTGGGCGTGGGGAAAAGCGGGCTCCGGTGCCGTGCGGGCCAGCGCGCCGCCCCCTCGCCAACTTGGGCTGGAAGGTGTACAAATGTACACCATGCTCTCCCTTCCTCCCCAGCGTGCCGCCGTGCTGGCCTTCGTCCGTGACCGGATCCGCGCGGGCCGGCCACCCAGCCTGGCCGAGATCGCCACGCACTTCGGCTTCGCTTCGCGCAGCGCCGCGCACAAGCACGTGCAGGCGCTGACCGCGGCCGGCCTGCTGGAGGCGCATCCGCACCACAAGCGCGGTCTGACCCTGCCCGGCGAAGACACGCGCCCGCCACTGCTAGCCTTGCCGGTGCTGGGCCGGGTCGCGGCGGGCGTGCCGATCGGTGCCGACATCGGGCTCGACCGCCAGCTCTGGCTCGACCGCGGGGTGTTCTCGCGGCGGCCCGACTACCTGTTGCAGGTGCAGGGCGACTCGATGATCGACGACGGCATCCTCGACGGCGATCTGGTCGGCGTGCACCGCAGCGCCGATGCCCGCGACGGGCAGACGGTGGTCGCCCGCCTCGACGGCGAACTGACGATCAAGCGGCTGCAGCGGAGCGCCGACGGCATCCGCCTGCTGGCGCGCAACCCGGCCTATGCGCCGATCGTGGTGCCGCCGGGCGCCGACTTCGCGATCGAGGGCCTGTTCTGCGGACTGGTGCGGCAGGGTTGATGGGCCAGGTCCTGCCCCTGGACGCCTTGCTGGCCGCGCGGACGGTCTGGCACGCCGGTCGCGGGACGGCGACGGCCGGCGACGGCGAACCGACCGGCATGGCCGCGCTCGATGCGGTGCTGCCCGACCGCGGCTGGCCGCGCGGTGCACTGACCGAGCTGCTGCTGCCGGCCGATGGCGTGGGCGAGATCGCCTTGCTGCTGCCGGCGCTGGCGCGCATGACCGCCGCCGGCGGCCGGGTGGTACTGGTCGATCCGCCCTACATCGCCTATGCGCCGGCCTGGCAGGCCGGCGGGGTCGACCTGGCCCGGCTGGAGATCGTGGTCGCGCCCCCGCGCGATGCGCTGTGGGCCTTCGAGCAGTGTCTGCGCAGCGGCGCCTGCGCGGCGGTGCTCGGCTGGCCGCGGACGGCCGACGACCGGGCGCTGCGCCGGCTGCAGGTCGCGGCCGACGCCGGCGACTGCTGCGCGTTCGCCGTGCGCGACCGCCGGCATGCGGTCAACGCCTCGCCTGCTGCGCTGCGATTGGAATATCTGCCCGCCGACGATGCCTGGCAGGTGCGCAAGTGCCGCGGCGCGCAGCCGCCGGCGCGCCCGATCCGACTGGCCCACTGATGCCTTCGCACCCGCCCGCACACAGCACAGCCCCGACCGCGTGGCTGCCTGCCCGTCGGCTTTCGGAGTGCCGGCCGCGCACCGTCGCCCGCGCGCAGGCGTGAGCCCGCCATGCTCTGGACCTGCCTGCTGCTGCCGCAACTGGCGCTCGACGCCGTCCTGCGCCGCCTCGACGATCCCGACGCGCCACTGGCGCTGGTCGAAGGCCCGGCGCAGTTACGGCGCCTGCACGCAGTCAACACGGCGGCGGCCAGTGCCGGCCTGAAAGCCGGCATGCGGCTGTCGGCCGCGCATGCGCTGCTGGCCGACGTGCGCACTGTCGATCACGACGTCGGGGCCGAGGCCCGCTGCCAGCGCTTCCTGGCCGCCTGGGCCTATCGCCACAGCTCGCTGGTCAGCGCGCAGTGGCCGCGTGCGATCGTGCTTGAAGCCCAGGCGAGCTTCCGCCTGTTCGGGCCCTGGCCGACGTTCGAGCGCAGGCTGCGCCAAGAGCTCGACACGCTCGGCTTCCGGCACCGCATCGCGCTGGCGCCGACGCCGCGCGCGGCGCGCGTGCTCGCCGGGCTGCGCGACGGCTTGGCAGTGACCGATCGGGCGGCGTTGCGCACGCTGCTCGACCGCGCCCCGATCCGGCGCGCAGCGCTGCCCGACGACGCCGGCGAACGCCTGCACCGCATGGGCCTGCGCCGTCTGGCCGACGTGCGCGGCCTGCCGCGCGATGCGCTGCGGCGGCGCTGCGGGGTCGCGGTGCTCGACCATCTCGACCGGCTCTACGGCGACGTCGACGACCCGCTCGACTGCTACGCCCCGCCCGACCGCTTCGATGCCCGCGTCGAGCTGGGCTACGAGGTCGAGAGTCACACCGCGCTGCTGTTCCCGCTGCGTCGGCTGACCGGCGACCTGGCGACCTATCTGTCGATCCGCGACGGCGGGGTGCAGCGCTTCACGCTGCGGCTCGAGCATGCCAGCGGTCGCACCGATGTCGAGGTCGGACTGCTCGCGCCCGAACGCGACCCGGCGTTGCTGTTCGAACTGGCGCGCAGCCGGCTCGAGCGCACCGGGGTCGACCGCCCGGTCGTCGCGCTGGGCCTGCTCGCCCGCCAGTTGCCGCCGTTCGTGCCGGCCAGCCGCGACCTGTTCGACCCGCGTCCGCAGCAGGCGGTGGACTGGCCGCAACTGCGCGAGCGTCTGCGCGCGCGGCTGGGCGACGACGCCGTGCATCGCGTCGCCCCGGCCGGCGACCCGCGCCCCGAGCGTGCCTGGCGGCGCGTGGCCGGCGACGACGCCGCCATCGAGACCGCCCCGCCCCGGCCGCCACGCCCGGCGTGGCTGTTGCCCGAGCCGGTCCCGCTGCGCGACCCGCGGCTGCGCGTGCTGTCGGGCCCCGAACGGCTGGAAAGCGGCTGGTGGGACGATGGCGACGCACGCCGGGACTACTACTGCGTCGAGACCTCGAACGGGCAGCGCGCCTGGGCTTTCGTGCCGGTCGGCGAGCGCGACGGCTGGATGCTGCACGGATGGTTCGCATGACCGGCGCGCGCGGGCCGGTTGCGGCGCCTGCGGAACGGCGGCGATGAGCTCGATCGACGGCGTCGACCGCGACACGCCCGGTGGCCAACCGCCGCGGGCCTGGACGGTCGCACACCGGCTGCGCGAGGCGGCCAACGACGCGGTCGCCCCCGATGCGCGCGATGCCGGATCGCCGCCGTACGCCGAATTGCACTGTCTGTCGGATTTTTCGTTCCTGCGCGGTGCCTCCGATGCCGAGCAGTTGTTCCATCGTGCGCTGCATTGCGGCTACGAGGCGCTGGCGATCACCGACGAGTGCTCACTGGCCGGAATCGTGCGCGCGCTCGAAGCCTCCGAAGGCACCGGGCTCAAGCTGATCGTCGGCAGCGAGTTCCGACTCGTCGACGGCCTGCGCTGCGTGCTGCTGGTCGAGACGATCGCCGGCTACCGCAGGCTGTGTGCGCTGATCACCCAAGCGCGGCGTGCCGCCACCAAGGGCCACTACCGGCTCACGCGCGAGGACGTGGCCGCCGTGCTGCAGGGCAATCCCGACGGGCTGTTCGCGCTGTGGTTGCCGGGCGAGACGCCCGATCCGGACGAGGGCCGCTGGCTGCACGCCCTGTTCGGCACACGCGTACATCTGGCCGTGGAGCTGCACCGCGAACGCGACGACGCCGCGCGCCTGGACGCGCTGCTGGCATTGGCGCGCACGCTCGGGCTGCCGGCGCTGGCCAGCGGCGATGCGCACATGGCCACCCGGCGCGAGCGCATGCTGCAGGACACCCTCACCGCGATTGCCCACAACACCCCGCTGGCCGACTGCGGCGCCCACCTGTTCCGCAACGGCGAGCGCCACCTGCGCACCCGGCGCGCGCTGGGCAACATCTACGGTGCGACGCTGATGGAGGCGGCCGCGGCGCTGGCGGCGCGCTGCAGCTTCAACCTGCGCAGCATCCGTTACGACTACCCGGTCGAGCTCGTCCCCGACGGCCACACGCCGACCACCTGGCTGCGGGTGCTGACCGAGCGCGGCATCGTCGAGCGTTGGCCCGACGGGCCCACGCCCCAGGTGCGCGATCTGATCGAATTCGAGCTCGCGCTGATCGCCAAGAAGGGCTACGAGGCCTTCTTCCTGACCGTGGCCGACATCGTCGCCTTCGCCCGCAAGCAGAAGATCCTGTGCCAGGGCCGCGGCTCGTCGGCGAACTCGGCGGTCTGTTACGCGCTGGGCATCACCGCGGTGAACCCCGACGAGACCCGCTTGCTGATGGCGCGCTTTCTGTCCGAACAGCGCGACGAGCCGCCCGACATCGACGTCGACTTCGAGCACCAGCGGCGCGAGGAGGTCATCCAGTACGTCTACGCCAAGTACGGCCGCGAGCGGGCCGCCCTCGCCGCGACGGTGATCTGCTACCGCGGCAAGAGCGCGGTGCGCGATGTCGCCAAGGCCTTCGGCCTGCCCGACGACCAGATCGCGCTCCTGGCCACCTGCTATGGCTGGGGCAATGGCGACACCCCGATGGAACAGCGCATCACCGAGGCGGGCTTCGACCTGCACAACCCGCTGATCCGCAAGATCCTGCTGGTGACCGAGGGCTTGCGCGGGCATCCGCGGCACTTGTCGCAACACGTCGGCGGTTTCGTCATTTCCGACGCCCCGCTCTCGCATCTGGTCCCGGTCGAGAACGCGGCGATGGCCGACCGCACGATCATCCAGTGGGAAAAGGACGACCTGGAGACGATGCAGTTGCTCAAGGTCGATTGCCTTGCGCTGGGCATGCTGACCTGCATCCGCAAGACGCTGGACCTGGTGCGCGGTCATCGCGGGCGGGACTTCGCGCTCGCGACCCTGCCCGACAAGGACGCGGACACGTACAAGATGATCCAGATCGCTGACACCGTCGGCGTGTTCCAGATCGAGTCGCGCGCGCAGATGGCGATGCTGCCCCGGCTCAAGCCCGCGTGTTTCTACGACCTGGTGGTGGAAGTGGCGATCGTGCGCCCCGGCCCGATCCAGGGCGACATGGTGCATCCCTATCTGCGCCGGCGGCAGGGCCGCGAAGCGGTCGACTATCCCAACGACGAGATCCGCAGCATCCTCGAACCCACGCTCGGCGTGCCGCTGTTCCAGGAGCAGGTCATGGAACTGCTGATGAAGGCGGCTAACTACACCGACAGCGAGGCCGACCACCTGCGGCGCTCGATGGCGGCCTGGCGGCGCGGCGGCGACATGGAGCAGCACCGGGTGCGGGTGCGCGAGCGCATGCTGGCGAAGGACTATTCGCAGGAATTCATCGACCAGATCTTCGACCAGATCAAGGGCTTCGGCTCCTACGGCTTTCCGCAGAGCCACGCCGCCTCGTTCGCCAAGCTGGTCTACGCCAGTTGCTGGCTCAAGCGCCACGAGCCGGCCGCGTTCGCCTGCGGCCTGCTCAATGCCCAACCGATGGGTTTCTACTCGCCCAGCCAGATCGTGCAGGACGCCCGCCGCGGCAGCGCGCACCGCGCACGCATCGAGGTGCTGCCGGTCGACGTGCTGCACAGCGACTACGACAGCACCCTGGTCGGCGGCCGGCCCTGGCGCAGCGAGACCGATCCGGGCGTCCAGCCGGCGATCCGGCTCGGCCTGCGCCTGGTCGCGGGGCTGCCCGAGGCAGCCGCGCATCGCCTCGTCGCCGAACGCGACCGGCGTCCGTTCACCGACATCGCCGACCTGGTCCTGCGCGCCGGGCTCGAGGCCAAGGCGCGCCAGGCGCTGGCCGAGGCCGATGCGCTGCGCAGCCTGGCCGGCCACCGCAATGCCGCGCGCTGGGCGGTCGCCGGCATCGAACAGCGGCGCCCGCTGCTGCCCGGCAGCCCCGACGAGGCCGCGGTCGCCCTGCCCGCGCCCGCCGCCGGGGAGGAGATCCTGTCCGACTACCGCGCCCTGGGCCTGAGCCTGGGCCCGCATCCGATGGCGCTGCTGCGCCCGCAGATGACCGCACGCCGGATCATCGGCCTGCGCGACCTGCAAGCCCGGCGCCATGGCAGCGGCGTGCACGTCGCCGGCCTGGTGACCCAGCGCCAGCGCCCGGCCACCGCCAAGGGCACCATCTTCGTCACCCTCGAGGATGAGACCGGCATGATCAACGTCATCGTCTGGTCGCACCTGGCGATCCGCCGCCGGCGCGCCCTGCTCGAATCGCGGCTGCTCGCGGTGCGCGGCCGCTGGGAGCGGGTCGACGGGGTCGCCCATCTCATCGCCGGCGACCTGCACGATCTCAGCGACCTGCTCGGCACGATGCCGCTGCCCTCGCGCGATTTCCATTGAGCGGCGGCGCCTGGGCGACGCGCCTCGCCCCCGTGGTGTGATGTCCGACGCCGTGGTGCGAACCATCCTGCATGCCCGACACCTGCGACCCCGCGATGAACCGACCTCCACCCGCGCTGCCGAAAGACGATCGCGACCGATTCGCGCAGTCGTTCGATGCCCATCGCGGCATCGTCGCCACCGTCGCGGCGAGCTACTGCCGCGACCCGGACGACCGCGCCGATCTGATGCAGGAGATCGCGGCCCAGGCATGGCGGGCCTGGCCACGCTACGACCCGACGCGGCCATTCCCGACGTGGCTGTATCGGATTGCGCTCAACGTCGCGATCACGCGTGTCCGGCAGCTTGGGCTGCGCAGCCGCCATGCGGTGCCATTCGACGCCGCCCTGCACGATATCGCCGATCCGAACGCCGCCGATCCACAGGCCGAGCAGCAGGTTCGCGCGCTGTACCGCTTCATCCATGCGCAACGGCCACTCGACCGCGCATTGCTGCTGCTCTACCTCGACGGCCGCAGCCACCGCGAGACCGCCGAGGTGCTCGGCCTGAGCGAAACCAATGTCGCCACCAAGATCGGCCGGCTGCGCCAGCGCATCCGCGACGAGCTCTGACCCCGGAGCCTACGATGGAACACGATGACCTCAAGACCGCCTGGCAGGCGCTCGAACACCGCCTGGCACGGCAGGAACGCCTGCAGATCGACCTGCTGCGCGACGATCGGCTGCGACAGGCGCGTCGCCGGTTGCGGCCCCTGCTCGTCGGCCAGTGGCTGCAAGTGGCGCTCGGTGCCGCGCTGGCCTGGCTCGGCGCCAGCTGCTGGACGCAGCAACTCGGCACCCCGGCCTTCCTGGCCGCCGGCCTGGCCGTCCACGGATTCGGTGTCCTGACCCTGATCGGCGCCGCCATCACGCTATCGCTCGCGGCCGCGGTCGATTACGACGCGCCGGTGGTCCGGATCCAGAAGCGGCTTGCACAGTTGCTGCGCGCGCAGACGCTCAACATGGCGCTGTGCGGCACGCCCTGGTGGATCGCCTGGGTACTGGTGGTGGTCGCGGTCGCAGGGCTGCGCGATCCCGGCGCAGGCGCGCCGGCCGCAGCCTGGGTCTGGGGCAGCCTTGCGATCGGCGCGATCGGGATGCTCGCGACCTGGGGCTGGATCTGGCGCTCGGCCACCCGCCCCCCGGCCCCCGAATCCGATGCGTCTGGCACACGATGCGGCGATGGCACGCATGCGATCCGGCGCAGCCGGCAACTGGTGGCCGAGGTGACGCGATTCGAGCTGGACTGACGATCTGCCGCGCGATCCCAAGGCCGCATGCCGCCCCCGCAACGCAAGCGCGGACGGACTGTCCGGGCGCTCGCAAGGGCCTGCGTCCAGCACACCGCCAGCACAGGTGACCTACAATACCCCGATGGCCCCGTAGCTCAGCTGGATAGAGCATCCCCCTCCTAAGGGGAAGGTCGCACGTTCGAATCGTGCCGGGGTCGCCAGTTCCGCGACCATCCCCCAGCGGCGGTCCCGCCGCGTCGCCCCCCTTCTTCGCCAGCGCCGCCCAGCGGCGCCAGCGCACACCAGGAGTTTTTCGCGATGTCCCATCCCGTCCTCACCGCGCTCGGCCTCGATCCCACCGAATCGGGCACCTATCTCGGCAACAACGAATGGGCCCGCGACACCGGCGCCGGCACGCTGACCCCGGTCAACCCGGCCAGTGGCGAGTCGCTGGCGCAGGTGCTGGCGACCTCGCAGGCCGACTACGAGACCATCGTGACCCGCGCCCAGGCCGCGTTCCGCGAATGGCGCACGACGCCGGCCCCGCGCCGCGGTGAAGCGATCCGGCTGTGCGCCGAGGCGCTGCGCACGCACAAGGACGCGCTCGGCTCGCTGGTCGCGCTGGAGATGGGCAAGTCCAAGCCCGAGGGCGACGGCGAAGTGCAGGAGATGATCGACATCGGCGAGTTCGCTGTCGGTCTGTCGCGTCAGCTCTACGGCCTGACCATGCATTCCGAGCGCCCCGGTCACCGCATGTACGAGCAGTGGCATCCGCTGGGCCTGGTCGGCGTGATCAGTGCGTTCAACTTCCCGGTCGCGGTCTGGGCCTGGAACAGCTTCGTCGCCGCGGTCTGCGGCAATGTCACGATCTGGAAGCCGTCGCCGAAGACGCCGCTGTCGGCGATCGCGTCGATGAAGATCTGCAACGAGGCGCTGCGGGCCGGCGGCTTCCCGGACATCTTCTTCCTGTTCAACGACGCTGGCAGCGACCTGGCCCAGGCGTTCGTCGACGACAAGCGCATCGCACTGGTCAGCTTCACCGGCTCGACCCAGGTCGGCCGCCACGTTGGTGAGCGCGTCGCGCGCCGCATGGGGCGCTCGCTGCTCGAGCTGGGCGGCAACAACGCGATCATCGTCGACCCGACCGCCGACCTGAAACTGGCGATCCCGGCAATCGTGTTCGGGGCGGTCGGCACCGCCGGCCAGCGCTGCACGACCACGCGCCGGCTGTTCGTGCACGCCTCGATCTTCGACGACGTGCTGGCCAAGCTCAAGACCGCCTACGCCCAGGTCGAATCGCGGATCGGCGACCCCACCGACGCGGCCAATCTGATGGGCCCGCTGAACTCGCGCGACGCGGTGGACGCCTATCTGGCGGCGATCGAGAAGGCCAAGGCCGCCGGCGGCACGATCGAGAGCGGCGGCAAGGCGCTCGACGACCGCAAGGGCTTCTTCGTGCTGCCGACGATCGTCACCGGGCTGTCGAACGATGCCGAGGTGGTGCAGGCCGAGACCTTCGCACCGATCCTCTACGTGATGAAGTACGAGCAGCTCGACGAGGCGATCGACATGCAGAACGACGTGCCGCAGGGCCTGTCGTCGGCGATCTTCACCAACGATCTCAAGGCCTCCGAGCGCTTCCTCTCGGCGCGCGGTTCGGACTGCGGTATCGCCAACGTCAACATCGGCACCTCCGGCGCCGAGATCGGCGGCGCGTTCGGCGGCGAGAAGGAAACCGGCGGTGGCCGCGAGTCGGGCTCCGATGCCTGGCGCGCCTACATGCGCCGGCAGACCAACACCATCAACTACTCCGACGCCCTGCCCCTGGCCCAGGGCATCAAATTCGACCTGTGAGACGGACCAGCGCCCTGGCGGTCACCAGCCTGGTCTGCGGCCTGTTGGGCTGGAGCCTGCTGCCTTGGCTGGGCAGCCTGGTGGCGGTGATCACCGGCCATCTGGCACGCGCGGAAATCCGCCGCACGCCCGAGCTCGACGGCGACGGCATGGCCGTGGCCGGGCTGGTGCTCGGCTATGTGCAGTTCGTCGCGACGATCGTCGGCATCGTGGTGCTGATGCTGTTCTTCGGCGGCCTGTTCTGGCTCGGGACGGCGAGCTGAGGTGTACGGACTCGCCCGACCGCTGCTGTTCCGGCTCGATGCCGAGCGCGCCCACCATCTGACGCTGGCCGCGCTCGATGCCGCGCACCGCGCCGGCCTGTCGTCGATGCTCGGCGGCGCGCCGGCGCCACTGCCGACCGAGGCCTTCGGGCTGCGTTTCCCAAACCCGGTTGGCCTGGCCGCCGGGCTGGACAAGAACGGCGCGCACATCGATGCGCTGTTCGCGCTGGGGTTCGGCTTCGTCGAAATCGGCACGGTGACCCCGCGCCCGCAGGCGGGCAATCCGAAGCCGCGGATGTTCCGGCTGCCGCAGCACCGCGCGCTGATCAACCGGCTGGGCTTCAACAATGCAGGGGTCGATGCGCTGGTCGCCAATGTCGAGCGCGCGCGCCGCAACGGCGTGCTCGGCATCAACATCGGCAAGAACAAGGACACCCCCAACGACGCGGCCGCCGACGACTACCTGCATTGTCTGGCGCGGGTCTATCCGCTGGCCGACTACGTCACCGTCAACATCTCCTCGCCCAATACCGCGGGGCTGCGTGACCTGCAGGAAGCGCAGGCCCTGCAGCGCCTGATCGGCACCCTGCGCGAGGCGCAGGAACGGCTGGCCGCCCAGCATCGGCGCCGCGTGCCGGTGCTGGTGAAGATCGCCCCCGATCTCGACGAGGGCGGCATCGAGGCCGCGGCCCGGGTCTTCGGCGACCTGGCGGTGGATGGCGTCATCGCGACCAACACCACCATCGCGCGCACCGGCGTCGAAGCCGATGCAACCGCCGCGCAGGCCGGCGGCCTGTCCGGCGCACCGTTGATGGACCGGGCCACCGCAGTGCTGCGCAAGCTGCGCGCGCAGTTGCCTGCGACCATCCCGCTGATCGGCGTGGGCGGCATCGTCTGCGGCGCCGACGCCGCCACCAAGATCGCGGCCGGCGCGTCGCTGGTCCAGGTCTACTCGGGCCTGGTCTATCGCGGGCCGGCGCTGGTCGGCGACTGCGTGGAGGCGATCCGCAGGCGCCACGATACCGCCGACCACAGCCCCGCCCCGGAGCGCTGAGCCACCGATGCCCGCCCCGTTCGATCTGCGCGAACGCGTCGACCTGCGCACCCGCAACACCTTCGGCGTCCCGGCGCAGGCGCGTCGGCTGCTCGAGGTCTGCGATACCGCGGCATTGCCGCAGGCGCTTGACGCGCTCGGCGAGGCGCCGCCATTGGTGCTCGGCGGCGGTAGCAACCTGCTGTTCGTCGACGATGTCGACGCGGCGCTGGCGATCGTCGACACCCACCGGGCCATCGTCGCCGACGATGGCGTCCAGGCGCAGGTCCGTGCCGCGGCCGGCGCCTCCTGGCACGACGTGGTGATGTGGTCGCTGGCCCAAGGCTTGGGCGGCCTGGAGAACCTGGCGCTGATCCCCGGCACCGTCGGCGCGGCGCCGATCCAGAACATCGGCGCCTACGGGGTTGAGGTCGCCGACCGTATCCATGCGGTCGAGGCCTTCGACCGCACGCTCGGCGAACTGGTCACCCTCGACGCGGCGGCCTGCGGCTTCGGCTACCGCGACAGCGTGTTCAAGCAGACGCCCGAGCGCTGGATCGTCACCGCGGTCACCTTCGCGCTCTCGCGCCGCGCCGCGCCGGTGCTCGACTACGCCGGCATCCGCGACGCGCTCGCCGCGCGCGGCATCGCCGCGCCGACGCCGTCCGATGTCGCCGACGCGGTGATCGCGATCCGGCGCAGCAAGCTGCCCGACCCGGCCGTGATCGGCAACGCCGGCAGCTTCTTCAAGAACCCGATCGTCGACGCCGCGATCGCCGCGGCGCTGCGCGAGACGCATCCCGACCTGCCGGTGTTTCCGGTCGACGGCGACCGCAGCAAGCTCTCGGCTGCCTGGCTGATCGATCGCTGCGGCTGGAAGGGCCACCGCGATGGCGATGCCGGCGTCTCGGCCGGACACGCCCTGGTGCTGGTCAACCACGGCAACGCGCACGGCCGCGACCTGCTGGCGCTGGCGCGGCGCATCGCCGCGTCGGTACGCGCCCGCTTCGGTGTGGACCTCGCACCCGAGCCGCGGATCGTGGAAGCGACGTGGTGAGCGGCCTGCCGCGTCGCTGGCAGCCGACCTCGGCGTCCGGGCAAGCGGCGCTGCTGATGCTCGGCAGTACCTCGGCGTTCGCGCTGATGGCGATCACGATCCGCTTCGCATCGGCGACCATCCCGACGACCGAAGTCGCGTTCTTCCGCAACTTCTTCGGCCTGCTCGCGCTGTTGCCGATCCTGCTGCGCGCTGGCGGCGGGCTGCCGCGCACGCACCATCTCGGCCGCTACCTGGTGCGTACGCTCGTCGGCCTGGGCTCGATGCTGTGCGCGTTCTGGGCGATCGGCCACCTGCCGTTGTCGCAGGCCATCTCGCTGTCGTATGCCGCGCCGTTGTTCGCGACCATCGCGGCGGTGCTGTGGCTGGGCGAGATCGTGCGCGTGCGGCGCTGGATGGCGGTGTCGGCGGGCTTCGTCGGCGTGCTGGTGATCCTGCGCCCGGGCGTGGCGTTCTCGCTGCCGATGCTGATCCCGGTGCTCGGCGCCCTGCTCGCGGCGCTGGTCGCGATCCAGATGAAACAGCTCTCGAAGATCGATCCGCCCGACACGATCGTCTTCTACACCTATCTGTTGTGGGTGCCGCTGTCGCTGGTGCCGGCGCTGTTCCAGTGGGTCTGGCCCGGTCCGGTGACCTGGCTGTGGCTGATCGCCACCGGCGTGCTGGGCACGCTCGGCCAGTGGCTGTGGACGCGGGCCCTGCGCCTGGGCGAGGTCTCGGCGCTGCAGCCGATCAGCTTCGTGCAGTTGCCGATCGTGGTGGTGTTCGGCTGGTGGCTGTTCGGCGAGACGATCGACCTGTGGACGATGATCGGCGCGGCGATCGTGTTCGGCGCCAACGGCTACATCGCCCATCGCGAAGCGGTACTCGCGCGCCGCGCTGCTTCGCAACGTCCGGCCGAGGCAGCGAAGCCCAGCGAGTAGCGCCGACTTCGGACAGCCACGCAGCGCCGCCAAGCATGGCGTGTCGCGGCGCGCCCTCAGACGTCGTCGCGCGCAACCTCGCGCAGCTTGCCCTGGTGCAGCTCCATCACCCGGTCGAGCTTGCGCGCCAGCCGGCGGTCGTGGGTCACCAGCACCAGGCTCGTGCGCTGCGCGCGGTTCATCTCCAGCATCAACTCGAACACGGTCGCGGCGGTGCGCTCGTCGAGATTGCCGGTGGGTTCGTCGCCCAGCACACAGGCCGGCTTGTTGACCAGCGCCCGGGCCACGGCCGCGCGCTGGCGCTCACCCCCCGACAGCTCGCCCGGCTTGTGACCGAGCCGATGGCCCAGCCCGACCGTTTCCAGCAGGCTGCGCGCACGCGTGGTCGCCTCACCGTCGCTGGCACCGTTGAGCAGCGCCGGCAGCATCACATTCTCCAGCGCGGTGAACTCGGGCAGCAGGTGATGGAACTGGTAGACGAAGCCGAGCGCGCGGTTGCGCAAGGTGCCGCGCGCCGCATTCGACAGCGCGCTCATTTGCTGCCCGGTGACGAACACCTCGCCCGCGCTCGGCACATCCAGGCCACCGAGCAGGTGCAGCAGCGTGCTCTTGCCGGCGCCCGAGGCGCCGAGGATGGCGACGGTCTCGCCTGCCTGCACGGCGAAATCGAGCCCGTCGAAGACCGGCGTGTGCAGCTTGCCTTCGGCGTAGGTCTTGCCCAGGCCCTCGGCCGCCAGCACGACGGTATCGGCTGCTTGCGGGTTCTCACTCATAACGCAGCGCCTCCGCCGGTGCGGTGCGCGCCGCGCGCCATGCCGGATACAGGGTGGCCAGGAACGCCATCAGCAACGCGATCACGCCGATCATCGTCACGTCGCTGGCCTGCAGGTCGATCGGCAGGCCGGTGACGTAGTAGACGTCCTCAGGCATCAGCACCACGCCGAACAGGCGCTCGAGGGCGCGCAGGATGTGTTCGAGATTGAAGGTCAGCAGCAAGCCGCCGCAGACCCCGAGCACGGTACCGATGACGCCGATCATCGTGCCCTGCACCATGAACACCTGCATGACGCCGCGCGGAGTCAGGCCCAGCGTGCGCAGGATCGCGATGTCGGCGTGCTTGTCGGTGACCAGCATGACCTGGGAGTTCAACAGCGAGAACGCGCCCATCAGGATGATCAGCGACAGCAGGATGCCGATCATGGTCTTCTCGAGCTTGAGCGCACGGAACATGTTGGCGTTCTCGGTGCTCCAGTCGCTGACCCGGTAGACCCCGCCCAGCCTGTGCACGAGGTCGCGGGTGACCTGTTGGGCGAGATCCATGTCGTGCAGCTTCAGGCGCACGCCGGTGACGCCATCGCCGATGCGCAGCAGCCGCTGCGCGTCCTGCAGGTTGACCACCGCCAGCCGGCGATCGAAATCCTGGTAGCCGGCCTCGAACAGGCCGCTGACGGTGAAGCGCTTGAGCTGCGGCACTGCGCCCATCGGCGTGACCTGGAAATCGGTGGTCACGATGACGCTGTCGCCGACGCCGACGCCGAGCCACAGCGCGAGTTCGCGGCCGAGCACGATGTTGAAGCTGCCCGGCTGCAGGTCCGAGAGCTGGCCGACCACCATCGAGGTCGCCAGGTCGGAGACCTGGCCCTCGTCCTCGGGCGAGATCGCACGCACCGCGGCCGGCTCGTTGCGGCGGCCGCGCAGCAGCGCCTGCGTGTCGATGTACGGGGCCGCGCCGGCCACGCGTGGGTCCTCGCGCGCAACCTCGACCGCACGCCCCCAGTTGTGCAGCGTGTCGCCCTCGGCGCTCACCGTCGCGTGCGCGACCATGCCGAGCATGCGGTCGCGGATTTCCTTCTGGAAGCCGCTCATCACCGCCAAGGTGGTGATCAACACGGTGACACCGATCGCGATCGCGAAGATCGAGGCCAGCGAGATGAAAGAGATGAAGCCGTTGCGCCGTTTCGCCCGGAGATAACGCAGGCCGATGGCGGCGGGAATGGGTCTGAGCATGGACGTCCGTCGATGGATGCGGGTCGTCGGCGATGGCGCGATCGCCGTGCCCGTCCCGCTGGGCAGTGGCTATGGTGCCACCGATTCCGGTGCGCGTGGCAGCGGACGCATCGCTGCGGCCAGACGCAGTTCACGGCGTTGCGGTGCCGGCAAGGTGTCGGGCCACCACAACAGCCTGTGCGTGCGTCGGCCCTCACGCCAGCTCAGGCGCACGATCGGACCACGCCAGTGCAGGCAGGGTGCCTCCAGCAGCCGCCCATCGAGCAGCACCTGCCCCGTCGCCTGCACCACGACGCGATGCGGCGGTTGTCGTGCGGCGCGCAGGATCGTGTGCAGGCCGCTGGCCAGGACGCAGGGGATGCCGAGCCAGGCCAACAGGCCCGGCAGTTCGGAGAGCAGCAAGGCACCGCAGGCGGCGAGCGTGATCAGGCCCAACGCGGCGATCAACAGCCGCGACGGCCGCCAGTGCAGCCGGGCGGGCTCAGAGGTCGGGCGGGAGCGCCCGGATGGATTGGACGAGGGCGTCGAGTTGCGCATCGGGCGAACGCTCATGGCCGAGAAACCACTTCCAGAGCCTATCGTCCTCGCATTCGAGCAGCCGTCGGAAAACATCCCGCTCGCTTTCGGAGGATGTCGCCCAGCACCGGTCGAGCCAGCGCTCGAACAGCCGGTCGAGTTCGCGCATGCCGCGGCGGCTGCGCCAGCGCAGGCGGCGCAGTTCGGTGGTGTCGTCGTGGTCGGTCATGGACGTGCGTCCTGTGTGCGGGCGTTCGCGGCTGCGGCCGATGCGGAGGCATCGGCCAAGCGCTCATGACGCGTCAGGCTTGTTCGGCGCCGTCCATGGCGTGGCAGTGTCGGCTCCGGAAAGACCGGCCCGCACATCCGTGTGCGGGCGTTCGCGAGCGCAGCCGACGCGGATGCGTCGGCTTGGCGCGCTCGCTTCATTAGAGATGTCACATGCCATCCGTGGCGCGGCAGTGTCGGCTCCGGAAAGGCCGGCCCGCACATCCGTGTGCGGGCGTTCGCGGCTGCGGCCGATGCGGATGCATCGGCCAAGCGCTCATGACGCACCAGGCTTGTCCCATGCCATCCATGGCGGCGCATTGCCGACTCCGGAGAGACCGGCCCGCACATCCGTGTGCGGGCGTTCGCGGCTGCGGCCGATGCGGATGCATCGGCCAAGCGCAGCCGCTCACCCACGTCGTGCGAGCATCAGTTGCTTGATCTGGCCGATCGCCTTGGCCGGGTTCAGCCCCTTGGGGCAGGTCCGCGCGCAGTTCATGATCGTGTGGCAGCGGTAAAGCTTGAACGGGTCTTCCAGATCGTCCAGGCGCGCACCGGTGTCCTCGTCGCGGCTGTCGATGATCCAGCGGTAGGCCTGCAGCAGGATCGCAGGACCCAGGTAGCGTTCGCCGTTCCACCAGTAGCTCGGGCAACTGGTCGAGCAGCACGCGCACAGGATGCACTCGTAGAGGCCGTCGAGCTTGTCGCGATCCTCAGGCGACTGCAGCCGCTCGCGATCCGGCGGCGCTGCGGTCTGGGTGCGGATCCACGGCTGGATCGACGCGTACTGTGCATAGAAGTGCGTCAGGTCGGGCACCAGATCCTTGACCACGCTCATATGCGGCAGCGGGTAGATCGGCACCTCGTTCTTCTTGCAGTCGTCGATCGCGCGCGTGCACGCCAGCGTGTTGGTGCCGTCGATGTTCATCGCGCACGAGCCGCAGATGCCCTCGCGGCACGAGCGACGGAACGTCAGCGTCGGGTCGATCTCGTTCTTGATCTTGATCAGCGCGTCCAGGACCATCGGCCCGCACTTGTCGAGGTCGAGCTCGTAGGTGTCGGTGCTGGGGGTCTCGCCGGAATCGGGATTCCAGCGATAGATCTTGAACGTGCGCGTGCGCTTGGCGCCCGGCGCGGCCGGGAAGTGCCGGCCCTTCTTGATCTTGGAGTTCTTCGGGAGCGTGAATTCGGCCATGTGGGGTCTCCCGGCTCAGTAGACGCGTGCTTTGGGGGGCACGACCTCGACTTCGTCGTCGAGTGTGTACATGTGCACCGGACGGTAGTCGATCTTCGTGTTGCCGGCCTCGTCCGCCCAGCACAGCGTGTGCTTGTGCCAGTTCTCGTCGTCGCGGTCCGGGTAGTCCTCGTGGGCGTGCGCGCCGCGCGATTCCTTGCGGTTCTCGGCCGAGACGATCGTCACCAGCGCCTGGCCCAGCAGGTTCTCCAGCTCCAGCGTCTCGATCAGGTCCGAGTTCCAGACCAGCGAGCGATCGCTGACCTTGACGTCGGCGAACGAGGCGTGGATCTCGCGGATCTTGTCCACGCCCTGCTTGAGCGTCTCGCTGGTGCGGAACACCGCCGCGTCGTTCTGCATCGTGCGCTGCATGCGGTCGCGGATCACCGCGGTCGCGGTGTCGCCCTTGGCATTGCGCAGCTTGTCCAGGCGCGCCAGCGACTTGTCGCAGGCATCGGCCGGCAGCGGCTTGTGACGCGCGTCGGGCTTGATGGTCTCCGCGCAGCGATTGGCCACGGCGCGGCCGAACACCACCAGGTCGAGCAGCGAGTTGGAGCCCAAGCGGTTGGCGCCATGCACCGAGACGCAGGCCGCTTCGCCGATCGCGTACAGGCCGGGCACCACTGCATCCGGGTTGCCGTCCTTCAACTGCACGACTTCGCCGTGGTAGTTGGTCGGGATGCCACCCATGTTGTAGTGCACGGTCGGGATCACCGGGATCGGCTGCTTCTCCACGTCGACGCCGGCAAAGATCCGCGCGCTCTCGGCAATGCCGGGCAGCTTCTTGTGGATGTCGGCCGGGTCCAGATGGGTCAGATCGAGGTGGATGTGGTCCTTGTGCTCGCCGACGCCGCGACCCTCGCGGATCTCCATCGTCATCGAACGGCTGACCACGTCGCGCGAGGCCAGGTCCTTGGCGTTGGGCGCGTAGCGCTCCATGAAGCGCTCGCCGCTGGCGTTGCGCAGGATGCCGCCTTCGCCGCGGACGCCCTCGGTGATCAGACAGCCTGCGCCGTAGATGCCGGTCGGGTGGAACTGCACGAACTCCATGTCCTGCAGGCCGAGACCTGCGCGCAGCGCCATGCCGCCGCCGTCGCCGGTGCAGGTGTGCGCCGAGGTCGCCGAGAAGTAGGCGCGGCCATAGCCGCCGGTCGCCAGCACCACGCCCTGGGCGCGGAACAGGTGCAGCGTGCCCTCGGCCATGTCGAGTGCGAGCACGCCGCGGCAGGCGCCCTCCTCGTCCATGATCAGGTCGAGTGCGAAGTACTCCACGAAGAAGCGTGCATCGTGCTTGAGCGACTGCTGGTAGAGCGTGTGCAGGATCGCGTGGCCGGTGCGGTCGGCGGCCGCGCACGTGCGCTGGGCGATGCCCTGGCCGTAGTGCGTGGTCATGCCGCCGAAGGGGCGCTGGTAGATCTTGCCTTCCTGGGTCCGCGAGAACGGCACACCCTGGTGCTCGAGCTCGATGATCGCCGGGATCGCCTCACGGCACATGTACTGGATGGCGTCCTGGTCGCCCAGCCAGTCCGAGCCCTTGATCGTGTCGTAGAAATGGAAGCGCCAGTCGTCCTCGCCCATGTTGCCGAGCGCGGCCGAGATGCCGCCCTGGGCGGCGACGGTATGCGAGCGGGTCGGGAAGACCTTGGTCAGGCATGCGGTCTGCAGGCCCTTGTGGGCCAGGCCGAAGGTCGCGCGCAGGCCGGCGCCACCGGCGCCGACGACGATCATGTCGTACTTGTGTTCGGTAATCGGGTAAGCGGTCATCACGGACTCAGGCAGTGAAGGCGATGCGGGCGATCGCGTACAGCGAGGCGATGGCGCCGAGCCCGCAGAGGAAGGTCACGAGCAGCTGGAGCGCCAGCTCGAAGGACCGCTTGTGCACGTAGTCCTCGATCACGACCTGCAGGCCGAGCTTGGCGTGCCAGAACAGCGTGACCAGGAAGATCGAGAACAGGATCGCGTTCCACGGCCGGGCGATGATCGCGCGGGCGGTGTCCAGCTCCGCGCCGACCAGCGACAGCAGCGTCAGCACGAACCAGACGACCAGCGGCACCAGGATGATCGCGGTGACCCGCTGCTTCCAGAAGTGCGTCGTGCCCGACTTGCCCGAGCCCAGGCCCTGGGCACGCTTGACCGGCGTGCGCAGCGGCACTGCGCGCGAGGTCTCTCCACCGCCACCGCTCATGCCGCACCCCGCAGGCCGAAGAACCAGATGATGCCGGTGATCAGAAAGCCGACCACGAACACCGCGTAGCCCGAGGCATAGGCCTTGGGAATCTCGAAGCCCCAGCCCGCATCCCACAGCAGGTGGCGGATGCCGTTGAGCAGGTGGTAGATCAACGCCAGCGTGAAGCCGAACAGGAAGATCAGCCCCATCGGCGAGGCCCACTGCCGGGAGGCGAACTCGTAGGCTTCGCCGCCTGCGGCGATGGACATCAGCCACCACACCAGGGAAATGCCACCCACCGCCAAGGACACGCCGGTGATGCGGTGGAGGATGGACATGGTCGAGGTCATCTGTGGTCGATAGACCTGCAGATGCGGCGACAGAGGACGGTTGGGATGTGCCATCGCTGGCTGGTCTCCTCGCTGGCGGCGTCGCGCCGCGTGGCTGGTGGTACACAGGGCCGCTCGCGCCGACGCGATGCGGCGGCGATCAGAAATCGATGCAGCGGCCGTTCTTTTCCCAGTCGCCGTAACGGGTGGGATCGAGACCGTCACGGCCCCCGATCTCGACCGCTGGCTCCGGCTCGGATGCCGGAACAGGCGTGACCGCCGGTTCCGACCGCGGCGTTGCCGCGTCGTCGCCTATGATGTCCGGGGTGATCATTCGTTCAATTTTAGTTCCCACACCCATGGTAAACAAGCCACATCCCCTGCCCGACGCGGATTTCGCCCTTTCCGGCCTGCATGTGCTGCGGCTGTCGGGCCGCGATGCGCTCGCATTCGCGCAGGCCCAGTTCATGAACGACGTGTCCACGCTCGCCGACGGCCAGTGGCAATGGAGCGGTTGGCTGACGCCCAAGGGCCGCCTCATCGCGCTGTTCGCGCTGCTGCGTCGTGACGCGCAGACGCTTGACCTGGTCCTACACGACGCGGACCCGACCCTGTTCGCCGATGCGCTGAAACGATTCGTATTCCGCAGCAAGGTCGCGATCGTGATGGCCGGCACGCCCGTCACCGGCCGGTTCGCCGCGCCGGTGGCTGCGCGCGGCGCCCAGGCCGCATTCGATGGCCAGACGGTGGAACTGGACCTGGGCGTACCGTCGCAACCGCGCACCTTGTGCCTGCAGCCAGACGCGCCGGATACGACCACGACGACTGCAGCCGATGCCGCGCCGCAGCCCGATGTCGAGGCCGATGCGTACTGGCACGCGATCGACCTGGCGCACGGGCTGCCGCGACTGGCCGCCAGCGAGTTTGACCGCTGGACGCCGCAGCAACTCTCGCTCGACCGCCTGCAGGCCTACAGCGTCAAGAAAGGCTGCTACCCGGGCCAGGAGATCGTGGCGCGGACGCATTTCCTGGGCCAGAGCAAACGTGGCCTGGTCGCGCTGCACGGTGCCCACACCGCACAGGCCGGGCAGGACGTCGCCGCCGACGGCGCGCCGGTCGGCCGGATCGTCGCAGTCTCAACGCAGGTCCAGCTTGCGGTGCTGCCGCTGGATCTGGGACCTGCGTCACTGGTCGTCGATGCGCATCCGGTGACCACCGTCGCACTCCACGACGGCCTGGCGCGCTGAATGATCTGCCCGCTTTTTGCTTCTATCCGCTTACCGGCGCAACGCACTGAGGCAAAGGCCCCGTCTTCTTCCATCCGAAGCCAGAGTCCATAGGTCTGCAGCAGCGGACTGACGGCCGGTGGCCGCGTCAAGCGCGCCATGGGTGAGTCCGCTCTGCTTGCGTGGCATGCCGCGCGGGTGGACGAACGCCCGGTGCGCGGCACCGGGCCGGACCGCTCCGCACCGCGGAGCGGGCGCGCACCCGAGTCAGGACAGGGTGAGCATGGATGGCTTGCGCGGCATGCCGCGCAGCCATGCGAACGCCACGCGTGCTTCGCGTGGCCGGACCGCGAGCGGTCCTGACCGAGGGAAGAGCGGCTTCCGGCTGACAGGCCGCTGCCTATCCGAAATGGGATTCCCATCCCGCACGTCGGAGAAGCCTCCCCCTTTTCATGCCATGTGCGGCTGCTATGCTCGGCCGCTGACAGGGCGCGCAAGCGCTGGGGAATGTCGAGGCAGTCGCCGGACCGGCTGCGGTCCGGTGGCAGGGGAACTGGAAAGCTCAAAGGGAATGTCATGAAGCGCACTATCTTGTCCGCGGCCTTCGCCGCGTCCGTCGTTTCGCTCGCATTGGCGGCCTGCTCGTCCACACCCGACGCGCAGGCACCGGCACCGCAGCCGCCCGCACCATCGAGCGCCTTCATCGAAAAGCTCGATGCAGACGGCCTGTTCGCATTCGGCAAGGCCGGCATCCACGACCTCAGCCCCGACGGGCGGGCCGCGCTCGATGCGATCGCCGCCCGGCTCTCGGGCAGCGCGCACCAACTGGACATCGTCCACGTCATCGGCCACAGCGACCGCATCGGCAACGCCAAGGGCAATCTGCGGCTGTCCAACCAGCGGGCCGAAGCGGTGCGCGCGTATCTGATCGAGCACGGCGTGCCGGCCGACCGGATCACCGCGGTCGGGCGCGGCGACGTGGAGCCGGTGGTCGAATGCCGCAGCGAGCGCGGTCAGGCCCTGATCGATTGCCTGGCACCGAACCGCCGCGTCGAGGTTCGGGCCCGCTTCACCGACTGATCCAACGCCCCGTATCAGCCGAAGGGCCGGCGCGTTGCGCCGGCCTTTTTTAGGATCAGGCCATCGCCGATGCGGCGGCGACGATGTCCGCCTCCGATGGAATCACCAGGAATGCGGCCCCGGCCAGCGGCGTGAACGTGTCGGCCCCGACCACCCGGCGCAGCGGCCGGTCGCCGAAGCCCGCCTCGGTGATCGCGGTCACGATGCCCTCGCCCACGCCGGCACTGCGCCGCCCCTCGTCGACCACCAACACCCGGTCGCATTCGGCCACGTGCCGGGCGATCGCGCCTTCGTTGAGCGGCAACAGCCAGCGCAGGTCGACCACGCGCACGCGCCAGCCGCGCTCGGCCTCGATCGTGCGTGCCGCACGCAGGCTCATCGGCACACCATTGCCGAACGTCAGCACCAGCAGATCGGTTGCCTCGGGTGCGTACACCCGTTCCTCGCCGAACGCCATCGCCTGGTCCGGCGGCGGATACGCGGTCAGCCAGCCGCCGTCGCCGGGCTCGTAAAGATCCTTGGTCATGTACAGCGCGATCGGCTCGAGGAACGCGCAGACCCGGCCGTCGACCTTCGCCAGCGCGGCCAGCGTGCGCAGCATCGTCGCCGCGTCATCGCCGCGCGACGGGCAGCCGACAACCAGGCCCGGGATGTCGCGCAGTGCGGTGATCGAATTGTCGTTGTGGAAGTGACCGCCGAAGCCGCGCTGATACCCCAGCGAGGCGATGCGCATGACCATCGGGTTGCGGTACTGGCCGTTGCTGAAGAACTGCAGGCTCGCCGCCTCGCCGCGGATCTGGTCGCCGGCGTTGTGGAAGTACGCCAGATACTGGATCTCGGGCAGCGGCAGCAGACCCATGTTGGCGTAGCCCTGCGCCAGCCCGAGCACGATCGTCTCGTCGAGCAGCGTGTTGAACACCCGGCGCGGGCCGAATGCCTTCTGAAGGCCCTTGGTGACGGTGTACACGCCGCCCTTCTGCGCCACGTCCTCGCCGAACAGCAGCGCTTCGGGATACTTGGCGAACAGGTCGTGCAATGCCTGGTTGATCTGGATCGCCAGGTGCCGCGGCGGCTGCGTCTCGGGCAGCTTGGCCTCGCCGCCGAACACGCCCGGGCGCGCGGCGGCGTGCTCATACCGCGTGGCCTCGGCCTGGACCTGGGCCGGCGAATACGGGGCCAACGGCTGCATGACCTCGGCCAGAGTCTCCAGCCGCGGCCGGCTGTCGGCGTCGTGCGCAGCCGCGAAGCAGCGCGCGCGCGTGTCCTCGTACAGTGCCAGCAGCGCATCGGCGCTCATCAGCCCCGACTCGAGTGCGATCGCGGCCGAACGCAGCAAGGGATCGGTGGCCTCGACCGCGCACAGTTCCTCGAGCGAGCGCCACTCGATCTCGAAGTCGGTTCCCGCATGGCCCATGATCCGGGTCGTGCGCAGGTGCAGGAAGGTCGGCCTGCGCGTGCGCCGGCAGTGCGCCACCGCGCGCTCGACCTCGCCGTAGCCCGAGGCCAGGTCCAGGCCGTCGGCGGCGAAGTAGTCCAGATCGGGGCGCTGAGCGAAGTTGCGCGCGATCCAGCCGTCCGGGGTCTTGACCGAAATGCCGATGCCGTTGTCCTCGCAGACGAACAGCACCGGCGCGGGAAGCTTCTGGTAGGCGGTCCAGGCTGCGGCGTTGAAGGCGGTCTGCGCGGTCGCGTGGTTGCTCGATGCATCGCCGAACGAGCACACGACGATGCTGTCGTCGGGCACCGGCAGCGCATGGCCGATGCGCCGTGCCTGCTCGATCGCGACCGCGGTGCCGAAGGCCTTGGGCAGATGCGAGGCGATGGTCGAGGTCTGCGGCAGCACCCACAGCGGCTTGCTGCCCCAGACCTTGTGGCGGCCGCCACTGGCGGGATCTTCGCGGCTGGCCGCGAACGACAGCGCCGAGTCCATCACCGGATCCATTCCGGGCAGCTTGCGGAAGCGCTCGGCCATGAAGCCGCCGCTGCGGTAATGCAAGAACGCCGGATCGGTATGCCGGGTCAGGCGCGCGACCATCGCATTGCCCTCGTGGCCACTGGACCCGATCGTGTAGAAGACCTTGTTCTGCACGCGCAGTACGCGCGCCATCAGGTCCAGGTGTCGGCTGATCAGCTGCGATTCCAGCAGTTCGACAAACCCGCGTGCATCCAGCGCACTGCCGGGCAGCACGGCGTCGGCATCGGCCGGACGTGCCTGCACTGGGCCACGCCAGTCACGGACGAATTGCTGGAAGTTCGCGTCGCAGATCTCGGCGCGGTTGAGGCCCTTCATGCGGGCGGGAATCGGGTTCGGGACGGTGGCGAACATGCGGTCGGGACCTACTGGCGGGATGCCGCGATCAGCGCGGCGTGTTCGGGCGCGGGTGCCGGCATGGCAACGAACCGCGGCGTCGCGCGCACGCGGGCCAGCCAGTCGCGCAGCGCCGGGTACGGCGACAGGTCGAATCCCCCGTCGCCGGCGGCATCGGTGTAAGGGAACAGGGCGATATCGGCAATGCCATAGCGCGGGCCGGTGAACCACGGATGCGCCGACAGGTGCGTCTCCATCACCGCCAGGGCCTGCGCGCCGCGTTCGTGCAGGCGCGGCAGTTCGGCGCGGCGCGGCGAATCGAGCGGCGTCCAACCACAGATGAAGCGAGCAACGGCGAGACAGGGTTCGTGACTGTACTGCTCGAAGAACATCCACGACAGCGCCTGTGCCCGCTGCCAGGCAGCGTCCGGCACGAACTCACTGCCCTCCGCCAGCCAGTGCAGGATCGCGTTCGACTCCACCAGCACGCGGCCGTCGTCGAGTTCCAGCATCGGCACCTTGCCGTTGGGATTCTTGGCGAGATAATCCGGGGTGCGGGTCGCGCCGCGGCTACTGTCGGTCTCGATCCAGCGATACGGACGGCCGAGCTGTTCGAGCAGCAGCCGCAGCTTGTGGCAATTGCCCGATGGCGAGTAGCCGTAGATCGCGGTCATGCAAAGCGCTTTCGGTGCTCGTGCCATTGCGCGCGCGTCTGGCCCCAGATCTCGATCGGGTGGTCCTCGAACGGGGCCGGGAGCCGGCCCGGCCCGCGGCAGACAGCGCCCAGCCGCCGGGCGACATTCTGCGACGCCAGGTTCGCCGGATCGATGCAGTGGATGATGTCGTCCCAGTGCAGTGCCTCGAATGCCCAGTCGATGGCGGCGACCGCCGCTTCCGCGGCATAGCCCTGGCCCCAGGCATCGGGATGGAACGCGTAGCCGATCTCGTTGCCCGGCCAGCCCTCCGGACGCCAGGGCCCGAGTTGGCCGAGCCAGCGCCCGCCCGCCCGCTCGAGGACCGAGAACATGCCGAAGCCCTGCAGCAACCAGGCGCCGGGCTGCTGCAGGAACTTGCGCCATGCGGCCGCGCGCGGCTGGCAACCGCCGATGTAGCGTGCCGCGTTCTCGTCGGCCAGCAGTTCGGCGTAGCGGTCGAAATCCTCGGCCTTGGGCAGGCGCAGGATCAGGCGTTCGGTTTCGAGGATCGGCGCGGCAGCGGATGACGGCATCGTGGGCATTGTGCAGGTCTCAAAGACTGCCGGCCTTCTCGATCACGAGGATGCGCGCCTCGCCGATCGGATGGGCGACATGCGCGTCGCCCGGCCCGGCATGGAACAGGTCGCCGGCTTCCAGCACGACCGCGTGTTCGGCCTCGCCCTGGCGATAGCGCATCTCCACACGGCCGTCGAGCACGGCGAAGACTTCCTCGCCGTCGTTGACATGCCACTGGTAGGGACGATCGGTCCAGTGCAGACGGACGGTGGCGCCCTCGATGGCGGCGACATCCAATGCGCCCCACGCGCTGTCGGCGGTGAACTCGCGCGATCGAATCGTGCGCATGGTCAGAACGCGTTGATACCCGTCAACTCGCGCCCCACAACGAGCTGGTGCACGGTCTCGGTGCCTTCGTAGGTGATGACCGACTCGAGGTTGAGCGCATGACGGATCGGCGAGTGCTCGGTCGTGATGCCGGCGCCGCCCAGCAGATCGCGCGCTTCGCGGGCGATGTCGATCGCCATGCGGCAATTGTTCCACTTCGCCAGCGAAACCTGGGTCGGCTGCATCTTGCCGGCATCCTTCAGACGGCCGAGCTGCAACGACAGCAACTGCGCGCTGGTGATCCGGCGCGCCCAGTCGGCAAGCTTGATCTGCGCGCTCTGGGTCGCGGCCACCGGGCGATCGAACAGGATGCGTTCCTTGGAATACCCCAGCGCCTC
This sequence comes from Luteimonas sp. RC10, assembly GCF_014192745.1. Classification (GTDB taxonomy): domain Bacteria; phylum Pseudomonadota; class Gammaproteobacteria; order Xanthomonadales; family Xanthomonadaceae; genus Luteimonas. The sequence continues at coordinate 26,013 of NZ_JACHYJ010000002.1, forward strand.
GTCCAGGCACGCGATCGCCGCGCCGATCGGCCCCCAGGTGATGCCGTAGCGCGCCTGGGTCAGGCAGCCCAGCGGGCCCTTGAGTCCCTTGACGTTCGGCAGGCGGTTGGCATCGGGCACGCGCACATCGTCGAAGTACAGCGCGCTGGTGACCGAGGCACGCAGGCTCATCTTGTGCTTGATCTCCTGCGCCGTGAAGCCGGCGAAGTCCTTCTCCACGACGAAGCCCTGGATGCCGTCGTCGGTCTTCGCCCAGACGATCGCGATGTCGGCCAGGTTGCCGTTGGTGATCCACATCTTGGCGCCGTTGAGGATCCAGTCGCCGCCATCGCGGCGCGCATGGGTCTTCATGTTCGCCGGGTCCGAGCCGCCGTGGGGCTCGGTCAGGCCAAAGCAACCGATGACCCGGCCGGCCGCCATGTCGGGCAGCCAGCGGCGGCGCTGTTCCTCGCTGCCGTAGGCATAGATCGGATACATGCACAGCGAGGATTGCACGCTGGCAAAGCTGCGCAGGCCGCTGTCGCCGCGCTCGAGTTCCTGGCAGATCAGGCCGTAGCTGACCGCGTTGAGGCCCGCGCAGCCGTACTCGGTCGGCAGCGTGGCGCCGAGCAGGCCGAGTTCGGCCATCTCGGGAATCAGTTCGGTCGGAAACCGCGCCTCGTCGAAGCAGGCGCCGATGATCGGCAGCACACGCTCGTCGGTGAAGCGGGCGACGGCGTCCTGGACCGCGCGCTCGTCTTCATCGAGCAGCGAACGCACGTCGTACAGATCGTAGGGATGCAGGGCCATGGCGGTCCGGTCTGGGCGGGATGCCGGCCATTGTAGCGATCCGCGCGCCGGCGTCGTCGGGGCCTCACGCAGGAAGGCCGGCAATGTGCCGGCCTTCCTGCAAGATAGCGATGGCGCGGTTGCTCAGCCGCGCGCGGGCACGTCGTCGAGCGCTGCGGTCATCACCCGGCCGTTGAGCACCGGCAGGCGCTCGCCCGGGGCTTCGCGCATGCGCAGCGTGTGCTCGGTGCCCTCGTAGCGATAGGTGACGTCGTAGCCGACCGTCTTTTCCTCGTCGCCCAGCAGGATCCGGTTACCCGGCTTGCTGTCGGTGCGCATCGAGCCGGTGGTGCCGTCGGGATTGCGATAGGTCACGTTGTAGGCGACCACGCGCGAGGACTGCGACGAGTCCTGCACCGTGCGGCACTGACGATCGACACGTTCGACAACACGGCCGCCGACATGGTTGCGGTCGATCCGGTTGCCGATGAAGCCGCCGGCGGTCGCGCCGGCCGCGGTCGCGAGCTTGCGCCCATTGCCGCCGCCGACCTGGTTGCCCACCAGACCGCCGACCAGCGCGCCGACCACGGTCCCGCCGACGTTGCCGTCGCGCTCGGGCAGACGGTCTTGCACCACCACGTCCTCGCAGACCTGGCGCGGCGAGGTCGAGGTCATCGTCTCGCGGATCGGCTCGCTGCCCAGCACGGTCGCATAGACCTGCTCGGTCTCGGTGACCGGGCGGGTCGCCACGACGTCGGCGTAGTCGAGCTTGTCCTCGACGCGCTTGTCCTCGGCGCCTGCAGTCGTATCGCCCGCGACCGATGCCCCCGCGCCATCGCGGCTGTTGTGGTACGCGCCGACGGCCACGCCCCCTACCAGCAGAGACGCCAGCGCAATCGCGATCGTGTTGCTCTTCATGGGATCTCCTTGCGGCCATCGGCCTGTACGTCGTGACAGTGATTGCACCATTGCCAAGCTGAACAGGCACACGAACAAGGCCGACTCAGGCTGACCGGGCGCTAAACCGGGAGGTCTGCAGGCCGTGCTAGCGTGTGCCGCATCCCGCCCCCCTCGCGAGGCCCACGATGCCCAGTCCCTTCACCGTGCCGCTCGTGTCGTGGCTGTCCCGGTTGAGTCACCCGCGCCTGTTCGTGGTCGTGGCCATTCTGTTCGGCATCAATCTGGTCATCCCCGATCCGATCATCCTGATCGACGAAGTCCTGCTGGGGCTGGCGACGGTCGCCCTGGCCCGGCGCAAGCGCACGCCCGATGCGCCGACACACGCCGATCCGCGTCCGCCGATCGATGGCCAGGCGCGCCGCCCTTGAGGCTGGTCGACAGCCACTGTCATCTCGACGCACCGCAGTTCAACGACGACCGTGCGGCGGTCTTGGCGCGTGCGCGCGCGGCGGGCGTCTTGCAGCAAGTGGTGCCGGCCATCGCCCGCGCCGGATGGCCGGGCTTGCGCGCGGTCTGCGCCGAAGACGCGGGCCTGTTCCCGGCCTACGGACTGCACCCGATGTTTCTGGCCGAACACCAGCCTGACGACCTGGACGCCCTGGCCGACTGGATCGTGCGCGAGCGACCGGTGGCGGTGGGCGAATGCGGCCTGGACCATTTCGTCGACGGGCTCGACCGCCAGGCTCAGGCGCATTATTTCGAAGGCCAGTTGCGCCTGGCGCATGCCCACGACCTGCCGGTGATCGTGCACGCACGGCGTGCGGTCGATGCGGTGATCGCCGCGCTCAAACGGTATGACGGCCTGCGCGGCGTGGTGCACAGCTTCGGCGGCAGCGCCGAACAGGCGCGCCAGCTGTGGCAGCGCGGTTTCATGATCGGACTCGGCGGGCCGTTGACCTACGACCGCGCCCGTCGCCTGCACCGATTGGCCGCGACGATGCCGATCGAACACCTGTTGCTCGAGACCGATGCGCCCGACCAGCCCGACAGCGCCCACCGCGGCCAGCGCAACGAGCCTGCACGCCTGGTCCACGTACTGGAGGCGGTCGCGCGCCTGCGCGGCGAACCGCCGGAGATCGTGGCCGCACACACACGTGACAATGCCGCGCGGCTGTTCGGCCTGTCGCCGCTTTAACCGCTGCGCCGATCAGGCAGCGGCATCGGCCGCCGGCCGCAGCAGCAGTTCCAGCGCCTTGCCGGCCGCGGCGAACGCGAACGCGCCGGTGATGTGCGTGGCCGCGCCCAGGCCGCTGCCACAGTCGAGATTGAGTGCGGCGTCGGGCCCCAACTGCGGACGGAGGCCACAGACACTGCCGTCGGCCTGCGGATAGCGCACGTTCTCCAGCGAATAGATCGCCGGCACACCGAAGTAGCGCTTGGGGCCCTTGGGAAAATTGAACTCGGCGCGCAGCTTCTTGCGGATCAGCGCGAGCATCGCGTCATGCTCGGTGCGCGAGAGGTCGCGCACGCGCACCAGCGTCGGGTCGATGCGACCACCGGCAGCGCCCACCGTGATCACCGGGAGCTTGCGCCGTCGACACCAGGCGATCAGCTCGACCTTGCTGCGGAAACTGTCGCAGGCATCGATCACCAGGTCGTAGCCCCGTCCCAGCATCGCCTCGAGGTTAGCCGGGGTCACGAAGTCCTCCAGCGCATGCACCGTCATGCCCGGATGGATCGCCAGGCAGCGCTCGGCCATGACCCGGGCCTTGTTGCGCCCGTACTGGCCCTCGAGCGCCGGCAACTGCCGATTGGTGTTGGACACGCACAGATCGTCGGCATCGATCAGCGTCAGCGTGCCGACGCCGCTGCGCGCGAGCGCCTCGGCCACCCACGAGCCGACCCCGCCCAGCCCGACCACCGCGACGTGCCGCTGCAACAGGCGCGCGACCGCGCCCTGCCCGTACAGGCGTTCGATTCCGGCAAAGCGGGCGCGTGCGTGTTCGTCCATGGTGTGCATTCTACCGGGCGCCCTGCCCCGCCGGCCGCCCATGCTAAGGTCGCGCCGCCTTTTTCCACCGCCAGGAGCGCACGATGCCGACGCCCGAGCCCTCGTCTTCCGCGCGCACGCCGCCATCGGCGGCCGCACGCTATGCGGTGGTGTTCGTCCTGGGCCTGGTGGTCGGGGTGTTCGCGCTCGTGGTCGTGCTGCGCGCGCTCGAGAGCCGGCGCGATTGGCAGGACCACTATCCCGGTGCGTTGATGCGGCTCTACCAGGCCCACATGGCGGGCCTGCAGACGGCGATCGACACGGGCCGCTGCCCATCGGCCGACAGCACGGCCCATCTGCGCGCGCTACGCCTGTTGTCCGATGATCTGGAACCGGCGTTTCCCGAGCTGCGCGACCATCGCGGTTTCAGCGCGCATGCCGACGCGGCGCGACGCGCCCTCGATACAGCCCTCGCCACGCCGCCGAGCGATTGCGCCGAGCTGCGCGTCGCGGTCGATGCGGTCGGTGAGACCTGCAGCGGGTGCCACCGGGATCTGCGCTGAGTCCTGAATACGGGTCTGAATCGAGGCTGGACGTCCGCCTCGGTCGCGTCGTTGGACGCGACGAATTGCTGCCTCATTCACGTCGCCCCGCATAGCGTTGGCGACGTCGGGCAGCGGGCCCGCTCACGCTAGGAGATCCCATGAAATCTCGTCTGATCGGTACCGCAGCGGTCGCCGTCTCGTTGGCACTCGCCGGCTGCGCGTCCTCGCCCGGTTATTCCGATTACGGCCGTTACGATGGCTACGGCAGCGGTTATGGCGGCGGTTATCGTGGTGAGTGCTACGACTGCGGCACCGTGACCCGCATCGAGGTGGTCGGTGGCGACCGTGGCCCGAATGTCGCCGGACCGCTGATCGGCGGCATCGTCGGCGCGGTGGCGGCCAAGGAACTCGCACGACACAACACCGACAGTCACGGTCGCCGGAATGTCGCGATCGGCGCCGGTGCGGTCGGCGGTGCGGTGGCCGGCAACGCGATCCAGAATCGAGTCGAGGGCGCGCGTCATTTCAATGTGCATGTGCGCATGCAGGACGGCCGCACCATCGTGCTCAGTCAGGGCGATCTGGACGGCATCCGCGAAGGCTCGCCGGTCCGCGTCCAGAATGGACGCGCCTACGCCTACTGACCCGCGGTGCGCTTGTTCGGCGGGCGACTGTGTGTCTACCCGAAGTCAGGTTGCCAATACCCGCAGCAGCGGCCTGCCAGCCGGTGGCTGCGTCGAGCGCGCCATGGGTGAGTCCACTCTGCTTGCGCGGCATGCCGCGCGAGTGGATGAACGCCCGGCGCGCTGCGCCGGGCCGGACCGATTCGCGAAGCGGAGCGGGCGTGCGCCCGAGTCAGGACAGGATGTCCTGACCGAGGGAGGAGCGGCTTCCGGCTGGCAGGCCGCTGCCCATCCGAAGTGCGCCGCATTTCCGAATAAGAAAAGGACATAAAAAAACCCGGCCATTGGCCGGGTTTTTCTTGAAGCATCGCAGCTGGTCAGAGCGGCGTCACGGCGTCGGCCTGCAGGCCCTTCTGGCCCTGGACGACGGTGAAGCTGACCTTCTGGCCTTCCTGCAGGCTCTTGAAGCCCGTGCCCTGGATGGCGCGGAAATGCACGAAAACGTCTTCGCCGCTTTCACGGCTGATGAATCCGAATCCCTTGGCATCGTTGAACCACTTCACGGTACCGGTCTCGCGCTCTGCCATGTTGCTCTCTCTCCCTGAAACTGTTCGATGTATCGAGCGATTACGCCTGTCGGGCGGCTGGTTGCAAGGAGAACACGGGTGCGACGATGCAGCGGACCGGTGGAACGAGCCAGCGACTTGATGCAGGGTCACGATTCACGGTGACCTTGACAAACACAGCGCCTGCAAAGTAACCCGGCATTTATGAAAATGCAATCGCCCCCCAAAGGCCCGTTCCAGGTGCCCATGGCCCCCGATCCAGCGGGGCGCACATGGACATAAGTGTGCCGCTTTACCTGCTCGCCGGCCTGCTGGTGGCCATCGGCCTGGCCGGGGTCGTGCTGCCGGCCCTGCCCGGCCTGCCGCTGGTATTCGCGGGTCTGCTGACGGCGGCCTGGGCGGACGATTTCCAGCGCGTGGGTGCGATGCCGCTCGTCGTGCTGGGGCTGTTGACCGCGGTCTCGTTCGCGGTGGACTTCTGGGCCACCGCGGTCGGCGCCAAACGTGTGGGCGCCAGTCCGCTGGCGTTGCTGGGCACGGTGGTCGGTACCTTCGTCGGTCTGTTCTTCGGCCTGCCGGGCCTATTCGCCGGCCCCTTCGTCGGCGCGGTGGTGGGCGAGTTGATCAGCCGCCGCACTCTGTATCCTGCCGGCCTCGGCCATGCGGCCAAGGTCGGCATCGGCACGTGGCTGGGCATCGCGCTGGGCGTGGCGCTGAAACTCGCATTGGCGGTCTCGATGCTGGCGATCTTCGCATTCGCTTGGTGGTTCTGAGGCCACAATCCCCCGATGACCGATCACCCCCATACTGCCTCCCTGCCGCCCCGTCGCGGGCGATTCCTCGGCCTGTCGGCCGTCCTGCTGCTGGCACTCATGGCCGGCCTCGTTGCCGGGCCAAGCCTGGCCGCACCGAGCGCGCCGCCGAGCGCAGCGCCGGCCGCATCGGCAGCCGCCGATCCCGGCGCGGCCGCCGGCGCTCAAGCGGTCGATGCCCCACCGCCAAGCGCGGCGCAAGCGTTCGAGGAGGCCGACGTGCGCGGTCGTTTCGACGCGGTGTACGACGAAACCGTCAACCGTTTCATGCGCCTGCTCGCGAACCTGCCGTTGCTGCTGGCCGCGCTGGTGGTCGTGGCACTCGCCGCATGGCTGGGCCGCGTGGTCTCCCAGCGCCTGCATTGGCTGCACCTGCGCACGCGTAACCCCTATCTCGACAGCCTGCTGCGTCGCATGGTGCAGGCCGCGATCCTGCTATTGGGCATCGTGATCGCACTGGACCTGCTCAACGCGACCGCGGTGATCGGTGTGGTGTTCGGCTCGGCCGGCGTGCTGGGCATCGCGATGGGCTTCGCGTTCAAGGACATCGCCGAGAACTACATCGCCGGCATCCTGTTGAGCCTGCGCCGGCCGTTCGAGCCGGGCGAGACCGTCAAGATCGACAGCTACGAGGGCAGGGTCGCCTCGTTGAGCGCACGCGCGATGGTGCTGGTCACCGCCGAAGGCAACGAGCTGCGCCTGCCCAATGCGTTGGTGTTCAAGGCCGTGATCCTCAACTACAGCAGCAACCCGCGCCGTCGCTTCGATTTTGCGATGAACATCGACGCCAGCCATTCGATCCGCCAGGCGCAGGCGATCGGTCTGGCCGAGATCGCCGCGATCGATGACGTGCTCACCGATCCCGGTCCGTCGTGGACACTGGTCGAGTTCGGCCCCTCGGGCAGCGTGCTGCGTTTCTTCGGCTGGGTGGACCAGCGCAAGAGCGACCTGGGCAAGACCCGCGGCGAGGCGATCCGCCGGGTCAAGGGCGCCTTCTGGCGCGCCGGCATCCAGGGCCCGCGCAGCACCACCCACGTCGTCCTCACGCGGGACACGGACGCGCCCCCCGATCATCACGACATCGAACCGGCGACCAGCGTCGGCGTCGACACCTCGGTCAACCGCGACATCGACGAGCACGTCGCCGAAGTCGTCAATGCCGATCCCCAGAACCTGCTGATCGCAAAGGACGCCCCGCAATGAATGTCCGTCTCGCCCTGCTCCCGGCCGCGCTCGCGAGCCTGTCCACGCACGCCCTGGCGCAGGCGCCATCGGTCGCACCGTCGGCCCCCGCCAGCCTGGAGGCCTGCCTGGCGGTCGAGCAGGACGCGCAGCGTCTGGCGTGCTACGACGCCTTTGCCAGCCGCCAGGCGCCGCCGACGCCGCAGGCCGACGTCACCGCCGAGCGCGCGCGCGAGCTGCGCCGCGATCCGGCCGCGCTTGCCGAGGTGCTGTCGGCCGAACCGGCCAGCCGCAACCTCTACGCGCGCGACACCACCCGCGGCCTGGAGGACGCCATCGCCAACGCGGGCCAGGGCTCGCTGCTCGACAGCCGCTGGGAACTGGCCAAGGACTCCAAGCTGGGCATCTTCAACCTGCGTGCCTACAAGCCGCTGTATCTGCTGCCGGTGTTCTGGACTTCGGACGTCAACCGCACGCCCAGCTCGCCCAATCCGGCCAATACGGTCACCGACCCGATCGCGCTCGACAGCACCGAGGCCAAGTTCCAGATCAGCTTCAAGACCAAGGCGGTCGAGAACCTGTTCGGCAACAATGGCGACATCTGGATGGGCTACACCCAGAGCTCGCGCTGGCAGGTCTACAACAGCGAGGCCTCGCGCCCGTTCCGCGAGACCAACTACGAGCCCGAGATCCTGATGGTCTTCCGCAACAACTATGGCCTGCCGGGCGGCTGGCGCGGGCGCATGACCGGGATTGGCATCAATCACCAGTCCAACGGCCGCGGCGACCCGCTGTCGCGCAGTTGGAACCGGGTGATGTTCAACTTCGGCTTCGACCGGCAGAACTGGGCGCTGACCGCGCGGCCGTGGATCGTGCTCGGCGAAGGCAGCGACAGCGACAACCCCGATATCGCCGACTACATGGGGCGCGGCGACCTGACCCTGAGCCACGTCCGCGACGGCCACCAGTTCACGCTGATGGCCCGGCATTCGCTGCGCGGCGGCGACCGCTCGCACGGCGCGCTGCAGTTCGACTGGGGCTTTCCGATCCACCGCAACTTCCGCGGCCATCTGCAGGTGTTCGACGGCTACGGCGAAAGCCTGATCGACTACAACCACAAGGCCACCTATGTCGGCCTTGGCATCTCGTTGATGGACTGGTTCTGACTGGGACGGCGCGGGCGCCCGGCCCGCGCCGCCAGGCGTCGCGGCGCGCCGATCCCGGGCTTGCGGTGCCACCGCGGCAAGCGGCTATGATCGGCTCGCCCGCGGCGCTGCCGCATGCCAGGATCCGCGCATGGAGGCCGCTGCCACCCCGCCCCCGCCGCAAGACGCTGCCCCTGTCGCGCGTCCGCGCCGCTCGTTCTTCGCCTACGCATCGGCGCTGCTGGGCCTGCTGAGCGTCTTTGGCGTCGTCTGCTTCCATTTTCCCGAGTTGCTGACCAGCAAGGAGTTCCGCGCGGTCTACGACGAGGGCTTCGCGCGCAATCTGTTGCTGATCGGCCTGGTCGCGGCATTCGTGCTGGGGACGCTGGCGATCCTGCGCGACCGCAACAAGCGCATCGCCACGATCGGCGTCGCCAGTGCGACGCTGGCGGTGCTGCTGGGCGGCACCAATGTGCAGTTCGATGCCATCGGCCACACGCCCTACTCCCTGGGCCTGGACTGGTTCGTGATTTCGCTGTTCTTCTCGGCACTGGTGTTCGTCCCGCTGGAGCACTACCTGGGCAAGCGTCGTGTCTCGCCGCTGCGCCCGGGCTGGCGCACCGACCTGACGTACTTCTTCATGAGCCATGTGCTGGTGCAGTTCATCCTGATCCTGGTCACGGCTTCGACCTCCACGATCGCGAATTTCGCCGCGTTCCCGGCGCTCGAGCGGGCGATCCAATCGCTGCCGGTGTGGGCGCAGTTCCTGATCGCGGTGTTCGTGGCCGACATGGCCCAGGCGCTGCTGCACCGCGCCTACCACAACATCCCCTGGCTCTGGCGCTTCCACGCGGTGCATCACTCCAGCCGCCAGATGGACTGGCTGGCCGGCTCGCGGATCCATTTCGTCGAGATCGTGCTCACGCGCAGCGTCGTGCTGCTGCCGTTGCTGGTGCTCGGCTTCTCGACCGCGGCGGTCAACGCCTACGTCATTCTGGTCGGCCTGCAGGCGGTCGTCGCCCATGCCAACATCGGCGTGCGCTTCGGCTGGCTGGAGTACGTCCTGGTGCTGCCGCGCTATCACCACTGGCACCACGCCCGTGAGCAGGACTATATCGACGTCAACTACGCGATCCATCTGCCGCTGGTCGACATGCTGATGGGCACGTTCAAGCTGCCGCGCGAGCGCGATGCCTGGCCGCAGGAGTACGGCGTGATGAAGCTCGAGACGGTGCCGCGCGGCATCGTCAGCCAGCATCTGATGCCATTCCGTCGGCGCAAGACCTTCGACGACTACGTCGACTGAGCGGGCTGGCCGCCTGCGTAAACGCAAACGGCGCCCGCAGGCGCCGTCCGATCCGCTGTCGCGTTGTCGCCGATCACACGACTTCGAGCGGGATGCCGGCGATCTTGGCCTTCCAGGTCCGCGGGCCGGTCTCGTGCACCGATTCGCCGTTCGCATCCACGGCTACCGTCACCGGCATGTCCTTGACCTCGAACTCGTAGATCGCTTCCATGCCCAGGTCCTCGAACGCGACGACGCGGCTGGCCTTGATCGCCTTGGACACCAGATAGGCCGAGCCGCCGACCGCCATCAGGTACACCGCGCGGTTGTCGCGGATCGCCTCGATCGCGGCCGGGCCGCGCTCGGCCTTGCCGACCATGCCCAGCAGGCCGGTCTGCTCGAGCATCTGCCGGGTGAACTTGTCCATGCGCGTGGCGGTGGTCGGTCCGGCCGGGCCGACGACCTCTTCGCGGACCGGGTCGACCGGGCCGACGTAGTAGATGAAGCGGTTGGTGAAGTCCACCGGCAGCGTCTCGCCGCGGTTGAGCATGTCGACCATGCGCTTGTGGGCGGCGTCGCGCCCGGTGAGCAGCTTACCGTTGAGCAGCACCACCTCGCCGGGCCGGAAGCTGGCGACCTCCTCGCGGGTGATCGTGTCCAGGTCGACCCGGCGCGCGTTGCGCGGGTTGTAGGTGAGCTCGGGCCAGTCGGCGAGCGACGGCGGGTCGAGGGTCACCGGGCCGCTGCCGTCGAGGGTGAAGTGCGCGTGCCGGGTCGCCGCGCAGTTGGGGATCAACGCCACCGGCAGGTTCGCCGCGTGGGTCGGGTAATCCTTGATCTTGATGTCGAGCACGGTGGTCAGGCCGCCGAGTCCCTGTGCGCCGATGCCCAGCGCGTTGACCTTCTGATAGAGCTCGACGCGCAGTTCCTCGATCCGGTTCGACGGGCCGCGCGCGATCAGGTCCTGGATGTCGATCGGCTCCATCAGCGATTCCTTGGCCAGTAGCATCGCCTTCTCGGCGGTACCGCCGATGCCGATGCCGAGCATGCCCGGCGGACACCAGCCCGCGCCCATCGTCGGCACGGTCTTGAGCACCCAGTCGACGATCGAGTCGGACGGATTGAGCATCGCGAACTTGGACTTGGCCTCCGAGCCGCCGCCCTTGGCGGCCACGATCACCTCGACCGTGTTGCCGGGCACGACCTTGACGTTGACCACGGCCGGCGTGTTGTCGCGGGTGTTGCGGCGCGCGCCGGCCGGATCGGCCAGCACGCTGGCGCGCAGCTTGTTGTCGGGGTCGTTGTAGGCGCGGCGTACGCCCTCGTTGACCATGTCCTCGACGCCCATCGTGGCATCGTCCCAGCGCACCTGCATGCCGATCGCAAGGAACACGGTCACGATGCCGGTGTCCTGACAGATCGGGCGGTGGCCCTCGGCGCACATGCGCGAGTTGATCAGGATCTGCGCCATCGCATCCTTCGCCGCGGGCGAGGCCTCGCGCTCGTAGGCATCGGCGAGATTGCGGATGTAATCGACCGGGTGGTAGTAGCTGATGTATTGCAGCGCATCGGCGACCGACTGGATCAGGTCGTCCTGGCGGATCGACACGGGCGCGCCCGACGGCGCGGCATGCGGGGAGTGGCTTGCGGACACGGCTGGCTCGAGGCTGGCGGAAAACCCGCCCATTCTAGGCCTTCCGACCGGCCGCGGCAGCCGACCGCACACATGGCCGGCGCAACGACCCGACCCCGCGCGGCGCCAATCCGCCAGGCGTATCCTTGTCGGCTTCCGGCCGCCGCCCGCGGCTGGCGCCGATCCACCACGTCCCTGTTCTGATGACCGACACCCCGAACGACCCCGCCGCCGCGCTGCGCAGCCGCCTCGACGCGGTGCGCGCGCGCATCCACGATGCCTGCCATGCCGCCGGACGCGACCCGGCGCAGGTGCGCCTGCTGCCGGTCAGCAAGACCGTCGACGAGACGCGGCTGCGCCTGGCGCATGCAATCGGCCTGCGCGAACTGGGCGAGAACAAGGTGCAGGAAGCGCTGGGCAAGGCCGAGGCGATGGCCGATCTCGACGACCTGCGCTGGGTGCTGATCGGCCATCTGCAGACCAACAAGGCCAAGTATGTCGCGCGCTTTGCCAGCGAGTTCCAGGCGCTCGACAGCCTGCGGGTCGCCGAGGCGCTCGACCGCCAGTTGCAGGCCAAGGGACGCGCGCTGGACGTGCTGGTCCAGGTCAACACCTCGGCCGAGCCGAGCAAGTTCGGCCTGGCGCCCGACGAGGTCGCAGGCTTCGTGCGGCAACTGGGTGCGTTCTCGTCGCTGCGCGTGCGCGGCCTGATGACGCTGGCCTTGTTCTCGCCCGATCCGGCACGGGTGCGCCCCTGCTTTGTGCGCCTGCGCACGTTGCGCGACCGGCTGCGCCAGGAGGCGCCGGCGGGTGTGGCGATGGACGAGTTGTCGATGGGCATGTCCGGCGACTTTGCGCTGGCGATTGCCGAGGGCGCGACCACGGTGCGCGTGGGCACGGCGATCTTCGGCGACCGCGGCCTGCCCGACAGCCATTACTGGCCGGGGCTCGCCTCCTCGGCGCAGACCCGATGAGCGCCCTGCTCCATGCGCCGCCGGTCGGCACACGCATCATCGACGTGGTGTCGGTGCAGTCGCAGGTCGTCTACGGCAGTGTCGGCAACAGCATTGCGGTGCCGGTGCTGCAGGCGCTCGGGCTGCAGGTGGCGCCGGTGCCGACCGTGGTGTTCGGCAACACGCCGCACTATCCGACGATGCATGGCGCGCCGTTGCCGCTGGACTGGTTCGAGGGCCTGCTCGAGGACCTGGAGGCGCGCGAGGTGGTCACCCGCGCGCGGCATCTGCTGGTGGGGTATCTGGGCTCGCCGGCCCAGGGCCTGGCGCTGGCAGCCTGGCTGGACCGCATGCGCGTGCGCAATCCGGCGCTGCGGATGCAGATCGACCCGGTCATCGGCGACCACGACACCGGCATTTACACCGATCCGGCGCTGGTCCCGGTCTGGCGCGATCACCTGCTGCCGCGCGCCCATGGTCTGACCCCGAACCATTTCGAACTCGAACAGCTCTGCGGCCGCTCACTGCGCACGCTCGACGACTGCGCCCAGGCTGCGGCCGGTCTGCTCGGCCCGGTCACCGAATGGGTCGTGGTGACCAGCGCCGCGCCCGAGACCTGCCCGCCCGGCGTGGTGCAGGTGCTCGCGGTCTCGGCGCAGGGCTGGGAGACGTTCGAGCACCCCGCGGTCGCGCATGCGGTCAAGGGCACTGGCGACATGTTCGCCGCGCTGGTCGGCGGCCGGATGATGACCGGCGCTGCGCTCGGCGATGCCGTGCGCCGCGCCTGCGACGACGTGGTCGCGGTGCTGCGGCATGTCCAGGCGCAGGGCTGGCAGGAACTGGCGCTGCCGCGCGAGATCGGACGACGCCTGGGCTGAGCCCGGCGCGGGCAGCGCTGACCCAGGTCAAGGCGCTGCCGGCATGCGCGGCGCACAGTCGTGCACCGCCTCCCGGACGCCGCCGCCATGCGCATTCGCCTCGATCTGCGTGACCTGCCGCCGCCCGAGCCGATGGAACGCATCCTCGACGCGTTGGCCACACTGTCGCCCGGGCATTGGCTGGACGCCTCCACGCCCATGCGTCCCGTGCCGCTGTGGGCGTTGCTCGCGCGCGACGGGTTTGCGTGGCGTCTGCTGCACGAGGCGCCGGGCCATGCGCGCATGGCGATCTGGCGACAGGCCGATGCCGCAGCCGCAGCCGCAAGCGCCGCGTTCGCACCACCGTGACCGCACTCGACCTGGCGCAGGCGCCGCCGCCTGCGCGCCCATTGCGCTGGCTGCTGAGCGCGCCACTGTGGGGCTTGGCTGCAGGCGTCGGTGTGCTGGTGCTGGGCGACGCCGCGTTCACCAGCCGATGGGCCCCGCAGACCGTCGCGCTGGTGCACGCGTTCACCCTCGGCGTGCTCGGCAACGCGATGCTCGGCAGCCTGTTGCAGTTCCTGCCGGTCGCCGCGGGCGTGCCGATACCGCTGCAGCGCTCGACCGCGTGGCTGCACGTCGCATTCAACACCGGACTGGTGCTGTTCGTCGCCGGACTGCTGCTGCCCACGCCCGCGCTGCTGGGCCTGGCCGCCCTGTTGCTCGCCGCGCCGCCGTTGGCGTTCGCGACCGCCGCATTGCCGGGCCTGCTGCGACGCGGCGCGTTGCGGGCGTTGCGCGGCGGCATTGCGCTGTCGCTGCTGGCGCTGGCGGTCACGGTCTGCCTGGGCGGCCTACTGGTGGCGACGCTGCGCGGCGATCTGACGCTGGCGCTGCCGCCGCTGGCCGACCTCCATGCCGCGACTGGCGTGCTGGGCTGGGTGTTGGGCCTGATGGCCGCGGTCGGCAGCGTGGTGCTGCCGATGTTCCAGGGCACGACCACGATCGCATCCCGCTGGCTGCTCGGCTGGTGCGTCGCGGTCGGCATGGCGCTGGTCGCAGGCGCTGTGCTGCGCATGGCGCTCGATACGCAGGTTGGGCTTGCTGTCGCGGCCGCGTCGCCGGCGCTGGCCTTCGTCGCGGTCTCGCTGGGGTTGCCGGCGCGCGCGCCGCGGCGGCGCAATCCGGTCTTGGTGGCGTTCTGGCGCTGCGGCACTTTAACGACCGGCGCGGCCTGTGCGCTGGCGCCGCTGGTCGCGGCCGACCTGCTGCCGCCGGCCGCGGGCCTGCTCGCCGGCGCCCTCGGGCTCGGTGTCGGGTTGCCGATGATGCTCTCAGGGATGCTGCTGGAGATCGTCGCGTTCCTGGCCTGGCTGGAGGTCCGCGCGGCATGCCCGCGTGGTGTGCGCGTGCCGGGAACCGCTCAACTGTTGCCCGATCGCTGGAAGGCGGCCGCGCTCGGCGCGCACCTGATGTGCGCGGTGGCGCTCCCGGCTGCCGTGCTGTGGCCCCGAGCGGCGCCCGCCGCCGGCCTCGCGTTGCTGGCCGCGCATGGCGCAACGCTTGCCTGCGCGCTCCGCTGCGCACGACATGCACGCCGATTCGCACGCACCGCGATCCGCAGCCTCTGAGCGCTCGGCGGCCGCCGAACACGCCTTGATCCAGATCAGCGCGCCCGGCCGCCGGCCGGCCCAGCATGGCCGCACCGCCCACTCCCATCGTCCAGAGGACACCGCGATGCAATTCAACATCCATCTCGACCGACCGCAGATCGACATCGACGCCGTCGAGCGCCTACTGCAGACCCTCGATCCCGCCGGTCTGGCCGATGTCGATATCACCGGCGTGCTGCGGGTCTCGACCACCGCCTCCGACGACGATCTGGTCACGATCCTCGCCAAGGCCGGCCATCCGATCCGCCCGAGCCAGATCGAGCGCGTGGCTTCGGTGTGCTGCGGCGGCTGCAGCGGCTGACCGCGAACCCGCGCCGCCGCTGGCGGCGCCTTCCGCATCCGGCATGAGCGGCCGGCGTGAGCAGGATGCGCGGGCATGCCTGCGCGTCGACACCGTCGGCGCGACAATGGGCCATGCCCGCCTCCGCTCCCGCCAAGCCCCACCGTACCGACGGCCGCCCTACCCTGCGCGAGCGCTTCGACGCGATGCGCAACTTGCGGCCGTTCCTGCGCATGATCTGGCAGACCAGCCGGCCGCTGACCCTTGCCAGCCTCGGCCTGCGCCTGGTCCGCGCGTTCCTGCCGGTGGCGATGCTCTACGTCGGCAAGCTGATCATCGACGAGGCGATCCGCGTCGTCGGCCTGGACGGCGGCTTCACGACCCTGGCGCAGGCCTGGTCGAGCGGCGCGCTCGATACGCTCGCCGGGCTGCTGGCCCTGGAGTTCGCACTGGCGATCGGCTCCGACCTGCTCGGGCGGTTGGTCAGCTATGCCGATACCCTGTTGTCGGAGCTGTTCACCAACGCCACCAGCGTCCGGCTGATGGAGCACGCGGCGACGCTCGATCTCGAAGACTTCGAGGACCCCGAACTCCAGGACAAGCTCGACCGCGCGCGCCGCCAGACCATGGGCCGCATGAACCTGATGGGCCAGTTGTTCGGTCAGGTGCAAGATGCGATCACTGTCGCCAGCTTCGCAGTCGGCCTGCTGGTCTACGCGCCCTGGTTGATCCTGCTGCTGGCCGTCGCCCTGGTGCCGGCCTTCATCGGCGAATCGCATTTCAACGCGCTGGGTTACTCGCTCAACTTCCAGTGGACGCCCGAACGGCGCCAGCTCGAGTACGTGCGCCAGAGCGGCGCCAGCGTCGAGACCGCGAAGGAAGTGAAGATCTTCGGCCTGCACCGGTTCTTGATCGACCGCTACCGCACGCTGGCCGACCGGTTCTTCCTCGCCAACCGCGCGCTCGCCAGGCGCCGGGCGCTGTGGGGCACGCTGCTGGCCGCGCTCGGCTCGCTGGGCTACTACGTCGCCTACGGCTACATCGCCTGGCGCACGGTGCGCGGCGACTTCAGTATCGGCGACCTGACGTTCCTGGCCGGCAGCTTCCTGCGCCTGCGCCAGTTGCTCGAAGGTCTGCTGGTCGGCTTCTCGCAGGTCGCCGGCCAGGCGCTGTACCTCGACGACCTGTTCTCGTTCTTCGCGATCGAACCGGAGATCGCCTCACCACGCGATCCGGTCCCGTTCCCGCAGCCGATCCACCAGGGCTTCACGTTCGAGAACGTGGGCTTCCGCTATCCGGGCAGCGAGCGCTGGGCGGTCCGGCATCTGGATTTCACCCTGCACGCGGGCGAGGTCCTGGCGCTGGTGGGCGAGAACGGCGCCGGCAAGACCACGCTGGTCAAGCTGCTGGCGCGGCTCTACGACCCCGATGAGGGGCGGATCCTGCTCGACGGCCGCGACCTGCGCGACTACGACCTCGACGCGCTGCGCGCTAACACCGGCGTGATCTTCCAGGACTTCGTGCGCTACCACCTGACCGCAGGCGAGAACATCGGCGTGGGCCGGATCGAGGCGATGGACGATGACGCACGCATCCAGGATGCCGCGCGCCGGGCGATGGCCGATGAGATCATCGCCGGCCTGCCCGATGGCTACGACCAGGTGATCGGCCGGCGCTTCCGCAACGGCGTCGATCTGTCGGGCGGCCAGTGGCAGAAGATCGCGATCGCACGCGCCTACATGCGCGAGGCCCAGGTCATGATCCTCGACGAACCGACCGCCGCACTCGATGCGCGCAGCGAGTACGAGGTGTTCCGCCGCTTCAAGGAACTCTCGCACCAGCGCACCGCGGTGCTGATCTCGCACCGGTTCTCCAGCGTGCGCATGGCCGACCGCATCCTGGTCCTCGAGCAGGGCCGGATCGAAGCCAGCGGCTCGCACGCCCAGCTGATGGCCGAGGGCGGCCGCTACGCCGAGCTGTTCGAGCTGCAGGCCGCAGGCTACCGCTGACGCGATGCCGGTCGAAACGGCGCAGGTCGCTCCCGGCCGCGCCGTTGCCGTGAGGCGACGTTGACGCGGCGCTGCGTAGGCTGCCCGCATCAACGGAGCCCCGCGATGACCGATACCCGCCAGGCGCTCGCGCGCAATGCGCAGATCCTGCGTTTCCTGATGAAGTACCGCAAGGCCGGCGTGCTGACCGGCTTCGACCTGGACGCGGCGACCATAGAGGTCGACGACGCCGACACCGCCGGCCAGCCGGAAGCGTTCGTCGACGATCTCGAAGCACTCGGCCCGACCTTCATCAAGATCGGCCAGGCGCTGTCGACACGTCCGGACATGGTGCCGCCGGCCTATCTGGCCGCGCTGGAACGGATGCAGGACGACGTTGCGCCAGTGCCGTTCCAGGTGATCCACGCCGCGGTCGAGGAGGCGCTGGGCGTGCGCATCAACAAGGTCTTCGACAGCTTCGACGAGACCCCGCTGGGCAGTGCCTCGCTGGCGCAGGTGCATCGCGCGACGCTGCGCGACGGCCGCAGCGTTGCGGTCAAGGTGCAGCGCCCGGGCATCGTGGAGCAGATCCGCGATGACCTCGACACCCTCGCGCGGTTGGCGGGCGGCATCGACCGGGTCACCGACCTGGGCCGCCGGGTGCGCTTCGCCGACTGGGTGCACGAGTTCCGGCGTACGCTGCTGGCCGAGCTCGACTACCGTGTCGAGGCGGAGAACCTCGACCGCTTCGATGCGCATTTCGCCGCCTACCCGTCGCTGTTCGTGCCCAAGCCGATCTGGGATCTGACCCGGCCGCGGTTGCTGACGATGGAACTGGTCGAGGGCACCAAAGTCACCTCGATCAGCGGCCTGCAGCGCACCGAGCGCGACATGGCACCGCTGGCGACCGCGCTGCTGCACGGCTATCTCGACCAGGTCTTCGTCCACGGCGAGATCCATGCCGACCCGCATCCGGGCAACCTGCTCTACACCCGCGACGGCCGCCTGGCGCTGCTCGACCTGGGCATGGTCGCGCACGTGCCGCCGCGCACCCGCGAGCGCCTGCTCAAGCTGCTGTTCGCCGCAGTCGACGGCCGCGGCGAACAGGTCGCCGCCGAAGGCATCGCGATGGGCACGCGCCTGGAGGACTTCGACGAAGAACGCTACTACCGCGATGTCGGCCAACTGGTCGCGCGCTACGCGGCGCAGTCGGGCGCCACCGGCCAGACCGAGGGCCGGCTGGTGCTCGACCTGGTCCGGCTGGCCACCGCCTGCGGGCTGCGCACCGCGCCGGAGATGAGCCTGCTGGGCAAGACCCTGCTGCACCTCGAATCGGTCGTGCGCACATTGGCGCCCGAGCTGGACATGAAGCGGGTCGTCGAAGAGCACCTCAACGACATGATGCGCCAGCGCCTGCGCAAGTCGCTCTCGCCGGCCAATCTCGCCAGCGAGATGATGGACCTGCAGGAGCTGGTCCGCGAAGCGCCGCGCAAGGTGTCCAATGTGCTGTCGCTGCTGGCCGAGAACCGTCTGCGCGTGCGCCTGACCGGGCTCGAGGAATCGCATCTGCTCGAGAGCCTGCACAAGATCGCCAACCGCATCGCCGCCGGCGTGGTCACCGCCGCGCTGATCCTCGCCTCGGCGCTGATGATGGACAACCCCGGCGGTCCGCGGCTGTTCGGCTATCCGGCGATCGCGCTGCTTCTGTTCCTGACCGGCGCGGGCCTGGGCATCGCGATCGTGCTCAGTGCCTTGCTCGGCGACCGCCGCGCGCGCCCGAACGAGGAAAGCGGGCCGCATTAGGCGCGGCCCCGCGGCTTCGCGTCTGTGCCAGACTGCGACCGCATGTCGCAGATGAGAACCGGTCTCATCGCTCTGTTAAGATGGGCGGCTCCGCGTCTCGTCTTGCCTTCTATGTCCTCCGCCTTAGGTTCCGAAACGGTGCTCGACGTCCGCCACTGGACGGACGCGTACTTCAGCTTCACCACGACCCGCGACGACGGCTTCCGTTTCGACAACGGCCAGTTCGTGATGATCGGCCTGCAGGTCGAGGGCAAGCCGCTGCTGCGCGCCTACTCGATCGCCAGCGCGAACTGGGAAGAGCAGCTCGAGTTCTTCAGCATCAAGGTCGACAACGGCCCGCTGACCTCGCGCCTGCAGCACATCCAGCCAGGCGACCAGATCCTGGTGGGCCGCAAGCCGACCGGCACACTGCTGATCCACGATCTGCACCCCGGCCGCAATCTGTACCTGCTGGGCACAGGCACCGGTTTTGCGCCGTGGCTGTCGGTGATCAAGGACCCCGAGACCTACGAGCGCTTCGACAAGGTGATCGTCACCCACGGCGTGCGTTCGGCGCAGGACTTGGCCTACCGCGACTACATCGTCAACGAGCTGCCGCGGCATGAATTCCTCGGCGAGCAGATCTCGCGCCAGCTGCTGTACTACCCGGCCGTCACCCGCGAGGACTTCATGTTCGATGGCCACAGCCACCGCGGCCGGCTGACCGAACTGCTCGACAGCGGCCGTATGGCCGCCGACCTCGGCCTGGCGCCGCTCGACCCGGCCTTTGATCGCGCGATGATCTGCGGCAGCCCGCAGATGCTGGCCGATTTCCGCGGCCTGCTCGATGCCCGCGGCTTCGAGGCCGCGCCGCGCATCGGCACGCCGGGGCAGTACGTGTTCGAGCGCGCCTTCGTCGAGAAATGAGGCCGGACAGCGGCCAGCGCGCGCCGACGCCTCACGCCCGCACCGCCGGTGGCGCTCAGCGCCGCGGCGGACTTGTGTCTTCGTCCAGGATCGTCTCGATCCATCCACGCAAGGCATCCGGCGCGGTCGACGGCGCGTAGCGTGCGCGCACGCAACCGTCACGACCGACCAGGAACTTGGTGAAGTTCCACTTGATCCGCCGGCTGCCGAGCAGCCCGCGCTTCTGCCCGCGCAGCCAGGCCCACAGTGGATGCGCATTCGGGCCGTTGACCTCGACCTTGGCGAACATCGGGAAGTCGACCGCATAGTTGAGCGCGCAGAAGTTGCGGATGGCGTCCGCGTCGCCCGGCTCCTGATGACCGAACTGGTCGCACGGAAACCCGAGCACCACCAGCCCCCGATCGCGGTAGTCCTGCCACAGCCGCTGCAGGCCGGCGTACTGCGGCGTGAATCCGCAGCGCGAAGCGACGTTGACGATCAGCAACACGCGATCGGCGAAATCCGACAGTGGCTGGTCGGCGCCGTCGAGCGTGCGGGCTGTGAAATCATGGACCGTAGTCATTGCGGTGACGGATGGGGACGTGGCCCGCAGTCTGCCGCAGATCCTGCCGCGATGACGTCGCATGGGCAGCGTATCGATTGATTGCCATCATGCGTCACGCGAACAATGGCCTTCATCCTATTGAAGTCATTGCAAAGACGCGGTGCGGACTTCCGGCACGGTCATCGTGTTTCCCGATGGGCTAGCCTAGGGGGTCAAGTCACCCGGAGAGTCACCCTTGCTCAAGCACCCGCTTGCCGCTGCACTGTGTGCGGCCCTTGCCGTGTCCGCCCTGCCCGTCTTCGCCCAGTCTTCGGGCACCGCCACGACCGCGCCTGCGGCAAGCGCCCAGCGCCCGGCCGACAATCCGCTGTTCGTCGAGAGCACGCTCGATCTGCGCTATCCGCGCTTCGACCTGATCCAGGACGCGCACTTCGGCCCCGCCTTCGACGCCGGCATGGCCGAGAACCTGCGCGAGATCGAAGCGATCGCCAACAATCCCGAGCCGCCGACCTTCGACAACACGATCGTCGCGCTGGAGAAGTCCGGCGAACTGCTGTCGCGCGCACGCCGGATCTTCGGCAACCTCAATGGCACCGACACCAACGACACGCGCAAGCAGATCGACGCCGACTACGCGCCGAAGTTCGCCGCGCACCGCGACGCGATCATGCTCAATCCCAAGCTCTTCGCCCGCGTCGACACGCTGTACAAGAACGTCGCCTCGCTCGGTCTGGACGCCGAGGGCCAGCGCCTGGTCGAGCGTTACCACACCATGTTCGTCCGCGCCGGCGCCAACCTGAGCGACGCGCAGAAGGAGCAGATGCGGCGCATCAACGCCGAGTCGGCCAAGCTCTCGACGACCTTCAGCCAGAACGTGCTCAACGAGGTCAACGACTCGGCCGTCGTGGTCGACACCGTGGCCGAGCTCGACGGCCTGAGCGAGGCGCAGATCGCTGCCGCGGCCGAAGCCGCCAAGTCGCGCGGGCTCGAAGGCAAGTACGTCATCACCCTGCTCAACACCACCGGCCAGCCGCCGCTGCCGCAGATCAACAACCGCGCGCTGCGCGAGCGCATCCACAAGGCCTCGGTCGCCCGCGGCAGCCGCGGCAACCAGTACGACAACACCGGCGTCATCGCCCAAATCCTCAAGCTGCGCGCCGAGCGCGCCAACCTGATGGGCTACCCGAACCAGGCCGCCTTCATCCTCGAGGATTCGACCGCCGGCACCGTCGAGGCCGTCAATGGGATGCTCGGCCAGCTGGCCCCGGCCGCCGTCGCCAACGCCAAGCGCGAGGCGGCCGAACTGCAGGCGATGATCGACCGCGAGCAGGCCGCCAAGGGCGAGCCCACGTTCCAGCTCGAGCCGTGGGACTGGGCCTACTACTCGGAGAAAGTCCGGCAGGACAAGTACAGCTTCGACGATGCCCAGCTCAAGCCCTACTTCGAGATGAAGAACGTGCTGGAGAACGGCGTGTTCTTTGCCGCGACCAAGCTCTACGGCATCACGTTCAAGGAACGCACCGACCTGCCCAAGTACCACCCCGACACCTGGACCTATGACGTCTTCAACGAGGACGGCAGCCAGCTGGCGATCTTCATCTACGATCCCTACGCGCGCCCGTCCAAGCGCGGTGGCGCGTGGATGAACTCCTACGTCTCGCAGTCCGAGCTCGACGGCACGCTGACAGTCACCGCCAACCACCAGAACATCCCCAAGCCGCAGGCCGGCCAGCCGACGCTGCTGACCTGGGATGAGGTCACCACGATGTTCCACGAGTTCGGCCATGCACTGCACGGCATGTTCTCGGACGTGAAGTACCCGTTCTTCAGCGGGACCAGCGTGCCGCGCGACTTCGTCGAGTTCCCCTCGCAGGTCAACGAGATGTGGGCCGACTGGCCGGAAGTGCTGGCCAACTACGCCAAGGACTACCGCACCGGCGCGCCGATGCCCGCCGAACTGCTGGAGAAGGTGCAGGCGGCCGCGAAGTTCAACCAGGGCTTTGCGACCACCGAATACCTGGGCTCAGCGATGCTCGACCAGTATCTGCACCAGTTGCCGGCCGACCAGCTGCCGGCGGCGTCCGAGGTCATGACGACCGAGGCCGCCGCACTCAAGGCGGCCGGCCTGGACTACCCGCCGGTGCCGCCGCGCTACCGCACGCCGTATTTCAGCCACATCAACGGCGGTTATGCGGCCGGCTACTACGCCTACATCTGGTCGGAAGTGCTGGACGCCAACACCGTGCAGTGGATCGAGCAGAACGGCGGCCTGACCCGCGCCAATGGCGATCGCTTCCGCAGCACCCTGCTCTCGCGTGGCGGCAGCAAGGACGCCAAGCAGCTGTTCGTGGATTTCACCGGCCACGAGCCGCAGATCCAGCCCCTGCTGATCAAGCGTGGCCTGGCGCCCGATCCGAAGGACGCAACGAACTGATCGCTTAACGCGATGCGTGACCAGAGCGCCCGGCCCCGCGCCGGGCGTTCTTCTTTTCGGCCCACCCCAATGCGGGATGGGCGCTGCGCTCCGGATAGACAGCGGCTGCCAGCCAAAAGCCGCTCTTCCCTCGGTCAAGACCGCTTCGCGGTCCGGCGCTTGGCGTTCGCATGGATGCACGGCACACACGAGACCGAACGCGTGCGACTTCTTCCAACGCATCGCTTGGCCGCTCTAGTTGAAGGCAGTTATCGAAACGGCCTCGGCAGCGGACTGCTGGCCGGTGGCCGCGTCAAGCGCGCCATGGATGGTGCGCGCCCGAGTCAAGGCAGGATGCCTTGCCGAGGGGGGAGCGGCTTCCGGCCAGCAGGCCGCTGCCCATCCGAAGCGGACTCGTAACACCGTACTTAATAGAAGGGCCTTGGTTCTTGGCACCTCGTTCAAGGACAGGTTTTTCAGGCGAAGCCACTTTACGCGCGAGCGCGCGCACCCACGAAAGGCAGAAGCCCGGAGTAGCATGGCCCCATGTCCGCGATCGTCCTCGACAGCAGCGAAGCCACCGAACGCCTGCGCGACTGGCTCGGCGGATTCCACCGTGTCTTCGTGCTCACCGGCGCCGGCATCAGCACAGGCTCGGGCATTCCCGACTACCGCGATACCGACGGCGCCTGGAAGCGCCCTGCCCCAGTGACCTGGCAGGCGTTCACCGGCGACCCGGCGATCTACCGCCGCTATTGGGCACGCAGCTTCGTCGGCTGGCCACGATTCTCTGTGGCGCGCCCCAACGCCGCGCACCAAGCGCTGGCCGTCCTCGGCAATGGCGGTCCGATCGCGACCCTGCTGACCCAGAACGTCGACGGCCTGCACCAGGCCGCCGGCAGCCGCTCGGTGATCGACCTGCACGGCCGGCTCGACCGCGTCGTCTGCCTGGGTTGCGGCACCGTGATGCCGCGCAATGCGCTGCAGCCCAGGCTCGTTGCCGACAACCCCGACTGGCATCCCGGCGCGGCCGCGATGGCGCCCGATGGCGACGCTGACATCGCCGCCGAGTCCGAAGCCGTCTTCGTGCCGCCACAGTGCCTGCACTGCGGCGGCCTGCTCAAACCCGACGTCGTGTTCTTCGGTGAGAACGTGCCGACAGCGCGCGTGCAGGCCGCGAGGACGGCATTGGCAGAGAGCGACGCGATGTTCGTCGTCGGCTCTTCGCTGATGGTCTACTCGGGCTTCCGTTTCGCCAAGATGGCCCACGAGGCGGGGCTGCCGCTGGCGATCCTCAACCGCGGGATCACGCGTGCGGACGCGCTGGCCACGTTGCGGCTCGATGCCGAGATCGGCCACACCTTGGGCGCGCTCGCGCGCGACGGCTCAGCCGGCGACGAATAGATCGCGATACGCCGGCGCCACGTGCGGCACCAGCACCGACGCCGGCACCTCAACGGTCTGCATGCCGTCCGAATACGGCCCGACCTGGTAGGGCGGGAACACGAAACGCAGACCCGCAAGCTTGCCGCCGGGGCCGGCGATCGGCTCGAACTGCTGGAAGTTGGCCACGTCCGGCCGCGCACCTTCGTCGATCATCCGGCCTGCGGTCTGCATCATCCGGCTGCGCTCGGCCGGATCGAGCTCATCGGCGTCGATGCGCTGCGACAGTGCGGCATGCAGTTGCTCGCGCACATAGTCCGAAATCGCCTGCCAATCGCCCGCGCCGGCGACGAGTTCGTCGGCGGTGAGCAAGTGCTCCTCGCGGACGAGCCAGAAGAAACGCGCGATGATCGGGTTGTCGTGTGCCCCGCCGGTGTAGCTGCCGCCATCGGCGGCGATGGCGAGCACACGCGGGGTGTCGAGCAGCGTGGTGAAACTCAACGACAGATCGTAGGTCACGCCCGGCTGCAGCTCGGTGCCCGGCAAGGCCTGCTTGAGCTCGTCGCGGGCCGCCTGGGCGAAGCGATGCAGCTCGGCGGCAAGCCCCGGGTACTTGTTGGCTTCGGGCGGGTAGCTGATGCCCACGATGTAGCGCGGGTCCATCTCGACCACATCCTCGAGCTTGACGGGTGTTTCGGCCAGCGGCTGCACTGCCTCGGCAACGGCGCCCCCGGATCCGGCCGCCGGCTGCGCCGGCACGGGCGCCTCACGCTGGCAGGCCAGCAGCAACAGCGGCAATACGCACAGCACCATCCGTCTCATCATCGATCCTCGGGGCCGCCCAGCGGCATGGAACTCACGAAACGCTAACGACATCGACGTGGCCTGGTCGTGAACGACGGACGCCAGGCCGACGCATACGAAAAAGCCCCGGACGTTACCGTCCGGGGCCGGATCTGGCAGACGCTGCGGGCGATTAGATCGCCTGCACCTCGTCAGCCTGCAGGCCCTTCTGGCCCTGCACGACCTTGAAGGAGACCTTCTGGCCTTCCTGCAGCGACTTGAAGCCGGTGCCCTGGATCGAGCGGAAGTGGACGAACAGGTCCTGGCCGCTCTCCGGGGTGATGAAGCCGAAGCCCTTGGCATCGTTGAACCACTTGACGGTTCCGGTCTGGCGCTCTGACATGGTGTTACTCCTTGAAGCAGTGTGGTCATTGGAACACGACGGCCGGCGTTGTTTGGATGGCCGGTTGCCGCGACTGTCTAGCAAGGGGTAACGCGAAAGCGATGGAGCGGATCGTCCCGACCGAAAAGCTCCGGCCGTCGTGAGATTGGATCTACCGCATCGGAGCCACGATGTACCGTGATCCCGCCTTGAACAGTCCGCGCACGATACCGCAATTATCGACTGAAATGTGAATAGGGGGACGACGATGCCACCCTCCCCGTCGGTGCCAAGGGGATGGCCGACGGCTGCCTGGGCCGGCTGGCCCAGCGCCGCCATGCCGGCTGCGGATGAGGCGTGGAACACCGCGGCTCCCAGCAACAGGCCGCTCAGTCCGTCGCCGCCCGGCGATCGCGCTTGCCCTGGTTCTTGCGGTCGCGCGTACTGCTGCTGCCGTTGATCGAGGCCTGCCGGCTTTCGGCAGCGTGCAGTTCCAGTGCCTTGGCACGGGCCTGCGGCGACTGGAAGCCCGGCGTCGCCGGCGCTGCACCATCGTGGCCGATCTCTTCCCAGGGCTTGGGCGTGCGCGCCTGCGCTTCGTGCTGTTCCAGCAACTGCCGCGTATTGTCGAGCGCGCGCTCGGGCGAAATGCGCGTACCACGGCGCGACTTGCGCGCGGGCGCCGCCGGCTTGTCCGCGGCATCCGGCGTGCGCGCCGTGGCCGTCTTGCGCGACCGGGCCGATACCGGCTTGGCCGTGGTCTTGCCGACACTGGTCGATGTCGTTGCGGACGCCGCACGCCGTGAGGTGGCCGACGTTGCCGAGGTCTTGGACGCCGCCTTGGCGGCCTTGCTGGTCTTGGCGGACTTAACAGACTTCGTGCGCGTGCCTGCCGTGCTGGCAGCAGCGGCCGACTTGGCAGCCGGCTTGCGTGCGCCCGTCGCGCTCGTCTTCTTCGCGGACTTGCGTGCCGCCGTCGTCGCCGCCTTGGCTGCCTTCGCGTTGTCCTTCTGGCGTGTTTCGAGGCGGCCGAGGATGTCGGCGAGCAGTTCGGCCTTCTCGCCCGTGCGCGCGTTCGCCTGTCCGGTCCGTCCGGTCTTGCTGCCGGTCGACTTGCGCGAAGCCAGACGCTGGCGCTTCTCCAGATCGCGCGCACGATCGCGGGCGGTGCGCGCGCGGGTCACCAGCTTGGCGAGTTGGGCGTCGCTCAGACCGCGCACTGCATTGGCGCGGCTGGCGTCGTACAACCCCATCTCGGTCTTGTTGAGCAGGCTGGTGGCTTTCGCTCGGGTCACGGCCATGGACATGCACTCCGTTTGATGGATGTGCGTGCAGGAATATCACGCATCGCATGCAAGGCCGGTGAGCGCGGACGCAAGCCGCGCTGTGCGCGCCGCTAGAAGAACGACGGCGACATCAGGCGATCGACGAAGCTGCCGAGCACGCGCGGCTCCATCATCACGGTGAACAACACACCGTAACCCGCGCCCCACAGATGCGCGCTGTGGTTGATGTTGTCGCCGCCTCGGCGGTCCATCCAGATGCTGTAGCCGACATAGCACACGCCGAACACGATCGCCGGCATCGGGATGAAGAACACCAGCAACATCGACCACGGGCTGAGCAGGATCGACGCGAACAGCACCGCCGACACCGCGCCCGAAGCCCCCAGACTGCGATAGTGCGGGTCGCGCCGGTGACGCAGATAGGTCGGCAGGATCGCCACGAGGATCGCCGACAGGTAGAACAGCAGAAAGCCGACCGGGCCGATGTATGGCGCGAACGCGCGCTCGATGCCGCCGCCGAAGAAGAACAGCGTGATCATGTTGAAGAGCAGGTGCTGCCAGTCGGCATGGATGAAGCCATGCGTCAGCAGCCGGTCGTACTGGCGGTAGCGGTCCACCGCCGGCGGCCACAGAATCAGCCGGGCGAGCAATTGCGGCTTTTCGAACGCCTGCCACGACACCACGGCGGTGACGACGATCAGCAGCAGCGTGACGGGAGCGAGGTTCATCGGACGGGCTTCCGGAAGGACGGATCAGGCAACACGGTAGTTGTCCTGCATGGGATAGCGCCGTGCATACGCCGCGAACGCCAAGGCCGCCAGGAACGCGAATCCGGCGAAGAAGAACATCAGGAATGCGTTTTCGCTCAGTCCCGACGAGGCGATGTACGCGGTCACCGCCTCATTGCGCACGCCGGCGTTGGTCAGCAGCACCCACAGGCTGCCGAAGGTGCTGGTCAGGTACCAGAACGCCATGATCACGCCCTTCATCGCTTGCGGCGCCTGGCTGTAAGCGAACTCGAGCGCGGTTGCCGACACCAGGACCTCGCCGAAGGTCAGCAACAGATACGGCAACGACTGCCAGGCCAGCGAGACCTGCTCGCCGCCATCGATCCACAGCTGGATCGCACCGGCGGCGATCCACGCCACGCCCGAGAACGCGATGCCCCAGCCCATGCGGCGCAGCGGCGTCACCGACAGCCCCATCGCACGCAGCGCCGGGTACAGCACCAGGTTGTTGAACGGGATCAGCAGCATCACCAACAACGGGTTGAGCGCCTGCATCTGCGCCGCGTCCTGGATCAGCCAGCTCGGCCACCACCACGCCGCGTGCGGGATCACCATCTCGCGGCCCTGGATGATCCAGGTCGAGGCCTTCTGGTCGAACAGCGACCAGAACGGCGTGACCAGCGCGAACACGATCAGGATCCGCAGCACCGCGCGCACGCCGTCGACCGCGGCATCGGGGTGCGACCCGCGCGCGCGCTCGAGCTGCATCGAGGCGCCGACGCCGCCGGCGGCAATGATCACGCCCAGCGCCAGGCACGCCGAGATCACGAAGTTGAAGGACTCGGCCCAGGCTGGCGGCACCACGCCCACCGCCGACAGCGCCCACAGCACCAGCAACAGCGCGGCGACCGCGATGCCGAACAGCGCGACCAGCAGGCCCGGACGGCCGGCACCTGGGCGCTCGGCGCGCAGCGCAGTCTTGACGACCTCGAAGAAGGCGTGCGGATCGCGGCCGGCCGGCGGCACATCGATATAGCGCCGACGCCCGAGCCAGAACACGAAGGTGGCGATGAACATCAAGATGCCGGGGATGCCGAACGCGACCGCCGGCCCGAAATGGCGCAGGAACAGCGGCGCCAGCAGCGACGCGAAGAACGAACCGAAGTTGATGATCCAGTAGAACGCGTCGAAGACCAGCTTGGCCTTGTCCTTGTTGCTCTGGTCGAACTGGTCGCCGCAGAACGAGACCACCAGCGGTTTGATGCCGCCCGAGCCCAGTGCGATCAGGAACAGGCCGGTGTAGAACCCCGCGGCGTTGTTCTCGAACAGCGCCAGGCACGCATGGCCGGCGCAGTAGATCAGCGAGAACCACAGGATGGTGTGGTACTTGCCGAAGAAGCGATCGGACAACCACCCACCCAGCAGCGGGAAGAAGTACACGCCGATCACGAACATGTGGAAGATGTCCTTGGCCGCGCCGTCGCGCTCCGGCCCCTCGGGCAGATAGGCCAGCAGCACCGAACTGATCAGGAACGGCACCAGGATGTTGCGCATGCCGTAGAAGCTGAAGCGCTCGCAGGCCTCATTGCCGATGATGTAGGAGATCTGGCGGGGCATGCGGCCCGCAGTGGTCTGGACGGTCGTCATCGGCACGTCGAAGGCAGTCTGGGAACCCCACAGCCTACCCGATCCTGGCGTCCGGTCCGCGGCTGCCATGCCGGCCGGACGGCAGCAAGTGCCGGGCGCTGGGCCCTCGATCGCGACGCCTGCCCTTGGGCGTGTGCGCCCGGCCGGGCATCATGCACGGTCGCTCTCTTCCGGACCGCCGCCATGTTCCGCCGCCCGCTCCTGCCGTTGTTGCTCGCCGCCACGCTCGCTGCGCCACTGACGTCGACGGCCGCGACCGACGATCCGCGCATCACCGTGTCCGAGCACAGCGGCTTCGTCGAGACCGGCCGCTATGATGAGGTCGTGCGCCTGTGCGCCACCTTCGCCCGCCTGCATCCCGATGCGGTGCGCTGCACGCAATTCGGGACCACGCCCGAAGGCCGGCCGATGCAGGCGCTGATCGTCAGCCGCAGCGGCACGCTCGATCCTGAGCAGGCGCGCGCGCAGGGTATTCCGGTCGTGCTGATCCAGGGCGGCATCCACGCCGGCGAGATCGACGGCAAGGACGCCGGCTTCCTGGCGCTGCGCCAGGTGCTCGATGGCGACGCCGCGCCCGGCGCGCTCGACGCGCTGGTCTGGGTGTTCGTGCCGGTGTTCAGCGCCGATGGCCACGAGCGTTTCGCGGCCTGGAACCGGCCCAACCAGCGCGGCCCGCGCGAAATGGGCTGGCGCACGACGGCGCAGAACTACAACCTCAACCGCGACTACGCCAAGGCCGAGGCGCCGGAGATGCAGGCGATGCTGGCGCTGGTCGAAGCCTGGGACCCGATCGCCTATGTCGACCTGCACGCGACCAACGGCGCGCAGTTCGAACACGACATCGCGGTGCAGGTCGAGCCGGTGCATTCGGGCGATGCGCAGATGCGCGATGTCGGGCGCACGTTTCGTGATGCGGTCATCGACGACCTCGCGCGCCAGGGCGCACTGCCGCTGCCCTATTACCCGTCGTTCGTCGAATCCGACGATCCGACCTCGGGCTTCGAGGACGGCGTGTCGCCGCCACGCTTTTCGACCGGCTACTTCCCGTTGCGCAACCGGGTGGCGATGCTGATCGAGACCCACTCGTGGAAGCCCTACCCGGTCCGCGTGGCCTTGACCCGCAACACCGTGGTCTCGGTGCTCGAACAGATCGCCCGCCGTGGTCGCGCATGGAAGCGCGTGGCGGCCGACGCCGATGCCCGCGCCGCCGCACTCGGTGGCACCCCGCTGCCACTGGACTGGCAGGCCACGACGCGCGCGCGGATGGTCAACTTCCGCGGCTACGCCTACACGCGCACGCTGTCGGAGGTCTCGGGCGCACTGATGACGCGCTACGACGAGACCACGCCGCAGATCTGGCGGGTGCCGCTGCGCGACGAGATCGTGCCATCACTGACCGTCACGCTGCCGCGCGCAGGCTACATCGTGCCCGCCGCCCACGCAGCCAGCGTCGCCCAGGCGCTCGATCGGCATGGCATCGCCTATTCGACACTCACGCACGCCCATCCCCAGCTCGCCGTCGAGACCTTCCGCGCCGAGCGCACCGCATTCGGCACCGCTCCGGTCGAGGGCCACCAGCGGCTCACGCTCGAAGGCCGCTGGCGTGCCGAGCCGCAGGACATCGGCGCCGGCGCACTGTACGTGCCGATCGCGCAGCCCAAGGCGCGCCTGGTCGCCGCGCTGCTCGAGCCGCAGGCGCCCGACTCGATGGCCGCCTGGGGCCGCTTCAACACTCACTTCGAGCGCAAGGAGTACATGGAGGACTATGTCGCCGAAGCGGTCGCGCGCGAGATGCTGGCCGCCGACCCGGCGCTCGCCGAGGACTTCCGCACCCGGCTGCGCGACGATCCGGCCTTCGCCGCCGACCCGAGCGCGCGCCTGACGTACTTCTATCGTCGGCACAGCGCCTGGGATGCGCGCTACAACCTCTACCCCGTCGTCCGTACCGACGTCGCCCCCGAATGACTGGAGCTGCCATGTCCCCGTTGTCCCGCCTGATGCGTCACTGCCTGCCCGCGGCGTTGTCGCTGCTCGTCCTCGCCGCTTGCACCGGCACCGGCGGCACGAAGCCCGAACCGGCGCCGCCACGCACGCTGGACGTGGTCACGCTCAATATCTACCACGACAAGGCCGACTGGCCGAAGCGGCTGCCGCTGATCGTCGCGCAACTGGGCGCGCTCGATCCCGACATCATCGCCTTGCAGGAAGTGCTGCAGACCGAGGCCCTGCACAACCAGGCGCAGACCATCGCCGCCGAACTCGGCTACACGGTGCAGTTCGTTTCCACCGATCCGGCCGACCAGGCACATCGTTACGGCAACGCCCTGCTCACCCGGCTGCCGGTGAAGGCGCAGGACTGGCACCGGCTGCAGCCGCATGACGACTCGCGCAGCATCGGCCACGCACGTCTCGACATCGACGGCCGCCCGCTCGATGTCTACTTCACCCATCTGCACTGGACGCTCGAAGGCGGCGCGATCCGCGAAGTGCAGGTCGCCGACGCGCTGGACTTCGTGGCGCGCACGTCCGGCGATGTGCCGTCGCTGATCCTGGGCGATTTCAATTCACCGGCCAGCGCGCCTGAGTTCGCGGCGCTGCGTGCGCGCTATATCGACGCGTACGGCGCGCGGCACCCGGAGGCCGACGGCGCCGGCGTGACCACGCTCAACCCGCACTTCTTCGACTACCGGTCGCGGATCGACCTGGTGTTCGCGCAGCAGGGCCGCTTCGAGATCGAAGACGCGCAGGTGGTACTCGACACCCCGGATGCCGAGGGCACCTGGCCGTCCGACCATTTCGGGACCTGGGTCCGGCTACGCCTGCGACCGTGACCGTCGCCGGCCCGGCATTGCGCCCTCATTGCGCCGGCGGCGCGCATGCTGGGCGGCATCACCGCTGTGGAGTTCGTCCGATGTCCCCGACCCGCCCGTCCCCGATGTTGGCCCGCATCACTGCCGCGGTGCTGCCCGTGGCGCTGCTCGGCGCCTGCCAGACCCCCGCCCCGACCGTCGCCGCAGGAGCCCCGCCGATGACCGACAGCGTGCCGCAGCCATCGCTCACCCTGCAAGGCGAGGCCGTCTACTTCGAGAAGATCCTGATGCCCGACGGGTCCAGGCTCGATGTCCGCCTGGTCGACCCGGCCCGCACGGGCGAGACGCGCGTTCTGGCCGAACGCAGCACGACCGTCGGCGCCGGGCCTTACGAGTTCGCGCTCGACGTGCCGCGCGCGCGTCTGACGGGCCCGGTCGCGCTGGAGATCGCCGTGTCGATGCCCGACGGCACGCCACGCTTCCGCACCGAGGACGCCGTGCCGGTCGCGATCGACCCGTCCAGCGCCGGCCTGCACGTCGGCCGCGTCCGGCTGCATCACGTCCAGCCGTAAAGCGATGCCGGACACGAGACCGCGCGCCGCCTGACGGGCGGCGGTCTGTGCACCTACAGGATCTGCTTGCCGGGTCCGGGCGCGCGACGCGGCCGGACCCAGCAAGCAATGACGACGCGACCGCCGCGTGTTACTCGAAGCTGCCGATCGAGTCGTGCGAGAGGTTGTCGAAGCGGGTGTACTCGCCGAAGAACTTCAGCTTCACCGAGCCCGTCGGGCCGCTTCGCTGCTTGCCGATGATGATCTCGGCCAGCCCCTTGTCCGGCGAGGTTTCCTTGTTGTAGTAGTCGTCGCGGTAGATGAAGATGATGATGTCCGCGTCCTGCTCGATGGCGCCCGACTCGCGCAGGTCGGCCATCACCGGGCGTTTGTCGGCGCGGGTTTCCAACGAGCGGTTGAGCTGGGACAGCGCGATCACCGGCACGTTGAGTTCCTTGGCCAGGCCCTTGAGCGAGCGCGAGATCTCGGAGATCTCGGTCGCGCGGTTCTCGCTGTTGCCCGGCACCGACATCAGCTGCAGGTAGTCGATCACCACCAGCCCCAGGTCGTGCTCGCGCTTGAGGCGGCGACACTTGGCGCGCAACACGTCGGGCCCCAGGCCCGGCGTGTCGTCGATGAAGATCTTGGTCTCCTTGAGCATGCGGATCGCACTGCTCACCCGGCTCCAGTCCTCGTCCTCGAGCTGGCCGGTGCGCAGGCGCGTCGCATTGACCCGGCCATTGGAGGAAATCAGGCGCAGCGCGAGCTGGCTGGCCGACATTTCCATCGAGAACACGCCGACCGCCTTCTTGGTCTTGATCGCCGCGTACTCAGCGATGTTGAGCGCGAACGTGGTTTTGCCCATCGCCGGACGCGCGGCCAGGATGATCAGGTCGGTCGGCTGCAGGCCGGCGGTCATCTCATCGAACTCGGTGTAGCCGGTCGGCAGACCGGTCACCCCGCCGCCGTTGTTGTAACGCGTCTGCAGCACGTCGAAGGCGTCGGCCATCGCCTTGTTGATCGCGGTGAAGTCGCTGCGCCCCTGGGCACCGGCCTCGGCGATCTTGAACACCTGCTGCTCGGCCTTGGCCAGGATCTCGCTGCTGTCGCGGCCCTCGGGCTGGAAGCCGTCGTTGACGATCTCGGTGCCGACATCGATCAGCTGACGCAAAATCGCCTTGTCGCGCACGATCTCCGCATAGGCGCGGATGTTGGCCGCCGACGGCGTCGTGCTCGCCAGCTCGCCCAGGTACGCACCACCGGCGACCAGTTCCGACAGCCCATTGGACTCGAACCACTCGCCCAGCGTCACCGCATCGAACGGCTTGTTCTTCTCGGCCAGTTCCTGGATCGCGGCGTAGATCTTCTGGTGATCGCGCCGGTAGAAATCCTCCGACACCAGCAGGTCGGCGATGCGGTCGTAGGCATCGGGCACCAGCATGAGGCCGCCGAGCACGGCCTGCTCGGCCTCGACCGACTGCGGCGGGATGCGCAGTTGTTCGACGCGCGCATCGGCACGGTGGTCATTGCGGTACTCGGGACGTGCGGACATGGCGGTCGACTTCAGAAAGAACGGACTACGGCGAGTGACATGCTAGAGCGCGGGCCTGTGGACACGCGACCCCATAACCTGTGGATAACGTTGCCCATACACAGCTTGACAACGCGCTATCTCGCTGCCTGAGACGGCGTCTTCGGACCCTGCGAGGGCCCGGCCGGGATTGCTCCTCGGCTCGGTCAGTCATCCCTGACTGACTCGCCGCCGCGGACCATCCATGGTCCGCTCTCCGCAACGCCCGGCCGAGCCCTCGCTCGCGATCCGGAACTTGGCCGCTCTGAAGCCGTGGAAGGCCTTCCACTGGGCGAAAGACTAGCCGCCCGAACACCACAACCCGGTGCGCACGCGCCCTCGTCGAGGCGCCACAGAAGTCGCACATCCGGACGCTCGCGAGCGGCGGACTGGCGGGCAGTGGCCGCGCCAAGCGCGCCATGGATGGTGCGCGCCCGAGTCAGGGCAGGATGCCCTGACCGAGGGACAAGCGGCCACTGCCCGCCAGGCCACCGCCCAACCGAGGTCCGTCGTGGAGCTGCCACTAGCGAACAGTGGTCGGGCAAGCAGCCCAAACGAAAACGGGCGCCTTGCGGCGCCCGTCCAGGACCACCCGATCCGATGGATCAGGCGACCTCGCCTTCGATGATCACCTTGACCGTGGTCTCGGCGTCGGCGTGCAGGTGCACGACCACCTCGTACTCACCGGTGTTGCGGAACGCGCCTTCGCCCAACACGACTTCCGACTTGTTGACCGGCGTGACCGCCTTGGTCAGCGCATCGGCGATCTCGCGCGGACCGACCGAACCGTACAGCTTGCCCTCGGTCGACGCATTGGCGTAAACGGTCACGCTGGCACCCTCGAGCTTGGCCAGACGCGACTGCGCCTCGTCGAGCTGCGCCTTGGCCTTGGCCTCGTACTCGGCACGGCGGGTCTCGAACTCGGCCAGATTGGCCTCGGTCGCCGGCACGGCCTTGCCCTGCGGCACCAGATAGTTGCGGCCATAGCCCGGCTTGACGTTGACCTTGTCGCCCAGGTTGCCGAGGTTGGTGACCTTCTGCAGCAGAATCAGTTGCATGGTGTAGCTCCGTATTCGTTAGCGGCGCCCAAGGCACCGCAACGAGTGCTGTCCGAACCGGACGAAAATGATGGTGCAGAACGGTGTCGCCATCCGCTTTTTTTAAAGTCCGGCCACGGAGGGCCGGGCTTCGGCGGAGGGACCCGCCTACCTCACACGTTGTGGTTGTCGGTGTACGGGATCAGGGCCAGGTAACGGGCGCGCTTGACGGCCGTGGCCAGCTGACGCTGGTAACGCGACTTGGTGCCCGTGATACGGCTGGGGACGATCTTGCCGTTCTCGGTCAGGTTCTGGCGCAGGGTGTTGAGATCCTTGTAATCGATCTCCTTGACGCCCTCGGCGGTGAACTTGCAGAACTTGCGGCGGCGGAAGAACTTGGACATGGACGTGCTCCTCAGGCGGCTTCGGCGTTGGTGTCGGGCTTGTCGGACTTGTCGCCGTCGGCATCGCCGCCGGTGGACTCGCCCTCATCATCGCGACGACGACGCTCGCCACGCTCGGGCTTGTCGCCCTTGTCGTCCTTGTTCTTCATGATCAGCGACTGCTCGGTATCGGCCTCTTCGCGGCGGATCACCAGATGACGCAGCACGGCATCGTTGAAGCGGAACGCCTCGACGAGCTCGTCGAGACCGGCCTGGCCGACCTCGATGTTGAACAGCACGTAGTGGGCCTTGACCAGATTGTTGATCGGGTAGGCCAGCTGACGGCGGCCCCAATCTTCCAGACGGTGGATGGTGCCCTCGGCGCCTTCGATCATCGACTTGTAACGCTCGATCATCGCGGGCACCTGCTCGCTCTGGTCCGGGTGGACCAGGAACACGACTTCGTAATGACGCATAGTGGTTTCCTTTCGGATATCGACCGCGCCGGTCGGCGGCGGTCCGGATAGCCCCCCGCGTGCGCGGTGGGGCAAGGGCCTCCCGGCGCCTGAGCGCAGGGAGCCGGCAATTCTCACAGATTCACCGCCCACGGGCAAGCGCGGGGACATGCGCAGGCCGACCTGCGCGCAGGTGCGACACTCGGTCGCAGCCCTGTCGCAGGCTGACATGGTGAAATGGACACCCGGCCACCGCGACAACGGAGCGCACCCGACCGGACGCGCCCGAGTCGAGCCGCAGGCCCCTCCCCCGCCTCTTCATGCCCGGATGTCTCGGGCCCGGACGATCGCATCGTGCAGACCACCGCCCATCGCCGAACCGACCGCGCGCCCGACTGGGCGCACGGTGCGTGGCGATCAGCGCACGGTTTCCAGGGTCCGGCTGAAGCCCAGCGCGGCCAGCGTCACGACGGCACCCGAAAGCAGGTAGTAGCCGACGTATTCCAGCCCGAAGCGGCTGCACACGCCCAGGGCGACCAGCGGCGCGAAGCCCGCACCCAGCAGCCAGGCGATGTCGGATGTGACCGCCGCGCCGGTGTAGCGGTAGATGCTCTCGAAGCGCGAAGCGATCGCATTGCTCGCCTGCCCCAGCGACAGCCCCAGCAGCGCGAAGCCCACGACGACGTAGGTCGTGCGGCCGGCGGTCGTGTCGTCGCCCAGCAGACCGGACGCGAAGAAGCTGAAGATCGCGATCAGCACCGCTGCGATCGCCAGTTGCCCGCGACGGCCGACCCGGTCGGCCAGCAGGCCCGACAGCACGATGCCCACCCCGCCCACCACCGCGCCCATCATCAGGCTGACCAGGAAATCGCCGGCGTTGTGATCGGTGTACAGCGTGGCCCAGCTGAGCGGGAAGATCGTCACCAGGTGGAACATCGCGTAACTCGCCAACGGGATCAGCGCACCGAGCAGCACCTGGCGTGGATGCGTGCGGATGGTCTCGCCGATCCGGCGCGGCTGCAGTTCCTGCTGCCGGAACAGCTGCACGAACTCCGGCGTGACCACCAGGCGCAGCCGCGCGAACAGCGCGACGACGTTCAGCGCCAGCGCCACGAAGAACGGGAAGCGCCAGCCCCAGGCCATGAAATCCTCATGGCCGAGGACCCGGATGAACACCAGGAACATGCCCGCCGCGAGCATGAAGCCGAACGTCGCGCCCAGCTGCGGCACCATGGCGTACCAGCCGCGGCGTTCGCTCGGCGCGCTGAGCGACAGCAGCGACGGCAGCCCGTCCCAGGCGCCGCCCCAGCCCAGGCCCTGACCGAAGCGGAAGACCGCCAGCAGCACCGGCGCCAGCAGGCCGGCCTGGGCGTAGCTGGGCAGGAACGCGATCGCCATGGTCGAGCCGCACAGCAGGAACAGCGCCACTATCAGCTTCGCCGCCCGGCCGAAATTGCGGTCGATGGCCATGAACACCGCCGAGCCGATCGGCCGGGCGATGAACGCCAGCGAGAAGATCGCGAACGACTTGAGCGTGGCCTGCACCGGGTCGCTGTCGGGAAAGAACAGATAAGGGAAGACCATCACCGACGCGATGCCGTAGACGAAGAAGTCGAAGAACTCCGACGTGCGGCCCATCACGACCGGGAAGGCGATCTTCCCCGGCGAGATCTCCAGGTCGTCGGTCTCCGGCGCGTCATCCAGCCCGGTGGTGGCTTGCTGTGCGGTTTCGCTCATCTGCGCGCTGTCTCCGGTCGTCATGGGGGATAATGCACCGCATTGTGACCCCCAAACGGGCCCACCACGCAAGGTGCGCAGCAGCACGCGCCCGCGCCCTGCCCTGATTCCACGCTAGCCGCCCGGACGTGGCGCTTCCGTCAAGCCGTTTCCCTTTTCAGTCGTCGATCTCCCACCAATGAAATCCTTCCTCCGATTCTCGGTCCTGTTCGGGACCGCCCTGCTGCTGTCCGGCTGCGACTGGGTGCTCATGCGGCCGTCCGGCGACATCGCCATGCAGCAGCGCGATCTGATCCTGCTGTCCACCGGCCTGATGCTGCTGGTCATCGTCCCGGTGATCTTCCTGACGTTCTTCTTCGCCTGGAAGTACCGCGCGTCGAACAAGGACGCCGAGTACGCGCCGGACTGGCACCACTCCACGCGCCTGGAGCTGATCATCTGGTCGGCGCCGCTGGCGATCATCCTGGTGCTGGGCACGGTGACCTGGATCGCCACCCACAAGCTCGACCCCTACCGCCCGCTCGACCGGATCGACGCGAACACGCCGATCGCCGAGGGCGTCAAGCCGCTGGTGGTCGAAGTGGTCGCGCTCGACTGGAAGTGGTTGTTCCTCTATCCCGAGCAGGGCATCGCGACGGTCAACGAGCTCGCCGCGCCGGTGAACGTGCCGATCGAATTCAAGATCACCTCTTCGTCGATGATGAATTCGTTCTTCATCCCGGCGCTGGCCGGCCAGATCTACGCGATGACCGGCATGGAGACCAAGCTCAACGCCGTGATCAACGCCGAAGGTGTGTACAAGGGCTTCTCGGGCAACTACAGCGGCGACGGCTTCTCGCACATGCACTTCAACTTCCATGGCATGAGCCAGGACGGCTTCGATGCCTGGGTGCGCAAGGTGCAGGCCGACCAGACGCCGCTGGGCCGCCAGGAGTATCTGGTGCTCGAGAAGCCGTCCGAGCGTGAGCCGGTGCGCTACTTCGGCAATGTCGACCCGGCGCTGTACGAGGCGATCCTCAACATGTGCGTGGCGCCGGGCTCGATGTGCGTCCATGAGATGATGCATATCGACCGCTCGGGCGGCGGCGGCGTCGACAGCCATGCCAACTACGCCCGTCTGCGCTACGACAACCGCCACGCCGACGAGCCGGTGGCCGCGCCCGGCGCCACCTTCCCCGAGGCCGGCCGCGAGGCGCGCGGCGACGAGCCCCAGGGTCACCAGCCGCGGGCCGTCTCGCCCGAGGAACCGACGCCGCAGCCCACGCCTTCGAGCGAAGGCGCCGACGATCAGGGCGTGCAGCCGATCCCGCCGGGGCAGGC
Source organism: Luteimonas sp. RC10 (assembly GCF_014192745.1). Taxonomy (GTDB): domain Bacteria; phylum Pseudomonadota; class Gammaproteobacteria; order Xanthomonadales; family Xanthomonadaceae; genus Luteimonas. Next base: position 64,951 of record NZ_JACHYJ010000002.1, read on the forward strand.
GCCGCAGCAGCAAGGCGCACCCGGCAAGCCGGACGACGACGGCGGCCCCTCGGGCCGCTGATCCCGGATCGCATCACCGAATCCAGTACTAGGCAGGAACCCCATGTCCGCACCCCAGGACCAGCTCACCTCACCATGGCTCGGGCGTCTTTCGCTCGAGTCCCTGGCCTTCCTCCACGACCCGATCCTCGCGGCGACCTTCATCGGCACCGCGCTGGGCGGCATCGCACTGCTCGTGCTCGTCACCCGGTACCGCCTCTGGGGCTACCTGTGGAAGGAGTGGTTCACCAGCATCGACCACAAGAAGATCGGGATCATGTACTGCATCCTGGCGCTGGTGATGCTGCTGCGCGGCTTCTCCGACGCGCTGCTGATGCGCGCCCACCAGGCCTTGGCCTCGGGCGGCGGCGAGGGCTTCCTGCCCCCACACCACTACGATCAGATCTTCACCGCCCACGGCGTGATCATGATCTTCTTCGTGGCGATGCCGCTGGTGACCGGCCTGATGAACTACATCGTGCCGCTGCAGATCGGCGCGCGCGACGTCTCGTTCCCGTTCCTCAACAACTTCAGCTTCTGGATGACCACCGCCGGTGCGGTGCTGATCATGCTGTCGCTGTTCGTCGGTGAGTTCGCGCGGACCGGTTGGCTGGCCTACCCGCCGTTGTCGGGCGCCGACTACAGTCCAGGTGTCGGCATGGACTACTACCTATGGGGACTCCAGGTTGCGGGTGTCGGCACGACGTTGTCGGGCATCAACCTGATCGTGACGATCGTCAAGATGCGTGCGCCGGGCATGAAGTACATGCGCATGCCGATCTTCACCTGGACCTCGCTGTGCACCAACATCCTGATCGTCGCGACGTTCCCGATCCTCACCGCGACGTTGGCGCTGCTGACGATGGACCGCTACGTCGGCACCAACTTCTTCACCAACGACTTGGGCGGCAGCCCGATGATGTACGTGAACCTGATCTGGATCTGGGGCCACCCGGAGGTCTACATCCTGGTGCTGCCGGCCTTCGGCATCTTCTCCGAGGTCGTGTCCACGTACTGCGGCAAGCGGCTGTTCGGCTACACCTCGATGGTCTACGCGACCGCAGTCATCACGATCCTGTCGTACCTGGTGTGGCTGCACCACTTCTTCACCATGGGCTCGGGCGCAAGCGTCAACGCGTTCTTCGGCATCACCACGATGATCATTTCGATCCCCACGGGCGCGAAGATCTTCAATTGGCTGTTCACGATGTACAAGGGACGGATCCGCTTCGACGTCCCGATGCTGTGGACGATCGGCTTCATGTTCACCTTCGTCATCGGTGGCATGACCGGTGTGCTGCTCGCCGTGCCGCCGGCCGACTTCGTGCTGCACAACAGCCTGTTCCTGATCGCCCACTTCCATAACACCATCATCGGCGGCGTGGTCTTCGGCCTGTTCGCCGGCATGGTGTACTGGTTCCCGAAGGCGTTCGGCTTCAAGCTCGACGAGTTCTGGGGCAAGGTGTCGTTCTGGTGCTGGCTGACCGGCTTCTGGGTCGCGTTCACCCCGCTCTACATCATGGGCCTGATGGGCGTGACCCGCCGTCTGAGCCAGTTCGAGGACACCTCGCTGCACCTGTTCTTCGTGGTCGCGGCGATCGGCGCGGCGCTGGTCGCGGCCGGCATCGGCGCGTTCATCATGTCGATCGTCCAGGCCGTGCGGAAGCGCAAGGCACTGCGCGACGTCACCGGCGATCCCTGGGACGGCCGGACGCTGGAATGGTCGACCTCGTCGCCGCCGCCGGCCTACAACTTCGCCTTCACCCCGGTGGTCCACGAGATCGACGCCTGGGCCGATATGAAACGCCACGGCTACAAGCGTCCGTTGGCCGGTTTCGTGCCGATCCACATGCCGCGCAACACCGGTGCAGGCGTGGTGCTGTCGGCAATCAGTGTCGCCCTGGCCTTCGGTCTGATCTGGCACATCTGGTGGCTGGCGGGCGTGTCGTTCGTGGCGCTGGTGGTCGCGGCGATCGCGCACACCTTCAACTACGACCGCGAGTACTACATCCCCGCCCAGGACGTGATCGACACCGAGGAACAACGCACGCGCGATCTCGCGCAGCAGGCGCTCTGACATGGCACACAGCATTCAACCCACTTCCGGCGACACCGCCCGCGTCTACCACGTGATCGAGGACCCCCATGCCCATGACGGGCATGCGCATCACCCCGAGACCGGAACCAACCTCGGCTTCTGGATCTACCTGATGAGCGACTGCCTCATCTTCGCGATCCTGTTCGCCATCTACGCCGTGCTCGGCCGCAACTACGCGGCCGGCCCGTCGCCGGCCGACCTGTTTGACCTGAAGCTGATCCTGGTCGCGACATTCATGCTGCTGTTCTCGTCGATCACCTACGGGTTCGCGATGCTGAACTCGTACAAGCAGAACATCCGCGGCACGATCGGCTGGCTGCTGGTGACCGGCCTGTTCGGCCTGGCGTTCCTGGGCATCGAGCTCTACGAGTTCCACCATCTCGCCCATCTGGGCGCGACCCCGCAGCGCAGCGCGTTCCTGTCGGCATTCTTCACGCTGGTCGGTACCCACGGCCTGCACGTGACGTTCGGTCTGATCTGGCTGGTGACCCTGGTGTTCCAGCTGCGCAAGCATGGGCTCAACGCCGCCAACCACCGCCGCCTGATGTGCCTGTCGATGTTCTGGCACTTCCTGGATGTGATCTGGATCGGCGTGTTCTCGTATGTGTATCTGATGGGAGTCGTGGGATGAGCACCGAAACCAACCACCACCCCGCCCACGAGGCGGCGCACGACGCGCACGGCCACGGCAGCATGCGCGACTATGTGATCGGCTTCGTGCTGTCGGTGATCCTCACCGTCATTCCGTTCTGGCTGGTCATGGGCGAGGTGATCGAGAGCCGCGTCTGGACGGTCGCGCTGATCATGGTGTTCGGCGCCATCCAGATCGTCGTGCACATGATCTACTTCCTGCACATGAACCGGAAATCGGAGGGCGGCTGGATTCTGATGTCGCTGCTGTTCACCGGCATCATCATCGTCATCGCGCTGGTCGGCTCGCTGTGGGTCATGTACCACCTCAACTACAACATGATGCCGATGTCGCCCGAGCAGATGCGCGTCGCGCCCTGACCGCACACCACGCTCCGTCATGACTGCGCAACGCGCCCCGCAACGCCCGGCCCGACGCTGGGCGTTGCTGATATTTCTGATCGCGGCCACGGCCGGCTTCATCGCGCTGGGCCTGTGGCAGGTCGAGCGCCTGGGCTGGAAGCGCGAGCTGATCGCCCGGGTCGAGGCGCGGATCCATGCGGACCCTGTTGCCTTCCCGGCCGCGGCCGACTGGGCCGGTCTCGATCCGGCCGATGCGGAGTATCGACGGGTCACCGCCCGTGGGCGGCTGCTGCACGATCAGGAGGTCGCGGTCTACGCCTCCACCGAGCGTGGGCCGGGCTACTGGATCATGACCCCGATGGCGACCGCGGACGGGGCGGTGTGGATCAATCGCGGCTACGTCGACAATGCGCATCGTCGGCGCGACAGTCGCGCCCGGGTGGACGCCGCGGACGTCGTCGAAATCACCGGTCTGCTGCGCCAGCCCGACCGCGCCGGCCTGCTCGTGCGCGCCAACGTGCCCGCCGAAGACCGCTGGTATGCCCGCGTGCCGGCGGAGATGACCGCCGCGCGGCAGGTCCCGGCACCGGTGGCGCCATTCTTCATCGACGCCCAGACCTCGATCGATGGCGCCAACTGGCCGGTGCCCGGGCTGACGATCGTGCACTTCCGCGACAACCACCTCAGCTATGCGCTGACCTGGTTCGGCATGGCACTGCTGACGCTGCTGGCGATCGGTTTCGTGTGGCGCAACGAGTTCCGGCGCGGCGCGCCCGACGCCGAATAGGCGCTTCCCGCTCCGACCGACGTGTGCAACCCGACGGCCGAGGCCGCCCGGTCAGATGCTCTCAGGCCTTGCCCGGATCGGTGGTGAAGCTCTCGCCGCAGCCGCACTCGGCGGCCGCGTTGGGATTGCGGAACACGAACTCCTGATTCAACCCCTTCTGCTCGAAGTCGATCTCGGTCCCATCGACCATCGGCTGGCTCTGCGCATCGACGTAGATCCGCACGCCGTCCTGTTCGGTCACCGCGTCCCCGGGCTTCTCCTCGTGGGCGAGGTCGACGACATAGCCCCAACCCGAACAGCCGGTCCTGGCCACGCCGAAGCGCAGTCCGAGCGCATCCGGGCTGGCAGCGAGAAAACGGCGGGCCCGTTCGAGGGCGGCGGGAGCGAGTGCGATGGCCATGGAACGAGTGTACTCCTGCGGTCGGCAGCGGCAGCTGAGCGGGCATCCGCGGCGCGGCGGCGGCACGGTAGACTGTGCAGCCATTCATCGGTGCGGATTCCCGGGATTCAAGGCATGACCACGACCAGCGTCCAACAGGCCCTCGCCGGCCATCTTCCCGAAGGCGGCGACGTCACCGTCCGTGGCTGGGTCCGCACCCGCCGCGATTCCAAGGCGGGCCTGAGCTTCGTCAACGTCAGCGACGGCTCGTGCTTTGCGCCGATCCAGGTCGTGGCGCCGCAGACGCTGGCCAACTACGAATCGGAGATCCGCCGGCTGACCGCCGGCTGCTCGGTGATCGCCACCGGCACGCTGGTCCGCTCGCAGGGCCAGGGCCAGAGCTTCGAGATCCAGGCGCGCGAGATCGAGGTCGTGGGCTGGGTCGAAGACCCGGAGACCTATCCGATCCAGCCCAAGGCGCATTCGCTGGAGTTCCTGCGTGAGGTCGCGCACCTGCGCCCGCGCACCAACCTGTTCGGCGCCGTCACCCGCATCCGCCACTGTCTGGCACAGGCGGCGCACCGCTACTTCCACCAGAACGGCTACTACTGGATCAACACCCCCATCGTGACCACGTCCGATGCCGAGGGCGCGGGCCAGATGTTCCGGATCTCGACGCTGGACCTGGCCAACCTGCCGCTGCGCGACGGCAAGGTCGACTTCTCGCGCGACTTCTTCGGCAAGGAAGCGTTCCTGACCGTGTCGGGCCAGCTCAACGTCGAGGCGTTCTGCCTGGCGATGAGCAAGGTCTACACCTTCGGTCCGACGTTTCGCGCCGAGAACAGCCACACCACCCGCCACCTGGCCGAGTTCTGGATGATCGAGCCGGAGATCGCGTTCGCCGATCTGGCCGAGGACGCGCGCGTGGCCGAGGACTTCCTGAAGTTCCTCTTCCGCGCGGTGCTCGATGAGCGCAGCGACGACATGGCATTCATCGCCGAGCGCGTGCAGAAGGATGCGGTCACGCGGCTGGAGAAGTTCATCAACGCCCCGTTCGAGCGCATCGAATACACCGAGGCGGTGGAGTTGCTGCGCAAGTCCGGCCAGAAGTTCGAGTTCCCGGTCGAGTGGGGCCTGGACCTGCAGACCGAGCACGAGCGCTGGCTCACCGAACAGCACGTCGGTCGGCCGGTCGTGGTCGCCAACTACCCCGAACACATCAAGGCGTTCTACATGCGCCTCAACGACGACGGCAAGACCGTTGCGGCGATGGATGTGCTGGCGCCGGGCATCGGCGAGATCATCGGCGGCTCGCAGCGCGAGGAACGGCTCGATGTGCTCGATGCGCGCATGGACCAGTTCGGTCTCGACCGCGAGCACTACGGCTGGTACCGCGACTTCCGCCGCTACGGCACCGTGCCCCACGCCGGCTTCGGCCTGGGCTTCGAGCGCCTGATCGTCTACGTCTGCGGCCTGTCCAACATCCGCGACGCGATCCCCTACCCGCGCGCACCGGGACAGGCGGAGTACTGAGCACGGAGATCGAAGAGGCGTAGACCGTGCGTCTCGAGCCGATACTGGTCTCAGCACTCATTGAAGAGTGCTGAGACCGCGCAATGCGTTGCCTTACTCGTCGACGCAACGCTCATTGCGCCACCGGCACGCCATGTTCAAGACACAGGACTGGCGGTCGCGAATCAGCATGCAGGTCGCCTCGGGATTGCTGCCAACGTCAGGAAGCAACCTGACGGGAGCCGCAAGCGAGGGCGAAACCAGTGTGACGGCCTCTGGCGCCTTGCGGTCTTCGGTCGCGATGCTGGAAGCCTGGACAGACGCAACCGTCAATCCGGCGACAAGACCCATCAGTGCGCCGGCCCATAGTCTGGTCTTCATACATCCTCCTTGAATGGTGTTCGAGGGGCATCCCTCCCGGGCGACGCTAGTGCCGTGCGCGCGTCAAGGTCAAGCGCGATCTCCAGGAACCCATTATCCTTTCGGTGTGTCCACGTGCCGGAAGCTTCGTGATCCTCTTCCTCGCCCTGTGCTTCTTCGGCGTCGCGATCGGTGGGGTGACCGCGTTCGTGATCTTCTGGCCGCTGTCGCTGGTGCACTTGCGCGATCGCCATCCGCAGGTGCGGGCGCGGTTCGCCGACGGCGCGTTCCTGCAGCCTGCCGCGCTGCGCTGGCTGCTGGCCGGCGGCTATTACGAAGTGCCCGACCGCCAGTTCACTGGGCTGGCTACGCCGGCTCGGATCTCGTTGATCGTGATCCTCGGCGCACTGACCGCCTGTGCGGTGCTGTGGCTGTGGTCGATCGCCCCCTGACCTTGCAAGGACGTTTTTTCGATGACCCGCGATGAATGGTGGCTGGCGACGATCGGACGGACCGTGATCTGGGCGCGCCTGCGCGTGCTCGAGGCCGGCACCGCCGAAGTGTTCGACAGCGACGGCAACACCCTGCCCTACGACAGCGAGGACACCGCGCGCTCGATGCTGCTCGACGCCGAGTTCGTGGCCTGGGACGGGCTGGACGCAGAGGATGCGCTCGAGCGTGGCTTCGCGCCCGGCGAGATCGCTCCGCCGCAGGCCGAGGACGATGCGCGGCTGCGCGACCGCATGGTGCAGTCGCTGGGCGCACGCGCCTGACCCAAGCCCGGGCCCGGTGACCCAGGGGCGGCTGCGACCGTCTCCGGTCGTCCTCTCGCTTGCATCCGACGGCCACCGTGGCAGCCTGTGGCCCGACCCCGTCCACTCGCAGGAAGCCGCCCATGGACCTCGACCTGACCGGCCGCCACGCGCTCGTCTGCGGCGCCTCCGAAGGCATCGGACGCGCCACCGCCCACGAACTGGCCCTGCTGGGCGCCAGCGTGACGGTACTCGCCCGGCGCGGCGATGCGCTGCAGGCGGTGCGCGATGCACTCCCGGCGCCGGCCGGCCAGGCGCACCACGCGCTCGTCGCCGACATGGACGATCTGGACGCCCTGCGCTCCCGTCTCGAGGCGCACATCGCCACGGTTCCGGTCCAGATCCTGATCAACAACACCGGCGGGCCACCCGGCGGGCCGGCGCATACCGCATCGACCGACGCCTATCTGAGCGCATTCCGGCGCCATCTGCTCGCCGGGCAAGTCCTGGTCCAGGCCCTGCTGCCGGGCATGCGCGCGGCCGGCTGGGGCCGGATCGTCAACGTGGTGTCGACCTCGGTGCGTGAGCCGATCATGGGCCTGGGCGTGTCCAACACCGTGCGCGGTGCGGTCGCCGGCTGGGCCAAGACACTCTCCCGCGAACTGGCTGCCGACGGGATCACGGTGAACAACGTGCTGCCCGGCTACACGCGCACCCAGCGCATCGCGCAGATCGTCGCCGATCGCGCCGCGCGCAGCGGCCAGTCCGAGGACGCGGTGGTCGCCGCGATGCAGGCCACGGTGCCCGTCGGCCGCTTCGCCGAGCCCGAGGAGACCGCAGGCGTGATCGCGTTTCTCTGCTCGCCGGCCGCCGGCTACGTCAACGGCGTCAGCCTGCCGGTGGACGGCGGGCGCATGGCGTCGATCTGAGCCACACAGGCACCTCGCCCGCCGTTCCGCCACAACAAAGTCACGAGACCGCGACGCGCGGGCTGCTCCGATGCATGCATGCCCGAAGGTCCGGAAACCCACGCCCTCGCCGACCGCCTGTCGCAGTTGCTCGTCGACGAGACACTGACCCGGGTGCGATTCGTCGATCCGGTGCTGCAGCGACGCCGACGCCTGCTCGAAGGCCATCGGGTGTTGGCGGTCGAAGCGCGCGGCAAGGCACTGCTGACCGCCGTCGATGGCGGCTGGACGCTGTATACCCACAGCCACCTGTTCGGCTTCTGGCGGTTCGTCGACGCCCCCGAAGCCCTGCCCGGCGAGACCCGGCCGCGGGTGCTGCTGGTCACGGTGCGCGGTGTCGCCGCGCTCTATGCCGCGCCGTCGGTCTCGCTGTGGCGCACCGATGCGCTCGGCGAGCAGCCGTACCTCGCCAAGCTCGGCCCCGACGTGCTCGATCCGGCCGTCGACGCCAAGGCGCTGCTGGCGCACATGCGCGACCTGCGCTTCGGCAAGCGCACGCTGGCCGCGCTGCTGCTGGCGCAGGACTTCGCGGCCGGGATGGGCAACTACCTGCGCTCGGAGGTGCTGTTCCAGGCGCGGCTGTCGCCGCACCGGATCCTGCAGGATCTGACGGTCGGCGAGCGACGGCGACTGGCCAACGCGCTGCTCGACGTGCCCCGGCGCGCCTACCGCGCCAAGCTCGACGACGCGCTGCCACCCGGCAAGGACTACCTGGCACGGACCCGCGCGAGCTTCGGCTTCGCGGTGTTCGAGCGCGCCGGCGCGCCCTGCCCGCGTGGCGACGGCACCATCGCCGAGATCCGTCTGGCCGGCCGCCGGCTGTACTGGTGTCCAGGCTGCCAGCATTGACCCCCCGGATTCCGGCGTGCGACCACCGCCCCGGACCGGGCGCGCATTCGGCTAAGCTGGCGCCATGCAGCGGCTGACCCACTGGATCGACGGCGCAGCACGGACCCCGGCGGCGGATCGCTGGTTGCCTGTCCACGCCCCCGCCATCGGCCGGGTGTATGCCGAGGTCGCCGCGGGCGATGCCACCGACGTCGATCTCGCACTGCAGGCTGCCGAACGCGCCGCCCCCGGCTGGGCGGCGCTGCCCAACAGCAAGCGCGCGGCCCTGCTCGAGCGTCTGGCGGCGCTGCTGGAGGCCCGCAACGACGAGTTCGCCCACGCCGAGTCCCTGGACGGCGGCAAGCCGTTCGCATTGGCGCGCGATGCCGAGATCCCGCGTGCGGTCGCCAACCTGCGCTTCTTCGCGCATGCCGCGACCCAGTTCGCCAGCGAATCGCACCATGGTGAGCTCGGCCTGCACTACACCCTGCGCCAGCCGCTGGGCACGGTCGCGACGATCTCGCCATGGAACCTGCCGCTGTACCTGTTCACCTGGAAGATCGCGCCGGCGCTGGCGGCGGGCAACACGGTGGTCGCCAAGCCGTCGGAGATCACCCCTGCGACCGCGACGTTACTGGCCGCGCTGTCGGCCGAGGCCGGATTGCCGCCGGGCGTGCTCAACCTCGTCCACGGCAGCGGCGCCGAGGTCGGCGAGACGCTTGTCGTCGATCCGCGGGTGCGAGCGGTGTCGTTCACCGGCAGCACCGCGGTCGGGCGGCGGATCGGCGCGCTCGCCGGCGGCCTGCTGAAGAAGACCTCGCTCGAGCTCGGCGGCAAGAACGCGACGCTGGTCTTCGCCGACAGCGACTGGGAAGACCGGCTCGACACCCTGGTGCGCTCGGCGTTCCAGAACAGCGGCCAGATCTGTCTGTGCGGCTCGCGGATCCTGGTCGAACGGCGGATCGCGGTGCAGTTCACCGAGCGCTTCGTCGCCGAGGCCGCGGCGCTGCGCGTCGGCGACCCGATGGACGCGGACGTGCGCATGGGCCCGCTGGTGTCGCAGGCGCATTTCGACAAGGTGCTCGCCGCGCTGCGGCGGGCTCGCGATGAAGGCGGACGGGTGTTGTGCGGCGGCCACGCGCTCGACCGCCCCGGCTGGTTCGTCGCGCCGACGGTCATCGACGGCCTGGGGCCCGACTGCGCCACCAACCAGGAAGAGATCTTCGGGCCGGTGGTCACGTTGCAGACCTTCGACGACGACGCCGAGGCGCTGGCACTCGCCAATGCCGGCCGCTATGGCCTGGCCGCGACGCTGTGGACCCGCGACCTGGCGCGCGCCCACCGCCTGGCAGCCGCGCTGCGTGCGGGCATGGTCTGGATCAACGGCTGGATGCTGCGCGACCTGCGCACCCCGTTCGGCGGCAGCGGCGACTCGGGGCTGGGCCGCGAAGGCGGGCTGGAAGCCATGCGATTCTTCACCGAAGCGAAGAACATCGGCCTGTCTCTGGAATAATGGCGCTATGGGCGAACTCGACAACCTCCTGCAACGCAACCGTGACTGGGCCGAGCGCGTCTCGCGCGACGACCCGGATTTCTTCAACCGTCTGTCCAGCCAGCAGACCCCCAAGTACCTGTGGATCGGCTGTTCCGATTCGCGCGTGCCGGCCAACCAGATCCTGGGGCTCGACCCCGGCGAGGTCTTCGTGCATCGCAATGTGGCCAATGTGCTTTCGCACGGCGACCTCAATGCACTGTCGGTGATCCAGTTCGCTGTCGACGTGCTCAAGGTCGAGCACATCCTGCTGGTCGGCCACTACGGCTGCGGCGGCGTCCAGGCGGCCCTGACCGGCACGCGGGTCGGCCTGGTCGACAACTGGCTGCGCCACGTTTCCGACCTCGCCTACAAGCACGAGGATCTGCTGGCATCGGTCCAGGATGAGACCCAGCGCCACGCGCGGATGTGCGAGCTCAACGCGATCGAGCAGGCGCTCAACGTCTGTCAGACCACGGTGGTGCGCGATGCCTGGGCGCGCGGGCAGCCGCTGGCGGTCCACGGCTGGGTGTACGCCCTGGGCGACGGCCGCGTGCGCGAACTGTCGATGGACGTGTCCGGCCCTGAGCAGATCACCCCCGCCTACCGCGCCGCCGTCGCCAAGGTGGCCGCGGTCGCCGCGCGCGGCGAGCGCGATGACTGAGGCGGTCCACGCCGCCGCCGCGCCCGCCCCGGTCGGGCGCTACCCGCATGCGCGCCGTGCCGGCGGTCTGTTGTTCCTGTCGGGCATCGGCCCGCGCGACCCGGCGACCGACACGGTGCCGGGCAATGTGCTCGATGCCGAGGGCCGCGTGATCGCGCGCGACATCGCCGCGCAGACCCGCGCCGTGCTCGCCAATGTCCGTACCGTGCTCCAGGCCAGCGGCGCGCGCTGGGAGGACCTGGTCGACGTGACCGTCTACCTGACCGACATGGCCGACTTCGCCGCCTACAACGCGGTCTGGGCCGAGCATTTCCCCGACCCCGCCGCCGCGCCCTGCCGCACGACGCTCGGCATCGATGCGCTGCCCACGCCGATCGCGATCGAAATGAAGTGTGTGGCGACCATTGGCCGCCATCCCACGCCCCTCTCCCGCCCTGCGGGAGAGGGGGGGACCATCGGCGGAGCCGATGGTGGGGTGAGGGCCACGGACGCCGACGCACCAGCATCCATGAAGGAATAAGCCAATGATCCCGGGACCGATCAACCTGCAGGCCTGGATCGACGCGCATCGCGAACTGCTCAAACCGCCGGTCGGCAACAAGTGCATCCACGATGGCGACTTCATCGTGATGATCGTCGGCGGGCCCAATGCGCGGACCGACTATCACTACGACGAAGGTCCGGAGTGGTTCTTCCAGCTCGAGGGCGAGATGGTGCTGCGCATCCAGGAGGACGGTCGCCCGCGCGACATCCCGATCCGGGCCGGCGAGACCTTCCTGCTACCGCCCAAGGTGCCGCATTCGCCGCAACGCAGCGCAGGCTCGGTCGGCCTGGTGATCGAACGCAAGCGTCTGCCGCACGAGCGCGACGGGTTGTTGTGGTTCTGCGAGCGCTGCAACCACACGCTGTTCGAGCACTACTTCACGCTGCACGACATCGAGCAGGACTTCCCCCCGGTATTCGATCGCTTCTACGGCGCGATCGACCTGCGCACCTGCCAGGCCTGTGGCCACGTCAACCCCAGGCCCGCGCGTTACGACCAGGATGCAGGCCCGGCTGCGGGATGACCGACGGCCTGCCGCGCCGCAGCGGGTGCGTCTGGCCGACAGTGCCTACAATCGGGCCATGCTGAAGATCGACATCCACGCCCATTACCTGCCGCGCGACTGGCCGGACCTGGCGGCCAAGTACGGCGAGGCGCGGTTTCCAGTCATCCACCACACCGCCGACGGGCGCCACCGGATCTACAAGGACGGGCGGTTCTTCCGCGAGATCTGGTCGCGGACCTGGGACGCACGCGAGCGTATCGACGACTACGCGCGCTTCGGCGTACAGGTCCAGGTGATCAGCACCGTACCGGTGATGTTCGGCTACTGGGCCAAGCCCGCGCACGCGCTGGAGCTGCACCAGTCGCTCAACGACCACATGGCCGCCACGGTCGCCGCCCATCCGCGGCACTACGCCGGCATCGGCACCGTGCCGCTGCAGTCGCCGCGGCTGGCGATCCAGGAGCTGGAGCGCTGTGTCGACCAGCTCGGCCTGCAGGGCGTGCAGATCGGCAGCCACGTCGGCGACTGGAACCTCGACGCGCCGGAACTGTTCCCGTTCTTCGAGGCCGCCGCCGACCTGGGCGCGGCGATCCTGGTCCACCCCTGGGACATGATGGGCAGCGAATCGATGCCCAAGTACTGGTTGCCCTGGCTGGTCGGCATGCCGGCCGAGCAGGCGCGTGCGGCCTGTTGTCTGGTCTTTGGCGGCGTGCTCGAGCGCTTGCCCAAGCTGCGCATCTGCATGGCGCACGGCGGCGGCAGTTTCCCGTACACGATCGGGCGCATCGAGCACGGCTTCAACATGCGTCCGGACCTGGTTGCCACGGACAATCCGCACAATCCGCGTCGCTACCTCAAGCGGCTGTACTTCGACTCCTGGGTCGCCGACCCGCGGGCGCTGCAGTACCTGCTCGACACCTGCGGCGCGGACCGGGTGATGCTCGGCACCGACTATCCCTTTCCGCTCGGCGAACAGGAACCCGGCGCAGGGATCGAGCAGCTCGCGCTCGACGACGCATCCCGTGCCCGGCTCTACCACGGCACCGCGCTCGATTGGCTGGGCCTGCCGGCCAACCGCTTCGCCTGAGTCCCCTCTTTCGCGTCGCTGCGCGCGACACCACCGGCTTTCCATGATGACCGACTCCCACGCCCTGTTCACCGACGACTACGCCGCAACCGCCGACGCCGCCGACCCGCTCCGGCACTTTCGCGCGCAGTTCCACATGCCGCGCTTCGGCGATGTGGAGCAGGCGTACTTCGTCGGCAATTCGCTGGGCCTGCAACCGCGCGGTGCCCGCGCGCAGGTCGAGGACGTGCTCGACAAATGGGCGATGGAGGCGGTCGAAGGCCATTTCCGCGGCAACTCGCAATGGATGACCTACCACGCGCTGGTCGGCGCGCAGCTGGCCGAGGTCGTGGGCGCGCAACCGGAGGAAGTGGTCGCGATGAACTCGCTGACCGCGAACCTGCATTTTCTGATGGTCGGCTTCTACCGCCCGACCCCCGAACGCCCGGCGATCCTGATGGAAGCCGGCGCGTTTCCGTCCGACCGCTACGCACTCGAATCGCAGGTCCGCTTCCACGGCTTCGACCCGGCGACCGATCTGATCGAAGTGCAGCCTGGCGCCGACGGCCTGTTCGGCACGGACGCGATCGCCGCGGCGATCGCCGAGCACGGACACCGACTGGCGCTGGTGCTGTGGCCCGGGGTCCAGTACCGCACCGGCGAGGCGTTCGACCTGGCGGAAATCGTGCGCCTGGGCCACGCGGCCGGTGCGGTGGTCGGCTTCGACCTGGCGCACGCCGCCGGCAACCTGCCGCTGCGGCTGCACGACAGCGACGCCGATTTCGCGGTGTGGTGCCACTACAAGTATCTCAACAGCGGTCCCGGCGCCGTGGCCGGGGCTTTCGTGCATGCGCGCCACGCCCAGACCGATCGTCCGCGCTTTGCCGGCTGGTGGGGCCACGACGCGGCGACGCGCTTCCGCATGGGGCCGGACTTCCAGCCCACGCCCGGCGCCGAGGGCTGGCAGCTCAGCAATCCGCCGATCCTCGGCCTGGCGCCGCTGCGGGCCTCGCTCGACCTGTTCACCGAGGCCGGGATGCCGGCGCTGCGCGCCAAGTCCGAGCGCCTGACCGGCTATCTGGAAGCGCTGATCAACGCGCAACTGGCGAACGTGCTCGAGATCGTCACGCCCGTCGATCCCGCACAACGCGGCGCCCAGCTATCGCTGCGCGTGCGCGGCGGTCGCGAGCAGGGCCGCGCGCTGTTCGACTATCTGTCCGACCACGGTGTGCTCGGCGACTGGCGAGAACCCGACGTGATCCGCATCTCGCCCGCGCCGCTCTACAACCACCACGCCGACGTGTTGCGATTTGTGCGCGCGGTGAGGCGATGGAGCGAGACACGATGATGGCGGACGCCGACTTTCCTTCCACCGCCGATGCCGACCAGGCCGATGCGGACGGCGATGCGCTGACGCAAGCGCTGCGCGAGGCTGGCGTGGCACCGTGGGCGCTCGACGACGACGAACACATCCGGCCGTTGCACGACCCGCGCGGCACCGCCGCCGGCGTGATCGCCGTCGACGGCGACATCGGGTTGCGCGATTGTCGGGTCGAAGCCACTGTCCGGCTGCCGATGCGCCTGCCGACTCGTCGCTTCGGTCTGTTCCGCGGCTGGCGTGCCCTGCCGCGTCCGGAGCTGTCGGACGCGCATCTCGCTGACGCGGTCAGCATCGGCACCGACCCGCGGCGGATGCACCTCGAGACGCAGTCCTGGCACGCCTTCGCGCTCGACGCCGACCCCGCGGGCTGGCAGGCGTGGTTCGATGCCTTCGCGCAGACCTGGACGTCCGCGCGCACGCACCGGCTCGACGTCACCACGCGCGTGCCCTGCTGGCAGATCCAGGTCCATGTCGCCGACCGCCACACCGAAGTGGGCGGGGTCGCGCTCGACCTCCAGGTGGCCGATCTCGATGCGCTCGGTCTTGCCATCGATCGCCTGCGCGCGCGCCCGGCGGCCGGCCCCGCGGCGTTCGCGACCCCTTCGCAGGACGGCCAGGCCCCTGCGGCGATCCTCGGCGACCGCAGTTGGCTGGCGGGCGATACGGTGGTCGTCGACGCCTACGCGTGGGACATCCGCAGCGAGGCCCGAGTGTCCAACGGCGATCCCGACGCGACGCCGCTGCACCGGATCCGGGTCGCGTTGGCGCGCCGCCCGCTGGCAGAGGCACTGTCGAGCATCCGCAGCGCGCTGCGGTCGCTTGCGGACCGCTTCCACGCCGTCGCGCCCGACGGGTCGGCGTTCGTCAGCGGTGCCGCGCCATGAGCGCCCGCCAGCTGACCATCGTCGGCGCAGGCCTGGCCGGTGCACTGCTGGGCATCCTGCTGCGGCGCCGGGGCTGGGAGGTCGACCTGTACGAGAAGCGCGGCGATCCGCGGCGCCTGGGCTACGCCGGCGGGCGTTCGATCAACCTGGCGCTGGCCGAGCGCGGCCGGCATGCGCTGCGCGCCGCCGATGCGGACGAGGCGGTGATGCGGCACGCGATCATGATGCGCGGGCGCATGGTGCACACCGGCGACGCCGCGCCGCGGCTGCAGCGCTATGGCCGCGACGACGGCGAGGTGATCTGGTCGGTGCATCGCGGCGATCTGAATGTCGTACTGCTCGATCTGGCAGAGGCCGCCGGTGCTCGGCTGCATTTCGATGCCGGCCTGGACGCAGTGAACTTCGACGCCCGGCACGCGGTGTTCCGCGATCCCGCCAGCGGCGCGACGCGCGAGGTTCCGTTCCAGGCGCTGGTCGGCGCCGACGGTGCCGGCTCGGCGCTGCGCGCGGCGATGCAGCGCGTGCGCGACCTTGGTGAGCGGGTCGACGTGCTCGATCATGGCTACAAGGAACTGGAGATTCCCCCGTCGGCCGACGGCGGCTTCCGCATCGAGCCGCACGCCCTGCACATCTGGCCCCGCGGCCACTACATGTGCATCGCCCTGCCCAACGACGAGCGCACGTTCACCGTCACCCTGTTCTTGCCACACCGCGCAGGCGCCGACGGCGGCCCGGCGTTCGACCAGATCCACGATGTGGATGCGGCGCAGGCGTTCTTCGCGCGCGAATTCCCCGACGCGCTGGCGCTGATGCCCGAGTTCCGCGCGCACTGGGCCGCCAATCCGGTCGGCCAGCTGGCCACGCTGTATCTCGACCGCTGGCATCTCGACGGCCGCGCGGTGCTGCTGGGCGATGCCGCGCACGCGATGGTGCCGTTCCACGGCCAAGGCATGAACTGCGCGTTCGAAGACTGCGTGGCGCTGGCCGATCAGCTCGACGCGCATGCCGATACCGCCGACGCATTCGCCGCGTTCGAGGCGCAGCGCCGACCCGACGCCGCCGCGATCCAGCGCATGGCGCTCGACAACTACCTGGAGATGCGCGACCGGGTCGACGATGCCGACTACCTGCTGCAGCGCGAACTCGAACTCGCCTTGCAGGCGCGTCACCCCGGCCGCTTCGTCCCGCACTACGCGATGGTGACCTTCATGCGCATCCCCTACTCGCTGGCGATGCGCCGCACCGATCTGCAGCGCTGCATCCTCGAACGCGCGACGGCCGGCCACACCGCCCTCGACGCGCTGGACTGGCCGGCCATCGACGCCGAGGTGCGGGCGCAGCTGACGCCGTTGGAGGATGTGGCCGCATGATTGTCATGGCATCACAAGGGCTTGCAGCACCGAGGCGCCGGTAACACCGCTTATGACTGACAGTTTTCTCTTCTACGATCGCGCCTCGACAAACCTGCCGCCCCCTGCAGAAATGATGCCGTCGCAACGGCCTGCAGCAACGAAGCGCCGATAGCATCGCTTTTATGACAGATAGCTTTCTCTTCTACGACTGCGCCTCGACGAACCTGCCGCACCCCATGGCAATAGGGCCGTCGCAACGGCTTGCAGCAACGAGGCGCCAGTCGCACCGCTTATGACTGATAGTTTTCTCTTCTACGACTTGGAAACCTTCGGCGCCGACCCGCGCCGCAGCCGGATCGCCCAGTTCGCGGCGATCCGCACCGATGCCGAACTGGTGCAGATCGAGGACCCGATCGATTTCTTCGTAAAGCCGGCCGACGACCTGCTGCCCTCGCCGGTCGCCACGCTGATCACCGGCATCACGCCGCAGCAGGCGTTGCGCGACGGCCTGTCCGAGGCCGAGGCGTTCGCGCGGATCTTCGAGGAGATGGCGCGCCCGCGTACCTGCACACTGGGCTACAACTCGCTGCGCTTCGACGACGAGTTCGTCCGCTTCGGGCTGTTCCGCAATTTCCACGATCCCTATGAGCGCGAATGGCGGGGCGGCAACTGCCGCTGGGACCTGCTCGACGTGATGCGCTTGTGGCATGCACTGCGTCCCGACGGGCTGGTCTGGCCCACGCGCGACGACGGCGCGACCTCGTTCAAGCTCGAACACCTGGCCCTGGCCAACGATGTGCGGACCGGTGATGCCCACGAGGCGCTGTCGGACGTGCGTGCGCTGATCGGCCTGGCCCGGCGAATGCGCAGCGCCCAGCCGCGGCTGTGGGACTACGCCGCGAAACTCCGCGACAAGCGCCATGCGGCCGCGATGCTCGACCCGGTCGCGATGACCCCGGTGCTGCACGTGTCCCAACGCTATCCGGCCTCGCGGCTGTGCGCAGCCCCGGTGCTGCCGCTGGCACGACACCCGACGATCGACAGTCGCATCGTGGTGTTCGACCTCGACGCCGAGCCCGACGCCCTGCTCGATCTCGACGCCGACACGATCGCCGCACGCGTATTCGTGCGCGGCGCCGACCTGCCCGAGGGGGTCACCCGCATCCCGCTCAAGGAAGTGCACAGCAACCGCTGTCCGGCCCTGGTCGCCTGGTCGCACCTGCGCGCGGAGGATTTCGCGCGCCTGTCGATCGATCCGGCGCTCGTCGAGCGCCGTGCCGCGCAGTTGCGCGCAGCCGGCCCGGCACTCGCGGCGAAGATCCGCGCGGTCTTCGCGACCGAGCGCGCGCACGGGCCGTCGGATGCCGACGGCTCGCTGTACGACGGCTTCCTGGGCGACGGCGACCGCCGCCGCGTCGCCCGGGTCCGGGCCACGCCGCCGGCGCAGTTGCACGGGGCGGACTTCGGCTTCGAGGACCCACGCCTGGACGAACTGCTGTTCCGCTACCGCGCGCGCAACTGGCCCGACACACTGTCGCCGGACGAGCGCCACCGCTGGGACGAGTACCGTCGCCTGCGGCTCGGGCCAGGGACGACCGCGTCGGAACAGGACTTCGACGGCTACTTCACGCAGATCGACGCCCTGCGCGCCGACCATGCGCAGACCCCAACGCACCTGGCCTTGCTCGACGCGCTCGTCGACTGGGGCCGTGGCCTGCATTCGCACCTCTACCCCACCACCCCCGCATGACCGCCTATTTCAGCGAGAAAAGCTTCCGCTTCCTGCGCGCACTCGCGCGCCACAACGACAAAGCCTGGTTCGAGGCCCACCGCAAGGACTACGAGGCGCATGTGCGCCAGCCGTTCCTGCGGCTGGTCGGCGACCTGCAGCCCAATGTCGCCGCGATCAGCCCGCATTTCCGCGCCGACACCCGCACCGTCGGCGGCTCGCTGTTCCGCATCCACCGCGACGCCCGCTTCTCGCACGACAAGTCGCCGTACAAGACCTGGCAGGGCGCGCGGCTGTTCCACGAACGACGGCGGGAAGTCGCCGCGCCGTCGTTCTACGTGCACCTGGAACCGGGCGCGAGCTTCGTCGGCGCGGGACTCTGGCATCCCGAACCCCACACGCAGCTGAAGGTGCGCCAGTTCATCCTGGAGAACCCCGGCAGTTGGAAGGCCGCCGCGCACGCGCCCAAGTTGCGGCGCCGCTTCGCGCTCGATGACAGCCAGATGCTGGTCCGTCCGCCGCGCGGCTTTCCGGCCGACTTCGCCTACATCGACGACCTGCGCCATCGCAATTGGGCGTTCCTGCGACCGCTCGACGATGCGGCGATGGCCGGCCCCGGCCTCGACCGCACGATCGCCGCCGACCTCGCCGTGCTGGCACCGTTCGTCGACTATCTGTGCGCGGCGCTGGACCTGGAGTTCTGAGCCTGGCGCGGCAGTGTTCAGCCGCTCGGCGCCGCCGGGGCCCACAATGGCGGCGCCCCCCTGCTCGGCCCGTGGCCCGATGAAGAAGCTCGCCTGGTTGTCCGCACTCGTCGCCGCCCTGCTGCTGGCGTATACCGCGGCCGGGCCGTTCCTGACGATGCACGCCATCCGGGACGCGGTGCAGCGCGAGGATTCCAGGGCACTGTCCAAGCAGGTGGATTTCCCGGCATTGCGCCAGAGCCTGCGTCTGCAGCTGGCGGACGCGCTGGTCCGACAGGCCGGTGTCGACGTGCAATCGAGTCTGCTCGGCGCGCTGGCGTTGCGGGCGGCCGGCGGCACCGTGGGCACGGGTGTGGACATGATGGTCACGCCGGTCGGACTGAGCGCACTGATGCGCGGCCGGCGGCTGTGGGACCTGTCGAGCGGCGCCACGCCGCCGGTCGGTGGGGAGCGCGTGCCGGCGTCCGACCCCCTGGCCGATGCGCACTGGCGCTATCACTCGCCGTCGCGATTCACTGCCACCGTGCGCGACGAGGCAGGCCGCCCGATCGTCTTCGTGCTTACCCGCAAGGGGCTGCACTGGCGGCTGTCGGACATCCAGTTGCCGCTGTAGCTCCGAGCCTCCCCCGGCGCTGCGCGTCGCAGGCCTGGCCCCGACCGCGGACTGTGTGGTCTGACTACCGCCCCGAAGACCCGGTGCGCCCGCCGCGGCCCAGCGGCGGGTGATAGAGCAGCAGGTACACGCCGACCACCCAGACCGAGGCCGCGGCCCAGCCGGCGAGGATGTCGGAGGGGTAATGCACGCCCAGGTAGATGCGCGACAGTCCGACCATCGGCACGAACACCGCCATCGCCGCGATCGTCCACCAGCGCGCGCGCGTCGGCCAGGTCAGCAGCACCAGTACCAATGCCAGCGTCATCGAGCCCATCGCATGGCCACTGGGAAAGCTGTAGGTCGCCTCGGGCGCGATCGACTCCCACAGGCTGGGCCGGTCGCGCGCGAACAGCTGCTTGGTGCCCAGATTCAGCAGCGCCGAGCCGCCGGTCGCCAAGGCCGCGAACAGGCCATCGCGCCAACGCCGCAGGGCCAGCAGCAGCACGACCAGGCCGATGTCGACCGGCACCACGCCGCGCGCATAGCCGATCTGCGAGAAGAACAGGAAGACCCTGTCGAAGCCGTCGCGCGCCATCTGGTTGGCGTACAGCAGCAACGGCTCGTCGAACGGGATCGCCTCGGCCTCGTGGACCTCCTCGGCCAGCTCCATGAAGCCCCACATCGGCAGCAGCACGCCGGCGAACAGCAGCACCAGCTTCCAGCCGTGCCGGCGCAGCAGGCCGCCGGTTTCGTGCGCGGCCTCGCGCGCCAGCGGGTGGTCAGCCGGCATCGGCACCGCGACCGTAGGTCCGGTGCACGTACTCGTCGACCAGCGCGACGAAGTCCTGGGCGATGGTCTCGCCGCGCAGCGTGACGGCCTTCTCGCCGTCGATGAACACCGGCGCAGACGGCGCCTCGCCGGTGCCCGGCAGCGAAATACCGATATTGGCGTGTCGCGACTCGCCGGGGCCGTTGACCACACAGCCCATCACCGCGAGCGTCATGTTCTCAGCCCCCGGATGGGTGATCTTCCACTCGGGCATCTTCTCGCGCACATGGTCCTGCACCACGCCGGCCAGTTCCTGGAAGAACTCCGAGGTCGTGCGGCCGCAGCCCGGGCATGCGGTGACCATCGGCGTGAACGCGCGCAGCCCCATGGTCTGCAGCAGTTCCTGGGCGACCACGACTTCCTTGGTGCGCGACGCACCGGGCTCAGGGGTCAGTGAGATGCGGATCGTGTCGCCGATGCCTTCCTGCATCAGCAGCGCCAGCGCGGCGCTGGAGGCGACCATGCCCTTGCTGCCGATGCCGGCCTCGGTGAGCCCGAGGTGCAGCGCGAAATCGCAGCGCGCCGACAGGTCGCGGTAGACGGCCACCAGCTCCTGCACGCCGCTGACTTTGGCCGAGAGCACGATGCGGTCGCGCCCCAGGCCCAGCTCCACGGCGCGTTCGGCCGAATCGACTGCCGAGCGGATCAAGGCCTCGCGCAGCACGCGCCCCGCATCCCAGGGCACGGCGCGGCGAGCGTTCTCGTCCATCAGCGTCGCGGCAAGCGACTGGTCGAGCGAGCCCCAGTTCGCGCCGATGCGCACGGGCTTGCCATAGCGGATCGCGAACTCGATCAGCTGCGCGAACTGCAGGTCCTTCTTCTTGCCGAAGCCGACATTGCCCGGGTTGATCCGGTACTTGGCCAGCGCCTGCGCACAGGCCGGCTCGCCGGCCAGCAACTGGTGGCCGTTGTAGTGGAAGTCGCCGATGATCGGCACTTCGATGCCCTGCATCGCCAGCCGCTCGACAATCCGCGGCACTGCGGCGGCGGCCTCGGGCGTATTGACGGTGATGCGCACCAATTCGGAGCCCGCACGCCACAGCTCGCCGATCTGCCGCGCGGTGGACACCACGTCGGCAGTGTCGGTGTTGGTCATCGACTGCACGACCACCGGCGCATCGCCGCCGACGGCGACGCCGCCGACCCGGACCTGGCGCGTGGCGCGGCGCGGCGCGGCCCCGAACGGCGGCGCGGCCGCGGCTTCGGGACGGGGGTCGGAGAACGTCGGGGCGTCGGGCTGGGCGGACATCCGTGCAGTTTACCGGCTTGTCCGGAGCGGCGCTGACGCCTGCCAAAACGTCGCCGCGGTGCCGTCGCGATAGGCGCCCGCGCGCCGGTGCACTACGATGGCGACCCATGCAGTCGCAACCCCCCGCCACCGCCCTGCTGCGCACCCTCTACAGCCTGCGCTGGGCGGCGGTGGGCGGGCAGTCGCTGACCATCCTGTGGGCGACGCGCGGTTTCGACATGGGCCTGCCGGCCTGGCCGCTGTGGACCGCGGTGGCGGTGCTGGCGGTGTTCAATGTCGCGGTGCACCTGCGCCTGCGCAGCAGCCGCGACGCGGCGCCGGCCGAAGCCTTCGCGCATGTGCTGGTCGACACCGCGGTGTTGACCTGGCTGGTCGCCTGGACCGGCGGCATCGCCAACCCCTTCGCCTCGCTGTTCCTGCTGCCGATCGCACTGACGGCGATGGCGCTGCCGCCGGCCTGGGCGGTCGCCGCGGCGCTGTCGTGCGTGAGCGGCTACATGCTGTCGGTGCACTTCGGCCAGCCCTTGCCCCACCTGCACGACCGGTTCGATCTGCACCTGGCCGGCATGGCGGTCAACTTCTTCGTCTCCGTGGCGCTGGTGCTGTATTTCCTGACCCGGCTGGCGAGCGCCCGCGATCGCCGGGAACGCGAACTTGGCGACCTGCGCGACCGCTTCGTCCGCAACGAGGGCATCCTCGCGCTCGCCACCCACGCCGCGTCGGTCGCCCACGAGCTCAACACCCCGCTGGGCACGATGACGCTGGTGCTCGACGACGTCGACACCGCGGCCCTGCCCGCCAGCACCGCCGAAGACATCGCGATGCTGCGGCGGCTGGTGGACACCTGCCGCGATCGCGTGCGCTCGCTCGCCAACCCGGCCGACCCGGCCGCCAGCCGGCTGGTCGATATCGGCCGGGTGCTCGACCACTGGCAGCTCGTGCGCCCGACCGTGGTGCTGGTCCGCAGCGGCAATGTCGAGCCGCAGCTGCGGGTGGACCGCACGATCGGCCACCTGCTGCTGGCGCTGCTCAACAATGCCGCCGATGCCAGTGCGGCCAACGGCAGCCAGCAGGTCGATCTGCGCCTGCAGCTCGACGACGGCATGCTCGATGGCGCGATCCGCGACTACGGCACCGGATTCGACGCCCAGGCGCCATTCCTGCCGGTCCTGTTCCGCAGCGGCAAGCCCGACGGCCTCGGCATCGGTCTGGCGCTGTCGCATGCGGCGATCGAACAACTGGGTGGCGAGCTCGACCTGGAGGAGGCGGACGGCGGCGGCGCGGTGCTGCACTTCCGCGTCCCGGTCGACGCGCGCCATGCCGATGCCCCCAAGGAAACGACACGATGAAAGGCCTGCTGGTCGACGACGACACCCTGTACCTGGAAGCGCTGCGGCGCGCCCTGACCCGCCGTGGGATCGACTGCGAAGTCGCCCCCGACATCCCGACCGCACTCGAGGTTGCCGCGCGCATCGCGCCCGACTTCGCGCTGGTCGATCTCAAGCTCGCCGATGCCTCGGGGCTGTCGTTGATCGAGCCGCTGCGCGCGATCCGTGCCGATATGCGCATCCTGCTGGTGACCGGCTATGCCAGCATCGCGACCGCGGTCGAGGCGATCAAGCGCGGCGCCGACGACTACCTGCCCAAGCCGGTGTCGGCCGACACCCTGCTGCGGATCCTGCACAACACCGAGCCGGTGCCGACCGGCGCGGCGAGCGACATCGACGACGGGCCGAGCGTCGAGAGCCCGACGATGATCCCGCTGCACCGCCTGGAGTGGGAGCACATCCAGCAGGCGCTGGCCGAGACCGGCGGCAACATCTCGGCAACCGCGCGCCTGCTCGGCATGCATCGCAGGTCGCTGCAGCGCAAGCTCGCCAAGCGGCCCGGCCCGGAGCGGCGCCCGCTGTCGGAGTGAACCGGCGGCGGCCTGCGGGCGTCGCCTCGGACCGACGCCGGTACGCGCCCCCGCGTAGGCCTCGCGCACCGGCCGCGGATCAATCGCCCGGCGCGGCCGCCAGCCGATACACCGTCGATGCCCGCTGTTCGCCCTGCCAGGGATCGAACACGCGCACCTCCACCCGATGCGTGCCGACCGGCAGATCGGTCGCCAGCGCACCGCGCCACAGGTGCGGCGACAGGTCGGCCTCGGGCGAGCGGTCGCGTCCGCGCAGGGCTTCGGCGAGATCGTCGCGCGCATTCTCGAGCACCAACCGTGGGTCGGCGCGCTCGACCCGACGCATCGGTCGCCAGTCGCCATCGCCGATGCGGTACTCGACCCGCGTGTCGGGCTGGCCCATGTAGACATTGGCGTAGACGCCCCAGGCCGGATACGCGCCCTGCCGCAGCACGCGCGGCGCATGCAGCGCCATCGCTGCGGTGCTGGCCGGGTCGTCGGCAGGCAGCCGTGCCGGCTGCCAGGCCAGCCGATAGCTGCCATCGGCCTCGACGCGCAGCGTGGCGAAGCCGTTCGGTGTGCCGTCGGCCATGGTCGCCGCGGGAATGCCGTCGGCATCGGGTGCGCCGCTCCAGAACGCCCCGCTCGCGGCGCCGACGTTGTACTCGTGCAAGGGCGTTGTGCCCTGCCAGCCCTGTGCCGCGCCGTGGCGCACATGGCGCTGGGTATGACGGTGGCCGGTGAGTAGCAGCACGCGCGGGAACCGCGCCAGCAGCCCGAACAAGCGCGCGCGGTCGGCGCTGCGGATGGTCTCTGGCGCGCCCTCGGCGGCGGTGTCGAACCACGGGATGTGCGCGCCGACGACCAGCAGCCGATCGGTGCGAGCGCGCGCCAGATAGGCCTCGACGAACGCGAACTGGTCCTCGCGCAGACCCCCGACATAAGAAGGGCGCTGGCCGGGCTGGTGGAGGACGTTGTCGAGCATCAGGAAACTGGCCTGCGGCTCCTCCCAGGCATAGGTCTCGGGCCCATAGACCGCGCGATAGGACGCCGTCGAGCCGGGGTCGTCAGTCGCCTCGACATCCAGGTCGTGGTTGCCCGGCACATGCAGCCACGGCACATCGAGCTGCGCGGTCGCGGCATTGATCGCCGGATACAGCGCCGGCACGTCGTTGCCGACATCGCCCAGCACCAGGCCGAGTGCCGCCAGTGTCCGCGCTGCCGCGGCGACCACGCTGCGCGCGTAGTAGTCGACTTCCGCCTCGCGGCCGGCCTGCGGATCGGCGAACACCAGCACGTCCAGCACATCGGCGGCCGGCGTCTGCGGGCGCAGCGCGAAGTGACAATCGTCGCCGCGACCGGTCGACGCCCAGTGCCGCGGCAGCGCGCCGTCGCGCGCGAGCGCGTAGCCGGCCGGCTTGATGACGAAGGCCGAGCTCCCGGCCAGGCCGCTGAATCGGCCGTCGGCATCGGTCTCGACGATCCGCACGCCATCGGACACGCCAATGCCGGCGAGGCCGGGCTCGTCCGCATCCTGCCGGCCGTTGCTGTTGCGGTCCTCGAACACGATGCCGCTGTCGCAGGCCAGCGCGGGCGCGGACGCCGCGCCCAGCAATGCGAACAGGACGGGCAACGGCAACAACGAACACGAGCGCGACATGGCGGACATCCGGCAGCGAAAAAGCACGCCGATTATGCACCGCGCCCATGACCGCCGATCCCGAGTCGCCTCATCGCTGCAGGCGAAGCTGCGAATCGAAACGGCGGCGGCGACCGTCACGCGGGTCGTCGAATGCCAGGGATGCGGCGAGCAGTTGCAGTGCCGGCGCGGCGGCGTCGGTCTCACGCAGCTCCGGATACCAGGGGTCGTGCAGGATCGGCGCACCAAGCGCGGCAAGATGCACGCGCAACTGGTGCTTGCGGCCGGTGACCGGCTCGAGCCGATAGCGCCAGCAATCAGACATGCGCTCGCGCACATCGATCCGGGTCTCGCTGTTGGGCACGCCGGCGCATTCACGCATGCGGAAGAACGGCACGCCGCGCTCGATGCGGCTGCGGTGCACGTACGGGAACGTCAGATGCGGCAATGGCGGCGCCAGCGCCTCGTAGCGTTTGTCGATGCGCCCCTCGCGAAACAGCGCCTGGTAGGCCGCACGCGTTCCGGGCTCGGCCGAGAACAGCACCAGGCCGGCGGTTGCGCGATCGATCCGGTGCAGCGGCACCAGATGCGGATTGTCCAGCCGTTCGATCAACCGGTGCAGCAAGGTCTGCCGGACAAAGCCGCCCGCCGGGACCACCGGCAGGCCGTGCGGCTTGTCGACGACCACCAGATGCGCATCCATATGCACGATGCGCTCGATCGCCGCGACGACCGGCTCCTCATCGACCTCGCGGTAGTAGGCGACCTCCAGGCCCACGCGATAGGCCGCATCCATCGCCAGCGGTGTCGCCTCGTCGGCCGCCAGCACCCGTCCGCGCGCGAAGCGCGATTCCCAGATCGGCTGCGGAATCTGCGGGAACCGCGCGCACAAGGCCTCGAGCACCGTGCGCCAGGGCCCGGGCGGCAGCTGCAACCGGCTTGCGGGCACGCCGTCGCACAGCGGCAGCGGCCGCCGCGTCATGCCCGCGTCCCGGCCCCGGTCATCGCGTCGGCAGTCCCATTTCCTCCAGCAGCGCCGGCGCCGGATAGACCTTGGCCATCAGCCAGCGCATGTAGCGCATGTCGACATGGATGGCGCGCTTGGTGCGTGGGTCGAACCACCAGCTGGCACTGACCGACTCCCAGTTGCTGTCGAAGTTCAGTCCGACCAGCTCACCGCGAGCATCGAGCACCGGCGAGCCGGAGTTGCCGCCGGTGGTGTCGAGGTTGGTCAGGAAGTTGACCGGCTGGCTGCCCAGCGTCGGCTCGTCGGTGCCGGCGAAGTCGCCGCGCGCGATCGCATCGAGCAGCGGCGCCGGCGCATCGAACGGCGCCTGGCCGGTGTGCTTTTCGACGATGCCGGCCACCGTGGTGACCGGCGCGTAGGCGACCGCGTCGCGCGGGGCCAGCGGTTCGACCCGCCCGAAGCTCACGCGCAAGGTGCCATTGGCATCGGGATACACCGCGCGCCCCTGCGAGGTCCGCCAGGCGACCAGGGCGCGCATGTAGGCCGGACGCAGCCGCAGTTGCTCGCCCTCGCGCGTCTTGCGGGCGTCCTCGGCCTGCAGTTGTGCGGCGACCAGCGGCCCGGCCAGCGCGACGAGTGGATCGTCGGCCAGCGCCCGGCCATCGCGCGCGGCTTCGAAGCGCGACAGCCGCTGCGCTTCCTCGCCCAGCGCGGTGCCCGCATAGAGCGTATCGAGCGCGCTCGCCAGGGCGGCGGGCGTACGCCCGAATGCCGCGTCGAACGCCGGCAGCCGCTGCGCGTCGGGCAACTGCTGGTAGCGGCCGAGCAGCACCGTCAGCAGCGCCTTCTCGCCCTCGGGCGCGTAGCGTCGCTGCGCCTGGCGCAGCACGCCTTCGATCAGCGCGTGGTCGCGCTGCTGGTAACCGCGCTCGCGCTGCGCGTCGGGTTTGGCCGATTCGATGCGCAGGCGCTCAAGCAGCAGTGCGCTGCGCAGCACCTGGGTCTGGCTGGCGATCAGCTCGAGCAGTTGCTCGCCCTCGCCGGCGGCATTGCCCTGCGCCAGCACCGCCTGCAGCGCGGCGATGTCGCGCGCGTCCTCGCCGCCGGTCGCGGCGAGCATCGCGTCCTCATCGGCGCGGCGCTGGCGCACCGCATCGCTGCGCACCAGGCCCTCGAGCTCGCCGGCAGCGCGCTTGCGGCGATTCTTCAAGGTCTGCAACTGCGCGGCGTAGCGCGTCCGGACTTCGGCATCGTCGCGGCCGACCGCCTCGACGGCCGCGATCAAGGCATCGAACACCGCAACCCGCTGCGGCAGCACCTGGCCGACCTGCGCTTCGAACTCGGCCGCCGTGCGATGGCGGAACGTCGTGCCCGGATAGCCGGCGAGCATCGCGTAGTCGCCGGCATGCAGACCGTTGCGGGCGACCTGCAGATGCGCCGGCGGCGCATAGGGCACGTTGTCCGGGCTGTAGTCGGCCGGTCGTCCGTCGCGCCCGACGTAGGCACGCAGCAGCGTGAAGTCGCCGCTGTGCCGGGGCCACATGAAATTGTCGATCTCGTCGCCGTAGTTGCCGATCGCGCGCGGCGGTGCATACACCAGGCGCACATCGCGCAGTTCCAGTTGCCGGATCAGGTAGAAGTCGCTGCCGTAGTCCATGTTGGCGACGCTGCAGCGGACCTCGCCCCCCTGCTCGCAATCGGCGACCAGGCGCTTGCCGGCCGCCTCGACCGCATCGTGGTAGGCGCGCCCGTCCAGGCCGCGCGCATCGGCGAGCACCGTGTCGGTCACCCGGTCGAAACCGACGGTCACCAGCACACGGAAATCCGGATTGGAGGGGCGCTCGTCGGCGCGGCCGTCGGCAATGAAGCCCGCATCGATGATGTCGCGTTCGGGGCTGCTGTTGTACTGGATCACGCCGTAGGCAACGTGGTGATTGGTCAACAGCAGGCCATCGCCGGAGACAAAGGCGCCGGTGCCGCCGCCAACGCGGACCACTGCGCTGAGCGGCGGGCGGGTCACGTCGGCCAGCGCCCGCGCGTCGCCCCGGAAACCGGCCTGACGCATCTGCGCGGCGATGTCGGGCAATTGACCGGGCATCCACATGCCCTCATCGGCATGGGCGGTGGCGGACAACAGCAGGCCGGCCGCGAGGGCGGCAGTCAGTGGGCGTTTGGAAAGCATGACGAAGATCCGAAAAAGAGCACGACGGCACAGCCGGCGACCATAGCCAGCCAGGCGCGCGCCGACAACGTCCATCGGTCACGCCCACGGTTAATGCCCCGTCAAGCGCAGCGACCTGTGCGGTCACGTCCACATCATAGGCAGCTTGCGAGCATGCGCGCCATGCCAGTCGCTCCCGATCCACGTCGCCCCCATCCCGAAACCTTCCTGACCCCCGGCACGCCGCCTGCCCTGCGGCTGCGCGAAGATGCCTGGGATCTCGTCGCCGCCGACGGCCCGGTCATCACGACCGCCATCCATGACGGTCACCTGCTGCGGTCCGCGTTGCGCGATCGTGTCGCGCTCGACGAGGAGGCCCGTTGGCGCGAGGAAGATCCGCTGACCAGTCTGCTCGGCCAGGTCGGCGATGTGCGCTTGCGTGTGCGCACCTCGCGCTTCGAGGTCGACCTCAACCGGCCGCGCGACCAGGCCATCTACGCCACGCCCGAGGCCGCCTGGGGCCTGCAGGTCTGGGCATCGCCACTGACCGAAGCCGAACGCGCAGCGTCGCTGGCGCTGTACGACCGCTTCTATGCGATGGTCGGCGAGCTGATCGATCGGACCGTCGACCGCTGGGGCTGTGCCCTGCTGATCGACCTCCACAGCTACAACCATCGCCGCGACGGCGCCCATGCCGATCCGGCGCCCCAGGCCGACAATCCGGATATCGAGCTGGGCGTGACCACACTCGACCACGCCCGCTGGGGCGGCACCGCGCGTCGCTTCGCCAATGTATTGCGTCGGCATCCGGTGCGCGGCGTGCTGCCCGATGTGCGCTGCAATGTGCGGTTCCCGACCGGCGGCCATTTCCCCGAATGGGTCTATGCGCACTGGGGCGATCGCGTCTGCACGATCTCGCCCGAGTACAAGAAGATCTTCATGGACGAATGGACCGGACAGGCCGATATTTCCGCGCTCTATGCCCTGCGCGATGGGCTGCAGCAGGCCGTGGAGGCGGTCCGTCCGGAGTTCCTGGCATGAGCGCCGACGCCATAGTGATGGCCCGGCCGAAGGCGCGCGCCCTGCCCCCGGTGGCGGCGCAGATCGACGCAACGCTGGCGCGCATGGACGCGCAACTGGACTGGCTGATCGCCCTGTCACCGCTCGACGGCGAGGCCCTGTGGCGCCAGTTCGACGCCACCGGTCGGATGGTCGAGCCGCAACTGCGTTACGTCGATCTGGAGACCGATCTGGCGGCCGCCCGCCGCACGCTTGATGCGCTGCCGATCGGCGAGGTCGCACCGCCCGCCCTGCAGGCCCTGCTGGCCGAGAAACAACGCGAACTCAGCCGCATGATCGACCTGGTCCAGGCGCGCGACCAACCGGACTTCATCGCGGCCAGCGTCGCGCTGTTCGGCGACGTCGAGCCCGATCTGCTGGACCTGGCCCGACGCATCCTCGCCAATGTCCCGGCCGGCGAGCCGCTGGTGGCCGATGCCGGCATCGACGACGTGCGCGCGGCGGTGGAGGCGGAAATCGACTGGTATCGCGCACAGGCGCCCGACTTCCATATCGAGGTCGTGGTCGATACCGACATCAGCTCGATGCTGATGGTGTCCCATGGCACGTTCTACATCGACGGCAACATCCGCCTGCCGCACGCGCGCGTCGATCCCTTGATCCAGCACGAAATCGGCACGCATGTCGTGACCCGCCACAACGGCCAGCAGCAGGCGCTGCGTCAACTGCAGGTCGGACTGGCGCAGTACGACCCGACCCAGGAAGGCCTGGGCGTGCTGGCGGAGTTTCTCGCCGGCTACCTGCCCGGCGAACGCCTGCGCGTGCTTGCCGCGCGCGTCGTCGCCGCAGCGATGGCCGCCAACGGCGAGGGCCTGCCGGCGATCTTCGACCGACTGCACACCCACCATGCGCTGCCGACCGACGATGCCTTCGATGTCGCGCTGCGTGCGCGCCGCGGCGGCGGACTGACCAAGGACGCGGTCTACCTGCGCGGCGTGCGCGACCTGCTGGCCTACCTCGCCGCAGACGGCGAGTTCGATGCGCTGTTCCTGGGCAAGTTCGCCCTGTCGCAACTCGACCTGCTCGAGAGCCTGGTCGATGACGGCTGGGTGGTGCCGCCCGCACTGCTGCCGCGCTACACCGCGGCCGACGATTTCTCCACCCGACTCGACGCGTGCCGCCGCACGCCGGTCGAATGCCTCCACCAGACCCACCGCCCCCCGGAACCCACACCATGAGCGCCAGAGAGCACGCCCCGATGCGATTGGGCTTCGTCGTCAACGACGTCGACACCGAGCAGGACAACTACACCACCATTCGCCTCGCGCGTCAGGCGGTCCATCGCGGCCATCGGGTCGCGCTGATCGGCCTGGGCGACTTCACCTACGATGCCGGCGGCACCATCCGTGCCTGCGCGCGGATTCCGCGCCTGGACCGCTACGAAGACGACCGCGCCCTGCTCGCCGACCTCCAGGGCCCCGAGCGCCAGACCGAACGGATCTCGGTACAGGATCTGGATGTGCTGATGCTGCGCAGCGATCCGGCCGAAGAGCTGGTCGAGCGCCCCTGGGCACCGAGCAGCGCGCTGCTGTTCGCCCAGTTGGTGGCGCTGCACGATGTGCTCGTCGTCAACGACCCCACGCACCTGACCGATGCGTCCAACAAGACCTATTTCCAGCATTTCCCCGAGGACGTACGCCCGGTCACCTGCATCAGCCGCGACGCCGAGGAGATCAAGGCCTTCCTCGCCGCCCACGACGGCTGCGGCGTGATCAAGCCGTTGCAGGGGTCTGGCGGCCAGGGCGTATTCGTCGTCGACGGCAACGGTACCGGCAACCTCAACCAGATGATCGACGCGGTGACCCGCGACGGCTACGCGATCGCGCAGGAATACCTGCCCGGCGCCAAGAACGGCGACCTGCGCTTGTTGATGCTCAACGGCCGTCCGCTGGAGGTCGATGGGACCTATGCCTGCATCCGCCGCTACAACGACAGCGGCGATGCACGCAGCAACATCAGCGCCGGCGGCAAGTACGAGATGGCGGTGCCCGATGCCGATGCGTTGCGCCTGGCGGAGCTGGTCGCGCCGAAGTTGATCCGTGACGGCATGTACTTTGTCGGCCTGGACATCGTCGGCAACAAGTTGATGGAAGTGAACGTCGACACGCCGGGCGGGATCAACATGGTCGAAGAGCTGACCGGTCTGGACTTCAGCGGCGCGATCCTCGACGACCTCGAGCGCAAGCTGCGCCTGCGCCGCCACTACGGACGCACGCTCGGCAACGCCGAACTGGCGATGCTCTAAAAGCTGCACGCCGCACGGTCGCAGAACCGTGCGGCGCGCACCGCCTCAACGACAACCGATCATTCCGGCGCCGGGCCGGCAGGCACCGGCGCATCGCTGCGTCCGCGCACGATCCGGACCGGCACCGATTTCGCGGCCGGCACGTGGCTGTCGATCGCGTGGTGGGCGACCGGGATCAGCGCATTGCATTCGGGGTAGTAGGCGGCGATGCACCCGGCTGGAATCAGATACGGCACCACGCGCAGGCCGCCGACCTCGCGGCGCACCCCGTCGTCGACGTCGGTGACCAGTGCGATCTCCTCGCCCTCCTGGATGCCGAGCGCAGCAATGTCCTGCGCATTCATCAGCACGACACGACGCGTGCCTTCGATTCCGCGGAACCGGTCGCGATAGCCGTAGACCGTGGTGTTGAACTGGTCGTTGCTGCGGACCGTCAGCAGCCGGTAGCGTCCTGGACGATCCTCGAAGCCCGTCGCCGACAGCACCTCCGGCACATGGAACTCGGCCTTGCCGCTGTCGGTCTGCCAGCGCCGCTCGCGCGCCGCAACCGGGCGCGGAAAGCCGCCAGGCACATCCAGTCGCGCGTTGAAGTCCGGGAACTGCTCGGGATAGGTCGCCTCGATCGCATCGCGGACCTTGGCGTAATCATCCACCCAGGCCTGCCAGGGCACCTGCGATTGATCTGCAACCGTGGCCAACGCGATGCCGGCGACGATCGCCGGTTCCGAGCGCAAATGTGCACTGGCCGGACGACTGGTGCCCAGCGAGCCATGGATGCAGGTGGTGCTGTCCTCGACGGTGACCCGCTGCGGCCCGCTCGCCTGCACATCTTGTTCGAGCCTGCCCAGACACGGCAGCAACAGCGCGGTACGGCCGCACAGCAGATGGCTGCGGTTGAGCTTGGTGGCCACCTGCACGGTCAGCGCCATGTCGCCCCAGCGCGCCTCCAGCGGCCCGGTCTCGGGCGCAGCGCGCGCGAAGTTGCCGCCCAGCCCGATGAAGGCATGGACCGAGCCGTCGAGAATGCCCTCGACGGTCGAGACCGTATCGCGGCCTTTCTTGCGCGGCGCCTGGAAGCCGTACTGGGCCTCCAGGCGGTCGAGCGGCACCAGCTCGGGCTTTTCGGAGATGCCGACGGTACGCTGGCCCTGGACGTTGGAGTGCCCGCGCACCGGACAGATGCCGGCGCCCGGACGGCCGACGTTGCCGCGCATCAGTGCCAGGTTGCACAGCATGCGGACGTTGTCGACGCCGTGGCGATGCTGGGTCAGCCCCATGCCGTAGATCAGGATCGTCGCCTTGGCGCGCGCGTAGACCCCGGCGGCGGCTTCCATGTCGGCCCGCGACAGGCCCGATTCGCGCTCCAGGTCCGCCCAGTCGCTGGCGCGCAGCGACGCGGCGAACGCCTCGAAGCCATGGGTGTGCTCGGCGATGAAATCCACGTCGAGCACGCGCGCCTCGCCGGCCGCCACAGCAGCATCGTCGAGCGCCAGCACGGCCTTGGCAATGCCCTGCAGCACCGACAGGTCGCTGCCGGCACGCACCTGGAAGTAGGCATTGCTGATCCGCGTCGACTGGCCGGTCGCCATCGCCAACGGCTCCTGCGGATTGGTGAACCGCTCCCAGCCGCGCTCGTACAGCGGATTGAAGGTGATGATCTCCGCGCCGCGACGGCTGGCGTCCTGCAGCGGGTGCAGCAGGCGCGGACTGTTGACACCGACGTTCTGCCCGAAGGACAGGATGCAGTCGCAATGCTCGAAGTCGTCCAGCAGCACCGTGCCCACCGGCACGCCGATGCTCCGGGGCAAGCCCACCGAGGTGCTCTCGTGACACATATTGGAGCTGTCGGGCAGGTTGTTGTTGCCGTAGACGCGCGCCAGCAAGCCGTACATGTACGAGGTCTCCAGCGACGCGCGCCCGGACGCATAGAACACCACGCGCTCGCGCTCGAGCGCGCGCAGCTCGCGACCGATCAGCGCGAAGGCGTCTTCCCACGAGATCGGAACATAGCGATCGCGTTGCGCGTCGTAACGCATCGGCTCGACCAATCGGCCCTGCGCTTCGAGGTCGTAGTCGGCCCACTGCCGCAGCTCGGACAACGAGTGGGCCTCGAAGAACGCAGCGTCGGCGCGCGCTTCGTCGAGTTCCCACATCGTCGCCTTGGCGCCGTTCTCACAGAACTCGAAGGCGTGCGGCTGGGCAGGCTTGGCCCAAGAGCAGCTGACGCAGGCAAAGCCGTCGACCTTGTTCTGCCGCGCCAGCTGGCGCGCGCCTTCGACGCTGGGGGCGTCGGAACCCAGGCCGTGCCGCGCCAGCGACTGGACCGAGCCCCAACCGCCTGCGGGGCCTTCGTAGCGGCCGATCCGGATCTGTGCCATCGTCCGTCCTTACGAGCGAATGACAGCTGACGCTAACGCGTCTGCGCTCACGCATCCGTGAACACATCGATGTGAAAAGATCGATGTGACCAGATCCATGTCACCCGGACAGCACGTTGCCATGGCAGGCACACACGCAATCGGCGAGCACTCAATCGGCCAGCTCCCAGCAGGCCCGGATCAACGGTTCGGCCTCGTCCCAGGCCACGCTGTCATCGTGGCGCAGACGCAACCATCCCGCTTCCAGGCGCGCGACGCAGTCCTCCCAAGGCACTGTACCCAGGTACTCGCGCGCCATCTGTCCATAGATGCAACACAGTTCGACATCATCGGTGCCCATGCGACGCTCCTGTCGTCTGCGATCCCCGAGGCCGCACCATCCGCGGCAGCCTGCCTCGAGCTTGCAAGCTTGCGTTCGGCGGGTCTGTGCGATACCGAACGTATTCAGCCTGCGTATGCGCGGTTTCGCACATACGACACCCCATTCAGCAACGAGAATCCATCGTTCACTGAATGCTTCGGATCCAAGTGCACCGCATGAACAGGAATGCGCCCTGGGCGCCGCTCAATGGACTGCTTCAGGACCTGCCGCCGGAGGTCTGCGATCGCATGGGCAAGGATTTGCAGCTGGTCGAGCTGCCGGTGGGCAAAGTCCTGCACGAGGCGGGCGCAAGCCGCTCCACGCTGTATTTCCCCCGCGAGGGCATCGTCTCGATCCTGTACGCACTGGAAAACGGCGACACCAGCGAAGTGGCGATGATCGGCAACGAGGGCGTGGTCGGCGCCGGCCTGCTGGCCGGCGCACGCAGCGTGCCGTTGCGCGCGGTGGTCCAGGTCGGTGGAGAAGCGCTTGCGCTCCGGGTCGAGGCCGCGCAACGCGAGTTCCAGCTCGGCGGTGCGTTCCAGGCCATCATTCTGCGCTACATGCAGGCGCTGCTGACGCAGACGGCGATGACCGGGGTCTGCAATCGCCACCACACGGTGGACCGCCAGCTGTCGCGCTGGCTGTTGCTGGTCAATGACCGCATCGGCACCACCGAGATCAAGATGACCCAGGAGCAGATCGCGCACCTGCTGGGCGTGCGCCGCGAGGGCGTGACCGAAGCCGCACGCCGGCTGCAGGACGAAGGCTGCATCCGCTATAGCCGGGGGCTGATCCAGGTGCTCGAGCCGGCCTCGCTGCTCGACCGCGCCTGCGAGTGCTACGAGGTCATCCGCAGCGAGTACGACCGCCTGTTGCGCGAACCGCTCGAACCCGAGCGCTGAGGCAGGCCGTCCTCACCCGCCGTTGGCCTGGCGCTGCGGCATCATGCGGCCTCCCGACCGGAGGTTTGCAATGAGCCAGACGCCGCCGCGCATCCATGTCGCGCGCACCGAGATCGATGCGCTCGAACGTCATATTCGACTGCTGCATGACGAAGCCATCGTCCAGGTGACCCTGACCGACGGTACCCAGGTCGAAGGCGTCGTGTCGGTGCGGCCGACACTGGAAACATTCCGCACCGCCGACGGCGACGAAGGCCACAATGCGCGGTTGCGACTCGACGACCTGGAAGACCCGGCGGTGCCGCACTACGTCTGGGTCGGCGACATCGTCGCGATCGAACAGATCGGCAGCGCCTGAGCCTGCAGGCGCGCGACAAGCGACCTGCCCTTGCGCAGCCGGCTCAAGCGAGAGGCGGCACCATCGTCCAACAGCTCGCGCACCGGTGCCGGCCCATCACACCGGCGCATTCGCGCCCACACGCCACCGTGGCCTCGCCCTCCCGGTCGACATCGGACGGTTATGGCGCTGCGGCGTCGGTCGGCTGCGGTGGCGGCATCGATGCCGGCCGCGCGCATCCGTGGTGGGGACCGTCGCCGTCGAGCGTCAGCAACGCCGTCAGCGGAAACCGCGCGCCGGACATGTCGTCCTCGCAGCGCATGCGGCGGACGATGAGGACCACCTCGCCTGCGTCGTCCCGGGCCTCGATGCGCCGACCATCCGCGGTCATCGACGACGACGCGTTCGCGAACCGGCGTGCCGGCCCGTCGATGCCAGTGACCAAGACCGTGTCGCCTTCGATCCGGGCCTGCCAGAACGGCTCGTTGGTCGATACGACGACATCCCCCTCCACGGCCGCGACCTCGGCGCGTTCGCCGACGTCTTCGGTCGCCGGCGATGGGTCGGAACGTGCGGCAGTCTCGCCGCTCGGCTGGCAGGCGGCCAGCGACACCGCGCACAGCGCGAGGGAACAGGCGAAAACACGATGGGTGCGCATGGGTTGCCTCGTCAGGGTGGCCACAGAGGGTGCAGGCCAGGATGTTCGCATCCGGTCACGACGCCATCGACGCCCCTGCGCACCTGGCATTGACGTGGGCCGGTCCACGATGGCGGTACGTCACCGGGTGCGCCCGGCGGCGTTCGATCACGAACGAGGACTCGCCATGCGCCACGCCGCCCTGCCCGCCGCCCTGCTTGGATTGGCCCTTGCCGCCTGTTCGAACGACCGCGTCGACCAGACGCCCGCCAATCCCGCCTCGCCGCCCCCCGCCCCTGCGGCGATGGAGGCACCACCGCCCACCGGCTCGCTCGCCGCCCGCGAAGCGGAGGGCGCGCCGCCATCGACGGTCAGCTATCACTGCGACGACCGCACCTATACCGTCGCCTACGAAGACGACGGCGACACCGCGCTGATGCAGCTGGACGGCCGCACCCTGACCTTGCGCACGACGCCGGCCGCAAGCGGTGCCCGCTATGCGGACGACGACGGCAATGTGCTGTGGACCAAGGGGTCGGACGAGGCCGACATCACCGTCGACGGCCTGCCGGCACAGACCTGCCGGACATCGGTAGAGACCGCCGGCTGACCGGGTGTCCACGCGGCCTTCACACCCGGCGCGCAGGGGACGGGTAGCCTGCGAACGCGCCTCCCCCCCATGTCCGTCCCAGGTGTCCACACGCAAGGAGACGATCATGCGCCACGCCCCACCCCTGCTCATCGCAGTCCTGGGTTTCGCCCTCGCCGGCTGCTCGCCTGCACAGGCGCCAGCCGACGACACCGTGCCGCCGCCTTCAACCGATGCGTCCTCCGCTGCGATGACGCCGCACGATCCCGAAACGCCGTCCACCGATGCTGCACCCATCGCACGCGTGGTGCATTACGACTGCGAGGGCACGCAGGTCGATGCGACCTTCGATGGCCGTGGTCAGGCCAGCGTGGCCATCGACGGTGCCCACGTGGTGCTGCGCACCGAGAGCGACCCGGCGATGCAAGGCGCCCGTTACGCCGACGATCAAGGCACTGTGCTGTGGACCCGCGGCGCGAACGACGCGATCCTGCTGCGCAGCGGCCATCCCGACCGGGTGTGCACCGGGACGCCGGGCACGCCCTGATCCCCGCGCCTCCCGGCAGAGGGTGTTGAGCTGCGGATCACGCCACGTGCGTGCCATTGCCCCGCATGCGACTGGCATGCGGGGCGACCGCGTTCAATCGGGTCCGTTGCGTGCCGCGTCTTGCGCTGCACACGCGGCGAATGCAGTCGCCAACAGCGTGAGCAACGCCCGGCCGGGCCGCCTTATGGGTCGGGTGTCGCGTGCATCGCGACATTGAGCTGGTCGATGACCACGATCCAGTCTGCATCCTCGAGTCGCTCCTCGCGCAGCAACTGCGCCTGCGCGGGCGTCCAGAACGGCGCTTCCTCCAGCCGCATGTCATCGGGCAACGGCGCATGGCGGGCGATGAAGGCGCGGATCGACGCTTCGTCATCTGGCAGGCCGAGCTGGGCGAAGAGTTCGGAGAAAGGGTGCACAGTCGGTTCCACGGACATCCTCGGTCGGGCAAGCGGTGCACCTACCCTAGCGGCGCCCGCGTCAACGTGACTTGAGCACCGAACGTGCCCCACTCGATTCGGCTGCCAGACCGGGGTCAGAGTGCAATTCGAAGCGAATTGCACTCTGACCCCGGTTTTTCTGACCCCGGCTTGCGGGGGCGTCTTGCGGCGAACGCCCGGCCCGCGCTTGGGGCGGACTTAAAAAAAACCGCCGGCAAGCCGGCGGTCGTGGCACTGCGATCGGCAGCGTCGTCAACTCGTCACTTTCTTGGCGACCGTCAGGCCGAGCACGAACAGCACGACGGCGATGATGATCGCTGCCCAGAACAGGAACTTGGCAATGCCCATCGAGGCACCGGCGACGCCGGTGAACCCGAGGGCACCTGCGATCAGGCCGATGACGGCGAAAATAATGGCCCACTTGATCATGTCGTTCTCCATACGTCGGTAATTGCACGACGTGGCATTCGTCGCGTCGGCGGACCGCAGTCTGTGACCGGGGCGGTGCGGCTGGCGTGAACACGCCCCGCCACGCGAAGCGGCCGCTCTGCGCCACAACGCTGTCGAGACGGCGGCCAGCCAGCCCAGGATCAACACCACCACGGTCTTCTGGGCGAGCCCACGCGGTGCGTCGCGCCAGAGCGCCAGCACCCAGATCGATGCAAAGCACAGCAGGGCCCACGGCAGCGCCCAGCGCGCAGTCGCCCGCCAGGCGGCATCCCCACGCAGGCGCAACGCCTGCAGCACCATGCCGGCGGTCGCGAACAGGAACGCGCCCTGCGCCGAGACGCCATGGATCAGGCCTTCGAGCGTGCTGTCGATCCCGGGCAGATCCATCCAAGCATAGGCGGTCGTCGCCAGCGACAGCCCGCCGAGTGCGAACAGCAGCAGTGGCGCGGCGCTGCGGCAGGCACCGCTGCTGGTCTGCCGCAGCCCCCAGCCCAATGCGGTCATTCCGATCGCGAGCACGACATAGGCCGCCTGCAGCAGCGGACCCCAGTCGCCGATCAGGTACAGGCTCATCTGGCTGTGCACCGGATCGAGGTCGGGGCGCAGGCCGTGCAGCGCCAGCGCGCTCGCGCAGAACGTCGCCAGGCTCGCCAGCGCCACCAGTGCGCAGGCCCGGGCACAGGTCTGGTCGAGGGGACTATCGATGACGGCAGCGGGCGGGGACATGGCAGGACGATCGCGCAGGGGGCGCCATTCTAGGCGCGCTGTGCCGGCGCGCCATCGTCACGCCGCGCGACACGATGGCAGGCACGATGGGCGCCTCTGTCCGGCCGACCCGACCCGATGGCCCGCCCACGCGACGATCGCAACCGCCACGCCGCCGCCCATCTGCCCGGGCTGACGATCGACAGCTGCAACCTGGCCTTGCGCGATGCCGAGGGCGGGGGCTTCATCGGCGACCGCGCCAGCCAGCGCGCGTTCCGCGCCCTGCTCGACCATCGCCGCCGCCACCATTTCACCGGCGGCCGCGATCCGTTCGGACGCACGCCGACCGACGCGATCGGCAAGAAGGAGATCGACCTGGTGCTGGTCGGCGGCGACCCCGATGCGGCGCATCTGATCCACGCCGCGATCGAAGACCACGCCGAGCGGCTGGCCGGGGTGATCCGCTGCTTCCTCGCGCAGCCCGAATGGGACGGCGTCAAGCGCATCGTCATCGGCGGCGGCTTCCCCGGCAACCGCACCGGCGCGTTGTCGGTGCGCCGCGCCGCGCGCCTGCTCAAGCTCGCGCGCGCCGGTGTCGACCTGACCCTGCTGCGCCACGATGGCGACGATGCCGGCTTGCTGGGCTGGGTGCCGTTGGCGCCTGCGAGGTTCCAGCGCTACGACGCCTTCCTCGCGGTCGATATCGGCGGCACCAACATCCGTTGCGGCCTGGTCGCACCGCGCCTGGACAAACGCGAGGACGGCAGTCGCGCGCAGGTGATCGAGCGCACGCAGTGGCGGCATGCCAATGACGCGCCCGATCGCGAGACCGCGATGACCAGGACCGCCGCGATGCTCAACGGCCTGATCGCCCACGCCCGCACACGCGATCTGCGATTGGCCCCATTCGTCGGGGTCGCCTGTCCGGGCGAAATCGCGCACGACGGCGCCATCCTCCACGGCGCACACAATCTGCCCGGCGACTGGGAGGCCGCCGATTTCCGGGTCGCCGACGCCTTGCAGGCCCACCTGGACCGGATCGGCGGCCGCGCGCCCCTGGTGCGCTTGCACAACGACGCCGTCGTTCAGGGCCTGAGCGAGCGCCCACGCATGACCGGTGTGCGCCGCTGGGGCGTGCTGACGATCGGCACCGGGTTGGGCAACGCCAGCTACACGAACCGGCGTTCCTGAACCGCCCGACCCGCCGCCAACGGCCCCACAGGCGGGCGGTGTTATGCTAGGCGCCGGGCCCCTCGCCCATCCGTGCGTCACGCGCGACCGCCCTGGCCGCCGCCTCGCTTCCCCCACGTGTGACCGCCCGCTCCGGGCGACGCTCCCCAGGAAGCGTGATGACCCGCTGCGTCCCCGCCCCATTCGCACCGTCCCCGATCCGCCGCCCGGTCCTGGGCCGATGATCGTGTCGGACATCGACTGCGCGCGCTGCGACGCGGTCTGCTGCCGGCTGACGGTGGTGCTGCAGAGCGACGACGATGTGCCCGCCCGGTTCGTCGACGTCACCGAGGCCGGCCTGCAGGTCATGGCCCGCGACGAGGAAGGATGGTGCGTGGCCATCGATCCGGCGCGGATGTGCTGTTCGATCTACGACACCCGACCGGAGATCTGCCGGCGTTTCGAGATGGCAGGCCCCTACTGCCGCTCGGTCCGCGACGACTACGAAGACCGCGGACGACGCGGCATTCCCCTGGCGATGTACTGAAAGGAGCGTTCGATGTCCCGTACCAAGAAGACAGCGGCCCCGGCCGCAGCGGCCACCCCGACGACGGCGTCGAGCACCGGCCACCTGTTCGCCGGCCCGCGCAAGCCCGGCGACCGCGGCGCGAGCGTGACCAGCGACCGGATCGCAGCCGACCTGGCGCGCTTTCGCGCGGCCGGCGGCCGGATCGAAGTGCTGGGCGTCACCCGCACGCTGATGCGCGTCGATGCCGAAGCGCCGAAGGTTGCCGCCAACGCACCGAAGAAGGCCCGCGGCGGCTGAGGCCTGCACCCGGCCGCGATGCCGGGCGTGCGACCCTGCGGCCGATCTCGCCGTGGAAGCCGCCATGTCCCTGACCCCGCCCGTACTGCCGCTCGACCCGTCGCCGTTGCGCGACCGCGTGGTCGCGATCACCGGTGGCGCGCAAGGCATCGGTCGCGCAATCGCCCAGGCCGTGCTCGGTGCCGGCGGTCGCGTGGCGATCGGCGACCTGGACCGCGACGCCGGTGCCGCCTGTCTGGCCGAGTGGGATGTCGGCGATCGGGCGTGCTTCTTCCCGCTCGATGTCGCTCGCGAGGCGTCGGTGCGCGGTTTCTTCGCCAAGGCCATCGCGCGCATGAAAGGCCTCGACGGCCTGGTCAACAATGCGGGCCCGGCCGATCCGCACGTGACGGACCTGGCACATCTGCCGCTGTCGCAGTGGCGGCGATTCATCGACGCCCACCTCACTGGCGCGTTCCTGTGCTGCAAGTACGCCCTGCCCGCGCTGCGCGCGCGACAGGGCGCGATCGTGTCGATCGCCTCCAGCCGTGTACTCCAGTCCGAAGCCCACACCGAAGCCTATGCCGCCGCCAAGGGCGGCGTGGTCGCGTTGACCCATGCCTTGGCGATCAGCGAAGGGCCACGCGTGCGCGTCAATGCGATCAGCCCCGGCTGGATCGCGACCGATGACTGGCAGCGTCCCGCGGCGCGCCGTCGCCCGAAGCTGTCCAAGCGCGACCACGCGCAGCATCCGGTCGGGCGGGTCGGCACCCCGGTGGACGTCGCGGCGCTCGCGGTGTATCTGCTCTCGCCCGCATCTGGCTTCGTGACCGGACAGCATGTCGTCGTCGACGGCGGCATGGGCCGCAAGATGCAGTACGCCTGAGCGACGACGCGGGCGTCACGCGACGTGCCCGCGGCTGAACCACGACGCCCCCAGACGCCGAATTTCATGTGCGGTTGCCCGGTGCACTGCAAGCATCGCGGCATCACCCCCGTGGAGATCGTCATGCACACGTTGCGCACACTTGCCTGTCTCGGCCTGTTTTCGCTGGCTGCGGCCGGAACCGCCCACGCCCAGCACTACGGCCCGCAGGACGAAGGGCGCCGTTTCAACGACGGCAGCCGCGTGGTCTGCAAGGATGTCGAAGTCCAACGCAACAGTTCCGACCCCAATCGCATCGGTGGCACGGCCGCCGGCGCGGTCATCGGCGGCCTGATCGGCAACCAGATCGGCGGCGGCAACGGCCGTAAGCTTGCGACTGTCGGCGGTGCCGTGGCCGGTGGTGCGATCGGCCGCAACGTCCAGGGCAACCGCCAGGAAAGCCGCGGCGACCGCATCGTCGAGACGCGCTGCGATCGCGTGTATCGCTGAGCCTCGCCCATCCGCCAAACGAGCCGGCATGCCTTCTGGGATGCCGGCTTTTTTGTGCCTGAAACGATCCTTTCCGTCCCCCGCGCTACCGCCGCGCGTCGCTGACGCCACACTTTCCCGGTTGCCGCATTGCGGCCCGTC
Organism: Luteimonas sp. RC10; assembly: GCF_014192745.1. GTDB lineage: Bacteria > Pseudomonadota > Gammaproteobacteria > Xanthomonadales > Xanthomonadaceae > Luteimonas. The sequence continues at coordinate 107,526 of NZ_JACHYJ010000002.1, forward strand.
TCTCTCAACCAGGAAAGCCCAGCATGTCCAGCAACCCGTTCCTTGAAGCCTCGCGTCGTCGCCGCAGCCAGTACAGCCTCGGGCGTACGCTGCCGATGTCGCAGCAGGCGACCACCGAGCTGATCCAGGAGGCCGTGCGCCTGAGCCCCTCGTCGTTCAACTCACAGAGCTCGCGGGCGGTGATCCTGTTCGGCGATCAGAGCCAGACCTTCTGGGACATCGTCAAGGACGCGCTGCGCGCCATCGTCCCGGCCGACGGCTTCGCCGCCACCGAGGCGAAGATCGACAGCTTCGCCGCCGGCGCCGGCACGGTGCTGTTCTACGAGGACCAGGACGTGGTCCGCGGGTTGCAGCAGCAGTTCCCGCTCTATGCGGACAACTTCCCGGTGTGGTCCGAGCACGCGAGTGCGATGGCGCAGTTCTCGGTCTGGACCGCGCTCGCCAATGCCGGCATCGGCGCCAGCCTGCAGCATTACAACCCGCTGCCTGACGCTGCCGCGGCTGCGCAGTGGTCGCTGCCGGCAAGCTGGACCTTGCGCGCGCAGATGCCGTTCGGCTCGAACGAAGCGCCGTTCGGCGACAAGGCGTTCATCGACGACGCGGTGCGGTTCCGCGTGCACGGCTGAGCACCACCGGCTTGCGGCGCCGAACGACGGCGCCGCGGCCATCGCGATGGCGGGGACCCACCGGCTACGACCATCGTCCCAACGCCTCGCACCGCATTCCCAAGGTATCGTCGGCGGCTTTTCCGTGTTCCGGAGCCGCCCGCATGTTCCAGCGCGCCACGCGCCTGTCCGTTCGCCTGGTCGAACGCTACCTGCCCGATGCCTACGTCTTCGTGCTGATCTTCACTGCGATCGCCGCTGTGGCCGCGCTCGCGATCGAACGCACAGCGCCCCTGGCGCTCGTGCGCCATTGGGGCAACGGCTTCTGGGAGCTGCTCGGCTTCTCGATGCAGATGCTGCTGGTGCTGGTGACCGGCTTCATCCTCGCCCGCACCCCGCCCGTCGCACGGATGCTCACTGCGCTGGCCTCGCGCTGCCGCACGCCGCGCAACGCGATCGTCGTCGTCACGCTGGTGGCGCTGGTTGCCAACTGGATCAACTGGGGCTTCGGGCTGGTGATCGGCGCACTGTTCGCACGCGAGGTCGCCCGCCATGTGCGCGTGGACTACCGGCTGCTGGTCGCCAGTGCCTACTCCGGCTTTCTCGTCTGGCATGGCGGGCTATCGGGGTCGATCCCGTTGACCATCGCGACCGAGGGCCACTTCCTGCAGGAGACGATGGGGCTGATTCCGACCAGCGAAACGATCTTTGCCCCGTTCAACCTGATGATCGTCGCGCTGCTGGCGATCGCGGTGCCGCTGATCAACCGCGCGATGACGCCCAACGACCACGATGCGGTGCTCTTCTCGCCGCCCGACGACCCCGCGCCGCCCGCACTGGCGCACGACGCCACGCCGGCCGTGCGTCTCGAGCACGGCTGGCTCCTGTCGCTGGCGATCGGTGCCGCGGGCCTGGTCTACCTGGTCGACCATTTCGCCACCGGTGGCGGTCTGAATCTCAACATCGTCAACTACGGCTTCCTGATGCTGGGCATCGTGCTGCATCGCACGCCCGCCCGATTGCTCGCCGCGCTGCAGGAAGCGATCAAGGGCGGTGCCGGCATCGTGGTGCAGTTCCCGTTCTACGCCGGAATCATGGCGATCCTGGTCGGCTCGGGGCTGGCCACGACGCTGTCGGAGTGGTTCGTCTCGTTCGCGAGCGCGTCGACGCTGCCGCTGTGGACGTTCCTGTCCGCCGGCCTGATCAACATGTTCGTGCCGTCCGGCGGCGGCCAGTGGGCGGTGCAGGCGCCGGTGATGGTGCCCGCCGCGCAGGCGCTCGACGCCGACCTTGCGCGCGTGGCGATGGCGGTCGCCTGGGGCGACGCGTGGACAAGCATGCTGCAGCCATTTTTCGCGTTGCCGCTGCTGGCGATCGCGGGACTGAAGATCAAGGACATCATGGGCTACTGCCTGATGCTGCTGTTCGCATCGGGCGTGATCATCGGCGCGGTGCTGCTGCTCGCCTGACCAAGGCCGAACCCCATCGCATCGGCTGTGGCCCTCACCCAACCCTCCCCGCGTGCGGGGGCGGGCTTTTCCCAGTCTCGATTGGATCGCTGCGCGCGTCGGGTGGTGCGCCACCTCCCCCGCCTACGGGTGGAGGTCGACGCCGAAGGCGTCGGGTGGCGGCTGGGGCTTTTCGCGGCCAAGGCCAAACGCCATCGCATCGGCCTGCGCCCCCACCCAACCCTCCCCCGCACGCGGGGGAGGGCTTTTCCGCGGTCTCGATCGGACCGCTGCGCGCGTCGGGTGGTGCAACACCTCCCCGCTTGCGGGTGGAGATCGACGCCGAAGGCGTCGGGTGGGGGCTGGGGCTTTTGGCGACCAAGGCCGAACACCATCGCATCGGCCTGTGCCCCCACCCAACCCTCCCCCGCGTGCGGGGAGGGCTTTTCCTGGTTTCCTGCACGCGGAGAAGGGCTTTCCGCGGCGTCGGTCGGATCACTACACGCGGGCGGGACCGGACACGAAAAAGCCGCCGGGGAATGCCCGGCGGCTTTGGCTCTGTCACCGCTGGTGGGCGGTCACCAGATCCGCACACGGTCCTCGGGTGCGATCCACAGCGCATCGCCCTCGCGCACGTCGAACGCGTCGTACCATGCATCGACATTGCGCAGCGGCGCGAACGCGCGGATGTGTCCCGGCGAATGGGTACCGTTGACCAGTTGCTGGCGCAGTGCATCGTCGCGCCACAGCGTGCGCCACACCTGCGCCCAACCCATGAACAGCCGCTGCTCGCCGCTGAAGCCGTCGATCTCAGGCGCCGGCTTGCCGTCGAGCGAACGGCGGTAGGCCTCCAGCGCGATGGTGATGCCGCCCAGGTCGCCGATGTTCTCGCCCATCGCGACCTTGCCGTTGATGTGCATGCCCGGCAGCTGCGGGAACGTATAGGCCTCGTACTGCGCGCCGAGCTTGGCCGCCTGGGCCTCGAACTTGGCCGCATCCTCGGCCGTCCACCAGTCGCGCAGCACACCCTCGCCGTCGGACTTGCGGCCCTGGTCGTCGAAGCCGTGGATGATCTCGTGGCCGATCACGCCGCCGATCGCGCCATAGTTGACCGCCGGGTCGGCGTCGGGATCGAAGAACGGCGGCTGCAGGATCGCGGCCGGGAACACGATCTCGTTCTTGACCGAGTTGTAGTAGGCGTTGACCGTCTGCGGGGTCATGCCCCACTCACCCTTGTCGACCTCCTTGCCCAGACGGTTGCGGCGGTAGTCCCACTCAAACGCCATCGAGCGCTCGGCATTGCCGAACACATCGCCGGGCTCGACCACCAGGCCGCTGTAGTCGCGCCATTGGTCGGGGTGGCCGATCTTCAGGCCGAACCCGTCGAGCTTCCTGCGCGCCTCGGCCTTGGTCGCCGGGCCCATCCAGTCGAGCTGCTCGAGCCGCGCGCCCATCGCCACCTTCACGTTGGCGACCAGCGCGTCCATCTTGGCCTTGGCATCGGCCGGGAAGTACAGCGCGACGTAGTCGCGGCCGATCGCCTCGCCCATCGTGTTCTCGGCGAACGCCACGCCGCGCTTCCAGCGCTCCTGCTCCTCGGGCTGACCGGACAGGAACTTGTTGCGGAACTCGAAGCGCGCATCGGAGAACGCCTTCGACAGCAGCGGCGCGGCATTGTCGATGGTGTGGAAGGCCTGCCAGGCCTGCAGCGTGGCGACGTCGGTCTGGCCGAAGATCGCGGCCAGCTTCGGAATCGCGGTGCTCTGGCGCACCACCGCACGCGGCGCCTGCGGCACGCCGGCGGCGGCGAAGTACGTGGCCCACGGGAAGCCCGGCGCGGTGGTCGCGAACGCCGACAGCTCGACCGGGTTGTAGGTCTTGTCGCGGTCGCGGCTTTCGGCGCGGGTCCAGTGCGCTTCGGCGATCTTGGTCTCCAGCGCAAGGATCGCTTCGGCATTGCGCTGCGGGTTCTCCCAACCGCCCAGTTCGAGCATCTGCGCGATGTAGGCCTGATACCGCTCGCGCTGCGGCGCGAAGGTCTCACGCAGGTACATTTCGCGATCGCCCAGGCCCAGGCCCGACTGGCTCATGTACAGCGTGTAGCGGTCGGGGTCGCGCTGGTCGTCGGACACGCCCAGGCCGAAGAAGCTGCGACCGAAGTCGCCCTGGCTCTGACCCATCAGCCGGGCCAGCGCATCCTTGTCGCCGGCAGCGCGGATCGCAGCGAGCTTGGGGGCGAGCGGCTGGGCGCCCAGCGCCTCGATCGCGGCCTGGTCCATGAAGCCGGCATAGAGCGTGGCGACCTTGGCGCGATCGGGATGCGCAGCGTCGGCCACATCGTAGCCCTCGACCAACTGACGCACGCGCGCCTCCGACAGATCGCGCAGGACCAGGAACGCACCGTAGCTCGACTTGTCGGACGGGATCTGTGTGGTCTTGGCCCAGTTGCCGCTCACGTAGCCGAAGAAGTCCTCACCCGGCCGCACCGAGGTGTCCATGCCGGCGGTGTCGATGCCCCAGCTGCCCATGCGCTGCGCGGCGACGGGATCGCCCGAAGTGGAGGCGCCGCCGGCGCCGGGCTCGCTCGCGAACAACGCCTGCAGCGTGCAGGTCTCCTCGAGACAGCGGTGGTCGTGGGCAGCGGCGGTGGCCGCCATCGTCATCGCCACGGCGGTCGCCGCGGACAGCAGGGTCTTCTTCAAGCGCGATCTCCATCGAAACACGGTCGGAAAGCCGTCAACGGCGAGTGCCGGGCGGCCGACTGCCAAGCATACCGGGCACGCTGCAGCCGTGCCCCGGCCATTGGTCACCCGCGCGCTCAGCCGCCCGCGAGCACGCGCACGGTCTGGGTCAGCCGGTGCGTGGCACCGGGCGCCAGCGCGACGACATCGGGCCCGGCATTGGCCGCCTCCAGACACAGGAAGCCGCGCCAGGCCTGACCGATGTCGTCCATGCGCGCCGCGGCCGTTGCACCGGGATTCCAGACCACCAGCGACCGACTGCCGGCGACGTCGAGCGCGATCCGGCGGCCCAGGCCCGGATCGTCGAGGACGTAGCGCCCGGGCGCATCGGTGTAGATGTAGTCGCTGCGACCGGGGTCGCGTGGGTCGTCGAGCGTCCAGTCCCCGGCCTGCGCATGCGCGGCATAGCCGTCGTTCTTGTCGAGATAGCTCAGGCCGTCGAGGCCGCGGACGCGGACCTGGGCGACGTCGGAGACACGGAAGTAGGTGTGCAGCGCCTGAGTGATCGCGACCGGACGCACACCGGTGTTGGTGGTCGCCAGCGTCTGCTCCAGCGCTTGGCCGATGCGCAACGTCATCCGCAGTTGCAGGCCCAGCTCCGGGAAATCGGGCGGTGCCAGTTCGATGGCGACGCTGCCGTCGTCGGCACGCGAGGCCGCGAGCACCTGCCAGCGCACGGTGCGCACGAAGCCATGCGCCGGCACCTCGCCGGTCTGGCCCTGCCGGCCGAAGTATGGCCAGACCACCGGCGTGCCGCCGCGGATCGCATCCGGCGGCGGCTTGGCCGACGGCGACAGCCACAACGCGTCCTCCTGCCCGGCCGGCACATACGACAGCAGATGCCCGCCGTGCAGCGCGATCGCCGCCGTTGCCAGCGGGGTCTCCACCAACAGTGCCTCGATGCCGGCATGCCGCCCCAGCCGCAGGCCCTCGACCTCTGGCAATGCGGGCGGCGCGGTCGCCGTCGCCGCAGCGGCGAGCGCGGCTGGGTAGCCGCTGGGCACGGCGAAGGCGGTCTCGGAGATGGCGGGTGTCGTCGGCAAGGCGGTCTCCTGCGCCGGACGCAGGTCGCGCGATGCACTGCCGCCGGCGCATCCGGCGAGCAGTCCGCAACACAGCACGAGTAAGCGAATCGGCATTGGGCAACGGGTGAAAGGCGGATCGCCCAGCTTAGCTGGCTGCGTGCCGGACGTGCAGCGAGCGCACGACTGCGCGCGGCACACCGGCCCTGGAAACGTGCGCATCTGCGCATCTGTGTGCTGCCGCGCAACATGCTCGCCCCAGGCACAACCGCGATTTCACCCGGCGCAGACGCCAATCCGTGATCCGGTTCGCGGAACGCGACATCGCGGGCCCGAGATGGCTGACAGCGCTGTCAAGCGCACGCAGGCTCGAAGCCGGCCGTCCCCCGCCGCGCCGCTTCCCTTTCGAATGCAAGGAGTCCGTCATGGATTGCGTACGCCTGTTCGCCCTGCCGCTCGTCGCCTGCCTCGGCGCGGCCGCCACATTCGCCCCCGCCGCGCATGCCCAGACGCCTGTCTGGCAGGAGAACTTCGACGGCCCATCGATCGACGGCAACACCTGGACCTACGACGTGGGCACGGGGTGCCAGATCGGCCTGTGTGGCTGGGGCAATGCCGAGATGCAGTACTACACCAGCCGCGCGGAGAACGCGCGCATCGAGAACGGTCGCCTGATCATCGAGGCGCGCCGCGAGAACTTCGATGGCAGCCCGTTCACGTCCGCGCGACTGAAGACCGAGGGACGCGTGCAGTTCAAGTACGGCACGCTCGAGGCGCGGATCAAGATCCCCGAGGCCGGCAATGGGGTGTGGCCGGCATACTGGATGCTCGGCGCGGTCGGCGTGTGGCCGGCGCGCGGCGAGATCGACATGATGGAAGCAGGCTCCGCCCAGGCCATCGCCGACGGCATGGCCAATCGCCGGATCGGCGCCGCCGTGCACTGGGACTACAACGGCTCGTACGCCTCACACGCGACGGTCTACAACAGCCCGGTCGCGCTGCATGACGACTTCCATATCTACAAGCTGACCTGGGACCCGAACTTCATCCGTGTCTCGATCGACGGCCAGCAGTACTTCGAATTCGACATCTCCGATGTCGAAGGGCCGCAGGTGCACGAGTTCCACGCCCCGCACTTCCTGCTGCTCAATATCGCCGTCGGCGGCACCTACACCGGTGTGCACACCCCGCAGGATGTCACCGCGCCGCTGCCCGGCCGCATGGAAGTCGACTGGATCCGGCTCTACCAGGACCATCCCGACAGCGAGTTGTACCTGGGCAGCAACAGCGCGACGCCGGCCGGCCAGTTCGGCGTGTACACCGAGCGCAGCGGCCTGGCCGGCGCTCTGGACTTCGGCAGCAACACCGACCTGTTCCTGTGGAACAACCTGACCCCGATCGCCGCCGCGCCGTTCGAGGGCAACGAGCTGATGGCCTTCCGCGCCAATCCCGGCAACTGGTTCGGATTGGGCATCATCACCGACGTGCGCAACATGGGCGCCTACGCCGGCGGCAGTCTGAAGTTCCGCATGCGCACCGCCAGCCAGGCACCGTTCCGCGTCGGTATCAACACCTCGTTCGGCGACAGCTGGATCCCCTTCGCGCCGGGCGGCCAGCAGTACGGCCTGGTCCGCGACGGCGCCTGGCACGAAGTCAGCATTCCGTTCTCCGCGTTCCACGACCTCGACCTGCACGCGGTCAAGCAGTTCTTCATGCTCGCCGGCGATGCGCCCGGCCAGCCGGTCGACCTGTTCATCGACGACGTGTATTACCAGAGCCCATGACCGCATCGCGCGCACCGTCCACGGGCGGTGCGCGCGATGCCCTAGAACACCGACAGCCCGGTCATCCGCGTGAAGCGGTGCAGCGCGTAGGCGCCGAGCAGCGAATTGCCCTTGTCGTCGAGCGGTGGCGACCACACGCACAGGCTGAGTACGTTGGGCACCACCGCGACGATGCCGCCGCCGACGCCGCTCTTGGCCGGCAGGCCGACGTGGAAGGCGAACTCGCCCGCCGCGTCGTAGGTGCCGCAGGTCATCATCACCGCATTGATCCGCGTGCTGCGCTCGACGCTGGTCACGCGCGTGCCGGTGCCCGGACACACGCCGCGGCCGGCCAGGTAGCGCACGCTGCGCGCCAGATCCACACAGTTCATGCGCAGCGCGCACTGGAAGAAGTACAGGTCGAGCACGGCGTCGACTTCGTTCTCGATGTTGCCGAAGCTGCGGATGAAGTTCGCCAGTGCGATGTTGCGATAGCCGCTGCGCCGCTCCGAGCTCCAGATCTCCTCGTCGCGGCCGACCTCGGCATTGCCCGAACGCTCGCGCATGAAGGCCAGCAGCGCGGCCTCAGGATCGTCGTAATTCGACAACAGCACATCGGCCACCACCAGCGCACCGGCATTGATGAACGGATTGCGCGGGATGCCGCATTCGTGTTCGAGCTGGACCAGCGAGTTGAACGGGTCGCCCGACGGTTCGCGCCCGACGCGCTTCCACAATGCATCGCCGGCCGCGTCGAGCGCGAGGGTCAGCGTGTGCACCTTGGAGATGCTCTGGATCGAGAATGGCTCCTGGGCATCGCCGACGCTGTAAACGTCGCCATCGAGCGTGGCCACCGCCATGCCGAAGCGCTCGCGCGGCACCGAGGCCAGCGCCGGAATGTAATCGGCGACCTTGCCCTCGCATGCGTCGAAGCGCGCGCGCACCTCTGCATCGATCGTCGCCAGAATGCCGGGGAGGTCGTGACGCGAGAGGTCGTGCGGGTTCTGCGGCGGGCTGTGCATCGCTGGGCTCGTGGTGGCGGACAGGCAGTCTGCGCATGGAGGCGTCAAGCGCGGGTCGCCGCGCTTCAGGCACACGCGCTTGATGCCGCAGCCGGCACACTGCAGGCCTCACCGCTTGGAGACGCCGCACGATGGGCATGCTGATCGAAGGCCGCTGGCATCGCGACGACGACGGACTGGTCGATGGCGACGGACGCCTGGCCCGGCCGCAGACGCAGTTCCGCAACTGGATCACCGCCGACGGCCGCGCCGGCCCCACCGGCGAAGGCGGATTCGTCGCGCAGCCTGGGCGCTACCACCTCTACGTGGCGCGCGCCTGCCCGTGGGCGCACCGCACCACCCTGTTCCGCGAGCTCAAGGGCCTGCAGGACATGATCGGGCTGTCGGTTACCCACTGGTTGATGGCCGACGACGGCTGGACCTTCGCGCAGGGGCCGGGTGTCGTGCCCGACCGGGTCAATGGTGTGGACACGGTGTGGCAGCTCTACACCGCCGCCGACCCGCGCTACACCGGGCGGGTCAGTGTGCCGGTACTGTGGGATACCCAGCGCGCGACGATCGTCAGCAACGAGTCGGCCGACATCATCCGCATGTTCAACAGCGCCTTCGACGAGGTCGGCGCGGCCGAGGGCGACTACTATCCGCGCGACCTGCGCGAGGAGATCGACGCGGTCAATGCGCGCATCTACGACGGGCTCAACAACGGCGTCTACAAGGCGGGCTTCGCAACGCAACAGGCGGCCTACGATGAGGCCGTCGAGGCGGTGTTCGCGACCCTCGACTGGCTGGAGCTGCGGCTGTCGGGCGATCAGTTCCTGTGCGGACAGCAGCTGACCGAGGCCGACTGGCGACTGTTCACCACGCTGCTGCGCTTCGACGCGGTCTACCACGGCCACTTCAAGTGCAACCTGCGGCGGCTGATCGACTACCCCGCCCTGCTCGCCTACACCCAGCGGCTGTATCGCCACCCGGCGGTCGCGCCGACGGTCGACTTCGACCATATCAAGCGGCACTACTACCAGAGCCACCGGCAGATCAATCCGACCGGCATCGTGCCCGCCGGGCCGGTGCCGCCGTTCGGACGCTGACGTTGCCAGCGCGTCGCCGTGCCGTTACAGCGGCGGCGGCACGCAGCCCATCGCCGACAGCGGCCCATGCAAGGCCGGCACCTGCATCAACCACGGACCGGCCAGCGTCAACAGGCCGGCCGCCAGCACCAGCGAGGCCGCCAGCGCGCGCAGCCGCGGGCGCTGCAGCCAGCGGCCCACGCGCTGGCCCGACCAGGTCAGTGGCAGCATCACCGGCAGTGTGCCCAGGCCGAAGGCGGCCATTGTCAGCGCGCCGCCCGGCACGCTGGCCTGCATCCAGGCCACCGTCAGCAGGCTCAGGCTGAGCCCGCAGGGCAACCAGCCCCACAGCATTCCCAACGCGATCCGGCGCGGCGCCGTCTCGGCCGGCAACAGGCGCCGCTGCAGCGGCTGCAACCAGGCCCACAGGCGAGCGCCCGGCCGACGCAGCAGGTCGAAGCCGCCGCGTCCGAACAGCCGCAACGCCACCAGCACCAGCGCCGCGCCCAGCAACATGCGCAGCCCGAAGCCGATCCACGGGTTGCCGAACACGCCGACCAGCCCGTGGCCGAAACCGCCGACGATCGCCCCGGCCAGCACATAGCCGCCCACGCGGCCCAGATTGACCTGCAGTGCATGCGGCCAGCCACCGCCCGGTGAGGCGGCCGAGAACCCGGTCGCGATGCCGCCGCACATGGCCGCGCAGTGCAGACCGCCGAGCAGGCCGCTGGTCAGCGCGGCCAGTACCACCAGCCAGTCAATCGGCACGCGGCCGGTCCTGCGGCGGTGTCGCCGGCGGTGCATCCGTGGACCGCGCGCCCAGCAGGTGCCCGGCCTCGTCGCGGCCGTCGTCGTCGACCAGGATGTCGAGCGCCGGGGTGTCCATGTCGTCGAACTGGCCGCGCCTGACCGCCCAGACGAAGGCAGCGATCGCGATGCCAAGCAGGACCAGGCTGATCGGGACCAGCAGCAGCAGACTTCTCATCTCGGTTCTCCGGTCGCCGGCACCCGCGTCAGGCGCAGCGCATTGGCGGTGACGAGCAGCGACGACAATGCCATGCCCAGCGCCGCCAGCCACGGTGTCACCAGCCCGGCCGCCGCCACCGGGATCGCCAGCAGGTTGTAGGCGAGTGCCCAGCCCAGGTTCTGCCGGATCACCCGCCTGGCGCGCCGCGCCACGGCGATCGTCGCCGGAATACGCCGCAAGGTCGGCCCGGTGGTGACCAGATCAGCGGCGCGCTGGGCCAAGGAGGCGCCCTCGCCCATCGCGATCGAGACGTCGGCGCCGGCCAGCACTGGCGCATCGTTGAGGCCGTCGCCAATCATTGCCACGGTGCGGCCCTCGGCCTGCAGCGCCCGGACCCGCGCCAGCTTGTCCTCCGGGGTCTGGCGCGCATGCGCGTCGTCGATGCCCAGTCGCGCGGCCAGCGCCGTGACCGGCGCCTGCGCATCGCCACTGGCCAGATGCAGCGCCAGCCCCAGTTCGCGCAGGCCCTGCAGCGCGGCGGCCGCGTCCTCGCGCACGTGCTCGCGCAGCGTGAACCGGGCCAGCGCGCGCTGGCCGTCGCCGAGCCACAGCGCGCCATCGTCTGCGCGTCCGGCGGCGAACGCCGCCTGGCCCAGCCGCCAGCGCACGCCCTCGACGGTCCCTTCCACACCCTGCCCCGGCACCACCATCATCGCGTCGGCGGCGGCATCGGCAGCGACATGCGCGAAAGCCTGCGCGATCGGATGATTGGCGTCGCGTTCGAGCGCGGCCGCGATCCGCAGCGCATGGGCCGGGTCGAAACCGTCGAAGCCGGTCGCCTCGTCGAGCTCGGGGCGCGTATCGGTCAAGGTGCCGGTCTTGTCGAAGACCATATCGGTCGCGCTCGCGAGCGTCTCCAGCGCGTCGGCGCGGGTCGCCAGCACGCCGAGCCGGGCCAGTGCGCCATGCGCCGTGGCCAGCGCCGTGGGCACCGCCAGCGACAGCGCACAGGGGCAGCTGACCACCAGCAGCGCCAGCGTGACCTCGAACGCGCGCGCCGGATCGTGGATGCGCCAGCCCACGTACACCGCCAGCGCGGTCAGCAGCAGGCCGGCGACGAAGCGGCTGCCGATCCCATCGGCCAGACGCGCCAGACGCGGCCGGTGCGACTGCGCCTGTTCGACCAGCCGGGTCAGCTGCGACAGCCGCGTGTCGGTGCCGGTGCAAGTCACGCGCACCCGCACCGGCCATTCGCGGCAGACCGTGCCGGCGTACAGCGGCTCGCCGGCGACGCGGCGCACCGGCGCCGACTCGCCGGTCAGCAGCGATTCCTCGAACACCGCCTCGCCATCGAGCAGCACGCCGTCGGCGGGCAGGACATCGCCGGCCGCGACACAGACGATGTCGCCGGCGACGAGCTCGGCAGCCGGCACCGACTCGCGTGCGCCGTCGGCGCGCTCGCGCACCGCCAGCGACGGCCGCGCGCGCGCCAGCGCATCGACCTGGGCGGTGGCGACGTTGCGCGCGCGTTGTTCGAGCATGCGCGCGGCCAGCAGCAGGAACACGAACATCACCGCCGCGTCGTACCAGACGTGGGTGCCGCCGCGGATCGTCTCCCACAGGCTGGCCAGGTAGGCCAGCAGGGTCGAGGTCGCGATCAGCGTGTCCATCCCGACATGACGTTGGCGCAGCTCGCGCGCCATGCCCGCCAGGAACGGCCAGCCGGCATAGAACACCACCGGGGTCGACACCAGGAAGGTGATCCAGCGGAAGAAGTCGCGCGTGGCCAGCGGCATCTGCTGGTCGAAGTCCAGGTACAGCGCCTCGGCGAACATCATCGCCTGCAACGTGCCCAGCCCGGCAATGCCCAGACGCAGCAGCCAGCGCCGACGCTCGCGTACCCGAGCGCGCTCGCGCGCCTCGCCGCCGGCCAGGTACGGGCGATAACCGAGCGCGGCCAGCCGCTGCAGCACTTGCGACGGCGCGGTGCGCGCCGGGTCCCAGGCGATGCGGATGCGGCCGGTCACCGCGTTGGCGGTGACGTCGAGCACGCCATCCTCGCGGCGCAATGCCCGGTCGATCAGCCACGCGCATGCGGCGCAGCGCATGCCGTCGGTCAGCAGCGTGAGCGCGCGTCCACCGGGCACCGGGTTGGCGTGCTCGCGCAGCAGATCCTCGCGATCCCAGATTCCGAAGTCGATCGCCTCGTTGCCGACCGGTGCCGGCATCGCACTGCGCAGGCGGTAGTAATCGCCGAGATCGGCGTGGCGGATCCACTGCGCCGCGGCCGCGCAGCCATCGCAACAGAACGCCTGCGTGGCGCCGTCGATCGGCGCCTGCACCGCATGCGCGGTCAGCGGTTCGCCACAATGGAAGCAGCCCGCGGGCGCGGGATGCGCAGCGGCGTTCACGTCTGCATCAGGGCTGCAGCGACGGCGCCAGGCGGGCGGCGTGCTGTTGCTTGGGCAGGCGTCCTTGCAGGCGCCAGGTGCCGTCGGCGGGTGCCAGCTGCACGATCCAGTCGTGACCGTCGTCGATCGGCGTGGTCGAGCGCCACCCGGTCTCCGTCGGTGCCAACTCCAGCGTCAGGTCGTCCTCCGACTGGGTCGGATGCTGCAGGAGCAGCCGCAAGTTCGCCTCGCGCGGGAACTCGCCCGTTGCCGGGATCGCCTCGACCATCGTCTCGTCGATCCGCACGATCGCGCTCAGCCCCAGTTGCCGCGCCTTCGCGTCCGGGCCCAGATTGGTGGTCTGGATCTGCGAGACGCGGCGGACCTCGTCGTTGACGACATCGTCGCCGCCGGTGCGGGTGGCGACGATCAACAGCCCCACGCCGGCGACGATGGAGGCCAGCGGCAGGCCGATGACCAGCCACATCACCGGGATCCGCCACAGCGGGCGCTTGTTGTCATTCATCACATCGGTCCAAAGAAGCTGCTGTCGACTGTCTTGCGCGTGCCGTCGTCGTCCTCGACGACGAATCGCACCTCGTGGCGCCCCCGCACACCCTCAGGTGCCACCAGCACCAGCGGGAACGAGACCACCTCTTCCGCACGCGCCGGCACGGCCTGGGCATTGTCGCGCAGTTCGATGCCCGGCGTCGCGGATTCGACCAGGATGCGGAACTCGCGCGCCGCGTCGGACTTGTTGACCAGCTTGAGCGTGTAGGCGTTTTCGGTGCTGCCGTCGCCGGCTTCGCGGTAGAGCGCATTGCGGTCGCGCAGCACTTCCACGATCAGGTCGCTGCGGGTGCCCACGCCGACCGCCCAGGCCACGCACAGCGCGACCAGCAGCGCGCCGTAGACGAAGATGCGCGGGCGCAGCACCTTGGTGGCCTTGCCGTCGATCGCATTCTGCGTGGAGTAGCGGATCAGCCCACGCGGATAGCCCATCTTGTCCATGACGCTGTCGCAGGCGTCGATGCAGGCGCCGCAAGCGATGCACTCGTACTGCAGCCCGTTGCGGATGTCGATGCCGGTCGGACAGACCTGCACGCAGATCGTGCAGTCGATGCAGTCGCCCAGCGCCTCGGGGGCGAACTTGGGCAACGGTTCGATCGCGCCCAGGTCGCCGTCCCAGGTGATGGTGCCGCGCGCCTGCGCGTTCTGGCTGGCAGCCGACGGGTGGCGCCCGGCGCGGAATACGTAGTCATAGGCGACCAGCTTGTCGAGCAGGCCTCGGCCGCGCTCAAGCACACTGCCCAGACCACGCTTGCGCGGACCGCGCGGTTCGCCGCGCATCGGGTCGTAGGCGATGATCAGGGTATTGCGGTCGAACATCGCGCTCTGGAAGCGCGCATAGGGGCACATGTACTTGCAGACCTGCTCGCGCAGGAAGCCGGCATTGCCCCAGGTGGCCAAAGCGTAGAACAGCACCCAGAACGTTTCCCAGCCGCCCCACGACAGCGTCATCGCGCGCGCGCCCAGGTCGGTGATCGGGGTGAAGAAGCCGACGAAGGTGAAGCCGGTCCACAGCGCGAACACCGCCCAGATCAGGTGCTTGCCGCCCTTGCGCATCACCTTCTCGCCGGTCCAGGGGCCGGCGTCGAGCTTCATGCGCTTGGAGCGATCGCCTTCGGTCCAGCGCTCCATCCACAGGAACACTTCGGTCCACACCGTCTGCGGGCAGGCGTAGCCGCAGAACAGGCGCCCGGCGAGCGCGGTGAAGAAAAACAGCGCCAGCGCCGCGATGATCAGCAGCAACGCCAGGAACAGGAAATCCTGTGGCCAGAAAGTCAGGCCGAAGACATGGAACTTGCGCGCCGGCAGATCGAACAGCACCGCCTGGCGCCCGTCCCAGCGCAGCCAGGGGAACACATAGAACATGCCCAGCAGCCAGACCACCGCCGCCACGCGCAGCCGGTTGAGCCGACCCGATACATCGCGCGGGTAGACCTTGCGCTCGCTCTGGTAGACAGAACCGCCGTCATCGACGACTTCGAGCGGAATCGACCCCTTCACGTCGTCGCTCCCGGCAGCGGGACGAAGGACGAGGGGAACTTGGGCTGGATGCGATTCATCTGGCTACCGATAGGGGTGCGACCGACGTGAGCGTTCGGTGATGAACGCTATTGTCCGCCCCGTTCAGGGCGTCGGAATGCGACCCGTTGTCGCAGCGCGCAACGGGCCGCGCCACGCCGAGGGTTGCCGCCGGCTCAGTCCGGCGACAACGGTCGGTTGAAGCGGCTCGCAGGCCGCAGAAGGATCCATGTGAACAGGCTGGAGGCCGCAGTCGCCAGCCAGAACATGAAGAACCCGAGGGTGTATCCCAGCTCGCGCGACATCGACAGATCCGGGAAGGTCATGTCGCGAAGCGCGAGGGGATCGACGAAGGCGAAGAACACCATGGTGCACACGCCCGCCGCGAAGAAGCTCGGCCACAGAATCGCGCCCACCCGCTGCGCCAGCGGACGTGGCGGGTGGTCGAAGCGCGGTTCCGTGAAATCCGTCATTGGCGTGCCGTGGTGTCCGCTGCCGGCTTATTGGACAACGACCAGACGTAGGCTGCAACCAGGCGCGAACGGGTCTCGCCCAGCAGCTCGCGATGCGCGGGCATGACCCCGTGCCGGCCTTCGTTGATCGTCTGGCGGATGCTCTCGAGCGTGTTCGGATACAGGGTGTTGCGCGCCGTCAGGTTTGGAGCGCCCAACGCCTGGTTACCCTTGCCGTCGACACCGTGGCAAGCCACGCACAGGCCCTGGAAGTGCTGCTCGCCGCGCGCCGCCATGTAGTCGGTGCTCAGCGTCTGCTCCAGGTCCGGCGAACGCAGTGCGCGCACGTAGGCGGCCGTCTGGGTCACCGCGACATCGCCGCCGATCCCGGCCAGCACCGACCCCAGCGGCGGCATGATGCCCTGGCGGCCATCGAGCACCGTCTCCAGGATCCGCTCCGGCTCACCGCCCCAGTTCCAGACATCGTCGGTCAGGTTCGGGTAGCCGGGTGCGCCCTGCGCAGTCGAGCCATGGCAGGCCGCACAGGTGTTGACGAAGATCGAACGGCCCAGGTCCATCGCCCGTGGGTCGCCGGCCAACTGCTCGAGGGGCTTGCCGGCGAATGCACCGAAGGTCTCCTCGAGTTGTGCGTCGCGACGGGCCTTGTCGGCATCGTGCTCGCGCGCCGAGGTCCAGCCGCTGGTGCCTGCGAAGTTGCCCAGGCCCGGATACCAGATCAGGTAGCCGATCGCGAACACCACCGTCAGGTAGAACAGGTTGATCCACCACTTGGGCAGCGGCTTGTTGTACTCGGTGATATCGCCGTCCCAGACATGGCTGGTGTCATCGGGCTTCGGGTCGCCGGGGCGGCGCCGCGATGTCCAGATCAACAACCAGACGCAGCCGACGATGTTCAACGCCACGATGGCGATGACATACCACGACCAAGCGTTGCTCATGACCCCTGCTCCTCGTCATCGTCCAGCGGCAGTTGCGCGGCTGCCTCGAATTCGGTTTTGCGCTTCGGGCTCCACGCCCAGACCCAGCCGCTGATGAAGCACAGCAGCAGGATCGCGGTGACGATTCCGGAAATCATTGGCTGTCCCCTCCCTTGGGGGCGTGGCGACCGAGGCCCTGCAGGTAAGCGACCACGGCATCGAGTTCGGTCTTGCCCGAGACGTCCTCGGCAGCCTGCGCCACCTGCTCGTCGGAGTAGGGATCGCCCAGGCGCTGCAGGGCCTGCATGCGGCGGCTGACCTGCTCGCCGTCGAGCGTGGCCTTGGCCAGCCACGAGTAGGCGGGCATGTTCGACTCGGGCACCACGTCGCGTGGGTTGTTCAGATGCACGCGGTGCCAGTCGTCGGAGTAGCGGCCACCGACGCGGGCCAGATCCGGCCCGGTGCGCTTGCTGCCCCACTGGAACGGCCGGTCGTAGACCGACTCGCCGGCCAGCGAGTAATGGCCGTAACGCTCGGACTCGAAGCGCAGCGTGCGCACCATCTGCGAGTGGCAGTTGTAGCAACCCTCGCGGACGTACACGTCACGTCCAGCCAACTCCAGCGCGGGGTACGGTTCCACTCCCGGCAGCGGCTCAATCGCCTCGGCCTGGTACATCAGCGGCACGATCTCGGCCAGACCGCCGAACGACACCGCCACCGCAATCAGCACCGCCATCAAGCCGACGTTCTTCTCGACTTTTTCGTGCGCGTTCTTGTTTTCGCCGCTCATGCCTGGCCTCCTGCGGAGACCTGCGCGGCCACCGGGGCGGGGTTGTGGGAGACGTCGGGAGGAAGCACCGGCTGGTCGGCCGTGACGACCTGGCTCTGCCGGTAGGTCTTCCAGAAGTTGAAGGCCATCAGCAACATGCCCGACAGGACCACGATGCCGCCCAGCAGGCGCACCAGGTAGTACGGGTAGGTCGCACTGAGACCCTCGACGAAGCTGTAGGTCAGCGTGCCGTCCTCATTGGTGGCGCGCCACATCAGGCCCTGCATGACGCCGGCGATCCACATCGAGGCGATGTAGAGCACCACGCCCACGGTGTGCAGCCAGAAATGCAGGTCGATCCACTTGGTCGAGTACATCTCCTTGAGGCCCAGCAGGCGCGGCATCAGCGCGTAGATCGAGCCGATCGAGATCATCGCCACCCAGCCCAGCGCACCGGCGTGCACATGGCCCACGGTCCAGTCGGTGTAGTGCGAGAGCGAGTTGACGGTCTTGATCGACATCATCGGCCCCTCGAACGTGGCGATCATGTAGAACGAGATCGCGACGATCAGGAACTTGAGGATCGGATCGGTGCGCAGCTTGTGCCACACGCCCGAGAGCGTCATCACGCCGTTGATCGCACCGCCCCAACTGGGCGCCAGCAGGATCAGCGAGAACACCATGCCCAGTGACTGCGCCCAGTCGGGCAGCGCGGTGTACTGCAGATGGTGCGGGCCGGCCCACATATAGACCGCGATCAGCGCCCAGAAGTGCACGATCGACAACCGGTAGGAGTAGATCGGCCGGCCGGCCTGCTTGGGCACGTAGTAGTACATCATGCCCAGGAAGCCGGCGGTCAGGAAAAAGCCGACCGCGTTGTGGCCGTACCACCACTGCACCATCGCATCGACCGCGCCGCTGTAGACCGGATAGGACTTCAGCGGGCCGACCGGGATCGCGATGTTGTTGACGATGTGCAACAGCGCCACGGCGATGATGAACGCCGCGAAGAACCAGTTGGCCACATAGATGTGCTTGACCCGGCGCTTGGCGATCGTGCCCAGGTAGAGCACCGCGTAGGCGACCCAGACCACGGTGATCAGCAGGTCGATCGGCCACTCGAGCTCGGCGTACTCCTTGCCCTGGGTCAGACCCAGCGGCAGGGTGATCGCCGCAGCGACGATGACCGCCTGCCAGCCCCAGAACACGAAGGCGGCCAGCTTGTCGGACAGCAAGCGCACATGGCAGGTGCGCTGGACCACATGCAGGCTGGTCGCAAACAGCGCACAGCCACCGAACGCGAAGATCACCGCATTGGTGTGCAGCGGACGCAGACGGCCGTAGCTCAGCCACGGGATGTCGAGATTCAGCGCAGGCGCGTAAAGCTGGGCGGCGATGATCACCCCCACCAGCATGCCCACGATGCCCCAGACCACGGTCATCACCGCGAACTGGCGGACTACTTTGTCATTATAGGTTTCAGTCATGGCGTGCATTCGCCGCCCCCTTTCTTGGATAGAAGAATGTTAGGCGCCCGTGATGTCGCTCTACCTTGATCTCGATCAAGGTGCCCCTGCGAGCGGTGTGCCCTGTCCATGCCCCGGCAGCCGGGGGACATGAACGCGCCCATCATAGACAGTCGCCCATTCATTTGCCGGCCCGGCCCTGCGCCCCAGCTGCGACCGATCAGCGCACCCACCCAGAACCGGGGTCAGAGTGCATTTTTTCGTTGAGCGAGAAGTGCACTCTGACCCCGGTTTCTGGGCCCGGTTCTGGGCGGGGCGGTACACTGGGGGCTCGTCCAACCACGAAGGCCCCATGGCAAAGCCCAACTATTCGTTCGAAAAACGCCAGCGCGAACTCGCCAAGAAGAAGAAGAAAGACGAGAAGGACGCCAAGAAGCGCGCCGAGCGCGACGCGACCCGCAGCGACACGCCGGCCACGCCCGACGCCGCCGAGTGACCGCGCCGGCCGCGGATCCCGTGCGGATCTGGGTCGATGCCGACGCCTGTCCGGGCCCGGTCAAGGACATCCTGTTTCGCGCCGCCGAACGCGCGCAGGTCGCGGTCACGCTGGTCGCCAACCAGTGGCTGCGCACCCCACCCTCGCGCCACGTGCGCGCGCTTCAGGTCGAAGGCGGCCCCGATGCCGCTGACGATGCCATCGTCGCCCGCGTGAGGGCCGGCGATCTGGTGGTGACCCAGGACATCCCGCTGGCCGCCCGTGTGCTCGCGCTGGGCGCCCAGGCCATCGACCCGCGCGGCCAGCCGTTCACATCCGACAGCATCCCCGAGCGCCTGTCGATCCGCGACTTCATGGACGAACTGCGCGGCGCCGGCGTACAGACCGGCGGGCCGGCCGCCTTTCACGCCCGCGACCGCCAGGCGTTCGCCGGGCAGCTCGACCGCTGGCTGGCCAGGCGACGCTGACCGGCCCGCCCGACCTGATGCGCTACGCCGAACCGGCGGCGATGCCGTCGAGGGTCGCGACCGCAGCGGCCGGCAGCACCAGGTCCGCGGCAGCCAGGTTTTCGCGCAGGTGCGCGACCGATGAGGTGCCGGGAATCAACAGCAGATTCGGCGCGCGGCGCAGCAACCAGGCCAGCGCGACCTGCATCGGCGTCGCGCCCAGCGTATCGGCGACCGCCGACAGGGTCGAGGACTGCAGCGGCGTGAATCCGCCCAGTGGGAAGAACGGCACGTAGGCGATACCGTCGGCGGCCAGCGCGTCGATCAGCGCATCGTCGTCACGGTGCGCGATGTTGTAGAGGTTCTGCACGCACACCACCTCGACCATTCCGCGCGCCTGCGCCACCTGGGTCGCGGTGACGTTGCTCAGGCCGATGTGCCGCACCAGCCCTTGCCGCTGCAGATCGGCCAGCACCGCGAGCGGTGCCTCGATCGAGCCTTCCGCCGGGCCGTGCGCGGACAGCATGATCCTGAGGTTGACCACGTCGAGCACGTCGAGGCCGAGGTTGCGCAAGTTGTCGTGCACCGCCTGGGTCAGCGCATCGGCCGAGAACGCGGGCAGCCAGGAGGCGTCGTCGCCGCGGCGGGCGCCGATCTTGGTCACGATCGTCAGGTCGTCGGGATACGGGTGCAGTGCCTCGCGGATGATCCGGTTGGTGACATGCGGGCCGTAGAAATCGCTGGTGTCGATATGGTCGACGCCCAGGGCGACCGCCTCGCGCAGCACGGCCACTGCCGCGGCGGGGTCCTTGGGCGGACCGAACACGCCGGGGCCGGCGAGTTGCATCGCGCCGTAGCCCAGCCGCTTCACAGATCGATCCCCCAGGCGGAATGTGCCGGCGGTATGGGACTGGGACATGACGAACCTCGCGTGTGGGGACCGCGGTAGTATCTGAAGACTTCTTCAGCTTTGGAATTCGCATTCGATGGCGACCGCCGCTGACCCGCTCGCCCCTCGCAAACGCCCGGTCCAGCGCCGGTCGACGGCGACCGTCGATGCGCTGCACGTCGCCACGATTCAGGTTTTGACGCGCGAGGGGCTGGCGCGTTGCACCACGACCCGCGTCGCCGAACGGGCCGGCATGTCTGTCGGCAGCCTCTACCAGTACTACCCCAATCGCGATGCGCTGCTCGCCGATGTGCTCGCCCGTCATCTTGACGGCGTCGCGGACGCGGTGCAGCGCGCATGCGATGCGAAACGCGGTTCGCCCGTCGCGGACATGGCCGGCGCGCTGGTGACCGCGATCGTTGCCGCGAAACTACGCAATCCCGCTGAGTCCAGGGCGCTGTATGCCGTCGCCGCCGAACACGGCGGTATCGAACTCGTTGCGCGCACGCAGGCACGGAGTGTGGCGGCGATCGCGCAGATGCTCGCGACCGCGCCCGACGCCCGCATTGCCGATCCGACGGCCACTGCCGTCTTCGTCCTGAACGTCCTGCTCGGGCCGATCCGGGCACTGCTCGAAGGACATGCGCCCCCGGCGTTCGCGATCACCCTGGACGCGGAACTCACACGGCTGCTATCGGGTTATCTGCAGGCGGACCGGGGGCGTCAGGACGGGCCGACGCAAGGCGCGGACGACCGCCGACCTTAGACCCGCTCGGCGGCCGGGTAGAGCTCGCGGTTCTCGCGCTGCAGCCGCTCGAACAGGCCGCGCAGCACCGTGTTGGCGCCGGCACGGAAGCCCTCCGGGTCGGCCTTGACCCGGGACGGCACGCGCCACTGGCCGACGAACTCGGCAAATTCGGCGGCGATCCCCTGCATCTCCTGCTGGTAATGCGCGCCCATCGCCGCGACCGCCGGATCGCCGGCGCGCGCGAGCGTGGGATAGAGCACCTGATCCTCGGCCGCGAGATGGAACTTGACGCGACTGGCGAAGGCGATGATGTGGCTGGAGATCGCTTCGGCGTTGTCGGCGACGCCGGCATGGGCGAGCGCACGCAGCGCATCGATCTGGGCGGCGATCTCGCCGTGGTCGTGGTGGTAGCGGCGGATGTCCATCCGGCCCTCCGAAAAAAACCTGCGGGTTGCCTGTCGTTAGCGGCCGACGGGCCGACGGCTTGAGCACGGCTCCACACGACACGCGCTAGCCTGCCTGCATGCACACACCTCAGTTGTGGACGATCGGCCATTCGACACGGCCGATCGAGGTCTTCATCGACATGTTGCGCGCCGACGGCATCACCGCGCTGGTCGACGTCCGTCGCCATCCCGGCTCGCGCCGCCATCCGCATTTTTCCGCGCAATCGCTCGCGCATAGCCTGCCCGAGGCCGGCATCGTCTTCGTGCCGATGCCCGAACTGGGTGGCCGTCGGCAGGCGCTTGCCGATTCGCCACACACGGCCTGGCGCAACGCGAGTTTTCGTGGCTACGCCGATTACATGGACACCGCCGAGTATGCGCAGGCACACACGCGGCTGATGGCGCTCGCGCACGCGCAGCGCACCGCCTGCATGTGCGCCGAGGCGATGTGGTGGAGTTGCCATCGCAGCCTGATCGCCGACGACTTCAAGGCCCGCGGTTGGGAGGTGGTGCATCTGATGGGACCGGGCAAATCGCAGCCGCATCCCTGGACCGCGGCTGCGCGCATCGTCGACGGACGACTGGACTACAGCGCGCCTGCACCGCCGCAAGATGACTTGTTCGCGCCAGAGGCTTAAAGCCTCGCCCCCACCCGGCGCGCCAGGCGCGCCGACCTCCCCCGCAGGCGGGGGAGGTCATCCCCGTGCTTGCCAGTCCTTATCCCCGCAATCGGCGCTATAGCGACGTGTTCGCAAGCGCCCTCCCCGCCCAAGAGGCATTGCGCCCTAGATGGGGAGGGTTAGCGCGGGGGCGACGCACGCATCGCACCCAAACTCGCCTCTGTGAATCCGGCTCAGGACGCGGGCTTCTGCAGCGCCTGGGCCTGCTCGAGGTGGCCGGCGATCGTCTTGCGCGTGCTCTCCAGGTGGCTGCGCACATCGCCGGCACTGGCCTGCGGGATCAGCTCGCGATCGAGCTTGTCCAGCGCGGCCTGGTGGCCCTTGACCATCGCGTCGATCCACGCAGTCTCGAAGGCCTCGCCATCGAGTCCCTCCAGACGCTGGCGCTCGGTGTCGTGCTGACGACGCTCGGCGGTCAGCGCCGGGTCGTCGGATGCCGCCGGCTGCGGGGATGCGCTTGCGCTCTCGCTTTTGCCGTCGAGCATCGCCTGGGTGGTCTGCATGCTGCGCTCGTGGTCGGTGCGCAATTGCTCGGCGTACGCACGCGCGCGCTCGCCGACGCCCTTCTTCAGCGCATCCTGCGCGGCTGCGATCTCGTGCCGATCGACCTCGATCACTGCCAGCAGCGCCTTGCGATCCGCCGGTGCCAATGCAGTCGCGGCACCGGTCCCAGTCTGGGCATCGCCTGGGGCCATCGTGTCGGCCGGGCCGGTGCCCATGGCCGCGCTGTCGTCGGTGGTCGGCCCGGCAGCAGGCGGGGTGCCCGGTGTGGCGGCAGCCTGGTGATCATCGGCGGCGCGGTCGCCGCATGCCGACAGCGCGAACGCGAGCGAAGCCACCAGCAGGGTCGGACGAAGATTCATGGTCGCACTCCATAGCAGGACAGGAAACGCGATGCTGGGCGTCATGCCCGCCGCAGGCGGTGAAGCCGCGCGCCGGCGCCACGGCACTTTCTGCGCACCCGCCGTCCTCTGCCCCGTTCATGTCGTACCGCAAGGACGACGATCGCGCCGTGCACAGGTCCCTGTCACGCCCCGCAGGGTCACGAACCCGCGTGCCGTCCAGCCTGCATCGTGCCGGGCCCCTGCGCTAGCATCGGCCCGTCCCGCCTTCCGCATCCGCATGGCCCTCCCCGCTCCCACCCTGCCGATCGCCATCCGCTCCTACGGCGCGGACAGTCAGGTCGATCGCCACGATTTCGCGCAGGTGGTGCTGCCGCTCGACGGTCAACTGCACATGGACATCGCCGGGGCCGGGGCCCGGCTCGATCGCAGTCTCGGCGCCTTCGTCGAGGCCGGCACTCGGCACGACCAGATCAGCGACGCCGCGAACCGCTCGATCATTCTCGACCTGCACGCCGGCGACCTCGACCCGCGGATCGCCGATTGTCTGGCGCGTCGGCCCTATGTCGCGCTGGCCCCCGAAGCGCGCAGCCTCGTCGCCTACATGGAAGCGCTGACCCTGCGCGGCGGCGTATCCGCGCATCGTCTCCGGCTGTGGATCCCACTGCTGCTCGACACCCTGATCGGCGAGCCACCGCGGCCGCGCGCCCGGCTTGCGCCATTGCTGGCGAGAGTCGAGGCACAGCCGGCGCGTGCCTGGACCGCCCAGACGATGTCCGCCCAGCTCGGCGTGAGCGCCAGTCGTGTGCATGCGCTGTTCCAGCAGGAACTGGGCACCACGCCACGTGCCTGGCTGTCGGCCCTGCGGCTCGGGCGGGCCCGCGACCTGCTCGTGCGCACCGCGCTGCCGATCGCCGAGGTCGCCTACTGCTGCGGTTACGCCGACCAGAGCGCGCTGACCCGCGCGATGCGGCGCGCGGACGGTCAAACGCCCGCGCAACTGCGCCGCCAGACGCGCGGCTGAAAGACGCGAGTCCCGGCCCAAAACGGCGCGAGACCCGGTCAAGACGGCGTTGCCGGTCGCGCCTATCGTGCGGCGCATGCACACACCGCACTCCCGTCCCCGACATGACACCCTCGCCGGCGTCGCCTGCGGCATCGGCGCAGGCGCGCTGTGGGGCCTGGTCTTCCTGGCCCCGGCACTGGTACGCGACTTCCGGCCGCTGGACCTGACCATCGGCCGCTACCTGTTCTATGGCCTGTTCTCGATCCTGCTGATCGCACCGCACTGGACGCGGCTGGTGGGCCTGCTCGGCCGCAAGGAATGGCGCGGTCTTGTCTGGCTGGCATTCACCGGCAACGTCCTCTACTACCTGCTACTGGCAAGCGCAGTGCAGTTGGGTGGCATTGCGATGACCTCGTTGGTCATCGGCTTCCTGCCGGTCGCAGTCACCCTGGTCGGCAGCCGCGACCGGGGCGCCGTACCATTGCGCCGGCTTGCGCCGTCGCTGTTGCTGGCTGCGGCCGGCGTGCTGTGCATCGGCTGGCAGGCGCTGGCGATGCCGGCGGCGGACACCGTCGGTCGGCAGTTGCTGGGGCTGGCGTGCGGCGTGGGCGCGCTGGCCGCCTGGACGTGCTTTGCGGTGAACAATGCGCGCTGGCTGGCGCGGCTGCAGCACGTCAGCGTCCACGAGTGGAACCTGCTCACCGGCGTGGTCACCTGCGGCTTGACTGCGTTACTGCTGCCACTGGCCTGGGCCCTGCCCCGCGTGCCGCACCCGCCCTCGGCCTGGGCCTTGCTGATCGGCGTATCAGCCGGCGTCGCCTTGCTGGCGTCGATGGTCGGCAACGCACTATGGAACCGCATGAGCCGGCTGCTGCCGCTGACCTTGGTCGGTCAGATGATCCTGTTCGAGACGCTGTTCGCCCTGCTCTACGGCTTTGTCTGGGAACGCCGCCTGCCCACGCTGCTGGAGGCCGTCGCGTTCTTGCTGGTGGCGCTGAGCGTGGTCACGTGCCTGGCCGCGCACCGCGCGCCGGCCACGTCGGTGCCTGCAGCAGGCTGAACCGGCGTGTCCGGACACACGGACCACGGCATCACTCAAGGGGCAGCGTCGTCCACGTCGCCCTGCCCGACCTTGCCAGCACCGGGCCCGGCGCCGAGCTCGCCACCTGTCAGCGGATCGATGGCGGGGTCGGACTGCGTGCGCACGGCGAGCGCCTCCAGTGCAGCCTGCTGGGATTCGCTCAGCACGACCGATGCACTGCCATCGCCACCGTCGACGGCCGCCTGCGCTTGCCGATCCTCGACGCGGTCCCAGGCCGGGCCGCTGTTCCACGGCCCCGTCTGATCGCCCGGGCCCTGCGACATGTCGTAATAGACATCCGTGAAAGCAGGATGCCCGGGCAGCTTGCCCGGCGGGAAGTTCGGGCTGATCGCATACAGCGCTTTTTCGAAGCTCTTCTGGTGCGCCACCTCGCGCGTCATCAGGAAGATCAGTGCGTCCTTGATACCCGGATCCTGGGTGACGTTGATCAGCCGCTCGTAGACCAGTTTGGCGCGCGACTCGGCCGCGATGTTGGAGCGCAGGTCGGCGGTCGGATCGCCGATGGTGTCGATGTAGGCCGCCGTCCACGGCACGCCGCTCGAGTTGACCAGCGCCGGACCGTTCCCGTACAGGATCGCCTCCGTCTGGCTGGTGCTGTTGCCGCTGAGCACGCGCATCTCGGCCATTTCCTCCATGCCTTCGGCCAGTTCGCCCTTGGCGCCCTTGTTGAGCATGGCGATGATCGAGCCGATGATCTCCAGATGGCTGAGTTCCTCGGTGGCGATGTCGTAGAGCATGTCCTTGCGCCCCGGATCGTCCTCGGCCAGCGCCTGGGTGAAGTAGCGCATGGCCGCTGCGAGCTCGCCCTGCGGACCGCCGAACTGCTCGAGCATGAGCGTGGCCAGGACGGGATCGCCGCGCTCGACGCGGACCGTGTACTGCAGGCGCTTGTTGTGCATGAACATCAGGGTCTCCTGCGGCGGCGCCGCTTCGATGGGTCGGTGCCCACCCTGGTCGCGCGACGATCCTGGCCGCGTACGCGACACGCGTGCCTACCGCGATCCGGCGCAACAACTGCAGGGTCGGCGATGCCGACACCCCCCCAAGCCGACCCGCTCGACCGTGTCGCTGCGTCACGCATGCACGCATCGTGATCCCACCTCCATCGACGCTCACATGCTGGCCACCGCGCCATGACGCGTGCGGGGACCGGCGCACAATGGACGTCACTGGAACGCGCTCGCCGTATGCCGCGCGTCTCGTGCTCCAACCCCGGAGGCAAGCCGGCAGCACGGCTCAGTACACGTCACCTCAATGCGCGCAGGCGCCACGACGCCAGCGCCACCGCGACCGCCCCGATCGCGGCACCCGGCCACGCGCCCAATGCCAGCGCAGCGCCCAGACCGACGTACAGCGCCACGCCTCCGAGCAACACATCGACGCGCCGATCAGTCGCTGCCACATCACGGTCGCGCCGCAGTTCGAAACGCAGGACCAGCGCGATCAGCGGTGCGACCATCGCCAGGCACAGCGCGATCCAGCCTGCACGTCCGAGCCAGAAGCCCGCCTCGCCGGGCAGTCCGGCATCGATCGGCAATCCCAATCGCTCGCCCAGCCAGGCGGCCGGCAGTTCGGCGAGCTTGTGCCACAGGTACAGCGGCATGCCGAGTGCGCCGAGCACCGCGATCGCCCTGGCCGGCGCACGGCCGCTGAGCACCCGCCGCGCCAGCGGCTCGCACAGCAGCACCAGGCCCACCTGCAGCCACATCACCCCGATCAGCGCCAGCGTGGGCGGCAGCATGTTGTTGCCGGCCAGCGTCACGCCGACCATCGCGACCGGGTAGCCGGCGGCGATCGCCAGCGCCAGCCAGACCGCGCCGAGCAACAGCAGGCCGGCGCCGGTCGCCGGGCCGCGGAAGCGCCCGCGCTTCCACGCGATCCCCAGCTGCTGCGGAATCAACCACACCACCAGCATGTTGAGCCAGGCGATGCCGGCCGGCCGCTCGGTCGCCCATTGCCCGAGGTGGCGCCAAGTCTCGAGCGATGTGGCGCCTGCGCGCACCCAATCCAGCACGCCGGCCACCACGACCAGCCCGGCGACCGCGCCCAGGCCCAGGCGCGCATCCAGGCGCAGGCACCACGGCAGCAGCGCCTGCACGCTGAGCAGCATCAGCAGGAACCACAGGTGGATCGTCAGCGAGCGGTCGAACACTGCCAGCAGGTGACCGCCCGACAGCCAGGCGAGCACCGCGATCGCGGCGAGCACCGCCAGGTAGGTCAGCGTCGGCCGCGCCAGTCCCAGCGCCCGGCCCGCCCACCATTGCACCTGCGCGCCCTGGGCCGCCCGCCGGGCCACGCTGTCGGCACTGACCGCCGCCGAGACGAACACGAACAGCGGCACGACCTGCACGATCCAGGTCAGCCAGCCGGCCGCGTCCCAGGCCGCGAGCAGGTGGTCGGTGTCGACCAGCATGCCGTCGGCCATGCGCGGCAAGGTCGCGATCCAGTGCCCGAACACGACCAGCAGCAAGGCGCCAGCGCGCAGCGCGTCGGGGTACGGGTCGCGGGAAGACGGCGGCATTGGCGGCGCAGATCCTGGGCTCGGCACGCCCACGAGCATACCCAGGCACCGCGGCGCGGTGCGTCATGCCGGCCCCGCACCGCCCGCGCGAAGGCAGCCGCTGCCGGGCGCCGGCCACGCCGCCTACAATGCGCGCCCCCCGTCGCCCCCGGAGCCGCATGAACATCGTCGTCGTCGACGCCCTGAAGGCCTACATCGATCCGCTGACGCCCGACGAGCACGAGGCGCTCGAGCGCAGTCTGCTCGCCGAGGGCTGCCGCGATGCGCTGGTGCTGTGGGGCAACGTGCTCGTCGACGGTCACAACCGTTACGGCATCTGCCAGAAGCACGGCATTCCCTTCGAGACCGTGCAGAACACCCGTTTCAAGTCGATGGACGATGTCCATCTGTGGATGATCGAGCAGCACCTGGGCCGGCGCAGCGTGTCGGACTACCAGCGCGGCGTGCTCGCGCTGCGCAAGCGCACGATCCTGGAGGCGCGCCAGCAGGCCAGGCTCGAAGCGCCGCCATCTGCAAACGACGAGGCGGCCACCGCCGCGCCCGAAGACGACGACCGCCCGCCGTGGGACGACGCGCCCGTGCCCGCCACCCGCGCCGATCTGGCGCGCGAAGCCAGGCTCAGCGCCAACCAGGTCATGATGATCGAGCGCATCCACGCCCAGGCGACACCCGAGGTGGTCGAAGCGCTGAAGGCCGGCGAGATCTCGATCAGCGCCGCCGCCGCGGTCGCCAGCCTGCCCGAGGACGAGCAACGCAGTGCGGCGCAGGCCGGCAAGGCCGAACTCAAGCAGGCCGCCAAGCGTGCCCGCGATGCGAAGAAGCGCCCGCGCGCGCCGCGCGAAGGTGAGGACGGCGAGACCGCCGAGGGCGACACCGCCCCCGACGCGCGCGCATTGCAGCGGCGCGTCGACGTGCTCGAACGCGAGAACGCGCAACTGCGCGCCCAGGTCGAGACACTGCAGGCGCAGTTGCTGCGCCTGCGCGGCTGACCGGCGCGGCCGCCGGCCTCAGGCGGCCGCGATCGTGCCGGGCAGCGGATGCCCGGCCAGCCGCATCGCGTACAGCGCCGCACCGTGATGCGGCGCGTAGCGCGGTGCCCGCAGCTCGAAGCCGACACCGGTCGCCTGCAAGGCCGCCGCCAGCGGCGCCTGCAGCAGCGCCCCCGCACCGAAGGCACCGCCTGAGCAGGTCACGGGCACCTGGGCGTCATCGCCGAATTCGAGCGCGCGGCGCACCGCATCGACGATCGCCGCCAGTTCTTGCCCCGCCCGCTCGAAGATCGCGCGCGCCGCATCGTCGCCCGCCTCAGCCGCTTGGGCGACCTGCAGCGACAGCTGCGCGATCCGGTCGCGCGTCAACGCCTGCGCGCCGTACACCCGCGCGCACAGATCGAGGTCGTCGGCGAGATCGAAATGCGCACGCAGGGCTGCATGCAAGGGCCCGCGCGGCAGTCGGCCGTCGCTCATCCGCGAGAACGCGTTGAGGCCCTGGATCGCGATCCAGTACGCCGAGCCCTCGTCGGAGAACACCTCACCCCAGCCGCCGGCCCGCGCCTGGCGCCCCTGCCGCTGGCCGTAGGCGATCGAGCCGGTGCCCGCGACGATGTTGATGCCGTCCGCGCAGGCCAAGGATCCCGCCCAGCCGCAGACCATGTCGTTGTCGCAGCGATAGCGCCGATGACCAAGCAGTGCCTCGGGCATCGCATCGAGCTGCGGCGTGGCCACGGCGTCCTCGCCATGCGCCGGCAGACCGAAGAAGGCATAGGCGATCCCGTCCGGTGTCGCCTGCGCCTGCCGGGTGACCGCGTCGATGCCGTCGGCCAGCAATGCACGCACGCCGTCGAGCCCGATCTGCGGGTGATAGGCGGTGCCGCGCTGGACCTCGGCGCGCACGCCGCCTTCGCCATCGAGCAGCACGAAGCGGGTCTTGGTGCCGCCGCCATCGACGCCCAGGTAATAGGACGCACCGCTCATGGCACCAGCGGGTACAGGCGCACGCCCTGCACGACCCGGTTCACCGTGCCCTGTGCATTCGGGCTGTCGGGCCGCACGCCCAGCGCCCGCGAGGCGTGGAAGGCGAACAGCTGCGCCATGGCGACGTAAGGCCACAGCAGGTCGAGATCGTGGGCGCGTTCGAGCCCGGTCACGCGCACCGCATCGCGCACTGGACCATGCGGCGCGGCGGCGGTGACTTCGATCACGCGCGCGGCCACGCCGTCGCCGCGCAACTCGTCGAGCAGGTCGAGATCGTAGCGCCGGGTCAGCGGGTCGTTGGACACGAACACCACCACCAGCGTGCGCGCAGTGACGAAGGTCTTGGGGCCGTGGCGGAAGCCCATCGGCGATTCGAAGCAGGTCGCGATGGCGCCATTGCTCAGCTCACCCAGCTTGAGCGCGGCCTCGCGCGCCAGGCCCTTGAACAGTGCGCTGCCGAGATACACCACACGCTCGAACCCGCACAGCGCCAATTCCTGGGTCAGCCCGCGCGCCTGCTGCAGCACCGTGGCGGTGGCGGCGGCGATCGCGTGCACGCGCGTCTCCGGGGTGTGCGGTCCGCACAGTGCGGCCAGCGTCGCCAGCATCATGCAACTGAAGCTCGAGGTCATCGCGAAGCTGACATCGTGGGTTTCGGGCGGCAGCAGCAGCGTCATCGACTGCCGCACCGCGACCCGGCCGAGCGCCCCGTCGGCATTGCAGGTCACCACCAGGTGGCGCACGTCGCCAACCAGCGCCTCGGCCAGTTCCACCGCCGCGACGCTCTCGGGGCTGTTGCCCGAGCGCCCGAACGAGACCAGCAGCAAGGGGCGAGCCGGATCGAGATACAGCTGCGGCGCGCTGACCAGGTCGGTCGTGGGCACTGCATCGACGCGCGCAGCGAGCTGGCGGTCGAGCCATGGCGCCAGGCATTCGCCAATGTAGGCCGAAGTGCCGGCGCCGGTCAGGATCACCCGCGCCGTCGGGTCGCCCGACACCGGCGCGATGAAGGCGGCGAGCGATTCGGCCATCTCGGCGACCAGGGCATGGGTGCGCAGGAGCACGCGTGGCTGCTGCTCGATTTCGCGCGCGGTCCACAGCGCGCCGCTGGCGGCCAGGTCGGATTCGGGCAGGCCGAGAAGTTCAGGGCTGGGCATCGGGGACGCAGGCATGGCGGTAGTCGTCGAGGGCGATGGCGATGTGGGCCATCACGAGGGCGGCGGGATCGAGCGGGGCGCGGTCGGCACGCAGCGCACGTAGCGCCTGCGGCAGGTATTGGCTGACCAGCGGCATCGGCGGCGGGCTCTGGCGCAGGTTGGCGAACAACTGCTGGCAGGCCGCCTCGATCGCGGGATCCGGCCAGTAGTAGCGGATGCGATCGCTGAGGCTGTACTGCAGGTCGATGGTCAGTGCATCGCCCTGGGCGTGGTAGTAGCGCTGCCAGTGACCGGGCTGCGCGCGCATCCGGGCCACTGCGGTCTCGCGCAGCTGCGCACGCCGGTCCGGCGCGATCCACTCGCGTTCGATCGCATCCAGCGCCCACAGCGCCTCGCGCAGCGCGAAGGTCAGGCCGGGGCCGACCTTGAGGATCGCGAAGTGGTCGCGCACCAGCGCGGCCAGTGCATCGGGGGTCTGGTAGTCGGTCGAATGCGCCTCGAACACCAGGCCCGGGACCTGCTCGATCGCGGCGCTGAGCGCGCGTGCGGCCGCCGGCACATAGTCGATGACCTGATGGTGGTCGAACTCCACACCCGGCTGCACCACCGAGGCGATCACCCGCGTCCACGCCGCTTGCAGGCCGGCGGCCGCGAATGCATCCCGGTGGGCCTCGATCGTCGCCAGCGCGGCCTCGGGCGCGGTCACCGCCAGGCCCTCGATGGCCTCGGTCGCGCCGCCGGGCACCGGCACCTCGGTGCCGATCACATAGACCGGCGGCTCGCCACCCGCCTGGGCATGGGCGGCCTCGGCCGCGCGGCACAGCCGCACCGCGCGTTGGACGATCGTCGCCTCGGGCAGCGGCACCGGATCGTCCGCGCAGGCCATCGAGCAATCGAGGTGGAGCTTGCGGAAGCCCGCGGCGACGTAGGCGGCGACCATCGTCTCGGCCTTGGCCATCGCCGCCTCGGCGTCGAGCGCGGTCCAGGGATTGGGGCCGAGGTGATCGCCGCCAAGCGCGATGCGCGCCGGGTCCATGCCGACCCGCTCGGCGATACCGCCAACGAAGGCGACGAAGTCGGCCGGGGTCATGCCGGTGTAGCCGCCGTCCTGGTTGACCTGGTTGCAGGTCGCCTCGACCAGCACCAGCGGCAGGGCGTGACGCTGGGCATGGCGCAGCGCGGCCTCCAGCACCAGGGGATGGGCACAGCAGATGGAGGTGATGCCGACGGCGTCGCCACGCCGATGGCGGGCAACCAGCTCGAGCAGGGCGTGCATCGCGGTCCTCGTCGTGTCTTGAAAAGAGGGCGTCAGTCGGCCGGGGTCGGGCGTTCGGGCTCGAGCGCCAGCAGCACCGAGGCGACCAGCGCCATCGCCAACCCGACCAGCTTCAACGGTCCGGGCACCACACCGGCCAGCAGCAGCGAGAGCGCGGCGGTGATCAAAGGGCCGCCGGCATTGGTCAACGGCGCGACGACGATCGCCTTGCCGTAGCGGAACGCATAGACCAGACACAGCGCGCCGATCGCATTGAGCACCTGGATCGCGGCGACCAGCCACGGCCCCTGCAGGCCGGTGGCGATCGGCTGGCCGAAGTCGGTCATCCGCCAGGCCACCGGCACCAGCGCCAGAGCGCCGATCATCATGTAGAAGAAGATGCTCTCCGCGCGCACGACGGTGTTGGCGCGCTTCATGAAGTAGGCCTGCACGCCCCAGGCGAGCATGATCAACAGCGACAGCACGAACCAGCCCACGCCCTCGCCTTCCGCGCTGCCCAGCGACAGATCCAGCAGCGGCAGCGCCAACAGCGCGAGCACCACGCCGACCGCACCGACCCGCGTGGTGCGCTCGCGCAGCAGCGTGAACGACAGCGCGATCGTGATCACCGGCGACAGCGAGATGATCGGGAAGATGAAGTACGCCGGTCCGCCGGCCAGCGCCTTGAACAGCAGCATCTGGCCCCCGGCACCGAGCAGGCCGATCAGCAGCCCGTAGACGATCGCTCGCGGACTGCGGTCCACGCGCCAGCCGTTGCGCCACAGCACGAACAGCGCCGGCGGCACCATCGTCAGCGCCCACACGCAGTAGACCAGCGTTTCGGGAAAGGCGGGGCTGGCGGTCAGGCCCGACAGCGCGCCCCACACGCCCCACAGCACCACCGTGGCCATCGCAAAGCCCAGCCAGGCGCGGCCACCGGGCACCGCTGCGGCGACCGCGCTCATGCCGCGCCGTCCGGCGTGGCCTGCAGCAGCGCGAAGGTCTCGAACGACACCGAGGCCAGCGTGTCGCTGCGTGCATCGACCGTGCCAAGGTCAGTCCCGTCGAACAGGTTGCGCACCCGGTAGCGGCCACGGCCGAGCCCACGCAGTTGCAGCGGACCGTCCCAGCGCTCGGTGTAGAACGCGTAGTACAGCGCGCCGTCCTTGCCGATGACGTGGGTCTCCGGCCGGTCGAAGCCGATGTCGTACAGCGTGCCCAGATAGTCGCCCTTGGGCAGCATGTGCGCGCGATACAGGTCGATCCACTTGCGCCACAAGGCTTCCTTCTCGGCGCCCAGCACCAGCCCACCCGGCGGCATGTCCAGCTTCGGCTCGGGGATGTCCGCCGGCCATGTGAACTTGGTCGAGATCACCGCACCGATGCCGACGCTGGACGCGAAATCCGCGCCGCCGTCGGCCAGTTCGACGTGATCGCCGGCGTAGCTGCCGCGCTTGCCGATCAATGCCTTGATCGTTTTGCCCTTGTGGCGCACCTGCCACGACGACAGCGGATCGGACGAGGGGTACTGGTCGGTCGCCGGCAGGTTGTGGAACGCGAACGCGGTGCCGCAGGGGCACAGCTCGACCACGGCATCGGGGTTGGCCGCGTGCGCGGCGTCGTAGATCGCCTGCCAGAATGTCGCGACCGCTTCGCACGATTCCATCGGGTCGGCGTGGTGGTGCGCGGGGTTGTAGCAAGGCGCGACCGCATTGAGATGCTGGCCGTCGAGCTTGAGGCCCTCGAAGCCCCATTCGCCGATGATCTTGGTGACCAGCGCCACGTAGAAATCCACCGTCGGCTGATAGCCCGGGCACTGGGTGAAGGCGTTCCACCAGGTCACGTTCTGGCTGGCGCCATCGCGGTCGAGCAACAGCATGTCGGTGTGGCGGTAAAGGACTTCGCTGCCCGGGTCGGCGGCCAGCGGCGCCAGCCACAGCCGCGGACGCAGGCCCTGGGCCTTGATCGCCTGCACGAAGGCGATCATGTCCGCCTCACCGCGCGGGAACTTGCGCGTGTCGATCTGCCAGTCGCCCTCGTTGGTCTGCCAGCCGTCGTCGAGCACCACCCACTCCAGGCCCAGCTCTTTCACCTTCGGCAAGGTGCCCAGCACTTGTTCGGTGGTGAAGTCGCGCTCGTAGCCCCAGGCGCACCAGATCGGCGCGAATGCCGAGGCCGGGACTTCCGGCGCCGCGATGCCCTCGTCGGCCATCCAACGACTGTAGTGCTGCAGCACGCCGAAGTAATCGCCGGTATGGACGGCCACAAAGCAGCGGTCGCTCTCCAGCGTCTCGCCCGGTGCCAGCGTGGCGGCGCGCGTGCTTTCGATCGCGATGCGCGCGCCGCCGTCGGCCTCGCGCGCCACCGGCAGGTCGAGCAGCCGCGGCTTGGGCTCGACATGGCCCACGGCCAGGCCGATGTCCCGGCGCCAGATGTTGGCGACCGGCGTGCCGCCGCCGTAGTCGGAGGAATCCATCGCCAGCGTATTGCGCTGCGCGAAGCCCTCGGTCAGCGGCTGCACCCAGTCGCGGCGGTCGGTATGCGTGGCCCCCGAGAAACTCCAGAAGCCGTCGCCGGCGTCGGCCATCGCATGGGCCGCGTTGCGCCACCCGGCGATCTCCAGCGGCGTCTGGCCGCCATTGCGGTAGCGCGTGCGCAGCACCGCCAGCCCCGGATGACGCTCGTGGAAGGTCAGTTCCACGGTCTTGTCGATGCCTTCTGCCGAGCGGCCGCGCACGACATGCCGGCGCCCCGGGCCATGACGTCCACTGCGGACCCGCTCCACCCGCTCGTCGACGAATCCGAACTGTTCGATCGTGCGGCCATTGGCCAGCAACAAGGCCTCGCTGGCGTCGAAGCCGGTGATCGGCTCGCCACGCGCCAGCACTCGACTGCGCAAGGCCGCATCGAATTCGAGCGACAGCAGGCTGTCGTGCGCGAGTGCGCGGACCTGGGCGGCGGTGGCCGGTGAAGCGGCCTGGACCAACGGCAATGCCGCGGCATAGGCCGCGGTGCCGGAGACGAGCTTGAGCACGGTACGACGTCGGACGGGCAGCATGTGCCGGGTTCTCCCCTTTCGTTCGGTGTCGCCGAGTCTGCGTCAAAGCGGCCGAAGACCGCAACACATTTGTTTCGTTATGTGATAAAAAAGTTTCGCTATCGAACTGGAGATCGGCATGCCCTTCCCGTCCCGGCTTGCGGCGCTCGTCGCCGCCTGCGTCCTCGGCGCCTGCGCCGCGCCCCGTCCCGACACCGCCTCCACCGCGCCCGTCTATGCGATGGACGACTTCGCCGCCGTCCGCAAGTTCGATGCCCATGTGCATGCCAATGCCGACTCGACGGCGTTCCTCGAGCAGGCGCGCGCCGACGGCTTCGAACTGCTGTCGATCAATGTCGACTATCCCGCCTTCCCGCCGGTGGAGACCCAGCACGCGATTGCGCTCAAGCAGGCCGCCACCGATCCCGCGCGGTTCCACTGGGCGGCGACCTTCCGCATGACCGGCTTCGACACCCCCGGTTGGTCGGAGTCGGTCGGCGATGCGTTGGCGGCCGAGGTCGCGCGCGGCGCGCTCGCGGTCAAGATCTGGAAGAACGTCGGCATGGTCGAGACCGACGCGCAGGGCCGGCCGATCATGCTCGACCATCCCGCGCTGTCGCTGATCGCCGAACGCATCCGCGCGCTCGACATTCCGCTGATCGGCCACCAGGGCGAACCGCACAACTGCTGGCTGCCGCTCGAGCAGATGACCACCGACAACGACCGCGAGTACTTCGGCAACCATCCCGAGTACCACATGTATCTGCATCCCGATCAGCCCGGCTACGAGACCCACATGGCGGTCCGCGACCGCTTCCTGGATGCGCACCCGCAGTTGCGCTTCGTCGGCGCGCACATGGCCAGCCTGGAATGGGATGTCGACCGCCTCGCCGCCTTCCTCGACCGCTATCCCAAAGCCACGGTCGATCTCGCCGCACGCATGGCCCAGGTGCAGTACCAGGCCGTGCGCGACCACGACAAGGTGCGCGCGTTCTTCATCGCCTACCAGGACCGCCTGCTCTACGGCACCGATCTCACCCAGGAGCCGGGCACCGACCCCGACGCGTTCCGGCAGGCCGCGCATGCGACCTGGCGCTCGGACTGGATGTTCCTGGCGACCGCGCAGTCCCAGCGCATCGAGACCATCCGCGCCGACGTGCGCGGACTGGCGCTGCCGCGCGAGGTGATCGACAAGGTGTACTACGCCAACGCGATGCGCGTGTTCGCCCCGCACCGGCGCTGAGCCGCGGGGCGCGGGTCAGGCCAGCAGCAGCTCGAAGCCGAGTTGCCGGCTGGCCTCGCGCACGTCCTCGGGCGCGCCCGAATCGGTGATCAGCGTGTGCAGGTCCGCGACCGGCATGATCCGGTGCAGGCAGATGCGCCCGAACTTCGAACTGTCGGTGATCGCCACCACCTTGCGCGCGGCCTCGATCATCTTGCGATTGAGCATCGCCTCGGGCTCGTAGTGGGTCGTGATCCCGCGTTCCAGGTCGAACCCGTCGACCCCAAGGAACACCACATCCACGTGCAGGGCGTCGATCGCATCGACCGTCATGCCGCCATAGAAGGCCATGTTCTTGCGGCGCAGTTCGCCGCCGAGCATGACGATGTCGACGTTGTTCTTGGGCGTCAACGCCGTCAGCACGCCAAAGTCGTTGGTGACCACGGTCACCTGGATGTTGGGCAGCGCTTCGGCCAACTGGATGGCAGTGGTGCCAGAGTCGATCGCGATCGTGTCGCCGGCCTTGATCAGCGTGGCGGCCAGCCGACCGATGCGGCGCTTGGCGTCCAGACGTTCGCTTCGCTTGACCTCGTAGGCCGGCTCGGCCGCCGGGCCGCCGACCACGCTGCTGTCGATCGCGCCACCGTAGGCCCGCGCCATGACCCCGCGTTCGGCGAGGTAGCGCAGATCCTTGCGGACCGTCTGCACGCTGACCCCGAACAACTCGGCGAGCGAGGCGACCTGCACACTGCCGTGCTGACGCACCAGTTCGCTGATCCGCAACCTGCGCTGGCTGGTATCCCGGCTTCCTGTCATGGACGTTCTCACAATGCGGCGGAGTATGCCCCTTTTCGTTAAATTTCGCCATTGAGCGAACAACGAAACATCGGGCCGACGCGACGATGACCGTAGACGCCTGCGCTGCCGATCCGCAGGGCCGAACCCCCAGGACGTTCGTGCCGGCGCGCGGCGCCGGCGTCTTGCTCAGGCCAGCACCGGGCCCAGCAGACGGAACACGCCTTCGTCGGCATCCAACTCGACCCGGCCGCCCACCGGCACGATGAACTGCTCGCGCACGTGGCCGATCATCGCCCCGCGATAGGCCGGGATGCCCAGCGGCCGGACATGGTCCTCGAGGATCTGCGCCAGCGTTAGCGAGCCGTAGCCCGGCCCTGGGTCGCAGTCGGTGCACTGGCCGAAGATCAGGCCCGCGATCCGGCCGAGCGCGCCCATCAGCTTGAGCGTGCTGAGCATGCGGTCGATCCGGTACGGCGCTTCCTCTACGTCTTCCAGGAACAGGATCTTGCCGTCGAAGTCGGGCAGATACGGCGAGCCGGCGAGCGCGCTGAGCACGGTCAGATTGCCGCCCACCAGCACGCCCTGGGCCCGCCCGCCGGTGATGGTCGTGGTGCGATTGCGGCGCGGCACCAGTTCGTCGGCGTCGTCCACCGCATTGCGGTAGACCATCGCCTCGCGCGCGAAGAACAGCCGGCGGAACTGGTCGGCATTGAAGCGGTTCCAACTGCCCGTGCCGTTGGGGCCGTGGAAGGTCACCAGCCCGGTGCGGGCATGGATCGCGCTGTGCAGCGCGGTGATGTCCGAATAGCCCAGCAGCACCTTGGGGTTGCGCGCGATCGTGTCGTAGTCGAGCAGCGGCAGCAGCCGCGCGGCGCCCGAACCGCCCCGCACACAGATGACCGCCCGCACCTGGGGGTCGGCGAACATCGCGTTGAGGTCCCCTGCCCGCTCGGCATCGGCGCCGGCCAGATGGCCGCGTCGGCCAGCGAAATGCGCACCGGTCTTGACCTGGAAGCCCAGCGCGCGCATCACCTCCTGCGCCAGTTCGAGATCGAACGGCTCATCCACCGGCGACGATGGACTGATCAGCCCGACGGTGTCGCCGGGCCGCAGCGCCGGGGCAAGCAGCGCGCCGGGCGAGGCGGCCTGCGCCTGGGCGAGCGCGCCCAGCGGCAGCGTGGACGCCAGCGCCGCCAGTGCGGCATGGGAGAGGAACTGTCGCCGGTGCATGTCGCGCCTGTCGCTCGGGGGTCGCCGCAGACTAGCAACCGCGGCGCTCGACACCAATCCCCGACGATCGCTCAGGGCAGGACCGCCGCGCGCGCCAGCTCCGACGTGAACGCCTGCGCGGTCATCGGCCGCCCGAACAGATAGCCTTGGGCCTGCGTGCACTGGTTGGCGGCGAGAAAATCGAGTTGCGCCTTCGTCTCCACGCCCTCGGCGATGACCTCCAGCCCGAAACTGCGGCCGAGATAAATCACTGCGCGGACAATGGCCGCGTCCTCGGGATCGCTGATGACGTCGCGGATGAACGAGCGGTCGATCTTCAGCCTGCTCACCGGGAACCGCTTGAGCAGGCTCAGCGAGGCGAAGCCGGTGCCGTAGTCGTCGAACGCCAGGCCCACCCCCATCGCACGCAGCGCCTGCAGTACCTGCAGCAAGGCGCTGTCGTGGCGAATCATCGTGTTCTCCAGCAGTTCCAGCTCCAGCCCCTCAGGCGGCAAGCCGGTCTCGCCCAGCACGCGCTCGACGACGTTGCGCAACTGCGCGGATCGCACCTGCGCCTCGAACAGATTCACGCCGATCCGGAAGCCCGGCACCCGCTCGCGCCAACCGCGCGCCTGGGCGCAGGCGGTGCGCATGATCCACTCGCCGACCGCAGGCGCGATCGGCTTCTGCGCCAGCACGTCGATGAACGAGACCGGCGACAGCAGGCCACGCGTGGGATGCTGCCAGCGCAGCAGCGCCTCGGCGCCGCGGATCCGCCCGTCGCGCAGATCGATCTGCGGTTGATAGAGCAGCGCGAACTGGTCCTGCTCGAACGCACGCCGCAACTCGCGCTCGAATTCGCGTCGCGCCACCGCGACCTCGCGAAAGGCCCGCTCGAATACCACATAACGCCCCTTGCCTGCGGCCTTGGCCCGATACAACGCCAGGTCCGCGGCGCCCAGCAGATCCTCGGCGCGGGCACCATGCGCCGGATACAGTGCGATCCCGACGCTGGCGCCGATCTCGAACGCATGCCCCGGCAGGTCGTAGGGGCGCGACAATGCACGTACCAGCGCACCGGCGACGGCACTCGCGCCACGGCGGTCATCGCCGGTCAGCAGCAGCACGAACTCGTCGCCACCCAGCCGCGCGATCATCCGTGCATCCGGGCATTCGGCCTTCAAGCGCGCAGCGACCATCTTGAGCACCTGGTCGCCGGCCGAATGGCCCAAGGTGTCGTTGACCTCCTTGAAGCCGTCCAGGTCCAGCAGCAGCACCGACACCGGCGTGCCCTGCTCAAGCGTGTCCTGGATGCAGGCGCGCCAGGCGGCTCGATTGGGTAACTCGGTCAACGCATCGAGCGAGGCCAGCCGATAGAGCCGATCCTCGTTACGGCGCCGCTCGGTGATGTCGCGCACGATCGCGCCCACGCTCGTCGCGCGCCCTTCCCGCCAGGACGACAGCGAGATCTCGGCCGGAAACTCGCTGCCGTCCCGGCGCAGGCCCGAACGCACGATCGTCTGACCAGCGGCCGACATCGCCGCACCCTCGCGCAGCCGGGCAAGATCCTCAAAGTACGCAGCGCGCCAGCTGTCGGGCACGACCAGACTGCCGCAGCGGCCGGTCACCTCCTCGGCCGTGTAGCCGAACAGCCGCTCGGCGGCATGATTCCAGAACGTGATCGCGCCGACGTCGGTCGTGCAGATGATGGCATCGGGCGAAGTGACTGCGATGTTTTCGAACCGCGCCTGGCCGACCGTCCGCACATGCGCCAATCGCAACAGTTCCATGCGATCCATCACCAACTCGGCGAGGTCGGACAGGTTGTCCCGTTCCGATTGACTGAACGTCGCACGCGGCTGCGTGTCGATCAGGCACACCGTCCCCAGGCGCTGCCCCCCGGGCGTGACCAGCGGCTTGCCGGCATAGAAACGGATGAACGGCGGCCCGAGCACCAAGGGGTTGGCGGCAAAGCGCGGGTCCTCCAGTGCATCGGGAACGACCATCACCTCATCGCTGAGGATCGCATGCGCACAGAACGACACATCGCGATCGGTCTCGCACACATCCAGGCCGACGCGCGCCTTGAACACCTGGCGGTCGCTGGCCACCAGCGAGATCAGTGCAATCGGCACCGAGAACAGCCGCGAGGCCAATTGCACCAGCCGGTCGAACTCCAGTTCGGGGGGCGACTCGAGCACGTGGTACTCCGCCAGCGTGCTGGCCCGCAGCGCTTCGTCGGACGGAATCGGAAACGGAACGGGCCCCATCGGCTTGCACCTTGTCGATTGGCGGCCAGATTAGCGTGTTCCGGGCCGACGCACGGTGATCGTGGCGCCGCCGGCCGGCTCCGGAACGCCCGCCTTTGCACACCTCCCCGCATCGCGGGGGAGGTCGGCGCGCACCGCGCGCCGGGTGGGGGGCAGCGAATTTTGCACGCCCCCGCCCGGCCGTCTGACCCGGCACTCACGGCGCAAGGTGATACTCGCCGCATGCCCGAGGGTCCATCGATCGTCATCCTTCGCGAAGCGGCCGCCCAATTCGCCGGTCGCAAGGTGCTGCACGTGACAGGCAACAGCACACAGGACATCCAGCGACTGCGCAACCGCACACTGATCGCCGTGCGCAGCTGGGGCAAGCAACTGCTGCTGCAATTCCAGGGCTTCAGCGTGCGCATCCATTTCCTGCTGTTCGGCAGCTACCGCATCGACGACCGCAAGCACGCACCGGTCAGGCTGGGCCTGGGCTTCAGCAAGGGCCAATGCCTGAACTTCTATGCCTGCTCGGTGCGCTTCATCGAAGACGACCTCGACGCCGTGTACGACTGGAGCGCCGACGTCATGAGCGATGCCTGGGACGCAGCCGCGGCGCGCCGCAAGTTGCGCGCAAGGCCGCAAGCGCTGGCGGCCGACGTGCTGCTCGATCAGGACGTGTTCGCAGGCGTCGGCAACATCATCAAGAACGAAGTCCTGCACCGGATCCGCGTGCACCCCGAAAGCCGGATCGGCGCCCTGCCGGCGCGCAAGCTGTCGGAACTGGTAACCCAAGCGCGCACCTACAGCTTTGACTTCTACCGCTGGAAGCAGGCCTTCGAACTGCGCAAGCACTACCAGGTGCACACCAAGCGCAGCTGCCCGCGCGATGGCACACCACTGCAGTACCGCAAGCATCTGGGTGCCGCGCAACGGCGCGCCTTCTGGTGCGACACCTGCCAGCGGCTGTACGGCGACCCGCCGGTGACAGCCGAGCCACGACCCCGTCGCGTCGCCAAACGTGCCCCTCGACGCGCCCACTGAGCTCAGGCGGTGGCGACCCAGCCGCGAAACGAGAACGCTGCGTAGAACAGCGCGACAGCGTCGAAGCCGGCTTCGCGCAGCAACGCCTCTTCATCCTCAGGCGCCAGCCACGGCAGACGCGCCGCCATCGTGCGCCCTGTCGCGATCGTGGTCTCAGGCGCCCTGCCTGCACGGTCGGCAAACGCGGCCGACCGCGCCAGCCAACGCGCCGCATCATCGGACGGCGGCGCATGATGGGCCACTACCAGTCGCGCGCCGGGCCGCAAGCGGCCACGGATCTGACGCAGCGTCCGCAACCGCGACGCCCGGTCGAGAAAATGCAAGGTCAACAGACAGGTCGCGGCATCGAACGGTCCTGCGGGCGCCTGCTCGACCGTGCCTGCCAGCAGCATCACGCGATCGGCGAACGGCACGACAGCCCGCTGTGCGAGATCCAGCATCGGACGCGAGGGATCGACGCCGGTGAAATGCCAGCCTGGTTGCGCCTCGGCCATGGCCGCCAGTTCCAGCCCACCGCCGGCGCCGACGACCAGCACCTGCGCCTTCGCCGTCGTGCCCTCGGCCAGCAGCAGCGTGGTCATGCGATGCAGGTCGGCCAGGCCCGGCACCTTGGCCGGCGTCGTCGCGGCGTAAGACGCGACGGCCGTGGGATCGTCGAATGGGGAGGCGTCGACGCGTGTCATGTTTGGTGTACCGGGCGGTGGAGCTTGCGATCGGGCGCCATGGGCATCCAGTGGGGGAACGGGCTCAGGAGGACGCTTATTTGTATCATCAAAAGATACATTGAAAGAGGTATAGCGTCCCGTGGCCGTCCCCTATGGACCCACTTGGCGACGCGCTCCATCGACCGGCTGTAGACCGCGCATCAGCTGCGACGAGGTACACACCTGGTCACGCTGCGGCGTGCCGGGCGCTCGATGCCGTCAGCGGCCGATGCTCGCGTATGCGGACATATGGCTCGACGACCCAGAGCCGAAGCGCGCCCTCACCCGGCACGCGCAGCGTGCCGACCTCCCCCGCGCGCGGGGGAGGTTTGCACCCGCCCGGCTCTAGAAGTGCCGGCGCACGTCGACCTGCCCTGCGCGCGGGGAGGATTCATCGGCGCCGCGCGCGCGGCTTCATTGACGCCTGCCCGCGCAAGCGCTTCATCGACGCGACGCGGCGCAGGACACGGCGCGCGAGGCGGTGTCAGGCGTACAGCGCTGCGTAGCCGTCA
Source organism: Luteimonas sp. RC10 (assembly GCF_014192745.1). GTDB lineage: Bacteria > Pseudomonadota > Gammaproteobacteria > Xanthomonadales > Xanthomonadaceae > Luteimonas. The sequence goes on from NZ_JACHYJ010000002.1 coordinate 150,603, forward strand.
CGATCGACCTGGCTCAGGCCCAGGCGGTCGAACTGTGCCCACATGGCGTGCCAGCGCGTCGCGTCGCGGACCACCGGGTCGATCAGTCGTGGGCAGGTGTCGGCAATGATCGCGTCCATCAGCGGCGACGGCGTGGTGCCGCTGTAGGCGTACCACAGCGCGGCCGCTTGACCGGGATCGTCGCGGCACAGCCGCGCGCCCTGCCCGATCAGCCGAGTCACGGTCGCGACCACCTCGGGGTGTTCGGTGAGAAAGCCCTGCGAGGTGAACAGTTCCAGCGCCGAGAAGTTCGCAAGTCCCACGTCATCGGTGGTGATGAAGTCGGTGTCCAGCCCGGCCTGCCGTGCCTCGACGCCTTCGAAGTTGGCGAAGCACAGCCAGGCCCCGTCGAAGCCGGCGCGCAGGTTGGCCAGATGCTCGAATCCGGCACTCTCGATCCGCACCTGCGCAGGCTCGAATGCGGCGCCCCGGGCCGCGCACCAGCGCGCCAGGATCTCCACCGCGATCGCATCGGTCACACCACCGGCGACCGGCGAGGCCAAGCGCACCTCGCCGCCTTCGAGCAGCCGCCGACCCGCGGCGCGCTGCAGCACGATGCCGCCATCGGTCTCGAAGAAGCAGCCCAACGCGCGCAGACCGGGCCGATCGGCATCGATCATGTGCAGCGGCTCGTTGCAGGCGAACGCGATCTCACCGGCCGCCACCGCAGCCAAGCCGTCGTAATGGTCGTCCGGCACCTGCAGTGCGAGGTCGAGCCCGGCATCGCGATACCAGCCCAGTTCGATGCCTGCGATCAACGGCAGGTGGTCGGGATTGAGGAACCACTCGAGGGACAGCTGCAGCTTCATGTGGACCACTTGCGGACCGGAAGGGGCGCACAGGGTAAAGGAACGCACCCCTGCCGGCAGCGGCCGGCCGTATCCGCGCATCTGCCTTCGGCCATGCGCCCTGCGCGTCAGCGGAGACGACGCGCGCCATTGCTTCAAAGACAGCGCGCCGCTCGCGACCGCGTCGCGACGGAATCGCCGGCCCCTGCGAGCCGGCGATTCCCGCATCGATGAGGCAGCGCCGCGATCAGTCGTCGACGGTGCAGCCCAGCGACACGCGCATGTGGATGTAGCCGGTGGCCGGATCGACCCACTCGGCCAGCACGGTGAGCTCCTGGCCGGCCTGGCCCCAGTTGTTGTAGCACTGCTCGTAAGCCGCGCGCTCGGCATACTCGAGCGCCTCCTGCTGGGTCCGGCCATAGCCTTCGCCGACGACGTCGTAATGATGGCGTGCGGCGAACGCCGCCGTGCTCGACAGGGCCGCCAGCAGCAGAACCCCGGTGATTGTCCGCGTCTTCATCCTGGTCTCCATTCGCTTGGGGGAGCCCGCATCATGCACGCGCTGCAAGACCAGGAGATTGAATGCGGGTGTCGCGCGCATGACAACGTGCGTGGCATCGCGACCGCCTCGACACCTCATTGCGGACCGAGTGCACAGTTTCCCGCCGCCCCGTGCATCGGCATCGCCTCAATGTCGGAAAAGGAGCGCTGGTTGGCATTCAGTCAGCGCATTCGCGCTTGACCGCAATCGCTTGGCCGCCCTAGGGTCGGAATGCGCCGGGAACACGCGGCAGAGGCCTTGCGATCGCGGCGCGTCGTGTCAGCAAGCTCGTTCCGGATCAGGATGCCGGACGGCAATCGCAGTGGTCCAAGTCCCTCGTTTTTGTCGCCACCGGGTCGTCGATGTCGACCCGTGCGGTCGTACCAGGCACATGCCGCACCACGATCATGTCCTGTGGCGTCGACGGATGGACGAGGCGGCCGACGACCGCACTGCATTGCCCTCGACGTCGGACCCGAGGCGGACCGCTGGGACGGCCCACTTCGAATGCACAAGGAGGAAGCACCCATGCACACCCTGCACGCAGCGGTCCGCCGCACCCTCGCCCTCGCCCTGCTCTCGGCTGCCGCCGCGGGCGGCAGTGCTCTGGCCGCGCAACCCGGCATGCCGAGCCTGGACCCCGGCATGGTCGCCGCGCTGGAACGCGACCTGGGCATGACCCAGGACCAGTACCGTGTGACCGTGGATGTCGAGCGCCAAGTCCCTGTGGCCGAAGCCACGGCGCGCCAACTCTATGGCGAGAGCTACGCGGGCACCTGGATCGAACACGACGCCGACGGACATCCGCGCCTGGTGGTCGGCACCGCGGTCCAGGGCCGCCAGCGACTGCCGGCGGTCGAAGGTGCCGACGTGCGCCAGGTGCGCTACAGCCTGTACGAGCTCGAGCAGGCGGTGCACGCGCTCGACCAGTCGGCCACCTCGCGCATCATGCGTCGCCTCGACGGCGTGCAATCCTGGGGCGTCGACCTGCCCAACAACCGTGTCGTCGTCACCTTGTCGCCCGGCGCCGGCCGCACCGAAGCGGTGATGGACTTCCTGGCGCGCAGCGATGTCGACACCGGCGCCCTGCACTTCGAAGTGTCCGAGCAGATCCCGTCCACGCTGATCAACATCTACGGCGGCATCCAGTACAACGGTTGCTCGATCGGCTTCCCGGTGACCCGCGGCAGCACCAAGGGCTTCGTGACCGCTGGCCATTGCGGCAGCGCCGGCACGACCGTCCGCATCGGCGGCACGACGGTCGGCAGCTTCCAGTCCAGCACGTTCCCCGGCTCCGACGCCGCATGGGCCACCGTGCGCCAGCAGGACACGCTGTTCGGCCGTGTGTGGCAGTACAGCGGCAGCAGCACGACGCCGGTCGTCGGCAGCGCGGAGGCCGCCGTCGGCTCGGCCGTGTGCCGCTCTGGCTATCGCACCGGCTGGCGCTGCGGCACGATCACCCGCACCAATGTCAGCGTGAACTACGCCCAGGGCACCGTGAACGGGTTACGCGAGTCCAACGCCTGTGCCGGCCAGGGCGATTCGGGCGGCTCGTGGATCTCCTCGGCAGGCCATGCCCAGGGCGTCACCTCGGGGGGTGCACTCGGCAGCGATGGCACCAACTGCGGCATCGCGCAGAACCAGCGCCGCAGCTGGTACCAGCGGCTGACCCCGATGCTCAGCACCTACGGCGTCACCCTGGTCACGAACTGACGCGCGCGTGCAAGGCGGCACGCCGGCGTACCGGCGTGCCGCAGTCGCGATATCGCCGCCCCCTCGCTCAGCGCGTTTCGTGCGCGCGCTCGAAGGTGATGATGCTGCGCGTCTCGCCCTTGTCGGCCCAGTTGGGCATCACCCGCCACGGCGTGAGCACCTGCAGCCGGTCGCCCTCGAGCTTGAACTGCCGGCGCTGCTCGGTGCCGACCCAGGCCGGGTTCCAGGCCACGTCCACCGCGGTGATCCAGGCATCGCCCTCGATCCGGTACCGGCCGGTGTAGGCGATCACCGTTTCCAGCAGGCGCGCCTTCTCGCGCTCGCTCTCGCCCGGCTCGCGGCCCTGCGCGGTGAGCATGAACCACACCCGCCCCTCGGGCGCGAAGATCGTATAGCCCGAGGGCTTCTCGCCCATCGGCGGGAACAGCTCGCCGGTCGCCTTGACCTCCACCTCGTAGGACACCAACCGCCACGTGCCTTCGATCGCGGCAGTCGAACTCGGTTGGGAAGCGTGGGACATGGGGGCATCTCCTGGGGCAGGCTGCGACTGGGCGTGGGCCGCCGACGGTACGGCGATCGCAAACAGCAGCGGCGCAAGGGATACGAGGCGCATGGCCGGATTCTCCGTGACGAAGTGGTCGACGCCTCGATTGTGGCACCTTCTTCGTCACCGCCAGTCGCCGACGTGCCGCGCATGGCGCCGCGGCCTGACGATGCGCCGTCTGCGGCTTTCGGCCGCACGGCTGCACTGGAAGACGCATCTGGGCTTTCATCGGGCACGCGCACGCCGCCTTAACCTCGCCGCCCTACGCTGACGGCCCGCAGCGCCAACGGCTTCGCACCGCTGCCGCGCTGTCCCCATCACCGCCACCATGACCAGGAGATCCCATGAAGCCCCTGCCCGCCATCCTGTTCGCCGGCCTGCTGGCCGTCAGCGCCCAGGCTTCTGCCGAGGTCGTCAACCTGACCAACAGCGCCGAAGGCGCCGACCGCGACGCCGGCATCGCCGCCGTCAAGGACAAGCTCCAGGCCGCCTGCACCGAGCGCAAGGGCACGCCGAATGCCGACTCGTTCGAAGTGGTGTTCGAGCGCACCAGCGAGAACCCCGACGTGCCCAAGCCCTACTACATCGACGCCAAGATGCAGTGCGAGCTGCCGTAGGCTCGCGCCGCCCGACAGCACCCCGCCCCGGCGGGGTTTTCTTTGTCCGCGCCCCAAGCCCGCCATACTGACGCCCGCCGTCCGTCCCACCGAGTGTCCGCATGCCCGCTTCTCCCGGCTCCGCCCGCGCCACTGCACGCGGCGTGCCCGCCCTGCATCCGCGCAACCGCCATCAGGGCCGCTACGATTTCCCGCGACTGGTCAACGCCAGCCCCGAGTTGGCCGCCCACCTGCTGACCACCCCGCGCGGCGAAACCAGCATCGCCTTCGACGACCCCGCCGCGGTGCGTGCGCTCAACCGCGCGATTCTGCGCAGCGACTACGGCATCGCGCATTGGGACCTGCCCGACGGCGCACTGTGTCCACCGATCCCCGGCCGCGCCGACTACCTGCATGGCCTGGCCGACCTGCTCGCCGCCTCCGCCGATGGCACGATCCCGCGCGGCGCCTCGGTGCGCGTGCTCGATGTCGGCGTCGGCGCCAGTTGCATCTACCCGCTGCTCGGCCACGCCGAATACGGCTGGCGCTTCGTCGGCAGCGACGTGGACGCGACCTCGCTGCAGGTGGCCACCGCGATCGTCCACGCCAATCGCCTCGACAAGGTCATCGCGCTGCGCCACCAGCCGGCACGCAACCGCATCTTCCAGACCGTCGTGCGCACGGACGAGCGGTTCGACCTCACCCTGTGCAATCCCCCGTTCCATGCCTCCGCCGCCGAGGCCGCCGGTGCGCACCAGCGCAAGCGCCGCCAACTCGGCAAGGCGTCGCCCGCCGGGCGCGCCTCGTCCCTGGCCCCCAACTTCGGCGGCCACGACCACGAACTGTGGTGCCCGGGCGGCGAAGCCGAGTTCCTGCGCAAGATGGTCCGCGAAAGCGCCGCCATCGGCCGGCAGGTGCTGTGGTTCACCAGCCTCGTCGCGCGCGCCGAGCACCTGTCGGGCCTGCGCCGGCAACTGCGCCAGGCCGAGGCCGCCGAGGTGCGCGAAGTCGCCATGGCCCAGGGCAACAAGCAGAGCCGCTTCGTGGCCTGGACCTTCCATGACGCCGCAAACCGTACGCAGTGGCGAGCGGGCCAGTCCTGAGGCCGTCGGCGGGGCCGCCCCGCCACCCCAACCTGTGGACACGCTGACCTGGGGATGCCCCCGACGCGCCACAGCCCCGCGCGCGGGTATAGTCCGGCGACACGGCGGGCGCAGTGCCCGCCGATCGAACGCAGGAGTGTCCATGGGTCTTGTGCAGGCAGTGAAAGGCGCGGTCGGCGGCGTGTTCGCGGACCAGTGGAAGGACTTCCTCACGGTGCCGGCGGGCCTGCCCCCGACCGCCGCCCTGTTCGCCGCCGTGCCCCAGGGCACCAACGCCGGGCGCGGGTCCAACACCCGCGGCTCGACCCACATCATCAGCAACGGCTCGAAGATCGTCGTGCCCGAAGGCTATGGCCTGCTGCTGATGCAGGACGGCGCGATCACCGGCTTCGTCGCCGAACCCGGCGGCTATGAGTGGCGCTCGGACGACATCAACTCGCAGTCGATCTTCGCTGGCGACGGCATCGTCAGCCCGCTGATCCGCCAGAGCTGGGAGCGCTTCAAGTTCGGCGGCCAGCCCGGCGCCCAGCAGGCGGCGTTCTTCGTCTCGCTCAAGGAACTGCCCGACAACCGCTTCGGCACCCAGTCGGAGATCTACTGGGACGACGGCTTCCTCGGCACCCAGGTCGGCGCGATCACGCGCGGCTCCTACACGCTCAAGATCGTCGACCCGATCCTGTTCGTGAAGAACTTCGTGCCCGCCAGCTACCTGCAGCCGGGCCAGGTGTTCGACTTCACCGACATCGACAACGCCGCGGCCAGCCAGTTGTTCAACGAGGTCGTCGGCTCGCTCGCCCCGGCCTTCAGCCTGTACACCAACGATCCGGCCAAGGGCAATCGCATCACCAAGCTCCAGCAGGATTCGCTGGGCTTTGCCCAGAGCCTGTCGGCCGCCGTCGAACAGGGCTACCAGTGGAAGTCCGACCGCGGGCTTGCGATCGTCAAGACCGCGATCGTCTCGATCGAGTACGACGCCAACACCCGCGAACTGCTCAAGACCGTGCAGCGCGCCGATGCGCTGGCCGGATCGCGTGGCAATTCCAATCTGCAGGCCAGCGTCGCCCAGGGCATGCAGTCGGCCGGCGAGAATGGCGGCGCCGCGGGCCTGGTGGGCCTGGGCATGGCTTCGGGGATGGCGGGTGGGCTCGGCAGCCTGCAGCAACCCGCCACACCGCCCACAGCTGCGGCGCCCGCGTCCGACGACCCGGTCGCCAAGCTCACGAAAGCCAAGGAGATGCTCGACCTCGGCCTGATCACCCAGGCCGACTACGACGCGCTCAAGGCCAAGGCACTGGGTCTGTAAGACCACCGGCGCCGCGCCCATGTCCGACTCCAAGCTGCCCCCGCCGTTGCCGGCCCGGCCGGTCGACGGCCCGGGCTCGCCACGCGATGTCCCGCCGCTGCCCGGGACGCATCCGATCGACCCGGCCACGCTGCCGGGCGCGATCCGCGACGAACTCGAGGCGCCCGACCCCGTCGCCATCGACACCGCGTCGGCCGAATTGCGCGACGGCCTCAACCGTTGCCCCAAGTGCGGCTCGACCGATATCCGCCACAAGCCCGGCACCGACCTGCTCGTCTGCCAGTACTGCCGCAACGAATGGCATGGCGAGCGCGTGGAGGAGGTCTTCGGCTTCGGCGCGGGGCTGGACACGCTGACCGGCACCGTCGTCGCCTCCGGCGCCCGCGACATCGCCGCCGACGCCGCGGCGCTGATGAGCTTCAAGTGCAGCGGCTGCGGCGCCGAGGTCACCGTTAACACCGAAAACGCGATGACCGCGCGGTGCCACTGGTGCCGCCACGTCTTCGGCATCAACGAGCAGGTGCCCAACGGGGCCGTGCCCGACGCCGTGCTGCCGTTCCACATCAAGAAAGACGACGCGGTCGCACGCATCCGCCAGTTCGTCGACAAGCGCCGGCTGCTCGCGCTCAAGGCATTCAAGGACCAGTTCACGCCCGAGAACGTCGTCGGCGTGTACCTGCCCTACATGATCGTCGATGCCCGGGCCAGCGCCGCAGTGGCTGGCGAAGGCGAGGTCGAGACACGCCGCTACACCCGCGGCACCGACAACAACAAGAAGACCTACTACGACGCCGACGTCTACCGCGTCGAACGACAAGTGGACTTCACCGTCGACGACCTGCCGCTGGAGTCCTCGGCCGAGCGCGGCAACCTGGATATCCAGGCCAACACCAACAACATCATCAACACCATCCTGCCGTTCGACACCAAGAATGCCGTGCGCTGGAACGCCTCCTACCTGAGCGGGTTCACTTCCGAGAAGCGCAACCGCAACGTCGAGCACCTGCGCCCGCGGCTGGAAGACCAGTTGCTGTCGATCGCCCGCGCCCAGGTCGAAGGCTCGGCGCGGCGCTACGACCGCGGCGTGCGCTGGGAGCAGGAACAGCTCGAGGTCCACGGCACGCGCTGGGTCTCGATGTACCTGCCCGTCTGGCTGTACTCCTACCACCAGCCCGGCAAAAACGGCGGCCTGCTGCACTACATCGCCGTCAACGGCCGCACCGGCGAGACCATGGGCAGCGTGCCCGTGCAGCACTGGAAGCTGCTGCTGGCCGCGCTGGTCACCGGCACGATCATCGAATCGGCCGTCATCGCATTTCTGGTGAGCACCGTATGAGCGACGAAAATGGACTCTGGCTGCTGGCTGCCGGCCCCCTGGGCGCGACCGCGCTGTATTGGGGCCTGTACCGGTTCTATCGCAACACCGACAAGTCACACGCATACGAGCGCGAGACCACCGTCGAGGCCGCGCCCGTCACCGGCAGCGACACCAAGATCGGCACGGTGAAAGGCACGCAGGCGACCCGCATCCGCGGCGACAACCTGCGCGACTACCGGGCGCGAGTGCGGCGGGTGGCGAGCGCGGCGGGCGCTGGAGATGGCGAACCGCCGGACCGCAAGCGCGAACCGCCCCAGTAGGCGGCACTGAGACGACCGGCAGATCAGCTCGCGTCGACAACTGTCCATTCGGCCGGACGCGGCGCCCAGTCTCCCTCGCCCAGTACAGCCTCGACCAGGTGTTCGAGGGGGTAACCCAGGGCATGGCCCGCCGCTCGCGCACCGCCATCGTCGCCCGTGGCCGCGGTGACGAACGCGCGGAACGCAGCCTCATCGTCGCGAGCAGCCAGCGCGGTGATCGTGCGTGCAAGGTCGTAAGCCAGATCCACCCCGTCGTTCGCGGTGTGAAAGGCCGCGCCCGACCAGAAGGTCTGGATCGTGGTCGCGTTCCACCAAGCGGCATGCCGTGCGGCCATTTCATCGGGCCGATACAAGGCCAAGCGCGGGTCGGCGAGCCGCGGCAACAGCGTCCGCTCCACGTTCACTGCGAACCCCTCATGCAGCCAGTGCGGCATGGGAAGGTGCGCCAACAGCGCATGTGTGAGCTCGTGCACTACGACCGCTTCCAACTCGTCCAGGCCGTCATGCCAGCTCGCGAAGTGTCCATAACCCGCATCGATGAAGACGCCGCTGGACATCGGCGCTTCATCGGTGTCGCCCTGATACTGCGACACATACGCCTCATACTCGTCCAGGCTGGCAAACACCAGCACGATGTAACGGCCATAGCCTTCATCGTTGGCGAGTGCCCCAAGGCGTCCCTTGATGGCCTGCAATGCTTGCTCGCAGGTGCGCAACACCAGTGCCGATTCGCGCGGCGGCTGCGCCGACAACAGCAGGAAATTCTCGGTACCAGATGTCCGATAGTCCGAAGGCAGCGCTTCGGCGAGCGCGTCGAGCCACGTCATCGCCGCAGCGTCGTAATAGGCGAACAGACCCGCGTCGTCGGTGCTGACCGGCGCCTCCGAGTGCATAGCGGCCCAGTCCGGCACTGGCAGCGATGCGTCATCGCGCCAGATCATGTGAACCGACAATCTCGGTTTCGCCTTGTGGACGTCCGCTGCTACGGGCGCACGCGCCTTCCTCTTGCCGAACAGCCAACCAAGCATTCGCACCCCCCCGACTTGACCGCGCATCTTCGCATGCCAGGCACGAAAGCACCGCGCCGCAGTGATCGATGCAACCGACATCGTCGCTCACCGGCCGCTTCCGATGGGCGCATGAGCCCGCACGTTAGATCGCAGCTGTCGCGTCACCCGCTGAGCGACGAACTCACGACGCTGGATTCCTCGGCGAATCTCAGTCGCGAAGCGCGAGGCGCTCGGGCGATAGCGCGCCACTTCGATAAGCGAGCAGGACCATCTCCTCAAAGAAATCGATCTTTGCGGCGGTGCTTAGTCCAATCCAATCCCGCAACTGGGCTCGCTCGGCGTCTTCGAACGTAAAACCGGCTGGACCGGTATCGCGTTCGCTCTTGTGCATGTCACTCATCCGATCGTAATGGCCAAGTCGAGATTAGTAGTGGCCCGCAGATAGGAATCGGCCAGCGTTCTGAAGATCTCGCGGAGGTTGCCATCTCATTGGACCAACACGCAGCAGGTTGTGGCGGTGTCGGGCACTTCATAAGGTAGCAGCGGGCGGCCAATCATCATCCAACCTGGTCGAAGCGCCGCGTTATCCCTCCCCAAACACCGCCACCCCCGCTTCCCGCATGAAGATCCCCAGCGTCACCGGCCCCACGCCCTTGAACGCGAGCAGACGACGCTCGAAGTCTTCGCGGCTGCCGGCGGCCTCGGCGATGCCGAGGATGCGTCCGTCATAGTCGTCGACCAGCGTTCGGCACAGCAGCGCGAGGCGGGTCGCGGTGGATTCGTCGTAGCGGCGATAACCGCCTTCGCCGAGTATCCGCACCAGTTGCGCATGGCTGCAGGCGCAGAGCTTGCCGGGCGTGTCCCGGCCGTGCACCTCCACGATCACCCGCCACGTCTCGGCTGCAATGCTCTGCGAGATGCGGTTACCGAACAGGAAGCTGGCCAGGAACCACTTGAACAGGGCCGACTCGTCATGGGGTTTGATCTCGAAGCCGAGATCACGCGGCAGCAACTGGCGACGCATGCGTCCTCTTCTCCAGATGCGCACTGGACAACCCCAGGCGCTTGGTCACAGTTCGCCACGGCCGCTGTGAACCCGACGCGGTGAGCGGCGCTTGGCGCTATGCTTTCCAACTCGCCCGCACGGCCACACGTCATGTCCAACCGCGCAGTTCGCCATGCCGCCCTGCTCTCTGTGCTGCTCGCTGCGTGCGGCGGCCCGGCGCCCTACACCGGTGGCGATGTGGCCGAACTGCAGCGCGTCGACATGACCATCGGTGACGGTGCACCCGCGGCGGCCGGCGACGAAGTAGCCGTGCACTACACCGGCTGGCTCTACGACGAGAACGCACCCGACAAGCGCGGCGCCAAGTTCGACAGTTCGCGCGATCGCGGCCAGCCCTTCGTGTTCGAACTGGGCGCCGGCCGCGTGATCCGGGGCTGGGACGAAGGCGTCGCCGGCATGCGGCCCGGCGGCAGGCGGGAGCTGCACATTCCTGCCTGGCTTGGCTACGGCAGCAACGGCGCCGGCCGGGTGATTCCGCCGGGCGCGTCGCTGGTGTTCGAGGTGGAGTTGCTGGAGGTCAGGACGCACCGGTAATCACGGCGCGGGTCGCGGTTGCTAAGAAGTTATGACAGCAAGTTCAACCCGCTCCGGCCCCTCGAGGCGGTCGATCCAGCCGCGCCATGATCTCGGTCGCCTGGAACACGCGTCCCCATTGCCGCTCGTTGACCAGACTGACGATGCCTTCAGCGAGCAGGTTGTTGAGCGCCGCATTCGCCGCAGGCTGCGAAACGCCGAGGCCTTCGACGGCTTGCTGTACCGACAGCACGGGATGACCCAGCAGAAAGCGAGGCAGCCGGCGCGTTGCCGAATGCGCGCGGTAGCGTCCGAGCTGCTGTTCCCACCGCTCGGCAAGCGCGACCAGATCCTGTCCGATGGCGATCGACTCATCGCACGCCTCCACGACGCTTACGGTCAGCAGTTCGATCCATGGCCGCCAATTGCCCTGCAACTGCACGTCGGCCAGAGCCGCGTAGTACGCCGCCTTGGCACGCAGCAGCGCGCCGGACAAGTACAGCGGCGGATAGCCTTCCGCCGCTAGCAGTAACGGCATCAGCAACCGGCCGGTGCGGCCATTGCCATCGTGGTAGGGGTGGATGGTCTCGAACTGGGCATGGGCGATCGCCAACTGCGCCACCAATGACAGGGCGCCCTGCTCATCATCCCGTGGCGCGTACTGCAGAATGCTGGCGGCCATTTCCTCCATGCAGCCTTGGACACGTGCGGCCGGCGCCGGCACGAAGGTCGCGTCTTCGATCCGGCGACTGGAGCCGATCCAGACCTGCTCCGTCCTATACGCGCCCACGGGGAACACACCCGCCTCGTCCTGCATCAGCTCCGCATGCAGTTCGTGGATGAGCCGAAGATCCAGCGCACGGCGCCCCGTCTGGCGGATGCGCGTCAGGCCATGCTGCAGCGCGCCCACGTAACGCTCGGTCACTTTCACGTCCGCAGGCATGCCCGTCGCGCCCTGGGTCGCCTCGTAGGTCAGCAATTGGGAGAGATTCGCCTTCGTTCCCTCGATCTGCGAACTCACCACGGCCTCTCGCCGGGCCAGTGTGCGGGTCACCATATCCGCATTCGGCAGATGCGCCATCACGCCCTGCAATCGCCCCAACGCGGCGTGCGCCTGGGCGAACTCCGCGTGATTGCGGGCACCGTCCGGCACGCGGCGAGGCGTCGGCGGCGCCACCAGCGCGTGGACGTGCGGATGCCCGGCCACCGGGACCAGGTACGGATGCCGCTCCAAGGCGATCTGATCCCGACGCATGCCGGTCTCTCCCCCGCGCGAAACCTTATGAAGCCCGGATCATACTATAAGGAAGATCTATAAAGCTTATAAAGACGGTGAGGCTCTATAAGGTTCTCGGTGCGCTCGCCACTGGAGTTGGCCCCGATTGAGGCCGTGTAGCAGGGACGCGCCGACGTCTCCGCCCGTCCAGCACCGGGCATTTGGCGTCCAGCTAGGCGATGCCACTCAGGACCGCGCCTTCTCGAGCCGCGCCTTCAGATTCGCAAACGGATTGGAGGTGGCTGCGGCGGGCACGTCCTCCGCATTGCGCGCGCTCACGCCCGTGTGGTCGAGTTGGCGGGCGTGCTCGTTGTCGTGGCAGTACACGCACAGCAACTCCCAGTTGCTGCCATCGGCCGGATTGTCGTCGTGGTTGTGGTTGCGGTGGTGCACCGTCAACTCACGCAGGTTGGCGCGCGTGAACTCACGCGCGCAGCGGCCGCAGATCCACGGATACAGCTTCAACGCCCGCTCGCGATAGCCATTGTTGCGCTGCTCGGCGCTGCGGCGAGCCTCGGCGACGATACGGTCGAGCTTGGACGGATCGGGTGTCGGCATGGGCAGAGTCTAGCGCCGCGTGACAGCACCAGGTTCACGGTCCGCGAACGCCCTGCCAAAGCAGCGAGCTTGAGGTATCGAACACTTGGAGGTGCAAACCGGACATCCGGGCGCGCGTTCGCGGATCGACGCTCGATCGTGTCTGGACGACTGCGATCCGACTGCCTGTTTGGCGCAGTCCGCGGCGTCCATACCGACCTTTCCATCCAGGTCACGCAGGCTTACCGTTTTCAGCGCTAAGGTCCGGACAACCTGACAGGAGACGCACCATGTCCATTGATCCCGCTGCCGTGCTGACCGAAGCCAATGCAGCCGTCTCGCGCGGTGACCATGCCGGCTTCCTTGCCCATTGCACCGACGACGTGGTCTGGCACTTCGTCGGAGATCGCACGATCACCGGCAAAGAAGCAATCCGGCGATTCATGGACGAGACCTACGTCAATCCGCCGGAGGTGGTGGTGGACCAGTTGATCGCTGATGCCGACCATGTGGTAGCGATCGGCACGATCACCATCATCTCTGCCGACGGCACGCGCACCACGTCCGATTACAGCGACGCGTGGCATCTGCGCGACGGACAACTGGCGGAGCTGTATGCGTTCGTCATCGAGCGCACGTAGCCGACTCGCGCCCTCGACGGGAGCCAGGCTCGCGCGCCTCGGCACGGCGATTCGAATCAGTCGGCGCCCTTCGCCGCGCGGCTTGCCGCGAACTCCGGAAAGGTCTCCGCAATCGAATCCTTGTCCGGCAGGATATAGAACACGCCGCCCTTCTCGAACGTCGAGCGCACGACCTGCTCGTAGAAGTCCGAGGAGACGTTGATGCACCCGTGGGTGACGCGATTGTCATCCGGTGACGGCGATGCCAAGCGTTCGGCGCGTCGCTCGGCCGGGGTGCCGCTCGCGGTCGGGTGCAGCGAGACCGCCGAATCGTAATCCACCCAGAGCACGCGCCCGGCGTCGATCGACGGACCATAGCCGCCCACGAAGCGACCGGCAGGCGTGGTGCGATCGCGGCCCGGAATCTCGCGCAGCGCAAGGCCAGCGATGCCGGGCGCCGCATGGTCGCCGATCGCAGACCCGAACAACCCGGGGGCTGCGCCGCGCAGCCGGCCGTCGCCGCCGAATACCAGGACCTGCGCCGCCGCCTTGTCGATCACCGCGAAGGGATACCCGTGGTTGTCATTGGCCGCGATGACCCAGCCCGCGAGCTCGATCACGGTGTCGGATACCTCTTGACCGGGCGGAAGCTGGTCGACCGAAGCGGCAGGCGGCGTCGCGGGGTCTTTGGCCATGGCCACGCCAGCGTTCGCGGATACCAACGCAAGCAGCAGCGCACCGTGGAAGACCCGCCTCGCAGCGTGAGTGGACTGGGCCATGGGACAACTCCTCGATAAGACGGGTGAAACACCGGGACCCGTGGCCAGCCGGCCCGCAGGTCCCGGTCCGATCAGATCAACCGCGCGGCGTGCGGCGCGGCGCCGTTTCGAGCTGCTGGACGCGACGCTCCATCTGATCCAGCCGCTGGTTGGCCTGCATCGCGGACTGGTTGGCGGATTCCGCACTCTGGGCCGCACCCTGCACGCGCGAGTCGAGGGAATCCAGGCGCGAGTCGATGCGTGCGAAGTCTTCCTTGTAGGTGGCGCAGCCACCAAGGGCCACGGAGGCGACGAGCGCCACGCCGATCATTTGCGCCGTCCGACGACGCTGAGGGGTGAGCAACATTCGGGTTCTCCTGCTTCGGGGGAGTCCGGAATATAGCGACCTTCTTGCAGTCGCCTCCATGCGCCTTCAGGCGAGATTGGACTACGTAAATGGCAGGTGAAAGGCGGCTGATTTCCATATCTAGGGCTGCCCCTAGATGGCAGAAAGACGTTCTTATGCTGCGCCCATCAGACTGGATCTAACGAGCGAGGTCTGCATCCGCGTGTCGTCAATGTACCGGCGCCCGTGACGCACGGCGGCGCAATGCCTTTGCCGTTGACCAGCGGTGGGACACCAAGCGACTACCGCAAACAGAAGCGAGTGAACTCAGACACCGATGCGACCGGCAGCACGCGAGCGGCTGCGGGCCGCGATCGCTCAATGCAGATCGGTGCGATGTCACGCCGCCGCTTGGTGGTCCACTCTCATTCGTGTTGTACAGCGGCGCCCCCCCTAGGACCAAAGGTCCCGGCGTCGGCTTGCTATCGAGGGGTTACGAGCCCACCTGCCACATAATTCATGAAGACAGCGATTGACCGCCATCGCTTCCAGGCATAGGCGCCAGAGCCAGGGGTCGGACTTTACTCTCCGGCGCTGCCGAAATCAGGCTCAAGTATCACTCGGCAAGCGCGTGCTTCACGTTCTCGATTGCCTGTACCTGAAGCGGGTCGTTCGAATCCGCCACTTCAAGGAAATTCTCGAACCACCGCCTCGAAATGGGTTGGCCTAGGGACTCACGACGCGACCAGTCCAAGATATGCGCGCGACCGTCGCGAGGATACTTCTCCAAAAGCGCATCGAGATACGGGCTTGCCTTCGCAATTGCGTCCTCGGTAGGCAACCCGGCGTCGTACATCCACATCGTCACCAGTTCGCGCAGGACCACCTGCTCCTGCCTCGGGTCCTTCCGGGCCAGCTGATAGTGGGCTTCGGCAAGTTCGAACCGACCGATGCTGTAGCTGGCTGCTGCCAGGAGATACTGGCCGTATGCGTCGTCCGGGCTACGCGCGACGGCATCCGCCGCCGTCGCAAATGCCCATTCGGGCTCCCCCCGCACGAGCCGGCTTGCAACCTGCCGCGCTTGCCAGGGCGTCAATTGTGTGAAGCGTTCGCGTTGCAGGAGCAGTGCAAGGCCCTTGATACCATCCTCGGACGATCCGTCAGAACGATGAAGACTCAGCTGCGCGGCTCTTGCGAGCGCGTCCTCATTCGACGCCATCCGAACCGCGTCCTCGATGACATCCGCAGCACCCTGGGTGTAGCGATCTTCCGCCATTTCGATACGCACCGCTTCGACGTAAGGCGCTGCAAGCTGATTGGCCTGTAGCGGATACATCTCCACGTTCGGTGCCAAGGTCTGCGCGTACTGCGCCATTGCCTGCAACGACCCGCCCCATCGCGGTTGCAACGCGCCCATACGCGACAGTGCAACCTCGGCGCACGCAGGCCCTGCGAGCTGAGCTTGTGCGAATGCCCAAGCTTCTAGATCCCTGTCGGACACTGCCTTCGCGATTTCCATCAGGCCAATGTAGGCCTGCGTCAACGCAGGATCCAGTTCGATGGCCCGGCCATACAGTTGTACAGCCTCGACGAAGTGGCCCTCCATCGCTTCGATCTGGGCAGGGGTGGTTTCCGATGCCCACGCCACGCCTCGCGCCGCCCACCCCATTCTCGAGTAGTGGTGCCCGCGCATCATCGACGCAAACGCGCTGTCAGGCGCTGCCTCGATCCATTGCGCCGTGAGTGC
Source organism: Luteimonas sp. RC10 (assembly GCF_014192745.1). Taxonomy (GTDB): domain Bacteria; phylum Pseudomonadota; class Gammaproteobacteria; order Xanthomonadales; family Xanthomonadaceae; genus Luteimonas. The sequence goes on from NZ_JACHYJ010000002.1 coordinate 166,741, forward strand.
ATCGCGCTCACCGTCCGGCAGCTTGGCCACGTCGTGAACAAACGTATGGATGCGCTCGGCCTCCTCGCGCTGCCCATGACCTGCCGAAACCGCGGCGAGTTGCGCCTCGAGCACGTCTACCTGCCCGGCATCGAGCAGCGCCTTCGTCTGCGCGGGCGAAGGCGCATTGGCGAAGTGATAGTGACAATGCGCCGCCGCGTGACCGGCGGGCCAAGCGATGTCTGGCAGATCAGGCCACGCCAAGCAACGGGCAAGCGGGTCGTCGATCTGCCTTGCGGCGCGCACGGCGATCAGATAGTCGCGCCATGGCGCCCGCACGCCCACAAACTGTTCGTCTTGGGGCTTGTCCGGTATTGCAGGCAGGTTCATTACCGCGGCAGGTGCACTACCGGCAGCCGCCACCAGAGCGCCGAGCAAGGCCACTGACCCGAATGTGCGACTGCGCTGGGCATCCAACAGCATCTCCCGCACCGACGCAAAAAGCTCCTTACTTTGCATGCCTACTCGCTTCATCAAATTTCTCATCTTTGTTATTACGAAACGCCGAAGAAGGCGTTTGACTCCCCGAACTTGTGCTACTGACGTAACCACTAACTCCGACCGAAGCAGAAAGCACGTCCTTACATTTCCGGTGTCGAAGCGCGAAGCACCTCCATCGCCGCATCCGCTTTTCGCTGCGATTCTCGGACTTCTGCAAGCGTCGGCTTGGGACGCATGGCGTGCTCGACGCAGCGATCTACAGTCGCGCCTGTGCGACGGTCGCGCTCGATACAGAAATTGTGAGCCGCAGGCGGCGCCGCGATCGCAGCACGAGATGGCGCCACGGACGGCGACGCTTCGTAACGCGGCGGCATAACGACAGCAGACCGATCGACGCTCTGGAGCCTCAGATTCAGGTTTCGGCTTAGGCCTTGGATCACCTGATAGGCAACCAGCAACAGGAAGCAAAGCGCTGCGAACTTCAGCAGCAGCGCCATCCCAGCGGCTTTGGCATATGACCTCGCTGCCTTGCGTCCAGTAGGCAAAGCGCGACTGAGTGCGGCATTCAACAGGCGCTCCCCCACCTGGGCGGCCAGCGTGTCGGCGGTATGGGCTGCGGCGGGCGGCACGTCCGGCAGCGGGCCGAGCATGCCACGGAGTTCGTCGCCGTCGATCAGTTGCACATGCCCGTTGCGGGCGGCGGCTTCAATCGCGGCACGAGTGAACTCACCGCTGGTCACGACAATGGCCCCATCGGCCCTGGCGTTGACCATCACGCCGATCAGTTGATGCACGTCGTTGTGCGGCACCTTGTAGGCGTTCCAGTGCTTGACCTGGACCAGCAGCAGTCGCCCATTACGCCGCAACTCCAGATCGACACCGCCATCGAACCGGCCAGCCGTCGCGCCCGTCCCCACGTGTGCAACCTGATAACCCGCATCGCGGTAGTACGCGGCAAGCAGATGCTCCAGCCGGTCCCACCGCACCCCCGTCAGCGCATCGTCGCGACGGTGCGCTACTCGCTTCAATCCCTGTCGCATGCCGTCCCCCTGACTGGCTTACGTCACCGCTCGCGCGGCTTCATCCTAGACAATAAACCTGATCGCGTTATCCACCATCACTATCCGACCATGAGTGCGCTGACAAAGCTCAAATTCCAATCGCATTCGCGTGCTATTTTACTAGCCCCTCAACAAAAATTCACCACACCAGGCCACGCCCCATTTCAACGCGCATTAGATCTACGCGATTCTTTAGCGAAACCAGCCCAGCTGAAAGCGCAACGTGATTACTCACACTACTGTAAGTAACAAAAGATAGATTCAGAGAATCGGCAAGCACGTCGCGAATCTCCTTCACGTAACTCTCTTCAGGAATTGTAAAATAATGACTATGCGAGTAAATATTTCTATATCTATAATCTTCCAGCAGGAATCGGATGTCAGGGTCTTCCAATCCGCAACCCACAAAAAGAAAAGAATGCGTACTCAAGAGCGAATAGATTAGTTCGTAGAATTCTCGATGCTCACTCCTTGCTTTTGCATACTCGCTTCTAGTAAATATTAATGCGTTCGGCGATCCAATCGAACCATGACTCTTGATCAACACGCGCTCCCTGCGCCTTATCGTCTCGGCCACATCATTATCTTTAAAGGTCTTCACGACCACCGTACCATTTCCACGGTCCGCGAGAAGCGTATCGTAAATTTGGTCTACATTTGGCGTAACAGCTACGTGTAAATCGAGCCCCCACAAAGTCTCGTGTATTTCGGCGGGCCGAAACCCCGGATCCTGAAACTCGCTCTTCATAAACTCAACAAAATCATTACGGCCAAGTTGAGTCTTAATAACTTCGCACGCCGTCAGAAGATCATTTTTTACAATAAGGTCTTCGACCTGTTTGACAATCCTCTTCTGCCTGGAGCCAAGCCTCTTCGCCCCAGCCAACAGAAATGCAGGCCAACTCTTCGGCCGTGTCTTCCCATCTTGCGCGACCGAGTTCATTGACACGCCGGCGCCGAGGAAGATGACTGCTCGTCTTGCAGCGATGTCCTTGACCAGCTGATCAGGCCACCTCATCACTGGTCAACGACCTTAACGTTATTTTCAACATTATCGGCAATCTCACATATCACCTTATTGAACTCTTTGACCTTATCGAAATGCGCGCCAACGATTCCGTCAGCAGATTTAAGCGCAAATATCGGCTTGGTCGAAGTTTGTGACATCGGGACCAAGCTCTGAAAATAAGGAATTTCACCAAGCTTGTAATCCACCTTTAATCCATTATTCAATGGAATTATCAAGTGTTTACTAATCGCAGGAGCAATCCTCTTGATTATTTTTTCGTAGGATTTAACAGGCTGCTTCTTCCCGCCAACCGTCTTCGCAGTGTACTGCTGAGTAACATACCCTAGAAATTTAATCCCGCCCTCATCGATAGTTACGCCCCCCTCGAGTTGGAACTTCTCGCCATTCTCCTCCTCGTATACTTCGAGGCCGCGAGATATCCCTTTCATCCAGCCCTGGATAGCAACTTGGATATTTTGCAGTCCTCGCAAGCTAAAAATATCCGAAGACATCGGGAGTATGAAGTAGTCACAAGTTAGAAGCACCGTTCGATTTATAGCACCAAGTGACGGCCCGATATCGAAGAAAACATAGTCGTACGCCTGATCTTCGGCCCAAGCAATTAAAGCTTTCAAAAAGTACGTAGTTTTTAGGCCCCGCTCCTGGCCATTAGTCGCGTCAAACCAGTCCTTAGCCAAAAAATCCTCCGCCAAGGCGAACTTTGGGTCTCCCGCCACGAGATCCAAGCCAAAGTCATCACTTCTGACCACTGGGATTGGTCCGTAGCCACGACTTTTCTTCAACGAGGTGATCAGACTATTAATGGTCTTCCCCTCACTGCCAGATGCATATATTCTCTCGACCTTACTTTCGGCGAGCATATACGCAGTAGCGTTACACTGCGGATCGGCGTCAACAACGAGAACCTTTTTGTTTTTCCCCAGCGCAAAATAGGCCGCTAGATTGCAGAGCAATGTAGTTTTTCCGACTCCGCCTTTATTGTTGAATACGCAGAAAGTTTCCATCAGTCCACCAGATAAAGTCGATAAATATTCGCGCACAGCAACCCATCCCTGAGATTACATATCTTTGCCACCACTCCGCACCCACGTCATACAGCGCATGACTGATCTTTAACAGGCTACGTCTCTTACTCTGACCGCTTCCATCGGCGCTGCGAACGCGCCCTTGCGCTCGCGGGCGGTGCGCTGAAGATACGACAGACCTTAGCCGTCGTGAACGAAACGTTCGTCTGAGCCTCCGCCGTCCGTGGTGTGGACGAATTCGGTCTCGCTCTGGGACGCTAGACGGCTGCGGCGGGCCTGCCACGCCTGGACGTTGGGGATCTGCTGCGCCCTCCTCTCCTCCGCAGATCGGACCAGAGCGATCTCGGTAGCGACTTCGCCGCCGCCTTCTTTAAGCAGAAACATGTTCACGCCGACCAAGAGCAATGCGCAGCCGCGCTTCTCGTTGCGACCATGGACGTGCCTAGATCTTATCGCGCTGGCCCATGGCGCCCAGCACACCATCGCGCTCTCTGAGGAACTCAAACGACCTATCGACGGCCTCTTGGACAATGTCGATGAGCGTGTCAAAGTCAAAGGCGTCCGCCCCAGAGTCGGCGATGAAATTGATTCCCGCTCTGGTCGATGAGCGTATGAATGACGCACGCGTTCTTCCTTGGCGTGGTGGTGGTTGAGTCTAATGCAAGAAGCCGTCTCAATGCGCCGGCGAACAGGCGGTGCCCGGCCATCGGCGGGACCGGCCCATCTTGATGCTGCGCGCTGTAGCGTCGAAAGTCGATATCCCCTGCCGGAGTTCGCGGTGACCCCACTCGACAAGCCCCTCAAGCGCGAAGTGCAGATCGACGATGCGCCGTATGTGCTGACCATCGACCCCGACGGCTTGAAGCTCGTGCCCAAGGGCAAGCGCAAGGGCCTCGAACTGCGCTGGACCGAGCTGGTCAGCGGCGACGCGGCACTGGCCACGGCGCTGCAGGCTTCGCTGGAAACACGTTGAACGCCGATTTTCAGCAAAGAACCGTGCTTTTCGCGACGGACTCGTCACCAGCCGATGCCAAGCACGCCGCGGTGGGCACGATCGCAGCCGACCTCAGGGCGCGTACTGCGCCTCGCCGTTCCCGAACGACCAGTTTTCCTTCTTGACCTCGACCAGGTTGATGAACACATCCTCAGGCCGCAGGCCGACCTGGGCGTGCAAGCCGACGGCGATCGCGCGATAAAGCGCCCGTTTTTGCTCAAGGCTGCGGCCTTCACTCCAGGTGATCTGGATGGCGATGAAGTCATCTGTCCGCGCGATGCCGAGATAGCCGGGATCGAACACCAGCCCCGCCTCGTCATGCTCCTGGATGACCTGGAAGCGGTCGTCGCTGGGTACGCCCACGCCTGCCAGTGCGTCCTGGACTGCCTGCCCCACCCGCTCGCGATACTCGGCGTCCTTGCCTTTACGCAGATCGATACGAACAAGCGGCATAGCGGCCTCCAGAAGCCATCGACGACAGAGGCCCGGAGTATGCGCTTGTCAGCACTCGGATGACCTGCGTCCCGCCACCGCACTGTCACGAGCACGGCGCGTGGGCTATCGCCTGCCCGGGTATCCCATGCGTTGGCGGCCAACGAATGCCCGTGAAGGGCGTCGTCTGGCCATGGCCCTGCACTCTCGGGACGCCCCCAGCGTCCAGCGCGCCCGGTGATTGCAAGCGACCAAAAACTGTGCCTAGACTGCCGGCGCGGATCGCGGCGCTTGCAGGAAGAATGCGCAGACGCATCGGTTCGCGCTAGGACAGTTGGAACGCAACGGGTGTCGGTACGTCCCGCGGGTCGGTTTGCGGTCATATCGGCGGTTTGCCCCGTTGTTCTCGATCTCATGACGACACAAGGAGACAGGATCATGAAGCGTTTCGTGCGTTCGGTGCTGCGTACCGGGTCTGGCCGCCAGAAGGCTGTGTGGAAGTACGCCTACCTCTGGCCGAGCATCTATCTGGGCTGAGTCGCGCGTCGACACTGCGCCGCGCAGCGTCATGCTGCGCGGCGTTTGTTTTATGGAGAAGGACATCCATGCTCGACAAGCTCCCCGTCGTGGGCCGATTCCTGGGCGGCCGTGTCGCCGACGATGCCGGTTGGCGGCGCATGGAGGCATTGCTGCGCAAGTGCGAACGCCGGCCGGTCTACCGCGCCTGGATCGGTGATGTGGTGGTGTGCGATGCCACGCTGGCACGCCGGGCCTTGCTCGACAGCGACAACTGCCTGGCGCGCGAGCCGAGCGTGTGGCAGTTCGGCGACAAGCAGCGGGTGCCGGCCGCCACCGTCACCGAACTCAACCGCTGGCTGCACGGCGCTGCCGCCCGGCACGATGTCGATGCGGCAGCGCGTATCGCCGTCGTGGCGCTCGCGGCGGCATCGGGGGATCTGCATCGCGCCGCCCTGCTGGCCGCGCTCGACTCGGTCGCCGACATGCTGGGCTTCGACTGCAATCCCGAGTTGGCGGCTGCAGTCCGGGTGTACATCGGTGATGTCTTCCACGCCAAGCTCGTCAACGCGCCACTCGACGATGCGCAGATCGCACGCGCGCAGGGGCTGGCCTCGCGGGTCGCGGCCTTGCTCACGACCTGCGATGCGGACCTGCCGGCGGTGCTGCGCAACGATGGCGTCCTGACCGGCGCGGCGCGCGGCGAGGTCTATCTGCACGCCGTGCTGTCGGTGGTCGGCGCCTCGGCGGTGATGCTGGCGTGGCTTGCGTGTGTCTTGCACATGGACACCGTGGCCGGCGTCGACACCTCCGCGGACAGCCGGGCGCAGGTGTTCACCTGCAAGCCCGAGCATGTCGCGCTGGAATTGCTGCGCCTGTGGCCACCGGCCTCGGCGCATGGCCGGCGCGTGCTCAAGGACCATCAGGTCGGGCCGGTCAAAGCGCTGCGCGATGACGACCTGGTGATTCCGGTGTTCGTGCTGCACCGGCATCGCGATACCTGGCCGGACGCGTGCGCCTTCGCGCCGCAGCGCTGGCACGAGGACCCGCGTCCGGCGGCGTTCATGCCCTTCTCCGCTGGCCCTGGGGCCTGCATCGGCTCGCAGTTCGAGATCCGGTGGCTGGCTGCGGTCGTGCGGCAAGCGGCGACGCTCGGCAGCTTGCAGCTCGTCCAGGTCGGCAGGTCCCCGTGCGCGAACACGATGTTTTCTCCGCCGCGGTGCCGGCTCGAAACGCCCTGAGCGTCGCCCGCCTCCGATGGGCGACGTGGTGATACGCGCCGCCGGCACTTAGCCCCGCGGCGGCGCGGCGTCCAATGCCTCGCATAGGCGATTGCGGCTGTCTTCCAGGCCGGACTCGGTGCGGTGGATGCGCACCGGCGCGCGGCCGTCGCGGCGGCCGAGGATCCGGCACACGGTGGCCTGCAGGGTTTCGGGGTCGTTGTCGAAATCGCCGTGCCGGGTCGCCGCGCTGCCATCGGCAACGGCGGCCGGCGGCTCGCGGGCCGGAGACTGGATCCAGTCCAGGCGATCGGTGGCCAGCAGGTCGCGGATGCCGGAGTGGGCTTCGATGAAGCGGGCCATGCCCAGCAAGGGCGTGCCATGGCGATATTCGCTGCGTACCCAGCTGCGTGCACGCACCTCGAAGGCGTGGGCGACGAGGTACAGCAAGGACTTGTTGTAGACGCGCGCGCAATGGTCGTCCTGCTCGGCGCGGTCGGTCAGCGTGAACAGCGCGGCGTGGCCGATGCGTTCACTCTGCAGTGCCGGCTGGAAGGTCTGCTCGAACAAGTCCATGGTCATCGCCGGCGCCCACAGCGTGAGGCTGGCGATGCGCTGGCCGATGCCCTGCATCGTCTCGGCCGGGCCGTCGGCGACGCGGCCCTCGGTGGTCAACAGTTGCGCCAGCGGCGCAAGCAGCACGGCCCCGGCGCTGTGGCCGACCAGATGCAGCTCGACGTCGGGGTCGGCCTGCATCCACTCGCCCAGCAGGCGTGCGACCTGGGCCGCGCCGCCGGCTTCGGTGATCGCATCGCCACTGCGCACGACCGCATTGGTCGCCAGCAGCGCATTCTCCTTCATCTCGTCCCACAGCGCCTTGCCGCCCAGTGCGCGGGCCAGCGGTTCGATGGTGTCGTCGACGCGGTCGAGCAGCAGACCCTTGGCGCGGTCCATCAGGCCCTCGGTGCGCGGGCGCACGGCATCGCGCAGCAGGTTGCCCAGCGTGCTCCAGAAGCCGGTCTTCCAGACGAAGCACAGCGGGTAGACCTGCTGCGGCAGCATCAGCTCGCGCAGGTCGGCGACGCGCTGGATGGCGGCCTCCTCGGGCACCAGGCCACCGTGCGCGTAGAGTGCAATGCGCTTTTTCGGCCAGTCGCGAGTGATGCGCGGAAGATCGTCGCGCACCAAGTGGCGCACGGCCTCCTGGCTGGTGCCGAAGCGGCCGGTCGTGCGCAGACGGCCATCGTTTCCGAGGCTGACGATGTGCGGGCGCAGGTCGGCCTGGGCGTAGCTGTTGGACTGACGGGCCAGAAACGAATTACTGGTGGCAGTGGCCTGGACGCGCTGCAGGCGCACCGGCACGGCCAGCCGCGCGACCCAGACATCGGTGCCGCGCTGCAACCATTCGTCGTAGCTCACCCAGCCGTAACCGCGTCGGCCCCAGCGCGTGCCCCAGGAGTTCTGTAGCCAGAAGCCGTCGCGGTCGTAGCCGACGATCGCAAACGCATGCCAGCCGGCCACCGGCTGCTCGGCCCAGGCAATGACGCCGGTGGCCGGTGGCGCCAGCCAGCCGTCGTGCACCGCCGCCGAGGCGTAGAGCACGCCGGCCTCGGCAAAGGCGGCGTGCATCGCCACCAGGTCCTTGTGGTTGACGCGGTAGTAGGCGCCGAGCGGATGTTCCTGCGCGGCCCGGGCACGTTCCTCGGTGTAGACCTCGTGCAGCGGCCCGGGACGGGCCGGCCAGCACTCCTCGGCGCAGACGCCATGGCGATGCCAGCCCTTCATCGCGCCGCGGCAGCTCGAGCCGGTGTAGTCCTCGCCTTCCCATTCGTCGTAACGACGCGCCATGTCATAGAGCATGCGCGTACTCACGCGCCGGGTGACCGGTTCGGGCCGGCGGCGGCGCAGCAGTGTGTGGGCGACGGTCGCCAGGCCGTAGGCGGTGCAGGCGCCGTCGCTGCGCTGGTCGAGCACGGGGACCTTCAGCGCGAGAAAGTGCGCGAGCGGCATCTCCGAGGGCACGTCGACCAGCGAAGGCTCGAACATGCGGTCGCGGAAGTCGGCGGTGTCGGGCCGGGCGTCGAACAGCCGCGGCGTGGCCGCTGTCGTGCGCGGCGCCTTGCCGGCGCGGGGGGTCGTGGTCGCCATGCTGCCTCCTGCGTGCCTGCGTCGAACGCGGCCGATGCCTGCCACCGGCCTTGGCGGATGCCCGGATGCAGTGTGCACCGGTTGCAGGTCGCCGTCGCGGCAGCGTGCGCGCGGGCGGTCTCAGGAGCCGCGACCGGCGGCGTCAGTGCCAGTGCTCCTTGGACATCAGCCCCAGGAAGAGCACGAACACCGCGACCGCGAACGGGATCGGCGACAGCGTGGCCAGCCGCAGCTGCCACGACTTGCTGCGATCGGCGCAGCACAGCGCGAACAGCGCGGCGCTGATCGCGCACGCCACCGGCGGAAACACCAGGGGCGGCAGCATCAAGAACATCAATGGCAGCGAGGCGGCGACCAGCACGAACGCCAGCAGGACGCCGCCGACCACGACGCCGTTGCGAATGCGAAAGCCGCCCTGCGGATGCGCCATGCCTGTCCCCTGCTCGTGACCGGCAGCGAGCATACGCACCCGCGTGTCGGCACAACAGCGGTCGCCGAGCGCGGCGGTGCGAGCCGCTGCGCTCGGCGACCGCTCAGTCCTTGACCAGCCCGCCGTCGACAACGAGGTTCTGCCCGGTGACGGCACGGGCCCATGGTGAGGCAAAGAACAGCACCGCGTCGGCGAACTCGGCTGGCGTGGTCACGCGGCGCAGCGGGGTGCTGGCGGCGATCAGGTCGAACACGGCCTCGGGCGTCGCGGCGCTCGCATCGGTGGTCCGCAGCAGGCCGCCGGACAGCATGTTCACGGTGATGCCGTGCGGGCCGAGGTCGGCGGCCATCGTGCGCGTGAGCGAGAGCAGCGCGGCCTTGGCCGCGGTGTAGTCGTGGTACGGGACGACCGGGTTCTGGAACAGGTTGGTGCCGATGTTGATCACGCGCCCGAAGCCGCGCTCGCGCATGCCGGGCACGGCGGACTGGAGAGTATTCAGCGCCCCGCGCACGCTGCCCTCGAACTGCGCGGAGAACCGCGCCCAATCGATCGTCTCGCCCTGCGGGCGGGCATCGCCATCGAACGCGAAATCGACGAGCGCGTTGTTGACCACAGTGGTCACCGGCGCACCGAACCGGGCGCGCGCCTGCTCGAACAACGCCGCGACCTGCGCGGGATCGGTGACATCGGCGCGCAACGCGAGCGCGCGCTCGGGACCGAATTCCTCCGCCAGCGCCTGCGCGGCCGCGACACTGCGGAAATGATTGACCACCACGCGCGCGCCCTGGCCGAGGAACGCGCGCACGATCGCGGCCCCCAGGCCACGGGCGCCGCCGGTGACGAGGACGATCTGGTCGGAGAGTGGGAGCGACATCGGCATATCCATCAAGGCGAGAACAGTCGGCAAGGATGCCATTGCTGCGCGGGTTGAAGGCGCGCGCGAGCAGCGGATCGGAATGTGCGAGAAGCGCCCCATCCCAACCTTCCACCCCTGAAGGGCGCGCAATGCCCCGCAAGCGGGGGAAGGAGTAGCAGCGCGTCCGCTTCATTGCAGATGAAGACGAAGTAACCCACACCGAGGCGCATGGCCACGTCCGCCGCAAGGCACAACGCGCGCAGCTCTCGGAAGGACCAGACCCGCGCGTGAGAAGCGCCCCCATCCCAACCTTCCCCCGCAAGCGGGGGAAGGAGTCGTCACGTGCGCCCTTCACGAAGTAAACCGCAGGTCGCGCATTGTTCGTCCCCAGCGCGCGGGTAAGACGTCAGCAACGCTGCGTCGCATGGTCACCTCCCCCACGCGTGGGGGAGGTCGACACGCGCAGCGTGGCGGGTGGGGGCATGGGCTGGCGCGATGGCGTCTCCGCACCAATACGCGTGCGGGCAGAACGCCCCACGTCATGCGCCATCCATGGCCTATCGGTCTGCAGCCCGGGCTTCGTCCGTAACCGCGGTATCGGCCGACACCCCCGCCTCGCCCGTCTCCCGCTTTGCCTGCGCCGCGATCTGCCCGTCGACCATCGCGTCGAACGGGGCGAGCAACGCCTCGAAGCCGCCGCCGGGCTCGAGCACGTCGAGTGCGGCGGCGATCGCTTCGACGGTCGCGAGTGCGTGCGGTTCGCGGGCGCGGCGCACGCGGTAGCGCGAGAGCCGGTCCGGCGCGAGCGCCAGGCGCGGCAGCGCTGCGAGCTCGGGGTTCAGGCGCAGTAGGCGACGCGCCGTGCGCCAGGTGCCGTCCGGCACCACGAGCAGGGTCGGCGCGCCCTCGCCTGCCGCCGTCCACGCCTCGGGATCGACGGCCGTCTCGCCTGGAAACAGCAGCAGCGCACGCACACCGGGCGCCTCGAGCCAGGCCGGCAGGTCGGCGAATCGCTCGCCCACCCACAGCGTCGCGCGGCGCAGGCCGAGTGCCGCCAGCCGTGCGGTGTTGAGCGGATGCGCCGCCTCGTCGGGGTGCTGCAGCACGAGGATCCGACTGCGACTGGGCAGATCGGGGATCCACGCGCACAGGCAATGCGAGACCGGGCGCAGACAGCGAGGGCAACGGATACGGGCCATGGCAAGAGGCGGCGTCATCGATGAAACGTCGGGCGCAAGCGCCGCCCGACGTCTCAGTCCGGAATCGCCAGCGCCAGCGTCTCCTTGATTTCCTCCATCACGATGTAGCTGCGCGATTCACGCACATGCGGCAGCGTCAGCAGGCTGCTGCCGAGCAGTTCGCGATAGGCGGCCATCTCCGGGATGCGCGCCTTGATCAGGTAGTCGAAATCGCCCGACATCAGATGGCATTCGAGCACGTTGGGCACGCGCAGGGCTGCGCGGCGGAATTCCTCGAAGATGTCAGCGGACTTGTAGGCCAGGCCGATCTGCACGAACACCAGCAGTCCAGCCTTCAGCCGCGCGGGGTCGAGCCGGGCGTGATAGCCCTGGATCACGCCCTCGCGCTCGAGCCGGCGGACGCGTTCGGTGCACGGCGTCGTCGACAGCCCGACCCGCTCGCCGAGTTCAGTGAACGAGATGCGCGCATCCTCCTGCAGGATGCGCAGGATGCGCGCGTCGATGCGGTCGAGCGGGCGACTGCGGGTGGTGCGCGGAACGGGCATGAAAAACTCCGGGCAAGAGCGGCGCGCGACAGGACAATCCGCCGTGAACCGCGCCTCAAAACAGCGGAATCGACTATCGGACCGCCACTATACTGCGCGGATTGCGTGCCGGCCGCGCCCTGCGCCGGCGAAATGTCTTGCGGAGTCGCGCACATGCGGGTGCTGGTGCTGGGAAGCGGTGTGATCGGCGTGACGAGCGCCTGGTATCTGGCGCGCGCCGGGTTCGAGGTGACGGTGGTCGACCGGGCGAACGGCCCGGCCTGCGAAACCAGCCATGCCAACGCCGGCCAGATCTCGCCCGGCTATGCGTCGCCGTGGGCGGCGCCGGGGGTGCCGTTCAAGGCGATCCGCTGGTTGATGCAACGCCACGCGCCGCTGGCGATCCGCCTCACCTCCGATCCGCAGCAGTACCTGTGGCTGGCGCAGATGCTGCGCAACTGCACCGCCGCGCGCTATGCGGTGAACAAGGAGCGCATGGTGCGTCTGGCCGAGTACAGCCGCGACTGCCTGGACGCCCTGCGCGCCGAGACCGGCATCGCCTACGAGGCGCGCCAGTTGGGCACCCTGCAGGTGTTCCGCACCCAGGCGCAGTTGGATCACGCCGGGCGCGACACCGCCGTGCTCGACGAAGCCGGCGTGCCTTATGAACTGCTCGACCGCGCCGGCATCGCGCGCGTGGAGCCGGCGCTGGCCGGCGTCGCCGACCGCCTGACCGGCGCGCTGCGCCTGCCCGACGACCAGACCGGCGACTGCCGGCTGTTCACCGAGCGGCTGACCGAACTGGCCCGGGACGCGGGCGTGACATTCCGCTTCGGACAGACGATCGAGCGCATCGAGGGCAGCGGCGACCGGATCGAGGGCGTGCGCATCGAGGGCCGCCTGGAACGCTTCGACCGCTACGTGATGGCGCTGGGCAGTTGGTCGCCGGCCTTGTTGCGGCCGCTGGGCCTGCACCTGCCGGTGTATCCGCTCAAGGGCTATTCGCTGACGATTCCGATCCGCGACCCGGCGATGGCGCCGGTCTCCACGGTGCTCGACGAGAGCTACAAGGTCGCGATCACGCGCTTCGACACTCGGATCCGCGTCGGCGGCATGGCCGAGGTCGCCGGGTTCGACATGCGCCTGGATCCGCGTCGGCGCGCGACGCTGGAAAAAGTGGTCGGCGACCTGTATCCGCAGGGCGGCGACCTCGCTGCGGCTGATTTCTGGACCGGCCTGCGGCCGACCACGCCCGATGGCACGCCCGTGGTCGGCGCCACCCGCTATCGCAATCTGTTCCTCAACACCGGCCACGGCACGCTGGGGTGGACGATGGCCTGCGGCTCGGGCCGCTATCTGGCCGATCTGATGGCGATGCAGCCGACCGCGATCCGCGGCGACGGGCTCGACCTCTCCCGCTACGGACACGCGCGGGACACTGCGTCGCGGTCGGACACGCGCAGTGTCGCAGGCGCGACAATGGCGCGCTGATTTCCCCCGCAGCAAGGACACCGCAATGCGCCCCGCTCGTGCGCTGATCGACCTCGACGCCCTGCGCCACAACTATCGACTCGCTCGCCGCCTCGCCGGCGGCAAGGCCCTGGCGGTGATCAAGGCCGACGCCTACGGTCACGGCGCGGTGCGCTGCGCGCAGGCACTGTCGCGCGAAGCCGACGGGTTCGCGGTCGCGTTCCTGGAAGAAGCGCTGGCGCTGCGCGAGGCCGGCGTCACCGCGCCCATCCTGCTGCTGGAGGGCGTGCTCGCCGCCGACGAGCTGCCATTGGTTGCCGAACACGATCTGTGGATGGTCGTGCACGCGCCCTGGCAGGTCGAGGCGCTCGCGCGCGCGACGGTGTCGCGGCCGCTGGACGTGTGGCTCAAGCTCGATTCGGGCATGCACCGCGTCGGGATCGATCCCGATGCCTATGCCGCCACCTGGCAGCGGCTGCGCGCGCTACCGCAGGTCGGCCGTCTGGTGAAAATGACCCACTTCTCGCGCGCCGACGAGCCTGCGCATGACCGCACACGCGAGCAGATCGCCACGTTCGCCGCGGTGACCGCCGACCTGCCCGGCGAGACCAGCCTGTGCAACTCCCCCGCCCTGCTCGCCTGGCCGCAGGCGCGCGGCGACTGGGGGCGCGCAGGGCTGATGCTTTATGGCGCGTCGCCATTTGCGACCGGGCATCCGGCCGCGGCCCAGCTGCAGCCGGTGATGACGCTGGAATCGCAGGTCATCGCAGTGCGCGACCTGCCGGCCGGCGAACCCGTTGGCTACGGCGGCACCTTCGTCACGCCGCGGCCAACGCGCGTGGGCGTCGTGGCGATGGGCTACGCGGACGGCTATCCGCAATTCGCCGCCACCGGCACGCCAGTCGCGATCGACGGCCAGCCCGGCCGGCTGATCGGTCGGGTGTCGATGGACATGCTCACCATCGATCTGACCGAGCATCCGGACGCCGGCGTCGGCAGCCGGGTCGAACTGTGGGGCCGCCAGGTCCCGGCCGGCGAGGTCGTCGCGCGCAGCCAGACGAGCGCGTACCGGCTGCTGTGCGGCGTCAAGCGCGTGCCGCTGGTGTCGGTGACGGAGCACTGACGGCACTTGCCCCCACCCGGCGCGCGTTGCGCGCCGACCTCCCCCGCGAGCGGGGGAGGTGATCGTGCTGGGCGGCCATTCGCCTTCCCCCGCATCGCGGGGCATTGCGCCCTTCACGGGTGGAAGGTTGGGATGGGGGCGCTTTACTCGACGAGCCCGCACCCCCACCCGGCGCGCGATGCGCGCCGACCTCCCCCGCGAGCGGGGGAGGTGATCGCGCGCGGCGGCCGTTCGCCTTCCCCCGCATCGCGGGGCATTGCACCCTTCACGGATGGAAGTTGGGATGGGGGTGCTCTACGCGACGAGCACTTGCCCCCACCTGGCGCGCGTTGTGCGCAGACCTCCCCGCGGGCGGGGAGGTGTTCGTGCGATGACGGCTTTTAGCTCCTTCCCCCGTTTACGGGGGAAGGTTGGGATGGGGGTGCTTTACGCGACGAGCCCGTGCCCCCACCCGGCGCGCGTTGCGCGCCGACCTCCCCCGCAGGCGGGGGAGGTGATCACGCGAGGCATCCGTGCTTGCGCGAAACGCGCCTCAGCCTTCGCGCCCCAGCGCACGGAGGGTGCCGCGGGCCTTGGCGCGGGTTTCGTCGAGTTCGCGCACAGGGTCGGAGTCGGCGACGATGCCGGCGCCGGTGCGGAAGCGTGCGGTGTCGCCTTCGATCTCGGCGCTGCGGATCAGGATGTTGAGGTCGAGGTCGCCGTCGCGGTTGAGCCAGCCCATCGCGCCGGTGTAGGCGCCACGGCCCTGGCCTTCGAGTTCGGCGATGATCTGCATGCAGCGGACCTTCGGGCAGCCGGTGATCGTGCCGCCGGGAAACACCGCGGCGATCGTCCTGCCGGGCGTCGCGTCCGCGCGCAGCCGGCCGCGGACGTTGCTGACGATGTGGTGCACATGCGCGTAGCTCTCCACGCACATCAGCTCGTCGACCTCGACGCTGCCGGCCACGCACACGCGCCCCAGGTCGTTGCGCTCCAGGTCCACCAGCATCACGTGTTCGGCGCGCTCCTTCGGGTGGCCCACCAGTTCCTGCACGCGGGCCAGGTCGTCGTCGCCGTCGAAACGGGCGCGGGTACCGGCGATCGGCCGGGTCTCGACGAGATCGCCGCGCACCGAGACCAGACGCTCGGGCGAGGCGCTGGCGACCGCCCAGCCCGCGCCCTGCAGCAGGCCGGCGAACGGTGCGGGGTTGTGCTCGCGCAGGCGGGCGTAGAGTGCGGCGGGATCGAGTGCGCCGTCGAAGCGCGCACGCCAGCCGCGCGAGAGGTTGGCCTGGAACACATCGCCGGCGGCGAGGTAATCGAGCACGCAGCGCACACCGTCGGTAAAGCGCGCCGGAGCGTCCTCGTCGAGCGCGACCGGTTCGCGCCAGGCCGGCAGCGGCGCAACCGCCACCGAAGCCGCCTCGGTCAGGGCATCGAGCAGCGCAGCGTGGCCGGGCTCGGCGACCGCGACGACCTCGCCGGTGGCGTGGTCGCGCAGCACCGCGGCCGGACAGCGCCAGGCCATTGCGACCGGCAGATCGCCGACCGCGTCGGGTAAGTCCAGCACCGGTTCGACTTGGGCGGCGAGTTCATAGCCCATGTACAGCGCCCAGCCACCGCGGAACGGCCAGCGGGGCTCATCGCGATCGATGCGTGCGGCATGCCACTGCGCATCGAGCAGATCGAGGAATGCGCCGTCGAGACTTTCGCCGTCGGCATCGCGGGTGGTGCCGTCGACGTCCAGTCGCAGCGAGGCGCCGTCGGTCGCCAGCAGCAGGTCCCAGCGCGATTGTGCGGTCCCGTGCGCGACCGACTGCAGCAGCAGCGGATGGCGCGCGGGCGCGGCGCGCTGCAGCGCGAGCAGATCGGTGTCGGCGGGCAGCGGTCGAGTGATCAGCACGGGGCGGCCGTCGTGGTTGAGGGTCAGGCGTCGAGTTCGGTCCAGCGCAGGTATGCCGCATCGAGCGCGTCCTGCGCCTCCTGCAACGCCTGGCCGTGCGCGGCGATCGCCGAGGGATCGCGCTGATAGAAGGCCGGCGTGTTCATCTCCTCGGTCATGCGCGCGATGTCGGTCTCCAACTGCTCGATGCGGCCGGGCAACTGTTCGAGCTCGCGCTGGTCCTTGTAGCTGCGCTTGCGCTTGGCCGCGACCGGCGCCTCGGCCACCGCTGGCGCCGAAGCGGCCTGGACCGCGCTCGCCGCGGATTTCGGCGCGAGCGTGGTCGCCGGCAGCGCCTCGCCCGGCTGCGGGCGCTGGCGCAGCCAGTCTTCGTACCCGCCGATGTACTCGCCGACTTGACCCTCGCCTTCCATCACCAGCGTCGAGGTGACCACGTTGTCGAGGAACTCGCGGTCGTGGCTGACCAGCAGCAACGTGCCCGGATACTCGCCCAGCAGTTCTTCGAGCAGCTCCAGCGTTTCGACGTCGAGGTCGTTGGTCGGTTCGTCCATCACCAGCAGGTTGGACGGCTGTGCGAACAGCTTGGCCAGCAGCAGACGGTTGCGCTCGCCGCCCGACAGGCGGGTGATCGGCGCCCGCGCGCGCTCGGGCGTGAACAGGAAATCCTGCAGATAGCCGATCGCGTGCTTGCGGGCGCCGTTGATCTCGACGAAGTCCTGGCCCTCGGCTACGTTCTCCAACGCGCTCCAGTCCTCGCGCAGCGTCGCGCGGTACTGGTCGAAGTACGCGATCTGCAGCTGCGTGCCTGCACGCACCTCGCCGGTCTGCGGCTGCAGTTCGCCCAGCAGCAGTTTGAGCAGCGTGGTCTTGCCGGTGCCGTTGGCGCCGATCAGGCCGATGCGGTCGCCGCGGAAGATCGTGGTGGAGAAATCGCGGATCAGGGTGCGATCGCCGAAGCCGAAGCTGATGTCCTTGAGCTCGACGACCTTCTTGCCGGAATTGCCGGCCGAGGCCGCGGCCATCCGCACGTTGCCGGTGAGATCGCGGCGCTGCGCCCGTTCCAGGCGCATCGCCTTGAGCCGGCGCACGCGGCCTTCGTCGCGGGTGCGGCGGGCCTTGATGCCCTGGCGGATCCACGCCTCTTCCTGCGCCAGCAGCTTGTCGAAACGCGCCTGCTCCTGCGCCTCGGCGTTGAGACGTTCCTCGCGGCGGCGCACGTAGTTGTCCCAGTCGCCGGGCCAGCTGGTCAGCTTGCCGCGGTCGATCTCGATGATCCGCGTCGCCAGCGAACGCAGGAATCGGCGATCGTGGGTGACGAACACGATTGCGCCGGACCACTGCTTGAGGAAGCCCTCGAGCCAGTCGATCGCGGCGATGTCGAGATGGTTGGTCGGTTCGTCGAGCAGCAGGATGTCTGGCGCCGACACCACCGCACGCGCCAGCAGCACGCGGCGCTTCATGCCGCCCGACAGCCGGGTGAAGGCCGCATCGCCATCTAGCTGCAGACGTTCGAGGACCTCGGTCACGCGCTGGTCGATGCGCCAGCCGTCGAGGGCCTCGATGCGCGCCTGCACGTCGGCGAGTGCGTCGTAGTCCTCGGCGTGCAGCAGGCGGTGGTACTCCGCCAGCGCCGCGCCCGCCTCGCCCAGACCGCCGGCCACCACGTCGAAGATGCTGCCGTCGGCGCCCGCGGGCACTTCCTGTTCCAGGCGCGTCACGCGCACGCCCTGCTCGCGGCGGATCTCGCCGTCGTCGGGCTTGAGCTCGCCGTCGATCAGGCGCATCAGGGTGGACTTGCCGGCACCGTTGCGGCCGATCAGCGCGATCCGCTCGCCACGCTCGATCGCCAGCTCGACACCGTCCAGCAGCAAAGGGCCGCCGACGCTGTAGTCGACGGCATTCAAGGTCATCAAAGGCATCCGCACAGTGTAGCGGTCCGCGCCGCGCACCGGACCGTCGTCGCAGTCCTGGACATCGGACGAACCTGAAGCCGCGCCCTTAGGGTGATCCCTAGTTGGACCGGCGCCGGCACCGGGGTATCCAGAAGGCACCCCCTTGATCGCACGCCCGCTTCGCAGCGCGATCCGCCCCCGAAGGAGACGTCGATGAACGCCATTTCCGCCGTCGGTCCACAGACCGCCCTTCCCGCCTCCGATGCGCCCAGCGGGCGCGCGCTGACCGTCCAGCACGGCGACACCCTATCCGGCCTGGCCGCACAGCTCGGCGTGCCGCTCGACCGGCTGCTGGCGGCGAACCCGCAGGTGCTGAACCCGGATGTCATCTATCCCGGCGATACCATCAACGTCCCTGGCGGGACCACGCAGGCCGCCAGCGGCGCCGGTGGCAGCTACACCGTGCAGCCCGGCGACTCGCTGTCGGGCATCGCCTCGGCCAATGGCACGACCGTGCAGGCGCTGCTCGAGGCCAACCCGCAGATCCGCAACCCCGACCTGATCGTCGTCGGCGACCGGATCCAGTTGCCCGGCGGTAGCGGCGGCGGGACCGGCGGCGACGGTGCCGGCCCGGTCGAGGGCCCGGATCCGACCGCACCGCCGGCGACCGGTGGCGCGGACGGCGTCACCGCGGCCGAGTTGCAGCAGATCGTGCCGACGCTCAGCACGGCGAAGGCCGAAGCGGTCGCGCCGCATCTCAACGCAGCGATGGCCGAGGCCAACATCGACACCCCGCAGCGCCAGGCGATGTTCATCGCGCAGCTGGCGCACGAGAGCGGCGGCTTCCACTACATGGAAGAGATCGCCAGCGGCGCGGCGTACGAAGGC
Organism: Luteimonas sp. RC10; assembly: GCF_014192745.1. GTDB lineage: Bacteria > Pseudomonadota > Gammaproteobacteria > Xanthomonadales > Xanthomonadaceae > Luteimonas. Next base: position 185,911 of record NZ_JACHYJ010000002.1, read on the forward strand.
CGCGCGGACCTGGGCAATACCCAGCCCGGCGACGGCGAGCGCTACAAAGGCCGCGGCTACATCCAGGTGACCGGCCGCCACAACTACACCGAGGCCGGGCGCGCGCTGGGTCTGGACCTGGTCAACAATCCCGAGCTCGCCGCGCAGCCCGAGAACGCGGCACGCATCGCCGCCTGGTACTGGCAGAGCCGCGACATCAATGCCGCCGCCGATGCCGGCGACTTTACCCAGGTCACTCGGCTGATCAACGGCGGCACCAATGGCCTGGCCGACCGCGAGGCCTATTACGCGCGCGCCAGCGCGATCCTGAACTGAGCCACGCCCCGCCACCGGCGATGGTCGGTGGCGGCATTGCGGACCCCCGGTCGCGGCACGGTCGTCCAATTGCACTGCGACCGGACGTATAAGCGCGCGCCTGACACCGACACCGCGCGCGTCACACTCAGGGAATCTCGAAGCCTGCCGGGTCGGTCGGGATGCCGTACTGCGCGAACAGCGCAGGCCCGATCTGCGATAGCGCTTCGCCATCGCAACTGCGCTCGACCGCGTCGCCACCAGGGACTGGCGCGATCGCCACGCCCGCCTTCTCCCAGCCGCGGCCGATGCCGGTGTACAGCGTGTGGACCTGCCCTTGGTGGTCGAAACGCAGGAAGGCGCCGCCACCGCCCGAGTACGTCAACGTGCCGCCACGAAATGCCTGCGACGGCGCGGTGTCGCCGGACGGATAGACCACGGGCGGCGGCGCGCCCAGCGCTGCGCCGCTCCGGTAGGTCAGGCGCGCGCTGTCGGGCGACCCGCACAGCGCATTGGCTCCGTCCGCGTTGCGGCAGCCGAACACCACGGTCTCGCCGTCCGGACAGAATGGGGCGTTCTCCGGCGCCGGCACCGGATCGCCGGTCGTGACAGGCGGCACAACGGTGACGGCGCGGGCGTCCGATGCCGGCGCAACGCCAGGGTCGGCCGCAGCGTCGGACGCTGTCGGCGCACGATCTGCGTCGGTGCACGCGGCAAGTAGCAGCACCGAGAGCGAGGCAGCGAGCGCTTTCATTGAACCTCCAGGCAGCCAGAGACCACACCAGCCTGCCATGCCCGGTGTCGGCAAGCCGCGACCGTGGTCACGACCGGCGCCACGTCCCGTTCGGTCGCCCGGGACACCGCGCGTCAGGAACTGCACGACAGCATCGAGCAGCCCGGCTTGGTGCGCGCCCAGTCCGGACGGCGGCCGGCGAAGGCCTCGCGGCCCGGCTGGTCATCAAAGGGGCGGCGCAGCACGTCCAGCAGCTCGGCAATGCCCGCCGCGTCGCCACCTTCGGCGCGGTCGATCGCCTGCTGCGCCAGGTAGTTGCGCGGCACGTAGCGCGGATTGGCGGCGTGCATGCGCACACGCCGGTCCGCAGCGGGTTCGGCACTGTCGGCCAGGCGCGCGGCATAGTCGCGCATCCACGCAACCAGCCCCTCCTCGACCGCCGCGCGGCGCGCCGGGTCGTAGAACGCCTCGCCGATCGCATCGAGCGAGGGCGCGGCCAGGTCGAGATCGGCCAGCCCGCGGAAGAACAGCGTCATGTCGGCCTCCCCTGCCTGCAGCAGCCCGTGCAGGCGCTGCATCAACGCGACGTCGCCCTCGCGCACATCCGGCAGGCCGAGCTTGGCGGCGGTATTGCGGCGATCGGCGGCGCCGTAGGCGGCGGCATAGTCGTCGAGCCCGGCCTGCAGCGGCGCGACCTCGCCGAACAGCGGCGCCAGCGCCTGCGCCAACCGGCCCAGGTTCCAGTGCGCGATGCGCGGCTGCCAGCCGAAGCGATAGCGCCGGCCCTGGGCGTCGGTGGTATTGGGCGTCCAGTCCGGATCGTAGTCGTCGATCCAGCCGTAGGGACCGTAATCGATCGTCAGGCCCAGGATCGACATGTTGTCGGTGTTCATGACGCCGTGCACGAAACCCACGCGCATCCAGCCGGCGATCATCTCCGCGGTGCGGGTGCAGACTTCGGCGAACCAGTCGCCGTAGCGCGTCTCACCGTGGCCGGCCAGATGCGGGAAGTCGCGCGCGATCGTGAAGTCGGCCAGCCGCTTGAGCAGCGCAAGGTCCCCGCGCGCGGCCGGCAATTCGAAATGCCCGAACCGCACGAACGACGGCGCGACCCGGCACACCACCGCCCCCGGCTCGGCGGCGGGATGGCCGTCGTAGAACATGTCGCGCACGACCGCATCGCCGGTCGCCACCAGCGACAGCGCGCGGGTGGTCGGGATGCCCAGGTGATGCATCGCCTCGCTGCAGACGAACTCGCGGATCGACGAGCGCAGCACCGCCCGGCCGTCGGCCGTGCGCGAGTACGGCGTGGGGCCGGCGCCCTTGAGCTGCAGTTCCCAGCGCTGGCCGTCGTCGGCGACGCCCTCGCCCAGTGTGATCGCGCGGCCATCCCCGAGCTGCCCGGCCCAATGGCCGAACTGGTGCCCGCCGTAGTTGCCGGCGTAGGGCATCATCCCCGGCACCAGCGCATTGCCACCGAAGACCTGCGCGAACGCCGGCGAGGCGACGGTGTCGGCATCGAAGCCCAGCGCCTGCGCCATCTCGGCCGAATGGGCGAGCAGGCGCGGTGCGGCGACCGGCGTCGGCAGCACCGGCGACCACAACGCACCCTCGACCTGGCGCCGCCGGCTGCCGGCCTCGGCATCGCCCGGCAACTCGCGCACGAAACGGTTGTCGAAGCGCAGGCCATGCGCCAGCGCGACCTGCGGCAGAACCGTCGCGCTCATCGCCCCAGCTCGTAGGGGCCGCCGACCTCGAGCGCACGCCGGTAGGCCGGCCGTGCATGGATCCGCTCGACGAAATCGCGGATGCGGGGACCGACGTACTCGCCGGCGCGCGCGACTGCCGCCTCCAGCGGAAAGCTCATCTGGATGTCGGCCGCGCTGAAGCGCTCGCCGAGCAGCCACGGCTGCGCCTGCAGTTCGCGCTCGACGTAACCCAGATGCGTGGACAGTTGCGGGCCGACGAAGGCCTGCATCGTCCGGTCAGCGATACCGCGCGCGACCGGTCGCACGAAGAACGGCATCGGCGCGCTGCGCAGGCGCGCCATCACCAGGGTCAACAGCAACGGCGGCATTGCCGAGCCTTCGGCGTAATGCAGCCATTGCCGGTAGCGCAGCCAGGCGTCCTCGTCGCCCGGTTCGGGCGACAGCGTATGCGTGGGGTCGAAGCGCTCGACCAGGGTTTCGACGATCGCCCCCGACTCCACCAGCACGCGGCCGTCGAGCTCCACTATTGGCGACTTGCCCAGCGGATGCACCGCACGCAACGCCTCGGGGGCGAGCATCGTGCGGGCGTCGCGCTGGTAGCGCACGACCTCGTAGGGTTGCCCCAGTTCCTCGAGCAACCACAGCACGCGCTGGGAGCGGGAGTTGTTCAGGTGATGCACGCGGATCGTCGCCATCGGGTCCTCTGCGTTCGGCTCTTGGCGGCCATGATGGGCCAGGGCATGACAAGACGCGGAGAATCGGGGTGACCCGCGCACCGAGAGGGCCGGCAATCGCTGCAAGCCCGCCCCCCCAATGGGCCGCTGCGCTCGCTCGGGATCAGGACCTCACCCGGCCCATCGCAGGCGCCCGCACCAAAGCCGGGACCACGCCTCCGCGGCGCCCCTGATCGGCGTCACCCTGGCGTTGCACCGTCTTTTCCGCGAATCCAGGCGCCCCGGCGGGTTACACTATGCGGTTCCCCCGACCGGCACTGCGCCGGCGCTACGAGAGACCGCACCATGAGCGCCGAGACGCCCATCCCCAACGCCCCCTCCCCCAAGTTCACCGACCTCGCCCTGCCCGAGACGCTGCTGCGCGCGCTGGCCGGCGTGGGGTACGAGTCGCCGTCGCCGATCCAGGCCGCGACCATCCCGCCGCTGCTCGAAGGTCGCGACGTGCTCGGCCAGGCCCAGACCGGCACCGGCAAGACCGCCGCGTTCGCGCTGCCAATCTTGGCGCGCATCGACCCGGCCGCCCGCAAGCCGCAGGCGCTGGTGCTGGCGCCGACCCGCGAGCTGGCGATCCAGGTCGCCGAGGCGTTCCAGAAGTACGCCGCGCACATGCCCGGCTTCCATGTGCTGCCGATCTACGGCGGCCAGGGCTATGCCCAGCAGCTGTCGGCGCTCAAGCGCGGTGTGCAGGTGATCGTCGGCACGCCGGGCCGGGTGATCGACCACCTCGAGCGCGGCTCGCTGGACCTGTCGGAACTGCGCGCGCTGGTGCTCGACGAGGCCGACGAAATGCTGCGCATGGGCTTCATCGACGATGTCGAAGCGGTGCTGAAGAAGACGCCAGACTCGCGCCAGGTGGCGCTGTTCTCGGCGACGATGCCGACGCAGATCCGGCGCATCGCGCAGACCTACCTGCGCGAGCCGGTCGAGATCGCGATCAAGGCGACCACCACGACCGCCGCCAACATCCGCCAGCGCTACTGGATGGTCAGCGGCACCAACAAGCTCGATGCGCTGACCCGGATCCTGGAAGCCGAGCCGTTCGACGCGATGATCATCTTCGCGCGCACCAAGCTGGCGACCGAGGAACTGGCCGAGAAGCTCTCGGCGCGCGGTCTGGCCGCGGCCGCGATCAATGGCGATCTCGACCAGAAGCAGCGCGAGAAGACCATCCAGCAACTCAAGGATGGGCGCATCGACGTGCTGGTGGCGACCGACGTCGCCGCACGCGGGCTGGACGTGGAGCGCATCAGCCACGTGCTCAACTACGACATCCCCTACGACACCGAAAGCTACGTGCACCGGATCGGCCGCACCGGTCGTGCCGGGCGCAGCGGCGAGGCGATCCTGTTCGTGGCCCCGCGCGAGCGCGGCATGCTCGGCGCGATCGAACGTGCGACCCGGCAGAAGATCGAGCAGATGCAGCTGCCGACGGTCGAGATCGTCAACGAGCGCCGCGTCGACCGCTTCCTTGAAAAGATCACCGGCGCGCTGGAGAGCCCGCAGCTGGCGCAGTTCCGCGACCTGGTCGACCGCTACGAGCGCGAGCACAACGTGCCCGCCGTCGAGATCGCCGCGGCCCTGGCCACGCTGGTCCAGGGCGACACGCCGCTGCTGCTCGACCCGCCGCGCAAGCCCGAGAAGCCGTTCGAGCGCGAGTTCGTCGAGCGCCCCGGCGGCCGTGAGGCCTCGCGCGCAGCACGCGAGCCGCGGGAACCCCGCGAGCCCCGCGCGCCGCGCCCCGACCAGGGTCCGCGCGAGCCCGACGTGGGCATGGAGACCTTCCGCATCGAGGTCGGCTATGTGCATGGCGTGCAGCCGGGCAACATCGTCGGCGCGATCGCCAACGAGGCCGACCTGGAAAGCCGCTATATCGGCCGGATCGACATCCGCGACGACTACAGCCTGGTCGACCTGCCCGAAGGCATGCCGCGCGAACTGCTCGAACACCTGAAGAAAGTCCGCGTCGCCGGCCAGTCGATCCGCATGCGCCGCGCCGAGGAGGCCGACATGGCCGCCGCCCCGCCGCGTACCGGCAAGCGTCCATTCGCCGGCAAGCCGCACGGCAAGCCCGGCTTCCGCCCCGGCGGCCCGCGCAAAGGCCCCCGCCGCGACTGACTCCAAAACCGCGGTCAGAGTCGAATTTCACCCGAAAATCCACTCTGACCCCGGTTGTTGTCGAAATTCGACTCTGACCCCGGTTTGGGGAATGCCTAGAATCGGGGGATGCCCCGCATTCTTGTCTTCCAGCATGTCGCCGCCGAGCCGTTGGGGACGCTTGATCCGCTGATCCGCCGGCGTGGGCACCGGATCCGCTTCGTCAACTTCGAGCGCGAGCCCGATGCGCAGCCCAATGTCGACCGCTACCGCGGCCTGATCGTGCTGGGCGGTCCGATGAACGTCGAGGACCGGCATGCGCGGGCGCACCTGCTGACCGAGTTGCGCGCGATCGAGCGCATGCTCGAACTCGGCCGTCCGGTGTTGGGCATCTGCCTGGGCGCGCAGTTGCTGGCGCACGTGCTCGGCGCGCCGGTGCGGCGCATCGCGCGGCCGGAGATCGGCTGGTACCCGCTGCGCAGCACCGAGGCCGGGCTCGGCGACCCCGTGCTCGCCCCGCTCGGCGCAGGCGCGCCGGTGTTCCAGTGGCATGGCCGGCATTTCGAAATCCCCAGCAGCGCCGTGCACCTGGCGCGCACCGACAGTTGCGAGCAGCAGGCCTTCCGCTACGGCGACAACGCCTACGGGTTCCAGTTCCATCTGGAGATGGACGCGCCGCTGATCGAACGCTGGCTCGGGACGCCGGCCTATCGCGACGAACTCGCCAGCGCCGGCCTGCCGCACGATGCTGAGGCGATCCGCGCACTCACCGCTCAGCACATCGCGCCGATGCAGACGCGCGCCGAAGCGGTGTTCAACACCTTTCTCGACCTGGTTGGCCGGCCCGATCGCCGCTTCGTGCTGCCGTCGCGGGAGTTCGGCTGAGCGGAAGCACCCGCGTTGCAGGGAAGGCCAGAGCCCTACCTCCCCCGCCTGCGGGGGAGGTCGACGCGCACCGCGCGTCGGGTGGGGGTTCGGGCTTGCCGCTTACAGCCGTCCCCCGATCTCCGGCAGCGACACATCCGGCAGCCGGACGTCCGGCCCCAGCACGTGCCAGACCTCGGCCAGCGGCGGCCAGCCGAAGTACGGCGCCAGCCACCAGTAGGCCGCGACCAGGATCAACCCGGTCACCAGCAGCCGCAGCACCACGCCCGCGACCTTGAACGCGAGCCAGATACCGACGATGACCAGCACGAAGCCGAGCCAGCTCATGCGGCCTCCACGCCGTCGTGCAGGGGGCGCAGCGCGGGATCGAGCGCGACGCGATCGTCGAACACGAAGCAGCGGCCGTCGTAGCCGAAGCCGCCCACGCGCTCGAAGTAGCCCAGGATGCCGCCGTCGAGTTGCAGCACGTTGTTCATGCCGTCGGCGCGCATCCAAAGCGCCGCTTTCTCGCAACGGATGCCGCCGGTGCAGAAACTCACGACGGTCGCATCGCGCAACGCGTCGCGGTGCGGCACGAGCGCATCGGGCAGCTCGGTGAAGTTGTCGATCGGCAGGGTCAGCGCGCCGGCGAAGCTGCCATGGGCGACTTCCTCGCGGTTGCGCGTGTCGAGCAGCACCAGCCGGCGACCCGCGTCGTCGTGGCCCTGCGCGATCCAGCGCGCCAGGTCCTCGGGCGCGACGTCGGGCGCGCGCGCCGGTGCGGCCAAGGGCATCGCGTCGGGCCGGCGGAAGCTGATGATCTCGGATTTGACCTTGACCTTCAGCCGCGCGAACGGCACCGCTTCACTGCGGCTGCGCTTGATCTGCAGCGTGGCGAAGCGCGGGTCTGCGCGTACGGCGTCGACCAGCGTGTCGATCGCCTCGACGCGGCCGGCCAGGAACAGGTTGATGCCCTCAGGCGCGACAAGCACCGTACCGCGCAGTTCGCCGGCTTCGGCCAGCGCGCGCAGCCAGTCGGCGACGGCAGTGGGGTCGTCGATGGCGACAAAGTGGTAGGCGGCGAGGTTGTCGATCATGGGCGCAATTGTAGCGGGCCCGCCCACGGCCCCTGCGCCGAATTGCGCCCCCTGCGGGAACCGGTTGAAAGCGCGCGAACGATCGGGGCGCCAAGCAACCGGAGCGTGACATGTGAGCCGATCTCGGGGGTCGAGACGTTCCGCCAGCGGTCCATCCCCCCACCCCAGCCCTCCCCCGCGTTGCGGAGGAGGGAGCACGATCGCAATGGCGTGCAGTTGCTGCGGGACAGCCTCTCCCGCGCCGCGGTGTGGGGGAGCACGATCGCATCGGCGTGCCGTTGTTGCGGGACAGCCTCCCGCGCCGCGGGGAGGGAGCGCGATTGCAGTGGCGCGCGGTGGCTGGACCTCAGCGCTCGTAATTCTGCCGAACGAAGCGGTCGAACAGCCGCACACCGAAAGCAGAGGCGCCGGCCGGGGTTGTCGACAGTTCGTTGCCGTCGCGCCAGGCCATGCCGGCGATGTCCAGATGCGCCCACGCGCGACCCGGATCGATCCATTCGCCGATGAAATGCGCCGCCGTGCCCGAGCCCGGGCGGCCGCCGCCGTTGCGCAGGTCGGCGATCGGCGACTCGAGCAGTTTGCCGTAGCCCGGATGCATCGGCATGCGCCAGACCGGCTCACCGGCGGCCTGGCCGGCGGCGGTCAGCTGTGCGGCCAGGGCATTGTCGCGGGTGAACAGGCCGGCGTAGTCATTGCCCAGCGCGGTGACGATCGCGCCGGTCAGCGTGGCGATGTCGACGATCACCCGCGGGTTGTCCTGACGCTGCACATACCACAGCGCATCGACCAGCACCATGCGCCCTTCGGCATCGGTGCTCATGATTTCGTAGGTCTTGCCGGACGCCGTGCGCACCACGTCGCCGGGGCGCGCGGCAGTGCCCGAGGGCATGTTCTCGGCGAGCGCGGCGACAGCCACGGCGTTGACCTTGGCGTTGCGGCCCGCGAGTGCGAGCACGGCGCCGGTCGCGCTGGCCGCGCCGGTCATGTCGTACTTCATGCGCCACATGTTGTCGCTGCCCTTGATCGAGATGCCGCCGGTGTCGAAGGTGATGCCCTTGCCGACGAACGCGACCGGCGCCTCGCCGCGCGTGCCCCCGTTGTAGCGCACGACCATCAGCCGCGGCGGTCGCGCACTGCCCTGCCCCACGGCCAGCAGGCTGCCCATGCCCAGCTTCTCCATCGCCGGCACGTCGAGCACCTCGATGCTGACGTTCGCCTTGCCGGCGAAGGCTGCACGCGTGCGCGCGACGAACTCTTCCGGGTACAGCACGTTGGCCGGCTCGGTGACGAGATCGCGCGCGAACGCCACACCCTCGGCCACCGCCTTCCAGTCGCCGTCCCACTGGCGCGCGGCTTCGGCGCCGGCGGGACTGCGCACGACCAGGGTGCCGGTGCCGGTTGCCTCGGTATCGCCACCGCTGCGGTATTTGTCGAAGCGGTACTGGCCCAGCGCCGCGCCAAACGCGAGTTGCGCGGCCGCGCCCGGTTCGGCGCCCTCCCACAGCACGTCGACCTGCGGCGCTCGACTGCGCGCGGCAAACCGTCCGACGAGGCCGCCGACGTCCTCGATCCGGCGCGCATCGGGCGTGCCTGCCCCGGTCCCGATCAGCAGCACGCGGTCGTAGCCGGCGATCCCCGGCAGGTCGAGCTGGCTGTCGGCCCTGCCGCTGAAGCCCGCCGCAGCGATGGCCCGCGAGAGTGCGCCCTGGCTGGCGGCGTCGATCCGCGCGAACGCACCGTCGCGCACAGCGCCCTCGGCCACTTCCGGGACCGCCAGCACCAGCGTGCCACCGGCCGGGGCCTGTGCGCTGTCGAAGCGGATGTCGCGCTGCGCGGCGGCAGGCAGGGCGAAGGTCGCGATCAGGCTCGCGAGCAGCAGCGGCTGCAGCGGTCGGGGTCGACGCATGGAATCTCCGAAAGGCGATGGGGCGGGCCCGCATGCGCGGGCAACCATCGACCTTAACAATCCCGGCGCACCCGGCGCCGTGCCGATGGTCATGCCCGGCGGACCGCGCTCACGCTTTCGGAGAGCCATCCTTCGCGAGATGGCGGCTGGCCCACATGTTGTCGACGAGGTTGGGATAACGCCGACCGTGCTCATCGGCGCGCTGCTGCGCCGCATCCTTCTGCGCTGTGCTCAGCCGGGTACGTGCGGCTCGCGGCTTCGGGTTCGGCCGCGTCCACGGCTTGCTCTTGGGCTTGGGCTGCGCGCGGGTCGGCGTGCCGGACATGACGATGCGCTCATCGAGTGCGAAGGAGAGCCCGTCCCCGTCCGCCGGCAGCAATGCCGGCCAGGACGACGACGGGACGATCAGAGCGTGCGACGACCGGCGTCGCATCGGCGTGACGTGGCGTCAGCGCGAGAGCATGTAGCCGGGCACGGCCATCAACCCGATCAGCACCACGATCGCGACGACGATCAGCACCACCCGCAGCGGATCGGCCCGCACGATGTCGGCGAAGGTCTCGGCGGTGCCCTCGCGTTCTGCCTGCGCCTGGGCTGCGCGCGCCTGCGTCTGGCGCTTGGCCTGGTAGTCGGCCATCAGCGCTTTGGCGCGCGGCAGGTCGTCGTTGTCGCGCAGCCAGATCCCGCCCTGCGAGATGCCGAACGGGCTGGGCCGGGTCTGGTACCAGTCGATGCGCGCCTCGTCGAGGAAGGCGCGCACATCGGCGGCCTCGTCCTCGGGCACGTAGCGCAGGTTGAGCAGCAGTTTGGCCATGGGCGATCGGAGAAGACGGAGACGGCGGCGCCGCTGCAGCGGCAGCGTGCGGCGATGATAGCCCGGCCTCAGCGCTTGGTCGTCACCGCACGGCGCAGGTTGTGGCGTGCCTGCGCATCGAGCCGGGCATGGAAGCCGTCGTCAAGGTACAGCCGATCGCGCGCCAGCAGCGACTTGAGAAAGCGGCGACGGTTGAGCGCGTAGAGCCAACGCGGCACGTGGCGGTACTCGGACGCGATGCCGCGGTCGTAGGCATCGAATGCGGTCGGCTCGGCGCCGAGGATCGCCATATCGCAGTCGAGGAAGCGCCGGGTGTCGTCGCCCTGCGCATCGTGCGGGAAGTCGTCCGGCGCGAGGCTGCCGTGGCGCGCGGTGAGTTGGATCAGCTCGATCACGCGTGCGGTATCGACGCCCGCCTCGGGCAGCCAACGCGCGATCGCATCGGCCGCCAACTGCGCCGAGCGGGCCTCGTTGTCGCTGCGGCCGGCCTCGTAGATCGCGTCGTGATAGAGCACCGCCAGCCACACCTCGACCGGCTGCGCCCAGCCCTCATCCGCGGCGACGGCGTCGTAGTGGCGCAGCAGTTCGGCCACATGCTCGAGGTTGTGATAGGCGCGCGGCGGTGTGGCGTAGGCGGTCTCCAACGCCGCCCGCATCGGCGGTGGCAACACGATCGGGTCCGGTCGGGTCATGTCGCCACCCGCCACGGCCGCACCACCAGCAGCGCGCCGATGCCCACCAGCACCGCGCCAACGACGCGCATCGCGTCGATCGGGCGCGGCTGCGAGAGCACGCCGAAATGATCGACCAGCAGCGAGCCGACCAGTTGCCCGGCCACGATCAGGCAGATCATCCCGGCCGCACCGAGCCGCGGCACCAGCAAGGTGCCGCTGAACACGAACACCGCGCCGATCAGCCCGCCCAGCCACAGCCACGGCGGCAACGCGGCGAGCTCGCGCAGCGTCGGCCAGGGCGTGCGGCTGGCGGCGAGCGCAATGCCGAGCGCGCAGGTGCCGACAGCAAAGGAAACGAAGGACGCGAACAGCGCGCCGTGGGTCAACGCGCCCAGGCGTGCATTGAGCAATGCCTGCAAAGGCAACGCCATGCCCACGACCGCGGCGAGCGCGATGCTGGACCACAGCCAGATGTTCATGCGGGACTCCGGCACGGCGGCGGATCAGTCTACGTGCCGCGGCCGGCGTCTGCGCGCGCGCTTGCCGCCGGGCGGTCGCGCGGCAAGGCCAGCAGTGCGCCCAGACTCAACAGCGCCGCCACCGCGAGGTAGGCGCCGACCGCCTGCAGGCCGAAGCGCCCGCCCAGCCACGTCGCCAGGTACGGCGCGAGCGAAGCGCCGAAGATACCGGCCAGATTGAACGCCAGCGAGGCGCCGGTGTAACGCACGGTGGCGGGGAACAGTTCGGCCAACAGCGTGCCGACCGGGCCATAGGTCAGGCCCATCAGCGCCAGGCCGAGCATCAGGAACGCAAGTGTGGCGCCGGGGCTGCCGGCGACGAACAACGGCGCAAAGCCCAGCAGGCCGAACAGCGCGATCGCGATGCTGGCCAGGATCATCGTGCGACGACGACCGACGCGATCGGCATACAGCGCCGAGACTGGAATCGTCGCGGCGAAGCACAGCACGCCGACCAGTTGCAGCAGCAGGAACTGCTCACGGGTATAGCCAAGCTGCGCGGTGCCCCAGCTCAGCGCGAAGACCGTCATCAGATAGAACAGCACGAACGTCGCCAGCGCCAGCAGCGTACCCAGCACCACGCCACGGCCATGGCGCAGCAGCACTTCGCGCATCGGCAGGCGCACCCGCGCATGGCGGTCGAGCACGCGCTGGAAATCGGGCGTTTCGGTGATGCGCAGGCGCACCCACAGACCGACGAGCACCAGCAGGGCACTGGCCAGGAACGGAATGCGCCAGCCCCAGGCGAGGAACGCGGCCTCGTCCATCAGCCGGCCAAGCAACAGGAAGGTGGAGGTCGACAGGAAGAAGCCCAGCGGCGCGCCGAGCTGAGGAAACATGCCGTACCAGGCGCGCTTGCCCGGTGGCGCATTCTCGGTCGCCAGCAGCACCGCCCCACCCCACTCGCCGCCCAGTCCCAGGCCCTGGCCGAAGCGGCACAGCGCCAGCGCGATCGGCGCGGCGATGCCGATCTGGGCGTGCGTGGGCAGCAGGCCGATGACGACGGTGGAGATGCCCATCGTCAGCAGCGCGGCGACGAGCGTGGCCTTGCGACCGATGCGGTCGCCATAGTGGCCGAAGACCGCCGAACCGATCGGGCGGGCGATGAACGCCAACGCGAACGTGGCGAGCGATTGCAGCGTGGCCGCGGCCGGATCGGCGTCGGGAAAGAACAGCGCCGGAAACACCAGCACCGCGGCCGTGGCGTAGATATAGAAGTCGAAGAACTCGATGGTCGTGCCGATCAGGCTGGCGAACAGCACACGGCCTTTCGAGTTGGGCGGCGTCGTGGACATGGCGAAAGCGGCGCGGGGGGAGCCGGCATTCTGGACAGGACGGGCCGTGGCTTGCAAAGGTGCGGACTGCGCCGCGTCCCCTCACCCGCCTGCGGCGGAATTCGACACGCGCAGCGTGTCGGGTGGGGCGCGGGCTCGGCGCGGAAAGCGCCCCCCATCCCAGCCTTCCACCCGAAAAGTGCGCAATGCCCCGCAACGCGGGGAGGCGCCAGGCACCGCACACGATCACCTCCCCCGCGCGCGGGGGAGGTCGACACGCGCAGCGTGTCGGGTGGGGCGCGGGCTCGGCGCGGAAAGCGCCCCCCATCCCAGCCTTCCACCCGAAAAGGGCGCAATGCCCCGCAACGCGGGGAGGCGCCAGGCACTGCACACGATCACCTCCCCCGCGTGCGGGGGAGGTCGACACGCGCAGCGTGTCGGGTGGGGGCACGGGCCCGCCCGACACGCCCCCGATCAGAACGTCGTACGCAGCGACAGCGTGACGTTGCGCGGCTCGCCGTAGAAGTTGCCGCGGCCGGTGGCGGAGATGCGGGTGTAGTAGACCTTGTCGAACAGGTTGCCCACGTTCAAGCGCACGGTCAGGTTGTCACGCACCCGGTACCCCACCAGCGCATCGACCACGGCGTAGCCGCCTTGCCGCACCACGGTCGGCACGGCCGCCTCCGCAATGCCGCCCTCGACCGGCGAGTACCAGTTCACGCCCGCCCCCAGCTGCAATCCCGCCAGCACGCCGGCGGTCACGTCGTAGTGCGTGAACAGCTTCAGGCCGTGCTTGGGCGAGATCCGCGTGAACGGCCGGTTCTCGTTGGTGGTGTCCTTCGCATAGGCGTTGATGTTGTAGGCGTAGCCGCCGAAGATCGACCAGTTGTCGGTGATGCGGCCGTTGGCTTCGAGTTCGACGCCCTTCGATTCCACCTCGCCTTCGGCGACGTAGAAGCCCTCGTTGTCGGGATCGGGCTGGGCGCGGCCGACCTGGTCGATGCGATAGGCGGCTGCGCTGAGCAGCAGGCGACCGTCCATCAGCGCGCCCTTGACGCCGCCTTCCCACTGCTCGCCGCGCGAGGGATCGATCAATCTGCCGTCGGCGGTGCGGTTCTGCTGCGGCTGCAGGCTCTCGACGTAGCTGCCATAGGCCGTCCACTGCGTGCTCAACGCGTAGGTCAGGCCGGCGAACGGCGTGACTTCCGACGGCATGCGGTTCTCGGTCCACGGCCCCAGACGCACCGGCTGCGGATTGCTCAGGCTGGGACGGTCGCGGGTGAAGCCGTCGCGCTGTTCGATCTGCCACTGACTCAGGCGCGCGCCGGCCAACAGGTGCAGGTGCTCGCTCAGGCTCAGGTTGGCATGGCCGTACACGCCCCACTGGCGGGTCTTGCTCAGGCCCCCGCTGTTGGGCTGGTAGGCCGGACGCGGGATCGCGGTATCGGGATTGAACACGTCGATGCGCGCGAACGCACTGTCGCGCCATTCGACGTAGCTGTAGTCGCTCTTCTGCAGGTCGGCGCCGATCAGCACGTCATGGTCGCGACCGAACAGTTCGAACGCGCCGCCGACGTTGACGTCGACACTGGTCCAGCGCTCGGTGGTGTCGCCGTAGTAGGCGATCTGGTTGACCCAGCCGTTGTCCGGCCGGACCGCGCCGTTGCCGACGTAGGCGTAGTAGTTCTCGGACTCGTCGCGGGCACGCTGGAACGTGACCTTGGCGCGCCAGTCCTCGCCCAGACGCCAGTCGAGTTCGGCAAAGCCGACGAGGCTCTGGCTGTCGAGCGCGTTCCAGTCGGCGCCCAGATACGTGGACCGCCGGACCGGCAGCAGACCGCCGCCCACGTAGCCCGGCAGGCCGGTCTGGATCGGCGCCAGGTAATCCTGATAGTGCGCACCGACGGTCAGCGTGGCGGCGTCGCCCAGGTCCAGCGAGGTCACGCCATAGGCGACGTAGCGCTCGCGGCGGCCGACGTCGTAGAACATGTCGGATTCGTGCGCCGAGGCCGCGAAGCGGCCGCGCAGTTGCCCACCCTCGACCAGCGGCCCGCCGACATCGATCTCGGCGCGGGTGTTGTCCCAGCTGCCGGCCAGCAGCGCGCCGCTGGCGTGGAAGGTGTGTTGCGGGCGCTTGCGCACGAGGTTGATCGCGCCGCCGGGCTGCGCGGCACCGGAGAACAGGCTCGATGCACCGCGCAGGACCTCGACACTCTCGTATACGGTCAGGTCCGGGCGCGGCCCCGGATAGCCGGTCGAGGGCACGCCATCGATGAGATAGGTGCTGATGTTGAACCCGCGCGAGATGTAGGTCTGCCCCTCGGAGCTGACGCCCGTCACCGTGATGCCCGGCGTCTGCAGTAGCGCGTCCTCGAGCGTGTAGAGATTGCGCAGCTCGATCTGCTCGCGCGAGATCACCGAGATCGTCTGCGGAATGTCCTTCAGGTCCACCGCCTGCTTGATCCCGGCCGCGTAGCGCGTGCCGTGCACGTCCACCTGGTCGAGCGAGGTCGCATCCGCGTACCGGCCGCTGTCGTTGTCTTCGGCCTGCGCCAGCAGCGGCGCGGCCGCCACGAGCACCCCGAGCGCCAGCGCCAATGGACGACGGGCCGGCGGCGCAGTCGTGGCGACGGCGCAGCCGAGCACGGGGGACGTGGTGGGGCGGACAGGTCGAGCGGTACAACGGGACATGGGGGTTCCTTAGGACGGGCAAAAGGCGGCACGCGTCGCGCGCCAAAGCGACGCGACGGGTGGCAGGGAGGGCTGGCCGGTGCGAGCGGTCTCGCACGGGTGGCGACTGCGACGGATCAGCGCCGTATGCATGCGCCGATACGAGAATGATTATCGTTCGTTAACGAACTGTCAACGCTCCACTTCACTTCTGGCCGAGCCGGCGCGCTTGGGCCGCAGCTGTGATGACGCTGCCACGGTCGACACCTCGGCACGTCGCGGCTATGATTAGCCGCCATATCATCTGGCGGCACCCTTATGGAATTGGCGCAGAAGTACAGGGCATTGCTGCAGGAAGCCGAGCATCGGCAACTCCCGGATGTCGACGGCATGGCCCTGTGCTTCCAGACACTGTCATTGGCCGCAGCGATCGATCGCGATTGCGCCGCGCTGCTGGCCCCCCATGGCCTGTCGGAAGGGCGCTTTGTGCTGCTCTTCCTGCTCCAGGCCGGCGACGGGCTGGCCCCGCATGCACTGGCCGAACGCGCGGGCGTCACCCGCGCCACCGTCACCGGGCTGCTTGACGGCCTGGCACGCAACGGCCTGATCGAACGCCGGGCCGATCCCCATGATCGCCGCGCCCTGCGCATCCACCTCACCCGCAAGGGCAAACAGCGGGCGCGTCAGGTGTTCGATGCGCACACGCGGTGGATCGCCAGCCTGTTCGGTGGATTGAGCGCAAGCGAGTGCACGCAGTTGGCGACGCTGCTGGACAAGGTCGCAACGCGGCTGCCCCATGCCCTGGAGGCGGCGACGCGATGAGCGCGCCAATCCGTCGCACAGGCGCCACCCGCAGCGCCGACATCCCGGCCGACGTGCTCGAGGCGCTGTCGCTCGGCACGCTGTCCAGTGCGACGCTGGCCGAAGGTCTCGCGCTCGATCAGGCTCGGCTGCTGCGGGCGGTCTTTCCGGACTTGCCGCCGCACGCGCTGGCCAAGGCGGATGCCGCCTGCGGGATCGGCATCCTCAAGCGCATGCACGCGATCGCCGGGATGCTGCTGCAGGCCTTGGGCCCGACCAGCATTGCGCGCTGCCAGGCGCATGCCGCCGACACCGTGCGCGGCTGGGCCTGTTTCATGATCGGGCAGCAGCTGGACCTCGACCTGCCCGGCCGGCTGCAAGCGATCCGACCGTTGGCCGACGACCCGCACTTTGGCGTGCGCGAATGGGCCTGGATGGCGGTTCGCCCGCATCTGGCCCGGGACCTGGAGGCAGCCATCACGGAGTTGACTCCTTGGACCGCCTCGCCATCCGAGCGACTGCGCCGTTTCGCCAGCGAAGCCTTGCGCCCGCGCGGCGTCTGGTGCGCGCACATCCCGGCACTCAAGCAGCAGCCGCAGACCGCGTTGCCCATCCTCGAACCGCTCCACGCCGACCCCGCCACCTACGTCCAGGACTCGGTGGCGAACTGGCTCAACGATGCGGCAAAGGATCGCCCCGACTGGGTGCGCGCGCTCTGCGCGCACTGGCGCCAGGGACAGCCGACCGAGGCCACGCGTCGCATCTGCACCCGCGCCCTGCGCAGCCTGCGCTGACCGGTCACGACCGGCGCCACACGCTCGCGATGCCGCGCGTCACACGAGCTCGCCGGCCTGCGCGCCGCATCCGCGCAGGCGGACGCTGGCCCACAACGCGAACAGCAGCACCGCGGCGCCAGCCACCAGTCCAACGGCGAAGCCGACGCGCGTGCCGCTGTGATCGACGACCTGTCCGGACGCCGCCGCCCCCAGCGCCACGCCGACATTCAGGCCGGCCAGCAGCCAGGTCATGCCTTCGGTCAATCGGCGCGCCGGCACCACCCGCTCAATCAGCGACATGGCCACGATCATCGTGGGCGCGAAAAAGAGCCCGGCGACGAAGACCGCACCTGCCAGTGCGCCGATGCTGTCGACCAGCAGCAAGGGCAACGTCGTCGCGGCCGTCGCCAGCCCGCCGGCCAGCAGTTGCCGATGCAGCGACATCGGGACGCGCACGGCGCCGAACAGCAATCCGGCCAGACACGATCCGAAGGCATAGGCCGACAGCACCAGGCTCGCAGCAGCGGGCTGGCCCATCTGCCCGGCGAACGCCACGCTCACGATATCCACCGTGCCGACGATGACGCCCATTGCCAGCATCAGCAGCGCCAGCAACCGCACTTCAGTCAGGCGGATCACCGATGCCGAACGATCATCGCCGCACGCCTGCCCGGCGGCTGGCGGTTCGGTGCCACGCTGCACGACCAGCGCCGCCGTGCCCAGGGCCAGCAACAGCGCCGTCGCCAGCAGCCCGGCCTGGGGCCAGACGACCACCGACAGGCCCACCGACAGCGGCGGACCCGCGATGAAGACGACCTCATCGAGCACTGTTTCCAGCGAGTACGCGGTCTGCAGCCGCGGCTGCCCACGATAGATCGCCGTCCAGCGCGCCCGCACCATCGCCGACATGCTCGGCATGCAGCCGGCCAGCAGCGCGCCCGGAAACAGTGCCCAGTCGGCGACGGGCCAGTGGGATCCTGCGATCAGCAGCACAAAGCCGGCAACGCTGATCGCGGTCGCGATCGGCAAGACGCGGTGTTGCCCGTACTGGTCCACCCATCTGGAGATCTGCGGCGACAGCAGCGCGTAGGTCAGCACGAACGTCGCCGACACCGCGCCCGCGAGCGCATAGCTGCCGCGCAGTTGCGCCAGCATCGTGATGATGCCGATGCCGGCCATCGGCAACGGGAGTCGGGCCAGCGCTCCGGCCAGCACCAGCCCCCGGGTGCCGGGCGCGGCGAACAGGTCGACATAGGGATTGCGCACACGGGCCTCCTGGATGCGCTTGCCGAGGTCGAGCGGCAAGCAGACAATACATACATCGCGTATGAATCCAATCGTAGATTCATACGCATCGTATGTAAACACCACTGTGCCGGTATCGAGGAGATGGGCGATGGCGCGTCGCACCCGCGCGGAGATGGAGAAAACCCGAACGGCCTTGCTGGCCGCCGCCCGCGACGCATTCGCTCGCCATGGCTATGCCGAGGCGTCGATGGATGCGCTCACCGCGCAGGCCGGCCTCACCCGGGGCGCGCTGTACCACCACTTCGGCGATAAGCCGGGCCTGCTGGCCGCCGTGGTCGCGCAGATCGATGCCGAGATGGACGCGCGCCTGCACGCGCTCTCCGAGGCGGCCGATACGCCCTGGACCGGACTCACCAGCCGCTGCCGCGCCTATCTGGAAATGGCCCTGGAACCGGAGATTCAGCAGGTCGTGCTACGCGATGCCCGGATCGTGCTGGGCGGCGCATCGGCACAATCGCAGCGCGCGTGCATCGCATCGATGCAGGGCCTGCTCGAAGCGCTGATGGCACAAGGCGTCGTCGCCACGACCGATCCGCAGGCGCTGGCCGCGTTGATTCACGGCAGCCTGGCCGAGGCTGCGTTCTGGATTGCGACCGGCGACGACGGCCCCACACGACTGGCGCGAAGTCTCGATGCGCTGGACCTGTTGCTGCGCGGGTTGCTGCGCGTCGACTGAAGGTTGCGCATTTGCTCGTCAGAGAGCGAATGCCTGGCCACGAGCCACAAAAAAGCCCCGGCGCGAGCCGGGGCTTGGAAGCAACCATGTCAGCCGGTCCGAGACACCGGCCGAAGCATCAGCCGCGGTCCTTGAGCGCCTTGAGCGCATGCTTGCGGGCGCGCAGCTCGTCGTGGGTCGCACGGACCTCCGGCAGCAGACGGGTCACGACATCGCGCGCGGCCGGCGGCGTGTCGGCGTCGCGGGCGGCTTCATCGAATGCCTCGAGCAGGCGGTCTTCCGACTCTTCCAGCTCGGCGACGTAGCCATATTCCTTGTCGCCGAAGGCGGCGCGGACCTTGCCGTAGAACTGCTGCAGGGTGCCGACCATCGTGCCCGAGGTCTCCGGCTTGCCGCCGACGGCCTGCACCGCGGCGCTCAGGTCGGTGACCAGCTGCGACTTGTGCGCGGCGATGCGCGAGAACAGCGTCTTGAGTTCGGCGTGATCGACCTTCTGCGCAGCCTCCTCGTAGAAATCCTTGCCGTCGCGGGCGATGGCGATAAGGTCGTTGAGCGTATGCGCGGACTTGTTGGTCATCTGGGTCTCCGATCGAATGAGGGATGGCGCGGCGTGATCGCGATCAGGGCCGCGGGCCGCATCGTCCAGGCGGGCAATGACTGCGCGTTGCCGTGGAGCGATGGCGCCTACCCTAGCCACGCGTCGGGCAAGGACACGTGACGCGCGAGCGACGATCTTGTGAAAGCGCGACCGCCCTGCATGCGCTTGCGCGGCGGCTGCCGTCCCAGGCGTGCGCCCTCCCGATGCATCGGGAAGGACGCGGCCTCGATACAGATCTCAGCGCGTGGCGTCCGCCTTCGGCAGCGCGTAATCGAGCTGGTAGGCCGGCGGTTCGCCGCCCGGTCCGGTCAGGTAGTGGCGCATCCACTGCACCAGGCGCAGCGAGTAGTCGTAGCGCGAGGCTCCGCGGCTGTTGCCATGGCCCTCGCCGGGATACAGCACCAGACGCACCGGGGCCTGGCTGGCCAGCTTGAGATACCGGTAGAGCATGTAGGACTGCATCACCGGCACGCGCGGGTCGGCCTCGCCGTGCAGGATCAGCGTCGGCGTGCGCGACTTCTGGGCATGCGTGATCGGGCTGGCCTGGCGGTACATCTCCGGGCTCTCCCACGGCCAGGTCTGCATGTGCACCTGGTACTGCTCGCGCGGGATGTCGCCGGTGGTGACCAGGCTGGCCTGGTCGGAGATGCCGACGAACATCACCGAAGCGGCGAAACGCTCGCTGTAGTACGTGGCGCCCCAGGCGCTGGCGTAGCCGCCGTAGGAGCCGCCGGTGATGCCGACCTTGTCGCGGTCCACCAGGCCGATGTCGATCAGATGATCGACGCCGTCGACCAGGTCGTCGAACTCTTCCATGCCCGGCCGGCCGTGGTCGAGCTTGGAGAACGCCACGCCGCGACCGGTGCTGGCGCGGTAGTTGGGGAAGAACGAGGCGAAGCCCTGCGCGGCCAGCGTCTGCGCCGGCTGCGCGTAGCTGTTGAGCCAACCGTTGACGTTGTGCGATTCCGGGCCGCCATGCACGACCACCACCAGCGGTACCCGCGCTTGGCCCCGACGCTCGAGTGGGTGCACCAACAGGCCTTCGAGCTCCAGGCCATCGCGCGCGGTGTAGCGCACGATCTCCTGCCGGGCCAGGCGCACATCGGCGAGCCACGGATTGCTGTCGGTCAACCGCCTGGGCTCGGCGCTGCCGGCGGCCAGGTGGAAGATCTCGGACGGATGCGCCGGCGTGCTGCCGACCAGGGCGACGTCGCCGTTGCGCGCCACGCTCAAGCCCATGTGCACCGGACCCGTGGCCCGCAGCAGCGTGCGCTGACCGGTGCCGTCCACACCGATCTCGGCCAGCCGGCTCTGCACGCCTTCCTGGCTCAGGAACACCAGCGTCGAGGCATCGCGCCAGCCGACATGCCAGACGTGGCCTTCGAGTCCGGGCAGCAGGTCGCGCTGCGCGCCGCCGCTCTTGCCGACCACGGTCAGCCGGCCTTCGCTCGGGTCGTTGGCGTCGGCGGCCGAGATGATCGCCAGGTGCTCGCCGTCCGGGCTCCAGGCGATCTCGCCGAGCTTGCCGGGATTGTCCACGCGCCCCAGTTCACGGCCTTCGACCGAATAGATGCGCACGCGTGCATCGACCATCATGTCGTCGGTGAGCTGGCGCGGGGCCACAACCACCGCCAGCCGATCGCCGGCCGGGCTCCAGCGCACGGTGCGCACGCTGCCGTCGATCGCGAGCTTGCGCGGCGATGCACTGCCGCCCAGCTCGGCGATCCACACTTCGACCGGGCGCCAGTCCTCCTCGTAGACCTTCTGCGAAAAGCCCTGCTCGCGCAGCTGCTTGCGTGCCGCGTCCTCGGGCTGCGCGGCCAGCAGCACGGCGCGGCGGCCGTCGGGCGAGAGATCGAAACTGCTGATGTCGCCGGCCAGGTGCGCGACCGCGGTCGATTCGCCGCCGCGCAGCGGGATCGTGTACAGCCGCCGGGTCGCGTCGCCTTCGCGCTTGCTCAGGTACGCGATCGACTGGCCATCGGGCAGCCAGCGCGGTGCGGACACATCGACCTGGCCGGTCACGAATCCACGGTCATGGCCTGCGCGGTCCACCACGTGCAACTCGCTGCGCGCCGGACCATCGGGGTCTTTGCCCAGGGCGCGTGGCACCGACAGGACGTAGGCCACTTCGCTGCCGTCGGGGCTGATCGCGGCCTGGTTCGCCGTCCGCGTCTGCGCCACCTGTTCGAGCGTCATGCCCGCGCTCTGGCGCGCGGCGACGGCCGGTGTCCCGGTCGCCAGCACCAGCGCGCAGGCGATCCCCATGATCCAACGTTGCATTCGGGTTCCCCGATCGAAAGACAGCCCCGGACTTTGACCGGCTTCGGCAGGGGGCGCAACGGCGCGCGG
The DNA here is from genome assembly GCF_014192745.1 of Luteimonas sp. RC10. Taxonomy (GTDB): domain Bacteria; phylum Pseudomonadota; class Gammaproteobacteria; order Xanthomonadales; family Xanthomonadaceae; genus Luteimonas. The sequence goes on from NZ_JACHYJ010000002.1 coordinate 207,803, forward strand.
GCCGAGCGGCATCAAGACGCCGGGCGAAGCCGCGTCTGTCCACCACGCGCGCCCCATTCGACGCTATCGCAGGCGCCCGACAGCGGCCAGATGGCGCTCTCGCATCAGAAGGAACGCGGGCAAGGCGAGCGAAGGGCCGACAACCAAGCATCCAAGTGGAAGCCACAGCCTGCGCATCTGGATCCGTCGCCCTTCGACAACGATCAGCACGATGACGACGATTCCAGACACGAGCACATCCGCCCAGGCGAATGCGGAAACAGGGCTCGCCATTGCTTCAGACATCAATCGCGGAACATCGAGGCCATGCTGGGCAAGCCACGGCAGGAACCGCGAGAGCGGAAGCACAGCGCCCAACACGCATAGCGCGAGATAGATCAATTGCATGCTGTATCTCCCCATGTCCTCATCTGCGGCAGACACAAGCCGCCCATCTTCAAGCTTCCCATGCGCTGAACCGCGACGTGGCTCACATCGCTAGGGCGCGCGCGCGGCCATCGTCCTGTGCCGCACCACGCGCGCGGCGATACGCACAAACACCTCCGGCAACAACGCGCGTACCGGTTCGGGCACCCGCGCCACGAGCGCCTCGGCCTCCAATGCCGGCAGCGGGCCCCGCCAGGCAAAGGCGACCCGGTTACTCATCTTCGGCTCGTCGACCACCAGCACCTGCGCGTTTCCGAAGGCCTGTCGCAGCCGGGCCACGTGGGTCTCGGGATCGCGCACATACAGGTTGCAGGCCAGCACGCCATCGGCGACCAGCGCATCGCGACAGGCATCGTAGAACGCCTGGCTCGACAGTGCCGCCGGAATGCCGTGTTCGTCGTAGCCGTCGACCAACAGCAGGTCGAAACGCCCCGGACGCGACGCCACGAACCGCGCGCCGTCATCGATCACGACCTCCAGCCGCGTGTCGTCGGCCGGCACGCCGAACTCCGCGCGCAGCGCGACCACGTGCGGGTTGTTCTCGACCACCTCGATCCGCGTGTCCGGCAGCTGGCGATAGGCGAACTTGGCCTGCGAACCGCCCCCCAGGCCGATCATGCCCAGCACCGCCGGTGCCGGCTGCCACAACAGTGCGGCGAACATCGTGCGCGTGTAGTCGACCAGCAGCCGATCGGGATCGCCGCTGACCATGCGGCTCTGCGTCTGCCGCCGTACGAACTGCAGCGAGGTGAAGCCATCGTGCCGGCGCACATAGGGCCGCTTGGGTGCGCCGCGGCCGCGCCAATGCGCCAGCCATCGCGTCCACCACGACGCCCCCCCGGTGTCGTCCCCCTGCCCCATGCCGGCGCTCAGCGGTTGGACCAGCCGTGCGGCACATGCCCGGCGGCGACGTGCGGCCGCGCCGAATCGATGTTGTGCTGCGAATCGTCGAAGAAGATGTCTGCCCCGAACGCATCCAGGAACGGGCCTTTCGGCCGCCCACCCAGGAACAGCGCCTCGTCCAGGCGCACGCCCCAGGCGCGCAGCGTGCGGATGACCCGCTCGTGCGCCGGCGCCGAGCGCGCAGTGACCAAGGCCGTGCGGATCGGCGCGTCCTTGCCCGCCGGATACGCCGCCTGCAGGTCGTGCAGCGCGGCCAGGAATCCGCGGAACGGCCCGCCGGTCATTTCTTCGCGCGCACGCTCGCGCTCGTGCTTGTGGAACGCGTCCAGGCCGCCTTCCTGGGACAGACGCTCGCCTTCGTCGCCAAAGATCACCGCATCGCCGTCGAATGCGATCCGCAACTGGTCGTTGCGATGCGCCGGCGCGCGCGCCGGAATGATCGTCGCCGCCGCGATGCCGTTCTCCAACGCCCGCCGCACCGAATCGGGGTTGGCCGACAGGAACAGCTGGGTGCCGAACGGCTTGATGTACGGCCAGGTCGGCTCGCCCGAGGTGAAGGTCGCCCGGGTGATCCCCAGGTCGTGGTGCTGGATCGAATTGAAGATCCGCAAGCCCGTGTCGGCCGAATTGCGCGACAGCAGGATCACCTCCACGCGCGGAGCATCGGGCGGCGCATCGACGTTGAGCGCCAGCAGTTTGCGCACGACAGGAAATGCGATCCCCGGCTCCAGCACGTCGTCCTCGTGCGCGCGCTGATGCTCGGCGTAGGCATCGATCCCCTCGCTCTCGAACAGCGCATGGCTGTCTTCGAGGTCGAACAACGCCCGCGAAGAGATCGCGACGGTCAGCGTGGGAACGAAAGTGTCGGGCATGGCAGGATGTCGTGAGCTCGAGGGGACGGCGCCTCCGCGCCAGCGGGGATCGTCGGATCAGCGGCAGGACCGCGCCGCCGAATTACATCGCGGGCCGACCGCGCATTATGCCAGCCCCGGGCTGCGGCTTGCCCCCGCCGCCCGCTCGCGCTGTCGAGACGGAGCCGCCCTCGGGTCGAGGCGGCCAAGACGCCCAGGCCTCCGACCGCATGCGCGTCGCCTCATGCTGCCTGATGCGCCCGAAGTGCCGGGCCGCGCGCCGCAAACGCAGCGGCTGCGTTCGCTGCGCCGCATCATGAATGCCCGGTGTTGTCGGCCCGCAGTCCGCACAAGCGTGACTGGCCTCGCATTCCGGGCATTCGGCATTGACAACGTTGTCTTTCGGGAGGCACATGGCGGCCGACCGCTCCTCGTCCCGACCTCGTACCGGTTTCCGCTGCCCCCTGGATCACAGGAGGCGGCGGAAAGGGCATCCGGTCGGCGCTGCGCTCCGCGATCGGCTTGCCGACGGCGGCTGGGCGCCGGCTTCACTCGGCATCGGAAAAGGAGACTTCGTCATGATGCATCACAGACTCGCCGCCTGGTCGCTGTGCCTGCTGGCTTCGGCCGGCATGGCCACCAGCGCACAGGCGCAAACCGCCGCCTGCGCCGGCGTTCCCGCATGGAACGCTGGCACGATCTACAACCCGGGCGACCGCCTGACCTACCAGAACCGCCTCTACGAGGCGCGCACCCAGATCTGGAACGCGGCGCCCGACTACTGCACGTCCTGTGGCTGGTACCAGGACCTGGGCGCCTGCAGCGGCGGCACCGCCAACCAGCCGCCGACCGTCTCGCTCACCGCCCCGGCTCAGGGGGCGACGTTCGCCACCGGCGCCAACGTCACGATCTCCGCCAACGCCAATGACAACGATGGCACGATCGCCTCGGTGCAGTTCTTCCGCGGCGCGGTGTCGCTGGGCACCGATACCAGCGCGCCGTATTCGCTGACCTGGCAGAACGCGACCGCAGGCCAGCACGTGCTGACCGCCGTGGCCACCGACAACAAGGGGGCTACCACCACGTCGGCCGCCGTGACGATCACCGTCAGCGGCGGCACCGGCCCGGACACCACCGCGCCCAGCGTGCCGACCGGGCTGCAGGCGACGCAGCAGACGGCCGCCAGCATCACGCTGAGCTGGACCGCATCGACCGACAACGTCGGCGGCAGCGGTATGGCCGGCTACGACGTCTATCGCAACGGCCAGATCGTCGGCTCGCCGACCACGCCCGGCTACACCGACAGCCCCCTATCGGCCAATACCGCCTACACCTACCGGGTCCGCGCACGCGACCGCAGCGGCAACGCGTCGGCCTCATCGCCGGAGATCGTCGCGCGCACGACCGCGGCCAATGCCGGCGGCGACAAGCGGGTGATCGGCTACTTCACCCAATGGGGCATCTACGGGCGCAATTACCGCGTGCGCGATATCGAGACCAGCGGCTCGGCCGCCCGGCTCACCCATATCAACTACGCGTTCGGCAATGTGCGCAACAACCGCTGCGAGGTCGGCGTCACCCAGCCGGCCGACCCGAACACCGGGGCCGGCGGCGACGCGTTTGCCGACTACACCAAGGCGTTCTCGGCCGCCGAAAGCGTCGATGGCGTGGCCGATACCTGGGACCAGTCGCTGCGCGGCAACTGGAACCAGCTGCGCAAGCTCAAGGCCCGCCATCCGGGCTTGAAGGTGCTGATCTCGCTCGGCGGCTGGACCTGGTCGCGCGGGTTCTCGCAAGCCGCGCGGCCGGAGAACCGGCAGGCCTTCGTGGCCTCATGCATCGATGCCTACATCCGCGGCAACCTGCCGGTGACCGACGGGGCGGGCGGCGCAGCAGCTGCGGCCGGCGTGTTCGATGGCATCGACATCGACTGGGAGTATCCGGTGGCCTGCGGAATCGCCTGCGGGACGGCGGAGGACCGGCAGAACTTCACCGCGCTGCTGGCCGAGTTCCGTCGCCAGCTCAATGCGGTGCGGCCGGGCTTGCTGCTGACCGTGGCGGTGGGTGCGGGCGTCGACAAGATCCGCGTCACCGACCCGAACCTCTACCACCCGTCGCTCGATTACATCAACGTGATGACCTACGACTTCCACGGCGGCTGGGAGCCTCGCACCAACCACCACTCGGCGCTGTTCGCATCGCCGAGCGACCCGTCCACGGGCGATGTGCGCCTGTACAACACCGACGATGCGATCCAGGCGTTCCTGGACCTCGGCGTGCCGGCATCCAAGCTCAACCTGGGCATCGGCTACTACGGGCGCGGCTGGACCAACGTCCCCAACACCAACAACGGGCTGTACCAGACCGGCACCGCGGCGCCGGGCACGTACGAGGCCGGCATCGAGGACTGGAAGGTGCTCAAGACGCTCGGCTGGCCGCGCTTCGTCGATTCGACCGCGCGCGCGCAGTGGATCTACAACGGCACGACGTTCTGGTCGTTCGACGACCCGGCGCTGATCGCCGAGAAGATGGCCTACGTGAAGGCCCAGGGCCTGGGCGGTGCGTTCTTCTGGGAGTTCAGCGGCGACGACAGCAGCGGCACGCTGACGCGGGCGATCGAGCAAGGCCTGCGCTGAGGCTGCGTCCGGCGGGTCCAGGGACGGACCCGCCGGCCGGCATGGGCGCCATCAGCGCCCGTGCGGCTCACGCCACGAACTGCTCGCTGAGGATGCGTTCCTCGAGATTGTGCTCGGGGTCGAACAGCAACGTCACCGTGCGCTCGGATTCGCGCACGGTGACCTGCACGACATCGCGGACCTCGTGCGAGTCGGCGGTCGCGCTGACCGGGCGCTTGTAGGGATCGAGCACGCGGAAGCGGACCTCGGTTTCGGCACGCAGGATGGCGCCGCGCCAGCGGCGCGGACGGAACGGGGCGATCGGGGTCAGCGCGACGATGCCCGCGCCCAGCGGCAGGATCGGGCCGTGCGCGGAGAAGTTGTAGGCCGTACTACCGGCGGCGGTGGACAGGATCACACCATCGCCGACCAGCTCCTCCAGGCGCGTGACGCCGTTGAGTTCGATGCGCATGTGCGCGGCCTGACGCGTCTGGCGCAGCAGCGAGACCTCGTTGTAGGCCAGCGACGAGACGGTCGCACCGGACTCGGTCTCGGCCAGCATTTCCAGTGGATGCAGCACCGCGGGCTGGGCCGCGGCGATGCGCGCCAGCAGGTCGCCCTGCCGGTGCTGATTCATCAGAAACCCCACAGTGCCCAGCTTCATGCCGTAGACCGGCTTGCCGAGATGGCCATGGCGATGCAGCGTCTGCAGCATGAAGCCATCGCCGCCGAGCGGCACCAGGACATCGGCATCCGCCGGATCACACTGGCCGTGCTCGGCGCCGAGCACCTGCAGCGCCTCCTGGGCATCGGCGGTCTGGCTGGCAACGAAGGCGATGCGGGGCGTTGCGGTCATCGGCGGGCCGGTGCGGGAACGTCGGCGCGCAGCTTAGCGCAGGTGATGGGGTGGCGGGTCGATGCCGCAGCAGTAGGTCGACGACTCGGCCCCGCCAACGTGCAGGGAGGGCGCCCATGCGCCCTCCCTGCCTGCCTCAGCTGCGCTGGACCAGCTGCGAGACGCGCTGCACCGCGACCGACACGGTCGGGTAGTCGAGCGTCTTCTGCGCCGCGAGCTCGGCCAGCATCGCCAGCGTGAAGCGCAGCGTCGGATCGTCGCGCTCGAGCCAGGTCCGCACCTTCTCCTCGGGCGTGTCGCCGGGCATCGCCAGCACCTGGCCCACGAGCAGGCGATGCTGCTGGCCGAGGTCCTCGCGCAGCACGCCGCGTGCCACTGCGTGCCAACGGCCATCGACCTCGAGTGCGTCGATCTGCGCGGTCAGCCACGGCAGATTGAGCGCTTCGCCGAGACGGAAGTGCACGCGCGCGACATCGATCGGCTTGCGCCGTGTCTCACTGGCAACCTCGATGATGTCCCAGGCCGCTTCCAGATACGGCAGCGCCGCGAGCTGCTCGGCCAGGTCTTCCGGCACGCCCTTCTCGCGCCAGGCCTGCAGGCTGGCGTCGTGCTCGGCACGCTGGCTGTCGGCGATGATCTGGCTGCCGATGCGGATGGCATGGAAGCCGTCGTGATAGCGCGCCACGGCCGTGGTGATGTCCGGGATCGCACCGGCACGCGCCAGCAGCCAGCGAGTGAAGGCCCGCTGCAGGTTCCAGATCACCTGCAGGGCATCGACCTGCACCGACTCGGGCACGGTGCCATCGAGCGCATCGATGCTGTTCCACAGCGCGCGCGCCTCGATCGTCTCGCGGGTGATCGTGAATGCCTTGGCGATCTCGCCCGGCGAGCGACCGCTGTCTTCCTGCATGCGCAGCAGGAACGTCGCGCCCATGCGGTTGATCATCTGATTGGTCACCGCGGTGGCGATGATCTCGCGCTTGAGGCGGTGCTGCTCCATGGTCGCGGCGTACTTCTTCTGCAACGGCACAGGGAAATAGCGCTGCAGTTCGCGCGACAGGTACGGGTCCTCGGGGATGTCGGAGGCGAGCATCTGGTCGAAGGCGACGAGCTTGGAGTACGACAACAGCACCGCAAGCTCGGGACGGGTCAGGCCCAGGCCCTTGGCCTTGCGCTCGGACAGTTCGGCATCCGAGGGCAGGAACTCGATCTGGCGATCGAGCAGGCCCTGGGCTTCGAGGGTGCGGATGAAGTGGCGCTTGGAGCCCAGCCGCGAGACGCTCATGCGCTCCATCAGGCTCAGCGCCTGGTTCTGGCGGTAGTTGTCCCACAGCACCAGTTCGGCGACCTCGTCGGTCATCGACGCCAGCAGCTTGTTGCGCGCGGGCACGGTCAGCTTCTTGGCCTGCACCACATCGTTGAGCAGGATCTTGATGTTGACCTCGTGGTCGGAGGTGTCCACGCCGGCGGAGTTGTCGATGAAGTCGGTGTTGAGCAGGACGCCATTCTGCGCGGCCTCGATGCGGCCGAGCTGGGTCATGCCCAGGTTGCCGCCCTCGCCCACCACCTTGCAGCGCAGCTCGCGACCGTCGACGCGCAGCGCGTTGTTGGCGCGGTCGCCGACATCGGCATGGCTTTCCGACGACGCCTTGACGTAGGTGCCGATGCCGCCGTTCCACAGCAGATCGACCGGCGCGCGCAGGATCGCCGACATCAGCTCGTTGGGGCTGAGCGCGGCGGTGTCGCCGTCGATGCCCAGCGCCTCACGGGCTTCCTTCGACAGCGGGATCGACTTGGCACTGCGCGGCCACACGCCGCCGCCCTTAGCGATCAGCTTGGCGTCGTAGTCCGCCCAGCTCGAACGCGGCAGCGCGAACAGCCGCTGGCGCTCGGCGAACGAGACCGCCGCATCCGGTGCCGGATCGATGAACACATGGCGATGGTCGAACGCGGCCACCAGCCGGATGTGCTGCGAGAGCAGCATGCCGTTGCCGAACACGTCGCCGGACATGTCGCCGACGCCGACCGCGGTGAAGTCCTGGGTCTGCGAGTTGCGGCCCATCGCCCGGAAGTGGCGCTTGACCGATTCCCAGGCGCCGCGCGCGGTGATGCCCATGCCCTTGTGGTCGTAGCCGACCGAGCCGCCCGACGCGAACGCATCGTCGAGCCAGAAGCCGTGCTCGCGGGCGATGCCGTTGGCGATGTCGGAGAACGTCGCGGTGCCCTTGTCGGCGGCGACGACCAGGTACGGATCGTCGTCGTCGTGGCGGACCACGTCGCGCGGCGGCACGATCTTGCCGTCGACGATGTTGTCGGTGATGTCGAGCAGGCCGTTGATGAACAGCGTGTAGCAGGCCACGCCCTCGGCGAACAGCGCATCACGGTCGCTGCCGGCCGGCGGGCGCTTGACGATGAAGCCGCCCTTCGAGCCGACCGGCACGATGACGGTGTTCTTGACCATCTGCGCCTTGACCAGGCCCAGCACCTCGGTGCGGAAGTCCTCGCGGCGATCCGACCAGCGCAGACCACCGCGGGCGACCGGCCCGAAGCGCAGGTGGATGCCCTCCACGCGCGGGCCGTAGACGAAGATCTCGCGATACGGACGCGGCTTGGGCAGTTCGGGCACACGCGCCGAGTCGAACTTGAAGGCGATCGTGTCGCGCACTGCGCCCTCGCGGGTGCGCTGGTAGTAGCTGGTGCGCAAGGTCGCGTCGATCACGCCCAGGTAGCTGCGCAGGATCCGGTCCTCGTCGAGACTTGCGACGCGGTCGAGCAGCCCCTTGAGCGCGGTGCGGGCCGCCTCGTACTGCGCCTCGCGATCCTGTGCGCGGGCATCGAGCACCGGCTGCAGCAGTGCCAGCGTGGCCTCATCGCCCGACAGGGCACCGAGCTGGCTGGACAGCATTTCGATGCCGGCGGCGACCTGCGCCCCGCTCTCGCGGCCGGTGGCCGGATCGAAGCGGGCCTGGAACACTTCCACCAGCAAGCGCGCGAGCAGCGGATAGCGGCCGAGCGTGTCTTCGACGTAGGCCTGCGAGAACGGCACGCCGACCTGCTGCAGATACTTGCAGTACGCGCGCAGCATCGCCACCTGGCGCCAATCGAGATCGGCGGCGAGGATCAGCCGGTTGAAGCCGTCGTTCTCGGCATCGCCGCGCCACACGCGGTCGAACGCTTCGGTGAACGCGGCCGCGCGCGCGTCGATGTCGACGTTCGCGGCCAGGGTCTCGACGAAGAAGTCCTGGATGTAGAGCGTGGTGCCGTCGACGACCAGACGCGTCGGATTCTCGGCGATGACCCGCAGGCCGAGGTTCTCCATCACCGGCAGCACCTCCGACAGCGGCAGGTGCTGACCGCTGCGGTAGAGCTTGAAGTGCAGCAGCGCGTCGCCGGCCGGTGACGTGGCCTGGGTATAGAAGCTCAGCTGTAGCGCGCCGCTCGCCTGGGCGTCGGCGAGCTTCTCGACATCGGTGGCCGCGACCGCCGGCGATGCGAACTCGATGTAGGCGGCCGACAGGCCACGCCCCAGGCGACCGGCCAGGCGCAGACCTTCGCCTTCGCCCTGGCGACGCACGAGCTCGTCGCGCAGGTCGTCGTGCCAGTTGCGCACGATCTTCTGCAGCGCCTGCTCCAGCGCGGCCTGGTCGACATCGCCCTGCACGCCCGCGCGCGGGCGCACGATCAGGTGCAACTGCGCCAACGGCGACTCGCCCAGCACCACGTGCGCATCGACGTGGTCGGCCTGCATCGTCTCGCGCAGCATGTCCTCCACCCGGTGACGCACGTCGGTGTTGAAGCGGTCGCGCGGAATGTAGACCAGCACCGAGTAGAAGCGGCCGTAACGGTCGCGGCGCAGGAACAACCGGCTGCGCACGCGCTCCTGCAGCCCGAGGATGCCGGTGCCCAGACGGAACAACTCATCGGGCGTGGACTGGAACAGCTCGTCGCGCGGCAGGGTCTCGAGCAGGTGCTTGAGGGTCTTGCCGCTGTGGCCGGTCGGCTTGAGGCCGGACTCGCTCATCACGTGCTCGAACCGCTCGCGCACCAGTGGGATGTCCCACGGCCGGCGGGTGTAGGCGCTGGACGTGTAGAGGCCGAGGAAACGCTGCTCGCCGATCACCTGGCCCTTGGCGTCGTAGCGCAGCACGCCGATGTAGTCCATGTAGCCGGGACGATGCACGGTGGAACGGGCGCTGGTCTTGGTGAGGATCAGCGCGTCGACCTCGCCCGCACGTCGCAGCGCATCGGCGCCGAGCTCACTGAGCGGGCGCGACTTGACCGTGGCCGGCGTGCGCAGCAGGCCCAGGCCGCTGTCGGCGACCGGCTCGAGCACGCCGTCGGCGCCCTTGCGGCGCACCTTGTACTCGCGGTAGCCGAAGAACGTGAAGTGGTCGCTGGCGGCCCAGCGCAGGAACTCCTGCGCCTCGCGCCGGCTGGCGTCGGCGACCGGCATCGGCCGGGAGACGAGATCGGCGGCGACCTCCTGCATCTTCTCGCGCATCGGGCCCCAGTCGGCCACGATCGCGCGCACGTCGTCGAGTACGCGACGCACGACCTGTTCGATCTGCGCGCTCGCTTCGGGCGTCTGCCGATCGATCTCCAGGTGCATCACCGACTCGGCATCGCCCTCGCCCACGCCGGTCAAACGGCCGCTGCGGTCGCGCGCGATGTGCAGGACCGGGTGTCCCAGCACGTGCACGCCGATGCTGCGCTCGGCCAGCGCCATGGTCACCGAGTCGACCAGGAACGGCATGTCGTCGTTGACGATCTGCAGCACGGTGTGCGGCGATTCCCAGCCGTGGCTGTCCTGGGCCGGATTGAACAACCGCACGTTGGCGGTGCCCGGCTTGCGGCGCGCGGCGAACTCGAACAGGTCGGCGGCCAGGGCCGCCCAGCCCTCGGCGCTGTGCAGCGGAATCTCGTCCTCGGTCATGCGCCGGTAGAAGCCTTGCGCGAACGCATCGGCGCCGCGGCCCGCGGCCTTGCCTGTGCGCCGCCGCACCGCCTCGAAGATCGGGTCCAGCAAGCTGGCGCCGGCGGGCCGGGACGGCGCCGGCATGACGCTGGCGTCGCTGCCCTGCGGCTTGGCGCGCTTGCGCGGTGCCGGGGCCGGGGCCGCGGCGGCCTTGCGTTTGGAAGAAGGAGTACCGGTCTTGCGGGATGTGCTCATGACGACGATAGGTCCGATGCAATGAGGCCCGCGTTCTCACGCGGGCCGACAGGGAAAAGGAAAACGACGGGTGGCGAGCTGCACGCAGTGCGGCTGGCGGCCGGATCGGGGACGACAGAAGCGGCCGCGCAGCCCTCAGGGCGGCGCGGACCGGTGGAACGAACGACGGGAACAGGGCGAAGGATCACGAAGCGCTCAGCGCAGGCCGGTCTCGTTGCGGGCGATGACCAGCCGCTGGATCTCCGAGGTGCCCTCGTAGATCTCGGTGATCTTGGCGTCGCGGAAATACCGCTCGATCGGCATTTCCTTCGAATAGCCCATGCCGCCGTGGATCTGCAGCGCCTGGTGGGTGATCCACATCGCGGTCTCGGACGCGGTGAGCTTGGCGATCGCGGCCTCGTTGCCGAAGCGCTGGCCCTGGCCTTTCGTCCAGGCCGCACGCAAGGTCAACAGCAGCGCCGCATCGAGCCGGCATTTCATGTCGGCGATCTTGGCCTGGGTCATCTGGAACGCGCCGATCGGCTGGCCGAAGGCCTTGCGCTCCTTGACGTAGGCGATCGTCGCCTCGTACGCGGCGCGGGCGATGCCGATCGCCTGGGAGGCGATGCCGATGCGCCCGGCATCGAGCACGCCCATCGCGATCTTGAAGCCCTGCCCCTCCTCGCCCAGCACCTCGTCGGGCTGGACGACATAGTCCTGGAACTCGATCTCGCAGGTCGCCGACGCGCGGATGCCGAGCTTGGGCTCGGTCTTGCCGCGATGGAAGCCCGCGCGCTCGCCGTCGACCAGGAACGCGGTGACGCCGCGCGCGCCCTTGTCGGGCTCGGTCATCGCGAACAGCACGAAATACTTGGCGACCGGGCCGGAGGTGATCCAGCTCTTCTTGCCGTTGACGACGAAGCTGCCGTCGGCCTGCTTCACCGCGCGGCAGCGCATCGCGGTCGCATCCGAGCCCGACTGCGGCTCGGTCAGCGCGAACGCGCCGATCTGCCGCCCTTCGGCAATCGCCGAGACGTAGGTGCGCTTCTGGGCCTCGGTGCCGTGGGTCAGGATGCCGTTGCAGAACAACGAATTGTTGACCGACATGATCGTCGAGTGCGCGGCATCGCCCGCGGCAATCTCGATCATCGCCAGCACGTAGGCGATCGGGTCCATGCCCGCGCCACCGTACTCGACCGGCACTTCGATGCCCATCAGGCCGTTTTCGCCGAGCAGCCGGATGTTCTCCAGCGGAAACTCGCCCGTGCGGTCGAAGTGCTCGGCACTGGGCGCGATCTTCTCTTTTGCGATCCGGCGCGCGATGTCCTGGATCATCAACTGCTCTTCGTTGAAACCGAACTCCACGGCCGCTCCGCTTCTGCACCAAGGTCAGCGGACAATTGTAGCGACGAACGCATGCCGACTGTGGGACCGGACGTTGCGCACTGCAGCATGAACCCACCGGGAATCTGCCGGGGGCCAACGGTATCGCCACTGCCGCCACTGCTGTCGGGACGCCTCGTCTGACGGCCTGCAATGAATGCGGCGCGTTGCTTGTGCCGGAACGCTGCGTTTGGCAAGGTACGGCGATTCGCGGGGCGCATCGGGAAAAGGGGTATCGGCAGGGAGCCGCCCATTCGTGTGCCCGACCGACCGTCCAACCCGGGGAACCCGATGCTCAAGAACCTGCTGATCACCAAGCCCATCCAGGCCCAACCGCATGTCGACGCCGGGGAGCCGGTCGAAGGCAGCCTGTCGGGCGAGGCCAGCTTCAAGCGCACGCTCACCGCCAAGCACCTGGTGATGCTGGGACTGGGTGCGGTGATCGGCGCGGGCATCTTCGTGATCACCGGCACCGCGGCCGCCAACCATGCCGGGCCGGCGATCATGCTCAGCTTCGTCATCGCCGCCTTCGCCTGCGCGATGGCGGGCCTGTGCTACGCCGAGTTCGCGGCCATGATCCCCGCCTCGGGCAGCGCCTACAGCTACACCTACGCCACCCTCGGCGAGGCGCTGGCCTGGTTCGTCGGCTGGAGCCTGGTGCTCGAGTATCTGTTCGCGGCCTCGACGGTCGCGGTCGGCTGGTCGGGCTATACGGTCAGTTTCCTGGAATCGTTCGGGCTCCATCTGCCCGCGGCATTGACCCAGGCGCCGATCAACTTCTGTACCCACGAAGCCGCGCAGGCCGGCGCCTGCGAGTTCGGCCGGTTCGTGCTGACCGGCGCGCTGTTCAACCTGCCGGCGCTGCTGATCGTCGGCGCGGTGGGCACGCTGTGCTACGTCGGCATCACCCAGTCGGCGACCGCCAACGCGATCATCGTCTCGATCAAGGTCGTGGTGATCCTGTTGCTGCTGGCGTTCGGCGCCCAGTACGTGAATGTCGACAACTGGCTGCCGTTCATTCCCGAGAACCAGGGCGGCGACCGCTTCGGTTGGGAGGGCGTGCTGCGCGGCGCCTCGATCGTGTTCTTCGCCTACATCGGCTTCGACGCGGTCTCGACCGCCGCCCAGGAGGTCAAGAACCCGCAGCGCGACATGCCGATCGGCATCCTCGGCTCGCTGGTGCTGTGCACCCTGATCTACATCGCGGTCTCGGCGGTGTTGACCGGCATGGTGCCCTACACCGCGCTCGGTACCGCCAAGCCGGTGGCAACCGCGCTGGAGGCCTACCCGAGCCTCGCCTGGCTCAAGATCCTGGTGGAAGTCGGCGCGATCGCCGGCCTGACCACGGTGATTCTGGTGATGCTGATGGGCCAGCCGCGCATCTTCTTCTCGATGGCCCAGGACGGGCTGCTGCCGCGCTTCTTCGGCGCGGTGCACAAGCGCTTCCGCACCCCGCACAAGGGCACCGTGCTGGTTGCCGCGGTCGCCGCGGTCATGGCCGCGCTGCTGCCGATCCAGTTGCTGGGCGATGTGGTATCGATGGGCACACTGGTTGCGTTCGCGACCGTGTGCCTGGGCGTGATGGTGCTGCGGCGCACGCAGCCGGGGCTGCACCGCCCGTTCCGCACGCCCGCGGTCTACGTCGTCGGCACGTTGGGTGTGCTGGCGTGCCTGGGGCTGGTGGCGATCATGCCGATGCTCAACTGGATGGTGCTGCTGGGCTGGACGGTGATCGGCTTCACGATCTACTTCGCCTACGGCTACCGGCACAGCAAGCTGCGCAACGCCCGCTGAGTGCCCTCCACGGCCCGCATCGCGCGGGCCGTGTCGTTTCCGACCCGGCGCCGCGCGCCACTGCGAGATTCCGCGATGTCCATTGCTCCCACGGCCAGGAAGATCGGACCGGTGCTGGCGACGTTCATGGTCGCCAACAACATGATCGGCTCGGGCTTCTTCCTGCTGCCGGCCACACTGGCGCGCTCGGGCGCGGTGACCGCGCTGTCGTGGCTGCTCGGCACGCTGCTGGCCGTCGCACTGGGCGGCGCATTCGCACGCCTGGCCCGCCAGTACCCGAACCTCGAATCGCCCGACGACTACATCCGCCCGACGCTGGGTCGCGACATGGGCTTTCTGGCCTCCACGCTGTACTGGCTGTCATCGTGGATCGGCAACAACGCGATCGCGGTGGCTGCGTTTGGCTATCTGATCATCCTGCTGCCGATCGAGGCGACGCCCGTCGCGCAGGTCGTCGGCCAGGTCGTGCTGATCTGGTCGATGTTCGCGCTGAACCTGTTCGGGCCGCGCACCATCGCCCGGTTCCAGTCGTTCTGCGTGGTGTTCGGCCTGCTGCCGGTCGCCGCGATCCTGATCGCCGGCTGGGCGCACTTCGATCCCGACCTGTACCTGGCCGGCTGGAACGTCAGCGGGCAATCGGACGCAGCGGTCGCGATCGGCTCGCTGTCGGTGGTGTTCTGGGCGTTCATCGGCCTGGAGACCGGGGCGATGGTCGCCGGTGTCGTCCGTGACCCGGACCGCAATGTGCCGATCGCCACGCTCGGCGGCATCCTGCTGGCCGGTGTCGTCTATCTGGTGTCCTCGGTGCTGATGATGGGCATCGTACCGGTCGCCGAACTCGCGCAGTCGAGCGCACCGTTCGCGCTGGTCGCCGGACAGATGTTCGGCGCCTGGGCGATCCCGGTGATCGCCGCGGCGGCCGCGCTCAAGGCCACCGGCACGCTCGGCGGCTGGATGCTGGTGACCGGCGAGTCGGGCGCGCGCGCCGCCCAGCGTGGTTTCCTGCCGGCGATCTTTGGCCGGCTGCTGCGCAACGGCGCGGCCGGCACCGGCCTGCTGATCGTGGTGATCTCGATGACCGCGATCGCGCTGACCACCTTCTCCGACTCGGTGGCGGGCCAGTTCGAGACGATCATCAACATGGCGGTGACGCTGGTGGTGATGGCCTATGCCGCCGCGGGCCTGAGCCTGCTGCTCGGCAACCGCACGCATGCCTCGGGCACGCGCGAGCGCCTGCTCGGCATGGGCGCCCTGCTCGCCTGCGGCCTGCTGGTCTGGTCGACGCCGATCGAGACGCTGATGGGCGCGGCGATCATCGCGCTGCTGGCCTGGGCCGGCTATCGCGGGTTCAGTCGCCGCGCACGGCCGGATGCCGCGCCGTGACCACGCCCCAGAAGGACGACTACTGGTTTCCGGCCAAGTCCTTCGGCTGGGGCTGGGGGGCGCCGCGGTGCTGGCAGGGCTGGGCGGTGCTGGCGGTCTATGCGATCAGCGTCGTCGTCGTGCTGCTGCGGTTTCCGCCGCAGCGCGACCCCGCGGCCTTCTTCGGCTGCCTGTCGCTGGCCACCGCGCTGCTGATCGCAACCTGTGCGCTGAAGGGCGAACCACCGCGCTGGCGCTGGCATCGTTGATCGGTGCGCACGCGCGGTAGACTCTGCGCCATGCCCGATCCGACGCCCCCCTTCGATGCCCACCGCCTGCGCGAGCTCGCCGGCGAGTTGATCGTCAACGTCCGCGAACTCGCCCAGGCCGGCTGGACACCGGCGACCAGCAGCAACTTCTCGCAACGCCTCGACGACCGCCACGCGGCGATCACCGTGTCGGGCCGCGACAAGGGCCGGCTGCAGGAAGACGACATCATGGTCGTCGATTTCGATGGTCAGGCCGTAGGCAGTGACCATCGGCCGTCGGCCGAGACGCTGTTGCACACCCAGCTCTATCGCCGGTTCCCCGAGATCGGCTGCATCCTGCACACGCATTCGCCCAACCAGACGATCGCCTCACGGCTGTACGCCGGCGCCGGACACGTGCGCATCGAAGGCTACGAACTGCTCAAGGCCTTCGCCGGCAATGCGACCCACGAGACCGCGATCGACGTGCCGGTGCTGCCCAACAGCCAGCACATGCCCACGCTCGCCGCGCAGGTCGAATGCCTGCTCGATGCCGGCCCCATGTGGGGCTACCTGATCGACGGCCACGGCCTGTATGCCTGGGGCCGCGACATGGCCGAGGCGCGCCGGCATCTGGAAGCCTTCGATTTCCTGCTGCATTGCGAACTGGCGCTGCATCGTCTGCGCGGTCGCTGACCTCCCGATCCACGCGCGCGTGGAACGCCTGCGTTCCGCGCCAGTCAACGCCGGCGCCGAGGGCAGCTGCTAGTCTGGCGCGCTCACCCTCTCGCCCGAGCCAGACCGCCATGAGCCGCCTTCGCATCTTCGCCGACAACGCCCCCGACACGCCGCTGTTCGACAGCCGCGATGGCGAGGAGATCGCCCGCGAGCTCGGCAGGCTCGGCGCGACCTTCGAGCGCTGGGAAGCCTCGCAACCGGTCGCTGCCGGCGCCTCGTCCGAGCAGGTCATGGCCGCCTACAAGGCCGACATCGACCGCATCAGCGCCGAGCGCGGCTTCACGACGGTCGATGTCATCAGCATCGCGCCGGACAACCCCAATCGCGACGAGCTGCGCAAGAAGTTCCTCGACGAACACCTGCACAAGGAAGACGAGGTCCGCTTCTTCGTCGACGGCTCGGGGCTGTTCACGCTGCATGTCGAGGACAAGGTCTACGAGATCGAGTGCGTCAAGGGCGACCTGATCGGCGTGCCGCATGGCGTGACCCACTGGTTCGACATGGGCCCGGAGCCGCGCTTTGTGGCGATCCGGTTCTTCCAGCAGCCCGATGGTTGGATCGGCCACTTCACCGGTTCGGACATCGCCCAGCAGTTCCCGCGCTACGAGCCGGGCGCGCGCGACTGACCCGCTCCTCAACACGCGCGCCAGGACCGATAAATCGCATGATCCTCACCGACATCGAAGGCACCACCAGCAGCATCTCGTTCGTCAAAGACGTCCTCTTCCCCTATGCCCGCCGCGCCCTGCCCGGTTTCGTCGCCGCACATGGTCAAGATCCCGACGTTCGTCGCTGGTTGGATGCGGTAGCGATCGAGCACGGCGCGATGTGCGACGACGCGATGATCGTCGAGACACTGCAGGGCTGGATCGACGAGGACCGCAAGCACACCGCACTCAAGGCCTTGCAAGGCAAGATCTGGGAAGCGGGCTACCGCGAGGCCGACTTCACCGCGCACATCTACCCCGACGCGGCGCAGGCCCTGCGCCGCTGGCATGCGGCCGGCGAACGCCTGGCGGTGTACTCGTCGGGCTCGGTCCCGGCGCAGAAGCTGTTCTTCGGCCACAGCGATGCCGGCGACCTGACGGGTCTGATCTCGGCCTGGTTCGACACCGAGGTCGGCGGCAAGCGCGAGGCGGCAAGCTATGCGCGCATTGCCGAGGCATTGCACGAGTCACCGGCGGCGATCGTGTTCCTGTCCGATGTCGTGGCCGAACTCGACGCCGCCCGCGAGGCCGGCCTGCGCACGGTGCTGGTCGACCGCCTCGACGACTACCCCGAACCGCGCGATGCGACCGCCGCAAACGGCCACCGCCGCGTGACCTCGTTCGACGCGATCGATCCTGCCGCCTGATCACGCGCGCCCTGTCGGCGTGCTGGGTACGCGCAGACACGATGATGACGAGACTGCGCAGATCGTTGCCGAACGCGTCAGACCGAGGCCATGTCGCACGCACTGCGCCTGCTGTAACGCGAGCAATTCTCATTCCGTCATGCCCTGTGCGCGCTCGCTAGAATCGAGGCGCGCCGCAAGCCCGCCCTCGCCAGCCAGCCGCGCACGACCCGCCCGCCAGCCTTCGCTCGCCAGCCGGTCATCTTTCAAAAACCCGCGCTTGCGCGGGTTTTTGCATTTCATCGATCGCTCGGTGCGCAATGCGTGTTCCGTGCTACGCACGCCGCATCTCCACTCGTACAGATCGCCCCCCGATCCCCGCACCGTCGCAAGCGTACGCAGGCGACAACGCGCCTGCAGACAGGCGTTGCCGAAAGCTCGCCGCGAGCGTCCGCCCCCACCCCAGCCCTCCCCCGCATGCGGGGGAGGGAGCAAGGCAATGCACCCGTTGCATTCCGTTCTCCCGCATGCGAGGGAGCACCGCCGTTCTCATTCGACCGTGGATACGACGCGAGCGCACACCGCACACGGCAGCCGTGCGTTCCCTCCCCGCTTGCAGGGGAGGGAGCACAGCCCTTCTCAGTCGACCGGGATACGACGCGAGCGCACACCGCACACGGCAGCCGTGTGTCCCCTCCCCCGCTTGCGGGGGAGGTCGACGCGCAACGCGCGGCGGGTGGGGGCGTCTTCGAGCACCGTTGCGCCCGCATTGCGCTGGTCATGTGCGAGCACCGGCGACCGGCATCGCGCGACATAGGCCGCACCGACGCGATCACGTCGGCAAGACGCGATCTCGCGCGGGGTCAGTGCCCGCTGTGGCCCTCGGCCGCGGCATCGCCGGCCAGGGGGCGGACGTCGAACTGGACCTGCTGTGCAGGCGCGTGTTCGAAGTGCAGCGTCGCCTCGACCGTGGCGCCCGCCCGCAGCGGCTCGACCGGGTCGATGAACATCAGGTGGTAGCCGCCGGGGCGCAGTTCGACGTCCGTGCCGGCGGCCAGCGGGACGCCGTCGGGCAGTTCGCGCATGCGCATCATGCCGCCGTCGTGGCGCATCTCATGGATCTCCACCGCAGCGGCGGCGGCGCTCTCCACCGACACCAGCCGGTCGTCGGCGGCGCTGCGCAGGGTCAGATAGCCACCGGCCACGGCCGCATTGGGCGGGGTCTCGCGGATCCAGGGGTCGGACACCGTGACCTGGGCGGTACCGGTCGCGGATGCCGGCGTGGCGGCATCGGGCGACGACGGCTGGCAGGCGGCCAGGGTCAGGGCGGTCAGGCCGACGGCAAGAAGACCGAAACGGGGATGGCGCATCCGAGTACTCCGCTGCGACGCCTGCGGCGCCTGGCCGGCCATTATCGCCGGCTGCGGGCATGGCGCCTGCGACCGGGTGTCGCAGCCCCACGCACCGCATGCCGGTATCCTTGTGCGCATGCACGATTCCGCACGCGACGTCCTGACCCCGAGCCAGCTCAACACCCTCGCCCGCGGGTTGCTGGAGGACAGCTTTCCCCAAGTCGCGGTCGAGGGCGAGTTGTGCAACGTCTCACGCCCGGCGTCGGGGCATATGTACTTCACGCTCAAGGACACGCGCGCCCAGGTGCGCTGCGCGCTGTTCCGGCAGAAGAGCCAGTGGCTGCGCTTCGTGCCGCGCGACGGCATGCTGGTGCGCGCGCGCGGCCGGGTGACACTGTACGAGGCGCGCGGCGACTACCAGTTGATCCTCGACACGCTCGAGGAAGCCGGCGAAGGCGCGCTGCGGCGGGCGTTCGACGCGCTCAAGGCCCGCCTGCAGGCCGAAGGCCTGTTCGAGGTCGAGCGCAAGCGCCCGCTGCCAGTGTTCCCTAGGCGGCTGGGCGTGATCACCTCGCCGTCGGGCGCGGCGGTGCGCGACGTGCTCAGCGTGCTGGCACGCCGGTTCCCGCTGCTCGAAGTCGAGGTGCTGCCGACGCTGGTCCAGGGCGTCGAGGCGCCGGCACAGTTGCTGCGCACGCTGCAGCGCGCTGGAGACAGTGGCCGCTACGACGTGCTGCTGCTGACCCGCGGCGGCGGTTCGCTCGAGGACCTGTGGGCGTTCAATGACGAGGCGCTGGCCCGCGCGGTGGCGGCCTCGCCGGTGCCGGTGGTCTCCGCCGTCGGGCACGAGACCGACTTCAGCCTGACCGACTTCGCAGCCGACCTGCGCGCGCCGACGCCATCGGCCGCGGCCGAATTGCTCACACCCGACCGCGCCGACCTGCTCGGGCGGGTCCGCCAGTTGCAGCGCCAGGTCGATGCGGTGCAACTGCGCACGCTGCAGACCTGCGCCCAGCGGCTTGACCGCGCGGCGCTGCGCTTGCAGGCCACCCGCCCCCAAGCGCGCCTCGACGCCTTGCGTCAGCGGCAAGAAGCGGCGCTGCGCCGACTGCAGACCGCCCATCGGCAGCAACTGCAGCAGCGCCAGGCGCGGCTCCAGCATGCCGGCGCGGTGTTGCGCGCAGCCTCCCCGCAACGGCGGCTCGCCCAATTGCACCAGCGCCTGGATGCGCTGCAGGCGCGGCCGCAGGCCGCGGTGGCGCGGCGGCTGCAGCGCGACGCGCTGCATCTGCGCGGGCTGGTGCGCTCGCTTGAAGCAGTGAGCCCGCTGGCCACGATCGCCCGCGGCTACAGCATCCTGCAGCACGAGGACGGCCGCATCGTGCGCAGCACCGCCGACGCTGCGCCCGGCGATCGGCTCGATGCACGGGTCGGCGATGGCATGCTGCGGGTCGAGGTGCAGTAGCACGGCCCTGCCCTCGCCCGGCGATCACGCCGAGGCTGGCACGATGACCGGCGATCTGTCGCTGGAGCATACGGACCGATGACCAAGGCCTCCGACCTGTTCGTCGCGGCGCTCGAAGCCGAAGGCGTGACCCACGTGTTCGGCGTGCCGGGCGAGGAGAACCTCGACCTGCTCGAATCGCTGCGCGCCTCCTCGATCGACCTGGTGCTCACGCGCCACGAACAGGCGGCCGGTTTCATGGCTGCGACCTGGGGTCGGCTGACCGGCAAGGCCGGCGTGTGTCTGGCCACCCTCGGCCCCGGCGCGACCAACCTGGTCACCGCGGCTGCCTATGCGCAGTTGGGCGCGATGCCGATGCTGATGGTCACCGGGCAGAAGCCGATCCGCAGCAGCCGCCAGGGCCATTTCCAGATCGTGGACATCGTTGACACGATGCGGCCGCTGACCAAGACCACGCGCCAGTTGGTCTCGGCCGACGGCATTCCCGCGCGCGTGCGCGACGCGTTCCGGCTGGCCGAGGAAGAACGTCCGGGTGCGGCCCATCTGGAGTTGCCGCAGGACATCGCCGGCGACGATACCGACGCACAGCTGTTGCCAGCCGCCTACGGCCGTCGCCCGCTGGCCGAGCCCAAGGCGATCGCACGGGCGGCCGAGGCGATCGCCGCCGCCCGCCGTCCGTTGCTGATGATCGGCGCCGGCGCCAACCGCAAGACCACCGCCAAGACACTGCGCGCGTTCGTCGAACGGCTCGGCATCCCGTTCTTCAGCACGCAGATGGGCAAGGGCGTGCTCGACGAGACCGGGCCGCTGTGGCTGGGCACCGCGGCGCTGTCGTCGGGCGATTTCGTGCACCGGGCGATCGACGCGGCCGACTGCATCGTCAACATCGGCCACGACGTGATCGAAAAGCCGCCGTTCTCGATGCAGGCCGGGCAGCGCACGGTGATCCACGTCAACTACGCCAGCGCCGCAATCGATCAGGTCTACTTTCCGCAGATCGAGGTCGTCGGCGACATCGCCAACGCGGTCTGGCAACTGGACGAGGCGCTGGCACCGCAACCGCATTGGGACTTCGCGTGCTTTGGCCGCGTGCGCGATGCGCTGTGTGCGCATATCGACGCGTTGGCGAGCGACGACCGCTTTCCGCTGCGCATTCCGCACCTGGCCGCGGTGGTGCGCGACGCATTGGGACCGCGCGACATCGCCTGCCTCGACAACGGCCTGTACAAGCTGTGGTTCGCGCGCCAGTACCGTTGCCACCTGCCCAACACGCTGCTGCTGGACAACGCGCTGGCGACGATGGGCGCCGGCCTGCCATCGGCGATGGCCGCGCGCATGGTCCATCCCGACCGTCGGGTCGTGGCGGTCTGCGGCGATGGCGGCTTCATGATGAATTCGCAGGAACTCGAGACCGCGGTGCGCCGCCGGCTCGACCTCGTGGTGCTGGTGCTGCGCGACGACGCCTACGGCATGATCAAGTGGAAGCAGGCGCACGAGCACTATCCCGACTACGGCATGGACTACGGCAATCCCGATTTCGTGGCCTACGCACGCAGCTACGGTGCGCGCGGCCACCGCCCGACCTCGGCGCACGCATTCGCCGCGCTGCTGCGCACCGCGCTCGACACGCCCGGCGTCGACCTGATCGAAGTACCGATCGACTACGCCGACGACGACACATTGCTCAACGAAGACATTCCGCGCCGCAGCGCCGCCGTGGCCTGAGCACCCCACCCGCCTTCCGATCCTGGAGACCCCGATGGCCAAGTCCCCCCGCCGCGCCGCCGGCCTGGCGCGCCGCTATCCCTACTACCTCGCCAACGCTGCCGTGGCCGCGAACGCCGACCTCGAAGTCCGCGACAAGTACAGCGGCACCGTCGCCACGCGCGTGGCGATGGGCGATGCCACCGCGATCCGCAAGGCAATCGTCGCCGCGCACAAGGCACGCGAGGCGATGGCCGCCTTCGCCCCCGACCAGCGCCGCGACGTGCTCGAGCATTGCGTGCGCCGGTTCGAGGAACGCGCCGAGGAGCTCGCGCTGGCGCTGTGCATCGAGGCCGGCAAGCCGATCAAGGACGCGCGCGGCGAAGTGACGCGTCTGATCGATACCTTCCGCATCGCCGCCGGCGAGGCGACCCGGCTCGACGGCGAGGTCGTCGAGCTGCAGATCTCGCCGCGCACCCGCGGCTATCGCGGCATGGTCAAACGCGTGCCGGTGGGCGTGTGCAGTTTCATCACCCCGTTCAATTTCCCGTTGAACCTGGTCGCGCACAAGGTCGCGCCGGCGATCGCGGCCGGCTGCCCGTTCGTGCTCAAGCCGGCGGCCAAGACCCCGGTCGGCGCATTGATCATCGGCGAGATCCTGGCCGAGACCGACCTGCCCAAGGGCGCGTTCTCGGTGATCCCCTGCAGCAACGAGGACGCGGCCGCGCTGACCGAGGACGACCGCATCGCGCTGCTGAGCTTCACCGGCGGCCTGGTGGGCTGGGACCTCAAGGCCCGCGCGGGCAAGAAGAAGGTCGTGCTGGAATTGGGCGGCAACGCCGCCTGCATCGTCGACGAGGACCCGGGCGCCAGCCTGGACCACGTGGTCGAGCGGCTGGTGTTCGGCGCCTACTACCAGTCCGGGCAGAGCTGCATCGGCGTCCAGCGCATCTATGCGCACCGCGCGATCCACGACGCGCTGCGGCGCAAGCTCAAGAAGGCCGTCGGCGCACTGCGCATGGGCGATCCGCGCGACGAGACCACCTTCATCGGCCCCGTGATCGACGCCGATGCGGCCGACCGCATCCAGTCGTGGATCGAGGCCGCGCGCAAGGGCGGCGCCAAGGTCATCGCCGGCGGCAAGCGCGAGGGCAATCTGATCCCGGCCACACTGCTGGAGAAGGTGCCGCGCGACGCCGACCTGCAGCGCAAGGAAGTGTTCGGCCCGGTCGCCCTGCTCGAACCGGTGGACAGCTTCGACGAGGCGATCGCGCGCGTGAACGACAGCGATTTCGGCCTGCAGGCCGGTGTGTTCACCGGCAACCTCGCCCACGCGATGCGCGCCTGGGACCGGATCGAGGCCGGCGGCGTGATCGTGGGCGACGTCCCGAGCTTCCGCGTCGACAACATGCCCTATGGCGGCATCAAGGACTCGGGCATCGGCCGCGAAGGCGTGCGCTACGCGATCCGCGACATGTGCGAGGACCGGCTGCTGGTGATCCGCGACCCGGTCTGAGTCGGCCGTCGCCGCGCCGCCCGGCGCGCTGGGTGCGGCAGCGCGTCGGCACTAGCCGCCGCGCGCCGCCAGCACCCGCTCGACATCGCGCAGTGACAGTCCGCGCGCGCGCAGCAACACCAGCAGGTGGTACAGCAGGTCGGCGCCCTCGCCCAGCAGTTCGTCGTCGCCTTGCGCGACGGCTGCCAGTGCAGTCTCCACGCCTTCCTCGCCGACCTTCTGTGCGATGCGGCGGATGCCGCCGTCGAACAGCCGCGTGGTGTAGCTGCCGTCCGGCCGCTCGCGCGCGCGCTGCGCGACCAGCGCATCCAGCTCGGCCAGCACACCGCCCGGAGCGGACGGGAAACAGCTGGGCCGCTGCAGGTGGCAGGTCGGGCCCTGCGGCCTTGCCAGCACCAGCAGCGTGTCGGCATCGCAGTCAGCGTCGATGGCGACCAGCTCAAGCACGTGGCCCGACTGCTCGCCCTTGGTCCATAGCCGCCCCTTGCTGCGGCTGAAGAACGTCACCTGGCCCAGCCGGCGCGTGGCATCGAGCGCATCGCGGTCCATGTAGCCGTGCATCAACACGCGCAGCGTATCGGCGTCCTGGATGATCGCTGGCAACAGGCCGTCGCCCTTGGTCCAGTCCAGCGCCGCCGGGTCGAAAGGGAGGTCGCTCATGGCATCGTCCTGTGGCGCATGGGGATGGGCGGACTGCGCACCCTGGTCGCGGCGGTCAGACATCGCGCACCGCCACGCCGGCCGCGCACAGCTCGCGCTTGAGGTCGGGAATCGCGATGCGGCCACTGTGGAACACACTGGCCGCCAGCGCGCCGTCGACGTCGGCCTGAAGAAACGCATCGATGAAATGGGTGGTCTCGCCTGCCCCGCCGGAGGCAACCAGCGGCACCTCGCACAACGCGCGCGCCTGACGCAGCTGGGCGATGTCGTAACCGCGGCGCACACCGTCGTTGTCCATGCAGTTGAGCACGATCTCGCCGGCGCCCAGCCGTTGCGCCTCGACGATCCAGTCGAGCGTGCGCACCGCCAGCGCACGGGTGTGGTCCGGATCGCCGGTGTGGCTGCGCACCCGCCATTGCCCATCGGCCTCGCGGATCGAATCGATGCCCACGACCACGCACTGCACGCCGAAGGCATCCGCCAGTTCGGCGATCAGTGCCGGGCGCTCGAGCGCCGGGGTGTTGATCGAGATCTTGTCGGCGCCGGCATGCAGCACCGCACGCGCGGTGTCGACATCGCGGATGCCGCCGGCGACGCAGAACGGAATGTCGATCAGCCGTGACACCCGCTCGACCCAGCTGCGGTCGACCGAGCGGCCCTGGGGACTGGCGGAAATATCGTAGAACACCAGCTCGTCGGCGCCGGCATCGCGATAGCGCAGCGCCAGTTCGGCGATGTCGCCCATGTCGACGTGATCGCGGAAGCGCACGCCCTTGACCACGCGGCCCTCGCGCACGTCCAGGCACGGAATGATCCGCCGGCTCAGCATGCTAGTGCGTCCTGCAGTGCGAAGCGGCCTTCGAGCAGTGCCCGACCGAGCACGATGCCGGCGCAGCCCTGCGTACGCGCCGCGGCGATGTCGTCCAGGGCGCGCACGCCGCCCGAGGCCTGTACCTGCAGCGCCGGTGCCAGCGCACGCAGGTGCGTGTACAGCGCGCGGTTGGGGCCGGACAGCATGCCGTCGCGGGCGATGTCGGTGCTCAACAGATGGCGCAGCCCGGCCTGCGCGTAGTGCACGGCCAGGGTGTCGAGCGTGACCTCGGCGGTCTCGGTCCAGCCGTGCACCGGCAGGCGCCAGACGCCGTCGGCGTCCTGGCGCGTGTCGAGCGCGACGGTGATGCGCTCGGCGCCGAAGCGCCCGATCCAGCCGGTCACCGCATCGGCATCGCGCACCGCGAGCGACCCGACCACCACGCGGGCGGCGCCGGCCTCGAGGATGCGCGCGACGTCGTCGGCGCTGCGCACACCACCGCCGGTCTGTACCTGCAGGCGGGTGGTCTGACGGATGCGCGCCAGCAATGGCGCAAGCGTGAAGCCACCCGCGCGTGCGGCGTCGAGGTCGACCAGGTGCAGCCAGGTCGCGCCCGCCTCGGCGTAGGCCTGGATCTGGGCCAGCGGATCGTCGCTGTAGCGCGTCTCGCGCGCGTAGTCACCCTGCGCCAACCGCACCACGCGACCGTCGCGGATGTCGATGGCGGGATAGACAGTGAAACCGCTCATGCGCGGACTCCGGAAACGAACGAGGGCGACAGGAAGTTGCGCAGCAGTTGCGCGCCGACCGCGGCCGAGCGCTCGGGATGGAACTGCGCGCCGGCGACCAGGCCCCGCTGCACCGCGGCGGCGAACGGCTGACCATGGTCACAGGCCAGAATGCAGTCGTCGGTCACCGGCGCGGCATAGCTGTGCACGAAGAAGGCCTGCGCATCGTCGTCGATGCCGGTGCGCAGCGCGCTGTCGGCCTTGGGCTGCAGCCGGTTCCAGCCCATGTGCGGCACCCGGATCCCGGGCCCGCCGTGCAGCCGCGCGACAACACCGGGCAACAGGCCCAGGCCCTCGACATCGCCTTCTTGCGAGCGCTCGAACAGCAGCTGCATGCCCACGCAGATGCCCAGCAGCGGCCGCTCCAGCGTGCACAGGACCTCGACCAGATCGAGCGCGCGCAGCCGCGCCATGACCTGCGCCGCGGTGCCGACCCCGGGCAGGATCACGCGGTCGGCGCCGCGGATCGCCTCGGCGTCGGTGACCAACGCAGCGGTCACGCCCAGGCGCTCGAACGCGTAGCGCACCGAGCCGGTGTTGGCGCCGCCGGCATCGACGATCACCACACGCATCACAGCACCCCCTTGGTGCTGGGCAGTGCGTCCCCGTCACGGCGCACCGCCTGGCCCAGCGCACGCGCGAAGGCCTTGAAGCAGGCCTCCACCTTGTGGTGGTCGTTGTCGCCCTCGACCTTGAGGTGCAGGTTCAATGCCGCCGCGTCGCAGACCGAGCGGAAGAAGTGCTCGACCAGTTCGGTCGGCAGATCGCCGACGCGCTCGCGTCGGAACGTGCCGTCGAACACCAGGTACGGCCGGCCGCCGAAGTCGAGCGCGGCACTGGCGAGGGTTTCGTCCATCGGCAGCGTGAACCCGTAGCGGGCGATGCCGCGCTTGTCACCGAGCGCCGCGCGCAGCGCCTGGCCGAGGGCGATGCCGACATCCTCGACCGTGTGGTGCTCGTCGATCTCCAGGTCGCCCTCGGCCTGCACCGTCAGCGCGATGCCACCGTGCTTGCCGATCTGGTCGAGCATGTGGTCGAAGAACGGCAACCCGGTCGCAACCTGCGCATCACGCGCGGCATCGAGGTCCAGTTCGACCCGGATGCGCGTTTCGCGAGTGTTGCGCACGATGCGCGCCTGGCGCGGTGCATCGCTCAGCGCGTGCGCGATGCCGGGCCAGTCCCAGTCGCCGCCGAACTGGGGCGTGCGCAGCTTGAAGCCGCGCACGCCCAGGTTGTCGGCGAACTGCAGGTCGGTATCGCGATCGCCGACCATCGCCGAGGCATCGAGATCGATAGCGCGGTCGCGCAGGTAATGCATCACCAGCCCCAGGCCCGGCTTGCGCGTGGGCGCGTTGTCGGCCGGCCAACTGCAGTCGATCAGCACCTCGCGGAACACGATGCCCTGGCTCTCGAAGATCTGCAGCATCAGGTCGTTGGGGCCGTCGAAACTGGCGCGCGGATAACCCTCGGTGCCCAAGCCGTCCTGGTTGCTGACGATCACGAACTCGAAGCCCGCATCGCGCAACCGCAGCAGCGCCGGGATCACGCCGGGCACGAAGCGCAGCTTTTCGTAGGCGTCGATCTGGTAATCGGCCGGCTCCTCGATCAAGGTGCCGTCGCGATCGACGAACAGGATCTTGCTGCCACTCATGCTGCGATCTCCAATGCCTGCAGCGCCTCGATCACGCGCCCGTTCTGCGCCGGCGTGCCGACCGTGATGCGCAGCGCGTCGTCCAGCCCGGGGGCGGCGCGCTGGTCGCGCACGACGATGCCGGCGGCCAGCAGCGCCGCGAACGCGCGCGACGCATCGGCAAAGCGCACCAGCAGGAAGTTGCCGGCCGACGGATACACCCGGCGCACACCCGGCGTCCCGGCCAGCGCGGCAGCCAGTGCGTCGCGCTCGGCGATCGTCTGCGCCACCCGCGCGCGGGTCTGCGCGAGCGCCGCGTCGGCGAGTCCAGCCAGCGCCAGTTCGGCACACGGTGTGGGCACGGGATACGGCGCCTGGCAGCGCCGCAACACCGCGATCAGCGTCGGGTCGCCGATCGCCACGCCGATCCGCGCCGCCGCCAGGCCATGCGCCTTGGACAGTGTCCGCAGCACGACCAGGTTGGGATGGGCGTCGAGCCGGGTGGTCGCCGACGGCGCGTCGGCGAACTCCGCGTAGGCCTCGTCGACGACGACGACCGCGCGCCCATCGAGCGCCGTGGCCAGCGCCGCGACGTCGGCCAGCGGCACCAGGCCGCCGGTCGGGTTCGACGGCGAACACAGGAACACCAGCCGCGCGCCGCGCGCAAGCGCGGTCTCGCGTACGGCATCGACATCGAGTGCGAAGCCGTCGGCGGTATCGTGCAACGGCACCTCGACGAACGGCGCGCCCTGCAATCGGGCGCTGACCGCGTACATGCCGAACACCGGCGGCGTGGCGAGCACGGCGTCGCGCCCGGGCACGCACAGCGCGCGCACCAGCAGGTCGATCGCCTCGTCGCTGCCGCGGCCGATCAGCAGCCGTGACGTGTCCACGCCGTACAGCGCGGCCAGCCGGGCCTGCAGCGCCGGTGGCTGCGGCGCCGGATACCGCCGGCACTGGCCGTCGGCGTCACCGGGATTGGCCCACGGCGCCTCGTTGGCATTGAGCCAGACCTCGCCCTCGAGCGCCTGGGTGCGGGCCGAAGCGTAGCCGGAGAAGGCGCGCAGGTCCTCGCGCACCAGATCGAGCACCGCGCTCATGCGCCCGCCCTCGCCAGCCGCAGCGCGACCGCATTGGCGTGCGCATCCAGCCCTTCGGCGCGCGCCAGCGTCACCGCATCGGGACCGATCGCGCGAATGCCCGCGGCATCGGCGGTCTGCACGCTGACCAGGGTCTGGAAGCTCGACACACCGACCCCGCTCCAGGCGCTCGCGGCGCCGCCGGTGGGCAGCACGTGGTTAGTGCCGCTGCAGTAGTCGCCCAGCGCCTCGGGCGTCCAGTCGCCGAGGAACACCGAGCCGGCGACCTCGACCCGGTCGAGCCAGTCGCGTGGCGTGCGCAGGGCCAGGATCAGGTGCTCGGGCGCATAGCGGTTGCTGATGTCGAACGCGACGTCCAACGTCGGCACCCGCAGCAGGCGCGAGCGCGCCAGCGCCCGGCGCGCGATGTCGGCACGCGGCAGCGCCGCCAATTGCGTCGCCAGTTCGACGCGCACGCGGCGCAGCAACGCCTCGTCGTCGCACAGCAGCAGCACCTGCGAGTCGGGCCCATGCTCGGCCTGCGACAGCAGGTCGGCGGCGATGAACGCCGCGTCGGCGCCCGCATCGGCGATCACCAGCACCTCCGACGGGCCGGCCGGCATGTCGATCGCGACCGTGCCCGAATGCGCCGCCTGTTGCTTGGCTTCGGTGACGAACGCATTGCCCGGCCCGAACAGCTTGTCGCAGGCCGGCACCGAGGTCGTGCCGAAGGCCATCGCGGCGACCGCCTGCGCGCCGCCGAGCTTGAACACCCGGTGTACGCCGGTCAGCCGGGCGGCGACCAGCACCGCCGGATCGGCGCTGCCGTCGGGACGCGGCGGCGTGCACAGCACAACTTCGCGGCAGCCGGCCAGGCGCGCCGGCACGCCGAGCATCAACGCGGTCGAGGGCAGCGGCGCGGTGCCGGCCGGCACGTACAGCCCGACCCGCGGGATCGGCCGCACGATCCGCGCGCACTCCACGCCATCGGCGGTCTGCACCGCGTAGCCGGCAGTCATGCCTGCGGCATGGAAGCGTTCGATCCGTGCGGCCGCGTTGGCCATCGCCTCGCGCAAGCGGGGCGAAACCTCGGCCTCGGCCGCAGCGAATTCGTCGGCGCCGACCTCGAACTCGTCCAGCGCGACGCGGTCGAAGCGCTCGGTCAACGCACGCAGCGCGGCGTCTCCACGGGCCCGCACGTCGTCGAACACCTCGGCGACAGCCGCACGCGTCTGTGCGGCGACGGTCTGCGTGGGGCGACGCAGCAGTTCGGCCTGCGCCGCGGCGTCCGTCGCCGCCCAGTCGACGATCGCCGGGATCGCACCGTCCAGCGAAAAAGCATCGAGTGCGTTCATGCCAGCATCCGCTCCACCGGCAGCACCATCAATCCGGCCGCACCGGCCTGCTTGAGCGCCTCGAGCCGCGGCCAGGTCAACTCGCCATGACACAGCACCTGCAGCGCGACCGTCTCGCTGCCATCGAGCTGCAGCACCGTCGGCGGTTCGGCGTCGGGCAGCAACTTGAGCAGCGCATCGACGCCGTCGCGGCGCGACTGGAACATCAGCAGGCGGCTGTCGCGCAGCCGCATCACGCCATCGAGCCGGCGCAGCAGCAACGCGGCCAGATCGCCGCGCACATCGGAGAACGGCTGCACCGGGCCGGCCAGCACCGCCTCGCTGGTCATCAGCGTGACCGCGGGCTTAAGCTGGTTGGCGGTCAGTGTGGCGCCGCTGGATACCAGGTCGCAGATCACGTCGGCCTGGCCCAGTCGCGGTGCGATCTCGACCGAGCCCGACAGCGTGACGATGCTCGCCTGCACGCCCTGCGCGTCGAGCCATTGCTGCAGCAGGCCAGGGTAGCTGGTCGCGATGCGGCTGCCCTGCAATTGCGCCGGCCCCGACCAGTCCTGCGACTCGGGAATCGCGATATCGAGCCGGCAGCCGCCGAAGCCGAGTGCACGGACCGCCTTGGAGACCTGTGGCAGGCCGCGCAGCGCGCGATCGGCCGCGACCTCGTCGAGCACGTTGCGGCCGACGATGCCGTAATCGCAGACGCCGTCGGCGAGCAGTCCGGGGATGTCATCGTCGCGGACCAGCAATAGGTCGACCGGCAGCGTCTCGCCGTAGCAGAACAACTTGTCGCGGCTCTCGCGCCACGACAGACCGCACGACGCGAGCAGCCCGCGTGCAGGCTCGCTGAGCCGGCCGGATTTCTGGATCGCGATACGCAGGCGGTCGCGCGCGGCGCCGCCGGTGACAGGACTCATGGGGGAACCTCAGTGGGAATCGGGGGACGCGGTACGCGCCACACGGCGCGCGGCGATCGCATAGCCGCCGGCGCCGCGGTCGAGCGTGCGCGCGACGCGGCCGACCGTGGTCACGCTGACGCCGGTGCGCTCGTGGATCTCGCGATACGGCACGCCCTGCTGCAGCAGCGGCACGACCCGCCAACGGTCGACCAGGGCCTCGAGCTCGGCCGGCGTGCACAGGTCGTCGAGGAACCGGGCGACCTCGTCGGCGGTCTTCAGCGCCGCGAACGCGCGGGCCAGCGCCTGCAGCGAGGCGCTGGCTTCATGGTCTGGGAGGGGTTCGGGGCGTTGCTTCACGGGCGTCGATGAACGTATCAATGTAATAGCGTGCTAGTACATTACGCCTTTCCGATCCGAAGTCAACCGGGACAGCGACGCCGTACAGCAGCGGTGCAAGCGCTCGTCGACGCGCGCGTCGCAGTGGCCCTGCAGGCGGTCCGCGCTGTTGTCGACTGGATTGCAGCGTTCCACCGCCCTCGCCTGCCGATCCGCGAAGATCCCGCATCGACCTTCCAGATTCGGAGGCGCCATGCGCGAACGACTGCAGGCCCTGCTCGATGCCGGGCGCGATGACGCGCTGCTGCGCTTCGGGCTGGGCAATGCCTGCCTGCAGGCAGGCGATCCGGCTGCGGCCACGACGCATCTGACCGCCGCGACGCGGCACGATCCCGACTACTCGGCGGCGTGGAAGCTGCTCGGCAAGGCGTGGCTGGCGCTGGGGCGCGACGACGACGCCGAAGCGGCGTGGCGCGCCGGGCTGGACGCCGCGGCGCGGCGCGGCGACGTGCAGTCGTCGAAGGAGATGACGGTGTTCCTGCGGCGGATCGAACGCGCACGGCATTCGAAGACCTGATCCCCACCCAGAACAAAACCGGGGTCAGAGTCGATTTTTGCGAAGAAAATCCACTCTGACCCCGGTTCTTGAGAGGGTGTCAGTCGCTGCGTGTGCGCGCCTGCATGCCCAGCCAGGCCAGCGCGACACCGGAGAACGCGGCGATCGAGGACAGGAACACCCGGGTGGCGAGGAAGTCGGGATCGTGGATCTTCTGCAGCGCGATGCGCGCATAGACCGGCGACTCGAGCTTGACCACGCCCATGTAGAACAGGTGCCAGGCGTCGATGCCGACCGCGATCGCGAGCGCACCCAGGCTGCTCCAGCCGATCGAATGCCCGTGCGCCCAGCGATAGCGCGCACCCAGCCAATGGAACAGCAGATAGCACAGCGCGCCGACCGCCATCGCGATCAGCGCGGCTTCCAGCACCCCGAGCCAGCCGAAGTGCAGCGGCAGGTTCACGCCGCAGGCCCGGTGGCCGGCACCCGCCAGCGCGGCAGCACGCCCAGCAGGGTGCCGTCGGCGACCAGGCGCACGGCGGCGGCGACTTCACCGTCGAGCGCGCGGTCGCGGTCGAGGAACGGGATCGCTTCGCGGATGCGTGCATGCGCCTGCGCGACGATCGCGCCGGGGTGGAACGGCGCGCATGCAGCCAGCTCGCCGCGCAGCGCCTCGACCTCGTCGAGAAACCCGGCGTGCGTGGCGCGGTCCTGCGCCGGGCCGCCCTGCACCTTCGTCGCCAGCGCCTGGGCATCGGCCCGGCGCGCGAGGTCACGGGCGGCATTGATCATGTCCATCCGCAGGTCCAGCGCCTGCGCCGCGGTGTAGAGCTCCAGCGCGAGCACCTTGCCCAGGTCGTCGGCCATCGCCAGCACGTGGCGCGCCTCGTTGGTGCCCATCGACACATGGTCTTCGGCGTTGGCGCTGGTCGGCACCGAATACACGCTCGCCGGATGCGCGCGGGTGGCCAGGTCGTTGACCAGCGCCGCCGCGGTGTACTGCACGATCATGAAACCCGATTCGGTGGCGTCCTCGTTGCCGATCAGGAACGCCGGCAGCCCGTCGTTGGTCGCCGGGTCGAGGAGCTTGGCCAAGCGACGCTCGGAGATCGACGCCAGCACCGGGATCGCCGCCTTGACGTAGCTCATCGCCAGCGCCAGCGGCATGCCGTGGAAGTGGCCGGCCGAGATCACCTGCTGCTCGACGTGCTCGGCTTCGCGACCCGGAAACACCAGCGGGTTGTCGGTGACTGCGTTGAGCTCGACGTCGAACACGCGCTTGGCCTGCTCGACCGCGTCGCGCACCGCCCCGTGCACCTGTGGGATGCAGCGCAGCGAATAGGCGTCCTGCGGCTGGTGCTTCTTGCCGCCGCGGAACGGCCGGAACCGGGCGTAGAACTTCTCGCGGCCATGGCGCTGGTCGCTCGGCACCCAGTCCCAGCCGATGTCGAAGCGCAGCGCCTGCGCCGCTTCGGTGTCCCAGCTCGACGGCAGCCACGGCCGGAACTTCGGCACCAGGTGGTAGGCGATGTCGGCCAGCGTCGAGCCGTCAAGCAGCTCGCGCAGGTGCGCGGCGACTTCAACTTGCCCGGGGTGCGGACGCAGCGCGTGGACGTCGGCGTCGAACGCGCCCAGGCGCCCGGCGAAGGCATCGATGGTCATCGCCGCGGCGAGATCGGCGGTGTCGAGCAGCGCGTCGAGCCGGTGCAGCGCCAGCACGCCGGTGGCGAGCATCTGCGCGGTGCCGTTGTTGAGCGCCAGGCCTTCCTTGTACGACAGCGTGACCGGCGCCAGGCCGGCGCGCCGCAGTGCCTCCGCGCCGGGCATGCGCTCGCCCTCGAAGAACGCCTCGCCGCCGCCCAGCAGCACGATCGCCAGGTGCGACAGCGGCGCCAGGTCGCCCGAGGCGCCGACCGAGCCGAGCCCCGGGACCACCGGCACGATGCCGGCGTTGAGCAGGTCGGCCAGCGCCTGCAACGTCGCCACGCGGATACCCGAATGGCCCTTGAGCAGTGTGTTGATGCGGATGCACAGCATCGCGCGCACCACCTCCGGCGCCAACGGCTCGCCGACGCACACCGCATGGGTGACGATGAGGTTGTGCTGCAGTTCCTCGTGCAACGCACGGCCCGAGGGCGTGGCGCCCGGCAGGTCGTCGCGCAGCGGGCGCGCCCCGAGCAGGCGGTCGGCATTGCTGCCAAAGCCGGTGGATACGCCGTAGATCGGTTCTTCGCGGCGCACCTGCTCGGCGAGGAAGTCGGCCGCGTCGGCCACCGCGCGCAGCGCCTGATCGTCGAGTTCGACCGGCGCGCCGTGCGCGACGATCACCAGTTGCGCCCGGGTCAGCGAGCGGCCGTCGAGGCGGATGGCCTTCATCGGGTGGACTCCATGCAGGTCACCGTCGTGGTGACGTGAGCGGCCGGACATTCACCGAAGACACTGCCGCGGATGCCCAGATACGATGTCGCGGTGCCGTCGAGGCGATGGCCGCCACGACAGCGGCGTTCGGCCTCGGCAGCGATATCGGCCAGCACCTGGGTCACGTCGCCGGACGCCGCGCACTGGACACTCTCGACGCGATAGAGGCCGGGGGACACACGTTCGAACCGGGTGCCGAACGGCGAGCAGGCAGCCAGCAGCAGAAGCGTCGGCAGCAATAGCGCCGCAGGCGCCAGCGACCGCAGGGTCATCGCATCGCCTGCCACTGTTCCCGCTCGACCAGCAGCGTACGCGGCAGGTCGTCGTCGGCCACCTCGAACTGCTCGCCGCGGCGCAGATCCTTGACCGCGACCACCCCGCGCGCCGCTTCCTCGTCCCCGCGGATCACCACAAAGCGGATACCGGCGCGATCGGCGTACTGCATCTGCTTGGCGAGCTTGCGCGGCTCGAGCTGGGTCTCGACGTTGAGTCCGGCGCTGCGCAGGCGCTGCGACAGCGCCAGCGCCGACGGCAGGCCGGCATCGTCGAACAGCGTCACCAGCACATCGACCGAGCTGTCGGCGGTATGCACCAGCCCCGCCTCGCGCAGTTGCCAGAACAGCCGGGTCAGGCCGATCGAAATGCCCACGCCCGGCAGCTTGGACTTGGTGTAGTGGCTGGCGAGGTTGTCGTAGCGGCCGCCCGAGCAGATCGAACCGATCTGCGGATGCGCATCGAGCACGGTCTCGTAGACCATGCCGGTGTAGTAATCCAGGCCGCGCGCGATCGACAGGTTCAGCGCGTAGCGCGATTCGGGCACGCCCAGTGCACGCAACTGGCCCAGCAACGCACGCAGTTCGTCGCGCCCTTCTTCGAACAGCGGCGTGCCGGTGCCGAGCGCATCGAGCCTGGCCAGGGCATCGTCGTGGCCGGTCGAGCGCACGCGCGAGAACGCCAGCAGGCGCTCGACGACCGCGTCCGACAGTCCGAACCCCTCGCCGGTCAGCGTCGCGCGCACCGCGTCCTCGCCGCGCTTGTCGAGCTTGTCGATCTCGCGCAGCACGGTCATCTGCTGCGCGTCGTCGATGCCCTGCCCTTCGAAATAGCCGCGCAGCAGCTTGCGGTGGTTGAGCTGGATCGTGAATTCGCCAATATCGAGCGCTGCAAACACCGCGCTGATCACCGCCGGCACCTCGGCGTCGTAGCGCGGCGACAGCGTGTCCTTGCCGATCACGTCGATGTCGCACTGGTAGAACTCGCGGAACCGCCCGCGCTGGGCGCGTTCGCCGCGGTAGACGCGCTGCATCTGGTAGCGGCGGAACGGGAACGCCAGGTCGTGCTCGTGCTCGGCGACATAGCGCGCCAGCGGCACGGTCAGGTCGAAGCGCAGCGCCAGCTCCGGCAGGCCCTCGGACTGCCCGCCTTCCGACGACTTGGCCAGCGCCCCGGTCGACTGCACGAAATAGACCTGCCGCTCGGTCTCGCCGCCCGACTTGGTCAGCAGCGTCTCCGACAGTTCGAACACCGGCGTCTCGATCGGCAGGAATCCGAAGCCCTCGAACGTGCGGCGGATCGTATCGAGCATGCGCTGGAATGCGATCTGGTCGCGCGGCAACAGTTCCATGACGCCGGGCGGGGTCCGGGGCTTGATCATGCGGGCAGCTCGTCGGTGGTGCGGAGGGAGACCGCCATTCTAGGGCGTGTCGGCCTGCAGGTGCCCGTCGCGCAGCCACAGGTGGCGGTCCGCCAGCCCCGGCGGCACCGCACCGTGGGTGATCAGCAGCAAGCTGCGGCCATCGAGCAGATCGGGCAACTCACGCAGCAGCGTGTCGGCGGTGTCGTGGTCCAGACCCTCGGTGGGTTCGTCGAGCACCACCAGCGCAGCATCGCGCAGCAGTGCCCGGGCCAGCGCCAGCCGCCGCGCCTGGCCGCCGGACATGGTGATGCCGGCCTCGCCGACCCAGGCATCGAGCCCGCCCAGCGCGCGCGCCCAGTCGGCCAGCCGCACCCGCGCCAGCATCGCCCACAGCTGCGCGTCATCGGCCTGCGGCGCGCCGAAGACCAGGTTGTCGCGCACGCTGCCGGCGAACACCGGGGCGTTCTGCGGCAACCAGGCGATCCGCGCGAACCAGTCGCGCTGGCGCACTGTGCGCAGGTCGACGCCGCCGAACGACAGCGTGCCCGCTTCGGGCTCGGCGCTGCGCAGCAACAGCGCGGCCAGCGTGGACTTGCCGCCGCCGCTGTCGCCGCCGATCGTCACCCGTTCGCCCGGCGCGATTGCCAGCGTCAGACCGCGCAGCACCGGCCGGTCCTGACCCGGCCAGGCGAAAGTCACGTCGTCGAACCGCAGCGCGCCGGCCGCCGGCAAGGCCACCGGCACCGCGGGATCGACCACCGTCGGCTCGGTGCCGGCCACCGCGTCGAGCCGCGCGATCGACGCGCGCGCGGCCAGCAACGCCTGCCACGCCAGGCCCGCCCCGGCCCAGGCCTCGAACAGCCCGATCGCGAGGAAGAACAGCGCCGCTGCATGCGCGGCTGGCAATGTCCCGTCCAGCGCTGGCACAGCGACGATCCACAGCGTGCCGACCAGGCCGACGCCGGTCGCCAGCCCGTGCCACAGGCCGCCATCGGCCAGTTGCCGCCGGCGCACGCGCTCGGCCTCGCCCACGGCCTGCGCGTCGGCGTCGACCCGGGCCAGCCAGTCATCGGCCACGCCCAGCGCCGCCAGATCGGCCTGGCCGTCGTAGAGCTCGTGCAGGCGGGCGCGCAGTTCGGCACGGCGCCGGGCCCGCTCGGCCTCGGCGGCCGACCGCCCGCGCGCGACCAGCCAGGGCACGCCGAGCCCGGTCGCCAGCGCAACCAGCGCCAGCCAGGCCGCGGTCGGCGGGTGCAACCAGGCGGCAATGCCCAGGCCCGCGATGCCGAGTGCAAGCAGCGCCAGCAACGGGCCGGTCGCGCGCAGCAACAAACCATCCACCGCGTCGATGTCGCCCAACAGTCGCGCCAGCAGGTCGCCGGTGCGCAGCCGCCCCAGCTGACCGGGCGTGAGCCGCAGTGCGCGCGCGAAGAACCAGCTGCGCAGGTCGCGGGCGATGCGCAGCATCGCGTCGTGGCCGGCGAGCTTTTCGACATAGCGCGAGGCGATGCGCGCGAAGGTCAGCGCCCGGATGCCGGCCGATGGGGTGAAGACATTGAAACTGCCCAGCGTGCCGAAGGTCAGCGCACTCGCGGCGATGAACCCACCCGACACCCCCAGCAGTGCGACGCCGGACACCAGCGTCAGCGCCAGCAGGCCGATCGCCGCGGCCACGCGCCCGCGATGTCGGCGCAGCAGCGTGCGGGTGCTGGCGATGTCGCGATCGTGTGCCGCGCTCATCGCGCCGCCTCCATGGCAGGCTCGACCGGGGCCGCCAGCGGCCCGGGCAAGCGCCAGACCGCATCGGCCCAGTCCATCACCGCCTGGCTGTGCGTGGCGACGATGACCGTGCAGTCGCGCAACGAGGTGTCGAGTGCGGCGAGCAGGTCGGCTTCGGTTGCGGGATCGAGAAACGCCGTCGGCTCGTCGAGCAACAGCAGTTGCGGGCGCAGCAGCAATGCGCGCGCCAGCGCCACGCGGCGCGCCTGCCCGCCCGACAGCCCGAAACCGTGCTCGCCGATCGGCGTGTGCAGGCCCTCGGGCAGGTGCGCGGCAAACCGCGTGACCTGCGCGATCTGCGCTGCCTCACGCACCGCGACCTCGTCGGCCTGCGGCGCGCCGATGCGCAGGTTGTCGAGCAGGCTGCCCTGGAACAGCCACGGCCGCTGCCCGGCCAGGGCGATCGTCGTGCCGGCCGGTACATGGATACGCCCGGATTCCGGCGGCAGCCAGCCAGCGAGTGCGTCGAGCAGCGTGCTCTTGCCGCCGCCGCTGGGCGCCACGATCGCCAGCCGCTGCCCGGCCGGGATGTCGCGCGAGGCACCGGCCAGGGCCGGCACCGCGGCGCCTGGATGACGCAGCGTGACCGCCTCGATCCGCACCGCCGGCGCACCTGGCGTCATCGGTGCCGGGTCGGCCGCCGGCACTGCACTGAGCGCGGGGCGGCTGTCGTCGAACGCAGCCTCGACCTCGGCAACCGCGGCCAGCGCGTTCGCGCGGTCGTGGTAATGCCCGGCCAGCCGACGCATCGGCCCGTGGAACTCCGGCGCCAGCAGCAGGCAGAACAGGCCGGTCGCCAGTGTCGGGGCCGGGTCGCGCAGTGCGATCAACCCCAGGTAGCTGAAGCCGAAATACAGCGCCACCAGCGCGACGCTGACCGAGGCGAAGAACTCGAGCACGGTCGAGGACAGGAAGGCGATACGCAGCACGCGCATGCTGCGCACGCGGATCGTTTCGGTGGCCTCGCCCACCTGCGCAAGCTCCGCCTCGCCGCGGCCGTAGACGCGGATCAGGTCCAGTCCACGCAAGCGGTCGGTGAAATGCGCACCGGCCCTGGCGAGCGCCGACAGCTGCGCGCGGCCGGCGGCTTCGGCGCGCATGCCGATCAGCGCCATGAAGAACGGCGCCAACGGCGCGGCCGCCAACAACAGCAGGCCCACGATCCAGTCGGCAGCGAACACCGCGGCCAGCAACACCGGCGGCACCAGCATCACCTCGGCGCGCGCGAGCAGATAGCCGCCGAAGTACGGCGCGGCGGCATCGACATGGCCGGTCGACAGCGCGACCAGTTCGCCGCTGCGCCGCCCGCGCAGCCACACCGGCCCGCGCGCGATCGCCGCGCGTGCCAGCCCCACGCGCATGCGCGCCAGCGTGTCCTCGACCGCATCGGCGGCCGCGCGCTGCCCGAGCCATCCCAGCAGCGTGCGCGCCAACAACGTGACCGCCAGCAGCGCGAGCGGCGCATGCAGCGCACCTGCCCCGTGCGCGTCGATCAATGCCGCGTCCAGCCCCCAGGCGATCGCCGCGGCCTGCGGCACCAGCAGCCAGCCGGCGAGCACCTGGCTGGCCTGGGCCACGCGGTGACGCGACCGGCTCGGCAGCAGTTGCGCATCGAGCCATTGCAGGCGAAGACGACGAGGACCGGTGCGGTCCTTTCCTTGCGGCGGCGAGGTCATGAAATCGGAAACATCCAGCAGCGGATGACGGCGACCCCATTGTCGGTATCGCGTCGTGCCCGCTATTATCGCAGCCCGCCGCGCCGACGACGCGACCGCCCTCCACCAGGAGGCCGATCGCCCCCGTCGAACACGACCCCCTTGCCCTGACGACGGGTGCATCGGTAGAATGCGCGGCTCACCTGTCGGGGTGTAGCTCAGTCTGGTAGAGCGCTACGTTCGGGACGTAGAGGTCGCAGGTTCGAATCCTGTCTCCCCGACCAATCTGGTGACCCGAAACCGGCCTTCGTGCCGGTTTTCGTCTATTCAAGGCCGTGCCCGGTTCGCGGCATGCGATGCCGCCCGCCATGATCCCCACATCCCCCGCCGCCCGTCCACCGATCGCCTTGCGCACGGTGCGCCTGGTGGTGCTGCTGGGCATCGCGCTGTCGGCCTTCAACCTGCGCACCGCGGTGACGTCGCTCACCCCGCTGCTCGATCTGCTGGGCACGCAGTTCGGTTTCGGCTCGGCCACCGCCGGCGTGCTGGGCATGCTGCCCACCGCGGCCTTCGCGGTGTTCGGCGTGACCACGCCGATGCTGGCACGCCGTGTCGGCATCGAGCGCACTGCCCTGCTGGCGATGCTGCTGGCCACCGCCGGCCTGGCGCTGCGCTCGTGCGCCGGCGGCGTGGGCCTGCTGATGGCCGGATCGATCGTCGCATTGGCCGGCATGGGCATCGGCAATGTGGTGTTGCCGCCGCTGGTCAAGCGCTACTTCCCCGATCGGGTCGGTGCGGTCTCCACGCTCTACATCACCGTATTGCAGCTGGGCACGATGCTGCCTGCATTGCTTGCCGTCCCGCTGGCCGAGGCCGCCGGCTGGCGGGTGGCGCTCGGCGCCTGGACCTTGACCGCGCTGGCCGCGGCGCTGCCGTGGATCGGCCTGCTGGCGATGGCGCGGCGGCGCGGCAGCGGCGTGCGGGTCGATGGCCCCTCCACCGCGGTGGCCAGTGTCCCGACCGGTGGCGCACGCGGACGGGCATGGCGCTCGCCTGTCGCCTGGGGCATGGCGATGATGTTCGGCACCACCTCGCTGATCACCTACGCGATGTTCACCTGGCTGCCGACCCTGCTCAGCGAGGCCGGCGCATCGCCTGCGTTCGGCGGCACGATGGTCGCCCTGTTCTCCGCGCTCGGTCTAGTCAGCGCGCTGGGCATGCCCGCGCTTGCGGTGCGCGTGCGCAATCCGTTCGCGATCGTGCTGCTGTGCGCCTGTTGCCACATCGCGGCGTTCTCCGGCCTGCTGCTCGCGCCGATGGCCGCACCGGTGCTATGGGTCGTGCTGCTGGGGCTGGGCCCGTCGACGTTCCCGCTGGCGCTGACACTGATCAACCTGCGCACGCGCACACCGGCCGGCTCGGCCGCACTGTCGGGCTTCATGCAGGGCGTGGGCTACACCCTCAGTTGCGCCGGCCCGTTGCTGTTCGGCGTGCTGCACGGCGCGACCGGCGGCTGGCACTGGCCGTTCGCGATGCTCTACGGCTTCGTCGCCGTGCTGCTGGTCGGCGGCTGGCTGGCCTGCAAGCCGCGCGCGCTCGAGGACAGCTGGTAAGCGACGGGGTCCGGCGGTCAGCGGTTCGAGCGCCCATCGCCGCGCGCTGCCCAGCGCAGAAATCGCCGGTACAGCCCATAGAACACGCCGAGCAACGGCAGCGGCAGCAGCACCAAGATCGCCACGCGCGCCGGCTGCGACAGGCCCGGCGCCAGCACATCGATGCCAGCCGCATCGAGCAGCAGAACGGTCGCCAGCAGCGACCACAGATTGCACATCAGCAGCGCCATGCCGCGATAGAACATCCGATGCGGACGCGAGGGATGGTCGATGCCCGCCTCGGCCGGACGCAGCACGAACATGCCTTGCATCAACGCGACCTGACCGACGATGCCGCCGAACAGCTGGAAGAGAAAGACGAAAGTGCTCAACTGGCGAAAGGTCCGTATCCGGCAAGGCGAATCGCAGGCATCGGTGCGCGCGTTCGGTCACAAACGCCTGAATCTGCGTGTCGCACCAGCTGTACCGCGGCCGCCACGCCGTGAACTTCCCGGACGAGCCTCGTATCCTGCGCACTCACGATAGCGCAGCCGATTGCCATGCACGACACGCCCAGCCACGTCACCGGCCCCACCGACACACCCCTGCTCGAGGAGACCGTCGGCGCGATGCTCGCGCGCGTCGCGGCCCGGCACCCCGATCGCGAGGCGCTGGTCGTGCCGTCGCAATCGGTGCGGCTGCGCTACCGTGCGTTCGATGCCGCGGTCACACGGCTGGCCGCCGGCCTGCTCGCGCTGGGGCTCGAACCGGGCGAGCGCATCGGCATCTGGTCGCTCAACCGCGCCGAATGGGTGCTGATGCAGTTCGCGTCCGCGCGCGCCGGCCTGGTCCTGGTCAACATCAACCCGGCCTACCGCACGCACGAGCTCGAGTACGCACTGACCCGCGTCGGCTGCCGCGCGCTGGTGCTGGCGCGGGCGTACAAGACCTCCGACTACGTCGGCCTGCTGCGCGAGCTGGCGCCCGAGCTCGACAGCGCCACGCCCGGCGCGCTGCAGGCCGCCCGCTTGCCCGAGTTGCGCCATGTGCTGGTGCTGGGTGACGGCGACGAGGTGCCGGGCACGTTGCGCTTCGATGCGGTCGCCGCCTGCGACGACAGCGATGCGCACGCGCGGCTGGCGGCACTGCAGGACCGCCTGGCCCCGGACGATGCCATCAACATCCAGTTCACCTCCGGCACCACCGGCGCGCCGAAGGGCGCAACGCTGAGCCACCGCAACATCGTCAACAATGGCTGGTTCGTCGGCGAGGCGATGCGCCTGACCGAGGCCGACCGGCTGTGCATCCCGGTGCCGTTCTACCACTGCTTCGGCATGGTGCTGGGCAACCTGGCCTGCGTGACCCACGGGGCGTGCATGGTGGTGCCCGGCGAAGGCTTCGACCCGCTGACGACGCTGCAGACGGTCGAGCGCGAACGCTGCACCGGCCTGCATGGCGTGCCGACGATGTTCATTGCCGAGCTCGACCATCCGCGCTTCGGCGAGTTCGACCTGTCGTCGCTGCGCACCGGGATCATGGCCGGCTCGCCCTGCCCGGTCGAGGTCATGAAGAAGGTCGTCGAGCGCATGCACATGACCGAGGTCACGATCGCCTACGGCATGACCGAGACCAGCCCGGTGAGCTTCCAGACCACGCCCGACGATCCGCTCGACCGGCGCGTCGACTCGGTCGGCCGGGTGCACCCGCACGTGGAAGTGCGCATCGTCGACAAGGACGGCGCAGTGGTGCCGCGCGGCGAGACCGGCGAACTGCAGACCCGCGGCTACTCGGTGATGCGCGGCTACTGGGGCGAGCCGGTGCGCACCGCCGAGGTGCTCGATGCCGACGGCTGGATGCACACCGGCGACCTGGCCACGCTCGACGCCGACGGCTACTGCCGCATCGTCGGCCGGCTCAAGGACATGCTCATCCGCGGCGGCGAGAACGTCTATCCGCGCGAGATCGAGGAGTTCCTGCACACCCACCCGGCCGTGGCCGATGTGCAGGTGTTCGGCGTGCCTGATGCGCGCTTTGGCGAGGAGATCTGTGCCTGGATCCGCCTGGCCGACGGCGCCACCTGCACCGCCGACGAGATCCGCGCGTTCTGCCGCGGCCGCATCGCGCACTACAAGATTCCGCGCTACATCGACTTCGTCGACGGCTTCCCGATGACGATCACCGGCAAGGCGCAGAAGTACCGGATGCGCGAAGAATGGGAAGCCTTCGACAACCAAAAATGAAACAAATTACACCCGATTAAATTAAAAACTTAAAACTAACTCATTCACAACTACCTATCATTTCCGAAATCCCGGAAACATCACTATCAAGCCCCCGCCCAACACGAGCAGATAAAAACTTGCCCTTTAGGT
The DNA here is from genome assembly GCF_014192745.1 of Luteimonas sp. RC10. GTDB lineage: Bacteria > Pseudomonadota > Gammaproteobacteria > Xanthomonadales > Xanthomonadaceae > Luteimonas. Next base: position 251,058 of record NZ_JACHYJ010000002.1, read on the forward strand.
CGACGTCGCAGTACAACCTACGCAATGAATAACCGCTCATCTCATAATCAAACCCCTCACCAGACTGGACCACCTTTCTATCCATATCAAACGAATCAGCGAAACCACATCTATCCAGCTCCACACCTTCCGAATCAGAAACAAACAAGGAAAACCCGGAATTATCACAACACCCAATGAATGGAGAGCTACTAGAAACCTCAATCGAACGACCTGAATTGTTAAATAATCTAACCCGAACGTCCTCACTCTTAGCATCCAAGCAGGCTTCGACACCAAGAGACTTATGACATCCTAATAGCGGTAAAAATAAAACAATCAGACCAGCGCTAATCAACCCATTCATACTTCCCATCCCTCACACTCTGCTGATTCAAAGTTGTAAGATTTCTAAATGCCCTATCCATCTCGCGCCTAAAAAACTCCACGTCCGATACCCCATTCCCAAACCTGGCTGCGTTATCTACATTATACTTGTAAGCCTCATATTCTCCAGCCCACAGCCTTTGCGGACTATTTTCCCACCGCCTTCCTACAATTTGCACTCTCCAATGAACTTCTATTTCATGGCCTAAAACACTTCCCAGCCTTGCCCATGAACTAAAAGCCTTTGCCCCCAGAACAAGATCGCCATTCATCAACATTACTCCAGGATGGGCATTGCGATGGGAGTTATAAACGTAGTTAACGCCATCATCGTCTATGCCAAAGTATTTAGACGCCTCCCGAGCTGCTTCCAATCGGTCGTCAGCTTTTCTAGAAAGCATAAGAGACTTCAATCTCTCATTGGGCACATCACTTAAGTCGGAACTTTCCCTTGGAACTTTTGTCGAGCGCACATTTCTCTGTGCAAGAGCTGCTTGAATTGCTCCACTCACCGCGCCATTGGCGAACTTCCCACCTGTGGCTGCGCTGATCGTCCCACCGATCAACGCTCCCGCGGCAGCTCGCTTGACGTCGCCGCTGATTCTTCCAGTCTGAGGCATAAATGCGGATGAAAGCCCCGCCGCGAAGAACGCGTTTCCAAACTTTCCGCCCTGCAGACTCTCTACAATCCCCCCGGAAACCGCGTGGGCGGCGATCGCCTCCATCCCACTAAATTGGATTCCAATTCCAAGTGTAGACATTCCTGCAAGTGCACCGATGACGCCTGACCTGAAGCTCCCAGTCGCAATGTACGCGGAAGCGAAGCCACCCGCTGCTGCCACGGCAAAAGCCGCGGCCCACGCCCCTTGACTAATGTAGTACTGGCCGAATACCGCCGCGACGACCCCCACAACAATCCCCAGAACCTGTCGCAAACTGATCATTCCACTTGGGTCTGTATACGCAAGCGGATTGTTGAATACGTAGGTGTAGGCGTTCCAGCTCTGCAAGTTATCTGGCGACTGGATGACCGGGTCCGCCTGTAGAAAGCGGTGCAGAACTGGGTCGTAGATTCGTCCGTTCATATGAATCACATCGAGCCCGTCCAGGTGCTCATGGCCTGTAAAGCCTCGCGGCGTCGTGGTCGACGCAACACCCAAGCCTCCTGGCTCGGTGTAACTACGTCGCTCACCATACGCACGATAATCCTGGCTACCCTGAACGGTACCATTCGAGTTGGTGATCCTAACCAAGCTGCCGAGATGATCATGAAACAGATAGCGATTGGTTGCAGTCGTGCCGATGATCGTTTGCTGTACGACACCGGCGACTACACGACGGATTGTCGAGGCGCTCCCTTGCAGATCGATCTCGACGTTGCCCAGGTACAGCGTGCGCTTGCCATCCTGATCTTCCCGCTTATACCGCTGACCATCCGGCCCATACCAGAATCGAATGCGCGATCCGTTGCCCATCGTGATTTCGTAGGCATGGTCGTCCTGACTGTAACGAATCGTACGAGTGGGAGCCCCCCCACCGCTTCTGGTGGTCTGGTTGCCGCGACTATCGTACCCATAGGTCATGCCTCGGAAACTAGTGACCGCATGCGCACGTGCACCGCCGCCTCCTGCGCCTGAATCACTGTTACCACTGCCGAGTCCACACCCCGCACGTCCAGCGTACGAGTAAGCCGCGCTGACCCCGCCTTCATCGCGATGGCAGACATTGCCTAATCGGTCGTAGTCCTGAGCCAGCATAGACTGGTTTGCCGAAACCCCGTTGCGCATCGCCAAGGTCGCGCTACTGAGGCGATTAAGGGCATCGTAGGTGAAGGTCTCCATATAGCGAGACTCCTTTACGTGGGTGTGCAAGTTGCCGGCTGCATCCCAGGCATAGCCCTCATCCATCAACTCGCAACTGGCGATGTTGCCGGCGCATATTCCCGCGATACGCCCAGTATCCTCCCAGTACTCACGCATCACATCCATATCCGCTTTGTCTCCACGCCGCTCGCGAACCACACTCCCCCAAGGATTGGTCTCGATGATGCGGTTATAGGTAGCACTGTTATTACATCCAGCCGTTCCAGTCTGGATGTAACACACCGCCCGCAGAAATCCTCGAGTGTTATATGCATTCTGCGACCACCGGCCACTCGCGTCCAACTGTTGCCAGATGCGGCCAGACGCGTCGTACACAATCTCGTTGATATAGTCGCGACCGTCGATCGTCGTAGTCGTCGCGACCGGACGGCCTAGCAGGTCATAGCGATGGGTCCGCGTGAACGCATGAGCAAGGCTAGGCTGCGCTTGCCAGGCAGCATATGAGCCGGATATCGCTTCACGAGCAAGCTGCCCGCGGCCGTTTGCCGCAGTGTCATACTCAAATGTTGAGGTGGTTTCAATGGTGCCGTCCGCCGCGCGAACAGTCTTGCGCCAAGTCCTTCCACGCGCGTCAATCTCGTACTCGATTCTGCTTCCGCTGGCATGCTGTTGCGCAATGAGTTCACCAAGCGCGTTGTACTCAAAGTCGGTCGTGCCGGCATCAGGATCGACCTGACGCAGCTTACGGCCCTGGATGTCATACTGGAACGTATTGCGGACCTGCCCCCTGCCGACATCGCGATGCACGTACTGCAAGGTGCCATCTGCATTGTAGATGTAGGTCATCGTCGTACCCACTGCGTCAACGACACGCGAGATCTCGCCAAGAGCGTTGCGTGTCTGTGCAGTAGCGTTACCGCGTGGGTCGGTTACCGTTGTGGTAACCCCAGCGTACGTTGTCCGCACGACCGCGCCATCAGGTCCGATCACCTGGACAGGGCGGCCAATGACGTCGTACATGGTTGTCGTCCATTTCAGGCCTGCGGACGTACAGGTACTGGCCGAAACCTGCACGCCCTTACCACTAAGAAAGAACGGGTTCGACACACGCGTGGGGCGCCCCACGGCATCGTATCCGGTGCAAACCGCCACCACATCCTTCCCGCTGCTGCCCACGTTGAAGCTCTGGGTAAGCTGTAGAACAGGCCGCCCAAGCATATCCAGGTACTGCCAACTTGAAGGCGACCCGCTCTTGACGATTTGCTGCCGAATTCGCGCTCCGACCGGACAGGTGACCTGACCGCTTGTGCCGCCGCACCAACGATAAGTAGTCATGCTGGTGATTCCGCCTTCCGGATCTCCTGGCACGCTTCCGGGCACCGTCTCCTGCCAAGTGTAGTAAGCGCGTCCGAAACTCCCGAAAACGGCAAAGCTATCTCGCCCATTGTGATCGTATGCACGGGTGACGTTACCGAATCGATCGCGGGCGACTACGCGGCTAGTCCGCGCCTCCGCGCTGCCTCCAGTCGTACGGAACGGCTCCCATGTTTCGACAGGATACCGACCCGCACCGTCATAAACAGTGCGCACGTAGCGATGCACCCGAAGGCGGCTGGCCGGCATGAAATCGAAGGCTGCCGTGGCGCAGTTTGTGGCCGGAGCCGCACACGTGGTTTCACGGGTTCGGTTGCCATACTCGTCGAGGTTGTAATGCGTTCGCAAGTCCATTGAGACGTCACCGTTGGGCTCACGTCGTTCAGCCAGCAGCTGACCTGTTTTCGCGCCGCCGTTCTCGTATACAAAGCTCGCCTTTCGGACGATGGACTCTCGATTTGGGCGCGAATGTGTCACCACGCTCCCCGTTAATCTGCCAAGCTTCCAACCGCCGTAATTGGCATAGTTATTGGCTGTACTCAGAGTAGAGATGAGCGTCCCGCCGCCAGAATAGGTGTCTACGTTGGTTAGCGTCGCATTCCCGTAAGATCCATAATCGAATGCGGTTTCCACTCGACTGGTATTCGTGTTCGTAAACGGATCTCGAAGAACTTCACTCGTACCAAGTGTCCTGACGTGGATTGGACGTTGCTCGCCGGGGGCGAAACTGCGCACTGCTGCACCGATATCGGAATCGCCTTCCCATTCGTGCTGAGCTGTCGAAAAGGTGGATCCACCGACGGCCGGAAACGCCTGCCCCGGCCCGATGAAACAATGATTACCGACCTCACCGCCAAGGCAGGAGGGAAGTGAGTAAGGCTCCGTGAACACCCGCTTTACCGTCGTCATTGGCATGCCGACGAACGGAAAGTTCTGCGCATAAGATGTCGCTGTTGCGACATAGCCACCAGACTGATTGACGTCGAAACTGACGATCTGCCGGAACCCCAGAAACCCGCGGCCACCCGACTGAACCTTGCCTCCCGTATAGCGATAGTGCAAAGTTGCCATTGCACCGGGGGCACCGTGCTGCGGTGAGCTGCTTGACGCACTAGCAACGACATACGTCGGAGCGAGAAACTCCATGACAGGAGAGCCCCGACCCCAGTTGAGCGCGCGCGCACCGCTATCTCGGCGATACACATCCTTGTTGGTCAAAGGCGCGTATACGATCTCGGTCCGAGAACCAAATCCATTCGTGAAACTTTGAACGACGTCGCGCGGGACGAAACGGGATGCACTTCTCGACACGTATAACCCGAGGTTGGCTGTCGAGAAGTTGAAAGAAAGGAAATCGAGAACACCATCGCCATCAACATCCATGAACATCGAAGATCGCTGACCGGGGTCGCAGCCGGAACCTTCACACAGCCGTGCATTCCCACCAGGCAAAACAACACCGTTAGAAAAACCTCCATTTGGGAGTGAGTAACGGACATGGTAAACCTTATTGACCCCATTATTAGCGAGATAGAGCATGTCCGCTCGCCCATCGCCGTTAATGTCGACGAAGCGTGCGTGTTCCCGGTACTCACCAAGAGGCAGCGTTCCTGCACCGGCAGTCGTGAAGCCGCTGCCCGTGTTGATGCGGGCAACCCAGTCACTACTTGAAGTTGCGCGGCTGACCACGTCACTCAAGCCGTCGCCGTTGAGATCAGCAATTACCAAGGCTTCGGGGTTGCCACTACCAATTGCGCCATAGTTCGTCAGGGTGATCGCACTTGCACTCAGCGACTTCATCGTCATCGCATGGAGCTGATCGGTCCTTACAACTTGCCAACACGCCCCCCCCGGTGCGTTCGGCTGCTGTAAGTCATCATGGTCGAAGAACGCGCCCAAGAGATCGGGATCCCAATCCTCGGAGAGCGTCGCGCCACCGAGAGGCATCTGTGGATTACATCCAGGACCACCTACCCAGTACTCGGCACGGGTGGTAACGCGGAGCAGGATATCCGACGATGCGTCTCCATCGAAATCGGACATCTGTGTGAAGTTGGTCTTGGTGGTCGGGACACCGGAGATGCTGCGGCCGCAGTTGCGGATAGAGGTACCTGTCCCAAAGCAGTCCAATGCTCCAAGAGACGCCTGATCAATGACGACAGTGCGCGGCGCACCCCATGAGAAGTTTTTTCCGCTCCGCTGCATCAGTCTGGCCTGCAAGCTTTCGCCTACAGGGTAAATAATGTCGACCAACCCGTCGCCATTGAGGTCAGCCAGCTGAACTTGGGAGGCTTTAGCGTCGAGGGATGGAATGATCGGACTTAGTCCCGAGATCAGATTGCGGCTCATGTCGAACCCAACATCTGTACCTGGGTGTACTCGCCAGCCTTGCCCCGTCGGCCCCGAAACGAACAGATCGTCTCGTCCATCGCCGTCGTAATCGAAGAGATGCCACGCGCCATCGCCGCGATCGACGATATTGTTGGGAACGCAGTTCCAAAGGATGTTAGAGAAGGTCGGCGCTCCGGCTCCGTTCATTGCGCTGATCGCGCTGATAACCCAGCTACCCCCTACACAGCCATGCCCGGCGAGGTAGAGAAATGCGATGTCCTGGCGTCCATCACCATTGATATCGCCAGTCTTGAAGCCGCGGATATGATCGTTTGCGAGTGCAAGATTGCCAGGACGCTCGATGGTGGAGAAGTCGTACTTTCCGCCGCTCCACTCGAAGGTCGTGGGTGACATGCACACTGCTTTACTGCTGTCTCTACACTCCTGCAGTTGGACGAGTTGGTCGACGGTAGATCCTGAGTTAGATGCCGCGTAACTCAAGACGTAGTACCGCGCTTGGCTGCTTACCGCGCAGCTATTAAGCGAGGTGCAGACGCTGATAGCATTGAGGCGGTGCCGCTGAGTACGCGTTCCACCAGCAGGCAGATAACCCGAGCTCCATTTCGCCGCTGTGGTCTCTCCATAACCGAATACAACGCGGGCGTAAGGTGCACGCGCTGGCCCGTTTTGACCGGGAAGTACGGTCTTGCCCGTGTAGCGAACCTCCCTCAGCAAATGCTCTGCCGATCCTGCCCCTGCTCCTGGATTCTCGATGTAGATATAGTCAATGTAGTTGCCAGTTGAGTCCTGGAAACGGGTCTGCGCCCAAGTCAACGCTTTTCTGGTATGCCCAGGCGTATTAGTTTCGACATAGCCATCAGGACGGTTCGCGCTATCGCTGTTGTCGCGGTCGCCGTACCAAGAGATCGATCCATCCTTGCGTTCCACGGTGAAGAATGCGGGATTCGCGGCATCACCATCAGGAGAGTAAGCGCATACGCGCTGGAATGACTCGATCTCTGTCCGCAGGTGACGGCCACTCGCACCGGAGGCCGCCGGACATGCTTCGCCGCCAACGCCGGGCAGCAGCCGCTGTCCGTCAAGACAGAAACGATCGGATGCAGTGTAGTTGATCGCCCTGGGGGTTCCATCGACGGCAACGCCGCCAGAGATGAAATCACCCGCTTCGCGTGTAGACCGACAGCGTTGGATCGACGATCCCCCTCCGATCGACCAGCCTCGACCCATCGGGCCGATTCCCCCTTGGCTTGAGTAATTGAGCGATAGCTCGGGAGCAACGCCGGCGGTTCCGGGGACGGTGTAAAGGGGGATGGAGTAAGTCGCGGCGCCTGACTCGTCGACACGAAACTCGGCCGCTGTAGCAGCCACTGAATCTGAGGCGATCTCTGCAACAACGTCCGTCGCAGGGGTACCGCCACCCCCATCGGCGAGAACTCGTGCACCTAGCACCGCGAGCGCCATGGAGGTCAGAATGCAGAAGAACACCACCGCGCGCCTGTGGCGCGCGAGGTACGAAACTTTCATTGTGCGGCTCCCCAAACCGCAGCGCGCGCTCCAGGCGCATCTGCATCCGTTGCAATGGAAACGATCCATCACCGGCACTTATACGGCGAGTCCTGGAGCGGCAGCACGTATCCGGCGGCTCACCTTGTACGCTTGGCGGGCGACCTCGTCAATGCCTATTCATGTGCGGACATTCGGGTAATCAAGATCCGCTTGCAAGTTTGCGGATCCAGTGCGCCACCTGCGCTGTAGATCATCAGCCCAACGCCAAGGTATTGGGCTACATGCAGTCCAGACCATTCAAAGATGCTGCCGCCGACGGACATCCGCAACAGACCACTGCGTCGTTATAGCGCTAGCCGCTACGGGTGCCGCACCTGCCCGGCGCCCTCGACCACGAAGCGCTCGATGGTCAGCGCCTCCAGGCCCATCGGCCCGTAGGCGTGCAGACGCGTGGTCGAGATGCCGATCTCCGCACCCAGGCCCAGCTCGCCGCCGTCGCTGAAGCGTGACGACGCATTGACCATCACCACCGCCGCGCGCAGCGCGGCGACGAAGCGCGCGGCATTCGCATCGTCGCGCGTGGCGATGACCTCGGTGTGGTCGGAGCCGAAGCGCTGGATATGCGCAAGCGCCTCGTCGAGCGAGTCGACCACGCGTGCGGCGATGACCAGGTCGAGGAACTCGGCGGCGTAATCGTCCTCGCTCGCCTCCACGACATCGCCGGCCAGGGCGCGGATGCGTGCATCGCCGCGGACCTCGACGCCGGCCGCCTGCAATGCCTGCACCGCGCGCGGCACGAACGTCGCGGCGATGCCGGCATGCACCAGCACCGTCTCCAGCGCGTTGCAGGCGCTGGGACGGCTGGTCTTGCCGTCGATCAGCAGCCGCAACGCGACCTCGGGATCGGCGCTGGCATCGACGAACAGATGGCACACGCCCTTGTAGTGCTTGATCACCGGCACCCGCGCATGCTCGGCGACGAAGCGGATCAGCCCCTCGCCGCCGCGCGGGATGGCCAGATCGACGATGTCCACCAGCTGCAGCAGCGCGAGCATGGTCTCGCGCCGCAGGTCGGTCACCAGGGTCAGCGCATCGGGACCGACCCCGTGCGCGGCGATCGCTTCGCGCAGCGCAGTGGCGATCGCCGTGTTGGAGTGGATGGCCTCGCTGCCGCCGCGCAGGATCACGCCGTTGCCGGCCTTGATGCACAGCGCCGCGGCGTCGGCGGTGACGTTGGGGCGCGCCTCATAGATCATCGCGATCACGCCCAGCGGCACGCGCACCTTGCGCACGTGCAAGCCATTGGGGCGCACGTCATCGCGGGTCACCTGCCCGACCGGGTCGGGCAGCGCGGCGACTTCGCGGACTGCGGCCGACACGCCGGCCAGCCGCGCCGCGTCCAGGCGCAGGCGATCGAGCAACGCGCCGGTGGTGCCACGCGCCTGGGCGGCGGCGACGTCCCGGGCGTTGGCTGCGAGGATCGCCTCGGCGTGCGCGTCCAGCGCATCGGCCATCGCGCGCAGCAGCGCATCGCGCGCGGCGGTGCGCAAGCCTGCCAGTGTGCGGGCGGCCTCGCGGCATGCCAGGGCCTGGTCGCGGAGAGTCTGCATGCCGGCTCCTGTGCCGAGGAAACAGGGCGTCACCGTAGCACCGAGAGGCCGTGCCTGGGACCTGCGCCTTTGCCTATTCCAGCGTCGGCAAGGCGATCCGCGTCGGTTGCGCGGGCAGATACAGCAGCTCGAGCGTCCGCGCGGTCTCCACGCGCGCCAGCCGCAGCGGCGCGATCGCACGCTCGGCGACCACCGTGTGGCTGACGCCGGCGCGGTCGACGAAGCGCAGGCGCAGGGCGATCACCGGCGCGTCGTTGATCACCGTGCCGGTGTGCTCGGCCGACAGCACCTCGGCCATCGCCGGCACGCCGCCATAACGCAGCTCGGCCGGCACGGTCAGCGCATGGCGCCGCAGCGTCCGGCCCATGAACGCCAGCACCGCCACCAGCAACAGCACCGCGATCGCCAGCCCGAACTCGGCCTGACCATGACCGAACATCTCCGACCATTCGCCGCCGGCCTGGTAATGGCGCAGCCGCAGGCGCCAGGCGCACAGCGCGCCGATGCCCAGCGGCAGCAGCGGCAAGGCCCAGACCCAGAGGGTTGGGCGCGAACGCGCGCCCTCGATCACCAGTTGCGGCACGCGGCGCGGATCCGGTGCCAGCCGCACCGCCAGACGTCCACCGGGTACGAACCGGCGCAGCTGCGGCCGAGTGTCGACCAGCGTCACCGCATCCTGGATTCGATGCCCGCCCAGATTGTCGAACGCCAGGGTCACCGTGGTCGCCGGGCCCGGCCCTGCGGTCGCCGACACCACCTCGGCCTCACGGCGAACGCCAGCGGTGGCGATCCGGCGCACGCGCCACCATTGCCGCAGCGGCCACACCGCGGCCCATGCCGCCGCCAGCGTCGCCAGTGCCATTGCCATGAGCACCAGGATCAGTTCGATCATCGGCGCGCCTCCGTCGTCAACGGCTGTGTCTCGCGTGTCCGCGCCAGATAGCGCCAGCCGGTGCCGCTGCCCAGGTCCACCCGCAGCAGCACGTCCGAACGCGCGTCGTCGCTGCGCCCCGCGGCCAACAGGGCGCCGTCGCGCGCATGCCAGATCGCATCGACCCGGTCCACGCCCAGCGCCAGCGTCCAGCGCACGACGCCGTCCTCGCCGACCGCACTGAGCAGTTGCGGCGCACCACGCGCCGCGTCGGTGGCGTGCAGCACCAGGCGATCGCGCGCATCGCCGACCGTCCACAGCGCCTCGTCGGCCGTGAGCCAGGCGCGCTGCAGCAAGGGACGCATCGCGTTGATGTAGGCATTGCGCGCACCGCGCGCCTGCCCCGCACGCGCATCGGCCTGCTGCCGTTGCTCGCGGTAGGCTGCCATCGCGCGCATGTACGCCGCTTGCTCGGCATGGAAGCGGCGCAGCGCGGCCGGCAACTGCGCACGGTAGCGCGCCCGTGCCTGCCGATAGGCGGCCTCGCTGGGGAAATCGGACGGCTCGCGCCCGAAATGCGGCATGCGCGGCGACTCGGGCATCGGCACGTCGTCCTCCGCGCCGGACTGCGAGAACACCGTGTCGATGTCCAACGGCGGATGTGCCGGGTCGCGCAGCAATACGCCACGGATGAACACCGCCTCGCCCACTGGCGCAAAGCGGTTGGCCTCGGGCGATCGCCAATCCAACCGCCCGCGCAGCAACTGGCGGCGCGCATCGAGCATGTCGTCGCCGCTGCGCTCGCGGCCGGCGGCCAGCGCCTGCGCCTCGGCCGGTGCCGCCAGCAACGTCCAGAGGCCCTCGGCGTCGATCGCCGCCGAGGCGGAGGCCAACGTCGGCGCGGCCATCGCGGGGTCGGCCTCGTCGAACAGCGTCGCCGGATCGATATCGTCTGCGGCCGTCGCCGCCAGCGTGTCGCCGTCGATGCGCCAGGCGCGGCCCTGCGCGTCGACGATCGCCAGCCGTTCGGCCTGGGCGTCGTAGCGCGCCCGTTCCACCGGTGCGGCCAGGGGGCCATCCGGCTTCTCACGGTGGCCATCGGCCCGGTCGAAGGCATAGACCGCATTGCGCCAGGCAAACAGGTGGCGCTGCGATGCGCCCAGCAACGCGCCACGCCCCCAATCGCGGCCTTGCGCATCCTCGGCGTCCAGGCGCCGGCTCCACAGCAGCCGGCCGTCGCGCATGTCGACCACTTGCGCGTACTGGCGCGAGCGACTGCGCACGATGCCGTTCTCGACCGCGTGCGCACGGGTGTCCTCGAGCACGAACGCCATCTGCGGCGCATCGGTATCGTCGAGCAGCAGCGGGCCGGACTGGATCCGGCTGTCGGCATGGCGCGACAGCATCCAGGCGATCAGCAGCGGGATGCCGGCGACCATCGCCAGCCCCATGCCCATCGCCAACACGGACTTGCGCAGTTGCGCGCCGGTCATGTCAGCACCAGATCGTCGCGATGGACGATGTTGCCGCCGTAGCTGTAACCCAGCACCGACTCGATGTCGCGCGTATGCCGGCGCAACAGGCGGCGGATGTCGTCAGCCGAGTACTGGCTGACACCGCGCGCGACCGCGTCCTGACCATCGCCATCGCGCCGCACGATCTCGACCAGGTCGCCGCGTCGGAACGCCCCCTCGACTGCGACTACGCCACCGGGCAGCAACGAGGCGCCCTTCTCCACCAGGGCATGGGCGGCGCCGGCGTCGACGACCAGCGCCCCCGGCTCGGCCGGTGCATTGCGCAGCCAGTGCTTGCGCGCCGCCAGACGGGTGCGCAGCGCATGGATGCGCGTCCCGGTCAGCCGGTCGTGGGCCAGCGCCTCGAGCACGTCGGCGCGACGGCCGTTGAACAGCACGGTCGCGATGCCGGCCGAGGCGGCGCGCTGCGCGGCTTCGAGCTTGGTCCGCATGCCGCCGGTGCCGACACTGCTGCCGGCGCCGCCGGCCACCGCCAGCAGCGAGCCGCTCATCTGCGCGACCACCGGCATCGGCCGCGCAAACGGCTCCACCCGCGGGTCGGCGTCGTAGAGGCCATCGATGTCGGTGGCGATGAACAGCACCTCGGCATCGACCAGTGCGGCGACGATCGCGGCGAGGTTGTCGTTGTCGCCGAGCTTGAGTTCGTCCACCGACACCGTGTCGTTCTCGTTGACCACCGGCAGCGCACGGTGGCGCAGCAGTGTCTGCAGCGTGGCGCGCGCGTTGAGATACCGACGGCGATTGCGCAGGTCGTCGTGGGTCAGCAGCACCTGCGCGACCGGCCGCGCGAAGAAGCCCTGCCAGAACCCGGTCAGCCGGGCCTGGCCGAGCGCGGCCAGCGCCTGGCGCTCGGCCATGGGCGCACCCGGCTCACCGCCGGCCTGCAGGATCGCGCGGCCAGCGGCCACCGCCCCCGACGACACCAGCACGACCTCGCGCCCAGCGGCATGCACGGCGCGCACGAAACCGGCGAGCGCGGCGGCGTACTGCGGCGACAGCCCGCCGCCATCGGCGGCCAGCAGACTGCTGCCGACCTTGAGCACTGCGCGGCGCCACGGCGGCAGCGGCTGCTCGGGAAACACCGGAGACTGGGACACCGACATCGCGTCTGCCTTCAGCGGGTGTGCCATTCGCGCACGACCAGGTCGCTCGTCCGCTGCAGCGCGAGCGGGTCGGCCGCGACAATGGCCTGGGCCGCCTCCAGCGAGGCGACATTGCGCAGCACGTAGGCCCCACCGCTGCCGTCGCCGAAGCCGCCGGTCATCTCCAGCAGGCCGCGAGCGCGCAGGTCGTCGAGAAAGGCCAGGTGCGGCGCGATGACCGAGGCATCGAAGTCGGGCCGCCGCATCGCCAGCACCAGGTAGCGCGTGGTCGTGCTCATGCCAGCGCGTCCCAGCGCGCACGCAAGGCATCGAGCCGCAGGTCGGCCGCGCCCCCCGGCGAAGTCCGTGCAGCCAGGCTGCCCTCGGGCGTGCGGCCCTGACCGGCGGTGTCGGCGCTCGCCGCGGCCGCCTGGTAGGCCTCGCGGAACGGCACGCCGGCGATCGCCGCCTCCACCGCGACATCGGTCGCGTACATGCCCGAATCGACCGCCGCACGCAGCCGCTCCTCGCGCCATTCCAGGTTCGCCAGCAAGGCCGGCAGCAGTTCGAGCGCGGCCAGACCGCGACCGAAGCCGTGGAAGATCGCGCCCTTGGAGCTCTGCAGGTCGCGGTGATAGCCCGACGGCAGCGACAGCAACTGCTCGATCTCGGTGCGCGCGGCCGCGACGCTGGCGTGCGTGGCGCGCATCAGCTCGACGACATCGGGATTGCGCTTGTTGGGCATGATCGAACTGCCGGTGGTGTACTGCGCCGGCAACGCGACGAAGCCGTACTCGGCGCTGGTGAACTGCGACAGATCCCAGGCCAGGCGACGCAGGTCGAGCGTGGCGCTGCCCAGCGCCTCGAGCGCGGCGAGTTCGAACTTGCCGCGCGAGAGCTGCGCATAGACCGGCGAGACCTGCAGTCGCGCAAACCCCAGGGCAGCGGTCGTGTGGTCGCGGTCGAGTGCCAGGTTCACGCCGTACCCGGCCGCGGTGCCCAGCGGATTGCAGTCGATCAGTTCCAAGGTGTCGGCCGCGCGCACCGCGTCATCGATGAAGGCTTCCGCCCAGCCCGACCACCACATGCCGCCCGAGGACAGCACCGCACGTTGGATGTGGGTGTAGCCGGGAATCGGCAGGTCGCGCTCGGCGTCGGCACGATCCAACGCGATCTTCGCGATCTCGCGCGACAGCGCGGCCAGACGCGCCAGCTTCTCCTTGAGCCACAGACGCGTGGCGACCAGCACCTGGTCGTTGCGGCTGCGGCCGGTGTGGATGCGCCGGCCGGCATCGCCCAGGCGCTCGGTCAGGCGCGCCTCGATCGCCGAATGGCCGTCCTCGAAGCGGTCGTCGAGCACGAACGCGCCGCTGCGGAAGTCCTCGGCCAGCGTTGCCAGCTCGCGCTCCAGGCCGGCGAGTTCGTCAGACGACAGGATGCCCACACGCTGCAGTCCTTGCGCATGTGCGGCACTGGCGGCGATGTCGTGCAGGAAGAACGCACGGTCGAGGATCACATCGTCGCCGGCCAGGAACGCCTGGATCTGGGTGTCGACGGCGACGCCGGGCTTCTGCCAGAGGAGATTGCTCATCGAAATGCGTCTCAAAATGGGGCTGTTCGTTGAATCCCCGCACACGGATGTGCGGGCGCTTGCGAGGGATTTGCGTTACCGAATCGACGTCAGCTCGTCGAAGCCCAGCGCGCGGTTGAGGTTCTGCATGGCCTGGGTCGCCGCGCCCTTGAGCAGATTGTCGAGCGTGGCGACCACGACCACGCGGCCGTTGCCCTGGGCCATCACGAAGCCGCCGACCTGGGCGCCATGCTGGCCGGCGATGCGGCTCACCCAGGGTGCCTCGTCGACCACCTCGACCAGCGGTTCGTCGGCATAGCGGGCCTCGTAACGCGCCTTGACCGCATCGCGCGACATCGGCGCGCGCAGCCACAGGTTCACGGTCATCGTGATGCCGCGGAAATGCGGCGCCACATGCGGCATGAACTCGACCGGTACCCCGAGCCGGGCCGAAACCTCGCGCTCGTGCACATGGCCGGTCAGGGCATAGGGCATCAGATTGTCGGCCAGCAGTGCGACGTTGTTCTTGTCCGACGGCGTGGTGCCCGCGCCCGAATAGCCGGACACGCCGAAGCACTGCGGCGGGCCGGCGAGCTGATCGAGCAGCGGCGCGATCGCCAACTGCATCGCAGTGGCATAGCAGCCGGGATTGCTGATGCGGCGTTGGCCGGCGTAGGTGTCACGGGTCAGCTCCGGCAGGCCGTAGTACCAGGCCGGATCGAAGCGGTAATCGGCCGACAGATCGACGATCACCGTCTCGGGCCGGGCCGCGTCGAGTGCAGCCACGAACGGCGCGGCCTTGCCGTTGGGCAGCGCGAGGATCACCGCGTCGGCACCCTTGGCCGCCACGGCGTCGGCATCGAGATTCTCGAAGCACAATGCACCCTGCCAGGTGTCGTTGTGGTCGGCCACGCGCTGGCCGTCGAGTTCGCGCGAGGACACGAACAGCAGTTCGAGGCCCGGATGCGCGGCGACGAGGCGGATCAGTTCGCTGCCGGTGTGACCGCGCGCGCCGACGATGCCGATGGTTTTCTTGTCCGTCATGTCGCTGTCCTCAGCCCGCCAGCGTGGCGGCGCGCGTTGCGCAATGGGCCACGCAGCGCTGGATCTGCTCGAAGCCGTCGAGGCCATACCAGAACACTTTCCATTTCTCCTGTTTGATGCAGCCGTCGGATTCGGCGTAGTAGAAGATATTGACCGGATTGTGGTGACGCGAGCGCCAGAACAGCTGCGGCGTCTCTTCGCGCATCACCTGCCAGACCGCGCGCCCCAGGCCTTCGCCCTGGGCGTCATCGAGCACGGCGAACTTGTCGAGATAGGTGCTGCCCTCGGCCGCGCTCAGCACGACCGCGGCCCGATAGTTTTCGCTGACGTAGGCGCGCAGCAGCGGCGTGCGCTCGAAGTAGTCGTCGGCCAGCGTGCGTCCGAAACTCGACTCGATCAGCGTGCGCAGCCGTGGCAGGTCGAGCGCGTCCCACGACGTGGCGCGCAGCACGCGCTCGCCACGCCGGACCAGCGTGCCCGAGCCCTTGTGCGTGAACAGCTCCTTGGCCAGGTCCGCGGGCCGGGTGATCGACACCGACGAGGCCAGCGGCAGCCCTTCGAGCAGGTCCTTGATCTGCTCGATCTTGACCTTCATGCCGCCGTGCAGCCACGGCTGCCGGATCAGATGGTCGTATTCGGTCGACAGGTTGATCGAGTCGATGACCTTGCCGCTCTCGTCGAGCAGGCCGCCGGTGCCGGTCAGGAAGATGATCTTGTAGGGCTGCAGTGTGCGCACGAGCTCGTTGGCGGCGAAGTCGGCGTTGACGTTGAGGATCTGGCCCGAGGCGGTCTCGCCCAGGCTCGTGATCACCGGGATCGAGCCGGCCTGCAGGCTGGCCTCGATCGGCGCCAGGTTCACGCGTTCCACCTCGCCTACCAATCCGTAGGTCTCGCGGTCCAGATACCGTGCCTCGAACACGCCGCCGGTGATCGAGGTCGCGCGCGCGCCATTCTTCTGCAGCGCTTCGACCAGGCGCAGATTCGCGGCCTGGAACACCCGGCGCACGATCGCCAGCGCTTCGGGCGTGGTCACACGCAGACCGTCGACGGTCTTCTTTTCGATGCCGGCCGCCGACAGTTCGGCGTCGAGCTGCGGGCCGGCGCCGTGCAGCACGATCGGAGTCAGGCCGACCTCCTGCAGGAACGACAGCGACGAGGTCAGATCGTCGAGTTCGTCGCGCAGCACCGCGCCACCGACCTTGACCACGGCGAAGCGCTTGGCGTCGAGCTGCGAGAAGCGCTTGAGGTACTGGCTGATCTCTTTCGCGCTGGCCATGCTCGAAAGCAGGCGCACGATGGTCTGGCGGGTCTGTTGGTGTGCGTGCATGGTCTGGGCTTGTGCTGTGCCGCGCACCGGGCGCGGACGGTAAGGAGAACGATCGGCCGCTGGGTCAGGTCGCGGCGGCGCGGCGATGCAGGTCGGGTGACGCACTCATGGACACGATCCACCGTCGATGATCCGGTACACCGCATCGGCATAGCGCTGCAGTTGGTCGAGGGTCACGAACTCGTCGGCGGTATGCGCCTGGGCGATGTCGCCGGGCCCATACACCAGCGCGGTATGGCCGGCAGCCGAGAACAGCGAGGCCTCGGTCCAGAAATCGACCGCATTGCCGATCGGCAGTTCGAACGCATCGGCGATGTCGCGCGCGGCGAGCCGCCGCTCTTCGGCGCGGGCGATGTCCCCGGACGGCAGACTCGGGCCGCGGAAGGTTTCCTCGAAATGCGCGGCCGCAGGCTCGGCGAAGCCGGCGAAGGTCGCCAGCAATCGGTCGACATCCATCGACGGCAGTGGCCGGAAGCCGAAGCGCAATTCGGCCGCAGGGGCGATCATGTTGGCCTTGATGCCGCCTTCGATCCGGCCGATGTTGAAGCGCAGTCCGGTCAGCCCGCCGAAGCGTTCGGCGTCGAGCGAGGCAACGTGGTCGAGCGCGCGGTCGCCCCAGCGCACCGCCTGATGCAGCGCGCTCGCGGCCGGGTCCTGGCGTCCGGAGGCGTGCCCGGCGCGACCGGAAAAACGCATCAGCACCGAACTGATGCCGCGATGCGCCAGCACCGCCTCGCACTGCGTCGGCTCGGCGACCAGCACTGCGTCGAACGACAGCCCGCGCGCCAGGAACGCGGCGATGCAGCGCGGATCGTTGGCTTCTTCGTCGGACGAGAACAGGAAGGCCGCATCGCCCTCGCAGGCGTTGGCGGCCGCGATCAGCGCCGCAGCCGCGCCCTTGATGTCGCACACGCCCAGCCCGACCACGCGGTCATCCAGGCGCCGCATCGTATGCGGATCGGCCGACCAGGCCGGCGAGTCGGGCACGGTATCCAGGTGCACGTTGAACAGGACCTTCGGCGCGCCGCGCACCGCGTACAGGCTGACCGCACCCGCGCCGTGGTCGATGACCTCGACCGCGAAACCAGGCAGTTGCGCACGGATGTAGTCGAAGATGCCATCGGTGCCGATCGCGCGCGGCGGATTGCGGGTGTCGAAGGACACCAGCCGTTCGAGATGGTCGAGGGTCTGTCCAAGCATGGATCGGCAAGCCTTCAGAACTGCTTCTATCCGGCTGGAGGAGAGCCCCCTTCTTGTTGAAGAGGGCGCACCAACGGCGCGGGGTTAAGGTGAAATGCCCAGTCAAGTCAACCGCGGTCAGCCGCGGTTGACTTGAGCGAACAGCGTGCTGCTCATGCCGAACAATTTGATGAAGCCTTCCGCCTCCTCCACGCCCCAGTCGGCCGACTGTGCATAGGTCGCGCCCTTGGCGTTGAGGATGTGCGGCGAGGCCACCGCCACCGCGTCGACGCGGCCACCGCGGGTCTCGAGCACGACCTCGCCGGTCACGTTGGCCTGCGACGAGGCCAGGAACGCCTCGATGTCGGTCTTGAGCGGATCGTGGAAGAAGCCTTCGTAGACCAGCTCGGTCCACTTGCGCGCGACCTCGGGCTTGAAGCGGTTCTGCTGCTTGGTCAGCACGGTGTCCTCGAGCGCGCGGTGCGCGGCAAGCAGCGAGATCAGACCCGGGGCCTCATAGACGATGCGGCCCTTGAGCCCGATCACGGTGTCGCCGGTGTAGACGCCGCGGCCCACACCGTAGGGCGCGAACAGCGCATTGAGCTTGGCCAGGATCTGCGCGCCCGGCAGCGTTTCGCCGTCGAGGGCAACCGCCGTGCCCTGCTCGAAACGCAGCGTGACCTGCAGCGGCGCTTCGGGCCACTGCGCACGCGGCGCGCACCAGCCGCGCGCGCCCTCGCCCGGCGCCTCCCAGCGGTCGATCTCGCCACCGGACATGGTCACGCCCAGCAGGTTCTCGTTGATCGTGTAGGCCTGCTGCTTGGCGCGCACGCCAAACCCCCGTTCTTCCAGATACGCCTGTTCGTAGGCGCGGGTCTGGGTGTGTTCCTTCTGGATCTCGCGGATCGGCGCCACGATGCGGTAATCGCCCTGCGCCTTGACCGCCAGGTCGAAGCGCACCTGGTCGTTGCCCATGCCGGTGCAGCCGTGCGCGATCGCATTCGTGCCCAGTTCGGCGGCGCGCGCGAGCGCGGCATCGACGATCAGGTACCGGTCCGACACCAGCAGCGGATACTGGCCCTGGTAGGCCTCGCCGGCCCAGACGAAGGGCTTGACGAAGCCGTCCCAGATCGCCGGACCGCCGTCGATGGTGACGTGGCTGGCGACGCCCAGTTCGGCCGCACGCTGCTCGATGAACGCGCGCTCCTCGGCATCCACGCCGCCGGTGTCGGCGAATACGGTGTGCACGGTCCAGCCCTGCTCCTTGAGGTAGGGCACGCAGAAGCTGGTGTCGAGGCCGCCGGAGAAGGCGAGGACGATGTCGCGGGAGGTATGGGCGCTGGTCATGGGGCGTGGTCCGTGAGAGGCGTAGAAAGGAGATTCGGTGTCGAGCAGCGGGTCAGCGCATCAGGGTCGCCATGACCGCCTTCTGCACATGCAGGCGGTTCTCGGCTTCGTCGATGGCGATGCACTGCGGCGAATCCATCACCGCGTCGGTCGCCTTGACGTTGCGCCGCAGCGGCAGACAGTGCGAGAACACGCCGTTGTTGGTCAGCGCCATCTTCGCCTCGTCGACGATGAAGTGCTGGTACTGGTCGCGGATCGGCTTCTCCGGGCCCCAGTTGCCGAAGAACGGCAGCGCACCCCAGCTCTTGGCATAGACCACGTCGGCGCCGGCGTAGGCGCTGTCGATGTCGTGGCTGACGGCCAGCGAGCCGCCGCTCTCGGCGACGTTCTGCTTCGCCCAGTCCATGTAGCGTTCGTCGAGGATGTAATCCGGCGTCGGGCACAGCAGGGTCACATCCATCCCCAAGCGCGTGGCGATGGTCAGCGCGGAGTTCGCGACCGCGGTGTTGAGCGGCTTGGGGTGATAGGTCCAGGTCAGCACGTACTTCTTGCCGCGCAGGTCGGAGGTGCCGAAGTGCTCCTGCAAGGCCAGCGCATGCGCCAGTTCCTGGCAGGGATGGGTGATGGTCTCCATGTTGATGACCGGCACCGGCGAGTACTTGGCGAACGACTTGAGCACGATGTCCTGGCGGTCGTACTGCCAGTCCACGAACTTCGGGAACGCGCGCACGCCGATCATGTCGACGTAGCGGCCCAGCACCCGCGCGACTTCGGCGATGTGCTCCTCGGTGTCGCCGTCCATCACCGTGCCCAGATCGAACTCGATCGGCCAGGCGTCCTTGCCGGGCTGCAGCACGATGGCATGGCCGCCGAGCTGGAACGCGCCGAGCTCGAAACTGGTGCGCGTGCGCATCGACGGATTGAAGAACACCAGCGCGATCGACTTGCCTTTGAGCGCATCGCCGAGCTTCTCGCGCTTGAAGCGCGCGGCATCGGCCAGCACGGCGTCCAGGTCGGCGCGGCTCCAGTCCTGGGTGTTGAGGAAATGGCGGATGGCGGTCATCGGCAATGGGCTCGAGGGAGGCGGGAAGGAAGGAAATGGCCGGTGCGGAAACGAAAAAACCCGGCATGGGCCGGGTTTGGTCGGAGTCTGCGCCAACGCGCAGGCAGGTTCCGTCTAGCCCGGGAGGATGTGGGCTTGCGGTCGACGCGCGCGCGAGGTCATGCCCGACGCCATACGGGCGGAGGTCAGGATGTCAGCGTCGGCGCGGCATGCGGTCATGGGCGCGCATCCTCGCACGCGCTGCGCTGCGCTGCAACAGGCGCCGGCTGCCGGCTCAACGCGGTTCGACGATCGGGGTCACCGAGACCCGTACGCGCAGCCGGTTGCCGGGATCGTAGGGCAGCCGGGAGCGGTACTTGACGCCCTTGTACACATAGTCGACGTCATAGGCGATCGGCCTGCGGAACTCGCGTTCGACCGGCACCATGCGGCAGTCGCCGCCGGCCGAGCGGTCGACTTCCTCGACCTTTTCATCGTCCGAACGCAGCACGTCCTTGACCGCCCCCACCACCCGCGCGAAGCCGCGGCGTTGCGAGTCGGCCGTCACCGGCGTGGTCGCCTCGCAGCGCTCGACCATGCTGGTGGCGCGCAACGTCTGGTACACCGGCTCGGCGCGCAGCACCTGGGCGTACTCGATACGCGCGTTCTCGATCTGCTGTTGCGCCGTCGGCGCCGATGCGGCCGGCGATTGTGCGAGCGCTGCCCCTGGCGCGGCAACGGCCAGCAGGGCCAGGACGGGCACCGGCATGGACGAGCGGCGGATTCGACGGGCGAGCGTGGGCACCGAACCAGTGTAGGCGCCCCCCGGCGACCGGGGCTGAATCCTCGCTGTCGTGACCCGGCCGGCTTGGCGACATGCCAAGGCCGTGTGCGACCTGTCGCCGGCAGCGCCCCGCCGCTAGAATCGAGCGGTTATCCGGCGAGCACGCAATGTCCCTGCATCTGTACAACAGCCTGAGCCGTCAGGTGGAGCCCTTCGCCCCACTCGACCCCGCCTGCCCGACGATGTACGTCTGCGGCCCCACCGTCTACAACTATGTGCACATCGGCAATGCGCGCGGCCCGGTGGTGTTCGGCGTGCTGGCCGACCTGCTGCGCCGCCGGCATGGCGCGCTGCGCTATGCGCGCAACATCACCGACGTCGACGACAAGATCAACGCCGCCGCAGCCGCCCAGGGCGTGCCGATCTCGGCGATCACCGACCGCTTCGTCGCCGCCTATCGCGAGGACATGACCGCGCTCGGCGTCGCCCCGCCGGACATCGAACCGGCCGCGACCGCGCACATCGATGGCATCGTCGCGATGATCGAATCGCTGATCGCCGCCGGCCACGCCTACGCCGCCGAAGGCCACGTGCTGTTCGCAGTCGACACCTTCGCCGGCTACGGCAAGCTCTCGCGCCGCGACCCCGACGACATGCTCGCCGGGGCCCGCATCGAGGTCGCGCCCTACAAGCGCGGCCCCGGCGACTTCGTGCTGTGGAAGCCCTCGACCGAGTCTCTGCCCGGCTGGGACTCGCCCTGGGGCCGTGGTCGCCCGGGCTGGCACATCGAGTGCTCGGCGATGGCCGCCGCGCATCTGGGCACCACGATCGACATCCATGCCGGCGGCGTCGACCTGCAGTTCCCGCACCACGAGAACGAGATCGCGCAGAGTGAGTGCGCCCATGGCGGCGCGCCGTTCGCGCGCGTGTGGCTGCACAACGGCATGCTGACCTTCGCCGGCAGCAAGATGTCCAAGTCACTGGGCAACATCGAGCGCGTACACGACCTCGTCCGCGCCCACCCGCCTGAGGCGCTGCGCTATGCATTGCTGTCGGCGCACTACCGCCAGCCGCTGGACTGGTCGGACGCGTTGATCGAGCAATCGGTGCGCACCCTCGACCGGCTCTACGGCACCCTGCGCGACCTGCAGGACGTCGACGCGGCTCCGGCGATCCCCGACAGCATCGAGCAGGCCCTCGACGAGGATCTCAACACGCCGGCCGCACTCGCCGAACTGGCGCGTATCGCCGGCGAGGCCCGGCGCGCCGAAACGCCCGAGGTCCGCGCTACGCACAAAGCCGCGCTGCTCGGCGCCGGGCTGGCCCTGGGCCTGCTGCAACAGGCGCCGGCCGACTGGTTCGGCCGCGGCGCCAGCGACGACGACGACGCCCGCATCCAGGCCCTGATCGACGAACGCGTCGCCGCCAAGGCCGCCCGCGACTTCGCCCGCGCCGACGCCATCCGCGACCAACTGGCCGCCGAACGCATCGTGCTCGAGGACACCCCCCAGGGCGTGCGCTGGAAGCGCGGCTGACGAAAGCGTGCCGTCCCGCCTGCGGGAGAACGCCATATCGCGCACCTCCCCCGCACGCGGGGGAAGGCTTTGTCGTTCACCTCCCCCGCCGGCGGGGGAGGTCGGTGCCACAGGCGCCGGGTGGGGGCTGCTCCTGCGCGCGATGCGGGTGTCCGCTGCACTGCGGCCCCCACCCAACCCTCCCCCGCACGCGGGGAGGGCTTCGATCGCGCCGCCTCGCCGCACGCGGGAGGCCGCAATCGCACCGCCTCCCCGCACGCGGGAGGGCTTTAATCGCGCCGCTTCTCCGCACGCCGGAGGGCTTTGATCGCGCGCATCTCCGCACGCGAGGGAAGGCTTTCTCGTTCACCTCCCCCGCCGGCGGGGGAGGTCGGCGCCACAGGCGCCGGGTGGGGGCTGCTCCTGCGCGCGATGCGGGTGGCTGTTTCACTGCGGCCCCCACCCAGCCCTCCCCCGCACGCGGGGGAGGGCTTTGATCGCTCGCCTCACCGCACGGGGGGAGGCCGTAATCGCGCCGCCTCGCCGCACGCGGGAGGGCCTGGATCGTGCGCCGTCCCCGCCTACGGAGCGAACTTTGATCGCGCGCGCGAAAGGCTCCCGACTGCCACCAACGACAAGGCCCGCTTGCGCGGGCCTTGTCGTCGTCTGGATACCGGAGGCGTCAGACCTTGCGGAACACCAGCGAGCCGTTGGTGCCGCCGAAGCCGAACGAGTTCGACATCGCGTACTCGACCTGCACCTGCCGCGCGGTGTGCGGGACGTAGTCGAGGTCGCAGCCCTCGCCCGGATGGTCGAGGTTGATGGTCGGCGGAATGATGCCGGCGTGCAGCGCCATCGCCGAGAACACCGCTTCCACGCCGCCGGCTGCGCCGAGCAGATGGCCGGTCATCGACTTGGTCGAGCTGACCATCACCTTGCCGGCCTGATCGCCAAGCACGCTCTTGATGCCCATCGTCTCGGCCAGGTCGCCGGCCGGCGTCGAGGTGCCGTGCGCGTTGATGTAGCCGATCTGCGAGGCGTCGATACCGGCGTCGGCGATCGCCGCGCGCATGCAGCGTGCGCCGCCCTCGCCGTTCTCGCTGGGCGCGGTCATGTGGTAGGCGTCGCCGCTCATGCCGAAACCGGCGACCTCGGCGTAGATGCGTGCGCCGCGCGCCTTGGCGCGTTCGTACTCTTCGAGCACCAGGATGCCCGCGCCATCGCCCATGACGAAGCCGTCGCGGTCGCGATCCCACGGCCGCGAGGCCGCGGTCGGGTCGTCGTTGCGTGTGGACAGCGCCTTCATCGAGCAGAAGCCGCCGACCGAGGTGGGCGTGGTCGCGAACTCGGCGCCACCGGCGATCATCACGTCGGCATCGCCGTACTGGATCATGCGCATCGCCAGGCCGATGTTGTGGGTGGCCGTCGTGCACGCGGTGACCGCGGCGATGTTCGGCCCCTTGGCCCCGGTCATGATCGAGACCTGGCCGGAAATCATGTTGATGATCGTGCTGGGCACGTAGAACGGCGAGATC
Source organism: Luteimonas sp. RC10 (assembly GCF_014192745.1). GTDB lineage: Bacteria > Pseudomonadota > Gammaproteobacteria > Xanthomonadales > Xanthomonadaceae > Luteimonas. Next base: position 274,919 of record NZ_JACHYJ010000002.1, read on the forward strand.
TTGCGCGGACCGCCCTCGTGGTACTTGATTGCGGTTTCTTCGATGCCCTTCAGGCCACCGATGCCCGCGCCGATCGCCACACCGATGCGCTCGGCGTCCGCCTCGCGGATCTCAAGCCCGGCGTCGGCGATCGCCATCAGGCCGCCGGCCACGCCGTAGTGCACGAAGGGGTCCATTTTCTTGATGTCTTTGGGCCCGATCCACTGTCCGGCATCGAAGCCCTTGACCTCGCCAGCGATACGCGTGGCGAAGTTGGAGGCGTCGAAATGCGTGATCGGGCCGATGCCCGAACGCCCGTTGACGATGCCGTCCCAACTCGAGGCCAGGTCGTTGCCCAGCGGCGAGAGAATGCCGATGCCCGTGATGACGACGCGGCGCTTGGCCATGGTGAACTCCTGACGTGGATGCGGCGCAGATCGCGGCCGCCGATACGCACGAGGCCGCAGTGCGGCCTCGTGACAGATTCGGATCGGGCAGCCGACCGGCGGACCGGTCGGCACCTGCGCGCACCGCAAAGCGGCGCGACGCAGGACGCGGGCATCAGCCCTTGGCGTGTGCCTTGATGTAGTCGATCGCCTGCTGCACCGAGGTGATCTTCTCGGCTTCTTCGTCCGGGATCTCGCACTCGAACTCTTCTTCCAGCGCCATCACCAGCTCGACGGTATCCAGCGAGTCGGCGCCCAGGTCGTCGACGAACGAGGCGTTGTTGCTGACCTCGTCTTCCTTGACGCCCAGCTGCTCGATCACGATTTTCTTGACGCGCTCTTCGATGTTGCTCATAGGTCTTCTGCTCCGGGGAGGCGATTTGCGGTGGATAGTGTAAGGGAAAGCCGGGCAGCGGGCGCACCACCATCGAAGCCCTTGCCATTCAACGACTTGCCCTCGAAATTGGGAGGACGGTGACGGCCGTCTCAGGGCATGTACATGCCGCCGTTGACGTGCAGGGTTTCACCGGTGATGTAGGCGGCGGCCGGACTGGCCAGGAACGCCACCGCCTGCGCGATGTCGTTCGGCTCGCCCAGGCGGCCGAGCGCGATCTGCTCGGTCAGCGCGGCCTTGGAGGCCTCGGGCAGGTCGCGGGTCATGTCGGTGGCGATGAAGCCGGGCGCGACCACGTTGACCGTGACCCCGCGCGAGCCGATCTCCTTGGCCAGCGACTTGCTGAAGGCGATGATCCCGGCCTTGGCCGCGGCGTAGTTGGCCTGGCCGGCGTTGCCGGTCACACCGATCACCGAGGCGATGTTGACGATGCGGCCGCGGCGCGCCTTCATCATGCCGCGCATCACTGCCTTGGAGCTGCGGTAGACGCTGGTCAGGTTGGTGTCGAGGATGGCCTGCCAGTCCTCGTCCTTCATGCGCATCAGCAGATTGTCGCGGGTGATGCCGGCGTTGTTGACGAGAATCGAGATCGCACCGAACTCGGCGGCAATCGACTCGACCAGCGCCTCGATCGCGCCGGCCTGCGCCACATCCAGCACGCGGCCATGGCCACCATGCGCGGCCAGGCGTTCGCCGATCTTCGCAGCGCCGGCCTCGCTGGTCGCGGTGCCGATCACGGTCGCGCCCTGCGCGGCCAGGGTGTCGGCAATCGCGGCGCCGATGCCGCGGCTGGCGCCGGTGACGAGGGCGATCTCGCCCGAAAGCGGTGTGCTCATGGAATGCTCCAAAAAAAGACGTCGGGTGCGACGGATCTACAGCGGGGTCACGGATCGATCGAGATCACGGCGCACGGTGCAATGCCCGTCCGCCCTGCCCGCGATCCGCGCCAGCCGGCCGATCCGTCGCCCGGGGATCAGGCGGCCCAATCGGCCAGGGCGGCGTCGAAATCGGCCGGCAGGCCCAGCGCCCGCGCCTCGATCGACTTGTCGATGCGCTTGACCAGGCCCGCCAGCACCTTGCCCGGCCCGCACTCGGCGATACGGGTGGTGCCGCGCGCGGCCAGGGCCTCGACGCAACGCGTCCACTGCACCGGCAAGTAGAGCTGGCGCACCAGCGCATCGCGGATCGCTCCGACCTCGTCGTGCACGGCCGCATCGACGTTCTGCACCACCGGCAGCGCAGGCGCTTGCCAGGTAATCTCACCCATCGCGTCGGCCAGCCGGTCGGCGGCCTCGCGCATCAGTGGGGTATGCGAGGGCACGCTGACCGCGAGCTTCACCACCTTGCGCACGCCACGCTCGCCCAGCAGCGCGATCGCCCGGTCGACGGCGTCGGCATGCCCGCCGATCACGACTTGGCCGGGGGAATTGAAGTTGGCCGGTACCACCACCGAGGTGTCGGCCGACACGTCGCGGCACAGGGCCTCGACCATCGCATCCTCGGCGCCGATGACCGCGGCCATCGCCCCGGTCCCGGCGGGCGCGGCGTCCTGCATCAGCTGCCCGCGCAGGCGCACCAGGCGGGCACCGTCGGCCAGCGACAGCGCACCGGCCGCGACCAGCGCGGTGTATTCGCCCAGGCTGTGGCCGGCGAGCACCGCCGGGCGGGCACCGCCGCGCTGCTGCCACGCGCGCCACACCGCGACCCCAGCGGCCAACAGCGCCGGCTGGGTGAACTCGGTGCGGCCCAACTCAGCTTCCGGCCCCTGCTGGGCCAGCGCCCACAGGTCCACGCCGGCACCGTCGGAAGCTTCCGCGAACGTGTCGATCACGATCGGGTGCTGCGCGGCCAGTTCGCCGAGCATGCCCAGCGACTGCGAGCCCTGCCCGGGAAACACGAATGCGAGTTGCGATGCGGTCACACGATCTTCCAGCGGAAAAAACCGGGGCGATGATAAGGGCCCGGGTACGACATTGTCTGTACTCAGGCGTATGCAGGGCGACGACGCGTGCGCGCGGTCACGCCCTCGGCGCAGCAGCGCAGCGGCCAGTCACGCAGGTTCAGAACAACATCTGCAGCAGATCGATCTCACCGTCATCGATCCAGTCCCACAGCACGAAGGCCAGCACCAGCAGCGGCAGCAACGTCGCGGCATGCACCACCAGGATCGAATGGGCGATATGCCGCGCCGAGCGCCCCAGCCACTGCATGCGCCGCGCCAGCCCCTGCAGGCGCCCCACCTGCCCCGCATGCCACGCAACCTCGCCGGGCCCATCACGCAGCGCCGGCGCGAGCAGATCGGCCAGCGCGTCGGTGCGTCCGTCGTAGTATTTGGCGATGCCAAAGGCGAACAGCAGCCAGTCGCGCGCCTGCGCCTGCGGCAGCGACATGACCTCGAGCGGATCTTCCTCGAAGTCGATGAAGCCCACGCGGCCGGCGTCATCGATGGTGATGTTGCGCGGGACCATCTGCCCGAAATAGGCGCCGCGTGCATGCGCATCGGAAATCGCAGCGATCACCTGCCGGGTCAGCGCATCGATCGTGGCCGCATCGCCATCGGCGGCGCGCAGGCGTGCGGCCAGCGTGGTGCCGATGTCGCTGAGCAGCAGGGTCGACTCGCCTTCTCCGAGCACCCGCGGCACACGGATCCCCAGGGCTTCGAGCTCGGCCAGGCGGCGCGCCTCGATGGCCTTGGCCTCCTCGCCGCCGGGATGCGGCGGCGGACGCAGCGCATCGATTTCCAGCTTGCGGACGACGGCGTCGAGCAGGCCGAGGGTCAGCTTACGGCTGTCTCCGGCCTCATAGGCCTTGAGCCAGGCCTCGCGCCCGGCGATGACGATCGATTGCACGCCCATGGCGGCATCCTCCCTGCGATCGCAGCCGGTCCGCGCGGGCCGGACCGGTCACGCGCGCGCCACGATCGGCATTCAGTAGCGCAGCAGCGCCGAACCCCAAGTGAATCCGCCGCCGAACGCTTCCAGCAGCAGCAACTGGCCGCGCTCGACGCGGCCCGAGCGCACCGCCTCGTCCAGCGCCAGCGGCACCGACCCCGACGAGGTGTTGCCGTGCCGGTCCACGGTCACGACCACCCGATCCATCGGCATGTCCAGCCGCTTGGCGGTGGCCTCGATGATGCGCAGGTTGGCCTGATGCGGGATCAGCCAGTCGATGTCGTGGCGATCCAGGCCGTTGGCGTGCAGCGTCTCGTCGACCACCGAGTCGAGCGCCTTGACCGCGTACTTGAACACCTCGCTGCCTGCCATGCGGATGCGCACGCCGGCATTGGGCTCGTCGGGCTTGAAACCGGCGGACACGCCGACCGGGTTCCACAGCAGTTCCTTCTTCGCGCCATCGGCATGCAGATGGGTGCTGAGGATGCCGGTCTCGCGATCGGCCTTGAGCACCACCGCGCCGGCCCCGTCGCCGAACAGCACGCAGGTCGTGCGTTCGGTCCAGTCGACCATGCGGGTGAGCGTCTCGGCGCCGACCACGAGCACGGTCTTGGCATCGCCGGACTTGATGAACTTGTCGGCGACCGACATCGCGAACAGGAAGCCCGAGCAGGCCGCGTTGACGTCGAACGCGCCGCAACCGCCCGCGCCCAGCCGCGCCTGCAGCAGGCAGGCGGTGGACGGGAAGATGATGTCGGGCGTGGTGGTGCCGACGATGATCAGGTCGAGCTCGCCGGCCGAGACACCGGCCGCCTCCATCGCGCGCGTGGCGGCGTGGAAGGCCAGATCGCTGGTGGTCTCGCCTTCGGCCGCGATGTGACGCTCGCGAATGCCGGTGCGGGATGCGATCCACTCATCGCTGGTGTCAACGATCTTCGACAGATCGTCGTTGGTCAGCACCTTCTCGGGCAGATAACTGCCGGTGCCTGCGATGCGGGAATAGATGCGTTCGCTGCTCATCGTGCGGACTGCCCTCGCCTCATGAACGTCTTGGGAAGGACGGCGGCGACCGGAGCGTCCGCGAACTCGCGAAAGCGACCGGCGCTATGCCGCAACGCGGCGCGTCGCCTGGAAAGCGTGATACCAAAAAGCGCGATACACGCCGAAGGGTCCGCCGTGATGCGACGGACCCGGGGGAAGACTTCAGTCTTCCTCGACGATCCGCGTCTTGGGCTGGATCACCTGCTTGCCGCGATAGTAGCCATCGGCCGTGACGTGGTGGCGGATATGGGTCTCGCCGGTCGTCGGGTCGGTCGACAGCAGCTTGGCGCTCAGCTTGTCGTGCGCGCGGCGCTGGCCACGGCGGGACGGGGTCACTCGGGATTTCTGCACAGCCATGGGAATTGCTCCAGCAACAGGTTCAGTTGTTTCGTTCTTTCTTCAGATCCGCCAATGCCGCGAACGGATTGACGCGTGTTTCTTCTTCGGTCGACACCGGCCAATCGCGCTCGACCGTTTCCGACCCCGGGGCCGCCGGAATCAGCGGCACCGCGAGAATCAGCTCGTCCTCGACCAGCGTGGCCGGCGACAACATGCCGTCCTCGGGGACCAGCAGCGCTTCGTAGTCCGGCAGCAGCCCGGCCTCGTCCGCCTCGTCGCGGATCAGGCCCAACCGCTGCACCGTGCCGACCGGCAACACGAACCGCTGCAGACTGCGCTGACACATCAGCGGCAGCATCGCGTCGATCCGCAGTTCCGCATACGGAATCTGCAGCGCGTCGCGACCGAACTCGATCGAGCAGACGACATCGTCGGCCTCGGTATCGGCCAGGACGTCGCGAAGACGCGACATCGACGACAACGGAACCTTGGCTTCCAGACGGCTTCCGGCCGCGACCAGACGCCAAGCATCGACCAACTCGGGCATTTGCGCGGACATAAGCCGCTGAATGTTAAAGACGTGCCGAGAGCCTGTCAAATACGCCATCGCCCCGGAATCGTCTTCGACCGCCCGGCGATGCTGCCGTTATCGTTCGACAGTGGCCGATCGCACCGCAGGCGCCGGCCGATGGGTCGGTATTGTAGCGGCGCGGGCGGCCACACTGCGATCGCCGACCCATTCAGGCGAGGATGACGGCGCACGCCGCGCCTCTCTGCCCCACCCGCCCTGATCCCCTGCTGCACAGGACCCACGATGCCCGCGCCCCTGATCCTCGGTTCCACCTCCCCCTACCGCCGCGACCTGCTCGCCCGCCTGCGCCTGCCCTTCGAATGCCGGCGCCCCGAGGTGTCCGAGACGCCGGCACCGGGCGAGGACGCGCAGGCGCTGGCGACACGCCTGGCGCTGGCCAAGGCGGTCGACGTGGCGACCCATGCACCGGACGCCTGGGTCATCGGCTCCGACCAGGTCGCCGCGCTCGATGGCGCGCCGCTGGGCAAACCCGGCGACCGTAACGGCGCCATCGTCCAGTTGTCGGCGATGGCCGGCCGCACCGTGGTGTTCCACACCGCCGTCGCCCTGGTCCGCAATGGCGAACCGGCACGCCAGGCCCTCGACCGCACGCAAGTGCGCTTCCGCGCCCTCGACCGGGCGACGATCGAGCGCTACGTCGACGCCGAGCAACCCTTCGACTGCGCCGGCAGCTTCAAATGCGAAGGTCTGGGCATCGCCCTGTTCGAGGCGATCACCAGCGACGACCCGACCGCACTGGTCGGCCTGCCGCTGATCGAGACCGCCCGCCTGCTGCGCGAGGCGGGCTACGCGGTGCCTTGAGAATCCTGCCCGAAGCCTGCCCCCACCCGGCGCACGGTGCGCGCCGACCTCCCCCGCGATGCGGGGGAGGTGACCGCATCGCGAAGCGCCCCGTCCGCTGGGCAACGCCCCCTCCCCGCGTGCGGGCATTGCGCCCTTTATAAGTGGTGGGCTGGGGCGGGCAGACGCCTCGCGGTACCTCAACCCGCGCGCGACATCTCCGCATCTCCCGCCGGCGGCTCCCAGCCGAACACGCTGCGTCCGCCGTAGGCGTGCGAGGCGGCGCGCTCCTGGGCCAGGAAGGCCGCCAGCGACGGGCCGCTCGCGGTCGCCTCCAGCGCGCGCGATTGCGCATCGAGCCGACGGATCGCCGCCAGCCGGTCGTCGTTGCCGAGCTTGGCGCGCGTCACTGCGGTGCGCATGACCTCGATCGTGTGGTCCAGCACATTCGTCGGCACCGGATACGGATGCCGGTCCTTGCCCCCGTGTGCCAGCGAGAACCGCGCCGGATCGCTGAACCGGCACGGCGTGCCGTGCACGACCTCGGCGACCAGCGCGAGTGCGCGCACCGTGCGCGCCCCGACACCTGGCACCTCCAGCAGTTCGGTGAAGTCGCGCGGGCCGCACTCGGCCGCCGCGGCCAGGGCGCCATGCAGCCGCCGCAGCACGACATCGCCACTGCGCACGTCGTGATGATCGGGCAGGCTCAGGTGCGGCTGCAGCGGAGCCGCGTCGCCACCGGCGGCCGCAAACAGATCGCCGGTCGTGCCCGGCGTCGACTGCGTCGATGTCGCAGCCCGAACACGTGCCGGCGCCGCGCCCGGCGCCCGTTCGAGCTGCCCGAACTCCCGCACCAGTTGCGCAGGTGCCATCTCCTGCAGCAGCGCGACCTGCGATGCACGCGATGCCGCCGCGCGCCGGTCGGCGAGATTGACGATCCGCCCCTGCCCCGGCCCGTCGATCGCGGCATGTGGCGCGTCGACGAAGCTCTCCAGGCCCTCGGACAGCCAGTGATAACGGCGCGCCTGTCCCCGCCCGCCGTGCATCCCCTGCTGGATCACGACCCACTGGCCGTCATCGGCAACGATGAAGCCGTGCAGATAGAGATCGAAGCCGTCCTGCACCGCCGCGCTGTCGACCTTGGCGACCAGCCGGCTGGTGCGCGCCAGCGCCGCACCGTCGAGCCCGGTGCGCGCGCCGACCGCCAGCAGTTCGTCGGGCGTCGCCCGCGAGTGCCGCCCGCGCCCCCCGCAGACATGCAAACCGAGCTCGCCCGACAACGGCGCCAACCCGCGCTTGAGCGCGCCGACCACGCTGGTGGTGATGCCCGACGAATGCCAGTCCATGCCCATCACCGCGCCGAAGGCCTGGAACCAGAACGGGTGCGCCAGCCGGCGCAGCAGCTCGGCGCGCCCGTACTCGAGCACGATGGCCTCGCACAGCACCGCCCCCAGCCGGGTCATGCGCTGGCCCAGCCACGCGGGCACGCGCCCGCCATGCAGGGGAAGATCGGCGCTGCCGGTTCGTCGGGACATGCGCACAGCCTGCCGCGGCGACGTCTCAAACCGTGAGACCGCGCGCCTGCGCCGTCGGTCAGCCTTGCGCGGCCGGCTTCGCCTTCTCTTCCGCGATGAAGCGGCGCACCTCCGTCTCGAGCACCGGCAGCGGCACCGAGCCCAGATTCAGGATCGTGTCGTGGAACGGCCGCTGGTCGAAGGCGGGCCCGAGTTCGCGCTCGGCCTCAGCGCGCAGGTCGAGGATGGTCTTGTAGCCGATGTAGTACGACAGCGCCTGGCCCGGCCAGGAGATGTAGCGGTCGACCTCGGTCACGACATCGTGCTTGGCGAGCGCGGTGTGGCTGGCGAGGTAATCGATCGCCTGCTCGCGCGTCCAACCGTATTCGTGCAGGCCGGTGTCGATCACCAGTCGCGCCGCGCGCCACATCTCGAACGTGAGCCGCCCGAACTCCTCGTACGGCGTCTCGTACAGGCCCATGCGCGTGCCCAGCCACTCGGTGTACAGCCCCCAGCCCTCGCCGTAGCCGGAGAAGTAGGTCTGCTGACGGAAATGCGGACGTGCCGGCGCCTCGAGCGCGAGCGCGGCCTGAAAGCTGTGGCCCGGCGCGCACTCGTGCAGCACCAGCGCCGGCAGGTTGTACAGCGGCCGCGACGGCAGGTCGTAGGTATTGAAGAAGCACGCCTCCAGCCCGCCGCGACCGGAGGTGTAGATGGGCGCGATGTCGTCGGCCACCGGCAGGATCGTGAAGCGATAGCGCGGCAGCGTGCCGACGACGTACTGCAACTGGCCGTCGATCTTCTTGGCGATCAGCGACGCCTCGGCCAGCAGCCCGCGCGGCGTGGTCGCGTAGAACTGCGGATCGGTGCGCAGGAACTCGATGAACTGCGCCAAGGTGCCGGTGAAGCCGGCGCGCTGCTTGACCTGCTCCATCTCGGCGGTGATCCGCGCGACCTCGGCCAGGCCCAGGTCGTGGATCTGCCGCGGGTCCATGTCGCGGGTCACGTACTCGCGGATCTGCGCGCGATAGAACGCGCGGCCGTCGGGGAGATCGCTGGCGGCGAGCGTGGTGCGCGTGCGCGGCAGGTACTCGCCGCGGATGAAGCCCAGCAGCTTGGAGTACGCCGGGATCGCGCGTTCCAGCACCACGCGCCGGCCCTCGTCGCGCAGTTGCGTGCGCACCGGCTCCGGGATGCTGGCAGGAATGCGCTCGAAGGTCGCCAGCAGCGGATTGCCCTCGCCTGTCTGCAGATAGGGGTCGAGCGTGTTGTCGCGGCCGTCCAGGGTCGCCCGCGGCACGCTCCAGCCCCGTGCCAGGCCGCGCTCCATGTTCGCGATCTGCTCGTCGAAGTACCGCGGCACGTCCGCCAGCCGGCCGATGAACCGGCGCCAGTCGGCCTCGGTCTGGAACGGCTGGCGCGGATTGATGCCACCCCAGAAGAAGCTGTCGCTGTTGAACGGCGCCTCGTAGGTGCGCCACTGCGCATTGGCGACGTTGGCTTGAAGCGTGGCGCGGAACACCGCGGCATTGATGCGCTCCTCGCTGCCGAGCGCCTCGGCGTCGATGGCATCGAGCGCGGCCAGCGTCCGGGTCCAGTAGTCGGCGCGGCGCGCCCAGGCCTCGGGGGTCACCGACGGCAGCCGGTCGCCGGATTGCCAGCGCCCGTCGACTTTCACGCGCACGAACTCCTGCTGTCGCCACGCCCACTCCTGCGTGTAGAGCGCGCGCAAGGCGGTTTCTGCGGCATTGGCGGGCGCGGCCAGCGGAGCGGCGGGTGCGTCCTGCGCCCATGCCGGCACGGCGGCGCCGACCGCAAGCGAGAGCGACAGGGCGAGGACGGACAGCGTCGTGCGACGGCGCGGCGGCATGGACATCGGGCAACTCCTGGACAACGGATTCATGGGGCGGCGGCCGCAACGCGGTTCCAGCGCGGCGGTGCGGCGCCGAGCAGGTGGCGGACGAAGAACTCGGCCTGGCGGCGGTGCGCGTAGTCGATCGGCCCGCTGGACCGGCCGACGGTATGGCCGCCGCCAGGAATCGCGAGCAGTTCGAAATCCTTGCCGGCGCGGATCAGCGCGTCGGCGACCTGCATCGTCGAGGCCGGGTCGACGTTGTCGTCCTGCTCGCCGAGGATCAGCAGCAGCTCGCCCTGCAGGCGGTGCGCATTGTCCACGCCCGAAGCACGTGCGTAGTGGTCACCCTCGCCCTCGGGCAGGCCCATCCACTGCTCGTTCCAGCTGATCTTGTCCATGCGGTTGTCGTAGCAGCCGTTCCAGGCCACACCGACCTTGTAGAAGTCAGGATGGAACAACAGCGCGCCGAGTGTGCTCTGGCCGCCGGCCGAGGCGCCGTAGATGCCCACGCGCGAGATGTCGTAGGCCGGGTCGACCGCGGCCAGCGCACGATGCCAGGCGATGCGGTCGGGGAAGCCCGAGTCGCCGAGGTTGCGCCAGGCCACATCGTGGAAGGCCTTGCCGCGGTGCGCCGTGCCCATGCCGTCGATCTGCACGACGATGAAGCCCAGATCCGCCAGCGCCTGCATGCCGATCACCTTGTCGCCGCCACTGTGATAGCCGAACGGCCAGAACGTCTTGGGCACGAACGCATCATGCGGGCCCGCGTAGATGTTCTCGATCACCGGGTAGCGCCGCGCCGGATCGTAGTCGCGCGGCCGCACGACCAGCCCCCAGATGTCGGTGACACCGTCGCGGCCCTTGGCGACGAATGGCTCGGGCGGCCGCCAGCCGGCCGCGCGCAGCGCTGTGATGTCGCCGCGCGCGATCTCCGCGACCAGGCGGCCGTCGGCGCGGCGCAGTTCCATCACTGGCGGCAGATCCACCCGCGAGTACACGTCGACGTAGTACGCGCCATCGGGCGACAGTGCGATGTCGTGGTCGGCATCCGCGTCGGTCAAGCGCACCGGGTCGCCGCCGTCGAGACTGACGCGGAACAGTTGGCGGAAATACGGATCGCGCCCGGCGTCCATGCCGCTGGCGGTGAACCAGACCTGGCGCGTGGCCTCGTCGACGCGCAGCACGTCACGCACGACCCAGTCGCCGCGCGTAAGTTGCCGGCGGATCGCACCACTGCGGCCGTCGAACAGGTACAGGTGACGCCAGCCGTCGCGCTCCGATACCCAGACGATCTCATCGCCCAGTCCACCGAGGTCATGCCGAAACCCGCGCCAGGTATCCACGAAGGTCGCACTGGGCTCGGCGATCGCGATCCGCGCCTTCGCCTCACCCTCGCCGGTCGGCATGTCGACCGCGATCACATCCACGCGCTGGTGGCCGCGATGCACCACCTCGAACGCGAAGCTGCCACTGTCGCGGCGCCACTGGATCGGCGAGAGCCGGTAGGGGTTGGCGAACGTCGAGGCGTCGATCTCCAACTGCCGGCCCTGCGCGACGTCGAACAGCACCGGCCGCTCGATATCGACCCAGTCGCCGGGCTTGGGATAGAGCTGGGTGTGCACGCGCGGCTGGCGCTGGTCGCGCGGCGCGCTCTCCACGCGTACGACCTCGCGGCGATCGCCCGGCACCACCCGGTAGACCGCCAGCCAGCGCGAGTCGGGCGACCAGGCCAACGTCTGCGGATCGTCGAATGCCGTCGTACTGCCGCCGCTGCCACGCAGCACCACCTGGCCATCGGCCACCCGGCGCACGACGACATTGTCGCCTTCGACCTGCGCCTCGTAGCGCCCGTCGGGCGAGGGCCGCGGCGTCGTGTCGGCGGCCACCGTGAGGTCGCGCACCACGCCAAACGCACGCGGCCGGCCCGGGCGCGCCGGCTTGCGCGCGCAATGCGCGGGCTGCAGCGTGCAGCCCCAGCGCACCTCGCCGACCTGGAACGCGATCGCACGACCGCCGGCCTCGTAGTCGAAGGTCTCGAACGGCAGCTGCAACGGATCGTGGCGCGTGCCATCGGCGCGGCCCAACGCGGCCGCGATCGCGCCATGGTCGAACGCGCGGCGCGACCCGCCGCCAGCGAGGTCGTAGCGCAGGAAGGCGAAGCCCCCCTCGACCGTCGCGCGATAGTGGAAGCGCCCATCGTCGGTCCAGCGCGCCGGCCAGGTCACATTGCGCGTCAATCCGCTCCACTGCGCGCGCAATGCCAGCGAGCGTGCGTAGTCGTCGGCACTCGGTCCAGCGGCCATCGCGATCGCCGGGATCGCGAGCAGCGCCACCAGTCCCCACGCGGCCAGCCGCCTCGCGCTACCCTTGTCCGGTCGTGCCATCGTCCCCGTCGCCGCAGCGGCCCCGTCGGCCAATCGGTTCGTATGCCACATCTCGCGCGGCGACGACAACCGCCATTCGCCACGTAGGGCCACGACTGCGCTGCGATTCCTGCCGCGCCGGCGTCGGGTCTAGGGCATCGCCTCGCGCAAGAATGGCGCAGTCCGGCTGCTGCGGTGCTTCGCGACAGCCTCCGGTGTCCCCGCCACGACCACGTGGCCGCCCGCCGCGCCCGCCCCCGGCCCCATATCGACGACCCAGTCGCTGGCAGCCGCCACGCGCATGTCGTGCTCGACGACGATCACCGTGTTGCCCGCGTCGACCAGCCCGTGCAGCTGCGTCATCAAGGTGTCGACGTCGCTCGGATGTAGGCCGGTCGTCGGCTCGTCGAGCACGTAGACGGTGCCGCGCCGCTGCGCGCGTTGCAGCTCGCTGGCCAGCTTGATCCGCTGGGCCTCGCCGCCCGACAGTTCGGTCGCCGGCTGGCCCAGCCGCAGATAGCCCAGGCCGACTTCGAGCAGCACCTGCAGCGGTCGCGCGATCGCGGCATCGTCCTCGAAGAACACTGCCGCCTCGGCGACGGTCATGCCCAGCACGTCGGCGATGGTCTTGCCGCGCAGCGTGATCGCCAATGTCTTCGCATCGAAGCGGCTGCCGTGGCAGGTCGGGCACGGCGCATAGACGCTGGGCATGAACAACAATTCCACACTGACGAAGCCCTCGCCTTCACAGGTCGCGCAGCGCCCCTTGGCGACATTGAACGAGAAATGCCCGGCATCGAAGCGGCGACGACGCGCGGCCGGGGTGTCGGCGAAGCGCTTGCGCACATGGTCGAACAGGCCGGTGTAGGTGGCCAGATTCGAGCGCGGCGTCCGCCCGATCGGCTTCTGGTCCACCCGCACCAGCCGGCGCACCGCGTCGAGTCCGCCGACGATGCGGCCCTCCACCGGGGCCTCGACGCCGCGTTCGAGTGGATCAAGCGGCACCTCGTCGGCATCGCCGGCCTGGCCCAGGTGCGCGCCGAGCAGTTCGACCAGCGCCTGGCTCACCAGCGACGACTTGCCCGACCCGCTGACGCCGGTGACGGTCGCGAACACGCCCAGCGGCAGGTCGACATCGAGCCCGCACACGTTGTTGCGCACGATGCCGCGCAACTGCAGCCAGCCGGTCGGCGCGCGCAGGCGACTGGCCTCGGGGGCGTGCCCGGCGAACAGATAACGCCGCGTCGCCGAGGCCTCGACGTCCGCCAGGCCTGCCGGCGGTCCGCTGTAGAGCACCCGACCGCCCTGCTCGCCCGCGGCCGGCCCCACGTCGACGATCCAGTCGGCATGCCGGATCACATCAATCTCGTGCTCGACCACGAACAGCGAATTGCCGGCGCTCTTGAGCTGGTCGAGCGCGCGCAGCAACGCTTGCGCATCTGCCGGGTGCAGGCCGGCCGAGGGCTCATCCATCACGTAGACCACGCCGAACAGCTGCGAGCGGATCTGCGTGCCCAGGCGCAGTCGCTGCAATTCGCCCGGCGACAGCGTCGGCGTGCTGCGCGCGAGCGTCAGATAGCCCAGCCCCAGGTCCTGCAGCACCGCGATGCGCGCCAGCAGATCCTGCGCGATGCGCTGCGCGGCCAGCGCCTGCTCCGGGTGCGCGCGGGCATGGGTCTTTCCGTCCGCGGCCGGGGCCAGCAGGCCGGCGAGCTCGTCGAGCGGACGCTGCGAGAACGCGGCGATGTCGAGCCCGGCGAAGGTCACCGACAGCGCTTCGCGACGCAGTCGCTTGCCATGGCACTCCGGGCAGTCGGCGCCGATCAGGTACTGCGCCGCGCGCTTCTTCTGCTGCGGGCTCTGGGTGTTGGCAAAGGTGTGCAGCACATGCCGCCGTGCGCTGGTGAACGTGCCCATATAGCTGGGCTCCATCTTCTTCTTCACCGCGCGCTGCACCTCGTCCAGGCCGAAGCCCGCATACACCGGCACCACCGGCTGCTCGTCGGTGAACAGAATCCAGTCGCGGGTCTTCTTCGGCAGCTTCGACCACGGGACGTCGACGTCGATGCCGAGCGTGGTCAGGATGTCGCGCTGGTTCTGGCCGTGCCAGGCACCGGGCCATGCCGCGACCGCGCGCTCGCGGATCGTCAGGCTGCGATCGGGCACCATCGACGCCTCGGTCGCGTCGTAGATCCGGCCCAGCCCGTGACAGGTCGGGCAGGCGCCGGCCGGCGTATTGGGCGAGAACCCGTCGGCGTAGATGATCGATTGCCCCGGTGGGTAGTCGCCGGCGCGCGAGTACAGCATGCGCAGCGAGTTGGAGATCGTCGTCAGGCTGCCCACCGATGAGCGCGCGGTGGGCGTGCCACGCGCCTGCTGCAGCGCCACCGCCGGCGGCAGGCCCTCGATCGCATCGACCTGCGGCACGCCCGCCTGGTCGATCAACCGGCGCGCATAGGGCGAAATCGAATCGAGATAACGGCGCTGCGCCTCGGCGAACAGCGTGCCGAAGGCCAGCGACGACTTGCCCGAGCCCGATACGCCGGTGAACACCACCAGCGCATCGCGCGGGATGTCGACATCGACGTCCTTGAGGTTGTGCTCGCGCGCGCCACGCACCCGCACGCAGTGCGCGGGACCGGGCGGTGTCGACGGCGACGGTGGCTTGGGCATGGGGCAGCCTGAAAGCGGAAACGGCCGGCATTATCGGCCCGCCGCCGTGTCGGCGGCGTCGGCCGTCGCTCCGGCTTGCGTAACGACACCGTCATTACACCTGTGCGATGATTGCCTCATTCACCGCCCGGCCCAACGTCATGCCCACCACCGGTCGCCCGCCCGTCAAGCGCGAGACCCTGAATCTGCGGATCCGGACTGAGGACCGGGCGCTGATCGATCGCGCCGCCAAGTCTCGGGGCAAGAACCGCACCGACTTCGTGCTGGCGGCCGCCCGTGCGGCCGCCGAGGAAGCACTGCTCGACCAGGCAACCTTCCATGTCGACAGCAAGGCCTACGCCGCCTTCCTGGCCCGGTTGGACCAGCCGCCCGAGCCGAATGCCCGGTTGCGTACGACCATGCAGACCCCGGCGCCCTGGGACACCGCCACGCACAAGCGATGACGCTCGCTGCTCCCGAGACGTTGACCGCCCAGCACGATGTCGACGCGTTCGACTCGGGCGAAGACGGTCTGGACCGGTGGCTGCGACGACGCGCACTCGCCAACCAGACCAGCGGCGCGTCACGCACCTTTGTCGCATGCGCCGACAGACGCGTCATGGCGTACTACGCACTGGCATCGAGCGCAGTCACCGTCGCCTCGGCGCCGGGCCGTTTCCGACGCAACATGCCCGAGCCGATCCCAGTGGTCGTACTCGGCCGCTTGGCCGTGGACCGGTCGCTGCAGGGGCGCGGCATCGGACGCGCGCTCGTCCGCGATGCCGCGCTGCGCGTCCTGCAGGCGGCCGACACCATCGGCATCCGCGGCCTGCTGGTGCATGCGCTCTCGCAGGACGCCGCCCGCTTCTACCTGCAGGTGGGATTCGAGCCGTCCCCGCTCGACCCAATGCTGCTGATGGCGACCCTGACCGACCTGCGCGCGAGCCTTTGACCGCGCGGTGCGTGCCGGTGCGTCAGGCCTGCTGCGGCGCGCCGACCAGCGGCGCGGCGGCGCGGCGCGGCCGGCTCGGGAACGCGTGCCGCACGATCCGCCAGGTCACCTGGCCGAACTGCCGCAGCAGCGAACCGGTGTTGTAGGGCTGGCCGTAGCGCGCACAGATCTCGCGCACCTCGACCGCCATCGCGCCATAACGATGCGCCGGCACGTCGGGATAGAAGTGATGCTCGATCTGGTGGCTCAGGTTGCCGGTCAGCAGGTGCATCAACCGGCCGCCACCGATGTTCGACGAGCCGCGCAGCTGGCGCAGGTACCAGTGGCCGCGGGTCTCCTGGCGCAGGCAGTCCTTCGGGAACACCTCGGCATCAGCGGTGAAATGGCCGCAGAAGATCACCACGAACGTCCAGATGTTGCGCAGGCCGTTGGCGACCAGGTTGCCCAGCAGCACCGGCAGGAAGAACGGGCCGGCCAGTGCCGGGAACAGCACGTAGTCCTTGAGCAGTTGCCGGCCCATCTTGCGGCCGACCGGCGCGAAATCGCGCGCGAGCTTGCCCTTGGGCATCTTGCCGGCGAACCAGCGGCCGACCTTCAGCTCCTGGATCGCCACGCCCCACTGGAAGTACAGCGCGAATACCGGCGCGATCAGCGGCTGCAGCAGGTAGAACGGCTTCCAGCGCTGCTCGGGGAAGATCCGCAGCAGGCCGTAACCGATGTCGTCGTCCATGCCGCGCACATTGGTGTAGGTGTGGTGGCGGTAATTGTGCGAATGCCGCCAGTTGTCGGCGGTGGCCACGATGTCCCACTCGTAGCGCTGGCCCTCGAGCTGCGGATCGCCCATGAAGTCGTACTGGCCGTGCATCACGTTGTGCCCGACCTCCATGTTCTCCAGGATCTTGGCCAGCGCCAGCAGCAGCACGCCCGCCGGCCACGCCGCCCACAGGACCCACGGCACGAACGCACCGGCGATCGCACCGAGCATCAACAGCGCGCGCCCGGCCAGGCCCGTCCAGCGCACCGCGGCGACGACCCGACGGATGTAGTCGGCATCGACCTTGCCCACCTGCGCCATCGTGCGCGTGTGCAGCGCGTCGAGTTCGGCGCCGAAGGCTTCGAGTTCCTGCGCGCCCAGGCGGCGGGCGGTGGTCTTGGACATGAGGGAGCTCCGCAATTTCTACAGATCGAGAACGAGATCGGTGACCGCACTGCTGACGCACAGCTTCAGTGCAGCCGAGGGCTCGCCGTGGACGTGGCCGGTGCGCAGGTCGCGCGCGGCGCCGGCGGCCTTGCCGCAAGCGCAGGTGTTGCAGATGCCCATGCGGCAGCCCGAGCTGGGCTTGAGCCCCTCGGCTTCGAGCGCTGCGAGCAGGTTGGTGCCGCGCGGCAATGTCAGCGCGCGCCCGCTGCGTGCCAGTTGAACCGACACCGTGCCGGTGTCGTCGACCGGCGGACTCGGCGGCGGCGTAAAGGCCTCGCTGCGCAACAGCGGCACGCGTCCGTCGAGCAGCGCCTGCGCGGTGGCGACGAAGCCACCGGGCCCACAGGCGTACACCTGGCGCTGCGCAAGATCAGCAACCAACGTGTCCAGCAGCGCAGCATCGATGCGGCCGCCGGCTTCGTCGCCGGCCACGGGCGCCTCGCCCGTCAGCACGAAGCGCACGTCGAAGCCGGCGTGGCGTGTGGCCAGCGTGCGGAGCTCCTCGACGAAACAAGCCTGCGTGCGATGGCGCGCCCAGTACAGCAACGTCACCGGCACCGGCATGTCCTGCGCGGCCAGTTGCCGGATCAGCGCCATCATCGGCGTAATCCCGCTGCCGGCCGCCAGCAGCAGCCAGCTGCCCTGTGGCGCCTCGGGCAGCACGAGATCGCCGAAGCCCGGACCGATGTCGAACACGTCGCCGCGCTGTGCGCGCTCGAGCAAGTGTCCACTGACGCGGCCGCCCTCGACCTGCTTGACCGTGATCGTCAGACGGCCGTCGGCGCCGACCGGCGCATCGAGGCTGTAGCTGCGCGTGACGCGCACGCCGTCGATCTCGACCCCGAGATTCACGTGCTGGCCCGGCTGCGCACCAGTCCAGTGGCGATTGGGCTGCAAGGTCAGCGTGACCGCCCCTTCGGCGGCCGGCACCCGGCCCACGACCCGTGCGAGCGGCCGCTCCCAGGTCCACGTGGGATGCAGCCGGCGGGCCCAGAAGTCGAACACCGGGGGCGCGACGAAGGGCGCGGCAAGCCGACGAAGCGGGCTGCGCGGGCGGGAGGCAAGCGGGGAGACGGCGGACATGGGGCGACTGTACAGGCATCCGCACAGGCGTGTATACACTTGTGCATTAATTGTTCAGCGCGCCGTCTCCCGCGGTCAGGCGGCCGTTCCGGATGCACTGTTATGCTGGTCGCCCGCTTCACCTGGCTTCCCCTTTGACCGTCACCGCTCCCGCGCCCGCCGGCGATCCCGCCGCTCCGGACGGTCAACCCGGCCGCAAGCCGACCATCGTCCGCGATGACCTGATCGCCGCGACGCTGCGCCTGATCGGTCCGCACCGCAGCGTCTCGACGCTGAGCCTGCGCGAAGTCGCGCGCGAGGCCGGCATCGCCCCCAACAGCTTCTATCGCCAGTTCCACGACATGGACGAACTGGCCGTCGCACTGATCGACCAGGCCGGCGAATCGCTGCGCCGCATCGTCGGTGACGCCCGCAAGCGCGCGGTCTCGGGCCGCAGCATCGTGCGCGGGTCGCTGGAGGCGTTCATGGAACGCCTGCGCGCCGACGACAAGCTGCTGCACGTGCTGCTGCGCGAGGGCACCGTGGGCTCGGACGCCTTCAAGCGCGCAGTGGACCGGCAACTGCACTTCTTCGAGGACGAACTGCGCGCCGACCTCGTGCGCATTGCCGCTGCCCAGGGCGCGGCCTTCCACGAACCGGCGCTGGTGGCCCGCGCGATCACCCGCCTGGTGTTCGCGCTGGGCGGCACCGCGCTCGACTCGCCGCCCGAACGCGACGACGCCCTGGTCGACGACCTCGCGAAGATGATCCGCATGCTGCTGCGCGGCGCCGCCGCCGTCGGCGCCGATCGCGCGCACCGCGGCTGACGCGCGAAGAGTGGCCCCCACCCGCCGCACTGCGCGCGGCGACCTTTTCGCCCTCCCCCGCATCGCGGGGGAGGGTTGGGTGGGGGCGCTTTCCCGCGACGACCCGTCCCTCACCCACCACGCTGCGCGGCGACCTTGGCGCCCTCCCCCGCATCGCGGGGGAGGGTTGGGTGGGGGCGCTTTCCCGCGACGGCCCGTCCCCCACCCGCCACGCTGCGCGCGGCGACCTTGGCGCCCTCCCCCGCATCGCGGGGGAGGGTTGGGGTGGGGGTGCTTTCCCGCGACGGCCCGCCCCACCCGCCACGCTGCGCGCGGCGACCTCCCCCGCAAGCGGGGGAGGTGGATAGCAGCGACGCCTTTACTCCGTTGGGATGGGGGCCGCTTTTCCCCGAAGCGCCAAGCCCACCGCCCGCACCACCTACAACCCCCCTTCACACCCACTGGCGGAGGCTGGCCGCTCCTTTCGCTTCTGTCCGGCATCGCATCCCGCTGCCGGCCTACCCGATCCCGATGGCCGCAGTCGCCCCCCTGCTCCGCACGTCGCCGATGCCGACCCGACCGGCATCGACGCCACGTCCGCAGGCGCCGTGCTCCCGCTTTGCGGACGGCGACCCAGGCGCCGTACTGCGGGCAGCGCGCGATGCGCTGGCGGCAGGGACGCGCCCGGTGCTGGCGATCGTCGTCGAGACCGAGGGCTCGACCTATGCCGCGCCTGGCACGCTCGCGCTGTTCAGCGAGGCTCTGCAGCATGGCTGGATCAGCGGCGGGTGTCTGGAACCCGAGATCGCGCGCTTGGCGATGGAGGCCGCAGCCGGCGAGCGCATCGGCTGGCTGGAGATCGACACCACCGACGATGGCGCCCTGTTCCTGGGCTCGGCCGTCGGCTGCCGCGGCCGCCAGCTGATCGCGCTGCTGCCGCTCGCCGCGCTGCCCGGCGTCGATACCGCGCTGCAGACCTGGCTTGGCGATCGCCAGGACCTGACGATCACGCTCGATCGTCACGGCGACATCGGCTGGCATATCGGCGCACGCAGCGGGCACTGGTGCCTGCCCAGCGATCCGGTCCCGCCCTCCGCCGTGGCGCAATGGCCCGTCATCGTGCGACGCGCCCCGTCCGTTCTCGTCCTCGGCACCGGCCCCGAAACGCCGGTGCTCGTGCCGATGCTGCGTACGCTGGGCTGGCGTGTGGTGGTCGCCGATGCCCGCCCCGCGTGGCGCGCGCGCGTCGCGCCGGATATCGACGTGATCGAGGCGACACCGATTGACGCGATCGCCACCCATGCCGATGCCGATGTCGCGTTGGTCATGCACCACGGCTTCGAGGCCGACCGAGACGCGCTCGAGGCCTTGGCGGCCTCGCACATCCCGTTCATCGGCCTGCTCGGCCCCGATCGCCGACGCCGCGACCTGTTCAAGCTGCTGCGCCCCGACGATCGCGACGCGCTTGCTGACCGTCTGCAGTCGCCGGTTGGCATCCCCGGCTGCGGCCGCGGTGCTGCGGCGATCGCGTTGAGCATCGCCACACAGTTGCAGCACTGGCGCGGCGCGCAAGCGTAGCCGCGCATGAGGCACGCGCGCGTCGAGCGCTGCCCTCGTTTCAAATCACGCCAGCGTGTACGCCGAATCGCGCGCAGATGATGCGCTGTCGTTCGCGACAGCGAAGCTCGGGCCAAGACAGCGCAAGCGCACGCCCACCCGCTCGCATCGAATGAATGGGCACGCCCGACCACGCCGAACGTGATCACACCGACGGCAAATCCGCCCCGTTCTTGATCCCCTCGACACGCCACGACCGGCACGCTCGCCCCTGCACCGTACGCGTGTGCGCCCTGCCAGCGCCCCCATCCCGCCAGATCCCCGCCAGCCCGTGCCCCCGGTCGCCAGCCAGAAGGATTCCGCCATGTCACCGCTCTCCCGCCGCGAACTGCTCAAGGCAGGCGCGGCCTCGGCCGGCGCCGTCGCCGCGCCCGGCATCGCCCAGGCCGCCACCGCCTCCGTGACCGCCGCCCCGCCCCGCCCCCCGGTCATGCAACGCGTCTCGCTGGAGGTCAACGGCCGCCGCATTGAGCGCGAGGTCGACACGCGCACCACGCTGCTCGACCTGCTGCGCGAGCACCTGCAGCTCACCGGCACCAAGAAGGGCTGCGACCACGGCCAGTGCGGCGCCTGCACCGCGATCGTCGATGGCCGCCGCATCAATACTTGTCTGACGCTGGCAGTGATGAACGCCGATGCCAAGGTCACCACGATCGAAGGCCTCGGCACGCCCGAGCGCCTGCATCCGATGCAGGCGGCCTTCGTCAAGCACGACGGCTACCAGTGCGGCTATTGCACGCCCGGGCAGATCTGCTCGGCGGTCGCGGCGCTCGAGGAAGTGCGCGCTGGCATTCCGAGCCATGTCACCGGCGACCTCACTGCCCGTCCTGCGCTCAGCCCCGATGAGATCCGCGAGCGCATGAGCGGCAACCTCTGCCGCTGCGGCGCCTACGCCAACATCCTCGACGCGATCGAGGACGTCGCAGGCGGCCGCCGCCGGGCGGAGGCTGGCGCATGAAGGCCTTCGACTACACACGCGCCGCCTCCCCGGCCGAGGCAGCAGCCGCTGCTGCCCGTACGCCGGGCGCGAAGTTCATCGCCGGTGGCACCAACCTGCTCGACCTGATGAAGCTCGAGATCGAGACGCCTGCCCAGTTGATCGACGTCAACGGCCTGGCCCTGGACACGATCGACGCAACGCCCGACGGCGGCCTGCGCATCGGCGCGCTGGTGCGCAACACCGAGCTCGCCGCCGACGCGCGTGTGCGCCGCGATTACCCGCTGCTGTCGCGCGCCCTGCTCGCCGGCGCCTCCGGCCAGTTGCGCAACCGCGCGACCACTGCCGGCAACCTGCTGCAGCGCACGCGCTGCCCATACTTCTACGACACCGCGCAACCCTGCAACAAGCGCCTGCCCGGCAGCGGCTGTGGCGCACTGGACGGCTACAGCCGGCAGCTCGCGGTCATCGGCGGCAGCCGCGCCTGCATCGCCACCCACCCCAGCGACATGGCGGTCGCGATGCGTGCACTCGATGCGGTCGTGGAGACGGTGCAGCCCGATGGCCGCGAACGTCGCATCGCGCTCGCCGAGCTGTATCCCGCCCCCGGCGACACCCCGCAGCGCGACACCGTGCTCACCCCCGGCGAACTGATCACTGCGGTCGTGCTGCCGCCGCCAGTCGGCGGCCGCCAGCTCTACCGCAAGGTCCGCGACCGCGCCTCGTACGCCTTTGCGTTGGTCTCGGTCGCAGCGATCGTGCACGACGACGGCCGCGGCCGCATCGCCGTGGGCGGCGTCGCCCACAAGCCCTGGCGCAGCGACGCGGCCGATGCCGAACTGCCCAACGGGGCGGCCGCGGTCGCCGCGCGCCTGTTCGAGGGCGCCACGCCAACCGACGACAACCGCTTCAAGCTCACGCTCGCCCAGCGCACGATCGCGGCCGTGCTCATCGAGGCACAGGAGACCCGCACATGAAGTTCGACACCCCTGCCGGCCCCAATCCGATCGACCGCCTGCGCGTGGTCGGCCAGCCGCTCGACCGCATCGACGGCCCACACAAGGTCACTGGCACCGCCCCGTATGCCTATGAATGGCATGACGTCACCGAGCGCGCCGCCTATGGCCACGTTGTCGGCGCCGGCATCGCCAAGGGCCGCATTGCCGCGCTCGACACCTCGGCGGCCGAACGCGCACCGGGCGTGCTGGCCGTGGTCACCGCGCGCAACGCCGGCGAGCTCGGCAAGGGCAGAATGAACACCGCGACCTTGCTCGGCGGCCCGGCGATCGAGCACTACCACCAGGCCATCGCGCTGGTTGTCGCCGAGACGTTCGAGCAGGCGCGCGCCGCGGCGGCGTTGGTGCGCGTGACCTACGCACGCGAGCCCGGCCGCTTTTCGCTGCACGCCGAAAAAGACCGCGCCATCAAGCCCGACGGCGACACCCCGGCCGACACTGCGGTCGGCGATTTCGACAGCGCGTTCGCATCGGCCGAGGTCACGCTCGATGCCACCTACACCACCCCCGACCAGTCGCACGCGATGATGGAGCCGATGGCCTCGCTCGCGGCCTGGGACGGCGACCATGTGACGATCTGGACCTCGAACCAGATGATCGCCTGGAGTCGCGGCGACGTCGCGCGCACGCTCGGCCTCGCCCCGGAGAAGGTGCGCCTGGTCTCGCCGTACATCGGTGGCGGCTTCGGCGGCAAGCTGTTCGTGCGCGCCGATGCGATTCTCGCTGCGCTCGGCGCGCGCGCGGCCAAGCGCCCGGTCAAGGTCGCCCTGCACCGCCCATTGATCGCCAACAACACCACGCACCGCCCGGCGACCGAGCAACGCATCCGCATCGGCGCGCGCCGCGACGGCCGCATCACCGCGATCGGCCACGAAAGTTGGTCGGGCAACCTGCCCGGCGGCGACCCGGAGGTCGCGATCCAACAGACCCGCCTGCTCTACGCCGGCGAGCACCGCATGACCAAGATGCGCCTGGCCACGCTCGACCTGCCGGAGGGCAATGCGATGCGCGCGCCTGGCGAAACGCCCGGCCTGATGGCGCTGGAAATCGCGATCGACGAAATGGCCGAGAAGCTCGGCATGGACCCGGTCGAGTTCCGCATCCGCAACGACACCCAGGTCGATCCCGAAAAACCGGAGCGGCCGTTCTCGCAACGACAACTGGTCGAGTGCCTGCGCCAGGGCGCCGAGCGCTTCGGCTGGAACCGTCGTGCCGCGCACGGCAGCGTGCGCGACGGTCGCTGGCTCGTCGGCCTGGGCATGGCCGCCGGCTTCCGCAATGCGCCGGTCACCAAGTCCGGCGCCCGTGCGCGCCTGCAGCCCGACGGCCGGGTCACGGTCGAAACCGACATGACCGACATCGGTACCGGCAGCTACACAATCATTGCGCAGACCGCCGCCGAAACGATGGGGCTGCCGATCGCACAGATCGAGGTCAAGCTTGGCGATTCCGACTTCCCCGCTTCCGCCGGCTCCGGCGGCCAATGGGGTGCCAACAGCGCGACCGCCGGCGTGTACGCCGCCTGCATGAAATTGCGCGAGGTGATTGCGACCCGGCTCGACCTCGACCCGGCGACCGCAGAGTTCGTCGATGGCGAAGTGCGCGGCGGAGGGCGCGCGGTCAAGCTCGCCGACGTGGCTGGCGACGGCCAGATCGTCGTCGAGGATGCGATTGAGTTTGGCGACCTCGACAAGCAGAAGCAGCTGTCGACGTTCGCTGCGCACTTCTGCGAAGTCGGCGTTGACGCGCTGACGGGCGAAACCCGTGTGCGGCGCATGCTCGCCGTGTGCGCCGCCGGTCGCATCCTCAACCCGAAGCAGGCACGCAGCCAGGTCATCGGCGCGATGACGATGGGCATCGGCGCCGCCTTGTCGGAGGAACTGGCCGTCGACGAGCGCCTCGGCTTCTTCGTCAATCACGACCTCGCCGGCTACGAAGTCCCCGTGCATGCCGACGTGCCCGAGCAGGAGGTCGTATTCCTGGATGAAGCCGACGCCGACAGTTCGCCGATGAAGGCCAAGGGTGTCGGCGAACTGGGCCTGTGCGGCGTCAGCGCCGCGATCGCCAACGCCATCCACAACGCCACCGGCGTGCGCGTGCGCGATTACCCGATCACGCTCGACAAGCTGCTGCCCGGTTTGCCGGACGTGGCCTGATCTCGTCTGATCGCCGGCCTGGCGCTTTGCATCGGAACGCACGAGGCGACAACCTCGTCTCGTGCGTTTCGGTCACTACTGCGGACGATGGCTCCAACGCGCGCGTCGACTGCACGAACCCCGGCGTCGCGTCCGACGTGATGTTGTGGCGAGCGCAATGCGGGTCGCAACGCGCCGCTTTCGCCGGTGCGCTGCGCGCGCCGACGGCAATCGAGGCGGTACAGCGCACATGCGCTCGGCGTCATCCGCCCGCGAGGCCCCCACCTGCACGCCCCGGCAGTGCATCGTCGTTCTCGGGCGCATCCGGATCATCGAGATCGCCGACCTCGCGGTCGATCCCTGTCTTCGGATCGCGCGTGGGGGTGCGCGTGTTGTCCTCGTCCTGCGGCGTGGCGCCGCCCTGCGTCTTGCCCGCTTGCGTGGTCATGGCGTTGATCCCGGTGGTGGAGCCTCGAGGCTAGGGCCGCGTGCGTGAAGACCACTGCGGAAGGCGCACCGTGCTGATCCTCCGATCGGCATCTACTGCACCAATCACGGTACAACCAGCCCCACCCGATGCCTGCCCCCCGATGCGCCTGGCCGCAACGTTCACCGCGCATCCGCTACACCTGTCCCTCCGCACGGACCGCGCCGATGACGACGCCTGCCCTTGCAATGCCACCGCCTGAGGACATCGCCAAGACCATGTCCGAGACCTGCGTCGAGAAGGCCCATCGGCCGCTCGGCGCGATGGCGGGCCTGGGCATTCTGGCCGGCGCCTACATCGGATTCGGCAGCCTGATGGCAGCGCTGCTTGGCGCCGGTACCGCCGACCTGCCTTACGGCCCGGCGCAACTCGCGATCGGCACCGGCTTCGCGCTCGGCCTGATCCTGGTACTGCTGGCCGGCGCCGAGCTGTTCACCGGCAACACGCTGATGACCTTGCCGCTCGCCCAGCGACGGCTCGGTCCGGCGCGTCTGCTGCGCGCCTGGAGCGTGGTCTGGCTCGCCAACCTCGTCGGCGCGCTCGCGCTGGTGCTGCTGGCAATCGCCGCCGGCCTGCACACCGCGGGCGACGGCGCAGTCACGGCGTCGGCGATCGAACTCGCCGCGAGCAAGACCGCGAAATCCCCCACCACGATCCTTGCCAGCGGCGTCCTCGCCAACATCCTCGTCTGCCTGGCGGTGTGGATGGCGGCCGGCGCCAAGACCGCGGTCGACAAGGTCGCGGTGATCGTGCCGCCGATCGCCGCCTTCGTCGCGCTCGGGCTGGAGCACTCCATCGCCAACATGTCCTTGCTGCCGCTCGGCCTGCTGGCCGCGTCCGCCAGCGGCATCGCGCCGCCCGTGGACCTGTCGTGGGCCAGCGCCGGCGCCAACCTCGTTTGGTCGACGCTGGGCAACATCCTCGGCGGTGCCTGCGTCGGGCTCGGCTATTGGGCGATCCACCTGCGGCGCGACGAGCGACTCCGCCCGTGACCGCGCTTGCGGCGATTAAGTGCGCGATTCACCGCACGGAATGCGGCGAATAGACGGCGATTTGCGGATCAGGCCCGAAGCACAGGACACATCACATCCGACGCGTCTGCGGGAAATGTCCGTGCGCCGCGAGGCAAGATGGCCTGCGGTTTGGCACGTTCGCGCCATCCCTGCCACAGCCCGGGCAGGCGATGACCCGCTGCTTGCGCTACTCGCCCGCATACACCGCATCCCGGACCTCGCGCGGCAGTGCGCCGGACATGCCTTCGAATGCGGTGTTGGTCAGCAGCACGACGGTCAGACCGTTGGCCGGGTCGACAAACCAGGTGTGGCCGTACACCCCGCCCCACTGCAGCGTGCCGGGCGCCTGCGGGGTGGCGGCGGCGGCGGGGTCGACGAGCACGGCGCCGCCGTAGCCGAAGCCCCAGCCCGGCCCCTGCGTGGCCGCGGCCGCGCCGAGATGGTCGCGCCTCGCCTGGGCGATGGTGGCCGGCTGCAAGAACGGCCCGCGCCCATGGAAGACGTCGAGCGCGCGCACGACATCATCAGCCGTGCCCAGCATCCCTGCACCGCCCGACGCGAAGGCCTCGGCATCGAACGCACGCTCGGGATCGAAGCGCAGCGACACGCCCAGTCCCGGCGGCAGCGGCACGTCCATCGCGCCGGTCATACGCCGCGGCGTCGGTGCACCATCGACGTACGGCACCGCGACCCGCGCCGACGGCGCGACCTGGAACGCCGCATCTGCCATGCCGAGCGGCCCGGTCACGAGGTCGGCTATCGCCCGTGGCAGGTCGGTGCCGTGCGCCTGGGCGACGACCTCGCCGAGCACGTCGATCGCCAGCGAGTACCGCCAGCCGGTGCCTGGCGCATAGACCAATGGCGCATCGGCGATCCGCTGCACGTTCTGCGCCAGCGTCAGCGCACGCCGGTCCAGCCCATCGGAAATACCCAGCCGGTGATACGGCCCCTCCGGTGGCTGCGCGCCCGGACTGTCGAGCCCGGCGCTGTGCGTGAGCAGGTAGTGCACGGTGATCGTCGGCACACGGCCGTCGGCCAGCGCGGGGCGGAACGCCGGAATCCAGCGGGTGACCGGATCATCCAGCCGCAATCTGCCCTGGTCGACGAGGCGCAGCGCCGCCAGCGTCACGATCGGCTTGCTGACCGAGGCCAGGCGGAACACCGCGTCCTCGGGCATCGAACGGCCGGCCTCGCGGTCGATCTGGCCCACGGCCCGCCGGTAGACCGTATGCCCATCGCGCTCGACCCGCAGCACCGCGCCGACGATGCGCTGTTCGCGCACCGCGGTGTCGAGCACGGCGTCGAGCCGCGTCGTAAGGTTCTGCGGCGATGGCGTGGCCGGCGCGCTGCTGGCGGCAATGGACAGGGCAAGCAAGGCAGACAAGGCGGTCATGGCGGACTCTCGGGCTGCGGGGCACACACTGTCCCGCCCACGACATGCCAGAAACAGCGGATCGGGCTTCACCGGGCTGTAAGTTCTGCTTCATGTCCAAGCACGAAACCCTCGCCGGCCTGGCCGCATTCCGCAGCGTCGCGCGGCTGGGCAGCTTCACCCGCGCGGCCGATGCCGCTGGCGTCAGCCCGTCCGCGGTGTCCCAAGGGGTGCGTGCGCTCGAGGCCCGACTCGGTGTGCGGCTCCTGCACCGCAGTAGCCGCCGGGTCACGCTGACCGAGGCCGGGCACGCATTCCTCCAACAGATCGACGCCCCGCTCGACCAGATCGACATCGCCATGCAGCAGGCACGCGCCGGCCGCGGTCAGCCGAGCGGCCTGCTGCGGATCAATCTGTCGCGCCTGGCCGCCGACCTGCTGGTGGTGCCGCGACTGCCGGACTTTCTTGCCCGTTACCCTGAGTTGCAGGTCGAGTTGTTCACCGACGACACCCTGGCCGATCTCGTCGCCGGCGGCTTCGATGCCGGCATCCGGTTCGGCCCCTCGCTTGCGCGCGACGTCATCGCCCGGCCGATCGGTGGCGACCAGCAGCGCGTCGTCGTCGGCACCCCGGATTACCTGCGCCGGCATGGCATCCCGGCCTCACCCAGCGACCTGACCGCCCACGACTGCATCCGCTTTCGCCTGCCTGGCAGTGGCCGCATCGAGGCCTGGCGCTTCGGCGAGGCCGGCACCGGCACCGGCACCGGCACCGACATCGACCTCGACGTCCACGGCCGCCTGGTGTTCGCCGACGACCGCCTCGTGCGCGAGGCCGCGCGCGGCGGCCTGGGCCTGTCATGGCAGTTCGCGCAATGCGTGGCCGACGATCTCGCCGCCGGTCGGCTGGTGGAGGTGCTGGCCGACTATCGCTGCGCGCAGCCGGGCTTCTATCTGTACTTCCCGGCGCGTGAGTGGATGGCGCCCAAGCTGCGTGTGTTCGTGGACTTCTTCTGCGACGCGCTGCCCGCCTTGGCAGCCGACCGTGCGCCTGGCGCTTCAGCATAAATTACTATTCGTAAGTTACTATCCGTAGGAACTTATCTCCCCCGGATCTCCCGTGCACGCTCTCGTCGTCGTCGCCCATCCCAACCCTGCCTCCCTGACCCACGCCATCGCCGCGCACTTTGTCGCCGGCATCGAAGCCAGCGGCCATACCGCCGAGACTGCTGATCTGGCCTCGGAAGGCTTCGATCCCCGGTTCAACCAGGCCGACCTTGCGCTGTTCCATCAACAAGCGTCCCCACCGAGCGACGTGGCCACCGAACACGCGCGTCTCGAGCGCGCCGATGCGCTGGCACTGGTCTACCCGATCTACTGGTGGTCGTTCCCCGCATTGCTCAAGGGCTGGATCGATCGCGTCTTCACCAATGGCTGGGCCTACGACCAGGACGACGGCGGCAAGCTCCACAAGAAGCTGCAACGCCTGCAGGTGCACCTGATCGCCAACGGCGGCGCCGACCAGCGGACCATGGCGCGGCATGGCTACTTCGGCGCGATGAAGACCCAGATCGACCATGGCATCTTCGATTACTGCGGCGCCCGGGTGCTGACTTCCGAACTGCTGCTCGCCTCCGACGCCGGCTTTCCACAGGCGCACCTCGACACCGCCCACGCGCTGGGCCAACGTGTGTTTGCCCCCCGCCCCTGACGACACCGGACACGACACCTTGCCCTCGCCCGCCCCCGACAACACCCGCCGCCGACTGCCACGTGCCGAGCGCACGCGGCAGCTGTTGGACGCCGCCTGGACGCTGATCGGCCACGAAGGCACGGACGCCCTGACGCTGGCACGGCTGGCCGAGGCCGCGGGCGTGACCAAGCCCGTCGTCTACGACCATTTCGGCACGCGCAACGGTCTGCTGGCGGCGCTGTACGAGGACTTCGACGTGCGCCAGACGGCACTCTTCGATGCCGCCGTCGCCGCCGCACGGCCAACGCTGCAGGCCAAGGCCCGCACCATCGCCACCAGCTATGTGGACTGCGTGTTGACCCAGGGCGCGGAGATCGCCGGCGTGCTGGCCGCGCTCAGCGGTTCGCCCGAACTGGCCGCGGTCAAACGCCGCTACCAGCACACGTTCCTGGACAAATGCGCCGCGGTCCTCGCCCCGTTCGCCGGTCCGGCGGGCCTGCCGACGGCATCGCGCTGGGCGGTGCTCGGCGCCGCCGACGCCCTGTCCGATGCCGCTTGCGCCGGCGACATCACGCCTGCGCAGGCCCAGGACGAACTCGAACAGACGATCGTATCGGTGGTTCGGCGCTGCAAGTAAGCGCCCATGCGCGCGTTCGCTACGAACGGCTGGTCAGTCGACGGACCGCTCGCATCAGGTGCCGCTCAAGCTCGGCGACCACCACATCCAATGCAGGCGCGTCGTGTTCGACGTTCCTCGTGAACGCACGCCACTGCGCGTCGCGCCCGTCATCCGCAGCAAACGCCAAGGTCAACGCATCAGGCACCACGGCCGGCAAGGCGGTGCCACGACGCGAAAACGTCGCGTCGATCGCATCAGCGAGCCGATCGACATCCAGATTCAGTGTGGTCACAAGCGCCCAGACATCGTAGTAATCCTTCAGCCGTGAGTTCGCCAGGCCTAGCTTGACCATGGCCTCGAACTTCTCCGCGATTACCGTTTCGGGAGAATAGGCCAGCAAACGCGGTGCAGGCATCCCAAGCATCACCGGCAACTCGATCTCTTGCACGCCCGGCGCAACCGCGTCGCCGAAACCGACATCGACGACAACCGGGATACGTGCGCCGGCCAAGGTGGCGATGGTGCGTAATCTCACCCCGCCGTAGTGCTGATCTTCGCGAATGGCGCGTGCAGCAAGTGCCGCGCAGTCGTAGTGCAGACCGTCATTGCCGGGCATGGCGGCGATCTCACGGAATCGTGCCAACAGGGCGTCGATGGACGGATCACCGAACCCGAGGAAGTCGACGTCCCGGGTAGGACGATGCGGGCTATCGAACCATGCGGTGATGAGGACCGCACCTTTGAGCACGTATTGCGCTCGATAGTGCGATTGACTCAGGCGGTACAGCAGACGCTCGAGTGCGTAACGAGTCAGCAACTGATCCAACGGCCGATTGGTCGAGCGCGCAAGCCCAAGCAATCGCGCGCGCACCGAAGCGGCAGTATCGGCTGGGAGCCTACGCATCGGTCCCCAGCGCCATCAGGTAGGGTCGCATGGCATCCCAGACCCGGACCTGCTTCGCGAGCCGGGCGATCTCCGCCGACGACGCGCGGCGCTGACGCAGCGCCTCCCGCAGCCCCTCGATCGCGATGGTCTCGCCAACGACACGTCGATACCGGAAGAGATCGATCACGGTTCTGGCCACATTGAACACGGGGACAGACACGTTCTCCACGACGTGATGCTCCACACCATCGCTCAGCAGGTGGTCTGGAAAGCGCACGATCCGCACCGGCGGAGATGTCGTACTCGGGCGCCAATCCTTCCGTCCTAGGGCGACCCAGGTCCGTGCTGGCAGTTGGTCGGTCAGCCCATGGAACGCCAGCGCCGAAGTGAGGCACACCACCCCCTTGGGGATCAGCTTGGCGACCTCGGCCAGCGCGTGTTGTTCGTCCAGGTCCGCATCGGGGAGTTGATACAGACCGCGCGCCAGTCGCACAACAGCGCCGTCGCGCTCCATGCGCGAGACCGTCGCGGCCGTGATCCCACGACCGACAAACTCCCGCAGACGCACCATGCCACGGCTTTGCAGCAGCAGCAGCGCCTGATCCCGCTGGGATGTCCTGGTCGAAAGCATTGATATGAAACCTCGGAACATTTCGATTCTAGCCTAGGTTTTATATCAATCGAAAGGTGAACCCATGCCGGTCCGGGCCGGTATTGGCGCTACCGGACGCGTCCGGCAGCGCCAAACCGCTCAATGCACCTGATACGCCGGTGCGGCCGTGCGCAGATGGGTGCGACGATGTGCGAGCTGCACCACGCCGGCGCCATAGCGAGGCCGGGGTTCTTCGACGCCGTGGATCGGCCGCGAGGCGACGCCGAGACGCTGCCTCTCGATCTGATTCAGCAGCACACGCGCGTCATCCGCGCCCTCGGAGATCGCCAGGCCCAGCGTCGACAAGGTGTCGTCGGCAAGATCGTCGGCGTGATCGGAGGCGATGACGTCGCCATGCGCGGCAATCGTCTGCAACAGCCGCCCCAGCGCATCGGCCTGGTCGGTCGTCAGGCCGAAGACAAACGGCTCGCCGTCCGTACACTGGCCGAACGAGGTCGCTGCAGGCGCGTCCTCGCCCTGCCCAGCCGACGCGCGCGATGCCTGGCCGCCGGGCCGTGACGTCTTGGCTACACGTTCGGCAGGCGCCGCGTCGTGCACGCCCTCGTCCACCGACGCGGACGTTGCGTCCTCGGCAGTGCGGTCGGCCGCATTCCGCCGCGCCGGCCAGTCCAGCACCTCCATCACGCTGTCGATCTGCTCGGCCAGCTGCTCCATGCAGAATTGCAACTCCTGCCAGTCCAGTTGCGGCGGGTCGTCTTCACTGGTGCGTGGCTCGGCCAGCCGCGCGATGAAGCGCATGAATACGCGCAGCCGCTCCAGGCGGAACTGTGCATCCACCGACAGGTAGTAACCCAGATGTTCGTCCGTGTCGTTCGATGATCCGGTCATGATTGACCTCCATGTGTGGGGGAAACGTCCTTCGATCCGTTTCAGGCGGCTCGCGACGCGACACATCGCGTGCGACCCGCAGATCGCGCTGCAACACCAAGCACGGATCGTCAGCTTGTTGCAGTGCGTAACGTCGACAGCGCCCGACTGATGTGCTTTTCCACCGTCTTGATGGAGATGCCCATTCGTGCCGCGATCTAGTCGTAGGTCAGCCCATCGAACCTGCTCAGTTCAAAGGCCTGCCGACACTTGGCAGGCAAGCCGGGCAGCCCACGCGCCAGCACGGCAACCAGCGTCGAACGCATCTCCACGACCTCCTCGACCGGGGCCAGCGGCGCCGGCAGCATGCCGGCATCGTCCAGGCAGACATGCTGTGCGGCTTGCCGGCGCCCGCGAGCGCGTCTGAACTCGATTATCAAGTTCTGTGCAATCCGATACATCAGGCGCGTATGGCTTTCGATGTCAGGATTCTCCCGATACGACATTAGGCGCACGCGCGTTTCCTGGGTCAGATCTTCGGCCACATCCGCATGGCGAACGCGACGACGCAAGTACCTCAAGCAATCCCGACGCAAGCCCGGCACCGCGGCATCGAACAGCGCCCGCGCCTCGGGCCTACGCATCGTCCTTGACAGGTCCGCCGGGTCCATCGGCCAGGACCTGACGGATCCTGTCGAAGTAGCTGTCCTCCAGCACGCGCTCCAGTTCCTCGCGCGTGCGCGCCTCCGACAGGCGGCGCCGCAACTCGTTCTCCTTGACCGAGCGCGACTTGCGACTGTCGACATCGCAGCTGGCCGCATGGTCGACTTTGACGTCCGCCGCAAGCCGCTGCGTGCCGACCGTGTCCAGAATCTCCTGCGCCTCGAGCCCGGCGCGAAAGACCGCGTGCCCAAGCGTGGACACCGTATGTTCCTGCAGGAGGGGGACCTCCCCCATCGCGAGTACATCACCCAGGGCGGTGATCGATTGCAGCAAGTGGTCGAGTCGATCCACTTGATCCAGCGTGACCCCGGCCATCATCCGTTGCGTTGTCATGTCGGCGAGCTTCCTGTGCAGTGAGTCCAGAGAAGTCAGTCCGGGTGTCCCCGCAGAGGCCACAGGCCGCGCCCCCTCCTGGCCCGACCTGCACTGCGAAGTTTCCGTCACCCTTGATCTGAATTTTAGATACTCAAAGCCGGGCGCGCAACGTCAGCGCGGCGCGCCCGGCCCACCCCTCATCCGATCAGTGCAGCGCAGCCCCGTAAGTCGGACGCGGCTCACGCACACCCGTCGGCGCCCGCGACGGCGCGTGCAACGGCTGATCCTGCACCTGCTCCAGAATCTCGCGCACCGTGTCGGCGCCCTCCGAGATCGCCAGCCCCAGCGTCGAGATCGTGGCGTCAGCCAGATCGTCCTCATGACCGGACGCCAGCACATCGCCATGCGCCATCAGCGTCTGCACCAGACGGTCCAGCGCATCGGCCTGATCGATGGTGACGCCGAACACGAAGTCCTCGGGTACCTCGGCCGCCTGGGCTGCGCGCGCCTTGGCGTAAGCGCCCATCGTCACACCTTCCGACGCGTCATCGGTATCCGCGGCCTCGGCAGGCTCCACGTCCTCGGGCGGTGTGTACGCATCCTGCCGCGCTGCACGCGAAGACCGCCACGCCATCGCCTCGAGCACCTGATCGGCCTGCTCGGCCAGCAGCGTCAGGCAGGTCGCCAGATCGCCGCCACGCACCTGCGGGATTCCTTGCTCTTCGTCCACCAATGAGCGCGGCTGCGCCAACTCCGACAGGAACTGCATATGCTCGACCAATTGCCGCAGCCGCGTCCGGCTGTCTTCCGGCACGAAGTAACCCGGCTGATCCTGATAGTCATCGTGATGCTTGGACATTGCGTTGCCTCCATTCCATGGGAAATACCCCGCCACCGCGCACGGTGGACGGGAAGTCGGGAGGCTCGAAACCGCGTATAGCCGGCGGGCTTATTCCCCTTACGGGTGTTGTATTCACCGCCCTCCCGACGCAGACATCGCGCCGGTTGCGCCTGCAAACATCGCAGGCACAAAAAACCCACCGATTTTTCGGAGGTGGGTACCGCTATACGAGGAGTTTCGAGGCTCCGTGGAGGAGCGTGCTACTGAAAAGATGGAATGTCAAGCCCTGGATATACTTTTTTTCTTGTCTCAATGCCCGCCGCGATTAACCGGCAAGACCGCCAATTAATATGACGATGAATCTCCAACCGGGCTCAGTACCAAATCGCCATGGGTAGCCCCACTGCATCCCGCCCAGGCGGTGACGGCAGCGAACACGCAACACCCGCCGCGATACGCTCGGCGCTCCATAGCGCGGCCACGGCATCCAG
The DNA here is from genome assembly GCF_014192745.1 of Luteimonas sp. RC10. Lineage (GTDB taxonomy): Bacteria > Pseudomonadota > Gammaproteobacteria > Xanthomonadales > Xanthomonadaceae > Luteimonas. Next base: position 309,410 of record NZ_JACHYJ010000002.1, read on the forward strand.
CACGTCATCGCGGGCCGCCAGGCGTCGCGGCACTGCGGCCAACAACGCCTCCATGTGCGTGCCGTAGACCTCCGACAGCAACTGCGTCCGGATTGCGGCGCCAGCTTCCGATTTCTTGCCAGCCGCCAAGCCAAGGCCGCCATTCAACGCCGCGAACGACACTTCGGGATGCACTTCGTACACCAACGCGCGCGCATGAGCATCGGCCTGGAGCACGGTGTCCCAGGCGCGGATCTTCGCCAGCAAGCCGAACGCCTGCGCGCCAAATCCACGCCCATCGATCGCCCGATGCCGTCGGGAGGCTTCGGGCTGACTGGCCGCATCCAGGATGCCCCGCACCGGCGCCGAGAACACGCTGCAGGCGCGGCGCCCGCCCACGAACCTGCGCGCCAGACTGTCGACCAGACGCGCCCCATGCTCGGCCAGGCCGATCGGCACGTCCACTGCCACGACCCGGGCCTGCCGATGGGCATCCAAGAGCGCCTGCGGGCTGGCGTACACCGCGAACATGAGCCCCGCGCTGCCACGCCAGACGGCGACCCAGCCGGCCCCAGCACCGTCCACTCCCACGCAGTCCATTGGTCGCATCCTCGTCCGCCGCCGACCCGCCTATACTGCCAGCCAACAGGGAACGGACCTCACTGCTTGAGCCAGGACATCAAGGCCCTCCAGGCCGCATTGCGTGCCTTCGCGCAGGCGCGCGACTGGGAGCAGTTCCATAGCCCCAAGAACCTCGCCGCCTCGCTGTCGATCGAGGCCGCCGAAGTGCTGGAGCACTTCCAGTGGCTCACCGAGGCGCAGAGCCGCCAGCTTGATGCCGAGCGCACGGCGCAGGTGGCCGACGAGATCGCCGACGTGCTGCTCTATCTGCTGCAACTGGCCGACAAGTTGGGCATCGACCCCCTGGCCGCCGCACGCGACAAGCTCGCCCGCAATGCCGAGCGCTATCCCGTCGAGCGCGCCAAGGGCAGCAGCGCCAAGTACACCGAGCTCTAACCACAGGCCTACCGGGGGGAACCGGCCGCGTGATCGTTTACCAGTCCACCAAGCAACAGTTTCTCGACGACAGCGACAACCGCGATATCGAGGATCTGATCCGCGATGCGTACCTGCGCAAGACCGGACGCTACGCCAGCGAGAGCGAGTCCCGTGCCTGGCACGGCTCCTTGCGTGAGATGGCTCGCGTGCTGCGTGACCGCCAGATTCCCAACGACACCGGCATCGGCGTCGAGTTCGGCATTCCGCAAAGCGGAAAGCGTATCGACTTCATCCTCTCCGGCCATGCCGAGAACGGCACACCGCACGTGGTGATTGTCGAGCTCAAGCAGTGGTCCAGCGCGCGCCTGAGCGAAAAGGACGGCCTCATCGTCGCCAACCGTGGCGGCCGCCGCGAGACCGAAGGCCCGCACCCCAGCTATCAGGCGTGGTCCTACGCCGCGCTGCTCGACAGCTTCAATGAGGCCGTCTACGACAGCGGCACCGAACTGCGGCCGTGCGCCTACCTGCACAACTACCGCGACGACGGCGTCATCCGCCACCCGCATTACGCGCCCTACCTCGACAAGGCACCGCTGTTCCTCCGAGGTGACGATGAGCTGGAACGCCTGCGCGCATTCATCCGCCAGCACGTGCGCAAGGGCGACGGCGGCGCCCTGCTCTACCAGATCGAGAACGGCCGCATCCGCCCCTCCAAGATGCTGGCCGACAGCGTCGTCAAAATGCTCAAGGGCAATCGCGAGTTCGTACTGATCGACGACCAGAAGGTGGTCTACGAGACCTGCCTGGCGCGGTCTGTGGAAGCCAGCCCCGAGCGCAAGCAGGTGGTCATCGTCAAAGGTGGCCCGGGCACCGGCAAGTCCGTCGTGGCAGTAAACCTGCTGGTCGAGTTGACCAAGCGGGGGCTGGTGACCCAGTACGTGTCCAAGAACGCCGCGCCTCGCGCGGTGTACGCACAGAAGCTGGCCGGTCACCTGCGCAAGGCGGAGATCGGCGCCTTGTTCTCAGGCTCCGGCCGATTCCACACCGCCGATCCCAATGTCTTCGACACGCTGGTCGTGGACGAGGCCCACCGCCTCAATGCCAAGAGCGGCCTGTACGGTAACCTCGGCCACAACCAGGTGATGGAACTGATCCGCAGCGCCAAATGCACGATCTTCTTCGTCGATGACGACCAGATCGTGACCCTGGCTGACATCGGCCACACGAACGAACTCGTCCAGTGGGCCAACGCCGCCGGCGCTCAGGTGACGATGCTGGAACTCGCCTCCCAGTTCCGCTGCAGCGGCTCGGATGGCTATATCGCCTGGCTCGACGACTGGCTGGGCCTGCGCGAGACCGCCAATCCGGATTTCGACCGAGACGCCTTCGACTTCCGCATCGTCGATTCGCCGGTCGAACTGCACGATCTGATTCGGGAGAAGAACAAGGTCAACAACAAGTCGCGCGTCGTGGCGGGTTACTGCTGGGACTGGAACAGCAAGAAGAATCCGAACGCCGACGACATCGTGATCCCGGCGTTCGACTACCGCGCGCAATGGAACCTGGGCCGAGATGGCAGCCTCTGGATCGTGGCCGACGGTTCTGTCGAACAGGTCGGTTGCATCCACACCTGCCAGGGCCTGGAGCTGGACTACGTCGGCGTGATCATCGGCCCCGACCTGCAATCACGCGACGGCCAGCTTGTCACCGCCCCCGAACACCGCTCGCGCATGGACCGCTCGATTCGCGGTTACAAGACGCTGATGAAGCAGGACCCCGAAGCCACGCGAGAGCGCGTGGATCGGATCATCCGCAACACTTACAAGACGCTGATGAGCCGGGGGATGAAGGGGTGTTATGTGTATGCGAGACATCTAACAAAACCACATACCCGCTAAGCACGGTATTTACGTATCGTGCCTATTATTTAAACAGAAACCCCGCCAAGGACAGAGGGATCAAATGGAAACACTGACCGAATCGTCAAGAAAGGAAATTGGACTCGCAGATCGCATTTCTTCCTACAGCGAGTCCCTCAAAGACGATGGAAACGAAGCACAAACTCGCTTCCATGTCATAGATGAGTTCCTAGTTCATGAAATCGGATGGCAAAAGAGCTCGATAAAAGTTGAACCCTACATTGAGGGCGCCGGCTACGCCGACTACTCTTTAAACACTTCGGGACGCTGTCGAATTATTTTAGAAGCAAAACGCAACGGAACAGAGCTATGCTCACTCAAGCAAGACGACTTTTCCGTAGTACCTTTGAGTAGCTCAGCCCTCAAAGGGGCGGCTAGCGGCGTTAGCCAGGCTATTGGATATGCGGCTCGAATGGGGTCAGCTTTAGGGGCCGTCACCAACGGACATCAATGGATCCTGTTCCGCGCATACAGAGGCGATGGGAAGCCACCTCAAGAGGGGTTAGCCGTTGTTTTCTCATCGTCAACGTCACTAATCAACTCCTGGACGCACTTCTATGACTTCATGTCAGAGATCGGACTGGAAGAGCATAGGCTTTTAAATTTTCTACAGGAAAAAGAGTCTGGCACCGTTCCAATTAGAGCTTCTTACTTCAAGGCATTTGATCGCAGTTACAAGAGGGTTCCGCAGACATCGGATCTAGCATTCACCTTGAGCGAGCTTTTCCGAAGGTCCTTCATTCGCATAAACACAAAGTCAAAGCAGGCGCTTATAGAATGCTTTGTAGAAACAAGAGCAAGCCGGGAAGCCGACGTAGCTTTCGAGAAAATAGTTAATGAGCTAATTGATCGAGCCATAAGAAGACTTGACTCCATTGACGCGTCAAATCCAGACAGCCTTCAAGGCTTAATAGAGCAAGCAGTAGAGCTAAGAATAGGCGAGTTTGTATTGCTTGTTGGCAACAAAGGCTCCGGAAAGACCACATTCCTTAATAGGTTTTTTTCAAAAATCCTTCCAGCAAGCCTTAAGGACAGAGTGATAAATCTCGGAGTTGATCTACTAAAAAGCGAAGGATCCGACCTGCATCTTACAGATTGGATCTCAAATGAGCTAATACAGCAGTCCGAGCAACAACTCTTCGGAACAACCCCCACATTCGATCAACTGCGCGGCGCATTCTGGCGCATGTACACACGAATGAGGTCAGGCGAACTGGCACCTCTATATCAAAGAGATCCAGATGCATTCCGCCAAAAATTCGGGGAAGAACTGAGCACCCTAAGGCGAGACTCGCCTAGAGAATACTTACTAGGCCTACTAACTCGCGCATTGGGAGGAGAGCATCGCTTACCGATAATCATATTCGACAACGTCGACCACCTGCCCAGAGACACGCAAGACATAGTTTTCCAGTACGCGGTAGGAATATCTAGCAGCGTAGCTTCATTTCTTATCTGCCCCGTCACCGACACCACAGTATGGTCACTCAGCAAAGCAGGGCCTCTGCAGAGCTTTCACTCGAGAGCTTTTTTTCTCCCTGTCCCCAGCCTTAAAGATGTATTCGCAAAGCGACTCCATGTCCTAAAATCAGAACTTCGGAAGCCAGAGGATGCAAAGCCTCAGAGCGCCCTTGTAGGGAAAGGGATGAATTTAACCATTGCAAATGCGGAGTCTTTCTGCGCGGCTGTAGAATCCATTTTCGTCTCGACCTCCGACATTACCGCAGTAATCGGCCGACTGTGTAACTATGACGTCAGAAGGAGCCTAGAGCTTTCTGGAGAAATTCTTTCTTCACCATGGATAGGACTTGAGGAACTCCTAAGAATGTATGTTGCAAAAGGAGATGTGAGACCAAAGAGAACTGCCCTCATAACATCTCTCGTTCTCCAGAACGGCACGATATTTGACGAGGACAAGCATAACTTTCTAATCAATGTCTTCTCCAGGCCCGCCGGAACACTTACATCCCCATTCCTTGCTCTATACCTAATTCGCTATTTAACTTCCGTAGACGAAAAAGCATCCACGACAAGAGACAGGTTTGTCAGCATCTCCCAGATCTGGGATAACCACCACTCCCTAGGGATTCATCGCGACACATTCAGATATTATATAGACAGATTGTTCTTCAGAAATCTTATCGAAGCTTACGACCCATCAGAACGAACAGTAAGAGAAGAAACATTAATTCGCGTAAGCCCGGCAGGCAGCGCTCACGCAAGACTAGTATTTAGTGACAACGTTTATCTTTCTCAGATGGCCCTTGTGACATCGATCGCGGATGAGATCACTACACTTAAGATCCGCGAGGAGGCCCAAAAAGACCACCCAGGCTGGCTAAAGATATGCAACATATTCTTAACTTCCATGAAGATGGAAGACAAAAGAGTTTTTCCTATTATTTCGAATGATCTTTACCCTTGGATCATATCTATTCGAGATGATATTGATCAGCTCCATAAGCGAATTGCGGAGCGCCGGGAGATAAAGAACAACAAGGAAAGAAGGATCAGCCCCCGATCTCGGCAGACCTGACTCGTACATCTTTTCCATCAAATGAGTTTTGCTGATTTTGCAACTGCGTTTGACCGTTTCATGCGGCCATCGACATGACATCAAAAGCAATCGGCCCGTGCTAACCAAGCCGGACAAGCCCAGTAGTTTCTCCGCTCCGCCCATGCGGCCTTGCCCGTCTGTATCCCACGAAGATGCGGGGCCGGTTACCTGGGCCCTGTCCTGCTGTCGAGCGGACGCACTCAGTGCTCAGCCACGCGCCGAATCAATGAAGCCGCGGTACTTCTGCACGGTATTGGAGAGGTCGTTGATGCGGGCGGCCTGTGCGTAGATGGTGTCGAAGATGAACTTCTCGGCATCCTGGGAGATGCCCTCCAGGTACTGGTAGTCCTCCGGCAAGGCGTCGATGATGGCGGCCTTCGCGGTATCGGTCAGCTGGCCCTGCGCGGTGGTCAGCAGTTCCTCGGGGATGCTGGCCAGGGCGTCGGCGATTTCCTTGCGGACGCCTTCGCTCAGGCCACCAAGCGCGTCAGAAACGGCATTGGCGATCGGCCCCGAGGCTTTGGAGCCCACCACCGGGATGGCCGAGACCGCCACGTCGATCAGGAAGCCGGCCATCGCGTCGCGGGCGGCGTTGTCGGCTTCAAGATCGGCGTAGCCGGTGGCCACCGCATCCTGCAGCGCAGCGGTGATCATGGCGACATCCGCGGTGGCACCCTCGATCATGCGCAGATCCTGATGATCGACGACGCCGTTGCCGTCCACGTCATCCACGCCCTCAAGCTTGTTGCTGATGTTGATGGCCTCGGTCGTGAAGTCCGCGACGGCGTCCATCACCTGCGAGGCCTTCGGGTTATCGGGGTTCAGGCCAGTCAGGCGGAACAGATTGGACAAGGTGGCCAGGTCGTTGCCAACGTGGGTCTCATTGGGGTTGGTCGAGCCGCTCGGCTTGCCCTCGTTGCCCACCGTGAGTTCGTTGAGGATGGTGTCCGAGTGGTTCACGAACAGGTCGCTCAATGCCTCGGCACGCTGTGGTAGCGGCTTGTTCTGATGGTCGAAGTAATGATTATCGAAGGAGTCGCCGCGGGAGTTGTCCCCCACGAAACGCACCAAATCGTTCACGTCCTGCGACGTGCCGTGCTCGGAGACGGTGTCGATCAGGATCGCCATCGGGTCGCGCACATTGCGACCCTCGAAGGCCGGGTTGGTGAACGCCATGCCATGGGCGGAAACCGCCTCCTGCAGGGTGCTGCGCGCGTCGCCGGACAGGTCGGACAGCACGGCATTGACGGAAGCCGAGCCACCCGCCTGGTCCAGCGCGTTGAGCATGACACCGGCGAAGTTGCCCTGCTCCATCGGCGTGAACATCGGCGGTTCGGCCAGGATACGCTCGGACAGGAACTCGCCCGCGAATTTCTCGATGAACGCAGTGCCATTGGCGCTGTTGGCCAGTGCGTCGATGGTATCGGTGACCACCGCGCCATTTGGGTTGAGGCCAGCCGGCGCCACGGCGCCGTTGCCGAAGATATTGGTGAAGCTCACAACGTCCTGGAAGCCGATGGCGCCATCAACGTAAGCGTCGGCCACGGCTTGCGTGATCGTCTCGCGCTCGAGGTCAGTAATGCGACCATCTTCGACCAGCTTGTCCAGCTTCTCGGACGTCAGCCAGGACATCGTCGCGCCGCCGTCCTTCTCCACGATGGTGTCGATGAGTTCGCTGCGCTCTTCGGGCCTAACGTTGGTCAGTTGCTCGGCGAAGAAATCGAGCCGACCGTCCAGATCGTCTCCCCAGAAGGGCCTGTCGCCTTCCTTGAGGACGTTGTCCGCAATTGCATTCAGATCATTACATTGCTGGATGCCTTCGACGCCCATGCTGCCACCCTGGCTTGGAAAAGATGCCCAAAAGGGTAGCCAGGGCCCGCGCGAGGACCAGCTAGGGTCAACCCGGGGCGACCCTATTCATCGGGATGTCGATAGCCAAACGTTCACACTCGCCCAGCCGTCATACGACGTCCAAGCTGAGCGATGGTGACGCCCCACCCCGTCAGTGCGCGGGTGTCATAGCTGCATCCCCCACCCGACGCAGCCGCCCGCGCGTTTCCAGCAGGTCCACGGCCAGGTCGAGTTCGTCGTCGGCCAGCAGCGGGCCATCGCCGGTGATGGCGTAGCCCACCCAGCGGCCGCGGCCTTCGTGCTTGGCGCGGTAGAGCGCGGCATCGGCGATGCGCAGGCTCAGTGGCCAGTCGCCGCTGCGGCTGGGGTGCGCGGGAAACAGGCTGGCGCCCATCGAAACGCTGAGCTCGACGGTGCCGGTGGGGCGCACCAGTGATTCGGCCTGCAGGCGTTCGCGCAGCCGACGGAACAGCGCCGGGGCGTCGGCGAGCGTGCTGCCGGGGCAGATCCACAGGAATTCTTCGCCGCCCCAGCGGGCGATGACGTCGCCGGTGCGCCCGCAGTCACGCAGGATGTCGCCCAGGTGCATCAGGGCATGGTCGCCGCCCTCGTGGCCGTGCAGGTCGTTGACGCGCTTGAAATGGTCGAGGTCGAGCAGTGCAACGAGCATCGGCGGCTGCGTCTGCCCCTGGGCCTGCGCGGCGACGCGCGCGTCGAGCCAGGTCTGCACGTAGCGGCGGTTGCGCAGGCCGGTCAGTGCGTCCTCTTCGCTCTGGCGGCGGATGGCGGCGTTGAGCTGTTCGAGTTCGCGGTGCTGGGCCTCGATCTCGACGTTCTTGCGGGCGAGTTCGGCATTGGCGTGACGGCGGCGGCGGCCTTCGCGCAGTTTCAGCACCACGAATGTGCCCAGCGCCAGCAAGGCGGCCAGCAGGCCGTAGACGATGCTGCGCTGGCGTTGTTCGCTGGTCTGCAGCGCGGCGAAGGCGACCTGTTCGGCGGCGCGGGCGCGCTCGACGGCGGCCAGTTCGCTCTCCTTGCGGGCCAGGCCGATGGCCGATTCGAGTTCGGCGATACGGGTGCGCGATTCGACGTTCACCGATTCGTCGTTGAGCGCCTTGTACTCGCGCATCAGCGCCAGCGCCTCGCGATGACGGCCCAGTGCATCGAGGGTGTCGATCATGCGCGGGTAGAGCTCCAGCCGGCGCGGCACGTTGTCGGACTGGGCGAACAGTGCGCGCGAGCGCTCGAACGCGACGGCCGCGGCCTCGTGTTCGCCCAGGTCCGCATGTGCGGCGCCGATATTGGAGTAGACGATGGCGGCCTCGCCGTTGTCGCCGGCGCCTTCGATCGCAGCGGCGGCTTCGCGCAGCAGCGGCAGTGCCTCGCGCGGGCGATCGAGCCGGCGCAGCACGTTGGCCAGGTTGTTGAGGGCCGCCACCGGCGAGACGCCTTCGGCGCGTGCGCTGTCGAGTGCCTGGCGATACAGCGCTTCGGCCTGGCCCAGGCGGGCCGCGCCTTCGTAGCCCGAAGCGAGGTTGCTCAGGATCTCGGCGCGCGACAGGCCCGGCCGGGGCTTGGCGTCGTAGGCGGCCAGCGCGCGGCGGCCGTACTCGATGGCCTTGGGCCAGTCCTGAGCGTAGACGAAGACGCCGGTGGCGTTGTGGAGCAAGGCCGGGTCCGCCGGGCGGTTGAGCGCCTTGCCCACGCGCTCGACTTCCAGCAACGCCTCGATCGCCTCGGGCATGTGGCCCTGCTGGGCGGAGACGATGAAGACGATCTGGTTGGCGTTGTACTCCACCAGATGCGGGTGCGTGGGCACCTTCGACAGCGCGATGCGCGCCACGCGCAAAGCGTCCTCTTGCGCGCCCATGTTGTAGTAGGACGCGGCGAGTTGCCGCCACAGTTCGGCCAGGTCGTGCTCGCCGCCGAGGCGGGTTTCCAGGCGCGCGGTCTCGGCTTCGAGTTCGGCGATGCCGGCCGCATCCCGAGCCACCCAGATCGCGCCGTTGAGCTGCTTGAGCAGCCGCAGCATCTGCTCGGGCGTCAGCGCTGCGCGGGTGCGCAGTGCACTGCCGATCTCGACCACGGCATCGCGTCGGCTGGCAGCGCCAGCCGCATCGACCAAAGCCAGGCCCAGGGCGACATCCGGGTCCGCCGATGCGTTCGCCTGCCATGCCGGTTCGCCCATGCGCAGCGCAGCGGCCGGGTCTCGGGGGGTGAGTTCAGCGACGCAGGCCGGCACGTCTGCCGGGGTGGTGCAGGATTCGGCGGGCACCGGGTCGGCGGCCCACGAGGGGCCGGCGGCGGCAAGCAGGCACGGCAACAGCAACGAGTGCGAACGGGCGCAACGCGACATGGACAGGTCCCCAGCAAGACTCTGGCGCGCTGGCGTTCCCTGGCCGATCGGCGCGCCGCCGTCGATCGCCCTCCCCGGCCTGCGACGCGATGTCGCATCGTCCGGATTCCTCGTATCGGCAGCGGCTGCCCGATCTGTAGTGAAGATTACGTGATGGCGGTCACCTGTGGGAGGTGGATTGCATCACGCTGGATCGTCCAACTCCAAGGCAGTGCCTACCTCGCCACCAGATGCGGTCTCGGCAAACAGCCGTGCGCTGAGGAAGTCGACCAGCGCGCGGACCTTCGGTGCGGGGTGCCGGCTCGCCGGCCAGAGCAGGTGAAAGGCCGCCCTCCGCCCGGCGTGCGCCGGCAGCACGCGCTGCAACCGGCCGTCGGCCAGGGCGTCGCGCACCGCGAAGTCCGGCAGACAGGCGATGCCGCGCCCCTGGATCGCGAAGCACAGGCGGGTCTCGATGTTGTTGCAGATCATCGCCACCGGCAGTGGCAGGTCGGCCGCGCCCGGCGGTCGCCGCAGGGGCCAGGGTTCGAGCTTGCCGCTGTTGGGAAAGCGAAAGTGCAGGCAGGCATGCGTCAACAGGTCTTCCGGCGTCCCCGGCGTGCCGCGCTCGGCCAGGTAGCCGGGCGAGGCGACCAGCAGCAGCTCGAAGTCGCCCAGATGACGCGCGACCAGGCGCGAATCGCTGGGCACGCCGGTCCGCACCACGGCGTCGAACCCTTCGTCGATGACGTCGACCAGCCGGTCAGTGAAGTCCAGGTCCAGTTCGATCTCCGGATAGGCGCCCATGAACGCGCCGAGCGCCGGCAGCACCAGGCCGCTGACCAGCGGCAGGCTCACCCGCAGGCGACCGCGCGGCATGGCCGCGGCCTGGGCGATCTCCTGCTCGGCCGCCTCGATCTCGGCAAGCACGCGGCGGCTGCGCTCGAGAAATGCGGCGCCTTCGGCGGTCAGGGTGATGCTGCGGGTGCTGCGATGGAACAGGCGCACGCCCAACCGCTGCTCGAGCCGGGCGACCCGCTTGCCCACCGCCGAGGCCGACACGCCGAGCAGGCGCCCGGCGGCAACGAAACTCCGGGTCTCAGCCACCTGCACGAATACGGTGAAGCCGCTGAGGCGATCCAAGACGACATCCTCGATTCCGGACACCGATGTCCGCAGAGCGCGGAACTATAGCCCGCTTTATCTGCAATCGAGGGCGACCGACGATGGCGCCCCTTCGCTTCGAGTGTGTGCCGTGTCCCTGTCGTCGTCCCCTGTCGCACCTGTGCCATTGCCGCTCGGCCCATTGCTCGCCATGGCCATGGCCGGCTTCGTGACCATCCTTACCGAGGCCTTGCCCGCCGGGCTGCTGCCGCAGTTGGCTGCCGGTCTCGGCGTCTCCCAGGCCTGGGCCGGACAGACCGTCACGGTGTATGCCGTCGGCTCGCTGGTGGCGGCGATTCCGTTGACCGCCGCCACGCAAGGGTGGCGGCGACGGCCACTGCTGCTGGCCGCGATCGCGGGGTTCTTTGTCGCCAATACCGTCACCGCGCTGTCGGGCAGCTACGTCTTGACGTTGATCGCCCGCGGCGTGGCCGGGGTGTCGGCCGGGCTGCTCTGGGCCTTGCTCGCGGGGTATGCGGCGCGGCTGGTGCCGCCGTCACAGGCTGGGCGCGCGATCGCGGTGGCGATGCTCGGCGCACCGGTCGCCATGGCATTGGGCGTGCCGGCCGGGACATTTCTCGGCGGCTGGCTCGGCTGGCGGGCCAGCTTCGGCGTGATGAGCCTGCTGGCGCTGGTCGCCGCGGCCTGGGTGTGGCTGCAGGTGCCGGACTTTGCGGGTCAGCCGAGCGGCCGACGCCGCCCGCTTGTGCAGGTGGCGCGGCTGCCAGGGATCGCGCCGGTGCTGTGGCTGGTGCTGATGTTCGTGCTGGCGCACAACATTCTCTACACCTACATCGCGCCGTTCCTGGCGTCGGCAGGCTTGCTCGACAGTACGGACCGGGTGCTGCTGGTGTTCGGGCTGGCGTCGCTGGCCGGCATCGGCGTGGTCGGCGTCTGGATCGATCGCCATCTGCGCCTGCTCACGCTGGCGGCGACGCTGCTGTTCGGCCTGGCCGCGCTGTTGCTGGCCACAGCCGTCGGTAAGCCAGCGCTGGTCTATCTCGCGGTCGCGCTCTGGGGCCTGGCCTTCGGCGGCGTGCCGACGCTGCTCCAGACCGCGCTGGCGCACGCGGCAGGCGACGCGGTGGATGTGGCGCAGTCGATGCTGGTGACCACCTGGAACACGGCGATCGCCGGCGGCGGCCTGATCGGCGGCTTATTGCTTGACCGCCTGGGCCCGGGGAGCTTCGTGCCCGCGCTGCTGCTGTTGCTGGCGCTCGCGCTGGCGGTGCAGGGCTGGACCCGGCGCAGTGGCAGCAGGGCCAGCGGCGTCGCGACGCCGTAGGCAGGACGGGACCTGTTTGGCGGTGATGTCTGTCTGCATGACCGAGGCCATTGCGCAATGACGATGCATCCGCGGCATCGCCACCGACGCGTTTGTCGATGCCACGGATCGTCGTTATGGCAGGACCTGCCAGCGCCCGCCCTTGGCGGGGCCGATCCGGGCCAGCTTTCCCCAGCCTTACCGCGCGCGTTCCGAAGGCGACGCGTGCCCTATCCGGCGGGCGCCATCCGCACCCGCGGCGTCAGCGCAACGCTGGCGCGGTCGCTCATCAACTGCAGTTCGCCATCCTGGATCATCGCGGTCAGGCGCATGCCGCGCTCCAGCAGGCCGACAGCGGCCTCAACGTCGGCGGGGTCGAGATCGAGGACGGTCAGGTTCTTCAGCCGCGCGAGCGTGGCGGCCTGCTTGCTCCACCAGATCTCGGCGCTGCCGCCGCTGTAGCTCACCACGACGACGCTGCGCGCCCGGGCGCAGGCTTTGCGGATGCGGCTTTCGTCGGGCTGGCCAAGGTCGATCCACTGCTCGATGTCGCCGGTGTAATCGCGCAGCCACAGGTCGGGCTCTTCGTCGTTGCTCAGGCCGCGGCCGAACTCCAGCCGCTCGTGCGCATACAGCGCGAACGCGATCAGCCGCACCATCAGCCGGTTCGGGGTTTCCGACGGATGCTGGGCGAGCGTGAGGTTGTGCTCGGCGTAGTAGTGCCGGTCCATGTCGCTGACCTGCAGTTCCAGCCGGTAGATCGTCGCGTTGGGCGCCATGCGCAGGCCATCTGGAGAGAAGCGCCATTGTAGGCGCGCGGCGCGGTCGCCGCCGGTCGCGCCGCTGCGATCTTGCCGCCGACGCGCCGTGGACGCGGATGGCGGGAGGCGCCTTCAATCCCGATGGCCTGCGCTGTGGTCTACTGCGCGCAACCGCCGACCACGCCGCGGTCCCGGTCGTGGACAGGGCCACCTTGGCGCGTCCGCATGTTGTTCTGGTACGCACTCGGCGCGGCCAACACCTGTTACGGACACCACCGGCTACAAAAGGGGATCAGATGAAGCAGATCGGACAGTTCGCCATCGCCATCGCCGCCCTCGTGGGCGCCGATGCATGGGCCGATTCCACGGACGCCCCCAAGCGCCCATCGGCCGAGCAGTTGCAGCGCCTGATCGTCGATCGGTCTCCGCAGACGCGGGTGGACACGCCCGACAGCGAGCGCATCACTGCACGGCGCATCGACATCGTGGATGACAAGGGCGTGATCCGCATGACCTTGTCGGGACAGACCCCGGCGCCGATCATCGACGGCATCCAGTACAAGCGCGCGTTCAACGTGGCGGGCATGGTGCTGTACGACGAGACCGGCAGCGAGCGCGGCGGCTTGGGAACCGCCGATATCGATGGCGGGATGGCGGTGCTCGCACTGGATCATCCGGCCATGGATGCGATCGGCTGGCGGGTGTCGCCTGATGGCGACGTCCGGTTCTCGATCAACCAGGCACCGCCGCCGATCCGCGAACCCGCGTTGGACAACAAGCTGGTGCCGGGCGTGCAGGTCCCCACGCGGATCGAGATGCGCGTGGCCGCCGATGGCACGCCGGCGATCGCCCTGAACGATGCGCAAGACCGGACCCGTCTGCGCTTGACTGTCACGCCGGAAGGCTATGGCGCCATCGAGTTCCTCGATGCGCAGGGCAAAGTGGTGCACACCCTGGCGCCGGAAGCCCAGACGCCTTAGTCGCATCAGCGATCGGGCGGGCTGTCGAGCGCGGCGGTGATGCGGGCCGACAGCCAGGCGATGTCGGTCTGCGCCAGGCTCCGGCCGAATGCGACGAGACCGGCGCCGATCAGTCCCAACACGCCGCCCACCGGCAGCAGCAGCCAGGCGCGCGGCGTTCCGGCGATCACCTGCACGACGGCACCGCCCGTCCACAGCACCGCGAAGCCGAACCAGAACGCGAGGAAGGCGCGCACGCTCCAGTGCATGGCGAAGCGGCCGACGAGGACGCTACCGGCGCCCACGGGTTGGAAGCGGCCGACGAACACTGGCTTGAAGGCGTTGCGCGTGCGCGGGACGTGGCGCTCGAGCACGACCCGCCGCTCTTTGACCCGCCCGATCATGACCTCTTCGCGCGGCGGCAGGATGCCGCGTCGCTGTGCCCCCGCGGCCAGCCGGGACACGGCGACGTCGGGCGCATGGGCAGTCGCGAAGCGGGCATCGCGGGGTGATGTGGCGGGCAGTCGGGCGGACATGGCGCAGTCGTGGACGAGCGGGCGGGCATCGTAGGACACCGGCGCACAGCGGGCACACGGTGACCGCGGTCTTGTGCAGATCTTCCCGCCGGTGGCACGCCTGCGTGCGGCACGCATCGTTCTGCGCCCGCGGCATCGTGTCGCATTGCCGCCCCGCCGATTCGCCCCAACGTGCTGTGGACCGGACGCAGCCGCTTGCATCGCGACGCCGCCGACGCAGGGTCTCCTTGGACAGCTCACCCTGCTTTGTGTCCACGAGCTGCCCATCCCTGCGAAGGAGACACCCATGGCATTTGCGACCACCAATCCCTACACCGGCGAGACCGTCAAGACGTTCGAGGAGGCCACGCCTGCGGAGATCGACGCGGCCGTGGGCCGCGCGCACGCCGCGTTCCTGCGCTGGCGCGAGACCTCGTTCGAGCAGCGTGCGCAGGTATTGCGCCGCGCCGCCGAGCTGTTGCGTGCCAAGCCGCGCGAGTTCGCGCAGATTCTGACCCTGGAGATGGGCAAGCTGATCGGCGAGGCCGAGGCCGAAGTCGAGCTGTGCGCGAAGATCCTCGACTACTACGTCCAGCACGGTGCCAAGGCGATGGGCCCGCGCTATCTGCCCGCCGAGGGCTTCGGCGAGACCGACGTGCAACTGGTCAAGGAGCCGCTGGGCGTCTTGTTCGCGGTGGAGCCGTGGAATTTCCCGTTCTACCAGGTGATCCGCATCACCGCGCCGCAGGCGACCGCAGGCAACGCGATCGTGCTCAAGCATGCGGCCAATGTGCCGCAGTCGGCGCTGGCGATGGAGCAGTTGTTCCGCGATGCCGGTGCACCGGAGGGGCTGCTGACCAACCTGTTCGTTTCCCACGACAACGTCGAGCGCGTGGTCGCTGACCCGCGCGTGCGCGGCGTGGCACTGACCGGCAGCGAGCGTGCAGGTTCGGCGGTCGCAGCGCTGGCGGGCAAGTACATGAAGAAGAGCACGCTGGAACTGGGCGGCGCCGATGCATTCATCGTGCTGTCGGACGCGGATGTCGCGCAGGCCGCAAAGTGGGCAGTGTTCGGCCGTCACTGGAACGCCGGACAGGTGTGCGTCTCGTCCAAGCGCATCATCGTCGAGGCGCCGGTGTACGACGCGTTCCTCGAGCACTACCGTGCCGGCGTGGCTGCGCTGAAGGCCGGCGATCCGATGGACCCGGCCACGACGCTGGCGCCGCTGTCGTCGCAGGGCGCGCGCGACGGGCTGGCGCGGCAGGTCGAGGAAGCCATCGCCAATGGCGCCAAGGCCGAGACGCTGGGCGCGCCGGTGCCCACGCAGGGCGCGTTCTACCAGCCGACACTGCTGACCGGCATCACCGCCGACAACCCGGCCTACCGCACCGAGTTCTTCGGGCCGGTGAGCCAGGTCTACCGCGTCGCCGACGAGGACGAGGCGATCAAGCTGGCGAACGATTCGCCGTACGGCCTGGGCGGTTCGGTCTTCAGCCAGGACACCGAGCGTGCCAAGCGCGTGGCGGCGCGACTGGAGACCGGCATGGTCTACATCAACCAGCCGACCGGTGTGAAGGCGGACATCCCATTCGGTGGCGTCAAGAACTCGGGCTATGGCCATGAGTTGATCGACCTCGGACTGACGGAATTCGTCAACGAGAAGGTCGTGGTGGTGACGGATATCCACGGGTCGTTCTGAGGCGCGCTCGCCCCCACCCCAGCCCTCCCCCGCATTGCGGGGGAGGGAGCGGAACATGCGATGCGGGGTGAGGCGGGTGCGGGCGTGGCTTGCCCCTTCCGCAGCGCTCCTCCGCTTGCGGGCAGGAAGTGCCTCAGTCGTCTTCGTCGTCCGAAGACGGCGGCATGCCGCGGTTGGGCTGCGGGGGGATGGCGTCGCCGCTCTGGTCGCTCGGCACGATTTCGCCGTAGTAGTGGCCGCTCTTGTCCTCGTAGACCGTGCCCGTGCCGTTGTAGGTCTTCGGGTCGAAGCGATCCAGGCGCACGACGACGGCGCCGGCCAGGACATACAGGTCCGGATTGGTGTTCCTCGGGTCGAGGTACGACTTCCACTTCGCGATGCCTTTCTGCTTCTCGCTGTGCAGCGCGCTGATCGCGCTGTTGCTGGCGGTGGTGGCCTTCTTTCCGGTGTCGATGATCGGCATTGGGGTGCTCCTGGCTGGATGGCTGCGCGTCGTCGCGTCGCGGCGGTGAAGCAGCGCGCATCCCACTCCGCGCATGGCCTGCATGCGACGTGTGCGGTGTTGCGGTGCCCTGACCTGCCGCCCGACGTGCCCAGACTGCAGTCGGGGCACGGTCACGCCCATCGGTCCGGTGCTGATCCCGCCTGTCGAGTGTGCTGAGTTCCGCTGCCGAAAACGGTGGCGACAAGCGGCCGGGATCGTCGTCGGGCGGCATCGCGCGACAGCGATGACTGCGCCCTCTTGTCTGCCTGATTACAGCCGCTGCATCAGCGCGGGAATCTCGTCGCCGATTTCGCGGGCGAGGAAGCCGACCAGGCCCAGCCGGCGCGAGAGTTTGGCGCCGGCGCGTGCATGCAGGTACACCCCCCAGGCGGCGGCCTGTTCGGGCGCCGCGCCGCGGGCGACGAGACCGGCGATGAGGCCGGCAAGCACATCGCCCGAGCCCGAGGTGCCCAGGCCCGCGCTGCCGGCGGTGTTGACCCACATGCGCCCGTCGGGCGCGGCGATGGTCGTGGTCGGGCCTTTGAGCACCAGCACCACGCCCCAGTCGCGCGCATGGTCGCGGGCGATGGCCTGCGCGTCGGCGGAAATCGCGTCGGCGTCGATGCCCAGCATGCCGGCCATTTCGCCGATGTGCGGCGTCATGATGGTCGCGCCCTGGCCCGCCCGGCGCTGCAACCTGCGCACGACATCGGCCTGCAAGGCGCCGGCGTCGAGTACGACCGGGCAGGCCGCCGCATCGAGCACGGCAGCGACGTTGCGTCGCGTGGCCGCGGTGCAGTCCATACCGGGGCCGACCAGCACCGCGTCTGCGCTGCGGGCCGCAGCGTTGGCCTCGCGGCCGAGGTCGCGGATGGCACCGGCGCGGGTGCCCGGCACACCCATGACCTTGGCCTCGGGCATTGCGATCGCCAGCGGCAGTGCGGCCTCGGCGACGGTGGCGACCTGCAGTTTGCCGGCGCCGGCACGCAGTGCGGCCAGGCCGGCCAGCAGCACAGCCCCCGGGATCTGCACGCTGCCGCCGATCACCAGCACACGGCCGCGGTCCTCCTTGCTCTGCCCGCCCGACGGGTCGGGCAATGGCCAGGCGCGCAGCAGCGGCGCGGTCAGCCGGCGAACATTGGGGCGACGCGGCGCGCGCGGGGTCATTTCGGTCCGACCGGGGCGTCGGCGGCGTCGGTGACCGGTGCCCCGCCCGCTTCGACCGGCAGCGCGAAGTTCGCGACCTGCAATTCGAAGCGCGCATCGCGCCAGTTGCGGTCGAGTGCGTACTCGGTGATCGAGCAGTTGGGCACGTCGGCCTTGCGGTCGATATCGAGAATCTGCTGTTCGTCCATGCACTCGAGCAGGTAGCGGAAGCAGTTGACGATGACCTGATGGGCGACGATCAGCACGCGCTCGCCGACATGGTCGCGGCGCAACACCTCGGTCACGCTGCGCAGACGCAGCAGCACATCGCACCAGCTTTCACCGCCCGGCGGACGGAAGTAGAACTTGCCGACCTGCGCGCGCTGCGCGGCCAGTTCCGGAAACGTGGCCTGGATCCCGGCCACGGTGTAGCGATCGAGGATGCCGAACTCCTTTTCGCGCAGGCGCTCGTCGACGACGATGTCGGCGCGATCGATGCGCAGCGCATCGGCAACGGCATGGATGGTCTGCTGGGCGCGGACGAAGGGCGAGGTCAGCAACACGTTGGGGCGTTCGTCGGCCGGCAGATCGGCAAACCAGGCGGCCAGCGCTTTGGATTGGCGATGTCCGAGGTCCGAGAGCGGGGTGTCGGCATCGCGGGTTTCGATATCGATCAGGTGGGTCTGTGCGAGTTCGGCCTCGTCGCGTGCGACATTGCCGGCGCTTTGCCCATGCCGCACGATCCACAGCCGGTCCGGCCAGTCGGTGTGTCGAAGCCGCGCCATCGGTCAGCGCTCCGCGCGGCGTGTGCCGCAGGCAGCAGGCGAAGCCGGCGCGAGGCGATCGGCCCACGCTGCGATCGGGATGCGGCCAAGGCCGCAGGCGCTCATCGTCATGCAGGTCTCCATGGCGGGGCACCGCAGGATCGCCAGCGAATCGTCAAGGAGGTGCGAATCCGCGGGTTGGCGGGCGGCGTTGGGTGTGCAGCGTGCGGCGGGCGCCCCCTCCCCAGCCCTCCCCCGCACGCGGGGGAGGGAGTTCCATGTCGGCATCCGGAGTAACGTGCACTCGGTTCTCTCCGCGCGAGGGAGTGCGGCGTGCGGCGAGTGCCCCCTCCCCGGCCCTCCTCCGCACGCGGGGGAGGGAGTGCTGTGGCGTGCGGTGAAGCCCCCCGCGGCCCTCCCCCACACGCGGGGAGGACGTGATGTGGCGAGCGGTCGGCGTCAGGTCGGTGGCTGCCGGGCCAGGGGGGCGTGCTCGGCCATCAGCTCGATGACCCAGTCGATGAACACCCGGACCTTCGCGCTGACGTGGCGGTTGGGTGGGAATGCGATGTGCATCGGCATCGGATCGAGTTGCCAGTCCTCGAACAGGCGCACCAAGGCACCGCTCGCCATCGGCGCCTTGGCCATGTAGGCGGGCAGCCAGAGCACGCCCAGGCCGGCGAGCCCGGCGGCGAGGTAGGCGTTGCCGTCGTCCAGCGCGACCACGTAGCGTCCCTGCACCTCCAGGTGGTCGTCGCCGCGGCGCATCGCAATCAACAGCGGCTTGCCAGTGCGCGCCCACAGGAAAGCGACGATGCGGTGCGCACTGTCCTCGAGTTCGCGCGGATGCGCCGGCACGCCCCTGCGCTGCAGATAGGCGGGTGCGGCGTACACGCCGAGCTGCAGGTCGCCGATGTGCCGCGCGATCAGGGACTGGTCGGTGATCGTGCCACCGCGCACCACGCAGTCGACGTGTTCGCCGATCAGATCGACGCGGCGGTCGCTGACGCCCAGGTCAAGCTGGATGTCCGGGTAGCGGGCATGGAACTGCGGCAGCGCGGGCACCAGCACCAGGCGTGCGAACGGGCTGGGCACGTCCACCCGCAGCCGCCCGCGTGGCGCAGCGGCTGCGCTCGACAGGCTGGTCTCGGCATCGTCCATGTCGGCCAGCAACTGCACGACGCGTTCGTAGTAGGCGGCGCCGTCGGCGGTCACGTTGACCTGGCGTGTGGTGCGGTTGAGCAGTCGCACCCGCAGCCGCGCTTCGAGTTGCTGCACCAGTTGGGTCACCGTCGTGCGGCTGATGTGCAGCGTGGCCGCGGCCTTGGTGAAGCTGCCGGTCTCCACCACGCGCGCGAAGGCCTGCATCGCGTCGAAACGGTCCATCGGGCATCCGATTGATGAGATTGTCCGGATTCTACGAACAGTGCTGGACAGCGCGGCGCGTTTATCCCGCCGCCGGCGACCACCAGACTGGTGCCCATCCTGTTCTTGTTGAAGGTGCACCGCCATGACCACACGCGATGTCGTGTTTCCCGCCCACCGCCATGCGCTGTACGAGCGCCACCGCTACTCGCCGGCGATCCGCGCCGACGGCTTGCTGTTCGTCTCCGGCCAGGTCGGCAGCCGCGAAGACGGGTCGCCAGAGCCGGATTTCGCGCGCCAGGTGCACCGGGCGTTCGAGAACCTCAACGCGGTGCTCGACGCGGCCGGTTGCACATTCGACGACGTGATCGATGTGACGTTCTTCGTTGTCGATCCAGCGACCCGGTTCGAGCAGGCGTGGGCGATCGTGCCCGAGTATTGGGGACAGGCGCCGTTCCCGACCGCAACCGTGGTCGGCGTGACATGGCTGGCCGGCTTCGATTTCGAGATCAAGGTGGTCGCCAAGCTCCCGCGCGCCGGCGGCTGAGCGACGCACCCCACGCAACGCCAGTCGGCAGGACGGGCCCCGCAGGGCCCGTCCTTCGTTGCATGCGAATCCGGCTCAGCCTGCGGGCGGCGACGATGCCGGCGCAGGCGCGTCGGCCGGTGGCGCTGCCGCCGGCGCGGACGATGCCGCCGGCGTACTGGCGCGGGCGCCGGCACCGGTCGGCGCAATCCGCCAGATGGTGTTGGCCAGGTCGTCGGCCACCAGCAGCGCGCCGCGCGGGTCCACTGCCACACCCACCGGGCGGCCGCGGGCCTTGCCGTCCTGGCCGAGGAAGCCGGTCGCAAAGTCGATCGCCTCGCCCGACGGGCGGCCGTCGCGGAACGGCACGAACGAGACCTTGTAGCCGACCGGCGGATCGCGGTTCCAACTGCCGTGCTGGCCGACGAACACGCCATTGGCGAACTGCGCGCCCATCGCGGGCGACGAGAACGCCAGCCCCAGCGCCGCGACGTGCGAGCCGAGCGCGAAGTCCGGCACGATCGCGCTGGCGACCTTCTCGGGCTTCTGCGGGCGTACGCGCGCGTCCACGTGCTGGCCCCAGTAGCTGTAGGGCCAGCCGTAGAAGCCGCCGGGGCGCACGCTGGTCAGATAGTCGGGCACGAGTTCGTCGCCGATCTCGTCGCGCTCGTTGACCACCGCCCACAGCTGGTCCATGCCCGGCTGCATCGCCAGCGCAGTGGGATTGCGCAGGCCGGTAGCGAAGACACGATGGAAACCGGTCTGGGCATCGACCTGCCAGATCATCGCGCGGTTCTCTTCCACCGCAAGCCCCCGCTCGGTGATGTTGCTGTCCGAGCCGATGCCCACGAACAGATAGCGCCCGTCATGGCTGATCGCCAGCGACTTGGTCCAGTGGTGGTTGATCGCCGCTGGCAACCGGGTGATCTCCTGCGGCGGGCCGGCGGCATTGACGGCGCCAGGGGTGTAGTCGAAGCGCAGCAGCGCATCCTGCGTGGCGACATAGATCGAATCGTTGCCGAACGCCAGGCCGTAGGGCGCATCCAGGCCTTCAGCGAAGATCGAGCGGCTCTCGTAGGCGCCATCGCCATCGCCGTCGCGCAGCAAGGTGATGCGGTTGCCGCTCTCGACCTGGGTATTGCCGCGGCCCTTGATGACGCCGGCGATGATGTCCTTGGGCGTGAGCTTGGGCGCGCGGCCACCGCGGCCTTCGGCGACCAGGATGTCGCCGTTGGGCAGCACCAGCATCTGCCGCGGGATCTGCAGGTTGTCGGCGATCGGCGTGATCTCGTAGCCCTCGGGCACCTGCGGGCGCTCGTCGCCCCACTGCGCCGGCAGCGAGACCTTCAACGTCGGGAACAGACCGCGCTGCGGCTTGGGCAGGTCGGGCGATGGGCCGACATAGGTCTCCTCCGGCGTGCCGTTGCAGGCCGCCAGCGCGAACGCCAGTGCCGGCACCAGCACCCGCAATGCGAGCTTCGATCGGGAGAAATGCCTGATGTTCATGCCACCACCTCCCGGCGGCGCAGCGTGCCGCCCAGCGCGAACCACAGGGTCGCGGCGATCGACAGCACGCACAGCGTCGACCACACCAGGGCCTGCGGCATCTTCTGCCACGCGTCCATCGCATGGATCAGCGAATTGAGAAAGCCCAGCACGCAGGTCAGCGCCAGCAGGCCGGCATAGAGGAACCGGGTGCGCGTGCGCGCGGTCGGCGTGGCCAGCGAGGCCAGCGCCCAGACCAGGCCGACGACGGCGAACAGCATCGCGCCGACCAGCAGCCAGGAGGCGAAGTTGGTCCACTGGATCTCGTAGCTGCGCGCGTAGGCGATATCGGCGATCAGCGCGCCGAGAAACAGCGGGAATGCGCTGGTGACCAGCAGCATGTGCAAGGGGTGCAGCGGCCTGTGCAATGGCGCCACGACGACAGGGCGTGTGTCCATGGAAGGTCTCGGTGAGGGCGGGACGCGTCGCGCGCGGGCCACGCGCGGCACCGGGCATCCTCCCCGATGCGGCGGCAAGGGCCGGTGAAACGCCCGCGATGCGATGGTCCCTGCCCTCGCCGACCGAGCCTGGTCGCGCCCTGGCGGTCGTCGCCGGACCTCAGGCCTCGAGATGGGCCCAGAGGGCATCCGGCACCGGCACCAGCGCCTCCAGCGCCGGCTTGCCGAACAGATAGCCCTGGAACAACGGCACGCCCAAGGCCCGCAGTGTGCGGTACTCGGCGTCGCGCTCGACGCCTTCGGCGAGCACAGTGCACCCCAGCGATTGCGCAATCTGCACCACGCCGCCGATGATCGCGGCGCGGTTAGGGTCGGCATCGACGTTGCGTACCAGGGCCATGTCGAGCTTGAGCAGGTCGGGCTGGAAATCCGCCAACAAGCCCAGGCCGGCATAGCCAGCGCCGAAATCGTCGATCGCGGTCAAAAAGCCGCGGCTGTGATAGTCGCGGAAGATCCGGGTCAGGTGGCCATGGTCGCGCACCTGTTCCGATTCCGCGGTCTCGAAGATCAGCTTGTCGGTGGGGAAGCCGAAGGTCTGCGCGGCGGCGAGCGTCAGGCGGATGCAGGTCGCCGGCTCGTAGACCGCATTGGGAAAGAAGTTGATCGACAGGCGCTCGCGCAGGCCCAGCCGCGCGGCGGTCTCGATGGCCTTGACCCGGCAGGTCTGGTCGAAGCGGTAGAGCTGTTCGGGGCGCACCTGCGCGATCACGGCCGCCGCACCGCCGCCGTCCATCGACCGCACCAGCGCCTCGTAGCCGAAGATCGAGCGGTCGCGCGCGTCCACGATCGGCTGGAAGGCCATGCGGACATCGAAGCCGAGCGGATCGTCGGCGCCGCAGCCGCGGCAGGGATTGGGATGGCGCGCATCGCCGAACACGGTCTGCAGGTACACGGGCGCTCCCTCGAGCCGTCGGTCTTGCGGTGGGTCGCGGGCGCGATCGTGCACCCGAGCCCCGCCATGCTACGCGATGCGCGCAGCGCGATCGCGCCGTCTCCATGCGTGACTAAAGCGCTCCCACTTACACGAGTCGGGGTCACATCAGCGACCGAAGCGCCGGACGTGCCCCGTCGCCCTCCCCCGCTTGCGGGGGAGGGTTGGGTGGGGGCAACGCGCTGGCGGGTCCGCAGACCGGCGCCCTCGCCTGCGCCATATGCAAAAAAACCACGCCAGGCGACACCTGGCGTGGTCGTGTGCGCCGTCAGCGTGTGGCGTTCGCCGCCGGCAGCAAGGCGTCGATCAGGAAGGTCATGCGCAGGGCCATCAGGTCCGGGTTGCGGAACGCATCGCTGACGCCGTGACCGCCCTCCTCGTCCTCGAGGAAGTACACCGGCGCGCCCACGTCATAGAGCCGCGCCGCCAGCTTGCGGGCATGGCCCGGCCCGACGCGGTTGTCCTCGGTCGAGATCGTCACCAGGAACGGCGGATAGCGCACCCCGTCGCGCACGTTCTGCATCGGCGAGTACGCCAGCATCGCGGCCGCCTCGTCGGGCTTGTCGGGATCGCCGTACTCGTTGATCCAGGCCGCGCCCATGCCCATGTGCCGCATCCGGATCAGGTCGGTCAACGGCACGTCGCTGACCACCGCGCCGAACAGGTCGGGGCGCTGGGTGCCCAGCGTCGCCGACAGCAGGCCGCCATTGGACATGCCGAACACGCCGATCTTCGCCGGGACCGTGTAGCCGCTCGACACCAGTTGCTCGGCGACGGCGATGAAGTCGTCGTAGGAGCGCTGACGCTGGGTGCGGATCGCCGCCTGGTGCCAGGCTTCGCCGCGTTCGCCGCCGCCGCGTACCGCCGGAATCGCCAGCGAGCCGCCGCGGTCGAGCCACAGCTTGAAGGCCGGGCCGCCGACCGTGTGGTCGAAGTAGCCGGGACGGTAGGAAATGCCGAACGCGCCGTAGCCGGTCATGAACAACGGCTGCGGACCCGGCGCCAGTGTCTTGGGTCGCAGCAGCCAGTAGTCGACCGTGGTGCCGTCGCGCGAGGTCGCGGTGCGGATCTCAGTGATGTAGCCGGCGCCGTCGAACAGGCTGCGGTCCTCGGCCAACAGGCGCAGCGGTTGTCCGGGCCGGTACAGCGACTGCCGGCGCGGTGCGACGAAACCTTCGCGGGTCACGATCAGATCGTCGGCCGAACTGCCACCGCCCCGCACCGACAGTGTATCGCCGGGACCGCCGGCGATCGCCTCGTCGACGCGCCAGCCTGACTCGCCTGGCGTCGCCAGCAACACGCGCGGCACCAGCAGCCGGTTGACCACGAAAGCCAGCTTGCCCTGTGCGCTGGCGATGTCGCTGCGGCCGCCCAGGTAATCGCCGTCGGCCGGCGTATAGATGCGGGTGACACGCGCACCGCTCGTGGCCGGGTCGCTGTTCCAGGCCAGCAGCGTCTCGGCGGGATACGCGGTGCCCTCGACCGCGGCATCGACGCCGAGCTGGACCACCACCTGTCCGCCGACCAGCGCCTGCACGGCCATCGGCTTGAGCGTGCGCGGCAGCGGCGCCTGCTCGACGGCGCCGTCCTGGTCGACGCCGAAGACCTCGAACGTGGAGTAGTCGATCGCGCGCACGATCACGCCGCGGCGCTGCGCGCCCTCGCCGACCGCGAACAGCTGCACGATCGCGTCGGTCGGTTGCGCGGCATAGACCTCGCGCGCACGTGCCAGCGGCTCACCGCGCTGCCACAGGCGCACCGACGCCGGCCAGCCGGCCATCGTTTTCGGCGCGCCATCGGCGGTGTGTTCGACGAGCACCTGGTCGGGGCCCATCCATTCGGCGAAGGCGCGGGCCTTCGGCGTGCGGAAGCCATCGTCGACGAAGCGCGCGGCGTCCAGGTCGAATTCGCGGATCTCGACCTCGTCCCCGCCCGCCGGCGACAGCCGCAGCAGGCAGCGCGCAAACGCTGGTGCCAGGCAGGCGCTGGACAGGTCATAGGCCTGCAGCTCGAACGGCGTGCCTTCGGCCTGCCGCAGTTGCCCGACGTCGAGCACGGTGCGCCACGGACCGGGCATGCCGTCGGCGTCGCGCTGGGCCAGTTGCAGCAGGCCGTAGGGATGCGCGGCATCGCGGAAGAAGCGCAGCGCACGCGGCCCCATCAAGGTGATGTCGGGCTCGGCGGCGCCGGTGGCGAGCGCGCCGGCCAGTTCGGCCTTGACCTGGGCATAGGCGGGCATTGCGCGGATCGCGGCTTCGGAGGCCGCGGTCTTGCCCCGCGCCCAGTCCAGCGCGCGGGCATCGTGCGGCGGTTCCAGCCATTGCGGATCGGCGGTTTGTGCCATCGCCGGGGCGACGGCCGCGAGCGCCGAGAGCGCCAGCACCCGGGCACCGGGGTGAATCCGTTGCGAGAAAGGCATGAGGTCGGTCCTGTCAAAAGATCGGCGCCCGTTGCGGGCGCCGGTCGGGGCGGGTCAGAAGCTGTAGCGCACCAGCACGCCGAAGGTCCGCGGCCGCAGGCGGTTGGCCACGCCCAGGGTTGTGCGGGCATTGAGCGCGCCGTCCTCGTCGGTGAGGTTCTCGCCGTAGAGGAAGGCCGACCAGCCGGCATCGGCTTCGACACCGATGCGCGCATCGAGCATCGTGATCGCATCGCCCGGCGAGCCCGCGGTCAACGCGGTCTCGCGCGCCGAGTCATAGACCAGGCCCGAGCGCACCACGCCACGCAGGTCACTGCGGAGGTCCCAACTGTAGGCGGCCGAGGCCGACAGGCTGTTGCGCGGCACGTTGTAGACATCGGTGCCCTTGTTGAGCGGCGTGCCGGGCACATCGGCGACGTAGGTGGCGTCGATGATTGCGCCGCCGAACTGCAGCATCAGCGAGGCGGTCGGGGTATAGACCAGGTTGAACTCGACGCCCTTGTTCTCGGTGCCCTTGGAGTTGGTCAGGCCGTTGATGGTCGAGGTGATCGGCACGCGCACCGCCACGTCCTTCCAGTCGCTGTAGAACAGCGCGCCTTCGACCAGCAGGCTGCCGTCGAGGAACAGCGACTTGGCGCCGAGCTCGTAGGTGGTGATCGAGTCGGGATCGATGGTCGACGGCAGCACGATGCCGTTCTGCTCGGCCAGCAGGATCGACGAGATCGGCTGCAGCTGACCGGAGCGGAAGCCGCGCGCCGCACTCGCGTACAGCGTGGTGTCGCGCGCAGGCTTGAACGACAGCGACACGCGCGGGTTCCAGCTGTCGAACGTCGCGTTGAGCGTCGAGGTGCGGGTGGTCGAGACCGAGATCGCATCGACGTCGTCGCTGAAGTAGCGCAGGCCGCCGGTCAGCGCCCAGCGCGGATCGGGCAGCTTCACCGTGACCTCGCCGAAGACCGCATAGGCATCGTTGGTCTGGCTGGACTGGCTCGGCGGCGCGCCGCCAACCTGCGAGGCGTCGTTGCGCTCGGCTTCGCGCAGGTAGTAGCCCACGGTCCAGTCGACCTGGCGGTCGCCGGTGGACGACCAGCGCAGTTCCTGGGTGCGCACCTGCAGGTTGATGTTGCTGACGTAGGTCGTGGTCGGATTGAGCATGCCGTCGTTGGCATAGTCGAGCTCGGCGTCGGCGAACGAATAGAACAGCTCCGAGCCGCCGAAGTCGTAGGTGCTGACGAAACTGGCGGTGTGCCACTCGTCGTTGTTGCTGTAGAACGAGTTGGTCGTCAGGTCGTCGAGCGCGCCATTGCCGCCGCCCGGGGCCTTGGACTCGTACTTCCAGTACGCCAGGTCCATGGTCCACTGCTCGACCGGCGCAAAGCGCACCTTCACGCGCCCGGTCTTGACCCGCTGCTCGTTGATGTCCTGGTCGCCGGTGACGTTGTCGTCGGTCCAGCCCGAGAGCTTTTCATCGGTCACCGCCACGCGCGCGGCCAGGCGGTCGTCGATCAGCGGAATGTTCACCACGCCCTTGCCGCCCCAGCCGTTGCTGCCGCCCTTGGTCGTCGACGCGGAGCCCTCGAACGCGCCGCCGAAGGTGTTGAAATCAGGCTTGCGGGTGAGGATGCGCACGGTGCCGCCCATCGAGCCTTCGCCGAACAGCGTGCCCTGCGGCCCCTTGAGGATCTCGACGCGGTCGATGTCCCAGGAGCGCGCTTCGGGATACCACGGCACGCTGACGCCGGTGAACGGGATCTCGTCGAGGTAGTAGCCGTTGTCGTTGCCGCCCAACGAGCTGGACACGCCGCGGATCTGCACCTGGGTGAAGCCACCGCCGTTGTCGACCGAGGCGGCACCGGGCGTCATCGTGATGATCTCCGAGACATTGTTGATGCCGAAGGCGTCGATCTGCTCGCCGGTGATGGCCGACATCGCGATCGGCACGTCGATCTGGCGCTCGCTGCGCTTGCGCGCGGTCACAGTCACGCTGCCCAGTTCCTTGACCGCGTCGTTGTGCGACGCGGCCGGGGCGGTGTCGGCGACCTGGGCGTCGGTGGCGAGGGCGTCGTCGGCCTGCGCATTGGCGGCAAACAGCAGCGCCGTGGCAATGCCCACGCACAGCACCTGGCGGACGGGGACGGATGGACGATGCGAAGCGCGGGCGGTACGGGTCACGGCTCTCTCCTGGCGATCGGTGGGGCGCGATGTGCGCGTCGAAGACCAGGCGTCGTGCATGGCCTTCCAAAAGCCGTGACGAGCGAATGAAGGAAAAGTGAAACGCGCCTGTCATGCGCGCAGGTCAGTAGCGCGTCTCGAACTCCACGCCCACCGTCAGCGGCCGCAGACGCGTCGCCATGCCGCGGACGTTGCGGGCATCGTCCGCGCCCGATTCGTTGGTCAGGTTGTCGCCGTACAGGGCCAGACTCCAGCCGGCGTCCGATTCCAGCCCCACGCGCGCGCCCGCCCACAGAATCGCATCGCCCGGCGAGCCTTGGGTCAGCGAGACCTGGCGTGCGCTGTGATAGCGCAGCCCGGCGCGGGTGACGAGTTGCAGACCGTCGCGCACGGCATGGCGATGCTCGGCCGAGGCCCCGGCGGTCAGCCGCGGAATGTTGTAGACCGGGGTGCCCGGCGAGATGGTCGTGCCCTCGACGCGCGCGACATAGGCAGCATCGATCCACGCCGCTTCGAACTCGAAACGGGTGTCGGTGCGCGACTGCACGGTGAGCCCGAGTTCGGCGCCGCGGATCCGCGCGCCCTCCGAATTGACCAGGCCGTTGAACACGTCGGTCACGGGCACGCGGACGGGCACGTCGCGCCAGCGGCTGTCGAAGACCGCGGTCTCGAGCAGCACCCGCCGATCGTGCAGCAGCAGCTTCGCGCCGACTTCGCTGGTCAGGATGCGGTCGGCATCGATCCTGGCGGGTAGTGCGATACCGGCCGCCTGCGCCAGCAGCACCGAGGTCACCGGCTGCAACTGGCCCGAGCGGAAGCCCTTGGCGAGGCTCGCGTAGACAGTCGCATCTGGATCCGGCTTCCACGACACGCCCAGACGCGGATTCCAGCTGTGGAAGGTCTCGTCGAGCCCGGTCTGGGCATCGGTGGTCAACGACGTGCCGCGCACGCGATCCTCGAAGTAGCGCAGCCCCAGATTGACGCTCCACTCGGGAATGGGCAATTGCAACGTCGCATCGCCGAAGTACGCCGCACCCTCGTTGGTCTGCCGGGCGCGGCTGGGCGCGACGGCCCCGATCGCCGCGACATCGGCGCGCGCCGCGTGCCGCCGGTAGGCGCCGAGCGTCCATGACAGCGCACCGCGTCCGCGCGAGCTCCAGCGCAGCTCGTCGGTCCGCAGCGCGATGTCGATCGCGCTGGCGTAGGCGATACCCGGCAGGATCTCGCCGGCCTGCTGCTGCTCGAGGTCGGCCTGCGCATGCGTGTAGACCAGGGTCGAGGCATCGGCCTCATAGGTGCTGACCAGGTTGGACGTGGTCCAACGCGCATCGCGACTGTAGAAGTACGAGGTCTGCATCGCGTCATCGGCGGCGTAGCCGCCGCCCGGGGCATCCGAATCGAACGTCCAGTGCGCAACGTCGAGCCGCCAGCGGTCGGTGGGCAGTGCGGACAGGCGCAAGCGGCCGGTGCGCACGTGCTGGCTGTTGATGTCGTGTCGGCCGTCGCGGTTGTCGTCGACCCAGCCGGGCAGCGATTCGTCGGTGGCCACCGCACGCAACGCCAGGCGCTCGGCCACCAGCGGCAGGTTGGCCATCAGCTTGGCGCTGCGGCCGTTGCCGCCGTCGCGCACCGTCGACAGGCCGGCGGTGGCGCGCAGCGCGACGCGGTCGAAGGCCGGTGCGTTGGTCAGGATGCGGACGGTGCCGCCCATCGAGCCTTCGCCAAACAGCGTGCCCTGCGGGCCACGCAGCACCTCGACGCGGTCCAGATCGAACGCACGCGCATCCGGGTGCCAGGGCACGGTGACGCCGGTGAACGGAATCTCGTCGAGGTAGTAGCCGTTGTCGTTGCCCCCCAGGGAACTCGACACCCCTCGAATCTGCACCTGGGTGAAACCGCCGCCGACATCGACCGTCGATGCGCCGGGCACCGAATCGATCGCGTGGGCGGCATTCATCACGCCAGCGGCCTCGAGCTGCGCGCCACGCAGCGCGGTCACCGCCAGCGGCACGTCCAGGCTGCGCTCGGTCCGACGCCGGGCGGTCACCTGCACCTTGCCCATGTCGACCGGTGTGCGGCTCTGCGCCGGGGCCGGCTGACCCGGCGTCGCGCTCGCGCGCGGTGGCGCCGCGGTCGCCGGGGCGATGGCGACGACGCCGTCCTCGCTGACCCGGAAGTCGAAACCGCTGCCGGCGAGCAAGCGCCGCAGTGCATCGCGATCGTCCATCGCGCCGTGCACCCGGGGCGTCCTGGGGGCGGCACGCAGATCGCCGATCGCCACGAACTGCCGGCCCGACTGCTCGGAGAACTGGATCAACGCATCCTCGAGCGCCTGCGGCGGCAGGTCGAAGACGGTCCGCGCGGCCGGCGGTTCGACGGCGCGCACCGGGCCGGACCACAACGAGACCGCCGCCAACGCCGACAGCAGCCATCGCGCGCCCGCCCCCGACCGCAGAGCGCGGGGAACGCAGGATGCCGCCCGGCGACGGTGTGCGCTCAAGCTCTCAAGCATCTCCCGGTCATTGCAGCCCCCGCGCGGTCAGCGCATCCGCGCCGCTTTGATCGGACGCGCGCGGGGCGGGTCCCGAGCGGGTCAGCACGATCCGCTCGCCATCACGTACGACCCGCAGCGACAGCGCGCGGGCGACGCTGTCGAGCCAGGCATCCAGGTCATTGGTCTGCCAGCGCCCGGTCACCTGCATCCGCGCCATGGCCTCGTCCTGCAGGACGATCGGGCGCGAGGAATAACGGTTGAGATCGGCGACCACGTTGCGCAGCGACTCGCGCCGATAGGTCACGTTGCCGTCGAGCCAGGACAGGGTCGATGCGGGCTCGTGCGCCACCGGCGCCAGCAGCGGCCCGTTCTCGACCAGGGTCGTGCTCTGGTTCGCCGCCAGTTGCACCACCTGGTGGGCCGCGCCGCCGTCGACCCGCAGGTCGGTCACCTGCACGCGGCCCTCGGTGACCGACACGCGCTCGCCCTCGGCCCGACGCGCGACCACGAAACGCGTGCCCAGCGCCTGGGCCATCGCGCCACCGGCGCGGACCTCGAACGGCCGCGCCGGATCCTTGGCGACCGAAAAATAGGCCTGCCCACGGACCAGTTCCACCTGCCGCCGCTGGCTGCTGTACTGCACGACAATCTCGCTACCGGCGTCGAGATCGATGCGAGAGCCGTCGGCGAGCGTCGTCTGTCGCGGTGTGCCGACCGCGGCGACGAGGTGCATTTCGGACCCGGCCTGTGGCGCATCGGCACGCCACAGGCCCACGGTCACGGCGACCGCGGCGACGCTGGCGGCCAGCGCCGCCCACGCCCCGGCACGGCGACCGCGATGGCCCGCGCGCGCCGTGCGCACCGACGACCGTGGCCGGAACGTGGCCTCGGTGACCGCCGGGGTGATCGCGGCGCGCGCCGCGTCATCGCCCGCAACCGGGGCGACGCGGGGCGCCTGCGCCTCGCGCGCGGCCTGGACGCGGTCGGGGTCGACATCCGCGGCGGCCTCCCAGAGCAGATCGATATCGGCGAAGGCCTGCGCATGCAGCGGCGAGGCCTCCATCCAGGCATTCCAGGCATCGACGTCGGCGTCGCTCAGGTCGTGCTCGCCCAGCCGGATGAGCCAGGTCGCGGCCTCTTCGAGCGCCTGGGCGCGGCGTGCGGCGGTGGCGTCATGCATGGTCGTCGCCCTCCGCATCGTCCCTGAGTTCATCGAAGCGCAGCTGGCACAGCGCCAGCGCGCGCGCGACATGGATCCGCACCATCCGGTCGGTCAGGTTCAGACGCTCTCCCGCTTCCTTGAAACTGCATTGCTCCATCCGCACCAGGCGGAAGGCCTCGGCGCACTTCTCCGGCAGCTCGGCGAGCACGGCCGGCAGCCGCTCCACCACCCGCCGGGCACGCGCAGAGCGTTCGGGATCGGTGCCCGGGTCGGGCCACAGCTCCAGCCCGTCCGGCTCGGGGAGTTCGGTGTAGGCGCGTCGCCGCAGCAGGTCGGTGGCCAGGTTCTGCGCGATCTTGAACAGCAGCGCGCGCTGGAAACTGACCACCTGCGCATTGCCCAGATGCAGCAGCCGGGCGTAGGCCTCCTGCGCGACCTCGCGCGCGTCCTCGTAGGACCCCAGCCGGTGCTGCAGCGAGCGGACCAGGGTCGTGTTGAGGTTGCGCACGAGTTCGGCCGCATCGAGCGTGCCGGGTGCAGGCCGGCCCGCCGGCGACGCAGCAGGCGCGTCGGGCTCGGGCAAGCGGTCGATCGGGTGACGGACGGACTCCATGGATGCCTGGACGAACCAGCCCTGCAAAAGTGAAATGCGTGGCCTGCATCCGGCAAACCGATGAACCCTCGCCCGCATCATGGCAAGCCGCGAGGCTGTGGACAATCGGCGCGCGCAGCGGTGGGCAGCGGGCCGTCGCCGGCGGTCCATCGCGCCTGTGGCGGCCGGGCCCTCGCCGGCCGCGACGCCCCAGCGGCCAGCCGCTCAGGGCTTGAACGTGAACCCGCTGCGCGCCGAATCCAGGTGCAGCGTCGGCACGGCGACATCGCCCAACCTGACCTCCAGGCCGCCGTGGCCGTCATCGACGAAACGCAGTGCATGGGCATCGGGTTGGGCGGCGAACAGCCGGTTCAACACCGCCCAGTCGAACCGCGCCGCCGTCTCCAGCGTCGTGCCGCGGGGCGAGCGCCAATACAGGGTCATCTCCCTGGGCACGGCCCGCGACTGGGCGATCCCCTGCCCCACCCAGGGACGCAGCATGATCT
The DNA here is from genome assembly GCF_014192745.1 of Luteimonas sp. RC10. Taxonomy (GTDB): domain Bacteria; phylum Pseudomonadota; class Gammaproteobacteria; order Xanthomonadales; family Xanthomonadaceae; genus Luteimonas. Next base: position 341,976 of record NZ_JACHYJ010000002.1, read on the forward strand.
CGCGCTCGCCGTTGAAGTACTCGGTGATCACCTGGTAGAGCTCGGCATCGGGGCTGGGCGGCTCGAACACCGGGGCCCAGTCGTAGCGTTGCTGGTAGTCCAGCCACGGTTGCGCCGAGGCGCTGGGCATCCTCTGTGCCCGCATCTGCGCTCGGGTCACCGAGATGGTCGAAAACAGCGCGTCCGCGTAGCGCGCATCGTCCTCGACCGGCTCGGCCCGGAACGTGCCGACCTGGACCTGCTGGGCGCCGTAGCGCACCCAGACCGCGACCAGGCCCTCGGGCGCAAAACCGAACACCAGCCCGCGCATCGGGTAGTAGCTCATGCCGAAGCGATTGAACTGCCGCGCGTAGTCCGGCACCTGGCGCACGTCGATATAGGGCTGGAGCGGCTGATCGCTGGAATCGGACTCGCTGTTGGGATAGGCCCGGTAGGCCAGGGTTTCCATCAGCGCGCGCGGGAAGGTCGCATCCAGGCGGTAGAAGGTGTCGTCGTAGCGGGCGTAGTAGACGATCTGCGCGCCCACCGGAATGCCGCGATCCTCGCCGGCGCCCTTTCCCGACTGGCCCCAGGTGCCGGAACTGCTGCCGTAGGGCAGTGCGACCTGGCGGCCATCGAGCAGTCCGACATGGCCTTCGACCGGCGTGACCAGGTAGGGATTGTCGGGATGCGACAGGTCGATGCCGAACGACGGCAGCGGCGGGTCTTTCGCGTCGGCCTGGCAGCCTGCGCACAGGGTGGCAACGATGGCGAGGGCGGCGGGGAACAGGCGCATGGCGATCTCGGCAGCAGACGATGGCCGCCGGAACCGGCGGGCCTGCCGCATCGTTGCCTCGGGCGTCGCTGCGCGCAAGCCCGTCGCGGACCGGGCGCCTGCCCGCCAGGCGACTGCACGCTGCGCCCGGATACGACACGGCCCGGACATGCCGGGCCGTGTCGGTCATGCCGCGTCCGCGATCAGGCGAACGGGTCCTGCAGCACCATCGTGTGCGCCCGGTCGGGACCGGTGCTGACGATGCTGATCGGGCAGCCGGCCAGCTCCTCGAGCGCGCGCAGATAGGCGCGGGCGGCGGGCGGCAGGTCGTCCCACTCGGTGATGCCGTGGGTGGTCTCTTCCCAGCCCGGGAACTCGAGATACACCGGCGTGCACTCATCCCAGCCGGCAGCGTCGAGCGGGGCGTACTCGGTGCGCTTGCCGCGGTACTCGTAGGCGATGCAAACCTTGAGCTTCTCCATGCCGTCGAGCACGTCGAGCTTGGTGATGCACAGCCCGGAGATGCCGTTGATGGCGACCGCACGCTTGAGCGCGACGATGTCCATCCAGCCGCAGCGGCGCGGGCGGCCGGTCGAGGCGCCGTATTCCTGACCGCGGTCGCGGATGCCCTGCCCGATCTCGTCGTCGAGCTCGGTCGGGAACGGGCCGCCGCCCACGCGCGTGGCATAGGCCTTGGCGATGCCCAGCACGTAGTCGATCGCGTCCGCGCCCACACCGGTGCCGGCCAGCGCGCCGCCGACGGTGGTGTTGGAGCTGGTGACGTAGGGATAGGTGCCGTGGTCGATGTCGAGCAGCGCGCCCTGCGCGCCCTCGAACAGCACCTTGCTGCCCTGCTTGCGCAGGTCGTGCAGGATGCCGGCGACGTCGGACTTCATCGGCTCGACGTATTCGCCGAAGGCCAGCGCTTCGTCGTAGGTCTTCTGGAAATCCACCGCGTCCACGCCCAGGTACTGGGTCAGCACGAAGTTGTGATAGTCGAGCGCGGTGCGCAGCTGGTCCTCGAGCTGCTTGGGATAGTGCAGATCGGCAACACGGATGCCGCGGCGCGCGACCTTGTCCTCGTACGCCGGGCCGATGCCGCGGCCGGTGGTGCCGATGGCCTTGCCGCCGGCGGCCTTCTCGCGGGCCTGATCCAGCGCGATGTGGTAGGGCATGATCAGCGGCGTGGCCGGGCTGATCTTCAGCCGCGAGCGCACCTCGATGCCGGCCGCCTCGAGCTCGCCGATCTCCTTGATCAACGCCGCGGGGCTGAGCACCACGCCGTTGCCGATCAGGCACAGCGCATCGTCGCGCAGGATGCCCGAGGGAATGAGGTGAAGGACGGTCTTCTTGCCGCCGATGACCAGCGTATGGCCGGCGTTGTGGCCGCCCTGGAAGCGCACCACGGCGCCGATGTCCTGCGTGAGCAGGTCGACGATCTTGCCCTTGCCTTCGTCGCCCCACTGAGCGCCGAGCACCACGACTGACTGACCCATCTTGATGACTCCTGTTGCATGCGGCCATCGGGGCCGCTGGGTGGGTCCGCACCTGGACCGACGCGCCGCTGCGGACCGCGCCATCGGGGCGCCGTCCACCGCGCCGGACCCGGACACGGAAAAAGCCGGCAACCGCGCCCTTGCGAGGGCCGCCTGCCGGCTTTTGTGCATTCTCCGGGTTTTCGTCGCGCGGGGCCACCCCGGGTGCGGCCAGGGGTTCATCCCTGGCGCACAGGCGCTCAGCCTGCGCCGCGCACCAGCACCAGGGCGGTCACGCCCAGCAGCAGGATCACCCCGCCCACGCGCCGCAGCGCGCCCGACGACATCGCCAGCATCTGGGCTGCGGTGCGCTTCCACAGGCCCGGGGCGACGAAGAGGATCAGGCCCTCGATCACCGCCACCAGGCACAGCGCTGCCCACAACTGCGCCATCGACGTGCTCAGCGGTCGCTGCGCAGGTACTGCAGGAACGGGTCGTTGCGCTCGAGCACGATCACGCTGTCGCCCTTCTCGAACGCCTTGCGGTACGACTCCAGGCTGCGCTGGAAGGCGTAGAAGCCCGGATCGCGGCTGGCGGCCTCGCCGTAGATGCGGGTCGCCTCGGCATCGCCCTCGCCTCGCAGCTTCTGCGCATCGCGCTCGGCTTCGGCCAGCAGCACCGTCTGCTCGCGATCGGCCTGACCGCGGATCGCACGCGCCTGCTCCTCGCCCTCGGCGCGCAGCCGGGTGGCGACTTCGCGGCGTTCGGCGCGCATGCGGTCGTAGACCTGCACGATGACCTGGCTGTCGGTGGGCAGGTCGATCTGCTTGAGGCGGATGTCGACGATCTGCATGCCCAGCGACTTGGCAGCCTCGTTGATGCCCGGCAACTGGCGGTCGACGAACTGCGCCCGGTTGCCCGAGACCAGCTCGGTCAGCGTGTTGGCGTTGATCTCGTTGCGCAGCGAGTTCTTGATGATCGGCTCCAGGCGCAGGCTGGCATCGTCCTCGCGGCCCTGGGTGGCGCGATAGAACGCGGCAGCGTCGCTGATGGTGACGATCGCGACGAAGTCCACGCTCACGTCCTTGCGCTCGGAGGTCAGCGAGCGCTCGGGCGAGAACGCGCTGGCGTTGAAGCGGCGGTCGAAGATCCGCGCCGACTCGATCAGCGGGAGCTTGAAGTGCAGGCCCGGTCCGATATCGGTGCGGGCCACGCGGCCGAGGTTGAGCACCAGGGCGACCTGGCCTTCGCGGACCACGAACACCGAGCCCATCAGGCCCAGCAGCACGATGATCAGCAGCGGAATGACGAAATTCAGTCTCATCGGGAGCCTCCATCACGCGGCGGGCGCGGCAGCTGCGAGGACCGCGCGGGCGCCGGGGCGGCCTCACGGGTGGCCTCGACGGTCGGCGACAGCACCTCGGGCGGAACCAGCGACGGCGCCGGCTGGGACGAGCCGCCACCGCCGGCCATCGGCACGTAGATCAGCTGGCGGCCGTCACCGCCGACCACGGTGCGGTTCTTGGCGAGTACCTGCTGCACGGTGTCGAGCCACAGGCGCTTGCGGGTCACCTCGGGCACCTTGGCGTACTCCTCGACCAGCAGCGAGAAGCGGGTCGCGTCACCGGTGGCGCGGGCGATCTCGGCGGTCTTGTAGCCCTCGGCCTGGGCGCGGATACGCGCGGCCTCACCGCGTGCCTCGGGCACGATCTTGGCGGCGTAGGCGCCGGCTTCCTTGACCAGCTGCTCGTTCATCTGCTGGGCGCTGTTGACCTCGTCGAAGGCCGGCTTGACCTCTTCGGGCGGACGCGCGTCCTGCAGGTTGAGCTCGGTGACCGCCAGGCCCGTCTGATAGCTGTTGAGCGAGGCCTGCAGCGATTCCTGCGCCGCGGTCGACAACGGACCACGGGCATTGAGCGCGGCGTCGAGGTTGGCACGGCCGATCTGTTCGCGCACCGCGCTGACCGCGGTCTGCTCGAGCATCTCGCGCGCGTTGCGGGTGCCGTAGAGGTACTTGATCGGATCGCCGACCCGGTACTGCACGTTGAACGACACCACGACGATGTTCTCGTCGCGGGTCAGCACCGGCACGGTGTTGCTGTAGGACTGCACCGTGGTCGCATCGACCTTGGTCACGCGCTCGATCGGCCAGGGCAGCTTGAAGTTCGGACCCGGGCCCATGACACGCGCGGCCTGGCCGAAACGCAGCACCACGCCGCGCTGCTGTTCGCCGACCAGCACGAAGCAGTTGAGCAACACGATGACCACCAGCGCCACGGCGACCCAGCGCAGCGGGTTGCCGCCACCGCCTCCGCCGAACAGGCCGCGTAGCTGGTCGATCAGGCCGTCGAACGCACCGCCACCGCGACCACGGCGGCCGCCGTTGCGGCGCGGCGGCCAGGGATTGCGGTCGCCGCCGCCGGATCCGCGACGGTCCGGTGACTCGTTGTCCTTGTTCTTGCCGGGAATGTTCCAGGCCATGCCTGCTCCAGTTTCGGGCGCGCAGCCTGCGTCGGCGACGGCGCGGGGATTGCATAGTCTAACCGGCTCCCGGGCTGCGGACGCCACGGCGCCAGCAGGAAACACGGTCGTCGATGTCGGAAAAACGCGGGGAAGATCAGGGAAAGAGCGTGATGGATGCGCCTGCGCGGGGCACACCCACGACCTGCGCCCCAGATCAGATGGTGTCGGGATCGTCGGCAGGCAAGAGCGCGCGCAACGGGGCGCCCTCGGGCTGCGCGGCCAGGCGCGCAGCATCGGCATGCGCCAGATCGACCTGCAGCCGCCAACCACCGGCCTCCTCGGCCGCTTCCTCGCGCACTGCCTCGAGCGCGTGCAGGCGCGCGCGCAAGCGGCCGGCCTCGGGCGGCAACGCCACGCGACCGACGATGCGGCGCATGCCCAAGCGGCGCGCCAGTGCCTGCGACAGCAGGTCCAGGCCGAGTCCGTCGCGTGCGGAGATCCACACCGCCTCGCGCACGGCATCGTCGGCGAGCGCCGCCGGGTCCATGTCGTAGCGCGGTGTGGCGCCGTCGATGCGGTCGATCTTGTTGAACACCAGCAACTGCGGCAGCTCACCGGCACCGATCTCGCCGAGCACCGCGTCGACCTGGGCGATGCGCGCGTTGCGCAGCGGATCGGCGGCATCGATGACGTGCAGCAGCAGGTCGGCCTCGCGCGCCTCGCTCAGCGTGGAGCGGAATGCGGCGACGAGTTCGTGCGGCAGGTCGCGGACGAAGCCGACGGTGTCGGCGAGCACGATCGCCCCGCCCGACAGGTCGACCCGGCGCACGGTCGGATCCAGGGTCGCGAACAACTGGTCGGCCGCGTAGGCATCCGCGCCGCTGAGCGTGTTGAACAGCGTCGACTTGCCGGCGTTGGTGTAGCCGACCAGCGCGACGCGCGGCAGTTCGCTGCGCACGCGCGCGCGGCGCATCTGGGTGCGCTGCACCTCGACCTTGCCCAGCCTGGCCTGCAACTGCTCGACCCGCTTCTGCAGCAGGCGGCGGTCGGTCTCGAGCTGGGTCTCGCCGGGGCCGCGCAGGCCGATCGAACCACCGCGCTGGCGCTCCAGGTGGGTCCAGCCGCGCACCAGGCGCGTGGCCATGTGGCGCAGCTGGGCCAGTTCGACCTGCAGCTTGCCTTCGTGGCTGCGCGCGCGCTGGGCGAAGATGTCGAGGATCAGTCCGGTGCGGTCGACCACGCGCCGCTCGAGCGCACGCTCGAGGTTGCGCTCCTGGCCGGGCGAGAGCCGGTGGTTGACCAGGATCAGGTCGGCGCCGCTGGCCTCGGCGGCAGCCTTGACCTCTTCCAGCTTGCCGCTGCCGATCAGCGTGGCCGCATTGGGGCGGTCGATGCGCGCGGCGATCACCATGGCGACATGGGCACCGGCCGAGCGCGCGAGCTCGGAGAATTCCTCGAGCACGCCTTCGTCGGCCGGGCCGTGTGCGTGGGGCTGGATCAGCAGCGCGTTTTCACCCTTTCGGGAGCGTTCGAACAAGCGGGGTCAGACCTCTGGGTTCATTCGGGCTGTTCGGCGGCGTCGTCGCCCGCACCATTCGCGGACTCGACAAAACCGCCACCGGGCGCCACACGCACGTTGCGCGCCGGCACCACGGTCGAGATCGCATGCTTGTAGACCATCTGGCTCACGGTGTTGCGCAGCAACACCACGAATTGGTCGAACGACTCGATCGTGCCCTGCAGTTTGATGCCGTTGACGAGGTAAATCGAGACCGGTACGCGCTCACGGCGCAGTGCGTTCAGGAAAGGATCCTGCAAGGACTGTCCCTTGGACATCGTGTTCCCCAGCTTGGTTATTGTTGTCGGGCGCTGGCCCGTCGACGCCACTCCCCCGCGACGCGACCCGCCGATGTTACACAACCCTCGCCTCGCGCGTACGGGACGGTTCGTCTTGAGCGGCGGGTCCGGGCGCGCGATACCGCCCCGGCGCCTCAGCCGCCCGCTGTCGTGGGCGCCGGGTGCGCGGCCAATGCCTGGTCCACCGCGGCATCGAGCGCGGCGCGCTCGCGCACCGGGTCGAACCAGCGCACCTGGCTGCGCCCACGCAGCCAGGTGAACTGGCGCTTGGCCAGTTGCCGGGTCGCGGCAATCGCGCGCTCGCGCATCGACGCCAGATCCCCCAGCCCGTCCAGGTACTCCCAGGCCTGGCGGTAGCCGACGGCGCGGATCGCCGGCAACGCCAGCGGCGCGGGATGGGCACGCAGCGGTGGCATGGCACGCAGCGCGCGAACCTCGTCGAGGAAGCCGGCAGCGAGCATCGCATCGAAGCGTGCGGCGATCCGCGCATGCAGCTCGGCGCGTTCGGGCGGCGCGATCGCCAACTGCAGCACGCGCGCCGGAAACGGCGGCGCCTCGGACGGGCGGCGCTGCCAGTCGCTGATCGGCACGCCGCTCAGGCGATGCACTTCGAGCGCGCGCTGGATGCGCTGCGGATCGCCCGGCCCGATCCGCGCCGCGGCGTCCGGATCGACCGCCGCAAGCTGAGCATGCAACGCCGGCCAGCCAAGTGTGGCGGCCTGCGCGGCGATCTCCGCCCGCACGGCCGGGTCGGCGGCCGGCATCGGCGACAGGCCTTCGAGCAGCGCGGCAAAGTACAGCCCGGTGCCGCCGGCGAGGATCGGCAGCCGGCCGCGCGCGAGGATGTCCTCGATCGCGCGGCGGGCATCGACGGCGAACTCGGCCGCCGAATAGGTCTGCCACGGATCGCGCAGGTCGAGCATGTGATGCGCGACGCGAGCGCGTTCGGCGGCATCGGGCTTGGCCGCACCGATCGAAAGGCCGCGATACACCAGCGCCGAGTCGACGCTGACGATCTCGCCGCCCAGGCGTTCGGCCAGGGCCAGCGCCAGCGCCGACTTGCCCGAGGCGGTCGGGCCCATCAGCGCGATCGCCCAGGGCCGGACGTCGCCGACGTTCATCGCGTGCAGATGCGCGCGGGCCTCATGCGTCGCCGCCGCGGCCCAGCACGCTGTTGCGCCGCGCGTAGAGCAGGTAGACCAGGACACCGAACACGTTCCAGGCCAGGAACCACAACTGCGTGCGCTGCGGCAGGCTCCAGAACAGGTAGGTGCAACCGAGGATCGCGATCGGGCCGATGACCCAGGCCAGCGGCGCGCGGAACACGCGCGGGCGCTGCGGGTCGCGCACACGCAGCACCAGCATGCACAGCGCGACCGCGGTGAAGGCGGCCAGCGTGCCGGCATTGGCGAGCGCTGCGATCTCGTCCAGGCGGGCCACGCCGGCGAGCGCGGCGACCAGCACTGCGGTGAACAGCGTGATCATCACCGGCGTACCGCGCCGGGCATCGACCTTGGACAGCGCGCGCGGCAGCAGGCCGTCGCGCGACATCACGAAGAACACGCGGCTCTGGCCATAGAAGAACGCCAGCAGCACCGTCGGCAGCGCGACCACCGCCGCGCCCGAGACGATGCCAGATGCCGTGCCCTGCCCCAGTTCGCGCATGATCAGCGCCAGCGGTGCCGGGCTCTGGGCGAACAGCGTGTAGTGCATCGCACCCACCGCCGCCAACGCGACCAGCAGATAGATCACCGTGCAGCCGACCATCGAGCCGATGATGCCGATCGACAGGTCACGCTTGGGATTGCGGGTTTCCTCGGCCGCGGTGGAGATCGCATCGAAGCCGTAGAAGGCGAAGAAGATGATCGCCGCGGCCGCCATCACCCCACGCTCCACGCCATCGCCGCCCATGCTCTTGGCAAAGCCGTGCGGCATGAACGGCTCGAGATTGGCCGCGTCGAAGTGCGGCAGCGCGATCGCCACGAACACCGCCAGCGCGACGACCTTGACCACCACCAGGACCGCGTTGAGCGTCGCGCTCTCCTTGGTGCCCACGACCAGCAGGCCGGCGACGGCGAAGGTGATCAGCACCGCCGGCAGGTTGACCACGCCGCCCGCATGGGGGCCGACCGCGATCGCCTGCGGCACGGTCACGCCGATGCCGGTCAGGAACTCGACCACCGAGCCCGACCAGCCGACCGCCACCGCACTCACGACCAGCGAGTACTCCAGGATCAGGCTCCAACCCACGATCCAGGCGATGCCCTCACCGAGCACCGCATAGCTGTAGGTGTAGGCGCTGCCGGCGGCCGGCATCATCGTCGACATCTCGGCGTAGGCGAGCGCGGCGCACGCGCAGACCACGCCGGCGACGAGGAACGACAGCAGCACCGCCGGCCCGGCGAGGTTCGCGCCGACGCCGATCAGGGTATAGATGCCGGTGCCGACGATCGCGCCGATGCCCAGCGCGACCAAGTGCGGCCAGCCGAGGGTGGGCACCAGCCGGCGGCCCTCCTCGTGCACGGTGATCAGATCGATGTTCTTGCGCCGCAACCAGGCCTGCATGCGGAAATCCCCACCCCGAAACGAAGCGCACAGTGTGGGGCATCCCCCGCCCCATTGCGATGTGCGCTGCGGCAGCCGGTCGCAGCCCCCTGCGACGCCGACCCGACGCCGCCAGCGACGCTCAGGCGTCGTCGGGCCACTGGATCGACGGCGCCGCCGTCGCGACCCGCGGGCGCGGCACCGCCGCCACCGCCTGCCAGACCTGCAGCGCATCGACGGTCGCCGCGACATCGTGCACGCGCAGCAGCCGGGCGCCGTTCTGGGCGGCGATCAGGTGCGCGGCGACCGACCCGGCGACGCGCTCGGCCGCCACCTCGCGCCCGGTCAGCTCGCCGATGCTGCGCTTGCGCGACAGACCGGCCAGCACCGGCACGCCAAGTTCGCCCAGACGCGCGAGTTGCGCCAGCAGCGCCAGGTTGTGCGCGGTGGTCTTGCCGAAGCCGAAGCCCGGGTCGACGACGATCCGGCGGCGTTCGATGCCGGCCATCTCGGCGGCGAAGATGCGCTCGGCCAGGAACCGGTGCACCTCGCCGACCACGTCGTCGTACTCGGGCGCGTCCTGCATGCCGCGCGGCTCGCCGAGCATGTGCATCAGCACCACCGGCACGCCGAGCGCGGCCGCGGTCTCGAGTGCGCCTTCGCGGCGCAGCCCGTAGACATCGTTGATCAGACCCGCGCCGGCCTCGACCGCGGCGCGCATGACCTCGGGCTTGGAGGTGTCGATGCTGATCGGTAGCGCGGTCTGCGCGACCAACGCCTCGATGACCGGCAGTACCCGCCGCAGTTCTTCATCGACCGGCACCGCATCGGCGCCAGGCCGGGTCGACTCGCCGCCGATGTCGAGCACGTCGGCGCCCGCCGCCGCCAGCTGCAGGCCGTGCGCGATCGCGGCCTCGGCCGTCGCATGCGCCCCGCCGTCGGAGAACGAATCGGGGGTGACATTGACGATGCCCATGACCCGCGGGCGGTCGAGCCGCAGGACGCGGCCGTTGCAGTCGAGCTGGGGTGCGGTGTCGAACATGAGGCGTCGGGACTCGGCGTGGAGACGGGGCGTCGATTATCGGACGTCCGGCCTCGCGACGCCGCTCAAGCAAAACGGCACCCGGTCGCCCGGGTGCCGCTGCGTTGAATCACATCTCGTGCGCCAGCCTGACCCTCAGGCCTGCTCGGCGGCCCCGCCGATCGGCTGCAGCGGGCGCTTGCCGCCGGTGTCGCCGTCATCGCCACCACCGCCGGGCGGATTGGCCTTGCCCCAGCCCATCGGCGGCGGCGGGTCACGGCCTTCCATGATCGCGTCGATCTGCGGCACGTCGATGGTCTCGTACTCGAGCAGCAGCTTGGACATCGCATGCAGCTTGTCGATGTTGCCGGTCAGGATCTCGCGGGTGCGGGCATAGGCCCGGTCCAGGATCTCGCGCACGACTTCGTCGATCTTGCGCGCGGTGTCGTCGGAGACGCTCTTGTGCTGGGTGACCGAACGGCCCAGAAACACCTCGTCGTCCTCCTCGCCGTAGGCGATCGGGCCCATGACGTCCGACAGGCCCCACTTGGTGACCATGTTGCGGGCGATCTTGGTCGCACGCTCGATGTCGTTCGACGCGCCGGTGGTGACCTTGTCCTCGCCGAAGATCAGCTCCTCGGCCACGCGCCCGCCGTACAGCGAGCACAGCTGGGATTCGATCGCCACGCGGTTCATCGAGTACTTGTCGCCCTCGGGCAGGTACATGGTCACGCCCAGCGCGCGGCCGCGCGGGATGATCGTGACCTTGTAGACCGGATCGTGCTCGGGCACCAGGCGACCGACGATCGCGTGGCCGGCCTCGTGGTAGGCGGTGAGCGTCTTCTCGTCCTCGCTCATCGCCATCGAGCGGCGCTCGGCGCCCATCAGGATCTTGTCGCGCGCGCGATCGAAGTGGTCCATGCGGACCTCCTTGGCATTCTCGCGCGCGGCGAACAGCGCCGCCTCGTTGACCAGGTTCGCCAGATCCGCGCCGGAGAAGCCCGGCGTGCCACGGGCCACGACCAGCGGCTGCACGTCTTCGTCGAGCGGGACCTTGCGCATGTGGACCTTGAGGATCTGCTCGCGGCCCTTGACGTCGGGCAGGCCCACGACGACCTGGCGGTCGAAGCGGCCCGGACGCAGCAGCGCCGGGTCGAGCACGTCGGGCCGGTTGGTCGCGGCGACCACGATCACGCCCTCGCCGCCCTCGAAGCCGTCCATCTCGACCAGCAACTGGTTGAGGGTCTGCTCGCGCTCGTCGTGACCGCCGCCCAGGCCGGCGCCACGATGGCGGCCGACCGCGTCGATCTCGTCGATGAAGATGATGCACGGCGCCTGCTTCTTGGCCTGCTCGAACATGTCGCGCACGCGCGAGGCGCCGACACCGACGAACATCTCGACGAAGTCCGAACCGGAGATCGAGAAGAACGGCACCTTGGCCTCGCCGGCGATCGCCTTGGCGAGCAGCGTCTTGCCGGTGCCCGGGGGGCCGACCATCAGCACGCCGCGCGGAATCTTGCCGCCGAGTTTCTGGAACTTGGACGGATCGCGCAGGAACTCGACGAGCTCGGACACTTCCTCCTTGGCCTCGTCGCAGCCGGCGACGTCGGCGAAGGTGACCTTGGTCTGTTCCTCACTGAGCAGCTTGGCGCGCGACTTGCCGAAGGACATCGCCCCCTTGCCGCCGCCCTGCTGCATCTGCCGCATCATGAAGAACCAGAAGCCGATGATCAGCGCGACCGGCAACAGCTGGATCAGGATGTAGCCCAAGGAGATGCCGCTCGACGGCGGCGCCTGATCGATCGCGACGTTGTGGTTCATCAGATCGTCGATCATGCGGTCGTCGCGACGCGGGGCGATCACCGTGCCGGTCTGCCCGCCCTTGGTCTTGAAGGTGATGGTGCGCTCGTCCTCGGCGATCTTCACCGAGCCGATCTGGTCGCGGCGCACCTGCTCCATGAACTGCGAGTACTGGACGTCCTGGCCGCCGGCAGCACCGGTGCGCGGGCTGAAGCTCTGGAAGACCACCATCAGCACGATGGCGACCACCACCCAGAGCAACAGATTCTTGACCAGATCGTTCATGTGATTGTTCGACTCTTCATTAGGTGGAGCGAGAAAACCGTCGCCACGCCGGCCGATGGTACTACGGCCGCGTGGTGCCGCCGTTCATGGTCCCAAGGCCCGGCAGGCGCGTCCACTCAACGCGGCCGCTTGCCCTGGGCCAGGGCGTAGACCTCGGGCGAACGCTGCCGGGAGGCGGCCGGCTTGCGGATCGAGAGTTTCTCGTACCGCTGCCGCAGGTCCTTCACGTAGGCGTCGAAATCGGTGCCCTGGAACAGCTTGATGAGGAAGGTGCCACCGGTGCGCAGGTGGTCGTCGGCGAACGCCATCGCCAGCTCGGCCAGGTGCATCGCCCGTGGCTGGTCGACAGCGTCGATACCGCTTTTGTTGGGGGCCATGTCCGACAACACAAGGTCCACCTGCTGGCCACCGAGTGCGGCCTCGAGTGCGGCCAGCACCGCATCCTCGCGGAAATCGCCATGCAGGAACTCGACCCCGGCCAGCGACGGCATCTCCAGGATGTCGAGCGCGATCACCCGCCCGCTGTCGCCCAAGGCCTGCCGGACCCACTGCGACCAGCCGCCGGGCGCCGCGCCCAGATCGACGACGACCATGCCCGGCTTGAGCAGCCGGCTGCGCTCGACCAGTTCCTCGAGCTTGTACGCCGCACGCGAGCGTAGCCCCTCGGCCTGCGCCTTCTTCACGTAGGGGTCGGAGAAATGTTCTTTCAGCCAGCGCTGGCTGCTTTTGCTGCGGGAGGCCATTGCCGGCTCGGTCGGGCTGAACGGAGGACGCGAACGGCCATGATATCCTGCGGGCCGTTTTCATTCCTGCGACCGGTTCATCCATGAGTAACGTCCTGACCGCTGCCCAGACCCGTTTTCTGCGCGGCCAGGCCCATGGCATCAAGGCCATGTTGCAGGTGGGCGGCAAGGGCATCACCGATGCGCTGGTCGCCGAGATCGATGCCGCGCTCGAGCATCACGAACTGATCAAGGTGAAGGTCGGGGCCGCCGACCGCGAGGCTCGCGACGCGATGATCGCCGAACTGGCCGAGCGTACGGCCAGCGCGCTGGTCCAGCGCATCGGCCATGTCGCCGTGCTCTACCGGCAGAGCCGCGACCGTCGCCAGATCGTGCTGCCGCGGGCCTGAGCGCCCGCTTCGCCGATGCAGCTCAGCCTCGAAACGCCCGACTTCGACTACGTCCTGCGCGGCGCGGACGGCAGCAGCGCGCGGGTCAACGATCGCCAGCTGACCCGCAGCTTCATCGTCGCACCGCGTGCGCTGGTCGAGGACTGGCCCGCCACCTCGGTGCGCACGCTCGACCTCGACGCCCTCGCCCCGGTGCTGGCACTTGAGCCCGAAGTGATCCTGCTGGGCACCGGCGCTCGCCAGGCGTTTCCGCCGGCCGCAACGATGGCCGCCTGCCTGTCGCGCGGCGTCGGCCTGGAAGCGATGACCAATGCCGCCGCAGCCCGCACCTTCAATGTGCTCGCGGGCGAAGGCCGGCGGGTGGTGGCGGCCTTCGTGCTGGAGGGCGGCGCGTCGTGATCGCTGATTCGATGTCAGCGGCGCACCGCTGACGTCGACGCATCACGCCTTCACGCCTGCCCCATGACGCCGGCTCATCGCGCCGGCAGATACGACAACGGATCGACCGGCTTGCCGTTGTAGCGAATCTCGAAGTGCAGCATGTCGCGGGCGGCGCCGCTGCGGCCCATCTCGGCGATCTGCTGTCCGGCGCGGACGCGCTCGCCCTCGTTGACCCGGCGGGTGCGATTGTGGCCGTAGGCCGACAGCCACTGCTCGTCGTGCTTGACGATGATCAACTCGCCGTAGCCGACCAGGCCCGAGCCGGAATAGACCACGACGCCATCGGCCGCCGCGCGGACCGGCTGTCCGCCAGTGCCGGCGATGTCGATGCCCTGCTTGGTGGGTTCGTTGGCGACGTAGCGCGCGATCAACTGCCCGTCGGTCGGCCATTGCCACTGGAATGGGCTGCGCGCCGGTGGCGGCGCGGGCGGCTGCGGCGCCGACTGGGTCGGCTGCACCGGCTGGCGCGTGCCGCCCGACGACGCGGCGACGGACCCGCCGCGTCCGCCCGGATACAGGCGCAGCCGCTGGCCGGGATAGATGGTGTACGGCGGCGGGATGCTGTTCCAGGTCGCCAGGTCCAGGACGCTGATGCCGTTGTTTGACGCGATGCGGTACAGCGTGTCGCCACGCTGCACGACCACGCTCTGCCCCGGCTTCGGGGTCGAGGTGCGCGCCGCGCCACCCTCGCGCACTACCCGACTGCTGCCGCAGCCGACGAGCAGCAAGGCCGTCAACACCAGTACCACGATCCTCATCGGCGAAACTCCATCCAGACCAGTCCGACTGCGACTAGGCCGACCATCAGCCAGCCCAGCCATTCGATGTAGCGCCGCAGGATCGGCTCCACACGCGGGCCGCCCCAGGCCATCAGCCCGGCGACGAGGAAGAACCGCGCGCCGCGCCCCACCAGCGAGCCGGCGATGAACGGTAACAGCCCCACGCCGAGCGAACCCGACGCAATCGTGAATACCTTGTACGGAATCGGCGTGAAGGCAGCGAGGAAAACGAACACGAAGCCATGACGCAGAAACAGCGCCTGGATCTCCTCGAACGCCGGCTGCCAGCCCATTCGCACGATCCATGGCCAGACGAGATCCAGCGCGTAATGGCCGATGACGTAGCCCAGCAGGCCACCGACGACCGAACCGAGGGTGCACAGCAGCGCGTAACGCCACCACTTCCGAGGCTGCGCCAGCGCCATCGGCGCGAGCATGACATCGGGCGGAATCGGGAACACCACCGATTCGGCGGCGCTCATGAAGGTGAGATAGCGCGGCGCATGACGATGCCGGGCCCAGGACAACACGCGCTCGTAGAGCGCCTCGAACAGCCGCATCAGTCGATGTACCCCGAAAGCAACGGCACGAACGCCACCGCGGCGACATCCTGCTGCACGAGCCGGCCGTCGGCCTGCTTGTGCAGCACCAGCAGCCGCTGCGCACCCGCCGCGCCGACCGGCGCGACCAGCGTGCCGCCGTCCGCGAGCTGCGCGGTCAATGCCTCGACCAGCGCAGGGCCGGCCGCCGTGACCACGATGCCGTCGAACGGGCCGTTCTCCGGCCAGCCGATACGACCGTCGTCATGCTTGCTGCGGACATTGAGGCCGAGCGAGCGGAAGCGCTTGCGCGCCACGCGCAGCAGCTCGCCAATCCGCTCGACCGTGTGCACCTCGATACCCAGCGCGGCAAGGATCGTGGCCTGGTAGCCCGAGCCGGTCCCCACTTCGAGCACCTTGCGCGGCATGCCGTTGGCCAGCAGCGCTTCGGTCATGCGCGCGACCACCCAGGGTTGGGAGATCGTCTGGCCGTGCCCGATCGGCAGCGCGGTGTCTTCGTAGGCGCGGGTCGCCAGCGCCTCGTCGACGAACAGATGCCGGGGCACGGTGCGGATCGCGTTGAGCACGCGCTCGTCGGAAATCCCGCCCCCCGGATGCGCGCCATCGCGCAGTCGCTCGATCAGGCGATCGCGCACGCGCTGCGAGGTCATGCCCACGCCCAATGCCTCGGGTTGCAGCCGCAGGCGCGCCATCATGCCTGCGTCGCCCGGAGCCCGGCCTCCAGCCCACCGACCCAGTTGGCGACATGCTCGAGCGCCTGGTAACGGGTGAGGTCGACATGGATCGGGCTGATCGAGATATGCCGCGTGCGCACGGCATGGAAATCGGTGCCGGGGCCGGCGTCCTGTTCCGGGCCGGCGGCGCCGATCCACCAGAACGTCCGCCCGCGCGGGTCGACGATCGGCGTGCAGCCTTCGGCGCGGTGGCGATTGCCCAGCCGCGTGACCTCGAAGCCTGCGAGGGCGTCCCAGGCGACATCGGGCACATTGACGTTGAGGATCGTGTCGGCCGGCAGCGGATCGGCCTTGAGCCGGGCGACGATCTCGACTGCGGCGCGCGCGGCGGTTTCGTAGTGGCGCCCGTCGTGATGGGACGTGACCAGCGACATCGCGACCGCCGGCAGCCCGCAGAAGCGGCCTTCCATCGCCGCGGCGACAGTGCCCGAATAGATGACGTCATCACCGAGGTTGGCGGTGTTGTTGATGCCCGACACGACGATGTCGGGTTCGCGATCAAGGAGGCCGGTCATCGCCACATGCACGCAGTCGGTCGGCGTGCCATGGACCCGCCAGGTCGTCTCGTCGAGCTGCACCACGCGCAGCGGCAGGTCGAGCGTGAGCGAGTTGCTGGCCCCGGACCGGTCGCGGTCGGGGGCGACGATCAGCACCTCGTGCCCCGCATCGCGCAGCCCCTGGGCGAGGATCCGGATGCCCGGTGCGTCGACGCCGTCGTCGTTGCTGACCAGTACGCGCATGAACGTTTCCGAAAGCCCCCTGCGGTTGGCGAAGCGGACATGATAACGGATGCGTCCTACGCGCCCCAGCTTGCGCGGGCGCACGATCCTGCGCATGACCCGCGTCCGCGCTACGCTGGCGCCATGAGCCGCAACCACGACGCGCCCGACGACGACGACGCCGCGCTGTTCCGCGCCGCCATCGGCGCGGTGCGCGAACTGCCCAGCGCGCCGCCACCGCCACAGGCGCCCCGCCCGCGCCCGGCCACGCGCATGGCCGAGCGCGACGACGAGGAGGCGCGCAGCGAGTTCCGGCAGCTGCTCGATGGTCCGCTGCTGCAGGGCGGCGACGCGATGCAGTACCGCCGCGACGATGTGCCTGCACGCGTACTGCGCCGGCTCGGCCGCGGCGAATATGCGGCACAGGAGGAACTGGATCTGCACCATGCCGACGCCGCGCAGGCGACGGCGCTGTTGCGGCTGTTCCTGCGCGACGCGGTCGATGCCGGCGTGGGCTGCGTGCGCATCGTGCATGGCAAGGGGATGAATTCCTCGCCCGACGCGCCGGTCATCAAGAATCTGGTCGATCGCTTGCTGCGCCAGCGCGGCGACGTGCTCGCGTTCCACAGCGCGCCGGGCGCGCAAGGCGGCACTGGCGCGGTGCTGGTGCTGCTGCGCCCGCGGCGCTGACCGTTGACCAATAGACGGCGCCCAGACCGAGGTCATTGCTGATGATCTCATCCTCTCTCGATTTCACGACTGCAGTCCCACTTCGGTGGGACAGCGGCCTGCCGGCCGGAAGCCGCTTCCCCCTCGGTCAAGGCTTCCTGCCTTGACTCGGGCGCGCGCCATCCATGGCGCGCTCAACGCGGCCACCAGCTGACAATCCGCTGCTGCGGACGTTTGCAATGCAAGTGCGTTGAACGCCGCAAACCGATCAAGACCCAAAAGAAGGGCCGCAATCGCTTGCGGCCCTCCTTCGGTGCGGCATTGCGCGGGCGTCAGTGCTTGACGCGGGTGCGCCGGCCTTCGCCGCCGTTCTTGGGCACCACCTTCGAACGTGCCTTCTTCGGTTCGGGCTTGGCCGAGGGCGGCGGCGGCAGCGGCCGCTCCAGGGCCAGGTCGAGCACCTCGTCGATGTACTTCACCGGCACGATCTTCATGCCCTGGGTGACGTTCTTCGGGATGTCGGCCAGGTCCTTGCGGTTCTCCTCGGGGATGATCACGGTCTTGATGCCGCCGCGCAGCGCCGCGAGCAGCTTCTCCTTCAGACCGCCGATCGCGGTCACGCGGCCGCGCAGAGTGATCTCGCCGGTCATCGCCACATCCGCACGCACCGGGATGCGCGTGAGCAATGAGACCAGCGTCGTCGCCATCGCGATGCCGGCACTGGGACCGTCCTTGGGCGTCGCGCCGTCGGGCACGTGCACATGGATGTCGTGCTTCTGCAGCGTGTCGAGCTCCAGGCCGAGCCGCTCGGCCCGCGCGCGCACTACCGACATCGCCGCCGAGGCCGATTCCTTCATCACATCGCCCAACTGGCCGGTCAGCGTCAGCTGTCCCTTGCCCGGCACCTGCGTGGCCTCGATCTGCAGCAGGTCGCCGCCGACCTCGGTCCAGGCCAGGCCGGTGACCAGGCCGACCTCGTTGTCCTGCTCGGCACGACCGAAATCGAAACGCTGCACGCCCAGGTACTTGTCGAGATTCTTCTCGGTGACCTTGACCGTCTTGATCGCCTTTGCGCCCTTGCCCTTGGTCTGGACCGGACCGGCCAGCGCGATCTCCTTGACCACCTTGCGGCAGACCTTGGCGATCTCGCGCTCGAGATTGCGCACGCCCGACTCGCGCGTGTAGTAGCGCACGATGTCGCGGATCGCGCCTTCGGAGATCGCCAGCTCATCGGCCTTCAGGCCGTTGGCCTTGAGCTGCTTGGGCAGCAGGTAGCGCGTGGCGATGTTGAGCTTCTCGTCCTCGGTGTAGCCCGGGATGCGGATGACCTCCATGCGGTCGAGCAAGGGGCCGGGGATGTTGAGCGAGTTGGATGTCGCGACGAACATCACCTCCGACAGGTCGA
Organism: Luteimonas sp. RC10; assembly: GCF_014192745.1. Taxonomy (GTDB): domain Bacteria; phylum Pseudomonadota; class Gammaproteobacteria; order Xanthomonadales; family Xanthomonadaceae; genus Luteimonas. Next base: position 360,614 of record NZ_JACHYJ010000002.1, read on the forward strand.
GATCGACCTCCAGGTAGTGGTCGTTGAAGGTGTGGTTCTGCTCGGGATCGAGCACTTCCAGCAGCGCCGAAGCCGGGTCGCCGCGGAAGTCCATCGACATCTTGTCGATCTCGTCGAGCAGGAACAGCGGATTCTTGGTGCCGACCTTGTTGAGGCTCTGCACGATGCGGCCCGGCATCGAGCCGACGTAGGTCCGGCGATGGCCGCGGATCTCGGCCTCGTCGCGCACCCCGCCCAGCGCCATGCGGGTGAACTTGCGATTGGTCGCCTTGGCGATCGACTGGCCAAGCGAGGTCTTGCCCACGCCGGGCGGGCCGACCAGGCACAGGATCGCGCCCTTCATCTGCTTGACGCGCGTCTGCACGGCCAGGTACTCGAGGATGCGTTCCTTGACCTTCTCCAGACCGTAATGGTCGGCGTCGAGCGTGTCCTGGGCGGCCTTGAGATCCTTGCGGACCTTGCTGCGCTTCTTCCACGGCACGCCGAGCAGCCAGTCGAGATAGTTGCGCACGACCGAGGCTTCGGCCGACATCGGCGGCATCTGCTTGAGCTTGTTGAACTCGGCGCGGGCCTTGGTCTCCACCGGCTTGGGCATGCCGGCCGAGGCGATCTTGCGGGCGAGCTCCTCGATGTCGTTGGGCGCGTCGTCGATCTCGCCCAGCTCCTTCTGGATCGCCTTCATCTGCTCGTTGAGGTAGTACTCGCGCTGCGACTTCTCCATCTGCGACTTCACGCGGCCGCGGATGCGCTTTTCCATCTGCTGCACATCGATCTCGCCATCGACGAAGCCGACCAGCAGCTCCAGGCGGTCGGCGGTGTCGGCCGATTCGAGCAGCCGCTGCTTGTCGGCCAGGCGCACCCCCAGGTGCGCGGCGATCGTGTCGGCCAGGCGACCGGGCTCGTCGATGCCGGCCAGCGTTTGCAGCAGCTCGGGCGGCAGCTTGCGGTTGGTCTTGACGTACTGCTCGAACAGGCCCATCAGCGAGCGCGCGATCGCCTCGACTTCGCGTGGCTCGCGCGACTCGACGGCATTGAGCGGCACGCCGGTGCCCAGCAGTGCGCCCTCGTGTTCGCGGATATCGCGCAGCGAGACGCGCTCGGTGCCTTCGACCAACACCTTGATGGTGCCGTCGGGCAGCTTGAGCAGTTGCAGCACCTGGGCGAGCGTGCCCACCTGGTAGAGATCGTCTGCGCCCGGGTCGTCGATGTCGGCGGACTTCTGCGCGACCAGCAGGATGCGCTTGTCGGCCTCCATCGCCACATCGAGCGCGCGGATCGACTTGTCGCGGCCGACGAACAGCGGGATCACCATGTGCGGGAACACGACGACGTCGCGCAACGGCAGGACCGGGAGATCGTAGGTGTCGGGAGTGGCGCGTGAGCTCATGGGGGGTTCCTTGAAAGATCGCGTCCGGCCGGCGGCGCCGGCCCGGCGACCGGACGAGGCCGCCTGGGGCCAGTCGTTTATGGGGCGCGCGGGCGCCGGATGCAAGCGGGTCGCCCCGCCCCACGCGAAAGCGCCGCGATCGGACCGATCGCGGCGCTTCGTGGCGGCCTTGGGGCGGGCCCCGCAGCTGAACGGCGCGGGGCCCGGAACGTTTCGTTCCGGGCGCTGCGGTCACTCGCCCGAGGAGGCGACCTTCTGCTCGGCGACCGGGGTCTCGTAGATCAGGTACGGCTCGGACTTGTGCTCGATGACCGATTCGTCGACCACGACCTTGCTGACATTCTCCAGCGACGGCAGCTCGTACATCGTGTCGAGCAGCACCGATTCGACGATCGTGCGCAGGCCGCGGGCGCCGGTCTTGCGCTTGATCGCCTTCTTGGCGATCGCCGACAGCGCGTCGGGCCGGAACTCCAGCTCGACGCCTTCCATCTCGAACAGCTTGCGGAACTGCTTGCTGATCGCATTCTTGGGTTCGGTCAGGATCTGGATCAGCGCAGGCTCGTCCAGTTCCTCGAGCGTGGCGACCACTGGCAGGCGGCCGACGAACTCGGGGATCAGGCCGAACTTGATCAGATCCTCAGGCTCGACATCGGCCAGCACCTTGCCGGTGTCGGCCTTGCGCTCGGAACTCTTGAGCTTGGCGCCGAAACCGATGCCACCCGCCTCGGTCGAACGCTGCTGGATCACCTTGTCCAGGCCCGCGAACGCGCCGCCGACGATGAACAGGATGTTCTTGGTGTCGACCTGCAGAAATTCCTGCTGCGGATGCTTGCGACCGCCCTGCGGCGGCACGCTGGCGACCGTGCCCTCGATCAGCTTGAGCAGGGCCTGCTGCACGCCTTCGCCCGACACGTCGCGGGTGATCGACGGGTTCTCGCTCTTGCGCGAGATCTTGTCGATCTCGTCGATGTAGACGATGCCCTGCTGCGCCTTCTCGGCGTCGTAGTCGCACTTCTGCAGCAGCTTCTGGATGATGTTCTCGACGTCCTCGCCGACATAGCCGGCCTCGGTGAGCGTCGTCGCATCGGCGATCGTGAACGGCACATTGAGCAGGCGCGCCAGCGTCTCGGCCAGCAGCGTCTTGCCCGAGCCGGTCGGACCGATCAGCAGGATGTTGGACTTGGCCAGCTCGACCTCGTCGTTCTTGCTGCGGCTCTCGATGCGCTTGTAGTGATTGTACACGGCCACGGCGAGCGTCTTCTTCGCACGCTTCTGGCCGATCACGTACTGGTCGAGCACCTCGAGGATCTCGCGCGGCTTGGGCAGCGAACTGCGCGCCGACTGCGCCTTTTCCTCGAGCTCCTCGCGAATGATGTCGTTGCAGAGCTCGACGCACTCATCGCAGATGAACACGCTGGGGCCCGCAATCAGCTTGCGCACCTCGTGCTGGCTCTTTCCGCAGAAGGAGCAGTAGAGGATCTTGTTGCTGTCGCCGGAACGACCCTGACGGTCTTCGCTCATGCCTTCGCCAAATCAGTATTGCGGTTACGTTTCGAGAATAGCACAGCGTCCGGCACCGCCCTCATGGGCGGTCCCGGCGCTTGCATGCCTGATGAATCAATGACTTGGAACGTCAGGCGGGGGTGATCGTCTCGTCGGGACGGCGCTCGAGCACCTGGTCGACCAGGCCATACTCGCGCGCGGCCTGTGCGCTCTTGAAGTTGTCGCGCTCGGTGTCGCGCGCGATCGTCTCGAACGGCTGGCCGGTGTGCTGAGCCATGATCTCGTTCAGACGCTGCTTCATCGACAGGATTTCCTTGGCATGGATATCGATGTCGGTGGCCTGGCCCTGGAAGCCGCCCAGCGGCTGGTGGATCATCACCCGCGAGTTCGGCAGCGCGTAGCGCTTGCCCGCCGCGCCCGAGGCCAGCAGCAAGGCGCCCATGCTGGCCGCCTGGCCGACGCAGATCGTGCTCACGTCCGGCTTGATGAACTGCATGGTGTCGTAGATCGCCATGCCGGCGGTGACCACGCCGCCGGGCGAGTTGATGTACAGGTTGATGTCCTTCTCGGGGTTCTCCGCCTCGAGGAACAGCAACTGGGCCACGATCACGTTGGCCATGTGGTCGTCGATGCCGCCGACCAGGAAGATCACGCGCTCCTTCAACAGGCGCGAGTAGATGTCGTACGCGCGTTCGCCGCGGCTGGTCTGTTCGACCACCATCGGCACCAGGTTGAGGGCTTTGGTTTCGATGCTCATCAATCGTTCCGTGTCGGAGGGACGTCCGGCCCCGTTGGGCCGGACGGACGGACGCCGCTTACCCCTGCGGGGCGATGGCATCCTGGAAGGACAGCGGCTGCTCGGTGTGCTGGGCGCGCTCGGCGATCCAGTCGATCACCTGCTCTTCCATCACGCGGTTCTGCAGCCCCGACATCAGCTGGGGGTCGTTGCGGTACATCTCAATGACCTGCTGCGGCTCTTCGTAGGTCGAGGCGATCAGGCGCATGGTCTCGTTCACGCGCTTGGGATCGAGCTTGAGCTCGTTGCGGCGCGCGACTTCGCCCACCAGCAGCCCGACCAGCACGCGCTTGCGCGCCGGCTCCATGAAGCCGGTGTGCGCATCCTCGCCCACGTTCGGGTTCTGGCCGTTGCGACGGGCCTGCTCGACGGTCTGGCGCAGCAGCGACCGGGCCTCGGCCTCGACCAGCTTGGGCGGCAGTTCGACGTGCGCGAACGCGGCGACCAGCTGCTCGCCGACCTCGCGGCGCAGGCGGTTCATCAGCGCGCCCTTGAGCTCGCGCTCCAGGTTGCTGCGGATCTCGGTACGGAACTGGTCCATCTCGCCGCTCTTGACGCCGAAGCTGCGGATGAACGCCGCGTCCACCTCGGGCAGCTGCTGCTCGGAGACCTGCTCGATCTTGACGTGCACGGTGGCCTGCTTGCCGGCCAGCTGCGGCACGCGCCAGTCCTGCGGGAAGCTGACCTCGATCGTCTTTTCCTCGCCCTTCGACAGGCCGACCAGCGCCTCCTCGATCTGCGGGAACATCGCGCCCGAGCCGAGCACGGTGACGCCGCGCTCAGCGCCCTCGGCCGGCAGACGCTCGTCGCCGATCTGCGACCAGGTCTCGACATCGACCGCGTCGCCGGTCTGTGCGCCACGCGTGACCGCGCTCCAGCTGCGGCGCTGCAGGCGCAGGTTCTCGATCATGCGATCGATGTCGTCCTCGGCCACCTCGGCGGTGTGACGCACGACCTGGAGCTTCTCCAGTTCGATGTCACCGAAATCGGGCACCACCTCGAACGTGGCGGTGAAGGCCAGTTCGCCCTCGTCCGCGGCGTCGGACGGCGCGATCTGCGGCTGACCGGCCAGGCGCAGCGCGTTCTCGCGCACGCCCTGGTCGAAGCCCTCGCGCAGCAGCCCGTCCAGGACCTCGGCACGGACCTGCTCGCCGAACCGCTGCTCGACGACCTTGGCCGGCACCTTGCCAGGCCGGAAGCCCTTGAGCCGCGTGGTCCGCGCGATCTCGCGCAGACGGCCAGCGACCTGGGTCTCCAGGCGTTCGGATGGCACACGGAACGTCATCCGGCGTTCCAGGGTGCCCAGCGATTCGACCGAAACTTGCATATCCACTCCTGCGCTGCGGACGGCGCCGCACGACTCTGACTTGTTGGGAAATTGGTTCCGACGGCGGCCGGCCGCCCGCGACCTGCGCGGCTGGCGACGGAACGGCGTAGTTTGGCCGATTCGGGGGCTGGCCGCCACCGGGCCGCGCGCCGGGGTGTGCACCGGGCCGCCTGAAGGCGACCAGGGCCCGGCCGGGGCGGGTGCGGCGCTGGGTGACGTCACTGGGAAAGCCTCGAACAGCCCGCGGCGGCGCGCCCTGCCCCAACCCTTTGAAAAGCCTGCGGCGTCACGATCCCCACGCGCGAGCGCGCGTTCCTCATGCCTGCCGCTTTGGGTTCCACCTGGGCTGGTGCGAAAGGCGGGACTCGAACCCGCACGCCTTGCGGCACTGGTACCTAAAACCAGGGCGTCTACCAATTCCGCCACTTTCGCTTCGTGCCCGCCTGGCGGACGGCGGCATCGTAGTCGATCGCAGCCTCCGCGCCCATCCCAGCCTCGCCCGTAGGCCCAGCTACCTGCGAGAGCCCTCGCATCGCGCCCGGGCGAACGCCATGCGCGCTGCGCATGGCCGGACCTGCGCAGCAGGCGAACCGCAGGTTCGAATCCTGCGGCCAGGCCCAGAACGAAAAACGCCCGGCGGTGCCGGGCGTCTTTCGTAACTGGTGGGCGGTCAAGGGTGAGTCCGGGCGGCTTGCGAACCACCGGTTCGCGCCCGGGCGAACGCCGTGCGCGCTGCGCATGGCCGGACCTGCGCAGCAGGCGAACCGCAGGTTCGAATCCTGCGGCCAGACCAAGAACGAAAGACGCCCGGCGGTGCCGGGCGTCTTTCGTAACTGGTGGGCCGTCAAGGGTGAGTCCGGGCGGCTTGCGAACCACCGGTTCGCGCCCGGGCGAACGCCATGCGCGCTGCGCATGGCCGGACCTGCGCAGCAGGCGAACCGCAGGTTCGAATCCTGCAGCCAAGCCCAGAACGAAAAACGCCCGGCGGTGCCGGGCGTCTTTCGTAACTGGTGGGCCGTCAAGGATTCGAACCTTGGACCTATTGATTAAGAGTCAACTGCTCTACCAACTGAGCTAACGGCCCGATGAAGCGGGCGCGCATTGTAATACTGCCTTGCGCGCCAATGCAACACCGAAAGGGCATCGCATCTTGAAACGGTGGGGTGGCTGAGGGGATTCGAACCCCCGACCACTGGAATCACAATCCAGTACTCTAACCAACTGAGCTACAGCCACCACAGATCCGCATCGCCTGCCGACCCAAGGGTCGCCCGGCGGCCGCGCATTCTATCCCGAAACGCATGGCAAACGACATGCTTTCGAAACGGCCCGCGCGGCGGGCGCGCATTGTAGCGCGGCACCGGCCGAAATGGCAGCGCATCGTGTGCGATGTGCGCATGCGCGCCGCGCCACGAATGCGCGTGATGCCCGCCCAGGCATCGGTCTGCTCACACGCCTCCCACGCCTACGCGGCAATAACCCCGCCAGACCGCAACCGGCCGCCCTCGCCGACCCGCCATGCTTCCGGAACAGACCCGCCGATGACCGCAACGCCCGCCCTGCTCATCGTCGACATGATCAGCACCTTCGACTTTCCTCGTGGCGCGCCGCTCCGCCGCGCCGCGATCGACATCGCGCCCAGGCTAGCCCGGTTGAAGCGGCGCGTGCGCGAACAAGGTGGCATGTGCCTGTATGCCAACGACAACACCGGCGCCTGGCGCTCCGACTTCGCGGCGCTGGTCACGCTGGCACGGGCCTCGAAAGCCGAACCGATTCTCGACCACCTCGAACCGCAGCCCGACGACGCGCTGATCCTCAAGCCGCGCCATTCGGCGTTTCACCAGACCGCCCTGCACTTCATCCTGGAAAGCCGCGGGATCCGTCGCCTCCTGGTCACCGGCGTGTCGACCGAGGCCTGCGTGCTCGCCACCGCGCTGGATGCACGCATGCTGGAGATCGACGTGGCGGTCGTGGCGGACTGCGTCGCCGCGAGCAGCGCGCAACGTCACCGGGATGGGCTCTCGGTGCTGCGGCATTGCGATTTTCCCGTCGTGCGCGCGAGCGCCGCACTGGCTGTCTTCGACCGCGGCTAGGCTGACGCACCGCGAGGGCTACATCAGGTGCCTCACGCTTCGCGCGGCGCATGCAAACTTGTCACGCCCATTCAGCGATGTCGCCGCGATGCTCACAGCCTGATCGCGAACCCAACGGCCATGTTGCGAGACCTTCTTCACCATGGTCGCCCATGCCTCACCGGAATCTCGACACGCTGTTCGCCGCATGGGAAGGCGAACTTGTATTGCTCTTCGAGGCGAAGCCCGGGATCGAGGAGTTCTGGCAGCACTGGCACGAGCGTGAAGCGGTGATCGAACGGCTCGTCACGCCCGAACTCGCCGCCTTTGCGGACGCCGCATTCGACCGGTTGCTGACGCTGGCCGAGGCGCACGGCTACGGCCGTCGCCCCCGTCGCACGGCCACGGATCAGACCGCGGATACGGCAGCGACGCCCCCTGCACCCAACACCCCTTCGACGCGCTAAGGCGTGCCTGGCGGACCGCACGACACGCGGCAATCGCGCAATCACAAGGCGCGGCATTGCGACGCCGGGCACACACGCAACTCGCGTTATGCCCTCGCATGTGCATTGCACGCGCGCGCCCAGCACCGTGCCGCACTGCGCCGGCATCGGCGGTTCACCTTTGCAGACCTTGCGCCTCACGACGCCTGCCGCCTCACGCACCCCCGACGACGCGATCCTTAAACAGAGCGTCCCGTTCCCCAAAGGAGAGATTGCAATGGCAGTCAAGACGCTCGAAGAGTTGTTCATCCATGAACTCTCGGACACCCATTCGGCCGAACGCCAGATGGCGAAGGCGCTGCCGCGCCTGGCCCGTGCGGCCGACAATCCGAAGCTGGCGGCGGCGTTCGAAGCGCATCTGGAAGAGACCAACCTGCAGATCGAGCGCCTCGACCGTGTGGTCGAGTTGCTGGACACGCGTCTGAAGCGCATCAAATGCGCAGCGATGGAAGGCCTGGTCGAAGAGAGCAAGGAAGTCATCGACTCGATCGACAAAGGCCCGCTGCGCGACGCTGCGCTGATCGGTGGTGCGCAGAAGGTCGAGCATTACGAGATCGCGTCCTACGGCACGCTGTGTGCGCTCGCCAAGCAGCTCGGGTACACCGACGCGGTCAAGCTGCTGCAGGAGACGCTGGCCGAGGAGAAGGCCACCGACGAGAAGCTGACGCTGCTGGCCGAACAGGGCGGCAACCAGGCTGCGGCCGAGAACGCCTGACCGTGGAAACGGGCCGGGCGCAACGCCCGGCCCGATGCGGCGCGCGCTTCGATGCACGCGCCGCCACAGGCCTGACGACCGGAACGTCCGATCAGGCGCCTGAATTGTATGGAGATTTGTATGGAGGGGCGGCGGCAGCTGCCGCAAGCCATTGATGCAATGGCGCGCCCGACAGGAATCGAACCTGTAACCCCCGACTTAGAAGGTCGGTGCTCTATCCGGTTGAGCTACGGGCGCCCGCGGGACACGCTGCGACCGGGCTCGCCGTGTGGTCGGGGTAGAGGGATTCGAACCCCCGACATCCTGCTCCCAAAGCAGGCGCGCTACCAGACTGCGCTATACCCCGCCGGAATCGAGCGGTCGAATCGCCCGCCGGCAGGCCGGAGGACCCGGGCATTGTCGGAAGGCGCAGCCGCGCTGTCAACGCGCCGCTCTGGCGCCGCGGTGTATCCTGCCCGGCGATTCAACATGAACCACCAGGGGCTTATTCGATGCGCAGCGGCAATCCCACGCTTCAGGAATCCACGTTCCTCGACCTCGCCAGCGGCAGCGTCGTCACCCGCGACGGCGAGGCGATGACGCTCAACGGCACGGTCAACAAGACCGGCTTGCTGCTCCTGCTCGCGGTCCTGACGGCCGCCTTCGCCTGGACGCAGGCAATCGGCCCGGACGGCACGCCGACCGCCAGCTTCGGGCTGTATGCCTGGGGCGGCGCGATCGGCGGCCTGATTCTGGCCCTGGTCACGGTATTCAAGAAGACCTGGGCGCCGGTCACCGCGCCGATGTACGCGCTGGTCGAGGGGTGCTTTCTCGGCGCGATCTCGGCGATGTTCGAGGCACGCTTCCCGGGCATCGTGATGCAGGCGGTGATGCTGACCTTCGGCACGCTGTTCGCGCTGCTGGCGGTGTATCGCAGCGGTCTGATCAAGGCGACCGAGAACTTCAAGCTCGGTGTGGCCGCCGCCACTGGCGGCATCTTCCTGGTCTACCTGGCGACGATCGTGCTGGGCCTGTTCAACATCCAGGTGCCGCTGATCCACGAATCGGGCCTGATCGGCATCGGTTTCAGCCTGTTCGTGGTCGTGGTCGCCGCGCTGAACCTGGTGCTGGATTTCGACTTCATCGAGACCGGCGTCGAGCACGGCGCGCCGAAGTACATGGAGTGGTACGGCGCGTTCGGCCTGATGGTCACGCTGGTGTGGCTGTACGTCGAGTTCCTGCGCCTGCTGGCGAAGCTGCAGTCGCGCGACTGAGCCGCCGCGCCGGGATCGAATCTTCCGGACCAGAGACGACAAGGGCGCCGAATGGCGCCCTTGTCGTGTGGACTGGCCAGTGGCCTCAGAGGCGCGAGGCGATCGCCTGCGCAAAGCCCATCGTGGTGCCGGTGCCGCCCAGGTCCGGGGTCACACCGTCCTTCGCGTCGAGCGTGGCGACGATCGCGCCGCGCAGCCGCTGCGCCTGCTCGGGCAGCGCCAGGTGGTCGAGCATCTGCGCGGCCGCCAGCAGCAGCGCGCAGGGATTGGCCACGCCCTTGCCGGCGATATCCGGCGCCGAGCCGTGCACGGCCTCGAAGATCGCCGCGTCCTTGCCGATGTTGGCGCCCGGGGCCAGGCCCAGGCCGCCGACCAGACCGGCGCACAGGTCGGAGATGATGTCGCCGAACAGGTTCGTGGTCACGATGATGTCGAACTGCTCGGGGCGCATCACCAGCTGCATGCAGGTGTTGTCGACGATCATCTCGTTGGCCTCGATCTCCGGATAGTCGGCCGCGACCTCGCGGGCGACCTTCAGGAACAGGCCCGAGGTGCTCTTGAGGATGTTGGCCTTGTGGACGATCGTGACCTTCTTGCGGCCGGTCTTGCGCGCCAGGTCGAACGCGTAGCGCACGATGCGCTCCGAGCCCTTGCGGGTGATGCGGGTGATCGACACCGCGGTCTCGCCGTCGGCCGACACTTCCTGGCCTTCGCTGATGTACGACCCTTCGGTGTTCTCGCGGATCGTGATCAGGTCGACGCCGCTGGCAAAGCGCGAGCGGGTGTTGGGGAACGAGGTCGCCGGGCGGACGTTGGCGTAGAGATCGAACTGGCGACGCAGTTCGACGTTGATCGAGCTGAAGCCACCGCCCACCGGTGTGGTCAGCGGACTCTTGAGCGCGACTGCGTTGCGGCGGATCGATTCGAGCGTCGCGGCCGGCAGCAGTTCGCCGTGCTTGTCGAGCGCCATCAGGCCGGCGTCGGCGTCCTCGTACTTGAGCCCCAGCTGCATCGCGTCGAGCACGTGCAGCGTGGCATCCATGATTTCCGGGCCGATACCGTCGCCGCGGATAACCGTAATCGTGTGCGTCATGTCGGGGGGAGGTCCCTGCGCAGGGGACGCCGCGCTGCGCGCGGCGCCAGGGTGAAATGAAGGAAGAAAACCGCCGTATTATGCCCGATGCGCGCAGACGGCCCCAAACCGGGGTTTGCACGCGCGCGGCACGCGGCGGGCTCAGCCGTGGTCGTGGCCGGCAGGCGCGGTGGCCTCGCCCTGCTCCAGCCGATCGAGGAAATCGACCGCGCGGCGCAAGTGCGGGATGACGATGCTGCCGCCCACGACCAGGCCCACCGAGAACGTTTCGAACAGTTCCTCGCGGCTCGCACCGGCCTCCTTGCACTGGGCAACGTGGTAGCTGATGCAGTCGTCGCAGCGCAGGACCAGGGACGCCACCAGCCCCAGCAACTCCTTGGTCTTCACGTCGAGCGCGCCGGCCTGGTAGGTCTGGGTATCGAGCGCGAAGAAGCGCCGCACCACCTGGTTGGGCTCGGCGAGGATGCGCTCGTTCATGCGCTTGCGGAACGCGGTGAACTCGGCGAGCCGGTCGCCCTCGCCTTCGGTCTGGGCGCTGCTCACGAAGCTGCGCCCTCGACCAGCGGCAGAAAGCCGCCCTGGCGGTGCAACGCCATCATGTCGTCGTAGCCGCCGACGTGGGTCTGGCCGACGAAGATCTGCGGCACGCTGGTGCGGCGCGCACGTTCGACCATGCGCTGGCGCTCATCGGCATCCAGGTCCACGCGCACCTCGCGCCACGACAGGCCCTGGCTCTTGAGGAAGTTCTTCGCGGCCGCGCAGTAGCCGCAGATCGCGCTGGTGTACATCACGATCTCCGGCGCCGCCGGGTCGGGGGATGGGCTGGTCAAGATCGGTCTCCGGGGAAACTTGTCCCGCCATTGTCGGTCAAAGCCGGGTCACGGGGCGATGATGTCGCGACCACCGCGTGCCGCCGGCTTAACATGGGATTCACGCCTGTGCCTGAGCCCGCCGGCATGCTGGTTGCGCGGCCCCGCCCATCCGACTTCGAGCCGATGCCCACGATCCGACTCCGCTGCTCTCCTTTCCGCATCCGACTGCTGCCGTCGGCGGTCGCCCTGGCACTGGTCGCAGCGTCGGTCGGTGCGCCGGCCCAGGACACCCGGCTGCCGGACATCGGCTCGTCGGCCGGCACGGTGCTCAGCCCCGCCAAGCAATCGGAATACGGGCAGATGCTGCTGGCGCAGCTGCGGCACTACAACTACGTGCTCGAAGACCCCCTGGTCGAGAACTGGCTGCGCGCCACCGGCACGCGGCTGGCGGCCTCGAGCGACCGCCCGCAGCAGCCTTTTACCTTCTTCATGATGCGCGACCGCAGCATCAACGCCTTTGCGACGCTTGGCGGCTACATCGGCATGAACGCCGGCCTGGTGCTGGCGGCCGAGAGCGAGGACGAAGTGGCCGCGGTGCTGGCGCATGAGGTCGCGCACGTGACCCAATCGCACGTGCTGCGCGGTGTCGAGCGCGCCCAGCGCGACCAGGTGCCGATGCTGCTGGCGATGCTCGGCGCGATCGCGGTGGCCTCGCAGAGCAGCAGCAGTTCCTCCGACGATGCCGCGATGGCGGTGCTGGCCGGCGCCCAGGGCCTGGCCCTGCAGCGCCAGATCGACTACACCCGCTCCAACGAGTCCGAAGCTGACCGGCTCGGCATCCGCACCCTGGCGCGCAGCGGCTACGATCCCGAGGCGATGGCCTCGATGTTCGAGCGCATGCAGGCGGTCTCGCGCACCAATCAGGGGGGCGAACGCGAGCGGCTGCCCGACTATCTCAAGACCCACCCGGTGACCACGACCCGCATCAGCGAGGCGCGCGACCGCGCCGAGCGCATGGCCCGCGATACGGTCCAGGTCACCACCACGACGCCGCAGGGCTCGCGCGTGGAGCGCGTGCCGGTGGACGGCGCGCCGGAGGCGCCGCTGCGTGCGCTCGACAACCCGCTGCTGCCGGCCGCCCTGCGGCTGCCGCCCGGCGCCACTGGCGGCACCGATCCGGTGCAGTTCGGCTGGGCGCGCGAGCGGCTGCGCGTGCTCAGCGCCAATACGCCGGCGCAGGCGATCCGCGAGTACGAGGCGATGCGCCGCAGCGGCTCTCTGACCGACGCCCAGCGCTATGGGCTGGCCTTTGCCCGCCTGCGCGCCAACGAGGCCGAGGTCGCCGCACGCGAGCTCTCTGCCCTGCTCGACGCCTATCCCGGCGATGTCTGGCTGTCGCTGGGCATGGCCGAGGCCGATGCGCGCGCGGGCCGGGCCGCGGCCGCCGACCGGCGCCTGGAGGCGCTGGTGGAGCGGATGCCGCGCAATCCGGCGGTCGTACTGAGCTATGCGACCTTGCTGCTCGAGCGCGACTCGGCCGAGTCCGGGCGCCGCGCCCAGGCGCTGCTGCGGCCGCTGCTCAACGGCTCGAGCGAAGACCCCGCGTTCCAGCGTGCGTTCGCCCGCGCCAGCGAGATGGCCGGCGACCCGGTGCGGGCGGGCGAAGCCTGGGCCGAGGCGGCGTTCCTCGGGGGCCGCGCGGAGCAGGCGCTGATCCAGCTCAACACGCTCAAGAAGCGCGACGACCTGGACTACTACGCCCGGGCGCGGATCGACGCGCGGATCGCCGCGATCACGCCGATGGTGCTCGAACTGCACCGCCAGGGCGTCCGCGACGAGGACTTGCGTCGGCGCTGACCGGGGGCGTCCGGGCAGGCGCCGCGTCCACGGCCCTGCCTGCTGCGGCGGCGGCTGCGCGGCGGCGTCCAGACATTCGGCCGCCCCTGTCACCGGTCCGTCATAAAACTGTCGTGTAATGGGGCTCCCCGGTCCTACGGAAGGCTCCATGCAGAAGCGCATCCTTATCGTCGACGACGAACCGGCGATCCGCGACATGGTCGCGTTCGCGCTGCGCAAGGGCGAGTTCGAGCCGATGCACGCCGGCGACGCACGCGAGGCCCAGTCGGCGATCGTCGACCGCGTCCCCGACCTGATCCTGCTCGACTGGATGCTGCCGGGCACCAGCGGCCTGGAACTGGCCCGGCGCTGGCGCAAGGACGCGCTGACCCGCGACATCCCGATCATCATGCTCACCGCGCGCGGCGAGGAAAACGATCGCGTGGGCGGGCTGGAGGCCGGCGTCGACGACTACGTGGTCAAGCCATTCTCGGCGCGCGAGTTGCTGGCGCGCATCCGGGCGGTGATGCGCCGGGCGCGCGACGACGACGAGGACGGCAGCGTGACGGTGGGCACGCTGCGCATCGACGGCGCGGCGCATCGGGTGTTTGCCGGCAATGAACCGGTCCAGATCGGCCCGACCGAGTACCGCTTGCTGCATTTCTTCATGACCCATCCCGAGCGCGTCTACAGCCGCTCGCAGCTGCTCGATCACGTCTGGGGCGGCAGCGTCTATGTCGAGGAGCGCACGGTCGATGTGCACATCCGCCGGCTGCGCAAGACGCTCGAACCCAGCGGACTGGACGGCATGGTGCAGACGGTCCGCGGCGCCGGCTACCGGTTCTCGGCGTCGGTGTGAGCGTCGCTCCGCGCGGCGCGTGTGTGCCGTCGTCCGTCGCCGTGCACCGCGACGATGCTGGGTCGCGCCGCACGCCGCGCGCGCGCCGCGCGGCACCCGCCCTCGCAGACCTGCCCGCCCACTTTGCCTAGACTTGCCCCCATGCCTCCTCGTCTCCATGCCGCCTGGACCCGCACGCTGTTGCAGCTCGGGGCCGTGCTCGCGGCCGCGACGATTGTCGGGGCTCTCGTCGGCCATGCATGGATGGCGCTGGCGCTCGCCGCGTTGGGCGTGATCGCCTGGCATTACTGGAAGCTCTACGACCTGTTGCGGCGGCTGACCTCGCGCAGCCGGGTCCCGCCGCCCCAAGGCGACGGAGTCTGGCAGGAAGCCGACCGGCTGCTGCACCGCGGCCAGCAGGATATGCGCAACCGCAAGCGGCGGCTGATCGCGATGCTGCGCGCCTATCGCGCGGTCGCCGCGGCATTGCCCGATGCGGTGGTGGTGGTCGAGCGCAACAGTCAACGCGTGCAGTGGGTCAACCGCGCGGCCACCACACTGCTCGGCCTGCAGATGCCGCGCGACGTCGGCCGCCCAGTCGGCGAGGCGTTGCAGCCGCTGCCGCTGGCGCACTGGCTGGCTCAGGGCCGGCGCGCCGAGCCGCTGCTGGACGTGCCTTCGCCATTTTCGTCGGGCACCCGGCTGGAACTGCGGCTGATTCCCTATTCCGATGACCTGTGGCTGCTGCTGGTGCGCGACGTCACCCGCATGGTGCGGCTGGAGCAGATGCGCCGCGATTTCGTCGCCAACGTCTCGCACGAACTGCGCACCCCGCTGACCGTGGTCCACGGTTACCTGGACATGCTCGACCCGGAAGAACAGCCCGAATGGGCGCCGATGTTGCAGGAGATGCAGCGCCAGTCGCAGCGCATGACCCAACTGGTCGAAGACCTGCTCACGCTGTCGCGGCTGGAGGCGCAGGAGGGCGTCGGCGACGAGATCGTGTCGATGGCCTCGATGCTGGCCTCGCTGCGCCGGGAGCTGGAGATGCTCAGCCAGGGCCGGCATGCGATCGAGGTCGAGGATGCATCGGATACCGACCTGGTCGGGTCGACCCGCGAGCTGCACAGCGCATTCTCCAACCTGGTCAGCAATGCGGTGCGCTATACGCCACCGGGCGGGCGCATCGCGATCCGCTATGCCGCGACGCGCGAGGGTGGAGTCGCGCTGTCGGTGGACGATTCGGGTTACGGCATTCCGGCCGCGCATCTGCCGCGCATCACCGAGCGCTTCTACCGGGTCTCGACCAGCCGCTCGCGCGAGTCGGGCGGGACCGGGCTGGGGCTGGCGATCGTCAAACACGTGCTGCATCTGCATCAGGCGCGCCTGGAGATCGACAGCGAAGTCGGACGCGGCAGCCGCTTCGCCTGTCATTTCGCCGCCGAGCGCGTCCGCGCGCGCGACCCCCATGTCACAGGAGCCTTCGGATGAGCCGTCCCCCCGCCCCCGGCAAGCCGCCGCGTCCGCGCCGGCCGGCGCGCAACGCCGGACGCGACGCCGCGCCGCCGCCGTCGCAGACCGCGGGCGATCCGTTGCTCGATCCGGCGCTCTATCTCAACCGCGAACTGTCGCAGCTCGACTTCAATTTCCGGGTCCTGGCCCAGGCGCTCGACGAGACGGTGCCGCTGCTCGAGCGGGTGAAGTACCTGTGCATCTCGTGCACCAATCTCGATGAGTTCTTCGAGATCCGCGCTGCGACCGTGCGCCATGCGCAGGACTTCGGCATGCCGTTGCCGCCCGACGGCCTGCCGCCGGCGACGGTGCTCAAACGCATCCATGAGCGGGCCGCCGCGCTGGTCGAGGCGCAGTACGCCTGCTGGAACCAGATCCTGCGTCCGGCGCTGGGCACGGCCGGGGTGCGGATCCTCGGTCGCGACACCTGGACGGCGCGGCAGAAGCGCTGGCTGCGGGCGTACTTCCGCGAAGAAGTGATGCCGGTGCTCTCGCCGCTCGGGCTGGACCCGGCGCACCCGTTTCCCAAGATCCTCAACAAGTCGCTCAACATCGTCGTGGTGCTCAAGGGCAAGGACGCGTTCGGCCGGATCGGCAATCTGGCGATCGTGCGCGCACCGCGCTCGCTGCCGCGGATCATCCAACTGCCCGAGCGTGTATCGGGCGGCGAGTACGACTTCGTGTTCCTGTCGGCGGTGCTGTCGGAGTTCGTGCACGAGTTGTTCCCGGGCATGGACGTGCGTGGCGCCTACCAGTTCCGGGTCACCCGCAACTCGGAGCTGATCGTCGACGAGGAAGAGGTCGAGAACCTGGCGTTGGCCCTGCGCGACGAACTCGCCGGCCGCGGCTATCTGCGCGCGGTGCGGTTGGAGATCGCCGCCAATTGCCCGAAGGCGATCGTGCGCACGTTGCTGCAGAACTTCGACCTGCCCGAGAACGCGGTCTACCGCATCGACGGGCCGGTCAACCTCAACCGCGTCAGCCAGATCTTCGATCTGGTGCAGCGTCCGGACCTGAAGTTCCCGACGTTCCAGCAGCGCCAGTTGCCGGGCAACGACGCGATGTTCGAGACCGTCGCCGATGGCGACGTGTTGCTGCACCACCCCTTCGATTCCTTCGCGCCGGTGCTCGAACTGATCAAACAGGCGGCCGAAGATCCGAACGTGCTGGCGATCAAGCAGACGCTCTACCGCACCGGCAAGGATTCGGCGATCGTCGAGCACCTGGTCACCGCCGCGCGCAACGGCAAGGACGTCACGGTCGTCGTCGAGTTACGCGCGCGGTTCGACGAGGAGGCCAATCTGGGCCTGGCCGACCGGCTGCAGGAAGCCGGCGTGCAGGTGGTCTACGGCGTGGTCGGCTTCAAGACCCACGCCAAGATGCTGCTGATCGTGCGCCGCGAGGGCCGCAAGTTGCGCCGTTACGTGCACCTGGGTACCGGCAACTACCACGCCGGCACCGCACGCGCCTACACCGACTTCGGGCTGATCACCGCCGACCCGCAGATCGGCAACGATGTGCACTTGATCTTCCAGCAGCTCTCGGGGCTGGCACCGGCGATCGAACTGGAGCGCCTGCTGCAATCGCCGTTCACGCTGCAGCCCGGCATCATCGCGCGGATCGAGCGCGAGACCCGGCACGCCGAGCAGGGCCGTCCGGCGCGGATCGTGGCCAAGATGAATGCTCTCAACGAGCCGCAGGTGATGCGCGCGCTGTATGCGGCCTCACAGGCCGGGGTGCAGATCGACCTGATCGTGCGCGGCGCCTGCGCGCTGCGGCCGGGCGTGCCCGGCGTGTCGGAGAACATCCGGGTGCGTTCGATCGTCGGACGGTTCCTGGAACACCATCGCGTGTACTGGTTCGCCAACGACGGCGATCCGGAACTGTTCTGCGCCAGCGCCGACTGGCTGGAGCGCAATCTGCTGCGGCGCGTGGAGACCTGCTTTCCGATCCTCGACCCCCAGATCGCGACCCGGGTACGCACCGAGTCCTTGGACAATTACCTGGCCGACAACGTCAACGCTTGGGAACTGCGCGAGGACGGCAGCTACGTGCGGCTCACACCCGAGGGCGAGGCGATGCCGCACTCGGCGCAGGGCTGGCTGCTCGCGCGCCTGTGCGGCTGACATCACAGCGACCGATGTGTGTGGATTGCGGCATCGCGTACGCCGTCACGGTTTGCGTGCCCGCAGCATGCTTTACCATGCGCACTTTCCACCGCCACGTGGCGCCGCGTGCGTCGCGCCACGCAGGACCGTGATGACCGGACAGGACACGCTCGCACTCGCCGATGCGCTGACGCCGCCGATCGAGGACGGCGACATGCTCGCCGCGATCGACCTGGGATCCAACAGCTTCCACATGATCGTCGCCCGCTACACGCTGGGCCAGCTGCGTGTGGTCGACCGTCTGCGCGAGACCGTGCGTCTGGCCGAAGGCCTGGATGCGCGCGGCGGCCTGGATGCCGACGTGCGCCAGCGCGCGTTGCAGTGTCTGTCGCGTTTCGGCGAACGCATCCGCGACATCCCGCCACAGCACGTCCGCGCACTGGCCACGCACGCCGTGCGCCGACTGGCCGCGCCGCAGGCCTTCCTGGTGCCGGCCGAGACCGCGCTGGGCCATGCGATCGAGATCATCGCCGGCCGCGAGGAGGCGCGCCTGATCTATTTGGGCGTGGCCCACGCGCAGCCGCCCAAGCCGGGCCACCGCCGGCTGGTGATCGACATCGGCGGCGGCTCGACCGAATGCATCATCGGCAGCGGCTTCGATGCGCTCGAGCGCGAGAGCCTGCAGGTAGGCTGCATCGCCAGCACCCGGCGCTTCTTCGCCAACGGCAAGTTGACCCGGCGCCGCTGGCGCGAGGCGCTGGCCGAAGTCGCCGCCGAGTTCCAGCAGTTCGCCAGCACCTACCGCGCGCTCGGCTGGCAGGAAGTCGTCGGCGCCTCGGGCACCAACAAGGCGATCGGCGAGATATGCGCGGCGATGAAGCTGACCAAGGGCGCGGTGACCGCCGACGCGCTGCCGGTCGTGCGCGACCGCCTGCTCCAGGCCGGCCACATCGATGCGATCGACCTGCCCGGGTTGTCGGAGGACCGCCGGCCGATCATCGCCGGCGGCGTGCTCGTGCTCGAGGCGGCGTTCGAGGTGCTGGGCATCGAGCGCATGCACGTCAGCAAGGCGGCCATGCGCGAAGGTGTGCTGCACGACATGCTCGGCCGCCGCGGTGAAGCCGATCCGCGCGAGGCCTCGATCGAGGCGCTGGTCCAGCGCTACGGCATCGACGGCGCCCACGCGGCGCGGGTGGAGGCGACCGCGTTGCGGCTGTTCGACCAGGTCGCGCGGCCGTGGCAGCTCGACGGCGACGACCTGCGCATGCTGGCCTGGGCCGCGCGCGTGCACGAGATCGGCCTGGTCATCGCGCACAGCCAGTACCACGTCCACGGCGCCTACGTGCTGGCGCACTCGGACATCGCCGGCTTCTCGCGCCAGGAGCAGCAGTTCCTGGCCGCGCTGGTGCGCTGCCACCGCCGCAAGGTGCCCAAGTCGGCCTTCGACGCCCTGCCCGACCGCCTGCTGCGCCAGGCCCGCTACACCGCCACCCTGCTGCGGCTGGCGGTGCTGCTGCACCGCAGCCACGAGCCCGACGAGATCCCGCAGCTGCAGGCCAGCGTCTATGGCGACGCGCTGCGGTTGCAGGTCTCCCGGCACTGGCTCGAGGCCCGGCCGCTGCTGCGCGTGGACCTGGAATGCGAGCCCGAGGACATCGGTGCGCTCGGCGTGAAGCTGGTGCTCGCCGCCGAGTAGACGCAGCGCGCGCCAGGCCGCCTGCCACTGTCACCGTTCCGTCGCCGCGCGGTCATGGCGCGGGCATGTCGCGCCGCGATCATCGCCGCAGCCACGGCAGCGGGACCGAACGATGCGCTATGCGATCGTCACCGACACCTACACGCCCGACCTCAACGGGGTGGCGCTGACCCTGCAGACCTACGTCGCCGGCCTGCGCGCCCGCGGCCATGCGGTCGAGGTGATCCGGCCCCGCCCGCCGGGTGCGCCGTTGAGCGACGACGATGGCGAGGCGAGCGCGGTGCGGGTCCGCGGCCTGCGCCTGCCGCGCTATCCCTCGCTGCGCGTCGGGCTGCCGATCCAGACGCGCCTGCAGGCGGCCTGGCGTACGCAGCGTCCGGATGCTGTCTACGTCGCGACCGAGACCCTGCTCGGCGGCTCGGCGATCCGCGCCGCGCGTGCGCTCGGTATCCCGGTCGTCACCGCGCTGCATACCCGCTTCGACCTGTACATGGCCGACTACGGCCTGCGCGCGCTGGCGCCGTTGGCGCTGGCGTGGATGCGGCGCTTCCATGGCAGTGCCGATGCCACCGTGGTCGCGACCCAGGCGCTCGCCGCCTGGCTGCAGGCCCAGCGCATCGGCCATGCGGTCGCGCTGCCGCGCGCGGTGGATTGCGCGCAGTTCGATCCGATGCGGCGCGACCCGGCGCTGCGGGCGGCCTGGGGCCTCCCGCCGCACGGACTGGCGGTGATCCATGTCGGCCGGCTCGCGGCCGAGAAGAACCTGCCGCTGGCGATCCACGCCTTCCGCATGGTGCAGCGGCAGCGGCCGGAGGCGCGGATGGTGCTGGTCGGCGACGGGCCGCTGCGCGACACGCTCGCGCATGCCCACCCCGACCTTGTGTTCGCCGGCGCGCAGCGCGGCGAGGCCCTCGGCCGGCATTTCGCCAGTGCCGACCTGTTCCTGTTTCCCAGCCGCAGCGAGACCTTCGGCAATGTCGTGCTCGAGGCCATGGCCAGCGGCGTGCCGCAGGTGGCCTTCGACCTGGGCGCGGCCTCCGAGCACCTGGTCGACGGCCTGCACGGCGCCCGGATCGCGGACGATGCGCACGGCGAGGCGGCGTTCGTCGCCGCAGCGCTGCGGCTGGCCCAGGACGACGCCGGCCGCGCGGCGATGGCCGGCGCCGGGCGCCGGGCGATGCAACGGCTGACGCCGGCCCAGGTCGCCGCCGAACTCGATGCGCTGCTGGCCGCGCCGCGCGCGCGTGTCGTCTCTGTTCCCGTCCGACAGGCCGATCGCCATGCACACCGCGCCGCGTAATCGTCTGCATCTCCACGACATGGGCTGGTGCCTGCGCGCCAACCGCGCCTGCACCCGGCTGTGGATCCGCCGCGCCTTTGCCACCGTCAGCCGGCTCGGCGACGGCGTGTTCTGGTACGGGCTGATGACCGCGCTGGTGGTGCTCGACGGCCTCGACGGCGCGCTCGCGGCCGCGCACATGGCCGCCACCGGCGCGGTGGCCTTGCTGCTGTACCGCCGCCTCAAACGCTGGACCAGGCGGCCGCGGCCATTCGCCGCAGACGTGCGGATCCGCGCCTGGGTCGCGCCGCTGGACGAGTTCAGCTTCCCGTCCGGCCATACCCTGCATGCAGTCGCGTTCTCGACCGTGGCCATCGCGCACTACCCGGTGCTGGCCTGGCTGCTGGTGCCGTTCGCGGCCGCAGTCGCCGCCTCGCGTGTGGTGCTCGGCCTGCACTATCCCAGCGACGTGCTCGCCGCGACCGCGATCGGCGGCGCACTGGGCACAGCCTCGCTGTGGAGCGTCGGCCTTTGAGCGCATCCGTCGCACCGGCATATCGCAGGGCGGCGGTCCGGAAACAACGCAACCGCGGACCGAAGCCCGCGGTTGCGTCGCGTGTCGCTGACGCGCGTCAGCGATCAGGCAGCGGCGGCGGCGTGGCGGTCGCCGGTGCGTCGGCCAGGGCGTACCAATCCACGCGCCGGGTCGTGAGCATGATCGCCGCCAGGATCGCGAACAGCAGACCAGCCCCGAGCACCAGCGCGTTGTCCTCCGACACCAGCAGTCCGTAAAGCGCGGCATACAGGATGGCCAGCATACCGGCAAAGCCGGCACCCCAGGCGCGGCTGCGCAGCACCGCCGACAGGTAGACGCCGATCAGGCCGATGCAGGCCACGCTGGCGGCCAGGTACGCCCAACCGAACGCAATGCGCTCCGACAGGCCGACCAGCAGCAGGAAGAAGATCGCCAGCGCCAACCCAACCATTGCGTACTGGATCGGGTGGATGCGCAGTTGCCGCAGCATCTCGAACAGGAAGAACCCGGCGAAGGTCAGCAGCACGAACAGCACGCCGTACTTGCTGGCGCGATCGGCGCGCACGTAGGCATCCACCGGGTCGACCAGCGCGATCCCCAGCGCGTCGATCCCGGCCTCGCCGTTCTCGCGCAGCATCGCCGCGGTGCCGCGTTCGGCGCGGGCGCCGTTGAGCACCTGCAACTGCGCATCGCTGGCCAGCGAGGACACCGCCCACTCGGCGTGGAAGCCATCCTCGCCGACCTCGCGTGCGGTCGGCAGGAAGCGGCCGTTGAACAGCGGATGGCGCCAGGGCGAATCCACCGCGACCCGGGTTTCGCCGGCCAGCGGCACCACGGCCAGCGTCTCGCTGCCCGACAGCGCCAGGTCCAGCGTGGTCCGCAGTTGCAGCCGGTCGCCGCTCGCAAGCGGCGCCAGCGCCGCATGCAGGCCCGAGCCCAGGTCGCCGCCGGCGCCCTGCTTCAATTCGGCCTGCGCATCGTCGAGCCGCAGCCGCGGCGTGCCGCGCAGGCCGCGCACGTCGGTGATGCCGTAGCTGATGTACGGGCGGCCAATCCGGCGCGGTGCGACGGCATCGCGATCGTCGGGGATACGCACGTCGAAGCCGGCCCGCAACTGGCCTTCGAACACGTACATGCGCACCTCGTGCAGCCCCAGCCGTCGGGTGTAGGGCGCCATCGTGCCGGTCAGATCGGTGGTGCTCGGGAAGAAGATCCAGCGACTCTCGCGCTCGCGCTGCACGGTCCCGGTCGAGCGCCCGTTGACGTCCTTCTCTTCCACCTCGACCGTTTCCACGTACGGCACCACCAGCACCGGCGTGGTCAGGGTCTGGCTCCCGGCCTCGCTGCGGGCGATCCGCTCGACCGCATCGGCGCGATAGCGCTGGCGATCGAGGATCACGCCCCGGATCATCAACAACGGCAACAGGATCGCCAGGCTCAGCCCGGCCACGATCAGGACTTTCAACGCCAACCGCATGGCACCACTCCAATCTGGGAACGTGGCGGCAGCGTGCCCGGGCGCGATGGGGCGACGATGGCGGCTGTGTGAAGCGACTATGAAGTCGGGCGTGTCGCACTCTCGCGCGGCAACTCGACCACCGCGAGCGCGCCGCCGCCGTCGCGGTTGTCGAGCGCGGCATGGCCGCCGTGCAGCGCCGCGACCTCGGCGACAAAGGCCAGGCCCAGGCCGCTGCTGCGACTGCCGCCGCCAGGCCTGGGCAACGAGTAGAACCGCTCGAACACGCGTGCCCGCGCGTAGTCCGGAATGCCCGGCCCACGGTCGCCGACCGTCACCCGCACACCGACATCCGAAGGCGCCGCGGCGACCTCGACCGTTGCACCGTCGGGGGAGAAGTCGCAGGCGTTGTCGACCAGATTGGCGATCATCTGCCGCAGCAGGTAGGCATCGCCCGAGACCACCGCATCGCGACAGGCCGGGTCGATCGTCAGCCGCACCGGCACCCGGCCCGGATCGGCCGCGAACGGTGCCACTGCCGCATCGAGCACATCGGCCAGCACGACGCGCTCGGGCCGCTCGATGCGTTGCCGATGCTCGACCGCCGCCAACGCCAGCAGTTTGTCGATCGTCTGGGTCATGCGCTCGCTCTGCGTGCGCACACTCGCTGCAAAACGCGCGCGGTCGTCATCGGGCAGCGGTTGCTCCAGCAGCTCGGCGGCGCCGCGGATCGCCGACAACGGCGCCTTCAGTTCGTGGGTCAGGCTGTGCACATAGCGCTCGACGTACTGCTTGCCCTCGAGCCGTTCGCGCATGGTCTCCAGTGCGCGGCCCAGATCTGCGAACTCGCCGGCGCTGCGCGGCAGCGACGCGCGCGCGCCGGCCGTGACCGCATCGGCATAGCGGCGCAGCGCGCCGAGCTGGCGCGACAGCCACCAGGCGGCGAGCAGCCCGATCGCCAGTGCCGCGCCCAGCAGCACGCCGCCCCAGCGCAGGATCGTGGCCTGGCTGCGTGCGATGAACGGCGCGATGGTGCGATTGGGCTTGGCCACCGTCAGCACGCCGACGATACGGTGGCCGTCGCGGATGGGCGCGGCCACGTGCATGACCGAGCTGGCGTCGTCGTCCGGATCCAGGCGGCTGGAACGCGCGCCGTAGCGGCCGCGCAGGGTCAGGTAGACATCGTTCCAGCGCGAGTAGTCGCGACCGACGTCGCGCCCGCTCGAATCGAACACCACGATGCCCTGCGCATCGGTGATGTAGATCCGGTAGGCGACGTCGGATTTGCGAAAGCCCCAGATCTCGGCATCGACGCGCCGCGCGGCGATGGCGCGGATGCGCGCGGCGAACCGGCCATCATCGATGCGCCCGGCCAGGAAGTCGTCGGTCGCCAGTTCGGCGAGCACGCCGGCGGTGTCGGCCAGGGTGTCCTCCATCGCCTGGCGGACACCCGGCTTGACTTCCTGGGTGAACACCCGCAGCAGCAGCAGCGCGGCGATCGCGACGATCGCAAAGTAGCCCAGCAGGATCCGCAGCCCGATCCGCATGGCGCGCCCTCAGTCCACATCCAGCGAATAGCCCAGGCCGCGGTGCGTGCGCAGCGGGTCGGCATCGGGGGTGATCGCGCGCAGCTTGGCGCGCAGCGTCTTGACGTGGGTATCGACGGTGCGGTCGCCGCTGTCGGGAGCGTCCTCCCAGACCCGATCCATCAACTGCGCACGCGAGAGCACCGCGCCCGGGCGTGTGAGCAGGGCCGCCAGCAGGCCGTACTCGTAGCGGGTCAGCTCGAGCGGCTGGCCGTGGTAGCGGATGCGCAGTCCTGCGCGGTCGTGCTCGAACGCACCGGCGCGGGCGACCTCGCGGCCTTCGGTGGCCGGTGCGGCACGTCGCAGCGCCACGCGCACGCGAGCGACGAGTTCGCGCAGCGAGAATGGTTTGGCGACATAGTCCTCGGCGCCGAGCTCGAAGCCGAGCACGCGCTCGGCTTCGGCCGCCTGGGCGGTCAGGAAGATCACCGGCAACGGCGCGTGCCGGCGCAGATCCGCGCACAGGGCGAAGCCGCTGACATCCGGCAGCCCGACATCCAGGATGGCCAGATCGAAGGTCTCGGCCACCGCCGCGGCAAGCGCCGTGCGACCGTCGAGACAATGCCGTATCTGGTGGCCCTCGGCACGCAGCGCGTAGGCGACGGTGTCGGCGATGGCGGACTCGTCCTCGACGAGCAGGATGCGGGACATGGCACGGCGCGAGTGGAAACCGCGCACAGCATACGGCGTGGCCCGTCGCGCGCCGCTACCCTATGCCGATGAACTACCGCCACGCCTTCCATGCCGGCAATCACGCCGATGTCCTCAAGCATGTCGTGTTGCTCGCGATCTGCGACGCGCTGGCGGTCAAGCCGGCGCCCTGCTTCGCGCTCGACACTCACGCCGGCGCTGGCCTCTACAGTCTGGTCGACGACGCTGCGCGCCGGACCGGCGAGGCCGAGGCGGGCATCGGCCGCCTGCTGGCCGCGCCGCCCGCGGTGCCGGCGATCGCGCGCTACCTGGACGCCATCGCGGCCTGCCGCGCCGCCCATGGCGCCGATACCTACCCCGGCTCGCCCTGGCTGCTCGCCCATGCCCTGCGTGCGCAGGACCGCATCGCCTGCTGCGAGATCGAGCCCGGCGCACTGGCCGCGCTGCGGCTGGCGGTCGGCCGCGATCCGCGCGTGGCGGTGCATGCGCGCGACGGCTACGAGGCCTGCCGCGCGCTGCTGCCGCCGCGGCACGGCGCGCAGAAGTTCGCCCGTGGCCTGGTGCTGATCGATCCGCCCTACGAAGCGCAGCGTGCGGAGTTCGACACCGCCCTGCTCGCCATGCGCGATGCGCTGGCGCGCTGGCCGCAGGCGGTCCAGGCGCTGTGGTACCCGATCAAGCAACGGCGCACGCTCGCCCCGTTCCTGCGCGCCGCCGGCCGGCTGCAGAGCCGCTCGACCCTGGTGGTGGAGCTGCTGGTCCGGGGCGACGACTCGCCGCTGCGGATGAACGGCAGCGGGCTTCTGCTGATCGACCCGCCCTGGTCGCTGGCCGACACGCTCGCGCCAGCGCTCGAGGCCTTGCGCCAGACTCTGGGCGAGGCCGGCGCCGACACTCGCCTGCACTGGCTGCGCGAGCCGGCCTGAGGACCGCGAAGGATGTGGCAGCGACTGCGGCGCTTCTCGGCCTGCCTTCACGGTACCTGAATCGCGGAGTTGGGTATGGTCGGCCCCACCCTTCCAGCCCGACCTTCGATGACCGCACGCAACCGCCTCCCTCCCTGGCACGAGGAAATCCGTCTCGCGAACGGCCGCCAGGTGTTGATCCGGCCGATCCGTCCCGCCGATGCCGACCCGCTGCGCGCGGCCTTCGCGCTGCTGGAACCCGACGAGGTCCGCCAGCGCTTCCTGTACGCCAAGAAGGAGCTCTCGCCCGAGACCGCGCTTCGGCTGACCCAACCCAACCCCAAGTCAGAGTTCGTGCTAGTCGCCGCCGAGCCGATGACGCCGGGCGAGGCGCTGGTCGGCGCGGTGGCGCGCGCCGCGATCCTGCCCGGCACCCGGCATGCCGAGTTCCACATCCTGGTCAGCCACTACGTGGCCGGCATGGGACTGGGGCGTCATCTGATGCGGCGGCTGGTGCGCTGGGCCAAGGGCAAGCGCCTGGACCGGCTGTACGGCGATGTGCTCGAAGAGAACGAGCCGATGCGCGCGCTGGCCAAGTCGCTCGGCTTCCAGCAGACCGCCGGCGAGGCACCGGGCATGATCCGGGTCTCGTTGGACCTCAAGCGCAGCCTGCCGGAGACCGCCAGCGCCGAGGCGCCGCACCTGCCGCTGGGCTGACAGCCCGGCCATTCCGCGCATCTCCGGCACGCCCGGCGGTGCATGCATCACGCGCCCTGTCTCAGGGCGCGAGACCGCTTCGATTAGACTGACAGGTTGATCGCGTCGGAAGCCTGATGGCGTCCGGCGCTGTCGTCGTTTTGCCCTGTTCCCACTGCTCCGCCGCTCCCGCCGCCGTACCGCTTGCCGACGTCCCGATGCCCAAGTCTCCCGCTGCCTCCGCCGTCCCGCCGTTGCCTGGCGCCGGCCACACCCGCGCCTGGTGGCGCGCGCCCGCCAGCCGCAGTGCCCTGGCCTGGGCGGTGCTGCACGCCGCACGCGCACACACCGGGCCGCTGCTGCTGGTCGCACGCGACAACCACGGCGCCCATCAGCTCGAACACGACCTGCGCACGCTCGGCGGGGACGATCCGGCCTTGCCGGTGGTGCCGTTCCCGGATTGGGAGACGCTGCCCTTCGACCGCTTCAGCCCGCACCCGGACATCGTCTCCCAGCGCCTGGCCGCGCTGCACCGCCTGCCGGGGCTGACCCGCGGCATCGTCGTGGTCCCGGTGCAGACGCTGATGCAGCGGCTGGCGCCGGTCAAGCACATCGCCGGCAGCAGCTTCGACCTGACCGTCGGCCAGACCCTCGATCTCGACGCCGAGAAACGCCGCCTGGAAAGCGCGGGCTATGCCCATGTCCCGCAGGTCCACGATCCGGGCGACTTCGCCGTGCGTGGCGGGCTGCTCGACGTGTTCCCGATGGGCGCTGACCAGCCGTACCGGATCGAGCTGTTCGACGACGCGATCGAGACGATCCGCGCCTTCGACCCCGAATCGCAGCGGTCGCTGGAGAAGATCGACGCCCTGCGCATGCTGCCCGGCCGCGAAGTGCCACTGGACGAGACGTCGCTGGCGCGCGCGATGGACGCGCTGCGCGAGCGCTTCGATATCGACACCCGGCGCAGCGGGCTGTATCAGGATCTCAAGGCCGGCGCCGCACCGGCCGGCATCGAGTACTACCTGCCGCTGTTCTTCGATGCGCCGCGCCGCGCGTTGGCCGAACGCGGCGCCCCCGCGCCGAGCACGGCCACGCTGTTCGACTACCTGCCTGCGGACACGCTGCCGGTGCTCGATGTCGGGGTGTCGGCGGCCAGCGACCAGTTCCAGGCGCAGATCGACCATCGCTACGATCAGTTGCGCCATGACATCGAGCGCCCGCTGCTGCCGCCGGCCGAGCTGTGGCTGGCGCCCGACGCGCTGCGCGAACGCCTGAACCAGGGCGCGCGGATCGAACTGTGCGACGCCGCGCACCCGCGTCACGGCCAGGCCGCGGCGCTGGGCGAGCAGCCGGCGCCCGAGCTGCCGCTGGCCGCCCGCGACCAGGCCCCCGCGCAGGCGCTCAAGACCTTCCTGGGCAGCTATGCCGGGCGTGTGCTGATCTCGGCCGATTCGGCCGGTCGCCGCGAGGCCTTGCTCGAGGTGCTGCAGGCCGCCGACCTGCGCCCCACGGTGCTGGCGGACTTCGGCGCGTTCGTCGACGACGCTGCGCGCTTCGCGATCGCGGTGGCGCCGCTCGACGACGGCTTCGCGCTCGATGCACCGCAGATGACGGTGCTGACCGAACGCCAGCTGTTTCCCGAACGCGCCGCGCAGCCGCGCAGCCGACGCCGGGCCGGGCGCGATCCCGAGACCATCATCCGCGACCTGGGCGAGCTCAGCGAGGGCGCGCCGATCGTCCACGAGGACCATGGCGTCGGGCGCTACCGCGGTCTGGTCGTGCTCGAGGCCGGCGGCCAACCGGGCGAGTACCTGGACATCGAGTACGCCAAGGGCGACCGGCTGTACGTGCCGGTGTCGCAACTGCACTTGGTCAACCGCTACTCGGGCGCCTCGCCCGAGACCGCGCCGCTGCATTCGCTCGGCGGCGAGGCCTGGACGCGCGCCAAGAAGAAGGCGGCCGACAAGGTCCGCGACGTCGCCGCCGAGCTGCTGGAGATCCAGGCCAAGCGCCAGGCGCGGGCCGGGCTGGCGCTGGAGGTCGACCGCTCGATGTACGAGCCGTTCGCCGCCGCGTTCCCGTTCGAGGAAACGCCCGACCAGCACGCCGCGATCGAGGCGATGATCCGCGACCTGGGCAGCAGCCAGCCGATGGACCGCGTGGTCTGCGGCGACGTCGGCTTCGGCAAGACCGAGGTCGCAGTGCGCGCGGCCTTCGTCGCCGCGACCGCCGGCAAGCAGGTCGCCGTGCTGGTGCCGACCACGCTGCTGGCCGAGCAGCACTACCGCACGATGGCCGACCGCTTTGCCGACTGGCCGCTGCGCGTGGAGGTGCTCTCGCGCTTCAAGAGCAGCAAGGAGATCAAGGCCGAGCTCGAAAAGCTCGCCCGCGGCGAGATCGACGTCATCGTCGGCACCCACCGCCTGCTGCAGCCGGACGTGAAGTTCAAGGACCTGGGGCTGGTGATCGTCGACGAGGAGCAGCGCTTTGGCGTGCGCCAGAAAGAAGCGCTCAAGGCACTGCGCGCCAATGTGCACCTGCTGACCCTCACCGCGACCCCGATCCCGCGCACGCTCAACATGGCGATGGCCGGCCTGCGCGACCTGTCGATCATCGCCACCCCGCCCGCGCACCGGCTGGCGGTGCAGACCTTCGTCGTGCCCTGGGACGATGCCCAGTTGCGCGAAGCGTTCCAGCGCGAGCTCAGCCGCGGTGGCCAGGTCTACTTCCTGCACAACGATGTCGAGAGCATCGGCCGCATGCAGCGCCAGCTGCAGGAGCTGGTGCCCGATGCACGCATCGGCATCGCCCACGGCCAGATGCCCGAACGCGAGCTCGAGCGGGTCATGCTCGATTTCCACAAGCAGCGCTTCAACGTGCTGCTGTGCTCGACGATCATCGAGTCGGGCATCGACATCCCCAACGCCAACACGATCATCATCAACCGCGCCGACAAGTTCGGCCTGGCGCAGCTGCACCAGCTGCGTGGCCGCGTCGGCCGCTCGCATCACCGCGCCTACGCCTACCTGGTCACGCCGGATCTGCGCAGCATCACCAGCGACGCGCGCAAGCGCCTGGAGGCGATCGCCTCGATGGACGAGCTCGGCGCTGGCTTCACGCTGTCCACCCACGACCTGGAGATCCGCGGCGCCGGCGAACTGCTGGGCGAAGGCCAGAGCGGACAGATGGCCGAGGTCGGCTTCAGCCTGTACACCGAGCTGCTCGAACGGGCGGTGCGCAGCATCAAGCAAGGCAAGCTGCCCGACGTCGACGAGGCCGATGCGCGCGGGGCTGAGGTCGAACTGCACGTCCCGGCGCTGATTCCCGAGGACTACCTGCCCGATGTGCACACCCGTCTGATGCTCTACAAGCGCATCAGCGGCGCCCGCGACGCCGAGCGACTGCGCGAACTGCAGGTGGAGATGATCGACCGCTTCGGCCTGCTCCCCGACGCCGCCAGGCACCTGTTCCAGGTCGCCGACCTCAAGCTGCAGGCCACCGCGCTGGGCATCCGCAAACTCGACCTGGGCGAGGCCGGCGGCCGCGTGCAGTTCGCCGACAAGCCCAAGGTCGACCCGCTGGCGGTGATCGGACTGGTGCAGGGGCAGCCGCAGCGCTACCGTATGGACGGGCCGGACAAGCTGCGTGTCGTGCTCGACCTGCCCGATGCCGAGTCACGGATCAAGACCGCCCGCGGCCTGCTGATCGCACTCGCCCCGTCCTCGTCGCCGCCCGCCCGCTGATGCCCACCACCGCCCCGCATATCGACCGCGCGCCCGACGACCTCGTCGCCTCGCTGCATGTGCTGACGGTGGCCTTGCACGAGCGCGACACCTACACCCACGGCCACTGCGACCGCGTCGGACGGCTGGCCGGTGCGCTGGCCCGCCGGCTCGGTCTGTCGCGCACGCGTCGACATGCGCTGGTGCTGGCCGCGCGCTTCCACGACATCGGCAAGATCGGCATCCCCGACGACGTGCTGCTGCACCCGCATCGACTGGACCCGGACCGGCTGGCGATCATGCGCACCCATTCGGCGCGCGGGGCGCGGGTGTTCGTGGCCACCGGTCGCGAGGACGCCCACGACGTCGCGCGGATCATCCGCCACCACCACGAGGCGGTCGACGGCAGCGGCTATCCCGATGGCCTGATCGGCGAGGCGATTCCGCTCGAGGCGCGCATGCTGGCCGTCGTCGACAGCTACGACGCGATGACCAGCGACCGCCCGTACCGCCCGGCCCTGGGCGTCGATCAGACCCTGGCGCGGCTGCGGGCCGATGCCGCGCGCAGACTCGATCCCGACCTGGTGGACGCCTTCATCGGCGTCCTGCACACCAGCCCGGGCTGACGCTTAGCGCGGCGGCGCGGTCCCGCCGACGCTGTCCAGGATCGCGCCGGCCAGGCGCGCGTAGTCGCCGTCGAAATGGTGGCCGCCCGGCAAGGTCCGGACGGTGACGTGACCGGGTGGCAAGGTCGCACAGGTGGCGTCATCGTCGCCCTCGCCTTCGATGCACAGCACCTGGTCGGCCGACAGGCGCAGCACTTCGGGTGCGATCTCCAGCGCGTCGGGATCACTCGCCGACAGCCAGTTGCCGACATGGAACTCGAACGAGGCACGCCGGCCCAGCCCGATCAGCACGGTGTGCGCGACCGTCGCGCGCGTGGCCGGCGACAGCCGGTTGACCGCGAAAGGCAGCACGTCGGCCCCCTGCGAGTAGCCGATCAGCAACACCTGCGCCCGGCCCCAGCGCGCGGCGTAGCTCCGCACCACGCGGTCGAGATCGTGGGCCAGGCCGTCGGGCGTGCGCGCCGACCAGAAATAGCGCAGCGAATCGAATCCCACCACCGCGATGCCGCGCGCGGCCAAGGCATCGGCGACCTCGGTGTCGAGCCCTGCCCAGCCGCCGTCGCCGCTGAGCAGGATCGCGAACACCGGCTGCGCCGGCCCGCGGGCCGGCACCTCGACCAGCGGCAGATCGCGCACGTCCGAAGGTGGTGCGGCCGGCTGCGCGCGCGCCGACAGGCGCGCCAGGCGCTGGACGGCGGCGCGCAACGGCGCCGGCGCATCGCCATGCGCGCGCACCGCGGCGCCGTCGATGCCACGCGCGAAGCGCTGGAGCGCGCCCAGTTCGGCCGTGCTGGTCAGTGCCAGCCAGGGCATGACCAGGGCCGGGACTGGCTGCAGCGTCACCGTATCGGGCTGAGGCGTGTGCGCCGCGAACAGCGTGCCTGCCCCCTGACAAGGCGGCTTGCCGAGCGCCAGCGGCGGCAACGCGCCGCGCGTGACCGCGCCGGCGAACACGCCCGGCTGGGCCTGCGCGGCCATCGCGTAGACGAGCGCCGCGCCTTCGCCCTGGCCGACCAGGACCGGCGGCCGGTAGTCGGGCAATCGCGCATACCCCTGCAACCAGTGCGAGAGGTTTTCCAGATCCCCATCCGGGAATACGCAGGCCGCGGCGCTGCGCGCGAGCGCCGCCCGCAACCGCGCCACATCGATCTCGGCCACCAGGGCACCGTCGTCCGCCAGGGCCTGCGCGGTGGCGTGGTCGTCGCCCGTGTCGAGCAACAACACGGTATGCGTCGCCTGCCCGGCCGGCCGTGTCAGCACGACGTCCTCGAAGAACCCATGCCGCAGCCGTTCCTGCGCAGCTGCAGGCCCCACCAGCAGCAACGCCGCCACAACGCCCCACATCACGACCGGCTTCATTTCGACAACACTCCTCGGTAGCCGCCCGCAATCAATGCCGCGGCATCGGCCAGCACCAGCAGCGGCGCGATGCCGCCGGGCGAGGCGAGATAGCGCGCACTCCACTGCGGATCGAACTTGTCCTTGAACGCGCGCAGCCCACGGAAGTTGTAGAACTGCTCGCCGCGCGCGAACAACAGCCGCCCCATGCGATGCCACTGCGGCGCCAGTGCGTGGGTCGCCATGCCCGACAGCGGCGCCATGCCCAGCCCGAAGCGCTGGTAACCGTCTGCGGCCAGGTGCTGAAGCAGTCGCGCGAACAGGAAATCCATCGTGCCGGGCGGCGCATCGGGCAGGTGGCGCATCAGATCGATGCTCGCCTCCGACGCCTCGCCCGCCGGATCGCCTGCGAGGAGCAGGCTGGCGAACGCGATGATCCGTGTCTCGTCGCGCACCACCGCGATCGGATTCCGAGCGAGATACGCAGGATCGAACGCGCCGATGGAGAAGCGCTTCTCCGCGGTCCGGTGCTGCGCCAGCCAGGCATCGGACACCGGCCGCAGTGCGGGCAGCAGCGCCGGTACCTGCGGCGTGTCGACGATCTCGAACCGCAGGCCCGCACGCTCGGCGCGGTTGACGGCGGTACGCAGACTGCCGCGCCGCCTGCCCTGCAGCGAGAAGCCGGGCAGCGGCACGCTCGCGTACTCGCCCAGCTTGAACAGCCGCAGGCCGGCATCGAGGTACAGCGGCAACGCCTCCGGGCCCACCTGATAGAAACAGCCGCGCGCCCCTGCATCGCGCGCGCGCTCCAGGAACGTCCACACCAGGTCCGGCCAGGCCTCATACGGGCCGACCGGATCGAACAGCGCGATCCATGAGCGGCCTTGCCGCCCGTACATCAGGAAGGCATCGCCGGCCGGCGAGAACAACAGATGCTTGTCGCCAGTGAGCACCAGCCCCGCGTCGGCGCTGTCGTGCGCACGCACGATCGCCTGGGCCTGGGCGAGTTGCGCGGCATCGGGCAATGGCGGCGGCGGCGCGGCCGGACGTACCAGTTGCCGCAGCGCGAGCGCCAGCGCGACCACCGCCATCGCCACCAAGGCCCGCAACGAGCGCGGCGCCTCACCCGACAGCGCGAACTGCCACCACAACTGGTGCGCGTAGGCGACATCGCGATAGGCGAAGAACAGCAGGCCGACCACCGCGATGCAGATCACCGCCATCGCCAGCAGCCAGCCGCCGGTGAACGGCACCGCCAGCAGCGAGGCGCGGCGCGTGAACTGACGCCTGGAGGCAAGCAGCGCCAGCAACAGCGCCGCCAGCACCGCCGCCTCGGTCACCGCCACGCCCTTGGGCAGCGCGAACACCAGCGCCAGCGCCACCAGCACGACCGCCGCCCACCAGGCAGCATCGAGCCGCCGCAGCAACGCGCGCGCGACAAACAGCAACAACACGCCGATGACCGAACTGAGGAAATGCGCCGCCTCGATCAGCGGCAGCGGGACCAGCGCGAGCATGCGCAGCGCGCGGCCGGTGGCCGGGGTGACGCCCGAGACCAGCAGCATCACCGCCGCCACCAGGGTTGCGCCCGCCAGCACACGCGGTGCCAACCCGGCCAGGAACCGACGCGCCGGCGATGCCACCCGTCCGGTCTCGTGCAGCACCAGCACGCCCAGCGCGATCAGCAGCGGCAGCACGTAATAGACCAGGCGATAGAGCACCAGTGCACCGGCCAGCGTGCCCGCCGGCACGCGATCGGCGAGCGCGACCAGCATCACCGCCTCGAACACGCCCAGCCCGCCCGGCACATGGCTGACCACCCCCACCACCACGGCCGCGGCATAGAAGCCCAGGAACGTCGCGAAGCCGACCGCGCCTTCGGGCAGCAGCAGCCACAGCACCGCGGCGGCCGCGGTGATGTCGACGATCGACAGCGCCAGTTGGGTCCATGCCAGGCCGGGCCTCGGCAGGCGGAGACGGCCCACGTGCCCGCGGATCTGGCACAGCACCAGCAGCCCGAGCACCGCCGCCACCGCCAGCGCACCCAGCGAGGCCACGGCCCAGGCCGGCAGGCGCAGCATCGGCGCGAGCGCAGCGGCATCCCACCACAGCCCGGCGCCGCCGACCGCGCAGGCGCCAAGCCCGAATGCGGATGCATTGAAGACGATCGCGCGCGACACCTCGCCCGGCTCCACGCCCGCGGCCCCGTAGAGCCGCATGCGCACCGCGCCACCGGTGAACACGCCCAGGCCGATCGTGTTGCTCAGCGCGTAGGCGACGAACGCGGTCTTGGCGACCGTCCGCGCGGGCACGCGCGCACCGACATAACGCAACGCACTCGCGTCGTAGCCGACCAGTGCGGCGAAGCTGATCGCGGTGGCGAGGATCGCCAGTGCGATCCGCAGACCCGGCGTGGCCTCGATCGCGGCGACGATCTCGTCGTAGCGCAACTCGTGCCACAAGCCGTGCAAGGCGACTGCGAGCAGTGCGCCGATCGCCAGGACACCCGCGACGATCGCGACACGGCGCAGCGCCTCGGCATGCGCGATCGACCAGGCGCTGACCGTCTGCAGCGAACGTCGCATCGACACCGCCATGTCCACCTCGCGCGTACGCCCCACGGCGATCGCAGGGCACGAAGGCCGCGGAGCATACACCCGCCTCCGTGTCCGGCAGGCGCACACGCCGCGCCGGCCACGGCACGCCGTTCAGCCGTCCCGCGGCCCGCCAAAACCAGCCTGAAAGCGGCCTAGACCCGCGAGTACGACCAGGACTGCATGGCACCGTTCCGATACGGCATCACGCCGTGGAAGGCGCGCGGATCGTCGTCGAACACCAGCGGCAGGAACTGGCGGTCGCCTTCCCACAGTGGCAGCTCGAGCACGCGATCGGCCTCGACCCATTCCAGCGTGCCTTCAGGGTTGGCGGTCAGCGGCGTGCCATGCCAGGCGTCGATGACGAACACGAAGCCCAGCCAGTCCTCGCCGTTGCGACCAAAGCCCGGCCAGCTGACGGTGCCGCGCAGGCGCAGGCTGTCACACTCGATGCCCGCTTCCTCGCGGATTTCCCGGCGCATGCCGGCGACCACGTCCTCGTCGCGCTCGATCTTGCCACCCAGGCCGTTGTACTTGCCCAGGTGCTGATCGCCGGGCCGCGCATTGCGGTGGATCATCAGCACCCGTCGGCGATCGGGGGACAGCACGTAGCCGAGCGTGGCGACGATCGGGGTGTAAGGCATCGGGCACAGGCCTGCGTCGGGAAGCCGGGCATTGTAGCGAGCCCCGCCGCAGATCCTGCCGTGCTGGCGCTCAGCCGGGCGCGGCGGGCAGCAGCAACCGCGCCACCAGCGTCTCATACAGCGCCGGCAGCGCTTCGAGATCGGCGACGCGGACGTGTTCGTCGACCTGGTGGATGCTGGCGTTGACCGGACCGATCTCGATGCATTGCGCGCCCAACGGCGCGATGAAGCGGGCATCGGACGTGCCGCCACCGGTGCTTTCCTCAGGCGCGGTGCCGGCGAAGGCCGTCAGCACCTCGCGCGCCGCCGCGCGCAGCGGCCCTTCCGGCGTATGGAACGGCTCGCCGCTGCGATGCCAGTCGAGGGTGCAATCCAGGCCGTGCCGCGCCAGCAGCGCGGCGATCTCGGCCTCCAGCCGCGGCGCGTCCCAATGCGGGTTGTAGCGCAGGTTGAAGTGCACCGTTGCACTGCCGGGAATCACGTTCGTCGCGCCCGTGCCGGCGGCGATGTTGCTGACCTGCAGGCTGGTGGGCGGGAACGAGTCGAAACCGTCGTCCCAGTGCCGGCCGACGAGTTCGGCCAGCGCCGGCGTCAGCAGATGGATCGGGTTGCGCGCCTTGTCCGGATAGGCCACATGCCCCTGCACGCCGTGCACGGTCAGCGTGGCCGACAGGCTGCCGCGCCGGCCCACGCGCAGCAGATCGCCCAGGCGCCGGGTCGACGACGGCTCGCCGGTGATGCACCAGTCGATCCGCGTGCCGCGCTCGGCGAACGTGCGCGCGACCCGGCGCACGCCGTCGATCGCCGCGCCTTCCTCGTCGGAGGTCAGCAGCACCGCCAGCGTGCCGGGATGCTCGGGATGCGCGGCGACGAAGCGCTCGGCCGCGATCACGAACGCGGCGACGCTGCCCTTCATATCGGCCGCCCCGCGCCCGTACAGCGCGCCGTCGCGGATCTCGGGCACGAACGGATCCGAGCGCCAGTCCGCGACCGGGCCGCTGGGCACCACGTCGGTATGGCCGAGCAGCACCAGCACCGGCCCGCCGGCCCCGTGCGTGGCCCAGAGATTGTCGACGTCGCCAAAGCGCAGCGATTCGATCGCAAAGCCCGCCTGGGCCAGGCGTCCGGCGAGCAGCGCCTGGCAGCCGGCATCATCGGGTGTCACCGAGCGGCGGGCGATCAGGTCACAGGTGAGATCGAGAACGTCGGACATGGCAGCTCGCTTGGAACACGGTCAGTGCACGCACACCGGCGGTTGGCCCGGCAGGAGGGCATGACACGCCCGCCGGGAGCCTTGCGCCGGAGCCTTTCAGTCGATGCCGAAGCGTTTCTTGAAGCCGTTGTCGCTGAAGCCCTGGGTGACCGTGCCGTCCTCGGTGACCACGACCGGGCGCCGGATCAGCTGCGGGTACTCGCGCAGCAGCAGCTTCCATTCCGCCTCACTGGCCGCAGCCTTGCGGTTGTCGGGCAACTGCCGCCACGTGGTCGAGGACTTGTTGACCATCGCCTCGAAACCGCCCAGCTGCGTGGCCCAGGCGACCAGCGTCTCGGGGGTCGGCTTGTCATCGCGGTAGTCGACGAAGGTGTGCGCGACACCGAAGCGGTCGAGCCATTTGCGCGCCTTCTTGCAGGTATCGCAGTTTTTCAGGCCGTAGAGCGTGGTCATGGGAGAGTCCTTGAACAAGCGCCGGGATCGACCCGGCGTGAGGTCGTCGGCCGCTGCAAGTGCGGCGGCCGTCCGGCCGGCTCAGTCGGCCAGGCCGCGCAGCAACTCGTTGACCGAGGTCTTGCTGCGGGTCTTTTCATCAACCTGCTTGACGATGACCGCGCAGTACAGCGAATGCGAGCCGTCCTTGGCCGGCAGCTGGCCCGAGACCACGACGCTGCCCGGCGGCACGTAGCCATAGGAGATCTCGCCGGTCGCGCGGTCGTAGATGCGCGTCGACTGGCCGAGGAACACGCCCATGCCAATCACGCTGTGGTGACCGACGACGACACCCTCGACGACCTCCGAGCGCGCGCCGATGAAGCAATGGTCCTCGATGATCGTCGGGCTGGCCTGCAGCGGTTCGAGCACGCCGCCGATGCCGGCGCCGCCCGACAGATGCACGTGCTTGCCGATCTGCGCACACGAGCCCACCGTGGCCCAGGTGTCGACCATCGTGCCCTCGCCCACGTAGGCACCGATGTTGACGAAGCTCGGCATCAGCACCACGTCGCGGCCGAAGTACGTGCCGCGGCGCACCGCGGCGCCCGGCACCACGCGCACGCCGGCGGCCTTGAAACGCGCTTCATCAAAGCCGGCAAAGCGCGCCTCGACCTTGTCCCAGAACGGCGCCGGCTGGGCATCGATCACCGCCATGTCGTTGCTGCGGAAGTACAGCAGCACCGCCTTCTTGAGCCACTCGTTGACCTGCCAGCCGCCGTTGCCATCAGGCTGGGCCACGCGCAGCTCGCCCGATTCCAGGCCGGCCATCGCCTGTTCGACCGCCGGTTTGACCACATCGCCGATCTCCTGGGCGGTGAGCTCGGCGCGACGCGCGAACGCGTCCTCGATCAATGTCTGCAGCGCGTGGGTCATGGCGGATCTTCGTGGGGAAAAACAGGGGCGCTATCGTGCCATGTCACCGTCGATCGAAGCGAGCAACGCAGCGCGCAGCGTGTCCTGCGCCGCCTCGTCGAGCGGCTGGCCGTCGGCGCCGACGAGCCGGAACACGTCCTCGACGCGTTCGCCGAACGTCGCCACGCGCGCATCGTGCACGCGGATGCCGTGCTGGCGCAGCACATGCGCGACGTCGGCCAGCAGGCCCGGCCGGTCGGTGCACACCAGACTGAAGACTGTATGTCGTCCGTCGGCACCGGGATTGAATTCGATCCGCGGCGGCACGCGGAAGTGCCGCAGGTGGCGCGGCTGGGCACGACGCGCCGGGCGCAGGTCGAGCGCCCCGCCGAGCACGGTGGCGAGCTTGCGCTCGATCGCGGCCAGTTCCAGCGGATGGCGCGTGTCCATCGGCAGCACCTGGAAGACGTCGAAGATCGTGCCGCCCGGCCCATCGAGCGCGCGCGCCTGCTGGATCGCCAGACCCAGACGGTCGAGCGTGATCACGATCGCCGAGAACAGACCGTCGCGATCGGGCGAATGCACGAACACCTCCAACGCCTGTGCCCCGGCGGCAAGCCGGCGCACACGCACCACCAGCCCGCCCTGGGCACTGTCGCGCAGCGCCAGCGCCTGCCACACCACCTGGTCGGCGCGCCCACGCAGGAAGCTCTCCTGCGGAATCCGCGCGAACAGGGCGTCGGCCTGGGCATCGTCGATGCCGTGGGCCGACAGTAGTCCACGGGCGCGGTCGCGCGCTTCGGCGATGCGCTCGATCGCCGCCACCGGGTGCTCGAGACCCCGGCGCAGCGCCAGCCGCGTGGCGCTGCGCAGATCGGTCAGCAGCCGGTCCTTCCAGGCGTTCCACAGCTTGGGCGAGGTGCCGGCGATGTCCGCGCAGGTCAGCAGGTACAGGTAATCCAGCCGTTCGCGGTCGGCGACCTCGGCGGCGAACTTGTGGATCACCGCCGGGTCGGAGATATCGAGCTTCTGCGCGCTGGTCGACATCAACAGGTGGCGCCGCACCAGCCATTCGACCAGCGCGGTGTCGGTCTCGCCCAGCCCATGGCCCTCGCAGAACGCGCGCGCATCGACCGCGCCCAGTTCCGAATGGTCGCCGCCGCGCCCCTTGCCGATGTCGTGGAACAGGCCAGCCAGCAGCAACAGTTCGGGCTTGCGCAGCTGCGGCCACACTTCGTGTGCGGTGGAAAACCGCTCGTCCGGCGCCTCGGAGGCGAAACTGGCGATGTTGCGCAGCACCGCCAGCGTGTGTTGATCGACGGTATAGGCGTGGAACAGGTCGAACTGCATCCGCCCGGTGACATTGGCGAACTCGGGAATCCATACCCCCAGCACGCCGAGCCTGGCCATGCGCTCGAGCGTGCGCACCGGCGTGGGCCCACGCAGCAGGGCCATGAACTGCTCGCGCAGCGCCGGCGAGGCACTGCGCCACGACGGCAATGCATGCAGCGACTCGGCCAGCGCACGCGCGGTCTGCGAGTGCAGGCCGCGCAGCTCCTGCCGGTCGGCCCAGATCGCGAACAGATCGAACACCCGCGCGATGTCGCCGCCGGGCCAGACGTCATCGCGCGCCACCAGGTAGCCGCGCTGCACGCCGAACTCGGCATCGAGCGGCCGCAGCGCGCCCTCGCCCTCGATCTGTTCCTCGAACCGCTGCAGCAGGCGTTCGCTGATCCGCTGCACCACCGCGGCGCTGCGGTAGAACTCCTGCATCATCTTCTCGACCAGCGGGTTGTCGGCCTGTTCGACGTGATGCAATCGCGCGGCCAGCGCCTTCTGGTAATCGAAGCGCAGCCGTTCCTCGGCCTTGCCGGCGACCAGGTGCAGCCCGAAGCGCAGCCGCGAGAGCGTGCGCCACTCGCGTTCGAGTGTGGCGTGCTCGTCGACCCCGAGCTGGCCGAGTGCGATCAGTTCTTCCAGACCGTAGATACCCAGGACGCGGCGCGCCATCCAGCGCAGGTTGTGCACATCACGCAGGCCACCGGGCCCGTCCTTGATGTTGGGCTCGAGGTTGTCGGCGGTGTCGCCGAAGCGCGCGTGGCGGGCTTCGAGCTCGCGCCGCTTGGCGTGGAAGAACTCGGCGGCCGGCCAGACCTTGGGATCGGCGATCGCGTCCATCAGCGCGCGCACCTCGCTGATGTTGGCCAGCAGCGGACGCGCCTCCAGCAGCGCAGTCAGCACGGTCGCATCGGCGGCGGCCTCGGTGCACTCCGCAAAGCTGCGCACCGCATGGCCGACCGGCAGCCCCAAGTCCCACAGCAGCGCCAGCATCCGGCTCAGGGCCTGGGCGTGCGCGGCCTGCACCTCCGGCTCGCCGACGATGAGCAGGTCGATATCCGAATGCGGGAACAGCTCGCCGCGGCCATAACCGCCGACTGCGAACAGCGCCAGCACCGCCTCGCCGGGAATGCAGCGCGCCCAGGCCTTGCGGACCCAGCCGTCGACGGCGTTGGCGCGTGCGGCCAGCAGCCGGTCGATGTGCTGGCCGGCATCGAAGCCCTGGATCAGCCGGGCGTCGTGCGCGGCGAGCGCATCGCGCGCCTCCGCCACCCAGGCCGCGTCGCCGTCGTCGGCGGCAGGTGCGGTGGCGGCGGTGCGCTCGCCCACGTCAGAGGAACGCGTCGTTGTCGTCGCCCGGAATCCGGGTCAACACGTCGACGCCGTCGGCGGTGACCGCGACCGTGTGCTCCCACTGCGCCGAGAGCTTGCGGTCCTTGGTAACCACCGTCCAGCCGTCGGGCAGCACCTTGGTGAAGCGCGTGCCCTCGTTGATCATCGGCTCGATCGTGAAGGTCATGCCTTCCTGGAGCACGACGCCGGTGCCCGGCGTGCCGTAGTGCAGCACCTGCGGCTCGTCGTGATAGACCTTGCCGATGCCGTGGCCGCAGTACTCGCGCACGACGCTGAAACGCTCGCTTTCGGCGTACTTCTGGATCGCGTGGCCGACATCGCCGAGCGTGGCGCCCGGCCGTACCGCGCGGATGCCGCGCCACATCGCCTCGCGGGTCACC
This sequence comes from Luteimonas sp. RC10, assembly GCF_014192745.1. Lineage (GTDB taxonomy): Bacteria > Pseudomonadota > Gammaproteobacteria > Xanthomonadales > Xanthomonadaceae > Luteimonas. The sequence goes on from NZ_JACHYJ010000002.1 coordinate 401,734, forward strand.
TCGACCAGCCGTTTGGCCATCACCGACGGCGTGCCGACGAAGTACATGCGGCTGGTGTCGCCATGCCAGCCATCCTTGATGACGGTCACGTCGATGTTGATGATGTCGCCATCCTTGAGCACCTTCGCATCGCTCGGGATGCCGTGGCAGATGACATTGTTGGCCGAAATGCAGGTGGTCTTGGGATAGCCCTTGTAGCCGACGTTCGCCGGGATCGCGCCCTGCACGTTGACGATGTGCTCGTAGCAGATGCGGTCCAGCTCGTCGGTGGTCACCCCGGGTTTGACGTGCGGGGCGACGATCTGCAGGACTTCGGCGGCCAGGCGGCCGGCCACGCGCATCTTCTCGATCTCGTCGGGCGTCTTGGTCTGAATGCTCATCCGGCCATTATCGCAGATCGCTCCGGCCTGCCGCGCGCGGGGCCGCGGCATCGCGGCATGACACGCCCATTGCCACGGGTCACCCACCGACTCACGGCCCCTTCACCGACGGGCGTTTCAGTATGGCCGCGCACAGGATGCACTGCCTTATCGATGAATACGCAGTGACGCTGCCGGGCCGCAACGGCCTCGGGCAGCGCGGACAGGAGACCGCCATTGGACGCCGACATTGCCGCCGCGACCTTGCCGCCCCGGCGTCCAGCTGCTGACGACCGCACGCCGGTCGCTCCCTGCCCGCATGTCCTTCCGATCCCACAAGACGGAGATGTCCCATGCGCTTGATGCCATTGACCGCCGCCGCCCTGCTCGGGCTGGTCGCTACGACCGCCCACGCCGATATCACCGGCCAGATCGACGCCACCATGACACTCCAAGCCGGCTGCATCATCAACGGCGTCGACACCACCGACGGGACCAGCGCCGGCACCCTGGGCACGCTCGATTTCGGCACCGAGACCACGGTGTTCGACCAGGCCGATGCCGAGGTGCAGAACGCGGGCAGCGCGATCACGATCCGGTGTTCGGAAGGCGTGGCGCCCACCATCGCATTCGATGGCGGCCTCAACCCAGGCACAGCGCCCAATGGCGGCGCCACCCGGGCGCTGGCGCTGCAGGGCGGCGCGGAGCCGCGCTTCATCGGCTACGAGCTGTACTCCGATGCCGGCAGGTCGACCGTGATCGCCAATGGCGACCCGCTGACGCTGCCTGCCGACGGCAGCGCGCAGACAGTCAACGTCTACGGGCGTGCATTCGGGGGGACGGCGCTGCTGCCGGGCACCTATACCGATGTCATCGGCGTGGTGATCACGCTCTGATCGACCGCGATGTGCGCCCACCCGCACCGGCCCGGCGCCCGCCTTGCCGGCGGCCTGCTCGCGAGCCTGCTGGCCGCATCGCCTTGCGCGCTGCAGGCTGACACCCAGGCCACCTTTCCGGTCTCGGCCACGGTGATTCCCGGCTGCGCGATCGACGGCCTGGGCAGCAGCGGCGCCGCGGGCGTGATGGCCACGCTCGATTTCGGTACCGACAGTGCGCTGTCGAGCGCCGTGCGCACGGCCAATGCCGGCGCCACGCAGGTGGTCACGCTGCGCTGCACGGCCGGGGTGGTGATGCGCATGCGCATCGACGGGGGCGCGCATGCGGCCGGGGGCCTGCGGCAACTGCGTCATGCCTCGGTCGATCGCCGGATCCCGTACCGGTTGTATCGCGATCCCGCGTTCACCCAGGAAATCGCGATCGACCAGGCGCAGGCGATCACCGTCCCCGGCACCGGGCTGCTCGGCGTCGCATTGCCGGTCCACGGCCGACTGGCACTTCCTGGAGACGCCCTGCCCGGGACCTACACCGATACCGTCACCGTGACGCTGGACTGGTGAGGCGCCTGCGCCTGGCCATCGACAAGGACCTGTCATGCCGATCCCTCCCTGCCGCCAAGGCCCCACATTCCCCATTGTCCGCTGGCTGATCGCCGCACTGCTGGCGCTGGCAGCGACCGTGAGCCCTGCGGCCAATTCGCTGCTGATCTGGCCGGTCAATCCGACCATCCGGCCCGGCGAGCAGGCCACCGCGCTGTGGATCGAGAACCAAGGGCGGACCACCGCGCACCTGCAGCTGCGCGTGTTCGCCTGGCAACAGCTCGATGGCGAGGACGACTACCGCGTCCAGCACGACATCGTCGGATCACCGCCGATGACCCGTATCGCGCCGGGCCAGCGGCAGTTGGTCCGGCTGACCCGGACTGCGCCAACGCCGGTGCCCCGCGAGCTCGCCTACCGGGTCGTGGTCGACGAGATTCCCGTCCAGGCGGCGGACACGGCCCAGGCGGACGCGCCGGCCGGGGTGCGCTTCCAGTTCCGCTACTCGATCCCGCTGTTCGTCCTCGGCGAGACCGCCGCGCACGACGGGCCGCAACTGGCATGGACGCTCGAGCAACGCGAGGGCCAAACCTTCCTGCTGGTGCACAACCACGGCCACCGCCATGCGCGCCTGACCGGCCTGGGGTTTCGTCGGCAGCGCGGCGCGCACGTCCCCTTGCAGAATGCGCAGTTGGGTTACGTGCTGGCCGGCAGCGTCGCACGCTGGCCGCTGACCGATGCGACGCAGGCCGAGGGCACGCTTGAGGCGCATGTGGACGATCACCGGCGCCTGCGCACGATTCCGCGCATGCCAGGGCCGAATCGCTGATGCCGGGCTCGGCATCGGTGCGGTTGGCGCCGGCGCTGTTGTGCGCAGGCCTGGCGCCGGCGTTGACGACCCAGGCCGGTCCGCCGGGCCGGCTGCCGCCGCCCCCGCAGGCGACCGATGCCATCGGCGAGGGCGTGGTGCACCTGGAACTGGTGGTCAACGGGCTGGCATCGGGGCGCGTGGTGCCGGTCGAGTTGCGCGACGGCCATTACCTGGTCGACGCGGCCGCGCTGCGCGCCTTGCACGTGCGCGTCGACACGCCGGATCGCGACGGCCGGGTCGCGGTCGACCGCCTGCCGGGCGTGACCGTCGCCTACGACATCGCCCACCTGCGCCTGCGCCTCGATGTGCCCGTTGACTGGCTGCCGTTGCAACACGTCGACAGCGACAGCGGGCTCACCCGGCATCCGTCGCAGTCCAGCCGCGGGGTGCTGCTCAACTACGATCTCTACGCCACGCGGGCAGCGGATGCGTCCACCGCCGCCTCGCTGTGGACCGATCTGCGGTTGTTCGGCGACCCCGGCACGCTGTCGTCGTCAGGGGCCTGGCGCCACGGCGGCAGCGGCCGGGCGTTCGTGCGCTACGACACCCGCTGGCAACGCGTCGACGAGGCGCATGCGCGGCTCTGGGAAGCGGGCGACCTGATCACGCGCGGGCCGGCCTGGACCTCGCCGGTGCGGGTCGGCGGTCTGCAGTTCTCGCGCGATTTCTCGCTCCGGCCCGACATCGTCACCTATCCACTGCCGCAGTTCGCGGGCCAGGCCGGCGTGCCATCGGCCGTGGACCTGTACGTCAACGGCACGCTCGCCGCGCGTGAGCGCGTCGATCCCGGCCCCTTCGCACTGACCGACGTGCCGTTCATCAATGGCGCCGGCGAGGCGGTGGTCGTGGTGACCGATGCGCTGGGCCGGCAGGTCGCCACGGCCGTGCCGTTCTATGTCAGCAGCCGCCTGCTCGCGCCGGGACTGAGCGACTTCGCGCTCTCGGTCGGCGCCTTGCGTCGCGATTACGGACTCCAGGACTTCGCCTACGGCCCGGTCGTCGCCTCGGCGGCCTACAGCCGTGGGCTCACCGAGGCGCTGACTGTCGAGGCGCTCGGCGAGGCAGCCGATGGCCTGACCCGGGTCGGCGCCGGCGGCGCGGCCCGGCTGGGCATGCTGGGCATCGTCAACGCCGCCTACAGCCACAGCACATCGCAGGGCCGGTCGGGCGCGCAATTCGATGTCGGCTACCAGTACGCGCGCCGCGGATTCACGCTGTCGGCGCAGCATCAGCGCAGCGACGACGACTTCGTCGACCTCGCACGCTACGACCCGCGGGCCGCGCTGCCGTTGCGGCCGCACACGACGGTGGTCGCCGGCAGCGTGGCGCTCGGGCGCTGGGGCAGCGTGGGCCTGGGCCATATCGCGCTGGAGAATGCGGACGCCTCGCGCACCCGGCTGGTCAACCTGTCGTGGAGCGTGTCGCCGTGGCCGGACATCGGGCTCTACCTGTCGGGCAACCGCGACATCGACGCCGGAACCTGGTCGGCGGTCGCCCAGGTCGTCGTCTCGCTGCGCAACGGCAACGTCACCGCGACCCACGATCGCGCCAGCGGTCGCGGCGATGCGCAACGACTGCGCTACACCCGCCCGGTCCCCAGCGATGGCGGCCTGGGGCTGGGGCTGGGCTACAGCCGCTTCGCCGGCGGCGACGATCAGCTCCAGCTCGACACGCTGTGGCGCGGCCGCCATGTCCAACTCGGCGGCGGCCTGCGTGGCAGCGGCGGCGCGCACACGCTGTGGGCCAATGCCGCCGGTGCAATCGTGCGCATGGACGGCGGCACCTTCCTGTCGAACCGGATCTCCGATGCCTTCGTGGTGGTCGACACCAACGGCTTTGCGGACATCCCGGTCCGCTACGAGAACGTGACCGTGGGCACAACTGACCGCAACGGCCGGCTACTGGTGCCCTGGTCGGGCGCGCACTACGCGGCGAAGTTCGAGATCGATCCGCTGCAACTGCCCGCACATGTGCACACGCCGGTGGTCGAGCAGCGCGTCGCGGTCCGCCGCGGCAGTGGCTTTGTGATGCGCTTCCCGGTCGAGCGCGCCCGCGCCGCCCTGGTGACCCTGCACGATGCCCGGGGCGTCGAACTCGCACCGGGCACGCCGGTGACCAGCGATCAGGGTGAACAAGCCCATGTGGGCTGGGACGGGCTGGTCTACCTGTCGCGACTGGCGCTGGACAACGTGCTCACCGCACACCCGCCCGACCAACCGTCCTGCACTGCGCGCTTCACGCTCGAGGCCGACATCGAGGCAATGGCGCGGATCGGCCCATTGGTCTGCCGATGATGCGCCCGCGTGCCCACGCCGCCCCGAGTCCGCGCAGCCGCCTGCTGTGCCAGCTGGCCTCTGTCCTGATGCTGTGCATGCTGTGCGTGGCCGGCGCCGTGCAGGCGCAGGACACCGGCTCGTGCACAGTGACGAGCGCGCAGGCCGATCTCGGCACGACCGGCACGCTGGCATTGGCCCAGAGCCCGCGCCAGGCGGCCGGCAGCGGCGGCCTGGCGTGCAGTGCACTGGCCTTGCTCAGCGCCTCGTACATCAAGGTGCGGTTGGAAAGCTCGACCTTCCAGTTGGCCCACGGTGGCGGCGGACCGTCGATCCCGTTCACGGTGCTGGCCCAGAGCACCGGGCCGCAGATCGGTCAGGGTCAGGAATTCGACTTCTCGGCACTGAACCTGCTCAACCTCTTCAGCGGACCGGGCGGCAGCCTGCCGCTGTACATCCGCACCGCGCCCACCCCGGGCCTGCGTGCGGGCACCTATACCGGCACGGTCAATCTGCGCTGGTACTTCTCGATCTGCACGCTCGGCCTTGGGCCGGTCTGCGCCTACTCGCAGAGTCCCGGCTTCGTCCGCCCGGGCCTGCTGACGCCGATCAACTGGGGCACCGGCATCCCGGTGACGGTGAATGTCGTGTTGCGGCTGGAGAACGACTGCGCGATCTCGGCCCCGCCCCTGGACTTTGGCAGCGCACCGCTGGCCGGCGCCTTCGAGCCCGTGGTGCAACAGATCACCGTCCGCTGCAGCGCGGGCGCCGCATACACGGTCGGAATCGACGACGGGCAGCATTTCTCCGCAGGTTGGCGGCGCATGCGCGACGACCTCGCGCCCACCCAGTTCCTGCGCTACGCGCTCTACAAGGGCGCGGCCTCGGGGGAGCGCTGGGGCAGCGTCGGTGCCGAGCGGCGCTCGAGCGCCGGCGCCGAGCTCAATCCCGGCGTCCACACCGGCGCGACCGCGCAGGGCTTCACGTACCGGGCGCTGATCGACCCGACCCAGCCCACGCCGCCGCCCGGGGTGTACCGCGACACGCTCCGGGTCGACATCCGCTTCTAGGTTCCGGCCCCGGGCCGATTGCGCCCAGTCGGCAGCGCGGGGTAGAATCCCGCGCTTGCCGTGCCCGCTCGTCGGGCCCGACACGCAACGCCGGGCGTCACCGGCGAATACACACCTGTCGCATCGACCCGTGCCGGGGTGCCTCGCAAGAGGTTCGGCCACGGAGGCGACGGGGAGGCCCAACCCCGGAATCGAGATGCGAATCCGATCGCCAAGTGCCTGCGCATCTGCGTGCGGACTTGCCACGACACCGGCTTCGCTCGATTCCACCATCACGAGACTATCGAAATGCCTCAGATCACCATGCGCCAGATGCTGGAAGCCGGCGTGCACTTCGGCCACCAGACGCGCTACTGGAACCCCAAGATGTCGCCGTACATCTTCGGCGCCCGCGGCAAGATCCACATCATCAACCTCGAGAAGACGGTTCCGCTGTTCAACGACGCGATGAACTTCATCTCGGGCATCGCCCAGAAGCGCGGCATGATCCTGTTCGTCGGTACCAAGCGCAGCGCGCGCGAGGCGATCAAGGAAGAGGCCGAGCGTTGCGGCATGCCGTACATGACCCAGCGTTGGCTGGGCGGCACGCTGACCAACTTCCGCACCGTCAAGCAGTCGGTGTCGCGCCTGAAGGAACTCGAGTCGGCCGAGACCGACGGCACGTTCGACAAGCTGGTCAAGCACGAAGTGCTGGGCCTGCGTCGCGAGCGCGACAAGCTCGAGGCCTCGCTGGGCGGCATCAAGGAAATGAACCGCCTGCCCGACGCGCTGTTCGTCATCGACATCGGCCACGAGAACATCGCGATCCAGGAAGCCAAGAAGCTCGGCATCCCGGTCATCGCCGTTGTCGACACCAACTACGATCCGGCGCTGGTGGACTACGCGATCCCGGGCAACGACGACGCGATCCGCGCCGTGCAGCTGTACGCCAACGCCGCGGCCGACGCCGTGCTCGAAGGCAAGGCGGCCGCGCCGAGCGCGGCGACCGTGCGCGAGGAAGAGTTTGCAGAAGGCGGCGACAAGCCGGCCCGCGCCCCGCGCGGCAAGAAGACCGAGGAAGCCGCGGCCGAGTAATCGCCGCGACATGCGGCTGCGCCATGCTGCGCAGCCGCAGCGCCTCCGGCGCGGTCGCCGTTCGCTTGCGAACGGCGACCGCCAACGACCGGCCGTGCTCCGCGCGGCCGACGCATCCACCGAACACTGAGGTCATCCATGGAAATCACCGCATCCCTGGTCAAGGAACTGCGCGAGCGCACCGGCGCCGGCATGATGGAGTGCAAGAAGGCGCTGGGCGAGACCGCCGGCGACATCGACGCCGCCGCCGAAGCCCTGCGCAAGTCGGGCCTGGCCAAGGCCGACAAGAAGGCCGACCGCGTCGCCGCCGAAGGCCGCATCGTCGCCACCCAGGACGATCGCGCCGCGGTGCTGGTCGAGATCAACTCCGAGACCGACTTCGTCGCCAAGGATGACAACTTCCTGCGCTTCACCGAAGCCGTCGCCCAGGCCGCCCTCGCCTCGGGCGCTGCCGATATCGACGCGCTCAAGGCCGCGAAGCTCGCCTCGGGCGAGACCGTCGAGGAAGCGCGCGCTGCGGTCATCGCCAAGGTCGGCGAGAACGTGCAGGTGCGCCGCATCGTGCGGATGGAGAGCAGCCACAACCTGGCGGCCTACGTCCACGGCGGCCGCATCGGCGTGCTGGTCGAGCTGCAGGGCGGCGATGCCGATCTGGCGCGCGGCCTGGCGATGCACGTCGCGGCGATGAACCCGCCGCACAACAAGGCCGCCGATGTCCCGGCCGAGTTCATCGAGAAGGAAAAGGAAATCGAGCTGGCGAAGATGTCCGACAAGGACAAGAACAAGCCGGCCGACATCCTCGAGAAGATCATCAGCGGCAAGCTCAACAAGATCGTCAACGAGGTCACGCTCTACGGTCAGCCCTACGTGCTCGACACCGACAAGACGGTCGAGGCCACGCTCAAGGCTGCCGGCGCGGACGTGCTCGGTTTCAAGCGCCTGGCCGTCGGCGAAGGCATCGAGAAGGTCGTCGAGGACTATGCTGCCGAAGTGATGAAGCAGGCCGGCCTGGCCTGATCCATCCGCCGCGGTGTCCTTGGACATCGCCAGGCGACCGAAAAGCACGCCCCTTGCGGGCGTGCTTTTTTTTGCTTCATCTCCCTCGTTCGCGAAAATGAGCGTGCTTCTTCGAAAACGGCAGCGGCCTGCCAGCCGGAAGCCGCGCTCCCCTCGGTCCGGACCGCTTTGCGATCCCGCCACGCGACGCACGCGCTTCACTCCTGAAACACCACGCCCTCCATCGACACCGGCAGGTGGTCCTGGGCCGCGCCCTGCAGGAACGCCTCGTAGTCCGGGCTCCCCCGGAACGCCGCGAACCGGTACGGGAACTGCGCCAGATCCGCGTCCGAAAAGTCCGGCCTGCGCGCCAGGAACAGGCCCACGAGGGCCGAGAGCACCGGCAGGTCCGGGCAATCCTCTTCCATCCACAGGCATTGCCCGGACTCATTGACCTCCAGAAAGACGAAGCCGCCATCCGGCCGGACGATGAAGTCGAACGAGCCGTGGACCAGGCCCAGCATCGCCATGACCCGCAGGCAGCCCTCGCGCACATGATCGGGCAGCTGGAACGGCGTCACCGTCGGATGTTTGGCAGCGTGGCGCCAGTCCACCGCCAGATCGGGATCGCCGCGCGTATCCAGCCGCGCGGCGATCACCGCCTGCCCGAAGATCGCCACCCGCACCTCGAACGCCTTGTCGACGAAGTGCTGGTAGATCAGCGGGGACGCCTGCAGGACACGCGGATCGGCCAGATCCTGCTCGGTCACCAGCGAGGACAGATACTCGTACGAACGGCCATCGCGCGTGTTCCACAGATGTGGGAAGAACGGCTTGGCGATGACGCGGCCGCCGTGCGCGCGCACGAACGCGCCGATACGCGCCGGATCGTTGCTCGCCAGCGTCTGGGGCACCGTCATGCCGCAGGCCTGCGCCAGACGCAGCTGATGCAACTTGTTGTGCCGGCTGGTCATGAAGCTCGTCAGCGGGTTGACCCACCAGGCCTGCGGCGCGAGCACATGCAGCATTCCCCAGAAGAAGCGCTCGCTTTCGCGGCGGCAGGCCTCCGCATCGCGGGCATCCAGGCCGTCCGGCACGCCGGGCGAGCGTCCGATCCGGCGGATCCACACGAAGTCGCAGTCGGCATCGGGCAGGCTGCCCGACACCGCATGCGCGGTCTCGCCCAGCTCGAAGCTGTGGGTCGCGCGCGCCGGAAAGTCGCTCAGGCACATCCAGCGCGTCGCGATCCCGCGATCGGCGAGCGCCCATGCCACCGCGCCTGCATGGACATCTCCGGGATGGGTGACCACGCGTAGATGTCCAGGCATGAAGAGCGTTCCGTCGATGGCGATGCGGGTGTTCTACCTCAGACCGCAGCCACCATGCGAGCGGCCGGTCGGCGCCCGACACCGCGAGCCTGCGCTTTACGGATGAGTTGACACAGGGGACGGTCATGGACTAAGACACCAAGGACGCCGCCATGTCGACGGCGCCGCGAATCGAAAAGGAGACGTCGCCATGTCGAAGCCAGGACCCGCCGCCCAATCGCCCGCCGCCGACGCGCCCGGCAGCTTCCGCCTGCTCAGCCGCCAGCTCGCGCGTGACCTCACCGACACCGAGATCGACGCCGTCGCCGGCGGCACGACCTCGCGGACCCAGCTCTCGGCCCAGGTCTCGGCGCAGATCATCGTCGTCGACGATGCCGATGCCTGAGTCACCGGCCGGGCACCCTGCCCGGCCGACCTCCGCTTGATGGACCGCGCAACGCGCCGAGCGCTGAGCGCGCTGCTGCTGCTCGCTGCCGGTTCGACCGCGTGGGCCGGCACGCCGACGCCCGAGCTGCTCGATCGTGTTCCCAGCGAACAGGCGGTCGATCTGACCCGGCTGGATTGGATCCGGCCGCGCTTCTCGCCCGATCCGGCCGAGCGCGCGCACTGGCAGGCGCTTCTAGGATGGGCCGAGGCCGCACGGCGTGCACGCACCGCGGCGCTACGTGACAGCTTGCGCACGCGCGGCGTCGACGCCGCGGCGCTCCCCGAGGCCTGCTACGGGGACCGGCGGTGCGGCTTGATCCTGGATGCGGAAGCGACGGCGTCCGCATTCGACGACTGGCCGGCCTTCGAAGCGTCCGCCCGGGACGCGTGGCCGTACGTGCTGGGCCTGCGCCGCGCGGTGGAGATCGTGTCCCAAGTCCAGGCCCCGGCGCCGGACGCCGATGACGCCGGCACGCTGGCTGCGGACCTGCAACGGCGCGCCATCAACGACCAGATCCTGCGCTATGCCCTCGATGGCGTGCCCGGCCGCGAGATGACGCCCGGCGATCCGCTGTACGCGACCTACGCGTTCGCGCTCGGCGACGATGTGCGCCGGCTGGACGCGGACAACGCCGCGTTCGCGGCGCAGTTGATGGGCCGTCACGACGGCTGGCCCGCGCCCACCGCACTGCCCGAACAGGCGCAGGCCCAGCTGTGGCTGCTGGTCCAGCACGCCGACCAGCGGCCTGATCTCCAGCACGCGGCGCTGCTCGCCATGCAACAGCGCCATGCCGGCGGCCCGATGCCCACCCGCTACGGCTTTCTCTACGACCGGGTCATGCTCAAGCTCGACGGCCGCCAGCGCTACGGCACCCAGGTCACCTGTATCGAGGGCCGACGCGCGCCGCAGCCGCTGGAAGATGCGGGACAGGTCGACGCGTTGCGCGCCGAGCTGAAGATGCCCCCGCTGCGTGAGTATCTCGCCCGTTTTCCGGATTGCGCCACGGCGCCGTGACGCGGCGCGAAACGGGCCCGCTCACGCAGCCAGGCGCAAGCGAACCCGTGGCCTGTGCGGTCAATCGAGGTCGCGGACGCCGAGTTCGTCAAGCGCATTGCGCATCAGCGCCGCGGCCGGCTCGCTGAGCTTTTCGTTGTCGAGCGCGTAACGGATCGTCGCCTCGATCAGCCCCAGGTGCGTGCCGCAGTCGAAGCGCGTGCCGCGGAAGCGGTAGGCATGCACCGGCTTTTCGGCGAGCAGGGCCGAAATGGCGTCGGTGAGCTGGATTTCCCCGCCCGCCCCCGGCTGGGTCTGCTCGAGCAGCGCGAAGATGCGTCCATCGAGCACATAGCGGCCAACGACCGCCAGCGTGCTCGGTGCGTCCTCGGGCTTGGGCTTCTCGACCATCGAGTGGATGCGGCCATGCCGACCCTCGAACGCATCGGTGGCCACGATGCCGTAGCTGGCGGTCTTCTCCGGCGGCACGTCCTGCACCGCGATCATGCTCGCACCGGTCTGCGCGTGCGCATCGGCCATCTGCTTGAGCGCGCCGTCGCCGCCCCGGTTCCACAACAGGTCGTCGGGCAGCATCACCGCGAACGGCTCGTCGCCGACCACCGGTCGCGCACACAGGACCGCATCGCCCAGGCCACGCGCCTCGGGCTGGGTCACGAAGATCGCGCGGACCCCGTCGGGCAGCGGCCGGCGCACCTTCTCCAGCAGTTCGTGCTTGCCCGACGCCTCGAGCCGGTCTTCGAGCTCGTAGGCCTTGTCGAAGTAGTCGCCGATGGCGTGCTTGTAGCGGTTGGTGACGAACACCAGTGTGTCGCAACCGGCCTCGATCGCCTCGTCCACCGCGTACTGGATCAGCGGGCGATCGACGATCGGCAGCATTTCCTTGGGAACGGTCTTGGTCGCGGGCAGAAACCGCGTTCCCAGGCCGGCGACGGGAAACACCGCCTTTCGAATCCTTTGCGTCATGGTTGTCTCGCGTGTCGTGGGGGAAAGGCGACGATGGTCGCTGTGGTACTGGTGCGCTGCAGTGTCGCATCCGCGGCGGCCGGCTTGAACTCGGGCACGGCGTCGCGCAGCGTTGCCCCCAGTTGCTCGAGGTCGTAGCGCGCGACGCCATCCTCGAGGCGCGCCAGCGCCGCGGCCAGCTTGTCGGGATGCACGGGACGCGCCTCGGCCTGCAGGATCTTCGGATGCACGGTGGGCCGGTAGCGTTCGTCGGCGTGGAACAGGGTCTCGTGCAGCTTTTCGCCTGGACGCAACCCAGAGTAGACGATCGCGACATCGCGGCCGGGTTGCTTGCCGCCGAGGCGGATCATCTGCTCGGCCAGCAGGCGGATCGAGACCGGCTCGCCCATATCGAGCGTGTAGACGGCCTGCGAGGCACCGATCGCGACCGATTGCATGATCAGCTGGCAGGCCTCGGGAATGGTCATGAAGTAGCGGGTCACCTCGGGATCGGTGACCGTCACCGGGCCACCGCGCCGGATCTGTTCGCGGAACAGCGGCACCACGCTGCCGGCCGAGTCGAGCACATTGCCGAAGCGCACGGTCACAAAGCCGGTCCCGCCGGCGCTCGCCAGGTCCTGGCAGACCATCTCGGCCAGGCGCTTGGTCGCACCGAGGACGTTGACCGGATCGACTGCCTTGTCGGTGGAGATCAACACGAACGTGCTCGCGCCGTGCTCGACCGCCGCACGGGCGACATTGCGGGTGGCCAGCACATTGTTGCGCACGCCCTCGCGCAATTGCTGCTCCAGGACCGGCACCTGCTTGTAGGCCGCGGCATGGAAAACCGCATCTGGCGACGACAGCCGCATCGCGTGCCCCATCACCGCGGGATCGCCACAGTCGCCGAGCACGGGCGTGACCCGGATATGCGGAAAATCACGCCGCAGTTCGGCCTCGATGCGGGTCAGCGCGAGTTCGTCGATCTCCACCAGCGCGATCTGCGCGGCGCCATGGCGCGCGCACTGCCGGCACAGTTCCGAGCCGATCGAACCGCCGGCACCGGTCACCAGCACGCAGCGCCCGCGCAACCAACCACGGATCGCCTTCCAGTCCGGCAGCACCGGCTTGCGCCCGAGCAGATCCTCGATCGCGACTTCCTTCAGTTCGCCCGGCAGCGAGCGGCCTTCGAGCAGGTCGTCGAGCCGGGGCACGGTCCGGAACGGCAGCGCCGTCCGTTCGCAGGCCGCGACCACGCGGCGCATCGCCGCGGCATCGGCCGACGGCATCGCGATCACCAGCAGCTTGGCGGCGGTCTCCGGCGCGATCCGCTCCACGTCCTCGACCCGGCCGAGCACCGGCACGCCCTGCAACTGGCTGCCGCGCAGTTTCGGCGCGTCGTCGAGGAACCCGACCGGATCGTAGGCGCCGGTCCGGCGCAGATCGCGCACCAGGGTCTCGCCGGCCTGACCGGCCCCAAGGATCAGCACCCGGGTCGCGGTCTGGTCCAGCCGCACGCTGCCGTGGTCCTTCCAGGCCCGGTACAGAAGCCGGGGCATGCCCAGCAACGCTGCCAGCAGCAACGGGTAGACGATCAGCACGCTGCGCGGGACGAGATCGAGCCGGTTGTAGACGAACAGCACCAGCAGGATCGCGAGCAGGCCCAGCACCGACGCCTTCACGATGTTGAGCAGATCCGGAATGCTGGCGAAACGCCACACGCCGCGGTACAGGCCCACGCGCCAGAAGATCACGCCTTGCGCGATCAGGATCAGCGCAACCTCAACCGACACCGGCGAGAAGGCGGGCGCCAGTGCCATGACCGAGAGACGGAACTGGTGCAGGCCGACCCAGCACAGCCACACCATGGCCAGATCGTGCACGACCACCGCCACGCGGGGTCCCAGGACGCCGAGGCGGGTCCTTACATCATGCATCGGGATTCATCCTTGAGGGCAACGTTGCCCGGCGAGCAAGCGGACGCGGGCCGCGCACCAGACGGAGACAATGAGCAAATACCATGCGACCAAGGCTCCGATGATAACCGGGCGACCGTGCCCGGCGAGCAATCCGCACGCCAGCACCCCGACCATCGACAGCGCCGCATAGCCTGCGGCGACCCTCGCATGCGGATGCCCGGCCTGCACGGCGCGCTGGTAGACATGCTGCACATGCGGCGTCCACCAGCGTTCGCCGCGCAGCATGCGTGAAACGAGTGTCAACGACGCGTCAATCAGGAACGGCGCCAGCGGAAAACCCAGCGCCCAGACCGCAGGGTGACCGATCTCCAGCGACGTTGCCGCGATCAGGCCCGCCAGCACGAAGCCGAGGCTGCCGCTGCCGACATCGCCCAGGAAGATCCGCGCCGTCGGGCAGTTGAACGGCAGAAAGCCGCCACACGCGGCCAGCAGTGCGATCGCCAGCATGCCGGCCCCGCCCCAGGCCCCGGCGGCCCACACAACGGCCAGGGCCGCCAGCATCGCCTGGCTCGTCGCGATGCCGTCGATCCCGTCCATGAAGTTCCAGACATTGATCAGGCCGACCGCCAGCACGAACACCGCCGCGCCCCACCATAGCGGCTGACCGGCATGGACCACCGCGACCGCCAACAACGCCCCGGCGATCGCGTGGACCGCCAGCCTGGACCACGGCGACAACGGCCGGTGGTCGTCGACCCAACCAATGCCGGCAACCAGCACCAAGCCGGCCAGCAAGGCCAGGGGCACGCCGGGGAAGGCCGCCTGCCAGGCCGTCCATGCGAACACGCCCAGCATCACGACCACGATTGCGATACCGCCGCCACGCGGGGTGGGCACCACGTGGCTGCGCCGTTCGCCCGGGGCGTCGAGCAACTGGCGCGAGAGCGCATAGCGACGCGCCAGCCAGGTCCCCGCCAACGCCGAGACCAGGGCCAGGGCGGCGACTGCGATGAGCGCCTGCGGCTGCACTCAGACCACGGCGTAGTTCAGCAGCGGCTTGATCGTGCCCCACTCCTTGCAGCTGGGACACTGCCAGTGATGGCTGCGCGCGCCAAAACCGCACTGCTTGCAGCGATAGCTGGGATTGCGCACCAGCAACTGCTCGGTGATCAGCCGCAGCTCCTGCAGCGTGCCGGCATGGTCGACGCCGTCGGCAAGCGTGAGATCGATCAGCGCCGCCTCGCCGCGGACCGACGGCCGGTCCTTGAGCTGGCGCGCCAGGTAGGTGCGCGCCGCATGCACGCCCTCCTCCTGTTCGACCAGCCGGGTGAGCGCCAGGACCGGCGCCACGCCCGGGTAGTGCTCGGTCATCTGCGACAGGAAGTTGCGCGCACCGGGCGTGTCGCCGACCCGCTCGTAGGCGGCCAGCAGCGGCCCGAGGATCTCGGGCAGGAAATCGGGATCGTGGCGGGCTGCGCGCTCGAACGCGCGGATCGCCGCGACATCGTTGCCGGCATCGATCTCGATCCGGCCCTCGAGGATGCCGGCGCGCACCGAGCCCGAATCCGCGGCATACGCGCGCGCGACCGCCGCACGCGCCTCGTCGGGGTTACCGGCCGAGCGATGGCGATCGGCCAGCTCGCATTCGAACTGCGCGATCAGCTTGCCCATCGGTTCGCCGGTCGCCGCTTCGTAGCGGGTGGCATTCTCGATCGCCTTCGCCCAGTCGCGCTCGGCCTGGTAGATGCCGATCAGGTGGCGCAGCGCATGCGGCGCCCGCTGGTCGATGCGGGCCAGATCGCTGAACACCGTTTCGGCGCGGTCGAGCAAGCCGGACTTCATGTAGTCCTCGCCTAGTGCCAGCAGCGCCTGCACCTTCTGCTGGTCGTTGAGATCGGGACGCTGCACCAGCCCCTGGTGCAGGCGGATCGCACGATCGACCTCGCCGCGCCGACGGAACAGATGGCCAAGCGCGACCTGGGTCTCGAACGTGTCCTTGTCGAGCTCGGCGATGTGCAGAAACAGCTCGATCGCCTTGTCGGGCTGTTCGTTGAGCAGGTAGTTGAGACCGCGGAAATAGGTCGTCGACAGCCGACTGACCTGGGTATCGCTGTGCCGCTCGCCGCCGCGTCGCCCGATCACCCAGCCGCTGAGCGCCGCGATCGGCAGCAGAAGGAAGAACCAGAACCACTCGGTGACAAACGCCATGGATCACGCTCCATCAGGAAGGTCGTCTTGCGTCCACGTCGCGCGGCGCGGCCGACACACGCGACCACGGCATCGCGACGACGGTCGACGGGCCGTCGTCGATCCTAACCGCTCGGGGATCGGCGGTGCCAACCATCTGCGGCGGCACCGGGAAGAAAGAAAACGGCGCGCCTTGGCGCGCTCACTCGTCCGCGGGCAGCGGTTGCACGTCGCTGACGCGATCGCGCAGTTCCTTGCCCGGCTTGAAATGCGGGACGTGCTTGCCCGGCAGCGCCACAGCGTCGCCGGTCTTGGGATTGCGGCCGGTACGCGGTGGACGGAAATGCAGCGAGAAGCTGCCAAAGCCACGGACCTCGATGCGATCGCCCGCCGCCAACGCGCCGCCCATCATTTCGAGCATGGCCTTGACCGCCAGGTCGACGTCCTCGCCCTTGAGGTGGGCCTGCCGCTGGGTCAGCAGCTCGATGAGTTCCGACTTCGTCATGTCTCTGTTTGCAGATGCGCAAACGCCGGCCCGGGGACGACCCCCGGACCGGCGCCGAACGCATTACTCCGACTTGTTGCCCAGCTGTTCGCGCAGCAGCGCGCCCAGCTTGGTGGTGCCGCTCGACGCGTCCGAGGCCTGCTTGTTGTACTCGGCCAGGGTCTCGGCGGTCTCCGCCTCGTCCTTGGCGCGGATCGACAGCTGCAACGAACGGGTCTTGCGGTCCATGCCGAAGTACTTGGCCTCGATCTCCTGGCCGACCTTCAGATGCTGGCTGGCATCGTCGATGCGCTGGTCGCTGATGTCGCGCGCCGACACGTAGCCTTCCACGCCCTCGCCCAGGTCGATGACCGCACCCTTGGCGTCGACTTCCTTCACGGTGCCCGAGACCTTCGAGCCACGCGGGTTGTTGGCCATGAACTGGCCCAGCGGATCCTGCTCGAGCTGCTTGACGCCCAGCGAGATACGCTCGCGCTCCGGATCGACCGCCAGCACGACGGCCTCGAGGGTGTCGCCCTTCTTAAAGTTGCGGGCCACGTCCTCGCCGGTCGAGTTCCAGGCGATGTCCGACAGGTGGATCAGGCCGTCGATGCCGCCGTCCAGACCGATGAAGATGCCGAAGTCGGTGATCGACTTGATCTGACCGTCAACCTTGTCGCCCTTCTTGTGGATCGCAGCGAAGGTCTCCCACGGGTTGCTGGTGACCTGCTTGATGCCCAGCGAGATGCGGCGACGCTCTTCGTCGACGTCGAGCACCATGACCTCGACCTCGTCACCGACCTGCACCACCTTGGACGGGTTGACGTTCTTGTTGGTCCAGTCCATCTCCGAGACGTGCACCAGACCCTCGACGCCCGGCTCGATCTCGACGAACGCGCCGTAATCGGTGACGTTGGAGACCTTGCCGAACACGCGGGTGTTGGACGGATAACGGCGCGAGATGTTGTCCCACGGATCCTCGCCCAGCTGCTTGAGGCCGAGGCTGACGCGGTTGCGCTCGCGGTCGTACTTGAGCACGCGCACTTCGAGCTCCTGACCCACTTCCACCACTTCGGACGGATGGCGCACGCGCTTCCAGGCCATGTCGGTGATGTGCAGCAGGCCGTCGATGCCGCCCAGGTCGACGAACGCGCCGTAGTCGGTGAGGTTCTTGACCACGCCCTTGAGCACGGCGCCCTCGACCAGCTTCTCCATCAGCGCTTCGCGCTCTTCGGAGTGCTCGCTCTCGACGACCGCGCGGCGCGAGACGACGACGTTGTTGCGCTTGCGATCGAGCTTGATCAGCTTGAACTCGAGTTCCTTGCCCTCGAGGTAGACCGGGTCGCGGACCGGGCGCACGTCGACCAGCGAGCCGGGCAGGAACGCGCGGACATCCTTGATGTCGACGGTGAAGCCGCCCTTGACCTTGCCGCTGATGCGGCCGGTGATGGTCTCGTTCTTCTCGAGCGCTTCCTCGAGTTCGTCCCACACCATCGCGCGCTTGGCCTTCTCGCGCGAGAGCACGGTCTCGCCGAAGCCGTTTTCGAGCGAGTCCAGCGCCACCTTGACGGTGTCGCCCTCGGCCACGTCGATCTCGCCGGCCTCGTTACGGAACTGCTCGATCGGCACGATGCCTTCGGACTTCAGGCCGGCGTTGATCACGACGACGTCGGTGCGGACCTGCACCACGACGCCGGTGACGATGGCGCCCGGCTTGAGCTTGGCCAGGTTGGTCTGGCTCTGTTCGAACAGTTCTGCGAATGATTCGGTCATTTGGTGAATACCTGGTTGATGTCGGACCGGGCCGGCCAGCGACGAAGCGCGGTACCGTCAGGTCCACCCGTTGATCGGCCGTCGCGGGATTGCAGGGCCGTGAGTGTTGGCATGGAAGAACACCCGGCGCCGCGCCTTGGGCGCGATGCCGGAACCGTTGGAGCGATGACGCGGTGTTGCGGCTGCGGCATGCGACCGGACGCTCCGTCCGGGGGCACGCGACTGCTGGGCGCGCCGGCGACAGCAGGCGCGCCGGACCGGGGTTCAGTCCATGCGCGCCGGCAGCAGCGCCAGCACCTGCGCCACGACGGCCTCGATGCCCAGGCCGGTGGTGTCGATGCGGACGGCCTCCTCGGCCGGCCGCAACGGCGCCACTGCGCGGCTGGCATCGCGGGCGTCACGCGCGAGGATCTCGCGCAGCAGACCGTCCATTGTCACCGAAACCCCCTTGCCCTTCAACTGTTTATAGCGACGCTCGGCGCGCTCCTCGGCGCTCGCGGTCAGAAACACCTTCCAGCGCGCGTCGGGAAAGATGACCGTGCCCATGTCGCGCCCGTCGGCGACCAGTCCCGGCGGCGTCCTGAATGCGCGCTGCCGGTCCTTGAGCGCCGCACGGACCTCGGGAATGGCCGCGATCGCCGAGGCCGCCGCCCCCGCGGTCTCGGTCCGGAGCTCGTCGGTGGCGTCGTGCCCGTTGACGATCACCCGCGGCTCGCCAAAGGCATCGTCACGGAAGGCGATCGTGGTATCGAAGGCGCAGCGCACCAGCGCGCCGGCATCCCCCAGATCGAGATCGGCCCAGCCGGCCGACACGGCGACCGCCCGATACAAGGCCCCCGAGTCCAGGTAATGCCAGCCCAGCCGCTGCGCGACCGCCCGGCTGATCGTGCCCTTGCCCGACCCGGAGGGCCCGTCGATCGTCAACACTGGCACCTCGGCCGTCATAATGCGTCTCCTGCGCAGGCGCCCGAGGGCCCAAGCGCTTGAATCAGGTGGAAATAAGCCGCTAGAATAGCCGGCTTGCCGTTCGTATCCCATCCCAGAGGTTTGTCATGAAGGTCCTGTCGTCCCTGAAGTCGGCGAAGACCCGCCACCGCGATTGCAAGGTTGTGCGTCGCCGCGGCAAGGTCTTCGTGATCTGCAAGTCCAATCCCCGCTTCAAGGCGCGTCAGCGCTAAGAGCGAGGCGGAGCACGCGCGCCCCGGCGCCGCGGTGTTCCGGCAATTCTGCGCCAGCCCTGCGGGCCGGGCGCGGCACGCAAGGGCCGCAGCGATGCGGCCCTTCGTCGTATCGGCGCCGGCCGCATGCAGCGCCATCGCAGGCCGTCTGCTACACCGCCGCCATGCGGCCGGGTTCCCGGCCACGCCTTCCCGTTCGCAGGCCAGGAGTCCGTCATGTCGCGTTCCCCCGTCACGATGTTCGCAGCCGCCGCGCTGGGCGCCACCTTGTTGCTCGGCACCGCACCGGCCACGGCCGACACCCTGCTGGTCGACCGCAGCCGACAGCCAGCCGGGTTGGCGGTCCCCGCACGCGGCATGACGATGGCGCAGGTCGAAGCCGACTTCGGCGCGCCATCCGAACGGCTCGAACCGCGCGGTGGGCAGAAGCGGCAATGGCCGACGATCCACCGCTGGGTCTATCCCGCCTTCACCGTCTATTTCGAGCGCAACCGGGTCGTCGACACGGTCGCCAATCGCGCGACCGCGTCCGAGATCGGCCCCAAGCCCGCCATCCGTTGAGTCCATGACCAAGACCGCAATGCGCTTCCCCGCGGAGTGGGAACCCCAGTCCGCGATCCTGATCGCCTGGCCGACCGAAGACACCGACTGGGCCGAGCGCCTGGGCGAGGTCGAGGACACCTATATCGCGCTGGTCGCGGCCATTACCCGCTTCCAACCGGTGCTGATCTGCGTGCCCGACGAGGACGTCCAGAGCTACGCCTATGTACGCCTGGCCTCCAACCGCGTCGATATGGACCGCGTGCGCTTCGTCGAGGCGGCCTACGACGATACCTGGCTGCGCGATTCGGGGCCGATCACGCTCGTCGGCGGCGATGCGGGCGGCGATGCGTTCGTCCTCAACGACTTCCGCTTCACCGGCTGGGGCGGCAAGTTCGAGGCCAGCCGCGACGACCTGCTGGTCGGGCACCTGCATGCGACCGGGCTGTTCGAAGGCCGCGCCCAGCGCCGGCAGATCGACTTCGCATTGGAGGGCGGCGCGATCGAGACCGACGGGGCCGGCACGCTGCTCACGACCTGGCGCTGCCTGCACGAGCGCCACCCCGAGACCTCGCGTGAGGTACTGAGCGCGCGGCTGGCGGACTGGCTGGCGCAGGACCGCGTGCTGTGGCTCGACCACGGCTACCTCGAGGGCGACGACACCGATGCCCACATCGACACGCTCGCCCGGTTCGCGCCGGACGATGCGATCGTCTTCCAGGCCTGCGACGACACGAACGACCCGCATCACGCCGAACTGCAGGCGATGGCCGACGAGATCGCGGCACTGCGCACGTCCAAGGGCACGCCGTACCGGCTGTTCCCGCTGCCCTGGGCGCAGCCGATCCTCGACCAGGGACGTCGCCTTGCCGCCAGCTATGCGAACTATCTGATTCTCAACGGCGCGGTGCTGATGCCCGCCTATGGCGACCCGGCCGACGAGGCCGCCGCCGCCGTGCTGGCGCAGGCGTATCCGGGACGCGAGATCGTGCAGGTGCCCTGTCGTCCGCTGATCTGGCAGAACGGCAGCCTGCACTGCATCACCATGCAGTTGCCGCAGGGGCTGCTCGCAGGCTGAGCTGCGCAGCCCCGGGCGGGCATGACCAACGGCACTGGAGCTTGACTACACGTGTCGCCACTCTGGCCCGCCGCCTGGAGTGCTTTCGATGCCCCGCCCCGTGCTCGCCGCTCTCGCGGCCTTGCTGTTGTCCGCCACGGCGCTGGCGTCCGCGCCGGGCCAGGACACCCCCGCCGATGCACTGGCCCGGTTGCAGGCGGCCTCCACGGCCGCCGAATCCGATGCGTTGCTGATCGTCCACGACGGTCGCGTGCTGGTCGACACCGCCACTGACCCGGCGCGCGCGCCGATCGAACTGATGTCGGCGACCAAGTCGGTAGTGGCGCTGGGCGTGGGCCTGCTGCTGGCCGATGGCAAGCTGGACTCGCTCGACACCCCCGTCCACACCTTCTTCCCCGAGTGGGCCCAGGGGCGCAAACGCGACATCACCGTGCGCATGCTGCTCGACCACACCTCGGGCCTGCAGAACGCGCCCAACGCCGGCGAGGAGATCTACCCGGCCCCCGACGCCGTACAGCTCGCGCTCGCCGCCGAACTGTCGACGCCGCCGGGCGAGGTCTTCGCCTACAACAACAAGGCGACCAACCTGCTGGCCGGCCTGATCGGCAAGGCGGCGGGACGTCCGATGGACGTCTATCTGAACGAGCGGCTGTTCCAGCCGTTGGGCATCGTGCCAGGCCCCTGGTACCGGGACGTGTCGGGCCAGCCGCATGGCATGGCCGGCCTGCCGCTGACCGCGCACGACGCGGCCAAGATCGGCCGTCTGCTGCTCGACGATGGCGTGACCCCGGACGGCAAGCGTCTGCTGCCCGAAGGGTTCGTCACCGCGCTGTTCACGCCGGGACCGCATTCGGCGCGCGTGGGCCTGCTGTGGTGGCGGATCCCGGCCTGGCAGGTCCTGCGCCTGCGCCCCGAGGCCATCGATGCCGCCCGCACGCGCGGGGCCGACCCGCGCTGGATCGAGGCTCTGGCGCAACTGCGCGACAAGCCGCTGGCAGGCACCGCCGGCCTGCGGACCGCGCTCGGCGAGCTGCTGGGCGACGACTGGCCGGCGATCTACGCCCGCGAGGTCAGCGAACGCGGCATCGCGCGCGCGGACCTGTTCGACGAGGACACCGGGCCGGTGGTGGCCTACGCCGCCGAGGGCTTCCTCGGACAGTACATCGTCGTCGTGCCCGACAAGCGCCTGGTCGCGGTGCGGCAGATCCGGCGCCGCGACACCCCGCATGCACCGGCGCTGGACTATCCGAGCTTCACCGCCGACGTTGTCGCGCTCGCAGCCACGCTTTGACGCGCTCTGAACGGCGGTGGCCGGCGCGCGGGCGCACGCGCTCATCCGCGTTAGCATGGTCGGCCTTTTCAAGTCCCGCATCGCTGCCGCCATGACCCGCAAGACCACCCTGCCCGTCGCGCTGATCCAGGAACGCGCCATCATCGATCGCGGCGCCGACAACGCCGAGGCCAACCTGTCGATCATCGAGACGCGCGTGCGCGAGGCGGCGCGCCAAGGCGCGCGGCTGGTGCTGCTGCAGGAACTGCACAACGGCGCGTACTTCTGCCAGGAGGAGAACGTCGACGCGTTCGACCTGGCCGAGCCGATCCCCGGCCCGAGCACCGAGCGCCTGTCCGCGCTCGCCCGCCAGCATCAGGTGGTGCTGGTGAGCTCGCTGTTCGAGCGCCGCGCCGCCGGCCTGTATCACAACACCGGGGTGGTGTTCGACGCCGACGGCAGCCTGGCGGGCAAGTACCGCAAGATGCACATCCCCGACGATCCGGGCTTCTACGAGAAGTTCTATTTCACCCCGGGCGATCTGGGATTCAAGCCGATCGACACCTCGGTCGGCCGGCTCGGCCTGCTGGTGTGCTGGGACCAGTGGTACCCCGAGGCCGCCCGGCTGATGGCGCTGGCCGGCGCGGACCTGCTGCTCTACCCCACCGCGATCGGCTGGGATCCGGGCGACGACGACGCCGAGAAGACCCGCCAGCGCGATGCCTGGATTCTCAGCCACCGCGGGCACGCGGTGGCCAATGGCCTGCCGGTGCTCTCGTGCAACCGGGTCGGCCACGAGCCCTCACCGCTGGGTGCGGCCGGCATCGACTTCTGGGGCAACAGCCACGTGCTCGGCCCGCAGGGCGAGTTCCTTGCGCAGGCCGGCGGCGATCCGACGCTGCTGACCTGCGAGGTGGATCTGGGGCGCAGCGAGCATGTGCGCCGGATCTGGCCGTTCCTTCGCGACCGCAGGATCGACGCCTACGGCGATCTGCTCAAGCGCTATATCGACTGACGCCGGTGGCCGCCCCCACCTCCGGCGTCCTGATCCGCGACGCGACCGACGGCGACCTGGACGCGATCGCCGCGCTTTATGCGCGGGAGGTCGTCGACGGCGTGGCCACCTACGAGTACGACGCGCCGGACAGCGACGAGATGCGCCGACGCTGGGCGGCGCTGCGCCAGGCCGGCTTTCCGTATCTGGTCGCAGAGCTCGACGGCCGCTTTGCCGGCTATGCCTATGCCGGCAGTTTCCGCGCGCGCATCGGCTATCGCTTCACCGTCGAAAGCTCGGTCTACATCGTGCCGGCGGTGCACGGCCAGGGCGTCGGACGTCGGCTGATGGAGGCGCTGATCGAGTCCTGCGCGCAGCGTGGCTTCCGCCAGATGATCGCGGTGATCGGCCCGCCGCAGGACGGCCCGTCGGTCCGGTTCCACGCGCGCCTGGGCTTTGAGACCGTCGGCGTGCTGCCCGGCTCGGGCCGCAAGCATGGCCGCTGGCTCGACACCATCTTGATGCAACGCGCGCTGGGCGCCGGCGCCACCACCCCACCCGAAGACGAATGACCCGATGACCGATTCCGCCGCCCCCTCGTCCTGGCAGACGCAGCCGCACGCGATCGTCGAGCGCGACGGTGTGCGCTACACGCTGCTGGGTACCGCCCACGTCTCGAAAGTCAGCGTGGAGGCGGTCGAGGATGCGATCGGCAGCGGCGCATTCGACACGGTCGCGGTCGAACTCGACCCGCAGCGCCTGCAGGCGATCACCGACCCCGACGCGCTGGGCAAGCTCAATCTGGTCGACGTGATCCGCAAGGGCCGGGTCGCGCTGTTTGCCGCCAATCTGGCGCTGTCGGCCTACCAGCGCAGGCTCGCCGAGCAGCTCGGCATCGAACCGGGCGCCGAGCTCAAGCGCGCCGTCGCGCTCGCCGATGCCCGCGGCCTGCCGGTCGCACTGATCGACCGCGATGTCGGCCTGACCTTCCGCCGCACCTCGGCACGGCTCGGGCTGCTGGGCAAGCTCCGGCTCGGCAGCAGCCTGATGTCGGGCCTGCTGACCAACGAGGAAATGGGCGAGGACGAGATCGAGAAGCTCAAGCAGGGCGACATGCTCGAGTCGAGCTTCGGTGATTTTGCCCGCAGCGATCCCAAGCTCTACGAGACCATCATCGCCGAGCGCGACCGCTACATGGCCGCGCGCCTGCGCGGCGATGTCGGTCAGGCCCGCGAAGTGCTGGCGGTCGTCGGCGCCGGCCACCTGGCCGGCATCGCGCGCCACCTCGCCGAGGATACCCAGGCGCCGTCGGCGATTCGGACCGAGCTGGAGCAGGCGCCGAGTACGCGCCGGTTCCCGTGGTTCACCACCCTGTTGATGGCGCTGATCCTGGCGATGATCGGCTGGGGCTACTGGCATGGCGGCGCCGACGTCGGCCGCCAGTTGCTCGAGGAATGGGTGTTGATCACCGCCGTATTCGCGGCGCTGGGCGCGATTGCCGCCGCCGCGCATCCGCTGGGTATCCTGGCCGCGGCGATTGCCGCGCCGCTCAAGCCGTTCCGCCCACCGGGCGTGTCGCCCGGTCTGTTCAGTGCGCTGATCGAGGCGCACATGCGCAAGCCCGCCTACGGCGACTTCCTGGCCCTGCGCGACGATGCCGGCACGTTCCGCGGCTGGTACCGCAACCGCGTCTCGCGGACGATCCTCAACTTCCTGTTCACCAACCTGGGATCGAGCATCGGCGTGTGGGTGGCCGGTCTTCGGATCTTCGGCAAGCTGCTGCACTGACCGCCGCGGACACGCAGGTCCGGCGCCGACCACCGGATCTCAAGACGGCATGGCCCGCGCCGCCGAGCGACGCGGACCACGGAGGCTACGACGCCGTGGATACGCTCGCCGGCACGCCCCGTGCGCGGCGGAGCATGCGCGCCGTGCCGTGCCGCAGGTCGTCGAGAATCGCGTAGATCGTCGGCAGGAACAGCAGGCTGACCACGGTCGAGAACGCCAACCCGCCGGCAACCGCACGCGCCATCGGCGAGTACGCCAGACCACCGAGGACGACAGTGTCGCTGAGCGAGATCGGCACCATCGCCAGGATCGCGGTGCCCATTGTCATCATGATCGGGCGCAAGCGCTCGCGACTGCCCTCCACCAGCGCTTCCAGGCGCGGCATGCCGCGTCGGCGCAGGTTGTTGATGTGCTCGACCATGATGATGCCGTTGTTCACGACCACGCCCATCAGCACCAGGATGCCGATGAAGGCCATCACCGTGAACGCGGTGCCCGTGAGCCAGAACAGCCAGAACACGCCGAACACCGAGAACAGCACGCAGCTCATGATCGCCGCCGGGAACAGCAGCGATTCGAACACCGCCGCCATCACCACGTAGATCATGATCACCGCGATCAGCAGGTTGAACAGCATCTGCTGGCTGGCTGCCGCATCGTCCTCGAAGCCGCTGCCCGAGAAGCTGTACCCGTAGCCGGCGGGGAACGCGACCGTGTCCAGCGTCTGCTCCAGCGCCTTGCGGGCGTCGGGCATCGTGGTTCCACCGGCAAGGTTGGCCTGCAGCGTCAACGACGTCTGCCGGTCGTTGCGGGTGATCTTGCTGGAGGAGGGCTCGACGCGCATCTCGACCAGGCTGGTCAGCGGTACGCTGCGACCATCGGGCGCGCGGACCATGAACGCGGCGATATCGGCCTCGCTGTAGGTCTCCGCGCCCGCGAAGCGCACCCACACCGGCACCTCGTCGTCGCCACGCCGGAACTCGCGCAACTGGCTGCCGCGCAGGGCCAGGCCGACGAAGTTCGACACCTGCTCGGCCGAGAATCCAAAGGCGGCCGCACGGTCGCGATCGACGCTGATCCGAAGCTCGTGGTTGAGATCGCCCGAGTCCACGCGCACGTCGCGCAGCGCCGGATTGGCCGCCAGGATCGGGATCACGCCATCGGCGATCTCGCGCAGGACCTGGGTCGAATCGCCGACCAGTTGCACCTGCACACCCTGGCTGCCGCCGGCCCCGCCACCGCCGCCCCCACCGCCGCCGCCACGCACGCCCACATCGGCGCGCGCGGACTTGGGCAGCGCCTCGCTGATCGCGTCCGACAGCACCCGGGTGTCCCCCACATCGTCATTGAACGTGATGATCGTGCCCGAGTCGCCGCCCTCACCGAACCACGAATAGAGCTGCCGGATCCGATACTGCTCTCGGTGCTCGTCGAGGAACGTCTCGTAGCGACGCACCTCCTCGGAGCGCTGCTGCAGGTTGTAGCTGCCCTTCCACTGGTAGTAGAGCTGGATTTCCTTGCCGCCGCCGCTGTCGCCGAACATATCGAACTTGATCTGGCTCATCGGCAGCAGGCTCAACGCCACCACCAAGGCGATGCCGGCCACCGACCAGCCCCGGTGCTGCAGCGACCAGCGCAGCACCCGCGCATAGCCGCGCTGCATGCGCGGGATCAGCCCATTGGGCCGCGAGACCGCCGGCGGCGTCTTCATGCGCGCCGACATCATCGGGATCAGACTCACGGCGACCAGCCACGAGGCCAGCAACGACACCGAAATGGTGATCGCCAGCTGGTTCATGAAGATGCTGATGTTGTTGGTCTCGCCCAGCATGTTGGGCACGAACACGATGCAGTGGCACAGCGTGCCGGCCGACAGCGCGATCGCGACGTGCCGCGTACCCAGCACCGAGGCCAGCCAGGGCTGGTCGGGCATGCGTTCGCGTTCCTGGTAGATGCTCTCCACCACCACCACGGCATTGTCGACGAGCATGCCGACCGCCAGCAGCAAGCCCATCAGCGACAGCACGTTGAGCGTGACATCGAAGAAATGCATGAAGCCCAGGGTGATGATGAAGCAGATCGGGATCGCCAGCGTCACCATCAGCGTCGATGGCCAGTGACGCAGGAAGAAGTACAGCACGACGATCGACAGCACCAGACCGATCGCGCCCGCCTCGACCAGTTCCAGCAGCGAGGACGTCACTTCCTCACCCATGTTCTGGATGACCTTGACGTCGATGCCCTCCAGCCCCGGTTCGCTGCGCGCGGTCTCGACTTCGGCCAGCACGGTACGCGCGACCTCGACGAGGTTGGCGTCGCGCTCCTTGAAGATTTCCAGCCCCACCGCCGCGCGCCCGTCGAGGCGCCGGCCGTAATCCATGCGCTGCGGCTTGAAGCGCACATCGGCGATATCCGACAGCCGCAGCCCCTTCTGGTCGATCACCAGGTCACGTAGTTGCTGAAGGTCCTGGATCTCACCCAGCGGCTGCACCCGCAGGCGCTGCCCGCCATCGAGAATCTGGCCGGCCGAGACCGAGAAGTTCAATGCGCGCAGGCGGGTGGCCAGGGCGTTGAGTTCGATGCCGTGTGCGGTCAGGCGATCGGGCTGGACCGCGATCTCGACTTCGTTCGGCGCCGCGCCACTGATCTCCACCCGCGCCACACCGGGCACCCGTTCGAGCCGGCGCTTGAGCTGCCGGTCGATCATTTCGTAACTGCCCGACAGGTCGACATTGGCGGCCAGCCGCAGGCGCAGCACCGCCTCGTCGCTGGTCGTCCACTTGTGGACGAAATAGCGACGAAAGTCGTCGGGCAGGTCGCTGCGGATCGCGTCGATCTTCTCGCGCGCCTCGGCCGCGCTGATCGCGATGTCGCGGTCCCAGTCCGAGAACTGCAGCAAGACGCCCGCACCATCCGCGCTCGCCTCGCCGCGCATGCGCTTGATCCCACCCATCGTCGCCAGCGCTTCCTCGGCCGGGCGCAGCAGATTCTGCTCGGCTTCCGCCGGCGTCGAGCCGGCATACGGCATCTGCACGTAGAGGATCGGCATCGTCAGATCGGGCAACGCCTCCAGCGGCAGGCGGACCGCGGCAATCAGACCGATCACCACCATCGAGACGAAACACATGATGGTGGTGACCGGGCGACGCAGGCTCAGCTCGGCGATGCTCATGGCGTGCCGGCCTCCGCCCCATCACGCTCGGCCGCCGCGCCCAGGCGCGCGCGACGACCGCGCTCGGCGTAGAACGCATCGGACTTGCGATCCAGCAGGTCGTAGACCACCGGAATCACCAGCAGCGTGAGCACGGTCGACACCGCAAGGCCACCCATGACGGTGATCGCCATCGGTGAGCGCACCTCCGCGCCCTCGCCCAGCGCCAGCGCCAGCGGCAGAAAGCCGAACAGCGTCGCCAGCGTGGTCATGACGATCGGACGCAGACGCGAGCGCGCGCCCTCGACCAGTGCCTCGCGCTTGGCCATGCCGGCCTCGCGCAGCTGGTTGACCTTGTCGATCAGGATGATCGCGTTCTTGACCACCAGGCCCACCATCAGGATCAAACCGATGAAGGCGACGACCGAGATCGTGTTGCCGGTCAGCAGCAGCGCCCCGATCGCACCGACCATCGCCAGCGGGATCGTGAACAGGATCACGAACGGATGCAGCAGCGACTCGAACTGCGAGGCCATCACCAGGTAGACCAGGAAGATCGCCAGCGCGAACGCCATCAGCAGCGAGCGCATCGACTCGGCCAGCTCTTCGCCCTGGCCACCGATGTGCAACCCGATCTCGGGGCCGAGCGGATTCTGGGCGACCATCTGCCGCACCTCGGCCATCGCCGCGCCCAGATCGATGTCGCGCAGGTTCGCCGACACCACCGCCACGCGCACTTGGTCGGCGCGATGGATCTCGCTCGGGCCGATGGTCGCGATCACGTCGGCGACCGAATCCAGCCGCACCGCAGCGCCACTGCCCGGGTTGACGATCAGGTTGCGGATGCGCTCCACCGAATCGCGCTCGTGCTCCTGCGCACGCACCAGCACGTCGATCTTGCGGTCGCGAAAGTTGTAGCGTGTGGCCACTTCGCCGCGCACCGCACGTACCACCGCATCGGCGATCTGCCGCGTGGTCAGGCCGAACGCACCCGCACGCTCCTGGTCGAAGACGATCTGGATCTCGGGAAAGCCCTGTTCCACCGTGCTCTTGACGTCGGCGTAGTGCGGATTGGCCCGCAACAGTTCGGCCATGCGCTGCCCGGCCTTCGCCAGCCCCTCGAGATCCTGGCCGCGCAGCTCGATCTCCAGCGGCGTGGAGAAGCTGAAGATCTGCGGCCGCGAGAAGTCGACCGCGACCCCGGGATACCGGCGCATGGTCTCGCGCAGACGGTCGGTCTGCTGCGCCTCGAACTCACGGCTGCCACCACCGCTCATGACGATGCTCAGCCGACCGATGTTCTCGCCGCTCTCGGTGGGATTCGCGTCCAGCCGGGTGCCGCTGCCGCTCACGCCGAACAGCAAGGCCACGCCGTCATCGTCGCGATGCGCCTGCTGCACCTCGCGCATGATGCGGTCGGTCTCGCGCAACGGCGTGCCGGGTGGCAGCTTGGCGGTCATCTCGAACCGGTCCTGTGCCAGCTGCGGAATCAGGTCGGTACCCAGCAGTGGCACGGCGAACATGCTGACCACAAACACCGCAGTCGCGGTCCCCAGCACCAGCCACGGACGCGCCAGCGCCGCCGGCAGGATGCGCATATAGCCGCGCTCGGCGCGCTCGTAGGGCGCCATCGCCATATCACTGGCGCGTCCCATCACGCGGCCGACCACGTGCGAGACGCCGCGCCACAGACGGATGAGCAGCCAGGCCAGGCCGAACAGCACGCCGCGGATGCCGGCACCGATGCCACGGCCGGTGGCTGCGAACGGTTTCTGCCAGCGGCGCTCCGGGCGCCACTGCGGATGCGGCGCTTCTTCCGGGAACGCCAGCGGCGGCCGGCCCTTGAGCGAGGCCAGCATCGGGATCAGCGTCATCGCCACCAGCAGCGACACGCCGACCGCGATCGCGATCGTCAGCGCCTGGTCGCGGAACAACTGGCCGGCAATACCCTCGACGAACACCAGCGGCAGGAACACCGCGATGATCGTCAGCGTCGAGGCTATCACCGCCATGCCCACTTCCCGCGTGCCGGTGATCGCGGCCTCCAGCACGCCCAGCCCGCGTTCGCGCGCCTTGGCGATCGACTCGAGCACAACGATCGAATCGTCGACCACCAGGCCGGTCGCAAGCGCCAGGCCGCCGAGCGACATCACGTTCAAGCTCAGCCCCAGCTGGCCCATGAAGAAGAACGTGGTGATGATCGAGACCGGCAGCGACAGGCTCACCACCAGCGTGCTCCAGCCGTTGCGCAGGAACAGGAAGATGATCAGCACCGCCAGGGTGCCGCCGATCAGCGCATCGGTGCGCACGTCGTTGATCGCCGCCCGCACGAACTTGGACTGGTCGTCGACGACGGTCAGCGTCATGCCGGTCGGCAGATCCTTGCGGATCACCTCCAGCCTCGCCTGGATCGCATCGGCGGTCGACACGGTATTCGCATCGCCCTCCTTGTAGATCGCCAGCTCCACCGCCTCGTCGCCGCCGAGCCGGATGATGCTCTCGCGCTCCTTGAAGCCCTGGCGCACGGTGGCGATGTCGCGCAGGCGGATCGCACGCCCCCCCGCGATCGTCGCGCCGTCCGCGCCCGAGGCGTTCTGCACCGACGCCGCCGCCGCGAGCACCGCCTGCGAGCCGCTCGCCGCCGCGATCGCGGCCATCTGCTGCGCCGCACTGGCCGCGGCGTTGTCGCCACCCGACTGCGTGGCCACCAGCATCTCGCCGATCTGCTCGACGCTCGCGAACTGGTTGACCGTGCGCACCAGGTAGCGCTGGGTGCCCTGGTCGAGACGACCACCCGACAGGTTGATGTTCTCCTGCTGCAGGCGCTGGATCACGTTCTCGATCGGCAGGCCGATGCGCGCCATCTGCTGCAGGTCCAGCTCCACCTGCACTTCGTCCTCGAAGCCGCCGCCGACCTTGACCGCGGCCACGCCGCCCACCGGCTCGAGCTTCTTCTTCAGATCGTCGTCGGCGTAGCGACGCATGCGGGTCAGCTCGTCGACCGCATCGCCCTTGTCGCCCGCGGTCAGTGCGAGGCGCAGGATCGGCTCGGTGGACGGGTTGAAGCGCAGCAGCACCGGCGGCTTGACCTCGAGCGGCAACTGCAGGGTTTCGAGCTTGTCGCGCACCTCCAGGCTCGCCTGGTCCATGTCGGTACCCCAGGCGAACTCCAGCACCACATCGCTCTGACCGGTCCGCGAGATCGAGCGCAGCTTGCGCACGCCCTTGACCACGCCCAGCGCCTCCTCGACCGGCTCGCTGACCAGCGTCTCGATCTCCGACGGCGCCGCGCCGGTGTATTCGGTGCGCACGGTCAGCGTGGGATAGCTGAGATCGGGCAGCAGGTTGACCTTGAGGTTGGTCAGCGCGATCAGGCCGAACAGCATCATGCTGATCGCGACCATCCACACGGTCACGCGGCGGCGCGTGGAGAACTCGACCAGATCGAAGCGCCTGGGCGCAGTGGCGTGCGGGTCCGCGGCCGGGCCGTCGCCGGCGGGGCCCTCGTGGGAGGCGCCGGCCATTACTGCGCGTCGCTCTTGGCGTCGGTGGCGGGCTTGGCAGCTGCGACGGGGGCCGCGCCGATCACCTGCACCGGGCTGCCCTCGCGCAGCGCGACCTTGCCCGCGGTCACCACCTGCATGCCGTCCGCAAGGCCGTCACGAACTTCGATCAGATCGCCGTCGACATAGCCCAGCGTCACCGGCACGCGCACCGCCTTGCCGTCACGCACGGTGAACACTGCGGCCTGGTCGCCGTCGTCGAGCAGCGCGGCGCGCGGGATCACCAGCGCGTCGGCGCGCTGGTCGTAGTCGATGTGGATGCGCCCGAACATGCCCGCGCGCAGCGCATCGGTGCCAGCGAAAGCGGTCACCACGCGGAACGTGCCGCTGCGCGATTCGACCACCGGGGCGACGCGCTCGACGACGCCCTCGAACGATTCGCCCGGCAGTGCATCGACCTGCAACCGGACCGGCTGGCCACGCTTGAGCACGCGCAACTCGCGCTCCGGGACATTGAGCGTCGCCTCGATGCGCGCGTTGTCGACGATGCTGAAGATCGGCGTGTTGATCTGCACGAAGTTGCCGGTACGGATCATGCGCTGGGAGATCACCCCGGCGATCGGTGCGGTGACCGTCGTATAGGACAGTTCCAGTTGCGCCATCTCGTACTGCGCGCGCGCGGTGTCGAGATCGAACTTGATCTGGTCCAGGTCGTTGGCGCTGATCATCTGCTGGCCGACGAGTTGCTGGGCGCGGCGGTAGCTGTTCTCCAGCTTGCCCATCGTCGCCCGGCTCTGCAGCACCGCCAGGCGCGCACGGTCGGGGTCGAGTCGCACCAGCGGCTGGCCGGCACGGACCGCATCGCCCTCCTCGGCCAGCACCTCCAGCGCGATGCCCGAGGTCTTGGCGACCACATCCGCGCCACGGGGCACCTCCAGCGACGCGGTGCCCACGTAGCTCGCCGCCACGCTGCGCCGCGCCACGGTGTCGGTCTCCACCGGCACCGGCGCCTGCGCCGCCTCGCCGGGCTTGGCCTGGGCATCGCCCCCGCCCCCCTTGCAAGCGCTCAAGCCAAGGGCGGCCGCCAGCAACAGGCCACCAGTGAGGATGCGTCCCGTGGACGCGCGGACGAGCAGTGTCGACATTGGAATGGAATGACCCCTACGGTGTGGTAGCAATGTAGTTCACCCGAACATACGGGTTCCATCCGCCATTGGTCATGGTGACCTCCGGCGTCAGGCATGGTCCACGCGGAGTCGTTGGGTTTGCACAACACCCATGGCTATACTGGACTGGTTGCCCGCGGTTCAGCGACCGCCCGCGGGTCACGTCCGACGCTCCCCCGACAGCCGTTCCAGCCACTCAGGATTGCGGATACCAAGATGACGCGACCGCTGCTGCTCGCCTCCTGCCTCACCCTCGCCGCGATGGCGTCCCCCTCCGCCCCTGCGCAGACCGCCGCCGCCCCTGCCACCGCGTCCAATGCGCCGCTGGTGGGCGATGCCGGCAACGGCCGGACCCTGACCTACACCTGTCAGGGCTGCCACGGCGTCGAGGGCTACCGCAACGTGTATCCGCACTACCACGTGCCCCGGATCGGCGGTCAATCCTCCCAGTACCTGGTCAATGCGCTCAACGAGTACAAGCGCGGCACCCGCCGGCATCCGACGATGCAGGCGCAGGCGCAGAGCTTCTCGGACCAGGACATCGCCGACATCGCCGCGTTTCTTTCGGAGCTGACCCAGTGAGCGGCATGAACCGGACCCTCTTTGTGTTGATCCCCGCCATGACCTGCCTGGCGCTGGCCGCCTGCAGCGGCCCCGCTGCCGATGACCAGGCGCATGCCAGCGGCGGCACGTCTTCGGCCGGCCTGCCCAATGGCTCTGTGCAGGCAGGCGAGCGCGCCGCCAACGTCAAGAGCGCCGCCACCGGCCAGACCTGCATCGATTGCCACGGCGCCGGCGGCAATGCGCCGCTCGACCCGACCTATCCGAAGATCGGTGGGCAGTACCGCGACTACATCGCCCATGCACTCCAGGCCTACCGCGACGGGACACGCGAGCACGCACTGATGTCGCAGCAGGCCACGGGCCTGAGCGATCAGCAGATTGCAGACCTCGCCGCCTACTTCGCCGACCAGCCCAGCCAGCTGCGCGATCTGCGCGGCGTGCACGACCGCTAACCGTCGTTGCCGTCGCGCAAGTCCGGGTGCGTTCTCTCAACGCAGGATGGGGCCCCGTGCGCGGATCAACACGTTGATCCGCTCTGCATCTGCGCTGCTATTGGGTCTAGTCGGCTGCGGGTTTCAGCCTTTGGCCTGACCTGCGCGCCGTAGAGCGAGCCCAGCATTACTGCGCGATGGGTCGAAGCGCAGCCCTCGCCCGAGGTTGGGCTGCGTGTTCGGTCATCGAAAAAGCTCGGCGTCCCGCGGCCTCACTTGCGCAGGCTGTCGCGGTCTTCCTGCAACTCCGGCTTCCACGGCACGTCCGGCGGCGGACGGCCGTCGGTCTCGACGTCCTGCATGTTCGGATCGGTGATCCCGCAGCCGCCGCCGAACGCCAGCAACGCAACACTGCACTGGATGGTCTTGCTGGTGCCGGGAATCGGGATCAGCACCGTCTGCACGCTGCGCCGCACCCATTCTTCCAGCAGCGACTCGCTGGGCACCCAGTAGCGGTCGAAGCGTGTCGACTCGTAGCCCGGCGCCGGCCGCCGCAGCCAGGTGCCCATGCGGTCGATCTTCTCGAAATCCTCGGTGATCGTGCCCGGCGGCAGTCCGCCGCCGACACGCCCACCGTCGGCCAGGCGCGGGCGGCCATCGGCGCCGAACAGGCCCGACGGGCTGCCGGGACGGCCGCCGTCGCGCGCGGTGTCGGCGTCGCCCCAGTCATCGGCGGCACGGGTCGACGGCGCAGCCCCCGGCGGGGACGCAACGCTAGGCCCGCGACCGGCAGTCGACGCCGGCGTCCGTTCGCCCGCGCCTGGCGCAGGCACGGGCGTCGCCGCGCCACTTGGTACGGGCGGCGCCGGCACCGCGGCCGGGGCCGGGGTGGCCGCGACCTCGGCAGCAGGCGCAGGCGCGGGATCGCGCAGCGGCACCGAGCGTTCGCGCGCGGCCACCTCGGGCGTGGGCCGCGATGCCGGCGTCGGGGCCTCGACCGCCACTTGCGGCCGCGTCGCGGTCGGCAGGCGCACCGTCTCGGTCGCCTGCGCCACCGCCCGCTCGCGGACCTCGACCTCCAATGTCGGTGCCTCGGGCCTAGGTGGCGCCAGGTCGATGCGTTGCGGCCCACGGATGGCCGGCACCTCGACCGCCTGCAGCGTGGCGTCGGGCACCTGGCGCTCGCGGACCGCGACTTCCGGCACCGGCACCGCCGGACGCGGCGGCGGCAAGGTGAATGCGCTGTCGGGCAGCGGCGTCTCGGTGACCTGCAGCACGTCCTGCGCAGGCGCGCCGTCCGCATCGGCCACCGTGCTCGCGGGCGCGGGATCCTGGGCCGCTGGTGGCGCCACGGGTGCGGGCGCCGGTGCGGAGGCAGGCTCGACAGGCGGAGCCGGAACGGCAGCCGTCGGCGTCGGCGGCGCCGGTGCCTGCTCGCCTGCGCCGCCCCCGGCGTCACGAGGCGTGCCGTCGCCGATGAACACCGCCTCGACGACATGTTCCTCGCCTTGGGCAGCGTCGGTCACGGCCAGGAACCGCGCCTGCATCAGCAGCAGCAACAGGCCCAGCCACGTCAGCTGGATCAGCAGCGTACTCACCAGCGACACGATCCGCAGGCCGCGTTCGTCCCGGGGATCGTGCTCCCACAGCGGATAGGCCAGGCTGGCCCAGGCGGCCAGCGCATGGGCCGGCGGCGTGCCGCGACGACGCGGAGGCACTGGGCGGCCGGCCAGCGCTGTGGCGATCGCCGCCGCAGCCGCGCCGGTTACCGCACCGCCGCGCACCCGCATGGTGGCGAACCAGTCGGCCCATCCGGGCGGAAAGCGCCCCGGCGTTTCGGTCGATCCGGCCGACCGCCGCCGGCGACGGAGCACCTCGATCAGGTCGGCAGAGGTGAACATCCGTCGCAGGCCGCCGGCTGCCGGACCTGGATCAGGCCGCGTCGCGCGGCATGTACGGCGCGCTGCCGCTGTCGTGATCGGTCGCGTCGCGCACGGCAGTGACGCCGGGCACCTTCTCCATCAGCGTTTTCTCGATGCCCTGCTTGAGCGTCACATCGACCAGGCCGCAGCCGTGGCAGCCACCGCCGAAGCGCAGCACCACCACGCCTTCGGCGGTGATCTCCTGCACCGAGACGTTGCCGCGATGCTGGGCGAGCTGCGGATTGACCTCGTTCTCGACCACCCAGTGCACCCGCTCCACCAGCGATGCGGCTTCCGGCGGCGCCTCGCCCTTGATCTTCGGCGCCCGGATCTGCAACTGCCCGCCCGTGGCGCGGGCCTCGTAGTCGATCTGCGCGCCGTCCAGATAGGGCACGCTCGGCGCGTCGAGCCACAACGTGAAGCCCTCGCAGTCGATCGCCCATTCGTCGCCGGTCAGATCGCCGGGCTCGGCGAACTCCAGCCGCACGTCCGCGCGCGTGGTGCCGGCGTGGACCGCGGCCAGGCGCACCCCCAGCCCCGGGAGCGCTTCGCGCTCGATCAGCTTGCGGAAATGCGTCTGTGCGGATTCGGTGATATTGATCATGGGGGTATTCTAGCGAGCCTGCGCCGGCGCACATGCCGGTCGCCGTCTGTCGCATGAATGGCCGTCCGGGAACGGCCGCCGCTGCCCAAGGAGTTGCCGATGTCGGATCTCATCCCCCTCGCCCAGGCCCACTGCATCGCCCGCCGCGGCGCCGAGCACCGCCTGACCGAAGCGCGGGTGCGCGAGTTGCTGCCGCAACTGCCCGAATGGGCCCTCGCCGAGGACGGACGCGCGCTGACCCGCACGTTCCGCTTCGAGGATTACCATCGGACGATGGCGTTCGTGAACGCACTGGCGTTCATCGCCCACCGCGAGGACCACCACCCCGATCTGGGTGTGCACTACGACCGCGTCGAGGTCCGCTACTCGACCCACGATGTCGGCGGGCTGAGCGAGAACGACTTCATCTGCGCGGCCAAGGCCGACGCGCTGGTCGCCTGATGGCCGTTCGCAGAATCGCCCTCGCCGCCGCCCTCGCCGTCTGGCTTGCGGCCTGCGTATCGAGCCAGGTGGCCAGCTCCGGCGAGGCCGCCGACGCCGACACCAACACCGTGGGGGCGTCGGTCGACATCCGCAGTGTCCGTAGCCACCCGCCCAAGTATCCGGCGGAGGCCGTCCGCGAGGGCGTCAGCGGCACGGTCGAGATGCAAATCGAGGTCGGTGCCGATGGCGCCTTCCGGGATGTGCGGATCGTCAAGAGCAGCGGCAGCCCCCCGCTCGATGCCGCCGCGATGGAAGCAGCACGACACTGGCGCTACGCCCCCGCGCGGCGCAACGGCAAACCGGTGCGGGGCCATGTCCGGATTCCGCAGACGTTCACCTTGCAGAACTGAAGTCCGGCCCGCGCCCTGATCAGCCGAGCCGATCCAGCGCCTCGCGCAGATCATCGGCCAGCGGCGCGTTGAGGACGTAGGCCTCGCCATCGTCGAGCGCGAATTCCAGCGATGCGGCGTGCAGGAACAGCCGCCGCAGCCCGATCTGCTCGCGCAGCCGCCGGTTGACCGCAAGATCGCCGTATTTGTCGTCGCCAGCCACCGGATGGCCGATGTGCTGGGCGTGCACCCGGATCTGGTGAGTGCGCCCGGTCTCGATCCGCACCTCGCAGTACGAGTGCCCGCCACGGCGCTCGAGCACCTGGAAATGGCTCAGCGAGGGCTTGCCCGCGGCGTTGACCTGGACATGGCGCTCGCCGCCCTGGCGCAGCCCCACGTGCAACGCCGCATCGACGCTCATCGTGCCGGAGGGCAGGCGCCCGGCCAGCAGCGCCAGATAGCGCTTGCGGATGCCCGCGCCGTGGTCCTCGCGCATCAGCGCCTGCAGTTGAGTCAGTGCCGAGCGCTTCTTGGCCAGCACCATCAGCCCCGAGGTGTCGCGGTCGAGCCGGTGCACGAGCTCCAACGACTGATTCGGGCGCAGCGCACGCAAGGTCTCGATGACCCCGAAACTGATCCCGCTGCCGCCATGGCTGGCGATTCCCGACGGTTTGCTGATCGCCAGCAACCGCGCATCCTCGAACACGATGCTCGCCTCCATCGCCGCCAGCAGTCCGCGCGACGGTGTGCCCGCCTCCCCGGCCGGCGCCAGCCTGACTGGGGGGATCCGGACCTCATCACCGGCCTCGAGCTTGCGCTCGGCCTTGGCGCGGCCGCCGTTCACCCGCACCTGGCCGCTGCGCACGATCTTGTAGACGATCGACCGCGGCGCGCCCTTGAGCTGGCCCAGCAGGAAGTTGTCGAGGCGCTGGCCGGCGCGGTCGTCGGTCACCCGGACCAGCCGCACACCGCCGCCGGCCGGGCCGGAATCGTTGTCAGTCATCGTCGCTTATTTATCTGCTACACTCGGCCCGCGATATAAGGTGCTGATTTCCCTGGAAGATCACGGGCCAAAAGCCCACCTTCCGAAGGTCTCCGGACAGTGCGCGGCCACCGCCCCAGGGGCGGCCATGTTAGCGGCTGGACGGCAACGCTGCTTATCGCCCGATGCCTGGCATCGGCGCTGAACACGTCCCGCGCGGCGCCCGTCCCGGTCCAAGACCGGTCGCGAGCGGCCAGCGGCCCGCAACACCCAGACAACAACGAGCGCTCCCGCGGCCCGCCGTGGTGTCGTAGCGCTGGAAAATCCGGTTCGTCGCTGCGCGTGCGCGGCGGCTTCAGGCTTCATCCAGGCGAAACGCCCCGACGTTCCGCGCGCGAGAGCGCGTTGAGGAACGCAATTCATGAAGCGCATGCTCATCAATGCGACGCAGGCAGAAGAACTGCGCGTCGCCATCGTCGACGGCCAGTCCCTGTACGACATCGATATCGAACAGCCGTCGCGGGAACAGAAGAAGTCCAACATCTACAAGGGCCGGATCACCCGGATCGAACCCTCGCTTGAGGCCGCATTCGTCGAGTACGGCGCCGCCCGTCACGGCTTTCTGCCGCTCAAGGAGGTCTCGCGCGACTATTTCCAGGCCGGCGTCGACCCCAACAAGGGCTCGATCAAGGAACTGCTGCGCGAGGGCCAGGAGGTCGTCGTCCAGGTCGACAAGGAAGAACGCGGCAACAAGGGCGCCGCGCTGACCACCTTCATCTCGCTGGCCGGCCGCTACATGGTGCTGATGCCCAACTCGCCGACCGCCGGCGGCGTCTCGCGCCGGATCGAGGGCGAGGACCGCGCCGAGCTGAAGAAGGCGATGGACGCGCTGAACATCCCCGACGACATGGGCGTGATCATCCGCACCGCCGGCGTCGGCCGCGACGCCGAAGAACTGCAGTGGGACCTGGACTACCTGCTGAGCATCTGGCGGGCGATCGCCGAGGCCGCACTCAGCAAGCCCTCGCCGTTCCTGATCTACCAGGAGTCGCGCCTGATCACCCGGGCGCTGCGCGACTACATGCGCGCCGATATCGCCGAGATCCTGGTCGACACGCCCGAGATGTACGCCGAGGCGCGCGACTTCGTCGAGCAGGTGATGCCGCACAACCTGCGCAAGCTCAAGCACTACACCGATGACGTGCCGCTGTTCAACCGCTACCAGATCGAGTCGCAGATCGAGAGCGCCTACGAGCGCACCGTGCGCCTGCCCTCGGGCGGTGCACTGGTCATCGACCAGACCGAGGCGCTGACCGCGATCGACGTCAACTCGGCGCGCGCCACCAAGGGCGGCGACATCGAGGAGACCGCGTTCAACACCAACCTGGAGGCGGCCGACGAAGTGGCCCGCCAGCTGCGCCTGCGCGACCTGGGCGGTCTGGTGGTGATCGACTTCATCGACATGTCGTCCAACAAGCACCAGCGCGACGTCGAGAACCGGCTGCAGAACGCGCTCAAGTACGACCGCGCGCGCGTGCAGCAGAACCGGATCTCCAAGTTCGGGCTGCTGGAGATGAGCCGCCAGCGTCTGCGCGCGAGCCTGGGCGAGTCCAGCCAGATCGTGTGCCCGCGCTGCGAAGGCCACGGCCGCATGCGCAGCATCGAATCGCTGTCGCTGTCGATCATCCGCGTCGCCGAAGAGCACGCAATGAAGGACAACACCGGGCAGGTGCTGGTGCAGGCGCCGGTGGAGATCGCCAACTACCTGCTCAACGAGAAGCGCAGCGCGCTGGCCGAGATCGAGAAGCGCCACGGCGCCCCGATCATCATCGTCGCCGACGAGCAACTGCACACGCCGCATTACGAGGTCTCGCGCATTCGCGAGAACGAGCTCGGCGAAGAGACCAGCCGACCGAGCTACCAGCGCGGCACGCCGCGTCGCGTGGCGACCATCGCGCTGAGCAAGAGCAACCTCAACGTGCCGCCGCCGGCCGTGACCAATGTCCGCCCGGCCCAGCCTGCGCCGGTCCGCGAACCCAAGCCCGAGCCAGCCCCCGCCCCGGCGCCCGCGCCCGTGGCCGCACCCGCGCCTGCGCCGGCCCCCGCCTCGTCCGGCGGTTTCGTCGGCTGGCTCAAGACGCTGTTCGCCGCGCCCGCACCGGCTGCGCCGCAGCCCGCGCGCCAGGACACCCGCGCACCGCGTCCCGACGGCCAGGGCCAGGCCCGCGACGGTCAGCCGCGCGGCGAAGGACGCGGTAACGGCCGCAATGGTCAGCGCCGCGACCGCCGAGGGTCGCGTTCGGGTGGCCAGGGTGCTCAGGGGGCGCAGACAGGCGCCCCGGCACCCGCTCGCGAGGAGCAGGCGGCCGCGCCGCAGCGCGAAGCGCGCCGTGAGCAGCCGTCCGCCCAGGACAAGCGCCCCCAGGAGCGTCGCCAGAAGCAGAAGCCGCCGCGTGCCCCGCGTCCGCCGAGAGACGAGGACGAGGCCGTCGATTCGATGACGCTTCCGGCCGTCGCGGCAGTGTCGACGCCGGCGGCCCAGGCCACGGCCCCCGCACGCACGGAGGTCGCCACGGCACCGTCGGCCGCCCCGGCACCGGCCGCGTCGCCGAAGCCCGAGGCCTCGGCCGCAGCCGAGGCCGATCGGCACGTCTCCGCCTTGGCAGCGGACGCCGCGTCGACCCCGGTCGCCCCGGCGGTGGTCGCTGCCGATCCGACCGACGACGACCAGACCGACGAGGTACCGGCCGCGAGCGACGATGACGAGGCCGGCAATGGCCGTCGCCGTCGCGGTCGTCGCGGCGGCCGCCGTCGTCGCCGTGGCAAGGCTGGCGACGGCAGCGTCGCGGGCGACGAGTCGCAGCAGGACGATGACGAGGCCGCGGACGACCACGGGATCGTCCCGTCCGACCGCGCCCAGCCCGAGTTCGATTTCGACGACCTGCCGGCGGCTCCGGTCCAGGCGCCGACGTCGGCACCTGCGCCCACGCCCGTCGCAGCGCCGGCTCCGGTCCCGGCAGCCGCCGCGGCCGTGGTCGCGACCGGCGCCGAGGTCGCGGCGCCGGCGCCTGTCGACATCGCGTCCGAATCGTCATCGCCGGCACCCGCATCGGCCCCGCCGACCGCGCCGCCCCTGTCGACGACCGAAGCTCCGCAGACGGCCGTCGATGCGGGCATGGCCGACACGGCCGGTCCGGCACAGGACGCCGACCCGGTCGACCCCGCCGCAATGCTGTCGATCCCGTCCGCGGTCGAGACCGCCCAGGCCGATGCCGATGCTGCCGTCCCCGCCTCACCGGTCGAGCGACCGACGGCGGACACCAGCAGCCGCGACACGGCCCCGGGCCTGTTCGATGCGCCGACGCCCGTCGACCCGGCGACCGACGCGGTCGAGCAGGTCGAAGCGGTCGAGGCCAAGGCCGCCGAGGTCGAGCGGCCCGAGGCGACCGACGCAGCGCCGCAGGCCACGGACGCAAATCCGGCAGCGGACACGGCGCCGGTCGGTAGTGACGTGGCGGCGCCGTCCCAGGCAGAATCGGGGGATGCGGCCGAGCCAGAGGCGCAGCCCGAGGCCGACGCCGAGCGCACTGA
This sequence comes from Luteimonas sp. RC10, assembly GCF_014192745.1. Classification (GTDB taxonomy): domain Bacteria; phylum Pseudomonadota; class Gammaproteobacteria; order Xanthomonadales; family Xanthomonadaceae; genus Luteimonas. The sequence goes on from NZ_JACHYJ010000002.1 coordinate 443,461, forward strand.
CGCGCCCGGGTCCGCAGCCCCGACGGGGGCGCCGTCGGCGACCGACGCCGAGGCCAAGCAGGACGCGCAGCCAGACCCACGTCCGAGCCGCGAGGCCTGAGCCACACGAAAAAGCCCCGGCATGTCCGGGGCTTTTTTTGGTCTTGCGCCTGGGGCTGGGGCTCCGCGATGCCCGCGCACTCGATCGCCAGTCATGATGCTTGGCCGCAGATGCCGCACGACCGCAGGACTGAGAGAACAGCGCAACGGCCCTGCCTCGCCGCACCAGGCGACCGAGCCGCGGTGCACTCCGCGTTGCGGCAGCCGCCTGTGCGCGTGCGCGCAGGTATCGGTGGGCGCGGCGCGCCTACACCGCCATGTCGGGTGGCGCGATGCCGTACTGGCTCGCCAAGCGCGCCAACGCGATCGCATCCTGGATCTGCAACTTCTCGAACAACCGCGATTTGTGGGTATTGACGGTCTTCGCACTCAGACTCAGGCGTTTGGCGATGTCTTCCTGCCGCAACCCGTGCAGCAGTAGCATCGCGACCTCGAGTTCGCGGCTCGACAGCGCATCGAACGGCGTTCCATCGCCGTCGACGCCGGCCAGCGCCAGATTCTGCGCGATGGTGCTGGCGAGGTAACGCTTGCCACGCGCGACATCGCGCACCGCACGCACCAGTTCGCCGGCATCGCCGCCCTTGCCCACATAGCCCGAGGCGCCGGCTTCGATCAGCCGCCGCGGCATCGGGCCGTCCTCGAGGATCGACACCACGATCACCCGTGTCGGTGAGCCACCACGCACGATGCGCTCGGTGACCTCCAGGCCACTGACCCCGGGCAGGTGCAGGTCGCACAGCACGATGTCGGGCTGCAGCTTGCGAATCTGCGGCAGCGCCTCCTCGCCACTCTGGGCCTCACCGACGACCTCGATATCGTCCTGGCCGTCGAGGATCATGCGCATGCCAGTGCGTACCAATGCATGGTCGTCGACCATGAACACACGAATCTTCATCCTTGTTGTCCCGTTGTATTCCCCAGAACGAGGCTAAGCGTTGCGTCGCGGTGGCCGCAAGTCGGAGAAATCCGACCGCAAGGTCAGTGGGTGCCGCGCTCGCGCGTCATCAGGACCCGAAGGTCGTCGACCATCTGTGCGACCGGCTGATCGTACTGGAAGGCCAATTGCAGGCGGCCGTCGGGCCCGATCACGTAGTTCACCATCGTGTGGTCCATCGCATACGACGACCGGGTGGGCACCTGCCGGTAAGTCACGCGGAACGTCTGCGCCGCCAGCCGCGTCTGCATCGCATCGCCGCGCAAGGCGACGATGCCGTCGCCGAATGCACGCACGTATTCCTCGAGCACCGCGCCGGTGTCGCGCTCGGGATCGACGGTGACGAACACGATCCGCAGCCGTTGACCGTCCTCGCCCAACGCGCGGCGCACCTGAGTGGCCTTGAGCAGGCTGGTCGGGCAGACCTCGGGACAATGGGTATAGCCGAACGACAGCAGGACGTAGTCGCCGCGGAAATCGCCCAGGCCACGCGGGTGGCCGTCGGTGTCCTGCAGATCCAGACTGCGCCCGTACGACACGCCCGACAGGTCGGTGCCGTGGAACGGGCCGGCAGGCGGCGACGCACAGGCCGACAGCGCGAGCGCGAGACAAAGAACAGGGGGCAGCAACGATCGCACGGGGACGTTTGAGGATTCGGGAAGGACAACCACAGCGCCGCGTGAGCGCCAGGCCCCATGATTCTAGGCGCTGGGCGCTGAAGGCCCGGTTGCGACCGATCGTCGCAGCCCCCGCGCGGCGGCCCGGGCCCGCGGGGTCGAAGACCGGCTACAGGGTGCGCAACCGCGCAATCGCCGCGTCGAGCGTGGCCGGATTCTTGGCAAAGCACAGCCGTGCCAGCCGCTGGCCCTGCGGGGGCCGGGCGTAGAACGGCGAGAGCGGGATCGCGGCCACGCCCTTGTCGGTCGTCAGCCAGCGGCAGAACGCCGCATCGTCGAGGTCGCTGACCGCCGAGTAGTCGACGAGCTGGAAGTAGCCGCCGGGCACCGGCAGCGGCCGCAGGCGGGTCGTCGCCAACTGCGCGGCGAAGGCGTCGCGCTTGGCCTGATAAAACGCACCCAGTTGCTCGTAGTGCTCGGGTTCCTCGCGCAGCATCGCCGCAAACGCGTGCTGGGCCGGCGCGAACGTGCAGAACACGTTGTACTGGTGGACCTTGCGGAACTCCGCGCTCAGCGCCGGCGGCGCGATGCAGTAGCCGAGCTTCCAGCCGGTGCAGTGATAGGTCTTGCCGAAGCTCGAGACCACGAATGCACGCTCGCGCAGCGCCGGATAGCGCAGCGCCGACTCATGGCGCGCGCCATCGAAGACGATGTGCTCGTAGACCTCGTCCGACAGCAGGTAGATGCCGGTCTCGGCGACGATGTCGGCGATTGCCTGCATGTCGTCGGCCGTGAACATCGCGCCCGAGGGGTTGTGCGGACTGTTGACGATCAGCAGGCGGGTGCGCGGCGTGGTCGCCTCGCGCACGCGCTGCCAGTCGGGTGCGAAGGTGGCCGGATCGAGCGGCACGTGCACCGCGACCGCGCCCGCCAGCTCGATCGCCGGCTCGTAGCTGTCGTAGGCCGGGTCGAGCACGATCACCTCTTCCCCGGCGCGCACGACCGCGTGGATCGCATTGAACAGCGCCTCGGTCGCACCGCTGGTCACGGTGACCTCGGTCTCGGGATCGGGGGAATGGCCGTAGACGCGCGCGGTCTTCTCGGCGATCGCCTGGCGCAGCGCCGGGATACCGGTCATCGGCGCGTACTGGTTGTGGCCGGCACGCATCGCCTCGGCGAGCGCGTCGACCAGACGCTGGGGCACCTCGAAGTCCGGAAAGCCCTGTCCGAGATTGACCGCGCCGTGCTCGGCCGCCAACTGCGACATCACGGTGAAGATCGTGGTGCCGACCTTGGGCAGCTTGGTCCGGATCATCTGGCCTGCGTCCATCGTGAAAGGGCACCGAGTGTACGGGCCATCTGCCCCAAAACCGGGGTCAGCGTGCAATTTCACCAGAAAATTGCACTCTGACCCGGGTTTTGGGGTGCGCGTCGGGGGCGGCATTGACCCAGCGCAATGCCGGGGGCGTCGGCAGTCCCTAGAATGCACGTCCGACGCGGCCCTTCTGCCCGCCGACCGCCTGCCCGATGCCCGCTGCCGTTCCGCCCCTGCTCGCCACCCGCGGCCTGCGCTTCTCGCGTGACGAGCGTCCGGTCTTCGGGCCGCTGGACTTCGCGGTGCAGGCCGGCGAGGCGCTGCTGGTGCGCGGCGGCAACGGCGTTGGCAAGACCACGTTGCTGCGCGTGCTGGCCGGATTGCTCGAGGCCGACGACGGCACGGTCGAAGTCGCCGGCCGCCCGATCGCCCGCGCGATGCGCGCCGGCACCATGGCCTATCTGGGCCATCTGCCCGGGCTGAAGGCCGACCTGGACGCGGTCGAGAACCTCGCGTTCCTGGCGCGCCTGCAGGGCTGCCGGACGAGCCAGACGACCGAGCGTGCGCTCGCTGTCGTCGGCTTGGCCGCGCACGCGCATCTGCTGGTGCGGCAGATGTCGGCCGGGCAGAAGAAGCGCCTGTCGCTGGCGCGGCTGTGGATGTCGCCCGCCCCGCTGTGGCTGCTCGACGAGCCCTACGCCAATCTCGACCTGCAGGGCATCGAGCTGGTCAACCGCATGGTCCGCGCCCAGCTCGACGACGGCGGCGCGGCGCTGGTCACCACCCATGGCGCCTATGCCGCGCCGCCGGTGCGCACCCGCGAGCTGTGCCTGGATCCAGCGGCATGAGTGCGCCGCTGCCCACCCTCGCCGGCAGCGCCCGGGCGCTGATCGCACGCGATCTGCGACTGCTGTGGCGCCGGCGCGGCGACGCGTTCCAGCCGGCGCTGTTCGCGCTGATCGTCATCGTGTTGTTCGCGCTGGCGCTGGGCAGCGACGCGGCGATGCTGGCCCGGGTCGCGCCGGGCGTGCTGTGGGTCGCGGCGCTGCTGTCGGGACTGCTGGCGCTCGACACGCTGTTCCGCGGCGATGCCGACGACGGCTCGCTCGAGCAGTGGATGCTCGCCCCGGTCCCGCTGGCCTGGCTGGTGCTGGTGCGCACGGTGTCGCATTGGGCGACCACGACCTTGCCGTTGCTGCTGGCCGCGCCGCTGCTGGCCGAACTGCTGGGGCTGCCTCGCGCGCAGCTGCCGGTGCTGCTGGCGGGACTCGCGCTGGGCACACCGCTGCTGAGCCTGCTCGGTGCGGTCGTCGCCGCGCTGACCATCGGCATGCGCCGTTCCGGTATCCTGTTGGCGCTGCTCGCGCTGCCGCTGTACGTCCCGGTGCTGGTGTTCGGCGCCGGCAGCGTGGCGATCTCGGCCCAGGGCCACGATCCGACCGGCGGCCTGCTGCTGCTCGGCGCCGGGCTCGTCGCCGCCGTGGTGTTGGCGCCCGTCGCCGCCGCCGCCGCCATCCGCATCGCGCTGACCTGAGGTCATGCAGCCAATGACCGCCACCGATGCATCACCGTTCCGCCCGCGGCCCGGTGCCGCGCCGCACGCTCCCGCCAGCCCGTTCACGCCAGCACGCCCGCACGCATGAATCCCATCGTCCTCTGGTTCCATCAGCTCGGCTCGCCACCGACCTTCGACCGCTTCGCGCGGCGCTGGGCGCCATGGGCCTATGGCCTGGCGCTGCTGACGATGGCCGTCGGCCTGTACGGCGCGCTGTTCCAGGTCCCGGCCGACTACCAGCAGGGCGACAGCTTCCGGATCCTCTACATCCATGTGCCCAGCGCCTGGATGAGCCTGGCGGTATTCGCGCTGATGGCGCTCTACGGCGCGATCGCGCTGATCTGGCGGATCAAGCTGTGCGAGATCCTGGCGATGGCCTGCGCGCCGATCGGGGCGGCCTTCACCGTGATCACGCTGGTGACCGGCTCGATCTGGGGCAAGCCGATGTGGGGCACCTGGTGGGACTGGGATCCGCGCCTGACCACGCAGTTGATCCTGCTGTTCCTGTACCTCGGGGTGATCGGCCTGTACCAGTCGATCGAGGACCGCCGCACGGCCGCACGCGCGGCATCGCTGCTGGCGATCGTCGGCGTCGCGCTGCTGCCGATCATCCGCTACTCGGTGGTGTGGTGGGACTCGCTGCACCAGGGCCAGACGATCCGCGTGTTCGGCCAGTCGAGCATGGACGCGAGCATGATCGGCCCATTGCTGTGGATGATCGTGGCGACCAAGTTCTGGTTCGTCGGGTCGCTGCTGGCGCGCGCGCGCGCCGACAACCTGCGCCGCGAAGCGGGCAAGGACTGGGTGCGGCGGATGGCCGGCGCACCGGGAGAACACGCATGAGCTATCTGGAATACGTCGTCGCCGCCTACGCGGTGTTCGCGGCCGTGCTGGTGTGGGACTTCGTCGCCCCGCGCATCCGCATCGCGCAGACGCTGCGTGCGGTCCGCACCCTCGAGGCGCGCCGCCAGGCCGCCGTCGTCCCCGCCCCCGATACGGAGCTGACCCGATGAACCCCGTCCGCAAACGCCGCCTGGGCTTCGTCGTCGCGCTCGCCGCCGCCGGCGCGCTGTCGGCCACGCTGATCGCCTTCGCGTTGCAGCGCAACGTCTCGTATCTCTATACCCCGGCCGAGGTGCTGGCCGGCACCGCCGGCCCCGCGGTCGCCTCGGGCCAAGCGCGCTTCCGCCTCGGCGGCATGGTCGCCGATGGATCGTTCTCGCGCGCCACCGGCTCGATGGAAGCGCACTTCCGCGTCACCGATGGCGATGCCGAGCTGCCGGTCAGCTACACCGGCATCCTCCCCGACCTGTTCCGCGAGAACCAGGCCGTCGTCGCGACCGGGCGCATGGCCGACGGCGTATTCGTCGCCGAACAGGTGCTGGCCAAGCACGACGAGACCTACGTGCCCAAGGAGGTCGCCGACAAGATGGGCCTGGCCCACGACAAGCACGGGGTCGCGACGCCGGCCGAGGCCGCGCAATGACGGCGATGGTCTGCGGGCCGCGCCCGGAGCGCACCGATGCTGCCTGAACTCGGTCAGATCACCCTGCTGCTGGCGCTGGTCGCCTCGCTGCTGCAGACCGTGCTGCCGCTGCTCGGCGCGCGGCGCGGCATCGCGCCGTGGATGGCGACCGCGCGACCGGCCGCTTACGCGCAGGCGATCCTGCTGCTCGCCGCCTGGGTGCTGCTCACCGTCGCCTTCATGGTGCAGGACTTCTCGGTGCGCTACGTGACCGACAACTCCAACCTGCTGCTGCCGATGGTCTACCGGATCACCGCGGTGTGGGGCGGCCATGAAGGCTCGCTGCTGCTGTGGGGCTTTCTGCTGGCGTGCTGGAACGGCGCGGTGGCCTGGGGCTCGCGCGACGTGCCCGATGTGGTGCTGGCCCGTGTGCTCGGGATCATGGGCGCGATCTGCTTCGGCTTCCTGGCGTTTCTGATCTTCACCAGCAATCCCTTCGACCGCATCCTGCCGATGCCGCTCGACGGCCGCGATCTCAACCCGCTGCTGCAGGACCCGGGCATGATCGTGCACCCGCCGATGCTCTACATCGGCTATTCGGGCTTCATGGTGCCGTTCGCATTCGCGATCGCCGCGCTGCTCGACGGTCGCATCGATGCGCGCTGGCTGCGCTGGACGCGGCCGTGGACCAACGTGGCCTGGGCGTTTCTGACCATCGGCATCGCGCTCGGCTCGTGGTGGGCGTATGCGGAACTGGGCTGGGGCGGCTGGTGGTTCTGGGATCCGGTCGAGAACGCCAGTTTCATGCCGTGGTTGGCCGGCGCGGCGCTGATCCATTCGCAGGCGGTGACCGAGAAGCGCGGCAGCTTCCACGGCTGGACGCTGCTGCTGGCGATCGCCGCATTCTCGCTGTCGCTGCTGGGCGCATTCCTGGTGCGCTCGGGTGTGCTGACCAGCGTGCACAGCTTCGCGGCCGACCCGGCACGCGGCCTGTTCATCCTGGTGTTCCTGGGGGTCGTCGTCGGCGGCTCACTGCTGCTCTATGCGCTGCGCGCACCCGATGGCCGCGGCGGCAAGCCGTTCACCGCGACCTCGCGCGAAACCCTGCTGCTGGCCAACAATCTGCTGCTGGTGGCGGCCTGCGCGATGGTGCTGCTGGGCACGCTGTATCCGCTGCTGGCCGACGCGCTGGACCTGGGCAAGATCTCGGTCGGTCCGCCGTACTTCTCGCTGCTGTTCCTGGTGCTGATGGCGCCACTGGTCCTGCTGCTGCCGTTCGGCCCGCTGACACGGTGGCAGAACGACGCGGCCAGCCGCCCGCTGCGCATGCTTGCGCCCTGGGCGGTGCTGGCGCTGGTGCTCGGCGCGATCGGTTTCTATGTGGCCCCGCAAGGCCCGTGGAAGGTCGCGATGGGCATCGCGGGTGCGGTGTGGGTCGCCGCCGGCACGCTGCGCTTCGTCTGGGTGCGGCTGCGCACCGGCTCCAAGCGCTTTACGCCCGAGATGACCGGCATGCTGCTCGGCCACCTGGGCATCGCGGTGTTCCTGGTCGGCGCATTGCTGGTCGAGGCGCTCAATGTCCAGCGCGAAGTCGCATTGGCACCCGGTCAGACGCTGGAGATGGGCCGCGATGCGTTCGTGCTCGACGGCGTCGAGCACCACGAGGGACCGAACTACATTTCCGACCGCGGCACCGTGCGCATGCTGCGCGACGACCGCCTGGTCGCCACGTTGCACCCCGAGAAACGTGCCTACGTCAGCGGCGGCCAGGTGATGACCGAGAGCGCGATCCAGGCGGGGGTGACCCGCGACGTCTATGTCGCGCTCGGCGAGCCGCTCGGCGGCGGCGCCTGGGCGCTGCGTGTGCACGTCAAGCCGTTCGTGCGCTGGATCTGGGCCGGCGCGTTCCTGATGGCGCTGGGGGCGTTCATTGTCGCCGGTGATCGCCGTTTCCGCCGCCCGCCGTCGCCGCGCAGGGAGCCGTCCGCATGAGCACGTCCCCGACCCGTCGCTCCCGCGGCCGCTGGTTGCCGCTGGCGGTCTTCGCGGCAATCGCCGTGCTGCTCGCCGCGGGCGTCTGGCTGAGCCGCAATCCCAATCGCGACGCCCTGCCCTCGCCGCTGATCGGCAAGCCCGCGCCCGACTTCCGCCTGCCGGCGCTGCATGAGCCGGGCCGGATGGTGACCGCGGCCGAGCTGCGCGGCGAACCCTACCTGCTCAATGTCTGGGGCAGTTGGTGTCCGGGCTGCCGCGAGGAACATGCGGTGATCAGCGAGTTCGCCAAGACCAAGCGCGTGCGCGTGATCGGCTACAACTGGAAGGACGAGCACAGCGATGCGCTGCGCTGGCTCGAGCAGTTCGGCAATCCGTACTGGCTGGTGCTGGTGGACTACGAGGGCCACGCGGCGATCGACTGGGGCATCTACGGCGCACCGGAGACCTTCCTGGTCGACGGCGACGGCACCATCGTCTGGAAGTACGTCGGCCCGATGACCCCCGAGGTGCTGCGCACGCAGTTGCTGCCGCAGGTCGAACGGCTGGAGGCGCCATGATCCGTGCGCTCTTGCTCGCACTGGCCCTGTGCCTGGCCTGGCCGCCCGCGGCCCGCGCGCAGGCGGCCGTCGATCCGGCGCCACTGACGTTCGAAAACGCCGCCGAAGAAAAGCGCTTCCGCAGTCTGATCCTCGAATTGCGCTGCGTGATGTGCCAGAACCAGTCGCTGGCCGATTCCAATGCGCAGATCGCCCATGACCTGCGCCGTGAAGTGCTCACGCTGATGCGCCGCGGGCAGAGCGATGCGCAGATCCGCGAGCATCTGGTCGCGCGCTACGGGGAGTTCGTGCTCTATCGCCCGCGTGTCGGGCCGGCGACCTGGCTGCTGTGGTTCGGCCCGTTGCTCGTGCTCGGCGCCGGTGGCGTGGTGATCTGGCGGATCGTGGCCGCGCGTCGTCGCGAGCCGTTGCCGCCGATCGATGAACCCCAGGAGTGGTAATGGCCGTTTTCGTTGCGATCGCGATCTGCATCACGCTGGCGACCGTCGCCATGCTGGTCCATGTCCTGCGCACCGGTGCGCCGCGCGTGGCGCTGGCGGTGGCCGTGCTGGTGCCGGTGCTGGTCGGCGGCCTGTACACCATCGTCGGCACCCCCGCCGCGCTCGATCCGCAGTCGCTGCGCGCGCCCGGTTCGCTGGAAGAGGCGATCACCCGCCTGCAGGCCGACCTGGAACGTGACCCGCGCCAGCCCGAGGGCTGGCTGCTGCTGGGCCGCAGCTATGCGGCGATGCAGGAGCCGGGCAAGGCGCGCGATGCGATCGAGCGTGCGGCCAAGCTGCTGCCCGACGACGACACGCTGCAGGTCGAATACGCCCGGGCCCGCGCCGAGGCGCATCCGCAGCGCCGCTTCGACGATACCGCCGTCGAGATCCTGCGCACGGTGCTCGCGCGCAACCCCGAGCAGCAGCACGCGCGCTGGTTCCTGGGCATCGCCCAGCGCCAGGCCGGCGACGACGCCGCTGCAGTCGCGACCTGGGAGCCGCTGCTGGCCCAACTCGACGGCGAGACCGCCGCCACTTTGCGCGAGCAGATCGCCGCCGCGCGCGAGGCTGCGGGCATGCCCGCAGCCGTGGCCCCGGCTACCGAGACAGCCACTGCGAGCCCGGCGCGCGCATTGCACGTGCGCGTGCGTATCGCGGGCGACGCCGCGGCATTGGCCGCGCGACTGCCGCCCGAGGCCAGTGTGTTCGTGATGGCCCGCCAGCCCGGTGGCCCGCCGATGCCGGTGGCCGCGCAGCGCCACCGCCTGTCCGCGTTGCCGCTCGACATCGTGCTCGATGACGACGACAGCCCGATGCCGACCCAGCCGTTGTCGGCCTTGGACGAGGTCGAAGTCGTCGCCCGGATCGCGGCCCGCGGCATCGCCGACCGCAGCCCCGACGACCTGGAATCGGCACCGGTGCGCGTGAGCCTGCCCAGCGCGGACACGATCGAGCTGGTGATCGAGGCCCCCCGCCCCTAGCGGTGAAGGGGCGCCCGGCGATGGCTTTTCGCCGGGCGAACCGCGATCATGCAACGCCACGCGCCACCGGCCCGCCATCGCGCCTCCGGGCGTCAGATCCGATGACCGAATTCATCCCGCCGCGCAGCCGCTTCGTCGCCCTGCCCTCGCCGTTCGCGATGAAGCGCGGCGGCACACTGCACGGCGCACGCGTCGCCTACGAGACCTGGGGCCGGCTCGATCCGGCCGCCGGCAACGCGATCCTCATCGTCACCGGCCTGTCGCCCGACGCCCATGCCGCCGCGCATGGCGATGACCCATCGCCCGGCTGGTGGGAGGCGATGGTGGGTCCCGGCCGTCCGATCGACACCGACCGCTGGTTCGTGGTCTGCGTCAATTCGCTCGGCAGTTGCAAGGGCTCCACCGGCCCGGCCTCGGCCGATCCGGCCACCGGCGCGCCCTACCGTCTGGCGTTCCCGGACCTGTCGATCGAGGATGTCGCCGACGCCGCCGCGCACGTCGTGCGGGCGTTGGGCATCGCGCAGCTGGCCTGCGTGATCGGCAACTCGATGGGCGGCATGACCGCGCTGTCGCTGCTGGCGCGCCACCCGGGCCTGGCGCGCACGCACGTCAACATCTGCGGCGCGGCGCGCGCGCTGCCGTTCTCGATCGCGATCCGCTCGTTGCAGCGCGAGGCGATCCGGCTCGACCCGATGTGGAACGGCGGCGACTACAGCGATGCGGCCTACCCCGAGAGCGGCATGCGCATGGCGCGCAAGCTCGGTGTCATCACCTATCGCTCGGCCCTCGAATGGGACGGCCGCTTCGGGCGCGTTCGCCTGGAGTCGGACCGCCGCGACGACGAGGACCCGTTCGGTCTGGAGTTCGAGGTCGAAAGCTATCTCGAAGGCCATGCGCGCCGCTTCGTGCGCCGCTTCGATCCCAACTGCTATCTCTACCTGAGCCGGTCGATGGACTGGTTCGACATCGGCGATCACTGCGGCGGCGATACCGATGCCGGCCTGGCCGCGCTACGGGTCGAGCGCGCGCTGAGCATCGGCGTGCATACCGACATCCTGTTCCCGCTGCAGCAACAGCGCCAGATCGCCGATGGCCTGCGCGCCGGCGGTGTCGATGCACAGTTCCTGCCGCTCGAGTCGCCGCAGGGCCACGATGCGTTCCTGGTCGACATCGCCCGCTTCGGTCCGGCGCTGCGCGGCTTCCTCGATGCACTTGCGACCTGAGTGCCACGTCGCGACACGGCGCACCGATCGCAGCGGCTAGACTGGGTCGCATGCCCGAGACCACACCACTGCCCGACATCCGATATCCCGGCCGTGACCGGCTGATCGCCGCAGTCGATGCCGCGCTCGTCCACGATGACGCACACGCTGTCACCGCTGCACTGCGCGAGACGATGCAAGCCTTGATCCGCGATCCTGCGGTGCGTCTGCCGCCCTGCGTGCACGCGCCGGTCGACGGCCACTACGCACGCCGCGAGCTCTACCGCAGTCCGCAGCATGGCTACAGCATCGTCGCGATGACCTGGGCCCCGGGCCAGGGCACGCCGCTGCACGATCACGACGAACTGTGGTGCGTGGAAGGTGTATGGCACGGCACGCTCGAGATCGTGCAGTACGAATGCCTCGGGCGGGATGGCGCGCGCTACCGCTTCCGGCCGGCGAGCACCGTGCAGGCGCAGACCGGCAGCGCCGGCAGTCTGATCCCGCCGCACGAGTACCACATCATCCGCAACGCCGACCCCGCGGTGGTCGCGGTTTCACTGCACATCTATCAAGCGCCGATCCTGCGCTGCGCGTTGTTCGACCCGCAGGACGGGGACTGGTACCTGCGCCGCGAGACGATCATGCAGACCGACGCGTTCGACCCGGCCGACTAGCGGCGCACGCAGATCAGTGCGCCGCGACGGCAGACACCGCTAATCGAGCAGGCGCTCGACCTCCACGCGCAGGATCTGGCCGCCGTCGTCGAGCCAGGCCCGGCCCTGCACGACGATGCCGTCGCCCTGGTGCGCCCGGTCGACCAATCCGTCCTCGATCGGCCCGCCGGAGGCCGCATCGAAGCGCACCTGCTGCGGCAGCCGCGAGACCGGTTGGGGCACATCGGGTCGCAACGCCGCCGGCTGCCCCTCGACGTCGGACACCATGTAGCCGTTGGGACAGGGCGCACGCACGCAGCGGATGTTGCTCAAGTGCACACGGAACACGCCCTGCGCCAGACGCAGTTGCCCGGACGGCTGAGACGGTACCCGCAACACCGCAGGATCGAGCACCCGTTCGCCAACGGGCTCGGCGGCGCCCACCTGCCGCCCGGACGGGCTCGCGCACGCGGCCAGCGCCAGGAGCAGCATGCCGACCGGCACCGCCACGAGCCCTCGACCCCAGCGGTCCCCGCGCTCGCGTCCACGTCGACTGCCCACCATGCCCGTCTCCTGCTGCCACCGGCACGCGCCGGCCCGCGGAGCATGCCAGAGGGGATGTTCGGATTTCGCGAACGCAGGCGCCCGCTTCCCTGCCGGACGATCCGCTATACTCGCCGTCCGCGCCGGAGTGGCGGAATGGTAGACGCAGTGGACTCAAAATCCACCGCCTTTAAAAGCGTGCGGGTTCGAGTCCCGCCTCCGGTACCAGCAGGCCGCATCCCAGTCGGCCTGGACGCCGTCCTGGCGTCACATCCGCGGTAAACCGAGCCCGGAACGCGCGGCACGGCGCCGCATTCGACTAGCATCGGCGCATGTGCCTGATCGCCGTCGCCTGGAACACCCGTCCCGACCTGCCGCTGGCGCTGATCGCCAATCGCGACGAGGCGCATACGCGGCCGACCGCAGCGGCCGGTGTCGATCCCGAGGCGCCGGACGTGTTCGGCGGCCGCGACCTGCAATCGGGCGGCAGTTGGTTGCAGGTCTCGTCCCGCCGCCGGCTGGCAGCAGTGACCAATGTCCGCGCGGGCGTGGCGCCGGAGACCGCGCCGTTGTCGCGTGGCTGGCTGGTGCGCGACTTCGTCCGCGGCGACACCTCGGCCGAGCGCTTCGCCGATGCGCTGGCCGACGACGCCGCGGGCTACGGGCGCTTCAACCTGCTGCTGTGGGACGGCGACGCGCTGTGGTTCGCCAGCAACCATCCCCGCTTCGCGGTTGCCGAGGTCGCTCCGGGATTGCACGCGATGTCCAATGGCGCATTCGACGCGCCCTGGCCCAAGAGCAACGCGGCCACACGCACTTTGCAAGACTGGCTGGCGGCATCGCCTGGCGCTCCAGGCGCTCTGGAGCCACTGTTCGCCGGCCTGCACGACGTGCGTCCTGCCGACGATGCGCAATTGCCCGACACCGGCGTCGGCCTTGCGCTGGAACGGCGCCTGTCGCCGCCGTTCATCGAGGATGCGATGTATGGCACGCGCAGCAGCACCGTGGTCCTGGCGAGCACCGACGACATCCTGTTCGCTGAGCGGCGCTTCGCGCCCAGTGGTGTACCGGCAGGCGAGACCTGCGTGCAGCTCGGACGCTGACCGGCGGCTACCGGATCACGGCGTCGGCCAGGGCCACCAACCGTGTCCAGTCAGCGCATAGCGGTCGGCCGCGCGTTCGAAGCGGTTGCGCACGCTGATCCCCCCGCACAGCAGATACAACGGCAAGAACAGCGGACCGAGCACCATGTACTGAAAAACGTGGGCGCGCTCGTGATCGCCCAGGCGGATCGGCGCCTGCACGCACAGCGCGGCGCGATGCGCATAGGTATTGCAGGTGCGGTCGAGCGAATCGCCGGTATGCAGGATCGTGTTGCCGAACGTGATCGCCCCGCCCGGCCCCCAGGGCCAGCAATCGAACACCAGTGCGCAGTTGCCATCACGCCAATGGGCCCGTGCGCCGAACGGCAGGCCGGCCAGCCCGCCGAGCAGGCCGATGGCGGTGTTGGGCAGCGTCCAGATCGCGCCCAAGGCCAGCAACAGTGCGCGCAACGGAGCCGGCAGGCGTCGCCAGCGCAACATCGCCTCAGGTCTCGCCTTCGGGCATCAGCAGCCACAGCAGCAGGTAGACCAGCACGCCGGGAAACGCTGCGGAGAGCACCGACACCACGACATAGAGCGCGCGCACCAGTGTGGCATTCCAGTCGAACCGGCGTGCGACGCCGCCCAACACGCCGGCCAGGACGCGGTCGCTGCGGGAACGGCTCAAGCTCGGGGCGGGCGTGGACATCGATCGGCTCCTGGCGAACGGAAAAGACAGCGGACGACGGCGCGCTCAGTCGCGCTGCGCAAGCCAGTCGCAGATGGCCGCAGGCACCTGCACCTGCGCCCGTCCGGACACGTAGATGCCGATATGCCCGCCGCGGAACGAAAGCTCGGCGTAGTCCCCGGTGCCGACCAGCCCCCGCAGCGCGCGCGATGCGTCAGGCGGCACCATGTGGTCCTGCTCGGCGTAGATGTTGAGCACCGGCATCGTCACCTGCGCCAGGTCCACCGCGCGCTCGCCGATCACGACGCTGCCGGCGACGAAGCCGTTGTCCTGGTAGAACTGGCGCACGAACTGGCGGAAGGCCTCGCCGGCCTGATCGGGCGAATCGAAGATCCACTTTTCCATGCGCAGGAAGTCCTCGACCGCCTTCGGATCGTCGAGGATGTCGACCAGCCCCACGTACTTGTGCACGAGCAGCCGCCACGGCTTCATCATCAGGTAGCAGGCATTCATCATGTCGGCCGGCACGTTGCCCAGCGTCTCGACGAACAGATCGACATCCAGATCCCGCGCCCAGTGCGCGAGCATGTTGTCGTCGGTGTGGAAATCCACCGGCGTGACCATCGTGATCAGGTTGCGCACGCGCTCGGGATGGAGCGCCGCATAGCTGAGTGCGAATGTCCCGCCTTGGCAGATGCCCAGCAGGTTGATCGCGGGCAGGCCGAAGCGACGGCGCAGATGATCCACCGCACCACCCAGGAAGCGCTCGATGTAGTCCTCCAGCGTGAGGAACCGGTCGGAACGATCGGCATAGCCCCAGTCCAGCACGTAGACATCCTGCCCGCGCGCCAACAGCCCGGCGACGATCGAGCGGTCGGCCTGCAGATCGATCATGTAGGGTCGGTTGACCAGCGCATAGGCGACCAGCAGCGGCGTGCGCGAGGTCGCTGCCTGCGCGCCGACGAAGCGATACAGCACGACCTTGCCGTCGCGCCAGACCTCTTCCCGGGGCGTGGCGCCATAGTCCACGTCGCCGACTTCGCGCAGCGTCGTCAGGCCCGCCAGAAGCTTGCGCTGGACCTTGAGTGCCTCCTCGGCGATGCCTTCGGGCGTGATCCGCACCGGTCCTGCCATCTCAGCGCTTCCGGGTCCGCGGCTTGGCGGATGTCAGCGGTGCGGGCGCCTGCGGGATCGCCGCCGGCCAGGTCTTGGCCGTCGCCGCACGCTTGGCGGGTGCACGCTGCGCGCTCGAACGCTGCGCCGCCCCGGTCTTGCGCGCCGTCTGCCGGGGTGCGGTCTTGGCGGCTACCTTCTTGGGCGCGCGCCTTGGCCGTGCGGGCTTGGCCGGCGCCTGGCTGGACGTGGTCGCCGGTGCGGGTGTGTCCGACACGGCCGCGTTGCGCACCGGTCGCGCAGTGCGACGCGGCGATGCGGTCCGGACCGCGCGCGTCTTGCGCGGCGGCTCTGGCGCAGCGGGCGCCGAGTCGACCTCCTCCAGACGATCGCGCAACCGGCGCACGGTCCGCTCCAGATCGACGATCTTGCGATGCGCACCGTCGAGTTCGCTGCGCGTGGGCAGGTCGAGCAGCCGGCAGGCCTGCTCGACCTCGCGCTGCACCGCCTGGCGCAGGCGCATCTGCCCGGCGACCATCTGCGCATACGCGCTGCGGAAGCCCGGCGACAACGCGACCTCGGCATAGGCCTCTTCAGCGGCCTCGACCCACAGGTCGAACAAGGCCCGCGGCGACTCGATCGTCACGGCCTCGGCATCGAGCTCCGACAGCCGGCGCTCGAAACGTGCGAATGCGGCCTGCGAGGCCTGCAACAACAGTCCCTGGTAGGCCTGCTGCGTCTTGGGATACTCGGCGAACGCATCGAGCAGCGCCTGCCAGCGCACCTGGTGCTCGCGCGACGGCCCGAACGCGGCCCAGGGTCCGACAGCGCCCCCATCGCCGCGCAACGCATCGACCACGGGCTGCAACGACCGCAGCCAGCCATCCCAGCCCTCGATGCCGGTGCCGCCCAGTCCACCGAACATCTGTGCGAACGGATTGGCCATATCGCCACCCAGCGCCTCGCGCCAGGCCCGCGCGACGGTCTCGGGCGACGGGCGCTGGCCGGCGAACCCCTCGGCCACGCCCTGCATGCGCGTCCACCAGTCGCCGGCCTGCCGGTTGAAGCGCCGCAACACGTCCTCGACGCCGGCGTTACCGCTGGGCGACGGCGGCACCCAGGCCTCGAACATCGCCCGCCAGGGCTCGGACGGCCGGGCGGCCGCGCCGCTGGAGAAGCCGGCAAACCCACCCGGCGCAGCGCCGGGCATCGTGCGCTGCAATGCCGACTGCCAGGCATCCCAGTAGCGGCGTGCGAGCTGCTCGAGTTCCTCGCCCGGCTCGGCCGGGCCCCACGCATCGTTTGCCATCGTTCGCTCCCGCCGCGATGGCCCGATCATAGCAACAGCCGCGTCGCGCCCGGCGCAATCACACGACGCATTCCCAGTCGCCTTGCGCCCTGCCTTAGGGCTTGGGGATACGCAGCGTCTTGCTGATCATCAGCGACCCCGACAGCGCGAACATCAGCACCAGCGGGTGCAGCGACCACGGCCCGAGCCGCACCTCGCCCAGCCACAGCGCATCGCCGATCCGGCCCTGCGCTGCCGCGATCGCGAGCACCACGACCAGCAGCAGGCTGCTGGGGATCGGCGTGCCCTCGAAGAACTTCACCTTGTCGCCGCCATCGGCCAAGGTCTCAGCGGTGACGTTGTAGCGGGCCAGCCGGCTGACGCCACAGCCGACGAAGAAGCTGAGCACGATCCAGTCCCAACCGCCCTGCATGCCACAGGCGTAGGCCAACGCCGCTGGCGCCAGGCCGAACGAGATCACGTCGGCCAGCGAGTCGAGCTCGCGTCCCAGCGTGGAGGCGACCTTGCGCCAGCGCGCGATGCGGCCGTCGAGCGCGTCGAACACGAACGCCAGCGGGATCAGTGCCATCCCGATCAGCAGATCGCGCACACCGCCGTCCTGGAGGAACCGCATCGCCGCGAACACCGCGCCGGTGCCGCAGAAGGCGTTGGCCAGCGTGAACCAGTCGGCCAGATGGAAGTCGCGCAGCATCGAGAAATGGCGAGGGCGGTGCATCGAGACTCCAGGGCTGGAAGGGCATCGGCATCGTGCCGCGGCGCCGGGCAGGCGCGCGTGATCGCCGCTTGACAGAATGATATCTCATCGATATCACTTGGCGAACTCTCCAGGAGATGCCGCATGAAAGAGAATCCGATCCGCTCCTTCCCCGGCATCCCGGTGGTGGCCCTGCAATTGGTCGCGATCGCCGCGTGCGGCTGGCTGATGCTCTCCACCGGCGGCGCCCTGCCCGTGCTGGCGGTCGTGGCCGCGCTGCTGATCGCGTTCTCCGCACTCGGCCTGTACATGGTCGAGCCCAACCAGGCCGCGGTGCTGAGCCTGTTCGGCCGCTATGTCGGCACCGCCAAGGACAACGGGCTGCGCTGGAACAACCCCTTCCTGACCAAGAAGAAGGTGTCTTTGCGCGTGCGCAACTTCGAGAGCGGCCGACTGAAGGTCAACGAGCTCGACGGCAGCCCGATCGAGATCGCGGCGGTGATCGTGTGGCGGGTGGTCGACTCGGCCGAAGCGGTGTTCAACGTCGACAACTATGAGAGCTTCGTGCACATCCAGTCCGAAGCAGCGCTGCGCGCGATGGCGACCAGCTATCCCTACGACCAGCACGAGGACGGGCAGATCTCACTGCGCAGCCACCCGGTCGAGATCTCCGACCGGCTCAAGGAACACCTCGACGAGCGCCTGGCGTCGGCGGGCGTGGACGTGCTCGAGGCGCGGATCAGCCACCTGGCCTACGCCCCGGAAATCGCCCACGCGATGTTGCAGCGCCAACAGGCCAACGCGGTGATCGCGGCGCGCACCCGGATCGTCGCCGGTGCGGTGGGCATGGTCGAAATGGCGCTGTCGGAACTGCAGAAAAGCGGCGTGGTCCAGCTCGACGAGGAGCGGCGTGCGGCGATGGTCAGCAACCTGCTGGTCGTGCTGTGCGCCGATCGCGGTACCCAGCCGGTGGTCAACGCAGGCTCGCTGTACTGATGGCCGCCCATCATGTCGTCGCGCTGGTGTTCGCGATCTTCGCGCTGCCGGCGTTCGTGTTCGCTCGCTGGCTGGGCGACGGCCGGCTGCCGCTGGCCGGCCACAGCCGCATGACGGTGCGCGACAAGGCATTGCTCGACAGCCGGCTGGCGCGGTTGATGCGGATGGTCGGCGTGGCCACGCTGGCCACCGCGACCGGCATCGCGCTGTGGGGCGATGACGACCGCCGGCTGTCGATCCTGGCGGTGGTCATGGTGCTCGTGGTCAACGGGCTGGCGATTGCCTTCGTCTACACCGTCGCCCGCAGCAAGCGGCGCGCACGCGGCGGGCGCGGGTGAGCACCCGCAAGGCCTATCCGCTGCGGATCGATGCCACGGTGCTGGCCGCGGTGCAGCGCTGGGCCGATGATGAGCTGCGCAGCGTCAACGCGCAGATCGAGTACGTCCTGCGCGATGCGCTGCGCCGGGCCGGCCGGTTGCCGCCACCCGGGCCACAATCCGATCGCACCCCATCGGCATCCAAGGGAGATTCGCATGAGTGAGCGTTGGCAATACAAGGTGCAGGAGATCAAGCCGGGCATGTTCGGCCTGAAGACCGAAACAGTCGAAGCCGAGCTGCAGGCGCTCGGTCAACAGGGCTGGGAACTGGTCGACGTGGTGCAGGCCGCGCCGTGGCAACCGATGGTGCTGTTCATGAAGCGCCGGGCATGACTGTCATCGCAGCGCCACGCGTCCGCCAGGACCTGCGTGTGGCAGTGGCGCTCGCCGCGGCCGCGGCGCTGTCGACGGTCGCGGTGTTCCCCTATCTGATGCAGCTTGCCCCGGGCCGGGTCGAGGCGTTGCCGGTGCCGCTGCCGGCCCTGATCGCGATCCAGGCGATGCAGATGTTCGTGCTCGCCACCCTGCTGACCTGGGCCGGGTTGCGCATGGGCCATCGGGTCGGACTGGGCGCGCCGCTGCTGCAGCGTTGGCTCAACCGCCATGGCCAGGCGCGGCTGGCGCCGCTGCAGCCCTGGCGCGCCGCCGGCCTGGGGGCTGCCGCGGCCGTGGTCGTGCTGGCCTTGTCCGCGCTGCTCGACCCGCTGCTGCTGCCACCGGCCAAGGTCGCGATGCAGGACATCGACGGCGCGCGCAGCGCGATGTACGGCCTGCTCGCCTCGTTCTACGGCGGCATCGTCGAGGAACTGCAACTGCGGCTGTTCCTGATGACCCTGCTGGCCTGGGCCGTCACCTGGCTGCTGCGACGCGACCGCGGGTATGACGGCCGCTTGCCGCCCGCGGCGGCGTGGATCGCGATCCTCGGAGCGGCGCTGCTGTTCGGCGCCGGCCACCTGCCGGCAGCCGCCGGCGTCTGGGATCTCGACACCGGCGTGATCGCGCGCACGGTGCTGCTCAATGCGATCGCCGGGGTCGCGTTCGGCTGGCTGTACTGGAAGCGCGGCCTGGAGATGGCGATCGTGGCGCACTTCACGGCCGATCTCGTGCTGCACGTGCTGATGCCGCTGCTGATGCCGTACACCGTGCTTTGAGCGTCACTACCTGCAGGCGCCGTGCGTGGCCGGCGCCCGGCCGGTAAGCTGGCGCGATGCGTCGACCGCCTGCCGCCCTTCTCGTCAACACTCCGGACATCGAGCTGTGGCCGGCCACGTTGCTGCATGCGCGCGCCAACCGCGATGCCCGCGTGCTTGCGCGCGCGTCGTGGGTGCTGCGGCGCAAACGCGACGGCCGCTATCTGGCCGCGCTGCTGCCCGAAGGGCTGATGCCGCTGCTGCCCGACTGGCGCCGCACCGCCGGACTCGATGCGGCGCTGGACCTGCTGGACACATCGCCGTCCTCGATCCCCTCCACCCCGCCCGACACGCTGCCGGTGGCGCGGTTGCAGGCGCGCCTGGACGGCCTGGGCATCGAGGCGCACGCCTACGCCACCCGCACTGGCCTGTCGCTGGTGCCCGAGCCGGCCTGGCTGGCCTTCGCCGGCGTCGACCGCTATCGAAGGCCGCTGTGGCTCGAGGCGAAGGCGGCCCGCGCCTGGGCGCGGATGCGCGAGGCCGCATGGGGCGACGGCATCGTGCTGGAGGCGATTTCCGGTTACCGCAGCCACGACTACCAGCTCGGCATCTTTGAGCGCAAACGCGCCCGCGGCCTCGATGTGGACGCCATCCTCGAGGTCAACGCCGCCCCGGGCTACAGCGAGCACCATTCGGGCAGCGCGCTCGACATCGGTACGCCCGGCGAGCCCAGCGCCGAACCCTCGTTCGAGGCGACGCCAGCGTTCGCCTGGCTGACGCGCCACGCCGCCGAGCACGGCTTTGCGATGAGCTACCCGCAGGGCAATCCCCACGGCATCGTCTACGAGCCGTGGCACTGGCGCCACCGCTGACGCGGCCGGGCGCGTCCGCGGCGCAAGCGTGCCCGGTGGCGTGGTCTCAGCGTCGCGGCGTGCGCAACGCCGAGATCGCGTAGAGTAGCCAGCCGAACATCGTCAGGCCACCGCCCCAGGGGGCGAACGCCGACGGTCCACCGAGCAGATGGCGCGAGACGACCGCACCGGCGAAAAGCAAGGTGCCAGCCAGCAGCGCCAGCAACGCCAGTTTCGCCATCGGATCGCGCAGGCCTCGCGACAACGCCGCCAGCGCGATGCCGTGACCGAATGCGAACACGGCGGCCGACTGCAACGCCGCACGCGCATCGCCTTCCATCCCGTGATTGGCATAGGCCGCCAGTGCGACGGCCACCCCGGCCAACAGCGCGCCGGCCGCCGCCAGGCCCGATGCATTCCCTTCGTATCTGCGCAAGACACTTCCCCCCTGTCCTGGGGCACCGTGACGATGCCCGGTTTCCCAACGCAACACGCCGCATCCAATGGATGCGGCGTGCGCGTGATCCTGTGTCGCGGTACGAAGACCGCCGCTTACGGCTGCTGGCGCAAGGTCCAGAAGACTTCGAACTCGCCGTTCTCGGTGAACGCGGCCTCGATGCCGTTGCGGTAGGACTCGTACGGACGATCGGTGACCTCATAGCCCTGGGTCAGCGCCCAGGCGCGAACGGCGTTGCGGACGTTGTCCAGCTCGGCCATGAAGCCCTTGTAGTTGGCCTTGGCAACGCGGCCGCGCGGCAGGTGCACATACTTCACCGGGCCCAGCAGTTCGAGGTCGGACAGCTCGGCGGCATCGGTGGCCGGGGCCTCGACCGGTGCGGCGGCAACCTGTGCATCGGCCTCGCCTTCGCCTTCGCCTTCTGCGGCAGCGGCGGGCGCGGCCGGGCCGGTCCCCTTGGCGCGAACCGGCAGCGCGATATCGAAGGTGTAGGTCTCGCGGCCCAGCTCGGTGGTGATGACGCGCAGCGGACCGGCGGCTTCCAGATCATTGGCCGCCATCGTGCGGTTGATCCACTCCAGGTTGGCCTTCATCGAATCCTGGATGACCTGGTTGTTGCGTTCCACCGCGCCGGCGCTGACGACCAGCAGGTTCTCGGCCGGACGGTCGACCGCCGCCAGATCCGACAGCGTGCTGCCCTCGACCCGATAGTCGACGTTGGGCACGGCGGCCAGCAGGTTGCCCATCTGGCCCAGGCCCAGCTTCATGTCGTCGCCGACGTTGCGGCTGACGTACAGGCCGGCGAAGCGACCGAGCAGATCCCAGCCGTAATCGACGTTGTAGGTCTGGGTGATCTCGATGTTGCGGTTGTTGCGCCCGGTCGGCTTCAACGTGAAGGTCATCTTCTTGTTGTCGCCGCGCTGCGGATTCTCGACCGCGTAGACCACGCGCTTGTCGGGATCGGACTCGGTGATCTCCCAGTGGCCCTGGCCGATGCGCTTGTCCTCGGAGGTGTAGTCGACGCGGGCGCCGACGCCGGCATCCGGGCCGGAGAGCTTGAGCTGGACGGCGGGGTCGTAGCGCGGAATCGGCGACCAGTCCTTGAAGCGACGGACACTATTGATCGTGTCGAACACGATCGACTGCCGACGGTTGGTCTCGACAGATTCGGTCAACGTGCGGCTGGACGGAAGCAGCACGGCCACCACCAGGAACAGCACGGCGACGATGACGCAAGAGATCAGCAGTTCGAGCAGACGGGTCATTCAGGGTTCTCCAGGACCAATTCCGGCCTGAGGCGGCACAGACCGGCAATCGTAGCAAGATTGTATTGCCGCGGGCGAGCGATGTTGCGAGCGAATCGACGGCCGCGGTCGCGCCTTCGCATCGCGGTCGACAGCGCCGGGCGCGCCGCGCCGGGCCGCACACGACACCGGTGTCGTGCAGACGCTGCCGGACCGGCCTCGCGGCCCCGCACCACCGCGCCGGCCGACCGCGTCTTCCCGGCTCAGACCAGTTGCAGTTCGAAGGCCTTGAGCACGGCGCGGGTGCGGTCGCGCACGCCGAGTTTGGACAGAATGTTGGAGACGTGGTTCTTGATCGTGCCTTCGGCCACGCCCAGCGAATTGGCGATCTCCTTGTTGGAGAAGCCGCCGGCCATCAGCCGCAGGATCTCGGTCTCGCGGTCGGTCAGCGGATCGGGCCGGTCGAGACTGACGAACTCGTTGCGCATCTGCTCCAGGCCGGTCAGCAGACGCTGGGTCACCGCCGGCTGCACCAGCGAGCCGCCGTCGGCAACCGTACGGATCGCACCGACCAGTTGCTCGAGCGACACGTCCTTGAGCAGGTAGCCCTTCGCGCCGGCCTTCAGGCCGGCCAGCACCAGTTGGTCGTCGTCGAAGGTGGTCAGGATGATCGTCGGCGGCAGCGCGTCGGCGCGCGCCAGCGACTGCAGTGCCTCGAGCCCGGACATCGCCGGCATGCGCATGTCCATCAGCACCACGTCGGGCTTGAGGCCGGGGATCAGGTCGACCGCCTGGCGGCCATCGGATGCCTCGCCGACAACCTCGATGCCGCCGTCGAGCGCGAGCAGCGAGCGGATGCCCTGGCGGACTAGGGTCTGGTCATCGACCAGGCAGACTCGGATCATGGGGCCTCCCAACGGATGCGGGCTCACGGCGGCGGGGACGTGGCGGTGCGGGGTGCAGCATCGCGCAGGCGGGCGTCGTCCGCCAGCGGCAATTCCAGGCGCAGTACGAAGCCGCTGCCTGGCGCGGTCTCGACCTGCAGGGTGCCGCCATAGGCGGCCAACCGTTCGCGCATGCCGGTCAGGCCGTTGCCGGCGCGGGCGACATCGGCGCCGCGGCCGTCGTCGCGGGCATCGAGCCGGATCGCACCGGCGTCCTGCACATAGCGCAGGCGCAGCAGGCTGGCGCCGGAATGGCGCACGGCATTGGTGATGATCTCCTGGGTGCAGCGCAGCAGCACGTGCGCGCGCTCGGGGTCGTCGACCAGGAACTGTTGCGGCATCTGCATGTCGATCCGCAGGCTCGGCACGTTCTCGGCCAGCGGCAGCAAGGTGGCGCGCATATCGATCGCATCGTCGTCGCGCAGTTGGCTGACCGCCTCGCGCACGTCGCTGAGCAGCAGCTTGGCCAGCGTCTGCGCCTGCCCCACATGCTCCTGCGCCTGCCCGCTGGCCAGATGACTGGCGATCTCCAGATTCAGACTCAACGCCGTCAGGTGGTGGCCCAGCAGGTCATGCAGTTCGCGCGAGATGCGCGTGCGCTCGTTGACGCGCACGCTTTCGGCCAGCAGCGCACGGGTGGCGCGCAGCTCGGCGTTGAGCCGGCGCTGCTCCTCGCGGGCCTGCGCCTGTTGCCGCGCGACCAGGCCGGTCACGAACGCAAAGCCGGTGAAGCCCACGTACAGCGCGGCCTGCAGCACGGCCTCGGCCCAGGTGAAGTCGAAGCCGCGCACATAGACCGGCACGATCACGAACTCGCAGGCCACCAGCAGCGCCACCCCGACCCACAGCGGCAGCAGCCACGGCAGCACGCAGGCGACGACCATCAGCAGGATGCTGCCCAGGCCGCTCTGGCTGTAGTAGCTGATCGCGATCGCACTGCCGGCCAGCACCAGCACCAGCAGCCGGTCGAGCACGCCAATTCGGCGCTCGCCCAGGCCGCGCGTGAGCCAGGCGTAGCTGGTGCCGAACACGGCCCAGGCCAGCCAGGACGGCCAGCTGTCGAGCCATAGCCGTGCCCCGCCGTCGACCAGTTGGTCGGCCGGCGCCAGCGAGAGCATCAGCAACGGCAGGCCGATCACCGCCCAGGTGAACAGGCCGGCGACGCGCAGCAGGCGGTTGTGGTTCAGGGCGCGGATCATGCGCCATGGTAGGCACGCGCGGGGCCTCGCGCGCAGGGCCTGAAGTCATGCCGGACGCCGCTGTGCGCCTCGTCCTCGCGCAGCGGGCATGCAATAATCCGTCCTTGCGACGCATTGCGGCCAAAGTTGCCGCCTGCGGTCGATTGGTGTGTCTGTCGTCTCACATGGAGTCTGGAATGTCGATCGTCGTCCGCGACGTGCATGCGCACGAGCTGGATTCCATCCTCGAACTCAACAACGCCGCTGGCCCGTCGATCCTGCCGCTGGATGCCGCCCGCCTCCGCCGCCTGTACGACACCGCCGAGTACTTCCGCGTCGCCGAGCGCGACGAGGCCATGGTGGGCTTTCTGATCGGCTTCGGTTCAGGCAGCGACCACGACAGCAGCAACTACGCCTGGTTCGGCGCGCACTACCCCGAATTCTTCTACATCGACCGCATCGTGGTCGCCAGCCGCCGCCGCGGCGGCGGCGTCGGGCGGGCGTTCTATGCCGACGTGCAGAGCTATGCCGAGGTTCGCTACCCGCTGCTGACCTGCGAGGTCTTCGTCGAGCACGACAACGATCCGGTGCGGCTGTTCCATGGCGGCTTCGGCTTCCGCGAGGTCGGCCAGCACGTCATGCCCGGCACCGACCTGCGCGCCTCGATGCTGGTCAAGGACATGTGCAGCTATCCATGGGTGCGCGACACCTACGGCGGCCGGCTGCCCGACACCGCATGGCTCAGGCCCCGGCAACTGCCGGCCGGCGCAGGGGCGGCCGCCTGATGGCCGGCCAGCCCGCACCCGCCCCGGCGACCGATTTCGAACCGGCTGGTGAACTGAAGATCGGCCAGGTCGGCATCGCCAACCTGCGCATCCGCACGCTCGACGTCGCCCGGCTGGGCGAGGAGATGCG
Organism: Luteimonas sp. RC10; assembly: GCF_014192745.1. GTDB lineage: Bacteria > Pseudomonadota > Gammaproteobacteria > Xanthomonadales > Xanthomonadaceae > Luteimonas. Next base: position 468,839 of record NZ_JACHYJ010000002.1, read on the forward strand.
CAGCCGCGTGACCCGCGCGCCCAAGCTGTTCGAGCGGGCGGCGGTGATCCTCGACTTCGGCGGCCTGCCCGCGACGCCGGACCCGGCGACCGCGCAGGCGCTGATCGATGCGCTGCGCGAGGCCGGCGCATTGCCGGTCGCGCTGGCCTGGGGCAGCAGCGACAACGCCCTGCTCGCGCAGGCGCTCGGCCTGCCACTGCTGTCGAAGTTCCGCGCCCAGTACGAGAACGCAGACGCGGCTGCTGCGCCCGCCCCGGTGGCTGCGCGCGCCGCGCCCGCTCCCGCTGCCGCCCCGCCGCCGCCCGCGCCCGCCCAGGCGGCCGCCGAACCCGGACTGATGCAGACCACGGCGGTGCGCTCGGGCCAGCAGCTCTACGCTCGCAACCGCGACCTGACGGTGATGTCGCAGGTCGGCGCCGGCGCCGAGGTCATCGCCGACGGCTCGATCCACATCTACGGTCCGCTGCGCGGCCGCGCGCTGGCCGGCGCCCAGGGCAACCGCAATGCCCGCATCTTCTGCCGCAGTTTCCACGCCGAACTGGTGGCTGTGGCGGGGCAGTACAAGGTGCTGGAAGATATCCCGCGCGAGCTCCACGGCAAGGCCGTCCAGGTCTGGCTGGAGCATGAAGAACTCAAGATCGCCGCACTCGAGTGACGGCGGCACACCCAGGAGACGTGTTTTGGCTGAAATCATCGTAGTCACATCGGGCAAGGGCGGGGTCGGCAAGACCACCACCAGCGCCAGCATCGCCAGCGGGCTGGCCCGGCAGGGCAAGCGCACCGCGGTCGTCGACTTCGACGTCGGCCTGCGCAACCTCGACCTGATCATGGGCTGCGAGCGCCGCGTGGTGTACGACCTGGTCAACGTCGTCCAGGGCGAGGCCTCGCTCAAGCAGGCGCTGATCAAGGACAAGCGTTTCGACAACCTCTATGTGCTCGCCGCCTCGCAGACCCGCGACAAGGACGCGCTGACCAAGGAGGGCGTGGAGCGGGTGCTCAAGGAACTCGCAGACGACGGCTTCGACTTCGTGATCTGCGACTCGCCAGCCGGTATCGAGAAAGGCGCGTTCCTGGCGATGTACTTCGCCGACCGCGCGATCGTGGTGGTCAATCCCGAGGTCTCCTCGGTGCGCGACTCCGACCGCGTCATCGGCCTGCTGCAGTCCAAGACCCGGCGCGCCGAGTCGGGCGAGCGCGTGCAAGAACACCTGCTGCTGACCCGTTACAGCCCGGTCCGCGTGGAAAGCGGCGAGATGCTGTCGATCGCCGACGTCGAAGAAGTGCTGGGGCTCAAGACCATCGGCGTGATCCCCGAATCGGGCGACGTGCTCAACGCGTCCAACAAGGGTGAGCCGGTGATCCTCGACGCCCAGTCGATCGCCGGCCAGGCCTACGACGATGCGGTCGCGCGACTGCTCGGCCAGGAGCGCCCGCTGCGCTTCACCACCACGGAGAAGAAGGGCTTCTTCAGCAAGCTGTTCGGAGGTTGATGATGGCCCTGTTCGATTTCCTCAAGCCCAAGAAGAACACCGCGACGATCGCCAAGGACCGCCTGCGCATCATCGTGGCCCAGGAGCGGACCAGCCGAAACGCCCCCGACTATCTGCCGCTGCTGCAGCGCGAATTGCTCGAAGTGATCCGCAAGTACGTCAGCATCGATGTCGATGCGGTCAAGGTGGACCTGGTCAAGGACGGCGACAACGACGTGCTCGACATCTCGGTTGCCCTGCCCGACGAGCGCATCACCCCGGCCTGAGCCGACGTGCCCTCGCCCTCCGGCGTCTCGGCGACGTCCACCGTGTCGCCGCACACGGCTACCGCGCCCGTGCTGTGCCTGGCCGACATCGGCTTCGAGGCTCCGAGCGCCCTGTTGCAGCGCTATGGGCTGCGGCTGCATCGCATTGCCCCGGGCCTGCCGATTCCAGGCAGTTACTGGGGCGACAGCGAGGCGGGCATCATCGGCTGCGACGTGCATGCGCGTGACGACACGCCGGTACATTCGCTGCTGCACGAGGCCTGCCACCTGATCGTGCTGCCGCCCGAGCGCCGGGCAGCGGTGCATACCGACGCCACCGATTCGGTCGAGGAGGAGGACGCGACCTGCTATCTGCAGATCGTGCTCGCCGAGGCGCTGCCCGGCGTCGGCAGCGCCCGCCTGATGGCCGACATGGATGCCTGGGGCTATACCTTCCGACTGGGCTCGGCGCAGGCCTGGTTCGAGCGCGATGCCGAGGATGCACGCGCGTGGCTGGTCGCACGCAAGCTGTTACCGGCGCCCGTTTCCAGCTGAATACGGGGCTGGCCGCGACGCCAGACTGCACCTTCGTTTGCGTCGGGACGCCGCCGCCGGCTGTCCGCCCTCACTTGCGGCGCTGCAACCGGCGCACTAGCCTCCCGGTTCCTTCTGTACACCGGATGTCGCCGTGACCCATCGCCACGCCCTGCTCGCCCTCGCGGTCGCCGCGAGCCTGACGCTCGCCGGCTGCAACCGCTCGGCCTCGCCCGACGCCACGACGCCGGCCGCATCCACGGCGCCCGAGGGTGAGACGGCCGACCAGTTCATCGCGCGCGTGAACGAGGAGATGCGCACGCTGATGCCCGAACTGACCGCGTCGCAGTGGCTGTCGGCCACTTACATCAACGACGACAGCCAGTTGCTGGCGGCCAAGTACAACGAGCGCTACCTGGCCCAGCTCAACAGCTGGATCGAACAATCGCGCAAGTTCGAAGGCCAGCAGATGTCGCCCGAGACCGCCCGCGCCATCAACCTGCTCAAGCTCGGCGCTTCGATGCCGCCGCCGCGCAATCCCGAACACCTGGCCGAACTGACCAAGATCGCCTCGAAGATGGAAGGCACCTACGGCGCCGGCCAGTACTGCACCGGCGAAGGTGAGGCGCGCAGTTGCCGCCAGCTCGGCCAGCTCGAGGACGTGCTGCGCAGCAGCCGCGACTACGACGCGCAGCTCGATGCCTGGCAGGGCTGGCACACGATCGCCCAGCCGATGCGCGGCGATTACACGCGCTTCGTCGAACTGGTCAACGAAGGCGCGCGCGACCTGGGCTTCGCCGATGCCGGCGAGGCCTGGCGTTCGGGCTACGACATGCCGCCGGCCGAACTGGCCGCCGAGACCGATCGCCTGTGGGGCCAGGTCAAGCCGCTGTACGAACAGTTGCACTGCTACGCGCGCGGGCGGCTGGAAGCGCGCTATCCCGGTCGCGGCACGGTCGAGGGCGGGCTGCTGCCGGCCCACCTGATGGGCAACATGTGGCAGCAGGACTGGAGCAACCTCTGGGACGTGCTGCAGCCCTATCCCAACGCCGGCGACCTCGACATCACCGGCGCGTTGGAGAAGAACTACCAGGTGCTGCTCAACGAGCGCATGGTCAAGGAGAACGCGCTGATCGATTCCGACCGCCGCGCCGACATCGCCCACGCCGCGCAGACCGACAACGCCAAGCGCATGAACGAGCGCGCGCAGGACTTCTACGTCTCGCTCGGCATGCCCAAGCTGCCCGACAGCTATTGGGCCAAGACGCAGTTCATCAAACCGCGCGACCGCGACGTGGTCTGCCACGCCAGCGCCTGGGACATGGGCGGCAAGATCGACGGCCAGCCGGACGTGCGCACCAAGATGTGCACCAAGCCGAACGAAGAAGACTTCACGACGATCTATCACGAGCTCGGCCACGTCTATTACTACCTCGCCTACAACGGCCGCCCGCCGCTGTTCCAAAGCGGCGCGCACGATGGCTTCCACGAGGCGATCGGCGACACGATCGTGCTGGCGATGACGCCCAAGTATCTGCAGTCGATCGGCCTGGTCGGCGAACAGCAGCAATCGCAGGCATCCCTGGTCAATTCGCAGATGCGCATGGCGCTGGCGAAGGTGTCGTTCCTGCCGTTCGGGCTGATGATCGACCGCTGGCGCTGGGGCGTGTTCGACGGTTCGATCACCCCGGACAACTACAACGCCGCCTGGTGGTCGCTCAAGGCGCAGTACCAGGGCGTGGCACCGGCGACGCCGCGCGGCGAGGACTTCTTCGATGCCGGCGCCAAGTACCACGTGCCGGGCAACACGCCCTACACGCGCTACTTCCTTTCGCACGTGCTGCAGTTCCAGTTCTACAAGGCGCTGTGCGATGCGTCGGGGCACACCGGTCCGCTGTACGAGTGCAGCTTCTACGGCAACAAGGCAGCCGGCGAGAAGTTCTGGGCGATGCTCGAGAAGGGCAACAGCCAGCCCTGGCAGCAGACGCTCAAGGAGCTGACCGGCGGCGAGACCATGGACGCCGCACCGGTGCTCGAGTATTTCGCGCCGTTGCAGACTTGGCTCGAGCAGCAGAACGAAGGCCGCAGTTGCGGCTGGAGCGCACCGGCCGCCGCGCAGTCCCCTGCTCCGGCCGCGGCCCCGGTCCAGGGCTGAGCGGCCTTGGTGGGTGTTCGCCTAGCCTGAGAAATCTTGCTTCTCCTCGCTCAATCGCGGCGCTCTTCTCCGGAGCGCGCGTCGCGCCGGCCGGGGACTGCTTCTCGCTCGGTCAGCCATCCCTGGCTGACTCGCCGCCGCGGGCCATCCATGGCCCGCTATCGCAATCCCCGACCAGCACGACGCCCTAAGGCCGAAAGCATATGACTTCTTTCAGCGGGCGACTCCCCATCTACCGAAGTCGGGTTGCAAACGTCCACGGCAGCGGACTGACGGCGGGTGACCGCGTCGAGCGCGCCAGGGAGGGCGCGCGCCCGACCAAGACAGAATGAACATGAATGTCGTGCACGGCTTGCCGCATATCCATGCGAACGCTACGTGCGCTGCGCATCCCGGACTGCGCAGCAGCCTGACCGAGGGGCGAGCAGCTTCCGGCTGACAGACGGCTTCCTGGCCGAAGTGGAACGCCCATCCCGCAGTCGGAGGGGCCGCTACAACGGGTCGGTCGGCGCCATCGGCGCGGCCTCGCGCGCGGAACCTGGGGGCGGTGCGCCACGCGCCAGCTCGGCGCGCCAGAACAGCCAGCCCAGCAGCATGAAGCCGGCCGAAGTGATGGCCAGCGCGCGTGGATGCGGGCTGACCAACGGCGAGAGCACGCCCGCGGCAACCGCGTTGAGGACCAGGCCGACGAAGGCCTGCAGCGACGATGCCGAGCCGCGCTGCCGCGGATACATGTCCAGCACGGCGAGCGTGAGGATCGGGAACACCAGCGCGATGCCGAACGAGTTGAGCATCATCGGCAGCACCGCCCACGGCACGGCCGGCTGATCGACCAGCAGGTTGTAGCCGAGATTGGCGACCATCGCCACGCCGCTGCAGGCAAAACCGATGTTCGCCAATCGCGGCCCGCTGATCCGCCCCGCCGCCCGCCCCGACACCCAGGCGCCGAGCATCATGCCGGTGATCATCGGGATGAAGAACCAGCCGAACTGGCGCTCGTTGAGGCGCAGCACATCGATGACGAACACCGGCGTCGAGGCGATGTACAGAAACAGCGCCGAAAAATTGAACGCGCCGGCCGCGGCGATGCGCTGGAACCGGCGGTTGGCGGCGATCGCCGCATAGCCGCGCAACAACCGCGCCGGCGCCAGCGAGATCCGGGCCTCGACCGGATGGGTCTCCGGCAGTCGGCGCCAACACACCGCCAGCAGCACCAGCGAGAACGCCACCAGGAACCAGAAGATCAGCGGCCAGCGGCCCCAGCCCAGCAGCCAGCCACCGATCACCGGCGCGATCGCCGGCGCGATGCCGAAGATCATCGACACCTGGCTCATCAGCCGCTGCGCATCGTCGCCATGCAGCACGTCGCGGATCACCGCACGCCCGACGATCAGGCCCACGCCCGCCGACAGCCCCTGCAACGCACGGAACGTCAGCAATGCGCCGAGACTGGTCGACAGCGCGCAGCCGATCGAGGCAACGACAAACACTGCAAGCCCGCCCAGGATCACCCGCCGACGCCCGAGCGCGTCCGACAGCGGCCCATGCACGACACTCATCAGCGCATAGGCGACCAGATACACCGAGATGGTCTGCTGCATCGCCGCCGCATCCGCGCCCAGGTCCGCACCGATCGCCGGAAACGCCGGGAAGATGGTGTCGATCGAGAACGGGCCGAACATCGCCAGCCCGGCAAGCAGCAGGGTCAACAGGCGGATCGGGACCTGGGGCGACGGCGATGGCGTCACGGCCATCGCCGGACGCTCCGGCATGGGCAAGCGCGCATAGGAGGACGGTCACAAGAGCGGCCGCGCAGCATAGCAACGCATCCGTGACTGACGCGCCGGACGCAGCGTTCCCTGCATGCCGATGCCTACCCTGCCCACGTACCACGCGCCCGTTGCACGGGCCCACGAGGATGGCCGCATGCTGTCCACCGCCCGTGCACGCCCGGCGCGCCACGGTGGTGCCATGTCTTCTCCGTCTCGCGCCTTCGCCCCGCTGGCCCTCGCCGCCGGACTCACTGCCTGCACTGGCAACACCCCCACCGAACCGGCGGTCGCCCCGCCCGGCGCGACCCCGACCGCCGCCACGCGCACGCTCGAAGCCGGCGCACGGGCCCTGCAAGGCACCGCGCCGCTGCGCGACATGGACATCCATATCGTCGGCTTCCACCCGATGAAGGACGACCCGTCGATGCAGATGGAGGCCCACCACTACTGCCGTCAGGTCAACGAGGATTTCGCGCAGTGCGCCCTGTTCGACGGCGACACCGTCCAGGCCAACCTCACCGGCATCGAGTACATCGTCTCCGAACGGGTGTTCGCGCAGTTGCCTGAGGACGAGCGGGCGTACTGGCATCCGCACAACGGCGAGATCCTGTCCGGCCAGTTGCTTGCCCCTGGCCTGCCGGAAGTCGCCGAGCGCGCACTCATGCGCCAGAAGATCAACAGCTACGGCAAGACCTGGCACACCTGGCATTCGCGCCACGGCACCGAGCCCGGCGATGCGCTGCCGCTCGGACCCGCCGCGCTGGCCTGGTCATTCAGCCGCGACGGCGAGGTCGATCCGGCCCTGCTGGCCGACCGCGACCGGCGGACCGGCATCGACAGCGCCCAGCGGCGCCAGGCGCGCGAGGACCTACGTGCCCTCGCCCACCCGCAGGCCGGGGTCGATACCCTGCAGCACCATTTCCCCGACGCCACCCCGATTCCGGGGGTCCGAGACATCGCCGCGGACCCCGCCGAGCGGGCGCAGCGCTAGAGCCGCTCGACCGCGCTGGCCCGGATCAGGACCTCGTCCTGGTCGAAGCGCGTCTCCAACGTGGCGCGGTAGGCCGCCCACCAGGCGCGGTCGAGCCGGTCGGTCATGACCTCGACCAACACCACCTCGTCGCGCTGCACCTCACCGCCCGGGTCTTCCCAGGCGCCGGCGGCCGGCGCGCGCACGAAGGCGGTGGCGCCGCCAAAGCGTGCGGTCAGCTCATCGCGAACCGCATCCAGCATCGCGCGCGGCCATGGCTGGCCATCGGCGCCGCACAACGGCAGGAAGAGCTGGACGAGCGTGCACGGCGGCGGGGCTGCGGGCATGGTCGAACATCGAGCGGCAGGAAGGGCGCGAGCATCGCCGCGGGGTCATGCAGCCGGCGTTACGATCCGCCCGGCCGGGCGCATGACCACGGTATAATCGGCGCGCTGCAACCAACCGGTGGGAGAAGCGGGTCCGCCCCGCTGCCGAAGGCGCAACGCCCGTAATCGCTCAGGCCCACGTACTGCCGGCGGGAAAACTCTGGAGAGACCGGTTCGATCCGGCGCCGAAGGTGCATGGGGACGCGTCACCCCCGAACTCTCAGGCAAAAGGACAGAGGGGCACGAGGAAGGCCGGCGCCTTCCGTCGCCGCATGCCGTTCCGGGCGCGGCGCGGTAGCCGTCGGCCCGCCGCCCCTGCCGCCCTACCGGATGCCCGCCATGACCGCATCGCCCCTGCGCGACCTCGAACACCCCTCGGCCTTCGTCGAGCGCCACATTGGCCCGAACGATGCCGAGATCGCCCACATGCTCGAGGTCGTGGGCCATGCGTCGCTTGACGCGATGACCGACGCCATCGTCCCGGGCAGCATCAAGTCGGCTGCCGAGCTGGCGCTGCCGACCGCGACGACCGAGGTCGAGGCGCTGGCGAAGATCCGCGCCATCGCCAAGAAGAACACCGTGCTGCGCAGCGTCATTGGCCAGGGCTACTACGGCACCCACACGCCGAACGTGATCCTGCGCAACATCCTCGAGAACCCGGCCTGGTACACCGCCTACACCCCGTACCAGGCAGAGATCTCGCAGGGCCGCATGGAAGCCTTGATCAACTTCCAGACCATGGTCGCCGACCTGACCGGCATGGATATCGCCAACGCCTCGCTGCTCGACGAGGCGACCGCCGCGGCCGAGGCGATGACATTGGCCAAGCGCTCGGCCAAGTCGAAGTCGAACGTGTTCTACGTCGCCGACGACGTGCATCCGCAGACGCTCGACGTGCTGCGCACGCGCGCCGCGGGCTTGGACATCGAGCTCGAGGTCGGCCCCGCCGACGCCGCCGCCCAGTCCGCCAGCTACGGCGTGCTGCTGCAGTACCCCAACACCTTCGGTCGCATCGACGACCACCGCGCAGTCGCCGACGCGGTGCACGCACGCGGCGGCATCGTCGCGGTCGCGGCCGACCTGCTGGCGTTGACGCTGATCGAGGCGCCCGGCGCCTGGGGCGCGGACATCGTCGTCGGCAGCGCGCAGCGCTTTGGTGTGCCGTTCGGCTTCGGCGGCCCGCACGCCGGCTATATGGCCTGCCGTGACGCGTACAAGCGCTCGATGCCCGGTCGCCTGATCGGCGTGTCGGTCGATGCCGCTGGCAACCCCGCCTACCGGCTGACGCTGCAGACCCGCGAGCAGCACATCCGCCGCGAGAAGGCGACCTCCAACATCTGCACCGCGCAGGTGCTGCTGGCGGTCATGGCCTCGATGTACGCCGTCTACCACGGCCCGGAAGGGCTGACCCGCATCGCCCGCCGCACCCACCGCCTGACCGCGATCCTGGCCGCCGCGCTGCGCCAGGCCGGGGTCGCGGTCGGCGACGCGTTCTTCGACACGCTGCACGTGACCGGCGTCGACGCCGACGCGCTGCACGCCAAGGCACGTGCGGCCGGCTTCAACCTGCGCGCGATCGACGCCGCGTCGGTCGGCATCAGCCTCGACGAGACCACGACCCGCGACGACGTCGTGGCGCTGGCCGCGGTGTTCGATGCGCAGGCCGACATCGACGCGCTCGACGCCGCGACGGCCGACGCACTGCCGCAGGCGCTGCGCCGCAACTCGGGCTTCCTGCAGCACCCGGTGTTCAACACCCACCACAGCGAACACGAGCTGCTGCGCTACATGCGCACGCTGGCCGACCGCGACCTGGCGATGGACCGCACGATGATCCCGCTGGGCTCGTGCACGATGAAGCTCAACGCCACCGCCGAGATGATCCCGGTCACCTGGCAGGAGTTCGCCAACATCCATCCGCTGGCGCCAGCCGACCAGACCGCCGGCTACACCGAGCTGATCGACGGCCTGGAAGCGATGCTGGTGGAGATCACCGGCTACGACGCGGTCAGTTTCCAGCCCAACTCCGGCGCGCAGGGCGAATTCGCCGGCCTGTTGGCGATCCGCGCTTACCAGCGCGCGCAGGGCCAGGGCCATCGCGACATCTGCCTGATTCCCGAATCGGCGCACGGCACCAATCCAGCGTCGGCGCAGATGGTCGGCATGACCGTGGTGGTGACCCGTTGCGACAAGGACGGCAACGTCGACGTCGACGACATCCGCGCCAAGGCCGAGAAGTATTCCGACCGTCTGGCCGCGATCATGATCACCTACCCGTCCACGCATGGCGTGTTCGAGGAAGACGTGGTCGCGATCTGCGACATCGTCCACCAGCACGGCGGCCAGGTGTACACCGACGGCGCCAACATGAACGCCCTCGTGGGGCTGGCCAAGCCCGGCAAGTGGGGCTCGGACGTCAGCCACCTCAACCTGCACAAGACCTTCTGCATCCCGCACGGCGGCGGCGGGCCGGGCGTGGGCCCGTGCGCGGTGAAGTCGCATCTCGCGCCCTACCTGCCCGCAGCCACCCCGCTTCCCCCGCTCGCGGGGGAAGGTGCCCGCAGGGCGGATGGGGGCGATGGCGCCACGGGCACGGTCGGCATGGTCTCGGCCGCCACGCACGGCTCGGCCTCGATCCTGCCGATCAGCTGGATGTACATCGCGATGATGGGCGCCGACGGCCTGCGCCGCGCCACCCAGGTCGCACTGCTCAACGCCAACTACGTCGCCAAGCGCCTGGCGCCGCATTTCCCCACGCTCTACACCGGCCGCAACGGCCTGGTCGCCCACGAGTGCATCCTCGACCTGCGTCCGCTCAAGGACGCGACCGGCATCAGCGCCGAGGACGTGGCCAAGCGCCTGATCGACTTCGGCTTCCATGCGCCGACGCTCAGCTTCCCGGTCTCGGGCACACTGATGGTCGAGCCGACCGAGAGCGAATCGCTGCACGAGCTCGATCGGTTCATCGACGCGATGGTCCAGATCCGCGGCGAGATCCAAGCGATCGAGGACGGCCGCCTGGACCGCGAAGACAACCCGCTCAAGCACGCGCCGCACACCGCGATGCAGGTCACCGCCAGCGAATGGACGCATGCCTATCCGCGCGAGTTGGCCGCATTCCCGCTCGCAAGCCTGCGCCAGACGAAGTACTGGCCGCCGGTCGCACGCGTGGACAACGTGCATGGCGACAAGAACGTGTTCTGCAGCTGCATCCCGATCGGCGCGGCCGAAGATGCGCCCGAAGCGTTCAGCGAGCCCGACGTCGCCTGAGTGTGGCCCTGTTGTAGAGACGCGATCCCGGGCGAGATGCCCGGGATCGTCGTTTTGCCGAACCGAAGACCACCATCCCACCCGCGATCTGGCCGCGGAACATGACCTGGCTAGCCGGCCGCGCGCCGTCGTTTGCGCCAGGTCACGATCTGGCCGACGATCGCGGTGATCAGGATGCAGACGTTGGTGACGATGAACACCCAGTCGCCGACCAACGCGCTGTAGGTGACGAAGCCGGTCGAGGCGGCGATCTGGCCGAGGAACAACCATTTCGATACGCCGCGCGCACTGTCGTCGCGCACCTGCGTGGCGATCTGCCGTGCCAGCGTGGCCAGCAGGATCACCGAGGCCACCCAGCCGATCAGTTCAGGACCCATGCGCCACCGGGACCGGATCGACCGGGCGCAGTTCGCCGCTGCCGAAGGCTGCGACCGACTGGACGCGCGCCTCGAGCGCCCGCAGGTAGTCGCCAAATCCCTGCCGCGCGCGCGGGCTGCGACGTGCGCTGGTGAGCACGAGCGGCGCCGCGCGGCGCGCGATCCGGGCACCGCAGGCCACCAGGGCGTCGACCAGCGCCACGTCCTCGTGCGCGGCCATGGGCGGAAATCCGCCGCAGCGCAAGTAGGCCTCGGCCGTCAGCCCGAGATTCGCGCCATGCACATGCAGATGGCCGTCGCGCCGCGGGTGCCCGTGATCGTGCGCATCACGAACGTCGCGTGCGTAATCGAGCCAGTCGTCGACGGCGACCATGCCGCAGAACGCATCGCCGCCGCAGGCCAGTTGGCCCGACAGCCAGTCAGGCGGCACCACCGAGTCGGCGTCGGTACTCGCCAGCCAGCGCGCACCGGCCGCGATCGCTGCGCGCATGCCGGCGTCGCGGGCGCTGCCGACATTGCCACCGCAGACCACAAGCCCGGTCGCACCGTGCGCGGCGGCGATATCCGCACTGCGGTCGCTGCAGCGATCCAGCGCCACCACCACGTGAACCGTTTCGCCGGCCAGCCGCGGATCGGCAGCGGCCGCGCGCACCGAGGCCAGGCATCGGCCGAGCAAGGCTTCCTCGTTGTGGGCCGGCACGACGACGCCGATCATCGCAAGGCCTCGCGTTGCGCGACCGAATGCGGCGAGACCGGCCAGCCTTCGAGCAGCAGATCGGTATCCTCGTAGCGGAACGCCGGCGCGCCGAGCGCCTGCGCGATCGCGGCGTGGACCTGGCGGCCGTGCTGCGGCGCCTCGTCGAAGGGGTGCAGCCAGTGACAGGCGACGAAGACCCCCGCCTCCCGCAGGCTCGCCGGCAACCGGGTCAGCAACGTGTCGAGCGCATCGGGTGCGAGGTAATAGCCGACCTCGCTGAGCACGATCAGATCGAACGTGTCCTTCGGCCACTGTTGTGGATGGCGCATGGCCTCGACGTGCACGCCGGCGCAGGCGGCGGTGCGCGCGCGCGCCAGCTCGACCGCGCGTGGATCGAGATCGGTCGCGAGCACGCTGCGGCAACGCTCTGCGAGCGCGGCGGTGAGTTCGCCGTTGGAGCAGCCGATCTCCCAACCGGCGTCGTAGGTCTCCGCCGGCAGGCTGGCCAGCAACAGCGCACGTTTGCGCGCCTCGTACCAGCGGTGCCGATAGCCGAACGGATCGTCGTCCGCATACAGCGCATGGAAGTAGTCGGGCGAAGTGGAGACGACAGCATTCATGGCAGCAGGACCTCGAAGTCGCGCGAGAAACGCGCGATCACATGCGGCGGCAGGATCGGCGTGGCATGCGCGCCGGCGCGCTGCGAGACGAAGCAGTCCAGGGCGCGGCCTTTCGTGGCAACGGCCTGCGCAGACAGTTGGACGGCGTAGGCATCGGCGAACGGCGGCGACGACGCGGCCGGATCCAGCCAGTGCCAGCCCCAGACGGGAAACTCCTGCAGCGACGCCCCGATCCGGCCTACGGCGTCGGCGGTCGCACGCGCCGTCGCCTCGTGGTCGGGATGTCCGTCGTGCCGCCAAGTGGTCAGTACCCGGTCGCCCACGCGCAGTTCACCCGCAATCCGCGCGACCAGGGCCGATTCGCCAGCGCCGACCCGGCCGTCGCCCAGATCCAGTGTCGCGACCGTCGCCGGCACCTCGCCGCTCAATGCATCCAGCGCCGCCCGAAGCTCGGCGCGCCGCACGGCCCGCGTGTGCGCTGGCGGCCAGTGAGGATCGTCCGCGTAACAGGCCTCCCCGTCGGTCACCGAGACCACGTGCACCGGCAGTCCGCGCACCCCGGCCTCGGCCATCAGGCCGCCGCAGCCAAGCACCTCGTCGTCGGGATGCGGCGACACCACGACCAAGCGCGCAACGCCGTCCAACCAGGCGTCGGCAGTCATGCGCGGCAGCGCCTGCAGCCAGGCCGACGCGCGCCAGGCGCCCTCGTGCTGGCCGTCGCCGATGATGGTCGGCGGCGCAGGGCCCCGTCCCTCGGCTACAGCGTCCAAGCCGCCTCCTGTCGTGACACCGCCTCGCCCAGCGCCGTCCAATCGCGCTCGGCATGGCTCTGCCGGATGAACGTGGTGAGGTCCGCGCAGCGTCGCGCGTGGTCGAGATCCTCGCACAAGGGGCCCGGTCCCAGCGCGCGGCCGACGCGGTCCACGACCTCGGTCGCCACGCGCTCGAGCAGCGAGCGCACCCGGATCACCGCCGCGGTGTGCGGCGCGGCGGGCGCGGTGTCGATCAACATCGCGGTCTCGCGCAGCATCGCGGCCGCGGCCGACAAGGCGATGTCGATCGCGCCCAGATGCGCGGCCGCATGCGCATCGGTGGCGATGCGCGGATGGGTCCGCAGTCGTTCCGCAATCGCGGCGGCCGCGCCGAACCAGCACGCGGCGATGCCCGCACCGCCATGCCAGAAGCCCGGCCGCGCCAGATAGGCGCCAGGCGCGCCCACCCGGGTCGCGCGCGCACCGTCGAAGGCCACGCGCCCACTATGGACGCGCCCCATGCCGATCGCATGCCAGCCGCCGCGCAGGCGCTCGACACCGGGCTGACGCAAGGCGACGCGCACGAGTACGCGCGCATCGCCTTCGTGCGCGGTGACCAGCGCGGCGTCAACCAGGTCGGCGCCCGAGCACCAGGCCTTGATCCCATCCAGGCGTCCCTCGGCGCCGTCCTGCGCGACGAACTGCACGCGCGCATCCGGAGGCTCGGCGGCCCACACCGCGAACAGCTGATCCACTGGTGGCGGTTCGGCATCGAGCTCGGCGAGAACCGCCAATGCGTCGTAATGCGCCTCCATCACCTTGACCACGCACAGATCGTCGGCGGCGATCCCGGCCAATGCGCGCCAGCGTTCGAGCGTGGCACCGCCCCCAGGAAGCGGCAATGCAGGCCGCTGCGCCAGACAGGCGCGGGCATCGGCCTGCAGCGGCGTCGTGGCGGCCGAGATGCGGCCGCGCCCGGACGCGGCGGACGACGACGACGGGGACATGGCGGACAGAGACATGGTGTCGGTTCAGGTCAAAGCGAGGAAATGCGCGACGATGCCGCGCGGCCCGCCGCCACGACGCCGGCGGACCGTTGTCACAGCGGCGCAGGACGCAGACTTCAGATCAACGGCGGATCGCGTTCACGATCGAAGTTGCGATGCTGCGCCAGCGCCTTGACGAACCGCCCGATCGACGCCTTGCCGGCATCGCCGGCCACGATCAACGCAGGGTCCTCGCCATCGAGCGGAATGCCGGCCGCCTCGAGCAGGTCGGCACCATTGCCGAAGGCCAGGATCGCCTTGCAATGGCGGAACTGATCGCTGACGAACTCCACCGCGCGCCCATCGCGGGTCAGTTGCCGGACGCCCTCGCCACCCGGGATCGCGACGCCGTCGAACAACACCGATGGTTCGTTCTCCAGCGACGCGTCGGCATCGAGGCTGGCACCGTCGGCGGCAGTGAACGCGCCCACGCGCGGGCCGACCAACCGACCGACCGCGCCTTCGGCCAGCAAGGTCTTCTGCAGCGCGGCGACCTGGTCGGCATCGCTGCCCTCATTGATCAGGATCGCGATCTTGCGCGTGCGGATGCCCGCCCCGCCCGGACGCGCCAGCATCGACAGTGCCGGCGATACCTCGACCTCGGGCGCCGGCGGATCAGGCAACACGCGCGGCATCGGCTCGGGCAACGGCATGCCCAGGCCGGCAGCGACCCGTTCGGCGAGATCATCGGAGACATTGCGCAGCATCGACACCACCCGCTCGCGGATCGCCGGCACGGTCACCTTCGACAGTTCGAATCGGAACGCGGCGACGATGTGCGCCTGCTCGACCTTGGTCTGGCTGTTGTAGAACAAGGTCGCCTGGTTGAAATGCTCGGCGAACCGCTCGGGCTTGCCGCGCACCTCGTCCTGCTCGACGGGCTCTGGAAACGGCACGAAACCGGCCTTGCCGGCCTGGAACGGGCAGCCGCCGCCGAGCGAGTTGGGCTCGTAGGCGACCTTGCCGCGATGGATCGCCTGCCGGTGCATGCCGTCGCGCTGGTTGTTGTGGACCGGCGCGATCGGCGCATTGATCGGCAACTCGTGGAAGTTCGGACCGCCGAGCCGCGAGATCTGGGTGTCGACGTAGGAGTGGATGCGGCCGGCGAGCAGCGGATCGTTGGTGAAGTCGATGCCCGGGATCACATGCGCGGTGCAGAACGCCACCTGCTCGGTCTCGGCGAAGAAATTGTCTGGGTTGCGGTTGAGCACCAGACGGCCCAGCGGAGTCAGCGGCACTAGTTCCTCGGGCACCAGCTTAGTCGCGTCGAGCACGTCGAACGAGAAGCGCTCGGCATCGTCTTCGGAGAACACCTGCACGGCCAGTTCCCACTCCGGATACTCGCCTGCCTCGATCGCGTCCCACAGGTCGCGGCGATGGAAGTCGGGATCGCAACCGGAGGTCTTGACCGCCTCGTCCCACAGTTGCGCGTGGGTGCCAAGCACTGGCGTCCAGTGGAACTTCACGAACGACGACACGCCCTCGGCGGTCACGAAGCGGAAGGTGTGCACGCCGAAGCCCTGCATCATGCGGTAGCTGCGCGGGATCGCCCGGTCGGACATCTGCCACAGCAGCATGTGCGTGGACTCGGGCATCAGCGAGACGAAATCCCAGTAGGTGTCGTGCGCGGACGCCGCCTGCGGCATCGCATGGTGCGGCTCGGGCTTGACCGCGTGCACCAGGTCGGGGAACTTCATCGCGTCCTGGATGAAGAACACCGGGATATTGTTGCCGACCAGGTCCCAGTTGCCTTCGTCGGTATAGAACTTCACCGCGAACCCGCGCACATCGCGCGCGGTGTCCTTCGAGCCCCGCTCGCCGGCCACGGTCGAAAAGCGCACGAACACCGGCGTGATCTTGCCCGCTTCCTGGAACGGCGCCGCGCAGGTCAGCGACGGTACCGCGTCGTAGCATTCGAAATAGCCATGCGCGCCCGAGCCGCGCGCGTGCACGATGCGCTCGGGAATGCGCTCGTGGTCGAAGTGGGTGATCTTTTCGCGGAGGATGAAGTCCTTCAGCAGCGCCGGGCCGCGCAGGCCCGCCTTGAGCGAGTCCTGGTTATTGGCGACGGGCACGCCCTGGTTGGTCGTGAGCCGCCGGCCGGTGGCGTCGACGCGAACGCGGTCGAGCGATTCGACGGTGGGATTGACGCCGGGCGCCGGGCGCGTGCCGACCTTCGCCGACGCATTGGATTCGCCCAGGGTGCTGGCGGTCGGCAGATCCGACGGCGGCGTCGCCTGCTGTCCGACCGGGGGCGTGGTCGCGTGGTCGCGGCCGTACTCGGACGCCTTGTTCTCGTTATGGACGAACTGCGCAGCGAGGACCTCGGTGTCGGCGGCTTGCTCGGCCTGGAGATCGCCGGTACCCGGTGCGGGCGCCTTGGACGCCGCGCTGTCGGACGCGCGCGCCGCTGACACCTGTTGCGCAGCCTTTGCTGCGGGCCGCTTCGTGGATTTGGTGGACTTGGCCATCTGGGTGCTGCTCCTGGACGCCGGGGATCGAATCTCCGCACGCTAGAGCGACCGATGTGCGGGCGCCGTGCACATGCCGCGGTGCACCACGACCGACCACGCCAGTTGTGCGTACCCGCGGCGCCGGCCCGGCGACCCTCCGGGTCACTGCGCCCGGGCGAGCAGCGCGAGCGCGGCCTCCAGCGGCTGCGGCCGTCCGAAGTGGTAGCCCTGCGCCTGATCGCAGCCGTGGGCCGTCAGCCAGTCGCGCTGCGCCGCGTCCTCCACCCCCTCTGCGATGACCGACAGGCCCAGACCGTGGCCCAGATCGATCAGCGCCCGGCAGATGGCGGCGCTGCGCACGTCGTCGACGACGTCACGAACGAAGGCGCGGTCGATCTTCAGCGAATCGAGCGGCAGCTCGCGCAGGTAAGCCATGCTGGAAAAGCCGGTGCCGAAATCGTCGATCGACAGGCAGACCCCCTCGTCGCGCAACCGGCCCATCTGCGCGCGGACCGCGTCGGGATCGCGCAGCAGCACGCTCTCGGTCAGTTCGAGGTGCAGCGCACCCCGGCGCAGCGCCTGTGTCTGGCGCAGGGCACGGATCGCATCGATCGGCAATCCGGCTTCGAACTGCACCGCCGACACATTCACCGCGATCGCCACATCCGATCCGGCATCCGACAGCCGCCGGCTCGCGCGCGCCGCCTCCTCGATCACCCACGCGCCGATCGGCACGATCAGACCCGATTCCTCGCACAACGGCACAAACTGCGCCGGCGGCACGAAGCTGCCATCGTCCTGACGCCAGCGCAGCAATGCCTCGAACGCCACCACCGCACCGTCGCGCAAGCGATGGATCGGTTGATAGAACAGTTCGAACTGGCGCTGGTCGAAGGCCTTGCGCAGGCGCCGCACCAGCGCCAGACGCTCGGCCGCCTGCGCGGCCATGGCGTCGTCGTAGCGCACAACCGCGATGCGCTCGCGCCGGGCCTGCAGCGCTGCAAGCGCGGCGTGCGCGATGACGTGCTCGGCGCCGCCGTCCTCGCACGGCCCGTCGGCCAGCCCGATCCAGGCCTCGAGCGGGAACATGCCGCCGTCGGCTTCCACCGGCGATTGGCTGGCTGCCATCAGATCCTCGACCAGCGCCGGCAGGTCCGCAGGATCGAAGGCGGCAATGGCAAAGGTCTCGGGCGGTGCGTGGCCGCCAAGCCCATAGCGCTCGGCGATCCGCACAAAACGGGCGGCCGCTTCGCGCAGCAC
Source organism: Luteimonas sp. RC10 (assembly GCF_014192745.1). Taxonomy (GTDB): domain Bacteria; phylum Pseudomonadota; class Gammaproteobacteria; order Xanthomonadales; family Xanthomonadaceae; genus Luteimonas. The sequence goes on from NZ_JACHYJ010000002.1 coordinate 486,866, forward strand.
CGCCTCGCCGGTCCGACGTCCCAGGGTGGGCGCGATCAGCTCCAGGTCGCGCAGTTGCACATAGGCAACCGCGAACCCGGTGCAGGGGCGTACCGCGCACTGCGCATCGAGCTGCTCGGCCAGCGAGGTGAGTGTCAACATGCCCGTCGCCTGGTCGTGACTGGCGCGCCAGGCAAGCTCGCGCTCGTAGGTCAACCGCGCGCCGATATCCTCGGCCAGCACCAGCCGCGCGCCGCCGCCGTCGATCTCGATGTCGCGGGCGTGGACACGGGCGTCGATCCGGCGTCCGTCCTGGGTGACCAGCGTCCAGGTCCGCTCGCTGCTGCCCTCGCCGTGACGCAGGATCACGTCGGTACCGGCATCGCGATCCTCGGGCGCGAGCAGGTCGGTGACCCGCATGCCGACGAACGTCTCGTGGCTGTAGCCATACACCTCAATCGCCGCCTCGTTGACCGCGAGCACGTCCAGCGTGCGCACGTCGTAGAGCCAGGCCGGCAGCGGATTGCGCTCGAACAGCTGGCGGAACTGCATCTCCGCACGTTCGATCCGCATTTGCGCATCACGCCGCTCGGTGATGTCGATCACCGTCCCGGTCATCACCTCGCGACCGCCGTCGGACACGGTCGCCCCGCTGCCCTTGAGCCAGCGGATGCGCCCGTCGGGCAGCACGACCCGATACTCCTGCTCGTAGGGCTCGCGCCTGCGGCGCAGATCGCTGAACTGCTCGAAGCTCCGCGCACGGTCGTCGGGATGCATGCGCGCGAAGAATGCGTCGAGGGCAATGGTGCCGCCTTCGGGCACCAGGCCGAACAACGCCGCCATCTCATCGGTGACGCGCACCCGGTCGTCGCCGGCCTCGAGCCGCCACACACCGATCTGCGAGGCCAACTGCGCCTGGCGCAACCAGCGGGTCTGGGTCTCGATCTCGGCCAGCAGACCGGCCTGGGCGCGTTCGTTGGCGCGCAACCGGGCCAACACCGCGGCCAGTGCAATCCAATACGCCGCCACCAGCGCCAAGGCCGTCCCGACGTAGACGCGCCAGGGCGCCAGCACCTCGCGCACGCTCAGCCCGCCACTGACCACGAGCGGGTAGTCGCTGGTCCGGCTGAACCCCATCGCCCGTTCGATTCGGTCGAGTTGGCTGACCCGCAGGACGTTGAAGCGTGCACCACGCAACGCAGCCGGGACGGGCAGTTCGACCTGACGGCCGACCTGGGACGGCCCACGGCCGAAACGCGACACCACGCGGCCATCATGGGTATAGATCGCGATGCTGCCGAAGCGGCCGACATCGAAGCCTTCGGTCATCGCGTCGAATTCCCGAGTCAGCAGCGTGGCGACCAACCAACGACCGTGGCCATCGGGAAACGCCAGCGGCAGTTCCCAGCCGGCATCGCCGCGCTGCAGCGCGCCCACGCGAAGCGCCGTCGCCCCGGACGTCGCCGTCCTCCAGACCGGTGACTCGGGCGCATCGGGCCCTGCCGACAGCGCGCGCCCCTGGGGGTCGTAGAGCACGATCGAGGCGAGTTCGGCGTGGCGGGCGACGACCCCGGCAATCGCCTCCTGTACAAGCGCTGGCACCGGTTCGTCGTCGATTTCGGCCGCGATCCCGCCCAGGGCGCGCTCGATATTGCGCAGTTCCAGATGCAGCAAGCGGTCCACGCCGGTCGCCATCGTCAGGCTCTGGCGGTCGGCGGCCTGCATGCGCGTCTGCCGGTCGAGCAGCAACAGCACGATCAGACCAACACTCATGGCCACCCCGAGGGCAATCCCGATCGCACGTACGGTCGCCGCCGATCTGCCGCGCCCGCCTTCCCCCCCCATGGCCTGCTCCCTCGGCATCCTGGCTCCCCTGGCCTGGCCACGCGCTGTGCGGCATCCGACGGCAGTGACCATCACTGTGCCGCAGCCATTGACAATACTGAAGATGGACACAGGCGCAGCGTGCGCTGTGTCACGCTCTTCGATACACAAAGCTACGCCCTGCGACACCCGCGGACAAGCGATTCACACCTTGCTCGCATGCCGGCTGGCCACCATGGCAGCCCCGCCTTTGAGGAGCGCTGCCATGTCGCGCAAACCCGATGCCGGCTCGGATGCCCATCCCGACCAGCCACAGCAGGCCGACAATGTCGCGGTCAATGATCGGATCGCCGCCCGCGGCGCCGATTACGCGCACGACAACAACCCATCGGCCGAGGGCAACGACCCTGCGCTGACCACCGGCCCGACATTCGTCCGCCGGGTCAAGGCCGACGGCACTGTCGAAGCAGCATCGCCGGACGCCGACCGACAAGCCTCCGATAGCGACAGCGACGCGACGCCCGACTGAGCGGGCCCTTGCGCGGCCGTGCGATGCCACGCATCGCGCGGCCCGTCGCGTCCGGAACGAACGAGCACCCGCGCCGCGCCGCGACGCTGATCTCGACGCCGGGCCGACCGGCCGCCTGACATGCGCGGTCGTCTCCCCTTCAGTCCTGCTTGCGGGTGCGTGCGGCCTTCTTGGCGGCCGCCTTGCGACCGGCGGCCCCCTTGGTCTTGGCCGCCTTCTTCGCTGCCGCAGAGCGGTCGGCTGCGGTGCGCTTGGTCGCTGCCTTCTTGGCCTGGGCCGAGAGCGCTTTCTTGCCAGCGACCTTCTTGGCCGGCGTCTTCTTGCTTGCGGTCTTGAGGGCCTGCTTGGCGCCGCGCGAGCGGGCCGCGGAAGGCTTCTTGGTGGTGCCAGCCTTCTCCGAGTCCTGGGCGGCCTTCTTCTTGGTCGCCTTGGATGCGGTTTTGCCCGGTTTGGCATCGACACCCGCACGCCGCGCCTTCGACAGGCCGATCGCGATCGCCTGCTTGGTGGACTTGGCGCCATGCTTGCCCTCGCGGACGTGCTCGATCTCCTCGCGCACGAACTCGCCGGCCTGGGTGCTGGCGGACTTGCCCTCGCGCTTGGCTTTCGCGGCACGGGCGGTCGTCTTCTTCTCCGGCATGGCACGCTCTCTTCGATGGACAAGGGCTGCGATTAGCAAGCCGTCGATCAAGGGCATGCGAACACCCCCCGCTGTTTCGCTCCGCCCTGCGCGAAAAATGCGACACGCCAGGGAAGCGCGAATGGCGTCGATCTTCTAGAATTCATGCGCCCCCAATCTCCGGAGTTCGCCATGACCTCACCGCTCGCCTATCGCCGCGTCCTGCTCAAGCTGTCCGGCGAGGCGTTGATGGGGGACGAGGACTACGGCATCGATCCGAAGGTGATCGGCCGGCTGGCCGAAGAGGTCATCGAGGCGCAGAAGGCCGGTGCCGAACTCGGCCTGGTCATCGGGGGCGGCAATATTTTCCGCGGCGCCGGACTGGCCGCCGGCGGTATGGACCGGGTGACCGGCGACCAGATGGGCATGCTGGCCACGGTCATCAATGCGCTGGCGATGCAGGATGCGCTGGAAAAGCGCGGCGCGCGCGTACGGGTGATGAGCGCGATCAAGATCAACGACGTCTGCGAGGACTACATCCGCCGTCGCGCGATCCGCCACCTGGAAAAGGGCCGGATCGGCATCTTCGCCGCCGGCGTCGGCACGCCGTTCTTCACCACCGACTCGGGGGCTGCGCTGCGTGCGATCGAGATCGGCGCCGACCTGCTGCTCAAGGCGACCAAGGTCGACGGTGTCTACGACGCCGACCCCAAGAAGGTGCCCGGCGCCAAACGCTACGACCGCCTGACCTACGACGAGGTGCTGGGTCAGGGCCTGGAGGTCATGGACACCGCGGCCTTTGCGCTGGCCCGCGATTCCGACCTGCCGCTGCGCATCTTCGACATGGGTCAGCCCGGCGTGCTGCTGCGGATCCTGCGTGGCGAGCCGATCGGCACGCTGGTCCAGGGACGCGGCTGAACCTGCCGGCCGACACGGGGCACCCGCCGCCCCGCGCCCGTCCCGGCCGCTTATAATCCCCCGATTCAGCACACGGACCGGGGGCGCGCATGCTCAACGACATCAAGAAAGACACCCAGACCCGCATGGCCAAGAGCGTCGAGGCCCTGCGCCACGCCCTGGTCAAGGTCCGCACCGGCCGCGCCTCGACTGCCCTGGTCGACCACCTGAAGGTCAACTACTACGGTTCGGACATGCCGCTGACGCAGGTCGCCAGCGTCACCGTGACCGATGCCCGCTCGCTGACGATCACCCCCTGGGAAAAGCAGATGGTGGGCGCGGTGGAGAAGGCGATCCTGGGCTCCGATCTTGGCCTGACCCCGAACACCGCCGGCACCACGATCCGCCTCAATATCCCGGCGCTGACCGAAGAACGTCGCCGCGACCTGACCAAGGTCGTCCATGGCGAGGGCGAGGACGCCAAGGTCGCGATCCGTAACATCCGCCGCGATGCCAACCAGCAGGTCAAGGAACTGCTGAAGGAAAAGCTCGTCTCCGAGGATGACGTGCGCCGCAGCGAGGACGAGATCCAGAAGATCACCGACAAGGCGATCAAGGACGTCGACGACGTGGTCAAGGCCAAGGAACAGGAACTGATGGCGGTCTGAGGGCCGGTGATGGGTGACCCGCCCGTCGTGATTGGTCAAAAGCCAGAACCAGAGCCAGAGGCCATTCCCTTGTCCGACCCCTCGATTCCGCAGGATTCCGCCGTTCCCCATCGCCCATCTTCCCTCCCCCACCCCGGCGATGTGCCGCGGCATATCGCTGTCATCATGGACGGCAACGGCCGCTGGGCGGCCCGCCGACGGCGGCCGCGGGCGATCGGTCACCGCGCCGGCGCGCGGACGGTCAACCTGTGCATCGACTTCTGCCTGGCGCGCGGCGTCGAGGCGTTGACCCTGTTCGCGTTCTCCAGCGAGAACTGGGGGCGGCCCGAGGACGAGGTCGGGGCGCTGATGAAGCTGTTCCTCGGCGCGCTCGATCGCGAGGTCGGCGAGTTGCACCGCCGTGGCGTGCGGCTGCGCTTCATCGGCGAGCGCGCGCGCTTTGGCGAGGCGCTGGGCGCGCGCATGGCCGCAGCCGAAGCGCAGACCGCCGGCAATACCCGGCTCTCGCTCAATGTCGCGGCCAGCTACGGCGGCCGGCAGGACATCGCGATGGCGGCGCGTGCATTGGCCCAGGACGTGGCCGCGGGCCGTCTGCGCCCCGAAGACATCGACGAGGCGGCGGTCGGCGCGCGGGTCGCCCTGGCCGATCTGCCGGCGCCGGACCTGTTCATCCGCACCGGTGGCGACCTGCGCATCAGCAATTTCCTGCTATGGCAACTGGCCTATACCGAGCTGTGGTTCACGCCGACCCTGTGGCCCGAACTGGGCGTGGCGGAACTCGAGCAGGCCCTGGCCGCCTACGGGGCGCGCGAGCGCCGATTCGGCCTCACCGGCGAGCAGATCGCCGCGATCGCGCCACCCAAGGAGAGCATCGAATGACAAGCACGCGCATTCTCGCCGCGCTGCTGATGGCCCCGACCGCCATCGCCGCCGTGCTGCTGCTCAACACCCCGTGGATGGCGGCGGTCTCGGCCATCGTGTTTCTCGCCGCGCTGTGGGAATGGCTGCGGCTGGCGGGTGTCGACGACACCCTCGCGCGCACCGCGCTGCTGCTGCTCAACCTGCTGTTGATGGTGGCCATCGTCTGGGGATCGGCGACCGGCGGCGGTTCGCTGGTGCTGCTCAAGATGCTGGCCATGGTCGGCGTGCTCTGGTGGCTGGCGGCGGCGCTGTGGCTGCGTCGCTACGAGTTCGCCGCCGCCCCCGATGCCCGCGGGCGGATCCTCAAGCTGGCCGCCGGCACACTGGCGGTGATTCCAGCCTGGGCGGCGCTGTGCGTGATCCACGCCAACGAGGGCGGCGAACACGGCAATCGCTGGCTGTTGCTGGCGCTGGCGATCGTCTGGGCCACCGACACCGGCGCCTACTTCGCCGGCCGCCGCTTCGGGCGCCGCAAGCTGGCGCCGCGGATCAGCCCCAACAAGACGGTCGAAGGCCTCGCCGGCGGCATCGTCGCGGGCCTTGTCGTCGCACTGGCCTTCGCGCCGCTGGCCGGCGCGCAGCTCGCCCAGTTGCCGCTGGTGGCCGCGGTCGCAGTGCTGACGGTGCTGGCCTCTGTGGTTGGCGACCTGTTCGAGAGCCTGCTCAAGCGCCAGGCCGGCGCCAAGGACTCGGGCACGTTGATCCCTGGCCACGGCGGCGTACTCGACCGGATCGACAGCGTGCTCGCCGCGTTGCCGGTGTTCGCGTTCGGGCAGATCTGGCTCGGCTTCTGAACACGATGACTGCCCCACTTCGCCGCCTGCCCTGCCGGGCCGACACCCCATGATCCGCCGCGTCGCCGTATTCGGCGCGACCGGCTCGATCGGCACCTCGGCGCTGGACGTCATCGCCCGGCACCCGCAGCGCCTGCGCGCCAGCGTGCTCGCGGCCGGCAGCAACGTGGCCGCGCTGGTGGCGCTGTGCGCCACGCATCGGCCCGACCACGCGGTGATTGCCGACCCGTCGGCTCTGGAGGCGTTGCGCACCGGCCTGCACGCGGCCGGTGTGCGCACGCAGGCACACGCCGGCATGGCCGCGCTCGATGCGCTCGCGGTCGACGCCCAAGCCTGCGACACGGTCGTCGCGGCGATCGTCGGCGCCGCCGGGCTCGACTCCACGCTCGCCGCGCTGCGTGCCGGCAAGCGGGTCCTGCTGGCGAACAAGGAATCGCTGGTGCTGGCCGGGGATCTGATGATGCGCGCCGCGCGCGAGGCCGGCGCGGTCATCGTGCCGATCGACAGCGAGCACAACGCGATCCACCAGTGCCTGCCCGCCGACGGCGATCGCAGCGGCGTGGCGCGGATCGTATTAACCGCCTCCGGCGGCCCGTTCCGCGGACGCGACCGCGCAGCGCTGGCGCAGGTGACCCCGGCCCAGGCGGTCGCCCACCCCAAGTGGTCGATGGGACCGAAGATCTCGGTCGACTCGGCGACCCTGATGAACAAGGGCCTGGAACTGATCGAGGCTCACCATCTGTTCGCGACGCCGTCCGAGCGTCTGGACGTGCTGGTGCACCCGCAGAGCCTGGTGCATTCGCTGGTGGAGTTCATCGACGGTTCCACCCTCGCCCAGCTCGGATTGCCGGACATGCGCACCGCGCTCGCGGTCGGCCTGGGCAGCCCGGAACGGATCGCCTCGGGCGTGTCGGGACTGGACCTGTTGCAGCATGGCCGGCTGGACTTCGAGGCGCCCGACACCGACACCTTCCCCTGTCTGGCGCTGGCGCGTGCGGCATTGGTCGCCGGCGGCACGGCACCGGCGCTGCTGAACGCCGCCAACGAAGTCGCGGTTTCAGCCTTTCTTCAGGGACGGATTCGTTTTCTAGCCATTCCGGCGCTGGTCGAGCATGTGCTCGCCGCGCTCCCCACCCTGACCGCCGATTCGCTGGACGTGTTGCGCGATGCCGATGCGCAAGCCCGGCGGGCCGCTGGGCAGGCGATCGATTCCGGCGTGGTCCATTGAGCGTGCGCGATGTCTGAATTTCTCGGCTCGGTGTGGTGGCTGATCGTCAGCCTCGGCGTGCTCGTGACCTTCCACGAGTTCGGGCATTACTGGGTCGCGCGCCGCTGCGGGGTCAAGGTGCTGCGCTTCTCGATCGGCTTCGGGCGCCCGCTGTGGTCGCGCCGCGGGCGCGACGGCACCGTGTACCAGATCGCGATCCTGCCGCTGGGCGGCTATGTGAAGATGCTCGACGAGCGCGAGAGCCCAGTCCCGGCCGACCAGGCCGCCCAGGCCTTCAACCGGGCCTCGGTGTGGAAGCGCATCGCGATCGTCGCGGCCGGCCCGCTGGCCAACCTGCTGCTGTGTGTCCTACTGCTGTGGGCGATGTTCGTGATCGGTCGCCCCGACTACGCGCCGGTGGTGGGCCAGAGCACCGGCATCGCCGAAGCCTCGGGCCTGCGCCCCGGCGACCGCGTCGATCAGGTCGGCGACCGGGCCACCCCGACCTGGTCGGAAGTTCACCAGGCCCTGCTGCCGGCCGCCCTCGACCATCGCGACATCGCGTTGCACATCACCGATGCCAGCAATCGTCAGGTCGTGCGCGACCTGCGCCTGTCGCAGTTGCCCGACGACTTCGACCAGCGCCGCTTCACCCAGGCCATCGGCCTGTTGCCGCGGCATGCGCTGGTGCCGCCGCTGGTGGGGCGGGTCGAGCCCGACAGCGCGGCCTGGGGCATCCTCGCCGCGGGCGACCGCGTGACCGCGATCGACGGCAGCCCGGTGCGCGCGTTCGAGGACATCGGCCCGCTGGTCGAGCAGTTGGGCGAGCGCGGCGGCGCGGCGATGATCGAGGTCGCCCGCGACGGCGAGCGTCTGGCGCTGGAGATCACGCCCGGCCGCATGGACCTGCCCGAGGGCCGCGGCCAGTACTGGGCGCTGGGCATCGCGCCTCCGCGCAACCTGCAGCCCCCGCCGAAGGATGCGATGCAGCGCTACGGCGTGGTCGCCGCCGCGCCGGTCGCGGTCCGCGAAGTCGGCCATCTGGCCGGGCAACTGGTCGGCATGATTGGGCGCGCGTTCTCGGGCCGGGTGGCGCTGGAGAACACCGTCGCCGGGCCGATCACCATCGCCCGGGCCGCCAACACCTACGCCCAGCAGGGCCCGGCCTGGTATCTGACGATCCTCGCCCTGCTGTCGCTGAGCCTGGCGATCCTGAACCTGCTCCCGATCCCCCTGCTGGATGGGGGCCACCTGTTGTATTACCTTATCGAGTTGGTCAAAGGCAGCCCCGTGAGCGAGCGCACGATGGTGGCCGGGCAGTACGTCGGCCTGGCCCTGCTGGCCAGCCTGATGGGCCTGGCGTTCTACAACGACATCCTGCAACTGGTGCGCTAGACGACCGCCCCGACCTGGTTTCCGCCGCGCAGCGCCGGACTCCCTCCCCTACCCGGACCCGAAGAATGACGCGTATCCCCGACCGCCGCCTGCTCGCCCTCGCCCTCACCGCGGTGATCGCCGCTCCGGCCTGGGCCCAGACGACGGCCAACGCACCTGCCGCCCCTGCCGCGGCGCTGCCGCCGCTCGCGCCGCCGGCCGCCAGCAGCTTCACCGTCAGCGACATCCGCGTCGACGGCCTGCAGCGCATCGGTGCAGGTACGGTGTTCACGTACCTGCCGGTCGAGCGCGGCGACGCGGTCAACCAGACCCGCATCTCCGAGGCGGTCCGCGCGCTCTACCGCACCGGGTTCTTCGAAGACATCCAGGTCGCTCGTCAGGGCGACATCCTGGTGTTCACCGTGACCGAGCGCCCGGCGATCAACCGGCTCACGCTCAACGGCAACAAGGACATCAAGACCGAGGACCTGACCAAGGGTCTCAACGACATCGGCCTGTCGGAAGGCGAGACCTTCGACCGCCTCGATCTCGACCGTGTGACCCAGGAACTGGTCCGCCAGTACAACAACCGCGGCAAGTACAACGTCAAGATCACCCCGACGGTTTCGCGGCTGGATCGCAACCGCGTCGACATCGCGATCAACATCGAGGAAGGCAAGGCGGCCAAGATCCGTCACATCAACATCGTCGGCAACGAGGTCTACGACCTCGAGACGCTGACCGACAACTGGGAATCGGGCGAATCCAACTGGCTCAGCTGGTACCGCCGCGACGACCAGTACTCGCGCGAGAAGCTCGAGGGCGACCGCGAGAAGCTGCACAACTTCTACCTCGACCGCGGCTACATCGATTTCAGCGAAGACAGCATCCAGGTCGCGATCAGCCCCGACAAGGCCGACATGTTCATCACCGCCGGCATCACCGAAGGCGAGATCTACAAGGTGTCGGACGTGCAGATCACCGGCAACACGGTGCTGCCCAAGGAGGAGATCGAGAGCCGCGTCTTCGTCAAGAAGGACCAGGTGTTCTCGCGCGCGCTGCTGGAGCTGAGCTCGGACGCGATCACCGCCACGCTCGGCAACATCGGCTACGCCTTCGCGCAGGTCAACCCGATCCCCGAGGTCGACCGCGAGAACCGCACCGTGGCGATCAACCTGCAGGTCGTGCCCGGCCCGCGCGTGCAGGTGCGCCGCATCCAGTTCAAGGGCAACAACCGCACCTCCGACGAGGTGATCCGCCGCGAGATGCGCCAGTTCGAGGGCAGCTGGTACTCGCAGGCCGCGATCGACCGCTCCAAGGTCCGCCTGCAGCGTCTGGGCTATTTCGAGTCGGGCAGCGTCAATGTCGAGACCCAGCCGGTGCCGGGCAGCAACGACCAGGTCGACGTCGTGTTCAACATGACCGAGACCACCTCGGGCAGCTTCGTGTTCGGCCTGGGCTACTCGCAGTTGGCCGGCGTGACCACGTCGGTGCAGCTGTCACAGAACAACTTCCTGGGCAGCGGCAACCGCGTGTCGGTCGAGGCGCAGCGCAACGTCTACCTGCAGCGCTACTCGTTCTCGTTCATGAACCCGTACTTCACCGACGGCGGCATGTCGCTGGGCTACAACCTGTGGTGGCGCGAGTTCGACAACTCCGAGTTCAACACCGCGCAGTACTCCTCGACCAGCGCCGCCGGCCAGGCCATCCTGGGCATCCCGCTGACCGAGAACGACTCGATCTCGCTGCTGTTCGGCGCCGACCGCAACCAGATCTTCGCCTGGCGCGGCTCCTCGCCCGAATCGATCGTCAATTACATCGAGGCCTTCGGCTCGCGCACCTTCCACGCCTGGCGCAGCGAGCTGGCCTGGGCCCGCGATACCCGCAACGACTATCTGCAGCCCACCCGCGGCATGATGCAGCGTGTCTCGCTGGAAACCACCCTGCCCGGCTCGACCGCCGAGTACTTCAAACTCAACTACGAGATCTCCAAGTACTGGCCGATCAACCGTTACCTGGTGCTCAACACCCGCGCCGAGATCGGCTACGGCGACAGCTACGGCGACGACATCGTGCGCAACATCTGCTACGTGCCGTCGACCGAAGCCAACCCCAACCCGACCCCGAGCGCGCCGTGCGAGCCCACCTCGCCCGACTACGTACGCACAGTCACCGCCACCGGCCTGCCGTTCTTCGAGAACTTCTACGCCGGTGGCGCGCGCTCGGTGCGCGGCTTCCGCGACAACACCCTGGGCCCGCGCGAGACCGCATTCGCCAGCAGCTACCTGCAGCCGATCGGCGGCGCGGTGAAGACCGTCGGCTCGTTCGAGATGTTCTTCCCGCAGCTGATCAAGTCGCCTGCCGCGCGCATCTCGGCGTTCGTCGACTTCGGCAACGTGTTCCGCGACGTCGATTCCTGGGAAGCCAAGGAACTGCGCGCCTCGGCAGGTGTGGCGCTGATGTGGCGCGCGCCGGTCGGCCCGATCTCGATCAGCTACGCCTATCCGTTGCGCAGCCAGAAGGAAGTGCGCGGCGGCTCGGGTGAACTGATCCGCGGTGGCGACGAGCTCGAGCGCCTGCAGTTCACGTTCGGCGGCGCGTTCTGAGCCGCCCGGACCGATGACCGCTCATGCTCCCCTCACCGCCCGCGCACTCGCAGACCGCTTCGCGCTGACCGTCCACGGCGATCCCGACGTCGCTGTCGTCGGGGTCGCGACGCTGGCGGCCGCCGGTCCCGACCGACTGGCCTTCCTGTCCAATCCCCGCTACCGGCCGCAGCTCGAGCACACCGCGGCCGGCATCGTCGTGCTGCGCGAGGCCGATGTCGACGGGTTCACGGGCACGGCGCTGATCGCGCGCGATCCCTATGTCGCCTACGCGAAGATCGCCGCGCTGTTCACGCCGCGTGCCGACGCGCCTGCGGGCGTGCACCCGTCCGCCGTGGTCGATGCGACCGCGTCGGTCGATCCCACCGCATCGGTCGGCCCGCTGACGACGATCGGCGCGCGCAGCGTGATCGCCGCCGGCGCGACCATCGGGCCGGGCTGCACGATCGGCGAGGACTGCGTGGTCGGCGAAGGCGCGCGGCTCGTCGCGCGGGTGTCGCTGGTCAAGCGCGTCCGGCTGGGCAAGCGGGTGACCGTCCATCCCGGCGCCGTGCTCGGCGCCGACGGCTTCGGCCTGGCAATGGAGGCCGGCCGCTGGCTCAACGTGCCCCAGCTCGGCGGCGTGGTGGTCGGCGACGACAGCGATATCGGCGCCAACACCACCATCGACTGCGGCGCTCTCGAGGACACCGTGATCGAGGAGGACGTGCGCCTGGACAACCTGATCCAGGTCGCGCACAACGTCCACATCGGCGCGCACACCGCGATCGCCGGTTGCGTCGGCATCGCCGGCAGCACCCGCATCGGCCGCTACTGCATGCTGGCCGGCAAGGTCGGTGTCGCCGGCCATCTTGAAATCTGCGACAAGGTCGTCGTCCACGCGATGACGATGGTGTCGGCTTCGATCACCGAGCCGGGCGAGTACTCGTCCGGCATTCCCGCCCAGCCCACCCGGGAATGGCGCAAGAATGCCGTGCGGATCCGCCAGCTCGATTCGCTCGCCCGCCGCATCGGCGCGCGCGCAAAGGGGGATGAATGACGTTGGACCTGACGCTGCCGATCGATATCGGCGGCATCCGCAAGCTGCTTCCGCACCGTTACCCGTTTCTGCTCGTCGACCGCGTCGTCGAGTTCGAATCGGGCAAGCGCGTGCTCTGCTACAAGAACGTCTCGGCCAACGAGCACTTCTTCCAGGGCCATTTCCCCGACCATCCGGTGATGCCGGGCGTGCTGGTGATCGAGGCGCTGGCGCAGGCCGGCGGCATCCTGAGCCACCTCAGCCGCAGCCGCACCAGCGAGGGCGCGCTGTCGTACCTGGTCAAGGTCGATGCGGCGAAGTTCTCGCGCATGGTGGTGCCTGGCGACCGGCTGGAGCTGGATGTGAGCATCAAGCGCGAGATCCGCAACATGACGCTCTACAGCGGCATCGCCCGCGTCGACGGCCAGCAGGCCGCGTGCGCGGACATCCTGTGCGCGGAAGTGAAGGACTGACGATGACCGAGGCCGCGATCCATGCCACGGCCGTCGTCGATCCCGGCGCCAAGCTCGGCGCCGGCGTGCGCATCGGGGCATTCACGATCATCGGCCCCGAGGTCGAGATCGGCGATGGCACGGTCATCGGGCCGCATTGCAGCGTCCACGGCCCGACCACGATCGGACGCGACAACCACGTCCACGGCCATGCCGCAATCGGCGGCGAACCGCAGGACAAGAAGTTCCGCGGCGAGCGGGTCGAGTTGACCATCGGCGATCGCAACACCATCCGCGAGTTCGTCACGATCAACCGCGGCACCGGCGACGGCGGCGGCGTGACCCGCATCGGCGACGACAACTGGCTGCTGGCCTACACCCACGTCGCCCACGACTGCATCGTCGGCAACCACTGCGTGTTCTCCAACAACGCCACGCTGGCCGGGCATGTCGAGGTCGGCGATCACGTGATCCTCAGTGGCTTCGTCGGCATCCACCAGTTCTGCCGGATCGGCGCGCACGCATTCATCGGTATGGGCGCCTTCGTCAACGGCGACGTGCCGCCGTTCGTCATGGTCGCCCAGGACGGCTACGGCCGTCCGCGCGGCATCAACGCCGAGGGCCTCAAGCGCCGCGGCTTCGACGCGACGCGCACCGCCGCGATCAAGCGTGCCTATCGTGCGCTGTACGTCTCGGGCGAGCCGCTCGAGGCGGCCCGCGCTCGACTGGCCGAATGGGCGCGCGATAGCGCCGATGTCCGCGCGATGCTCGCGTTCATCGACGCCGGCGAGCGGCCGTTGCTGCGCTGAGGCCCGGATCGGGACTTCGGGATTCGGGCATCGAGCGGGCACAATGCCCCGGTCCGAATGCCATCGATCTGTCGTGTCGCATCCCCACTCCCCAATCCAGACGCCCCAGCACACCGCCGCGCCCACGCTTCGCGTCGCGCTGGTCGCCGGTGAAGCCTCCGGCGACCTGCTCGGTGCGGGGCTGATCGAACGCTTGCGGGCGACCCACCCGGATATCGAGTGTGTTGGCGTCGGTGGCGATGCGATGCGCGCGGCCGGGATGACGACCTGGTACGACGCCTCCGAACTGGCGGTCATGGGCTTGAGCGAGGTGCTGCGGCATCTGCCGCGCTTGCTGCCGCTGCGCCGCGAACTGCGCAAGCGGCTGCTGGCCTGGCGGCCGGACGTGTTCGTCGGCATCGACGCACCGGACTTCAATCTCGGGCTCGAACGCACGCTCAAGCAGCACGGCATCCGCACGGTGCACTACGTCAGCCCGTCGATCTGGGCCTGGCGCCAGGGCCGCGCGGCGAAGATCGGACGCAGCGCCGATCGGGTGCTCTGCCTGTTCCCCACCGAGCCGCCGATCTACGCCGCGCACGGCGTCGATGCGCGCTTCGTCGGCCACCCGCTGGCCGAGATGCTCGCGCTCGAGCCCGATCGCGAGGCCGCGCGCCAGGCGCTTGCGCTCGACGGCGACGCGCCGGTGCTGGCGGTGCTGCCGGGCTCCCGGCTGGGTGAGATCGCCCGACTGGGCGAGGTGTTCCTCGACGCAGCCGCGCGCGTCGCGGCCGCGCTGCCGGGACTGCGCGTCGTCGTGCCCGCGGCCAACGCCGCCTGCCGCGCGGCGATCGACGCCTTGCGGGCGCAGCCGCAGTTCGCCGCGCTCGACGTCCGGGTCCTCGACGGCCAGGCGCGCACCGCGATGGTTGCCTCCGACGTCGTGCTGCTGGCCTCGGGCACCGCGACCCTCGAGGCGCTGCTGGCCAAGCGGCCGATGGTCGTGGGCTACCGTATCGCGCCGAGCACGGCATTCGTCGTGCGGCTGCTGAAGCTGATGAAGGTCGACCGCTATTCGCTGCCGAACATGCTCGCCGGCCGCACGATCGTGCCCGAGCTGATTCAGGAGGACTGCACGCCCGAGCGGCTGGCCGAGGCGGTGCTGCACTGGTTCGACGATCCGGCGGCCCGCGCCGCGCTGCAGCCGGTCTACCGTGACCTGCACCTGCAGTTGCGCCAGGGCGCCTCGGCGAGCGCCGCCGAGGCCGTGGCGCAGCTCGCGCCGCCGGCGTTGCCGGCTGGGTCGCATCACGAGGTGCCGCGATGACCCGGCGCCTGCGCGTGGCCGGCGTCGACGAGGCCGGCCGCGGCCCACTGGCCGGCCCGGTCGTGGTCGCGGCCGTGGTGCTGCATCCCAAGCGCCCGATCGCCGGCCTCGACGATTCCAAGAAGCTGACCGAAAAGCGCCGCGAGGCGCTGTATCCGCAGATCGTCGAGCGCGCGCTGGCCTGGCGGATCGAGTTCGTCGGCGTCGAAGAAATCGACCGCATCAACATCTACCACGCCACGCACGCCGGCATGACCCGCGCGGTGCAGGCGCTGGCCCCGGCCGCCGAGCGCGTGCTCGTCGACGGCAACCGGCTGCCGCCCGGGCTGCCGTGCCCGGCGCGCGCAATCGTCGGCGGCGACGCCATTGAAGAAGCGATCATGGCCGCTTCGATCCTCGCCAAGGTCGCGCGCGACCGCGCGATGGTCGCGCTGCATGCGCAATTCCCGGCCTACGGCTTCGATCGCCACAAGGGCTACAGCGCGCCCTCGCATTTCGCCGCGCTCGAGCGCCACGGCCCGTGTATCCACCACCGGCGCAGCTTCGCGCCGGTGTCCCGGCTGCTTGCGCCCGCGCCCACGGCGCCCGCACTGGCGGATCTGTTCGACGCGCCCGTACCGGCCTGAACGCCGACCGCCCCGCGGCGACCGCCCGGCCGCGCCGCGCCGCGGTCGTCCGGCTGTCAAGCCTTGTCCGCCCCCGGCCCCGGCCCTACCCTGACGCTCCGGCCGCCTCGCCCCTGCAATGCCCGCGCGCTTCGTCCACCTCCACCTCCACAGCGAATACTCGCTCGCCGATTCGACGATCCGGATCAAGGCGCTGGTCAAACGCTGCGCCGAGCTCGGGCAACCGTCGGTCGCGCTGACCGACCGCAACAACCTGTTCGCGCTGGTGAAGTTCTATCGCGCGGCCGAAGGCGCCGGCATCAAGCCGGTCATGGGCGCCGACATCTCACTGGCCGAAGGCGACGAGCCGGCCTCGACGCTGACGCTGCTGTGCCGCGACCACGACGGCTACCTGTCGCTGTCGCGTCTGCTCACGCGGGCCTGGATGGAAGGCCACCGGACCGACGGCGTGGTGGTGCGGCCCGACTGGCTGCGCGAGTGCAATGCCGGCCTGTTCGCGATCGCCGGCCGCCATGGCCCGGCCGCCCGGCTGCTCGCCGGCGGCCGCGAGGACCTGGCACGGCAGTGGTACGCGCAATGGCGCGAGGTGTTCGACGAGCGGCTGTTCCTGCAGCTCACCCGCTGCGGCTTCGACGAGGAAGCCGTCCACAACGCGCTCGCGATGCAGGTCTCGTCCGACCTGTCGCTGCCGGTGGTGGCCGGCAACGACGTGCGCTTCCTCGATGCCGAGGGCTTCGACGCGCACGAGGCGCGCGTGTGCATCGCCACCGGTCGGGTGCTCGACGACCCGCGCCGGCCCAAGCTGTACACCCGCGAGCAGTACTTCAAGTCGGCCGACGAGATGGCCGCGCTGTTCGCCGATGCGCCCGATGCGATCGACAACACGCTGGCGCTGGCGCAGCGCTGCAACCTCGAACTGCGCCTGGGCACCTACTACCTGCCCGCCTACCCGGTGCCGGCCGAAGAGACGCTCGACAGCTGGATCCGGGTGCAGTCGCGCGAGGGTCTGGAAGAGCGGCTGGCGAAGTACCCGCTGGCGCCCGGGCACACCCGCGAGAGCTACTTCGAGCGTCTGGAGATCGAGCTCGACGTCATCTGCAAGATGGGCTTTCCGGGCTACTTCCTGATCGTCTCGGACTTCATCAAGTGGGCCAAGGAGCACGACATCCCGGTCGGCCCGGGCCGCGGCTCGGGCGCCGGCTCGCTGGTGGCCTGGGCGCTGAAGATCACCGATCTCGACCCGCTGCCCTACGACCTGCTGTTCGAGCGCTTCCTCAATCCAGAACGCGTGTCGATGCCCGACTTCGACATCGACTTCTGCATGGACCGGCGCGACGAGGTCATCGACTATGTCGCCGCCAAGTACGGCCGCGACCGCGTCAGCCAGATCATCACCTACGGCACGATGGCGGCCAAGGCGGTCGTGCGCGACACCGGCCGCGTGCTGGGCTTTCCCTACGGCATGGTCGACGGCATCTCCAAGCTGGTGCCAATGACCTTGGGCATCGGCCTGGAAGATGCACTGGGCCGCACCGAGAAGTCGCGCAGCGATGACGCCTGGCGTTCGGACGAACTGATCGCGCGCTACAACGACGAGGACGATGTCCGCGACCTGCTGGATCTTGCGCTGCAGCTCGAGGACCTGACCCGCAACGCCGGCAAGCATGCCGGCGGCGTGGTCATCGCGCCCTCGCCGCTGTCGGATTTCTGTCCGTTGTTCGCCGAACACGACGAGGGCGGCCGTGGCCGCAACCCGGTCACCCAGTTCGACAAGGACGACGTGGAATCGGTCGGCCTGGTGAAGTTCGACTTCCTGGGCCTGCGCACGCTCACCATCATCGACTGGGCGGTCAAGGCGATCAATCGGCGGCGTGCGGCCGCCGGCGAGGCGCCACTCGACATCGCCGCGCTGCCGCTCGACGACGTCGCGTCCTACGAACTGTTCGCCCGCGGCGACACGGTCGCGGTGTTCCAGTTCGAATCGCGCGGCATGCGCGAACTGCTCAAGCGCGCGCAGCCCGACACGTTCGAGGACATCATCGCGCTCGCGGCGCTGTTCCGTCCCGGCCCCCTGGGCTCGGGGATGGACAAGGAATGGGTCGACCGCAAGCACGGCCGCACGGACGTGACCTATCCGCACCCCTCGCTCGAGCCGGTGCTCTCGCCCACCTACGGCGTCATCGTCTACCAGGAACAGGTGATGCAGATCGCCCAGGTCCTGGCCGGCTATTCGCTGGGCGGCGCGGACCTGCTGCGCCGCGCGATGGGCAAGAAGAAGGCCGAGGAAATGGCCAAGGAGCGCGCCAAGTTCGAGGCCGGCGCGGCCGCGAACGGCGTCGATCCCAAGGTCGCCACCTCGATCTTCGACCTGATGGAGAAGTTCGCCGAGTACGGCTTCAACAAGTCGCACTCGGCCGCCTATGCGCTGGTCGCCTACCAGACCGCGTGGCTCAAGGTGCACTACCCGGCCGAGTTCATGGCCGCGGTGCTGTCCTCGGACATGGACAACACCGACAAGGTCACCGGCTTTCTGACCGAGGCGCGGGCGATGGGCCTGGAGGTGCTGCCGCCCGACGTCAACGCCTCGGCCTACATGTTCGAGGCGATCGACCCGACGACGATCCGCTACGGCCTGGGCGCGGTGAAAGGCGTGGGCCGCGGCGCCTGCGAGAACGTGGTCGAGGCGCGCGAGCGTGGCGGGGTCTACACCGACCTGCTCGACTTCTGCCGCCGGGTCGACTCGCAGCGTTTGAACAAGCGCACGCTCGAAGCACTGATCAACGCCGGCGCGCTCGACGCGCTGGGCCGCAATCGCGCTTCGCTGATGCTGCAACTGCCCGAGGCGATCAAGGCCACCGACCAGCTCGCGCGCAACCGCAGCGCCGGCATCGTCGACATGTTCGGCAGCGCCATGGGCGGCGACGACGTGCTGCACATCGACCTGCCCGAATGCGACGAGTGGCCACTGCGGCAGAAGCTCGATGGCGAACGCGAGACGCTCGGCCACTACCTCAGCGGGCATCCGCTTGATCCCTACCGCGAGGAGCTGCAGGCGCTGGTGGGCACCGACCTCGGCCAGCTCGACAGCCTGTGGGCGGCGCGCGACGCCAAGGCCGGCGGCAACAGCTGGCGGCCCGAGACCCAGGTCATCGTCGCCGGCCAGGTGTCGTCGATGCGCAAGCGCGGCGACGCGCAGGCCTTCGTGCTGCTCGAGGACGGCCGCGGCCGGCTGGAGTGCGGCTTCTTCTCCGAGACCAGCGCCGAGTACGCGCACCTGCTGACCCGCGACCGCATCCTGATCGTCGAGGGCGGGCTGCGCGAGGACGAGTTCAGCGGCGGCTTCGCGCTGCGGGTCAAGCGCTGCTGGGATTTCCACGCGGTCTGCCCCGAGCACGCGCGTCGGCTGTCGCTGCGCCTGGACCTGCGCGTGCCCGGCACGATGGCACGGGTCGAACAGGTGCTGGCGCAACACCGGCCCGGCAAGACCGCGCTGCGCCTGGACCTGCTGCTGCCCGCCGGCGCCGCCGGCACACTTGAGGTCAACGGCAGCCACGGCATCCGCGCCGATGCCGAGCTGCCCGGCACATTGCGCGCGCAGCCGGGCGTGCGGGTCGCCCGGCTCGACATGAGCAAGCCATGGGCGCACTGAACCGGGCCGGCTGAAGGCCCGCCCCCTCCCCCGTCCCAGAGAGACGACGATGATCCGATCCTTCGCCGCGGCGAGCGCCGTGTTGCTGCTCGCCGCCTGCAGCCCCTCCACGCCCTCGTTCGAGATCGACAACCCCACCGACGCGCCGGTCCAGGTCACCATCGATGGCAAGACCCACGAGGTGGCGGCCGGCACCAGCGCGGCGCTGGACCTCGACGCCGGTCCGCACACGCTGCGCACCGACCGGACCGGCGAGGTCCGGATCTCGGTCTGCGGCGCCGAGCGCGGCACCCTGATCAACCCGACGCTGTCGGACTACGTGCTGGCCCGCGAGATCTACGTCGCCGACGCCTCCAAGCTGCGCAACTTCGGCGCGGCGATCGCCACCGTGGAACTCGGCGATGCGGTCTACGAGGGACCCTTCGAGCAGTACACCGGCCTGTTCATCGACCGGACCTGGGACTTCGGCGTCCGCGAGGCGTTCCCCAAGCAACAGACCGTGGCGCGGATTCCGGAGAACGGCGGCAAGATCAGCACCAAGCTGTTCACCCCGCAGGCCTTCATCGACTACATCGAGGACGCCAGCGATCGCCAGGGCGAGTTCGCGCGGCTGCATCCGGGCGGCTACGTGCAGCCGGCACGGGCGCTGGAGACCGCGCCGGCCGAGCTGCCGCCGCTGCCGCAGGCGTTCGAGCCCCATTCGGCGCCGCTGCGCGAGGCCTACGCGCAGCGCCTGCAGGTCCATGATGCGGGCGACTGCGAGGCGGTGCGCAAGCGCTCGCACGAGGCCATGATGGCCATCACCGGTGCGACCGCGATGCTGCACGTCGACCAGAGCCCGGCCGACAACCAGGCCTACAACGATTTCATCGACCTCTACGGGCGGCTGATGGGCGCCGGCGCGCTGGTCCTGCCCCGGTGAGGCCCGACCGCCCTGCCCGCCTTCCGGCCGTCCCGCCGCACCCCGCCGTACGGGGCGCCGGGGGCCGGTCGGCTACACTTTCCCCCAAGTCACCCGACGGCGCGTCATGAACCCGAACTACCTCGATTTCGAGCAGCCCATCGCCGACCTGGAAGCCAAGATCCAGGAACTGCGCCAGGCCAGCGATGGCCCGGCCGTCAACATCGACGCCGAACTGGCCACGTTGCGCGACAAGCTGCGCAAGCGCACCGCGCACATCTTCCGCGACCTGACCCCGTGGCAGGTCTCGCAGTTGGCGCGCCACCCGCAGCGGCCCTACACCAACGACTACATCCGCACGTTCTGCGACGAGTTCGAGGAACTGGCCGGCGACCGCGCCTATGGCGACGATGCCGCCATCGTCGGCGGCCTGGGCCGCATCGACGGGCGCAGCGTCATGATCATCGGCCACCAAAAGGGCCGCGACACCAAGACCAAGGTGCGGCGCAATTTCGGCATGCCGCGGCCGGAGGGCTATCGCAAGGCGCTGCGGCTGATGAAGATGGCCGAGCGCTTCAAGCTGCCGCTGCTGACCTTCATCGATACGCCCGGCGCCTACCCGGGCATCGGCGCCGAGGAGCGCGGCCAGTCCGAAGCGATCGCGCGCAACCTGATGGAGATGGCCGAGCTGCGCATTCCGATCCTGTGCACCGTCATCGGCGAAGGCGGCTCGGGCGGCGCACTGGCGATCGGCGTGGGCGACCGCACGGTGATGCTCGAGTACAGCACCTATTCGGTGATCTCGCCCGAGGGCTGCGCGTCGATCCTGTGGAAGGACGCGGCCAAGGCGCGCGATGCCGCCGAACAGCTCGGCCTGACCGCCAAGCGGCTCAAGCAGTTGGGATTGATCGACAAGGTCGTGCGCGAGCCGATCGGCGGTGCGCACCGCAATCCGCGCCAGACCGCGACGCGGCTCAAGGCGGTGCTGATGAACGAGCTCGACCAGCTCGAGCAATTGCCGATCGAGACCCTGCTGCAGCGCCGCTACGAGCGTCTGCGCAGCTACGGCGCCTACGAGGCGGCGTGACCGCGGCGGGACGGGCATCCGCCCGTCCGCACCGCACGCCCTGAACGACGCGCGCCATTACCAGGCGCGCTGGTACTGCGCCGGCGGTTCGAGCGCCGCGCCCAGCACCTGCGCCGCGCGCCTGGGGAAGTAGGGATCGCGCAACAGCTCGCGCGCCAGCAGCACCACGTCCGCGTCGCCGTCGGCGACGATGCGCTCGGCCTGCTCGGGCGTGGTGATCAATCCGACCGCACCGGTCGCGATGCCGGCCTCGGCGCGGATGCGGCGGGCGAACGGCACCTGGTAGCCAGGACCGACCTCGATCTTCTGGTCGGGCGACAGGCCGCCCGACGACACGTCGAGCAGGTCGACCCCGCGCGGCGCCAGCAGCCGCGCCAATGCGACGCTCTGCTCGATGTCCCAGCCGCCCTCGACCCAATCGGTCGCCGAGAGCCGAAGCCACAGCGGCAAGCGCTCGGGCCAGACCTCGCGCACCGCATCGACGACCTCCAGCACCAGACGCGCCCGACCTTCGAAGCTGCCGCCCCAGGCATCGTCGCGCGTGTTCGACAGCGGCGACAGGAACTGGTGCAGCAGATAGCCGTGGGCGGCGTGGAGTTCGACCAGTTCAAAGCCGGCGGCGAGCGCACGCTGCGCGGCCGCGCGGAATGCCGCGACGACGCCGCCGATGCCATCGGCATCGAGCGCGACCGGTGCGGGATAGCGCGCGTTGTAGGCCGACGCCGAGGGCGCGACGACCTGCCAGCCCCCATCAGCCTCCGCGACCGCGCCATGGCCCCGCCACGGCGCGTAGGTGCTCGCCTTGCGACCGGCGTGCGCCAACTGGACACCCGGCACCGCGCCCTGGGCGCGCACGAACGCCGCGATCGGCGCCCAGGCCTGCGTCTGCGCGTCGTTCCACAGGCCGACGTCCTCGGGCGCGATGCGGCCCTCGGGCACCACCGCCGTGGCCTCGGCGATCACCAGGCCGGCGCCGCCGACCGCGCGGCTGCCCAGGTGCACCAGATGCCAGTGGTCGGGCATGCCGTCGACGGCGCTGTACTGGCACATCGGTGAGACCGCGATGCGGTTGCGCAACGTCAGCGCGCGTTGCGCCAGCGGAGAGAACAGATCGGACATTGCAGGTTCCTGCAGGCGGGCCGCCGACTGTAGGCCCAGCGCCCCCAGGTCCGCGACCACGCGGCCGGATCGCTGCATTCCGGCCGCGTGGCACCATGCGCGGATGTCCGCACCGTTCCCCGACCCGACGCTGCCCGCGCCGCCCGGCGACGGACCGCTGCACGTGGCCTTCAGCGGCGGCCTCGACTCGACCGCCCTGCTGCACCTGCTCGCGCACGACCCGCGCGTGGGCGCACGCGGCCTGGTCGCGCTGCATGTGCACCACGGCCTGCAGTCGCAGGCCGAGGCCTGGGCCACGCATTGCGAGGCCGTCTGTGCCGCGCTCGGCATCGCCTGCGAGGTGTTGCGCGTGACGGTCGTGCGCGAAGGCGGTGGGGGCCTGGAAGCCGCGGCGCGCGCGGCCCGCCATGCCGCGCTGCAGGCGCGGTTGCCGCCGGCCGCGGTCGCGGTCTTCGCCCACCACCGCGACGACCAGGCCGAGACCGTACTGCTGCGCGCGCTGCGCGGCGCCGGTCCCGACGGCCTGGCGGCAATGCGGCCGCTGCGGCCGTTCGGCGCGGGCTGGCTGTGGCGGCCGTTGCTGGCGGTCCCCCGCGCGCAGCTGCTGGCCTATGCCGTGCGCCATGGACTGCACTGGATCGAAGATCCGAGCAACGCCGCCGACGACGCCGACCGCAACTTCCTGCGCAATCACGTCCTGCCGCTGCTGCGCACACGCTGGCCGCAGGCCGACGCCGTGTTGGCCGATGTCGCGACGCTGCAACGCGCGACCGTTGCCCTGCTCGACGATGAAGACACCACAGCACTGGCCGCAGTGCGTACGCCCGACCCCGCAACGCTGGACGTGGCCCGGCTGCGCACCCTGCCGACCGCGCGCCGGGCGCGCGTGCTGCGGCGCTGGATCGCGGCGCTGGGCCTGCCGCCATTGCCGCGCCAGGGCAGCGCCTGGTGCGAGGCCACACTGCAGGCGCCTGCGGGGGACCGCAGCCCCCAGTTCGACTGGGCGGGATGCCGGCTGCAGCGCTGGCGCGACCTGTTGCATGCGGGGCCTCAGCGCGCGCCGCTGCCGCGCGATCTCGCCGTCGACTGGGCAGGCACCGCGCCGCTGGCGCTGCCCGGTGGCGACCGGCTGGACCTGGACGGGCCACCGCCGGAGGCGCACTTGCGTTGGCAGGTCCGGGCCCGGCGCGGCGGCGAACGGATCACACTGCCCGGCCGGACGCATTCGCATGCGCTCAAGCACGTGCTGCAGGATCGCGCGGTGCCGCCCTGGCGTCGCGAACGATTGCCGCTGCTGGCCGATGCCAGCGGCCGATTGCTCGCGGCCGGCGACCTCGTCCTCGACGGCGCATTCGAGGCCTGGCTGCGCGATGGCGGCCGCCGCTTGCGCTGGGAGCACGCGGCGACAGCACACGACGAACCGGACGATCTGTCGCTGCGGTGAGGGCCGCACTCGGCCCTCGCCCCGGCGTCATCGCTTAGAATCGCGGCATGGCCAAATCCGCTTCCACGCCCGTCCCGCCCGCCCAGGATCCGTCCCCGGTCGCCGACTTCGAAAACGCCCTGGGCCAGCTCGAGGCGCTGGTCGAGCGCATGGAGGGCGGCGAGCTGAGCCTGGAGGAGTCGCTCGGTGCCTACGAGCGCGGCGTCGGCCTGTACCGCCGCTGCCGCCAGGCGCTCGAGGAGGCCGAGCAGCGCGTGCGCCTGCTCAGCGACCCGGCCGCCCCTGAGCGCAGCCAGCCGTTCGGCGGCGAGCAGGTCGACGATCCCGATGCCTGATCCCGCCGGCGAGATCGCCGCTCGCATCGGCGACTGGCGCGCCCGCACCGACGCCGCGCTGCAACGCGCACTCGACACCGCCGCAGGCGGCGAGCCGCGGCTGGATGCGGCGATGCGCCACGCGGTACTGCTCGGCGGCAAGCGCATGCGGCCGCTGCTGGTCCACGCCACCGCAGCGGCCTTCGGCGCCACGCCCGCGCAGGCCGATGCGCCGGCGGTCGCGATCGAACTCGTGCATGCCTATTCGCTGGTCCACGACGACCTGCCGGCGATGGACGACGACGCGCTGCGTCGCGGCCAGCCGACCGTGCACGTCGCCTTCGACGAAGCCACCGCCATCCTCGCCGGCGACGCCTTGCAGACCCTGGCGTTCTCGGTGCTCGCCGAGGCGCCGCTTGCGGCCGAAACGCGGCTGGCGATGGTCGCGCGGCTGGCCTCGGCCTCAGGCGCGCTGGGCATGTGCGGCGGCCAGGCAATCGATCTGGCCGCGACCGGCGGCGGCGGTGCGCGCGACATCTCGGGTCTTGAACGCCTGCACGCGCTCAAGACCGGCGCGCTGCTGCGCGCGGCGGTCGCGCTCGGGGCGCTGGCGGCCGATGTCGACGCCGCGACGCGCGCCCGGCTCGACGAGTTCGCGACCGCGCTCGGCCTCGCCTTCCAGATCCGCGACGACCTGCTCGACATCGAGGGCGACAGCGCGACGCTGGGCAAGACCGCGGGCAAGGACGTGGCGCAGGACAAGGCGACGTTCCCTGCGCTGATCGGCGCCGACGCCTCGCGCGCGCGGCTCTCCGAGCTCGCCTCGCGCATGCGCGAAGCGCTGGCACCGTTCGGCGATGCCGCCGCGCCGCTGGCCGAACTCGGCCGGCAGGCCATCGAACGCGACCACTGAGCCGGGCGGGCCAGCCGCGCAGCCCACTGGCCGGCATGGCCCTGCAGACGATCCCAGGCCGCGCATGATCACGCTTCGCCCCTACGCCCCGTCCGACGTCGACGCCTGCCTGGCCTTGTTCGACGGCAACTGCCCGACGTTCTTCGACCGCGCCGAGCGCGAGGATTTCGCGCGCTTCCTGTCGCGGCACGCCGCGGCCTGGCATTTCCTGGTCGTCGAGCGCGATGGCCGCCTGCTCGCCTGCGGCGGCCAGGCCCAGAGCGATGACGGGCGGCAGGCAAGCCTGTGCTGGGGCATGGTCGCGCGCGACCATCACCGCCAGGGGCTGGGACGACGCCTGCTCGAGGCGCGCATCGCGTGGTGTCGGCGCACGCCGGGCATCGAACGCATCGTGCTGGACACCAGTCAGCACACACGCGCCTTCTACGCGCGGTTCGGCTTCCGGGTCGAGTGCGTCACACCCGACGGCTATGGCCCGGGCCTGGACCGTCACGACATGGGGCTGGACCTGATCGAGACGAGCGGAGACGCCACGGGCTGATGCACGCAAGCCCGCCCGATGCCGCGCGCGCCGCCGAGCGGCGGCGTGCGCGGTCCAGCAATCAGCCGATCAGACGCAGCGTCAGCGGATAGCGATAGGTCTCGCCGTTCCAGGCCTTGACCGCCGCCACGATGCCGCAGACCAGCCAGAGCACCGCCAGGGCGACTGCGCCCAGCACCAACAGCAGCCCCAGCGGCAACGCGACGATCGCCCCGATCCCCAGCGTCAGCACCGTCATGCCCAGCAGCACAAGACCGGTCACGCCGAGGACGCAGGCGTAGAGAAACATGCTCAAGTTGAAGTTCAGCGCTTCCAGCGCATGGCCGGCGACGAAGGCATCGTCGTCGCGCTTGACCAGATAGACGGTGCCGGCGACGACGATGCCGGCCACGCCGGACATCCAACTCGTCAGCAAGGCGAGCACCAACGCACCGACATGCGTGCCGGCGGCCCATTGGCGACTTGCAACGGCGGGCGAGGCCTGGGGGAGCGTCGAAGCGTACATGGGGGGTCTCCAGAAGCGTCGAGGGACAGGTCCATGATGGCGCCGTAGATCGGCGACGCAAGCCAACGCATGGCACCCAACGGATGGCACCCAACCGATGGCAGGGGGGGCGCGCGACCGCCGGGCATCGCCCTGAGACTGAGAGGCGATCGCTCCGAAACAAAACCGGGGTCAGAGTGCGGGACGCGACGCCCCGGGCCGCCAGTCTGCTGCTGCAACCCTCTGCTATCTGCCTTCGGATCACTGGATGGCCGTCTGCTGCAGGACGTCCATGCCCGCCCTCTGGCGCAGAACAAACAAAAACCCCGGCACGCAGGCCGGGGTTCGCGAGGCTGCGGTGCGTGCCGATCAGCTGATCAGACGCAGCGCGAAGGGGTAGCGATAGGCCACGCCGTCCTTGGCCTTGAGCGCGGCGATGATGCTGAACACCACGCACAGGATCCACAGCACCAGGTTGATCAGGCCGCCGATCAGGATGATCGTCAGCACCATGCCGATGACGTAGCCGATGGTCAGCGTGATCTGGAAGTTCAACGCTTCCTTGGCCTGGTCGGTGACGAAGGCCTTCTCGGGCTTGTCCTTGTGCACCAGCCACATGATCAGCGGCACGATGAAGCCAAAGAGGATGCACGACAGATGCGTGAGCATCGCAAACGTGCGGTCGTCCTGGGTGGTGGCCACGGCAGGTGCCGGGTCGAAATCGTTCATTGCAAAGTCCCCATAGGCAAGGTGGAAGAAGATGCGCTGGGCCGGGCGACGATCGCCACCGCAGCTGGCGGTGCGAGCATACGTCAATCCGTGCCGGCAACCGTCATCCTGCCGATCAGCATCGAGCCGGTGCGGACATGCGAACGCGGGTCGACATCGGTGCCCACCGCTTCGATGCTGGCGAACATCTGTTTCAGATTGCCGGCGATGGTGATCCCGTCGACCGCGTGCCGGATCTCGCCGCCCTCGATCCAGAACCCGGCCGCGCCGCGCGAATAGTCGCCGGTCACCGCATTGACGCCCTGCCCCATCAGTTCGGTCACCAGCAGCCCGCGTCCCATGCCGCGCACCATCGCATCGAGGTCGCCGGCATTGGCGGCGATCTCCAGGTTGTGTACGCCACCGGCATTGGCGGTGGTCTGCAGACCGAGCCGGCGCGCCGAGTAGCTGCCGAGGATGTAGCGCTGCAGCACGCCGGCCTCGACCAGCGGCGACTCGCGGGTCGCCACGCCTTCGGCATCGAACGCGGCGGACTGGAACCCACGCGCCAGGAACGGCCGTTCGTGGATCGAGAACCAGTCGGGGAACAGCTGGGTGCCGGTGCTGTCGAGCAGGAAGCTGGCACGCCGGTACAGCGCGCCGCCCGAGACCGCACCGAGCAGGTGCCCGACCAGCGACCGGGCGACCTCGGCCTGGAACAGTACCGGGTAGCTGCCGGTCGGCACCGGCCGCGGATCGAGCCGCGCGAGCGTGCGCTGCGCGGCGCGGCGACCGATTGCCGCTGCCGGCTCCAGGTCGTCGGCCGCCAGCGCCACGCTGTACCAGCCGTCGCGCTGCATCTGCTCGCCGCTGCCTGCGATCAGCGCGCAGCCGATGCTGTGGTGGCTGCTGCGCTCGGCGCCGACGAAGCCGTGGCTGTTGGCGTAGACGTGCAGCGCACGCGCGGTCGAGACCGAGGCGCCGTCTGAGTTGCCGATCCGTGCGTCGGTGTCGCGGCCCGCGGTTTCGCAGGCCAGCGCCAGGTCGACTGCGCGATCGGCGTCGAGCGCCCAGGGGTGCCAGGCGTCGAACTCGGGGAAGCGGCCATCGGCACCCGGCCGCGCCATCAGCTCGGCGTCGGCCAGGCCCGCAGCAGGGTCGTCCTCGGTGAAGCGGGCGATCGCGCAGGCCTGGTCGACGGTCGCCGCCAGACTCTCCTCACGCAGATCCGCGGTGCTGGCGCTGCCCTTGCGGCGGCCGAAGTAGACCGTTACCGCGATGCCGCGGTCCTGCGTGGACTCGACCGTCTCGACCTCGCCCATGCGCACATCGACATTGAGGCCGGCATCTTCCGAGCACGCGACCTCGGCCTGGCTCGCGCCCTGGGCACAACAGCGTTCGAGCAGACGCTGCGACAGCTCGGTCAGTGCGTCGAGCCGGGCGAGGGAGTCGTCGCCCGCCACGCGGTCGGCGATCTGCGATGGGGACATGGTCAATGGCTTATCCTGTTGCGATGAGAGGCATAGACGAAGACAGCGGCGAGTACCTGAGCCCGAGCCGCAAGCAGCAGCGCCGCGAGGCGCTGGAAGTGTTGTCGCTGGCCGAGGCGCTGGTGGCGCTGCCAGAGGGGCGGTTGGCGAAACTGCCGGTGCCCGACGCGCTGCTGCCGCACATCGCCGAGACGCGCCGGATCACCTCGCACATCGCGCGCAAGCGGCAGATGGCGTTTCTGGCCAAGCAGATGCGCCGGGAGGAAGACGAGACGCTGGAGGCAATCCGCGACGCGCTCGACGCCGGCGGCGAGGCCTCGCGCATCGAGACCGCGATGCTGCACCGCGCCGAGAGCTGGCGCACGCGCCTGCTCGACGAGGGCGACGCCGCGCTGGCCGAACTGCTGGAGGCCTACCCGCAGGCCGACCGCCAGCGCCTGCGCCAACTGGTGCGCAACGCGCTCGCCGAGCGGGCCAAGAACAAGCCGCCGGCGGCATTCCGCGAACTGTTCCGGCTGCTGCGCGACACGGTGGCGCAGAAGACCGAACAGCCGTGAAGCGCCCTCGCTGACCGGCGATTCGACCGCGCGGCCCGGCCGCGCGCGCTCGAACCTGCGCCTTCGAAGCACGCCCACCAGATCAACCATCACGGCGCTCAAGCCTGGGTGCCGCCCACGGTAAGTCCATCGATCAGCAGCGACGGCTGGCCCACGCCCACCGGGACGCTCTGGCCGTCCTTGCCGCAGATGCCCACGCCGTCGTCGAGCGCCATGTCGTGGCCAACCATGCGCACGCGCTGCATCGTCTCGGGGCCATTGCCGATCAGCGTGGCGCCCTTGACCGGCGCGGTGATGCGGCCGTCCTCGATCAGATAGGCCTCGGTCGCCGAGAACACGTACTTGCCGCTGGTGATGTCGACCTGGCCGCCGCCGAAGTTGACCGCGTACAGCCCCTTTTTCACCGAGCGGATCATGTCCTGCGGGTCGTCGCGGCCGGCGAGCATGTAGGTGTTGGTCATGCGCGGCATCACCCGGTGCGCGAACGACTCGCGGCGGCCGTTGCCGGTCGACGCGACACCGCTCAGGCGCGCGTTGAGGGTGTCGTGCATGTAGCCGGTCAGCACGCCGTCCTCGATCAGCGTGGTGCACTGGGTCGGCGTGCCTTCGTCGTCGACATTCAAGGACCCACGCCGACCGGCCAGCGTGCCGTCGTCGACGATCGTCACCCCGGGCGCGGCCACGCGCTGCCCGACGCGACCGGCGTAGGTGCTGGTGCCCTTGCGGTTGAAGTCGCCTTCCAGGCCGTGGCCGACGGCCTCGTGCAGCAGCACGCCCGGCCAGCCGGCACCGAGCACGACCGGCATCACCCCGGCCGGGGCGTCGACCGCCTCGAGGTTCACCAGCGCCTGGCGCAGTGCTTCGCGCGCGAAGTGTTCCGGGCGTCCGTCGCCGAGCAGTTCGGCATAGCTGTAGCGCCCGCCGTAGCCGGCATAGCCCGACTCGCGACGCCCGTCCTGCTCGACCAGCACCTGGATATTGAGCCGGACCAGCGGCCGCACGTCGCCGGCGAGCACGCCGTCGCTGCGCGCGACCAGGATGGTGTCCACGCCGCCTGTCAGGCTGACGCTGACCTGTTGTACGCGCGGATCAGCGGCACGCAGGAAGCGGTCGATCCGCCGCAGCGCCTCGACCTTTTCCGCACTGCCCAATGCGTCGATCGGATCACCGGACGGATAAAGATCGTGCGCACGCGCACGCACCAGCGCCTGCGGAGCATGCGCGCGGCCGTCGCGGGCGATCGCACGCGCCGAACGCGCCGCGCCGAGCAAGGCCACCGCATCGATATCGTCCGAGTACGCCAGGCCGGTCTTCTCGCCGCTGATCGCGCGCACGCCCACGCCCTGCTCGATCGCATGCGAGCCGCTCTTGACGATGCCGTCCTCGACCGACCAGCTCTCGCGGCGTGCATGCTGGAAATACAGATCGCCGAAGTCGATGCCCGGGCCGAGCAAGGCGGAGAAGGTGCGGTCGAGGTGGGCGCTGTCGAGGCCGGCGGGCAACAGCAGACGGGACTGCGCGAGCGCCAGCGCGTCGCCGGTCGCGGGGGAGAGATCGGTCATCCCTGCAGTGTGGGGCCTGGTGGACGAATGGCAACCCACTGCCCGCGTCCTGGAGTGGCACGGACGCCGGCTAAGGGCCGGTCGGCGGCGACGGCGTCGCCTCGGGCGGCGGCACATCGCGGCGCTCGACCACCTCGACCTTCGGGTCCTGCCACGGACCGCTGACGTGGTAGTTGCGTGCGCCCATCTCGGCCAGCGGCCGCCGCAGCACCGCATTGGCGACCGCGCCCACCGCCGCGCCCACTGGACCGGCGGTCAGCGCGCCGACAGCGGGCAACAGGTTGCCGGTCTTGGGCAGCACTTCGATGTCCTGGTCGTGGGTGCGCGCCTGCAGGTCGGCAGTGCCGCGGATGCGGATCTCCGCCGCGGGGCCGTCGATCGTCACGCCGTCGCTGCGGGCCAGGCCCTGTCCGAAGCGGATCTCGCCGGCGATCCGGCTGAAGCCGAAGCCGCGATTGAAGAAATCGCGGAAATCGAGCATCAGCCGGCGTGGCAGTTCGGCCACGCTCAGCAGGCCCAGCACACGTCCGGCTCCGGGCTCGACTTCGACCAGTTGTCCGTCCTTGACCGTCATCTGCAGTGCGCCTTCCAGCGATGCGACCGCGAACGCATTGGGCGCACCGGGCCAGGCAGCATCGAAATCCACCCGACCCTGACCGCCGACGATGCTGCCGGCGAATCCCAGGCCGGAGGCCAGCCGGCCGAAATCGTCGCTCTCCAGGTCGGCCTCGAGCGTTGTCCGCGCAGCGGCGCCGCGTCCGGTCCAGCGGCCGCGCAGCTCGATCCGATGCTGGGGCGACTGTACGCGCAGATGATCGAGTGCGACGCCGCCGGGCACTCGCACCAGGCTGCCATCGGCGCTGCCCAGTTGCAGAGGGCCGACGCGCAGGTCCTCGACCGCCAGCCGGATCGGCCGCAGCGTCGCCGGATCGATCGTGTCGACATCGTCTCGAGGCGCCGGCGGTTGCGCTGCCGGCCGTTCAGCCGCCGGTGTCTGCGCCTGCATCGGCCAATGCAGGCGTTGCAGCGTCGCGACCACCGGCGCACCGTCGGCGTCGGGCACACGCACGCCGCCCGCCAGCGCCGCCCCATCGAAGCGCAGGCTGGTGCCGGCGCCCTGTCGAACCGCGGTGATCCGGGTCTGGCCGAAGCCGGCGCCGGGCAGGCGCAGGTCGAGCGCCGTCAGGTCGATGCCGACCAGGCGCGGCGCATCCGCACCGTCGTCGCCGCCGGCCGCCAGGCCGATCCAGTCAGCAAGTTCAATGACCGGGGTGCGCCCGCCGATCGCAATCCCCGACACCGGCGGCGCCTCGGCGACACGCGCGCTGCCGAACATCAGCCGCACACCGGTCCCGGCATCGCGCGCACGCGCGCGCACTGCGAGCCGATCGCCGAATCCGACCGCGATATCGCCCGCATCGAACGGCAACGGCGCTTCGATCGTCGTGCGCAACGCTTCGCCGGCCGGCTTGGCCAGCGGCGCCGGCAGCCGCAACGCGGTGCCGACCAGATCCGAGCGCAGCAGCAGGCGCGCCGGTGCCTGGCCCGACGCAGGCGCCCGCGCCACCGAGACCTGCACCTGCCACGGCGCCGCGCCGTCGACATGCGGGCGCAGCCAGCCCAGATCCGGCGCGCGTGCGAGCAAGTCGCTGGCAGCGAGGGTGGCGTCGAGCTCGGCCTCGAACGCCTGCGCGCGGTCGCGCACATGGCCGTCGCCTGCGCGCAGCGCCAGCGTGCCGGCGTGCCCTTCGGTGCGGGCGGCCAGGCGCTCGCCGATAAACCCGTTCTGATCAAAGCGTGCGCTGCCGCGCACATCGCTGAAGTCGAGCGAAAAGCGGCGTTCGCGCGCCGACACCCCGTCCAGCGCGACGCTGCCGCCGAGCCGCACCGGTGCGCCGTGCGGTACCGCCAGCGTCAGCGCGACGCGTGCCGGGCCGGCGACCTCGAGGTTGTCGAGCGTTTCGGCATGCTCGGCGTGGAACGGGCTTTGCCGCATCAGCGTCAACAACGCGCCGGCATCGGCCTGCGTGGTGGCGCGGACCTCGACCGGGCTGTGCGCGTAATGCCGCATGCCCGCTTCGATCGTCTTCACCGGCACCCCGGCCAGCTCGCCATGCGCGTCTTCGACCGAGAAGCCATCGTTGAGGAAGCGCACTCGCCCACGCATCCGCTCCAGCGCCGGCCAGTCGTCCTGGAAGCGGATCGTCGCGTCCTCGATCCGCGCCCGTGCATCGAACACGCCCCGTCGATCATGTCCGTCGGCGCTGCTGAAGGGCCAGTCGCCCAGCTCGCCGGAGACGATCGCGCGCCCGTCGCGGACGGTGCCGGCAACCAGCGCCATGTTCAGCCAATCCATCGCGGCCGCCGGCATTTCGTGGCGCACCCAGAACTTCTTGGCGACCGGCACCTGCGCCGGGTCGACCACCGCCGCCAGGTCGATACGCGGGCGGGCGCCATTGCCGTGGAAGGCCAGGCCGCCGCGCACGTCCGCGGCATAGCCATCGCCTTCGATCCGCAGCGCCGGGGTCTCGACACGCCAGTCGCCGTCGTCGCGCCAGGCGGCGATGTCGCCCTCGAGCCGGAGCGGATGCGGCACGCCGAAGCCCTTGGGCCAGTCGAACACCGGCCGGGCTTGCGGATCGGGACGGAAGACCAGGCCATCGGCATCGCCGGCAAGTGTCCCGGTCAGCCCGTGCAGGCCCGGCGTGGTTCCGACGGGCGCAAATCCCAGGTTCTCGATGCGCGCAGCGACCCGGGCCGGTCCGCCGGGTAACGCAGCGACCTCGACATCGGCCAGGACCGCCTGCGGCGCGGCGGTCTGCAGCCAGTCGCGCAGCGACGGCGACAGGCCGTCGCCGAGCGCGGCCAGCGCCAGCAGCGGCGCCACCTCGACGCGCGCGGCGCGCATCGCGTAGCGCGAGCCGCCGGCCAGCACCAGCCCGTCGAGCGTCTGCTCGCGGCCGTGCTGGACCATGCGCAGCGTCGGCGCGTCAAGCCGCCAGTCCGCGCCCTCGTGCTCCCAGCGCAGTTGTGCGCGCACGCCGTCGAACGCCACTGCGCCCTGGGCATCGCCCCCCTGCCCGCTCGGCACGGCACGCCGCAGCGACAACGTGTCGAGCGCGATGTCGGCCGTGGCCGCGACCACCCGGCGCTCGCGCAATTCCAGCCAGGCCGCGACCCGGCCGTGGCCCTCGCCGATCGCCGCACCGCTGGGCGCGAGCAAAGGCGACCAGACCTGGAGGTCGTTGCGCGGCATCGCGACGTAGGCGCGGCCGGTGAGGTCGTCGCGCAGCAGATCGACCCGCAGATCCAGCGGCGCCCCGTCGACCTCGACCCAGGCCTTGGCCGCGGCGCGCACCCGGCGCCGGTCGACCTGCATCCGCAGATCAACCCGCGGCAGCGTGTGTCGCAACGACAGCGAGGGCGCATCGATCGTGAGCCGGGCGCCGATCACCTGCAGCTCACCCAGGCCTTCGAGCGCGGCCAGCGGATCGTCGTTGGGCGTCGCGCTGCCCGGCAGGCCGCGGACATGCCAGCCACCGTCGTCGTCACGCTCGAGGGTCAGCGCCAGCCCCTGGATCCGCAGCTCGGTCAGCGAGCGGCCAGGCAGCAGGCCCGAATACGGTGCGACCTGGATCTCGGCACTGTCGATCGGCACCGCGGTCGCCGGCTCGCCGATGCGCAGCCCGGTCACCCGCAGCAGCGGCCCGCGCCGGCTCCACTGGGTGCGCAGCGTCTCGAAAGCGACCGGCCGGCCAGCACGTTCGCTGAGCCAGCGCTCGACGCTGCGCGGATTGCGCTCGACCCACGGCAACGCCAACTGCGCCAGCGCCACCGCGCCGACCGCGACCAGCACCACCGACAAGGCCGCGACGTACCACGCGCCCAGATGCGCGCGACGCAGGCGCTTCGCCCACGCCGCTGTCATCGTCGTGCCCTAGAGCAGCACAACGTCGAACTGCTCCTGCAGGTACTGGTCGTCGGACTGGAACCGGATCGACTTGCCGAGGAACTCCTCGAGCTCGACGACCGCGGCCGATTCTTCATCGGTGATCGCGGTCACCACCTTGGGCGAGGCGATGACCAACAACCGGTCGGCATCGAACTGGCGCACTGCGCGCACGATCTCGCGGAAGATCTCGTAGGTCACCGTCTCGACGGTCTTGACGATGCCGCGACCGCCGCAGGCGCCGCACGACTCGCCGAGCTGGCGCTGCAGGCTCTCGACCGTGCGCTTGCGGGTCATCTCGACCAGGCCCAGCGGCGAGAAGTCGTAGACGGTGGTCTTGGCATGGTCGCGCGCAAGCGATTTTTCGAGCGTGCGCAGCACCTGGCGGCGGTGCTCGGGGTCGGCCATGTCGATGAAATCGATGATGATGATGCCACCCAGATTGCGCAGCCGCAGTTGCCGGGCGACCGCCTGCGCGGCCTCCAGGTTGGTGCGGAACACCGTCTCCTCGAGGTTGCGCTGGCCCAGGAACGAGCCGGTGTTGACGTCGACGGTGGTCATCGCCTCGGTCTGATCGATCACCAGCGTGCCGCCGGACTTGAGCGCGACCTCCTTGTTGAGCGCCCGCTGGATCTCGTCCTCGACCCCGTACAGGTCGAAGATCGGCCGCGAGCCGGTGTAGCACTCGATCCGGTCCACCAGCCGCGCCTGCTCGGCCGGCCCGGGTGCCGGCAGGTACTGCGCGGCGAACACGCACAGCTTTTCGTAGGTGTCGCGCGAGTCGACCTTGACCTTGTCGACATCGCGGCGCATCAGGTCGCGCACTGCGCGCATCGGCAGGGTCAGGTCCTCGTAGACCCGGCTGCCGACCTTCGCCTCGCCGACCGTGCGCTCGATCAGCGCCCAGGCCCGCTGCAGGTAGGCGATGTCCTCGGCCAGCGCTTCGGCACTCTGGCCCTCGGCATTGGTGCGCACGATATAACCATGGCCGCCGGTGGCGGCGGCCAGCTCGGACACCAGCGTCTTGAGCCGCACCCGCTCGGCCTCGTCCTCGATCCGCGCCGACACGCCGACCGCGCGCGACTGCGGCAGCAGCACGAGGTAGCGCGAGGGGATGCTGATCTGGGTCGTCAGCCGCGCGCCCTTGCTGCCGATCGGGTCCTTGACTACCTGAACGACGATCTCCTGCCCGTCGCGCAGCAGTTCGTTGACCGGCAGCGTCGGTCCGGACGGCGGGAACAGGCTCTCGCCGTCGCCATCGCCGTTGGCCTGCGGTGCGCGCATCACGTCATTGGCGTGCAGGAAGGCCGCGCGCTCCAGGCCGATGTCGACGAACGCCGCCTGCATGCCCGGCATCACCCGCTGCACCCGCCCCTTGTAGATGTTGCCGACCACCCCGCGCCGCCAGCCGCGCTCGATGTGCAACTCCTGCAGCATGCCGTTCTCGACCACGGCCACGCGTGTCTCGCGCGGAGTGACGTTGATCAGGATCTCTTCGGACATGCCAGATCAGGCCTCCTGTACTTCGGCGACGAACGGCCGCGGGGCCAGCCCGAAACCACGCAGCAGCACGCCGGTCTGCTGCAGCGGCAGGCCGACCACGCCCGAGTAACTGCCGGCCAGGTACGCGACGAACAGCGCCGCGCCGCCCTGGATCGCGTAGCCGCCGGCCTTGCCGCGCGGCTCGCCACTGGCGACGTAGGCCGCGATGGTCGTCTCGTCGAGCGGCGCGAAGGTCACCTCGGTGACCACCGTCGCCTGCGCCTGGTGACCGGCGCAGACCAGCGCCACCGACGAGATCACCTCGTGGGTTCGCCCAGAGAGCCTGCGCAGCATCGATGCAGCCTCGGCATCATCGCGTGGCTTGCCGAAGACCTCGCCGTCAAGGACGACCTCGGTATCGGCACCGAGCACGACCGCGCCGGGCTCGGTCGCCAATGTGCGCAGCCCGGCGTCGGCCTTATCGCGTGCGACACGGCGCACGTAGTCGCCCGCAGCTTCGGCCGGATCGCGGCGCTCGACGACATCGACATCGACGACCCCGAACGGGAGTCCGAAATGGGCCAGCAGGGCGCGACGGCGCGGGGATTGCGAGGCGAGATACAGCATCCGGCAAGGATACCGTGCAGCGGCCACGCAGCCGTCGACGCGGCACCCATTAACCCCGTTCAGGCTCACGACCCGTTCACTGCCCCGTGACGACCCTTGTTCCGTCGTCCTTGGAGACCACCATGCGCCCCAATCCGCTCCGCCCCTTGCTGCTCGCCTGCAGCCTTGCCCTTGGGACCGTTTCGATGACCGCCACCGCCCAGGACCCTCAGGCCACCGCCCCTGCCGACGGCACGATGCTCTCGATCTCGGCCAGGGCCGAGGCCAGCCGCGTGCCCGATATCGCCACGCTGTCGACCGGCGTGGTCACCCAGGCCGCCGACGCCAATGGCGCCATGCGCGCCAATGCCGAGCAGATGACCCGGCTCACCGCTGCGATCAAGGCCGCCGGCATCGCCGAGCGCGACGTGCAGACCTCGGGCATCAACCTCAGCCCGCAGTATCACTACGCCGAGAACCAGCCGCCGACGATCACCGGCTACCAGGCCAGCAATACAGTCAATCTGAAGGTCCGCGACCTGCGCCGGCTTGGTTCGGTGCTCGATGCCCTGGTCGCCAACGGCGCCAACCAGATCAACGGTCCGACGTTCGAGATCGACAATGCCGAAGCGGTGGAGGACGAAGCCCGCGCCGCAGCGCTCAAGCTGGCGCAGCAGCGCGCCGAGCTCTACGCCAATTCACTCGGCATGCGGGTGCGACGGATCGTGAGCATCAGCGAGGGCGGTGGCTTCGCCCCGCCTCGCCCGGCAATGGCGATGCGCATGGTGGCGCAGGACGCCTCCACCCCGATCGCGCCGGGCGAGAGCTCGCTCAGCGCGAATCTCAACGTCGTGTTCGAACTGGGGCGCTGACATGAGCCGTAAGGACACACCCCCCGCCGCCCCACCCAAGCCCGGCCAGACGCCCGGCTACTCGGAGAACCATCCGCGCGACCGCGAGGACGCACACGACCCTGCGCCCAAGCGCAAGCGCAATCCGGACGAGGGCGGTCTCGACCGCGAGCCTGAAGGAATGCCCGGCGACTAACCCATCGGCAGGTCCGGTCGCGCGCCGCGCGATCGGACCGCCTGTCCGCCGGCAACGACCACCCGTCGCCGGCCGCTTGCCTGGGCGCAAGCGCGGTGCCCAGTCTGCAGACAGACACGGCGACCGTGCTCGGCACTGCCGGAGCCCGGGTCGCCACGCTTCCGCTGGCCGCCCGGCCGGCATGACAGGAGGTGGCGCATGGTGCTGCAGCAGACCGCTCCCCATATGCGGGGCTTCGCGAGTCCGGACCGCCGTCCGGACCCGGTCCGGATTGTCGGCATCGCCGGCACCCTCGCCTTCAATGCCGTGGTGCTGTCGATCCTGCTGGTGCCCGCCGGCGGTGGCGACCGGCTCTCCTTGCTCGACGCCCCGCCGCAGCTCGAGTTCCGTTGGCTGACGCCGCCACCGCCGACGCCGCCGCGCCCGCCCGAAATCCGCGAGATCGTTGCACCGCGACCGCTGCCACCTGCCGTCACCCCACCCGCACCGGTCGCGGTCGCGCCCACGATCGACAGCGCGGCCGTCGCCGTGCCCACGCCCGGCCCAGTCACGGCGCCCGCGCCCGGCGACGAGGTCGCGCTGGCGCCCCCTGCACTGACGGCCCCGGTGAGCGGCGTACAGTTGCAATACGCCGCCGCACCACCGCCGAGCTATCCGCGGGCCTCGCTGCGCGCCGGCCATACCGGCGTTGTGCAGCTCGAGGTGCACGTCGGCATCGATGGGCGGCCGTTGTCGGTGCGCGTGCACCGCAGCAGCGGGTACCGCGACCTCGACCAGGCCGCGCTGCGTCAGGTGCAACGGCACTGGACGTTCCAGCCGGCCATGCGCGACGGTCGCCCGATCGAGGCGATCGGCGTCGTCCCGATCGCCTTCGATCTCGACCGCGGCTAGACGCTGCAGCCGGCGCACCGGCACGTCGGTGCGCCGGCAAGCGCAGAGACGCACGCGCGCGACATCGCGCGACTGTGCAGACGTGGCCGCGCGCATCGCCGGGCACCACGATGAGCGCCAGCGTTCGCGTGCGGCACGATGCGATGCACAGACCCGCAATTGCAGCGACGTCGCGCGCGGGACGTCCTGCCCGTTGCGTGTCATCGCGCAGGCCTGTCGACCATGCCGTCCGTCGCGCGCCGGGCTCGAATTACTTTGCGACGAGCGAAACAACAGGCAACAAAAAAGCCGACGATCTCTCGTCGGCTTCTCTGTTTGTTCTGGCGCGCCCGGAAGGATTCGAACCTCCGACCCCCAAGTTCGTAGCCTGGTGCTCTATCCAACTGAGCTACGGGCGCCTTGAACAGGAGCGGAATTTTGCAGGTAAAGCGAAATTCCGTCAATGCCTTTGCGAAGATTTTTTTCTTTCGTCGGTGTTGCCGACGTCGGAAATCCAGGCAATGGCGGAGAGTGAGGGATTCGAACCCTCGATGGAGCTTTTGACCCCATACTCCCTTAGCAGGGGAGCCCCTTCGGCCTCTCGGGCAACTCTCCGAAGCATCACGTCATGCGATCAATTGCTCGACGCGGTGCGAAGGATACCGACTCACCGCGCTTGCGGCAAATCCTCGCCCACATCGGCCTGTGCGTCGACACCTTCGCCACGATGGATCCGCTGATAGATCTCCTCGCGGTGGACGGCGACATCCTTGGGGGCAGTGATGCCGATGCGCACCTGATTGCCCTTCACGCCCAGTACCGTCACCGAGACCGAGTCCCCAATCATCAACGTCTCACCGACGCGACGGGTCAGAATCAACATAGAAATCTCCTGAGGCCGGCGTGGAACGCCCCACCGGCGTGGCCTGCAATTCGGACCGTTCTCGACCTTGGGAACCGATTACAGACCAATTGAACCGTGAAGGATGTCGTCTCGAACGCGGCTGGTCAACCGGGTCCGAAACGTGTTTAGCGTGCGCTTATCCGATCCGCGCCCCAACCCAGGCCTCGACATCGGCCAGTGCCGACCGCAATGCGGGGCCATCCTCGCCGCCGCCCTGCGCCAAATCCGGGCGTCCACCGCCCTTGCCACCGATCCGTCCTGCGATCTCCGACAGCAGTTCGCCGGCCTTGACGCGACCGCTCGCACTGCCCGCCACACCCGCGACCAGCGCCGCCCGCCCATCGCTGGCGCCGGCGAGCACGATGACCGCATCGCCCAACTGCTGCTTGAGCCGATCGACCGCATCGCGCAGCGCCTTCGCATCGAGTCCCTCGACGCGTGCGGCCACCACTTTGATACCACCAACATCAACCGCACCTGCACCGAGGTCGGCCGTTGCACCGCTGGCCGCCTTGGCCTTGAGCGCATCGAGCTCGCGCTCGAGTTGCTTCTGCCGGTCGAGCAGCGCCCGCAGCCGCTCGCCGACCTCTGCACCGGTGCCGCCCAGCAGCCCCGCGGCCTGCCGCAGGCGGTCCTCCTCGGCGCGCACATGGTCGAGTGCCGCCTGGCCGGTCAGCGCCTCGATCCGGCGCACGCCAGCCGACACACCACCCTCGGACACCAGCTTGAACAGTCCGATGCGGCCCGTCCGGTCGACGTGGGTCCCGCCGCACAGCTCGACCGACTCGCCCATCGTGACCACGCGGACGCGCTCGCCGTACTTCTCGCCGAACAGCGCCATCGCGCCGGCGTCGAGTGCGGCCTGCATGTCCATCTGTTCGATCGAGACCGGATGATTCGCCCGGACCTCGACGTTGACCCGGCGCTCGATCTCGGCGAGTTCGTCGGCGGCCACCGGCTGGAAGTGCGAGAAGTCGAAGCGCAGCCGCTCGGGCGCGACCAACGAGCCCTTCTGCGCAACGTGGGTACCAAGCAGGTCGCGCAATGCGCCATGCAGCAGGTGCGTCGCACTGTGGTTGAGCACGATCGTGCCGCGACGCTCGGCATCCACCACGCCATGCACACGGTCGCCGCGCCGCAGCGCGCCGCCGGCAAGCCGGCCCAGGTGGCCATGGAATTGACCGGCGAGCTTCTGCGTGTCGCCGACCTCGAAGCGCGCCCCTTCGGCCTCGAGCACGCCGGTGTCGCCGACCTGCCCGCCCGACTCGCCATAGAACGGCGTGCGGTCCAGGATCACCACCGCCTCGTCACCGGCCTCGATCGCATCGACCGGGCGGCCGTCCTTGAGCAGCGCGACGACTTCCAGGCCGTCCGCCTGCGTCGCGTCGTAGCCGACGAACGCGGTCGGCGAGAGCTGCGCAACCAGTTCGGCCGGCAGCGCCGTGCCCGATGCGAAGCGTCCGGCCGCGCGCGCGGTCTCGCGCTGGCGCTGCATCGCGGCGTCGAAGCCGGCCATGTCGACCTCCAGCCCGCGCTCGCGCGCGATGTCGGCGGTCAGGTCGAGCGGGAAGCCATAGGTGTCGTAGAGCCGGAACGCGTCCTCGCCGGGAATCGCGCCTTGGCTGCGGGCGGCGACCTCGTCGAAGATGCGCATGCCGGCATCGAGCGTTTCGGCAAAGCGCTCCTCTTCGGCGCGCAGTGCGCGTTCGACCAGCGTGCGCTTGTCGCGCAACTCCGGATACGCCTCGCCCATGGCCGCATCGAGCGTGTCCACCATCGCGTGGAAGAACGGCTGACGCACGCCCAGCATCCAGCCGTGGCGCAACGCCCGGCGGATGATCCGGCGCAGCACGTAGCCGCGGCCCTCGTTGGACGGCAGCACACCGTCGACGATCAGGAAGCTGCAGGCGCGGATGTGGTCGGCGATCACGCGCAGCGACTTGTTCTCCAGGTCCGCGGTGCCGGTGAGTTCGGCGGCCTTGCGGATCAGCGCCTGAAACAGATCGATCTCGTAGTTGCTGTGCACGCCCTGCAGGATCGCCGCCAGGCGCTCCAGGCCCATGCCGGTGTCGACACACGGCGCAGGCAGCGGCGCCAGCGTGCCGTCGGCCTGGCGATCGAACTGCATGAACACCAAGTTCCAGATCTCGATGAAGCGATCGCCGTCCTCGTCCGGCGAGCCCGGCGGGCCACCGGCGATATGGTCGCCATGATCGTAGAAGATCTCGGTGCACGGACCGCAGGGGCCGGTGTCGGCCATCTGCCAGAAATTGTCCGACGCGAACGGCGCGCCCTTGTTGTCGCCGATGCGGACGATGCGGTCCTCCGGCACTCCGACCATGTCGCGCCACAGCGCGTAGGCCTCGTCGTCGGTGTGATAGACAGTGACCAGCAGGCGTTCGGCCGGGAGCTTCCAGACCTGGGTCAGCAGCTCCCAGGCCCAGGCGATCGCATCCTTCTTGAAGTAGTCGCCGAACGACCAGTTGCCGAGCATCTCGAAGAAC
The DNA here is from genome assembly GCF_014192745.1 of Luteimonas sp. RC10. Taxonomy (GTDB): domain Bacteria; phylum Pseudomonadota; class Gammaproteobacteria; order Xanthomonadales; family Xanthomonadaceae; genus Luteimonas. The sequence continues at coordinate 528,626 of NZ_JACHYJ010000002.1, forward strand.
GTGTGGTGACGCGCGGTATAGCCCACCGCATCGAGATCGTTGTGCTTGCCGCCCGCACGCAGGCAGCGCTGCACGTCGGCCGCACGCACATAGCTGCGCTTCTCCGCACCCAGGAACACGTCCTTGAACTGCACCATGCCGGAGTTGGTGAACAGCAGCGTGGGATCGTTGCCCGGCACCAGGGGCGCCGACGGCACGATGGTGTGGCCCTTGCTGCGGAAGAACTCGATGAAGTCGCTGCGGATCTGCGCGGTCGTGGAACTGTGCGTGGTCATGTGCCTGGCGTGACGGGACGGGCATGCCCCAGGCCGGGAATCACCGCCGTTGGCGGGGCCGGTCCGGAACTCGCGCCCAAGAACGGCAAGATTAGCAGGCCGATCGCCCGCGTTGGCCCAGCCGTCCGCCCGGGCTCCATTGGCACGGCCGGCGATTCAGCGCTCGCGCAGGCGCCGGACCGCCGCATAGGCGAGCTCACCGCCGAACCCGCGCCGGAGCAGGAAATCCACGGCCTTGCGCCGGAGCGCGGGATCGGCCTCCAGCGCGGCCCCGTCGTAGCGTCGGGCCAGCAGGTCGCAGGCCCGTGCCTCCCAGTCGCCCTCGCCATCCTCGTCCAGCGCGTCGAATGCGGCCGCGACCTGCGCCGAATCGAGCTGGTGCATCGCCAGTTCGGCCTCGATGCGCAGCGGTCCGTAGCCGTTGCCCGCGCGCGAACGGGCCAGACTGACCGCGAACCGGGCATCGTCCTGCCAGCCCTCGCGGGTCATCCGCTCGACCGCGGCGTCCGCGTCCTCGGTCTCGACGCCCTTGGCCACCAGCTTGCGTCGCAGCTCCAGCTGCGAATGCTCGCGCCGCACCAGCAACGACAGCGCCCGTTGCGCAGGCGTCATCTGGCGGCCGCGCCGACGCGGGGGTGCGGCCTCGACCGCATCGCCCTCGTCGGCCGCCAACGTACTGCCGCACCCAATGTCCGGCACGAGACCGTCACGGTCCCCGATGCCGGACGCCAACCGGGCCTCGGCAGCCCCGGCCTCAGTCGTCGGCGGCGTCTTCGCCATCGCCTGCCGCCACAACCGCCGGCATCAGCCGCTCGCGCAGCGCGGCCTCGAGCCGGGCGGCGACTTCCGGGTTGTCCTTGAGGTACTGGCGCGCGTTCTCCTTGCCCTGGCCGATGCGCTCGTCGCCGCAGCTGTACCAGGCACCGGCCTTGTCGACCAGCTTGGCTTCCACGCCCATGTCGATCAGTTCGCCCTCGCGGCTGATGCCCTCGCCGTAGAGGATCTCGGTGACGATCTGCTTGAACGGCGGCGCCATCTTGTTCTTGACGACCTTGATGCGCGTCTGGTTGCCGATGATCTCGTCGCCCTTCTTGATCGCGCCGATGCGGCGGATGTCCAGGCGGACTGAGGCGTAGAACTTCAGCGCGTTCCCGCCGGTGGTGGTTTCCGGGCTCTGGCCCGGCATCATGATGCCGATCTTCATGCGCAACTGGTTGATGAAGATCACCATGCAGTTGCTGCGCTTAATGTTGCCGGTGAGCTTGCGCAGCGCCTGGCTCATCAGGCGCGCCTGCAGGCCGGGCAGCTGATCGCCCATCTCGCCTTCGATCTCGGCCTTGGGCGTGAGTGCGGCGACCGAGTCGACGACCACCATGTCGACGGCGTTGGAGCGCACCAGCATGTCGGCGATCTCCAGCGCCTGCTCGCCGGTATCGGGCTGCGACACCAGCAGGTCGTCGAGATTGACGCCGAGCTTGGTGGCGTAGCTGGGGTCGAGTGCGTGCTCGGCGTCGATGAACGCCGCGGTGCCGCCGGCCTTCTGGCACTGGGCGATCGTCTGCAGCGTCAACGTGGTCTTGCCCGACGACTCGGGCCCGTAGATCTCGACCACCCGGCCCTTAGGCAGGCCGCCGATGCCGAGCGCGAGGTCGAGCTGCAGCGAGCCGGTACCGATGACCTCGGCCGCCTCGGCGGTGCCGTCGCCCATGCGCATCACCGAGCCCTTGCCGAACTGCTTCTCGATCTGGCCCAGGGCGGCCGCGAGCGCGCGCTTCTTGTTCTCGTCCATCGTGGTGGTCCTTGTCATTCGTGTTCCGGGAAGTTGGAGGCATCGTCGCAGGCCTGGATCGCACAGGCTGCGACGCGATGCGGTGATCTCGATCCTGCGCCGCCATCGGCGCGCAGATCAGCGGGGGAGTCCGCGCTTGCGCCTCGGGGAACGCCCCGTCGGCCACCGGACGGCGTCCGGCTCATCGGGCGACCGTCACCGGTTCGGCCTGACGAGGCCGCAGTACAGGCCCTCGATCGCGAAATCCTGGTCGGGCAGTACCTCGATCGGGGCGTAGTCGGGATTGCGCGGCAGCAGGCGGATCCGGTCCTTGCCGATCTTCAGCAGCTTGACGGTGATCGCGTCATCGAGCCGGGCGACGACGATCTGGCCCGATTGCGCGTCGCGCGTGCGGTGTACGCCGATCAGGTCGCCCTCGAAGATGCCTTCATCGCGCATCGAATCGCCCTTGACCTTGAGCAGGTAGTCGGGCGACGGCGAGAACAGCACGCGGTCCAGGACGATGTAGTCGTCCGGGGTGGGCATGTCGTCGGGGGCGTGGGCGCCGATCGGCGTGCCGGCCGCGACCTGTCCGAGCACCGGCAATCGCAGCGCGTCGCCGGACACGACTTCCGCCAGCGCCGCAGGCTGCGGCGCGACCCGCAGACGGATGCCGCGTGCACGGCCGGGCAGTCGTTCGATGGCGCCGGCGGCCTCGAGTGCATCGAGGTGGTACTGCGCGGCGCGGACGCCGCTGAATCCGAAGGCGCGGGCGATCTCGGTCTGCGAAGGCGGCATGCCCTCGTGCTCGATGCGGTCGGCGATCATGTCGAGGATCGCGTGCTGGGTCGGCGACAGGTCCATGGTGAGTAGTATTACTACTAACCAGGGCCTGAGCAAGCCCCTACAGGCGTCCTAGTCGATCGCACTCGGCGACAGGGGCCGCGGCACGGCGGCGTTGGCGATCAAGCCCAGTTCGGCGAGCACCACGGTGGCGTAGCAACCCGGCGGCAGCGCGAATGCCACCTGCAGCACGGCCTCCCCCTGCCAGGTCCAGGACAGCGCACCGGGCAGCAGGCGGGTCGCGCGGCGCTCCTGGGATAGGCCGGCACGCTCGAGCCCCTCGCGCAGCGCCAGCGCGCGCGCGTCGGCCAGCGCCGCGAGCTCGATCTCGCGGGCGGCCCCGACCGCCCGTGGCTCGCCCCGGCCCCACAGCGGCCCGGTCGGATGGATATCGTGCGCAGCGACCCGCGCAGCCAGCGTCTCGCTCCACGGCTCGGGGCCGAACACGCTGCGGCTGCCGTCGAGCATCCACACTTCGCCCTCGCAGCCGGTCGCCCAGGTACCGGCGGTTACGCGCGCTGCCAGCACTTGGTTGAACAGCGCCGAGCGCGCCGAGGACAGCAACAGCGCACGCTGCTCCCGGCCCAGTCGGCGACGCGGCGCGGCGAAGAAGGCCAGCGCCTTGTCGACATTGCCGCCACCATGGCCGAAGCGCTGCTCGCCGAAATAGTTGGGCACGCCGTCGGCAGCGATCGTACGCAGCCGGGTCTCGATCGCCGCGCGGTCGCCGGCCACATCGCGCAGGGTCAGTGCGAAGCGATTGCCGGCCAGCGCACCGCGCGGCAGCTTGCGCGCATGCCGCGATGTCGCGAGCACCCGCAGCCCCTGGCCGGCCCCCTCGCCCATCGCCTCCAGTGCCGCGATGTCCGGATCCTCGCGGCCGGGCAACTGCACGGTGAAGCGCTGGGTGGTCAACGCGTGGCGGTCCTTGAGCCCGGCGAAGCCGACCGCACGCTCGTCGACGCCGGCCCACTGCGCGAGTAGCCGGGCGACGAAGGCGGTGTTCATGCCGCGCTTTTCGATCGTCAGCAGTAAATGTTCGCCGCTGCCGGAAGGCGCGAAGGCGTCAAGCTCGTCGACCCGGAAATCCTCGGCGTCCTGGCGGATCGTCGCCGACAACGCCGTCTCGCCATGGGCGCGCGGCAGCGCGGGCGCGCTCACGCAGCGACGAGCAGGCAGGCGGCCTGCGCGGCGATGCCTTCGCCGCGTCCGGTGAAGCCGAGCGTTTCGCTGGTCGTGGCCTTGACGCTGACGCAGTCCAGCGCGATTCCAAGGTCCGCGGCGATCGCCTCGCGCATCGCCTGCGCGTGCGGGCCGACCTTCGGCCGCTCGCAGATCACGGTGACGTCGGCATTGCCGACCCGCCAGCCGCGTTCGCCCAGCAGCGCGTTGCAATGCCGCAGCAGCGCGCGGCTGTCGGCGCCTTTCCAGCGGTCGTCGCTGGGCGGGAAATGCACGCCGATGTCGCCCAGCGCCAGCGCGCCGAGCATCGCATCGCACAGGGCGTGCAGCGCGACGTCGCCGTCGCTGTGGGCGAGCACCCCACGCACGTGCGGCACGCGCACGCCACCGATCATCACGTGGTCGCCGTCGCCGAACGCGTGGACGTCGAAGCCCTGGCCGATGCGGAAACGGGGCGTGTCGGACATGGCGGGCACCTGCGCAGAAGGGGGCCGCAGCTTGCCATGGTTCGCCGACAAGACAAGCGCCGAGCGCGTGCAGCGCCGCGCGGGCGCGGCCTCAGCTGCGCTGCGAGAGCTCGAAAGCGAAGCGGGCCAGGTCGGCCGGGGTGGTGATCTTGAAGTTGTCGTCGCGGCCCTCGACCAGCAGCGGGCGGGCCCCCTGGCGCTCCATCGCCATCGCCTCGTCGGTCACGGTGACACCGGCCGCATGCGCGGCTTCAAGCGCACGCCCCAGTTGCAGGCGGCGGAACAGCTGGGGGGTCAACGCGCGCCACAGCCGCTCGCGCGGCTCGGTGCCGTCGATGCCGCCATCGTCGCCGGCCCGCTTGAGGGTGTCGCGCACCGGCGCGGCAAGAATGGCGCCGACCGGATCGGTGCGCCCGCGCTCGAGCAAGGCGTCGAGGTCGGCGGCGGCGAGGTTCGGCCGCGCCGCGTCATGGACGAGCACGAAGTCGTCCGCGCGCACGGTGTCGGGCAGCGCGTGCAGTCCGGCGAGCACCGAGTCGGCGCGGCTGTCGCCGCCGTCGGCACGCAGCAGCGGTGTGTCGCCCAGCCCGGCCCGCAGCCCGTCGAGATCCACGGCATCGCTGGCGGCCAGCACCAGCACGATGCCGGCCACGCCCGGGTGGCCGGCCAGGCACGCCAGCGTATGCGCCAGCACGCTGCGTCCCCCGACCTCCAGGTACTGCTTGGGCACGTCGCCGCCGAAGCGCGTGCCACGGCCAGCGGCAGGCACGATGGCCCACAGCCCACCGCGTGCGGGCTCGGCGATCACCGGGCCTCTCCTTCCTGCGCGTCCGGGGCGGCCGTGTGCTCAGCCGGCAACGGCGCCACCCGCGCATCGTCGACCACCCGGTAGAAGGTCTCACCGGGCTTGATCATGCCCAACTCGCCGCGCGCGCGTTCCTCGATCGCGGCTTCGCCGGATTTCAGGTCGGCGACCTCGGCGGCCAGCGCGTCATTGCGCTGCTGCAGGCCCTCGTTCTGCCGGGCCTGCGCCTCAACCCGCGCACGCAACTCCTCGACCTGCGTCGTCCCGCCAACGCCGTACCACAGCCTGTACTGCAACCAGCCCAGCAGGACGCTCAGCATCAGCAGGACGACGAGGATGGCGCGCATGGCGGTGGCCCGGGATCAGCGCTTGAGCGAGACGAACGCGTCGCGGCCGGCGTAACGGGCCTGTCCGCCCAGCGCCTCCTCGATCCGCAGCAACTGGTTGTACTTGGCGACACGGTCGCTGCGGCACAGCGAGCCGGTCTTGATCTGCGTGGCGGTGGTCGCGACCGCGATATCGGCGATCGTCGTGTCCTCGGTCTCGCCGGAGCGATGCGACACGATCGCCGCATAGCCCGCCGCGTCGGCCATCGCGATCGCCTCGAGGGTTTCGCTCAGCGTGCCGATCTGGTTGACCTTGATCAGGATGGCGTTCGCGGTCTGCGAGTCGATGCCTTCCTTGAAGATGCGCGGGTTGGTCACGAACAGATCGTCGCCGACCAGTTGCACCTTCTGGCCGATGCGCTCGGTCAGCAGCTTCCAGCCCGCCCAATCGTCCTCGGCCATGCCGTCCTCGATCGTGACGATCGGGTACTGCGCGGCCCAGTCGGCGAGGAAGTCGACGAACTGCTCACCGCTCAGGCGCTTGCCCTCGCCCACCAGGTGGTACTTGCCGTTGTCGTGGAACTCGCTCGAGGCCACGTCCAGGCCCAGCAGCACGTCCTCGCCCGCGGCGTAGCCGGCCTTGCCGATCGCCTCGAGGATGGTGTCGAGCGCCTCGACGTTGCTGCGGAAGTCCGGAGCGAAGCCGCCCTCGTCGCCCACCGCCGTGCTCAGACCGTGGCCCTTGAGCACCGACTTGAGCGCGTGGAAGATCTCGGTGCCGGCGCGCAGCGACTCGGAGAAGCTCGAAAAGCCGACCGGCAGGACCATGAATTCCTGGAAGTCGACATTGTTGTCGGCATGCGCGCCGCCATTGATGATGTTCATCATCGGCACCGGCAGCACCGGTGCGCGGTCGCCGGCCAGGTGCTTCCACAGTGGCACCTTCTTCGAAGCGGCCAGCGCGTGGGCGTTCGCCAGCGACACGCCCAACAGCGCGTTCGCGCCCAGCCGGCCCTTGTTCTCGGTGCCGTCGAGGTCGATCAGCCGCTTGTCCAGCCCGGCCTGGTCGGCCGCGTCGAAGCCGGCCAGCGCCTCCGCGATCGCGCCGTTGACGTTGGCCACCGCCTTGGTCACGCCCTTGCCCAGGTAGCGGGTGCGGTCGCCGTCGCGCAGCTCCACGGCCTCGCGGGCACCGGTCGATGCGCCCGAGGGCACCATCGCGCGGCCGAAGCTGCCATCGGCCAGGGTGACTTCCGCTTCCAGGGTCGGGTTGCCACGCGAATCGAGGATTTCACGGGCGTGGATCTTGGCGATTGTGGTCATGGGCTCGCTGTGTCGTGTTGGACGGAGAATTCAGGGGAAACGCATTGTGGCCGCAGAGGTCCGCCGATGGCGCGGGACGCGGCGGGCCCCTTAGATCCGCCTGTCCGCGCCTTCGGTCCGTGCCGGGCGGCTCAGAGTTCGGTTTCGAGCAGGCCGTGGCGCTTGGTGATCGCGTCGAGCTCGAGCATGGTCTCCAGCAGCGCGCGCATCCGGTCCAGCGGCCAGGCATTGGGGCCGTCGCTGAGCGCTTCGGCCGGACGCGGGTGGGTCTCCATGAACACGCCCGCGACGCCGACCGCGACTGCCGCCCGCGCGAGCACCGGCACGAACTCGCGCTGACCGCCGCTGGATGTGCCCTGCCCGCCGGGCAACTGCACCGAATGGGTCGCGTCGAACACGACCGGGCAGCCGGTGTCGCGCATCACAGCAAGCGAGCGCATGTCCGAGACCAGGTTGTTGTAGCCGAAGCTCGCACCGCGCTCACAGACCATGATCGCGTCGTTGCCGGTGGACTTCGCCTTCTCGACGACCGACTTCATGTCCCACGGCGAGAGGAACTGGCCCTTCTTGATGTTGACCGGCTTGCCAGCGCTGCAGACCTTCTTGATGAAGTCGGTCTGGCGTACCAGAAAGGCCGGCGTCTGCAGCACGTCGACAACGCTGGCGACCTCGTCCATCGGCGTGTACTCGTGGACATCGGTGAGCACCGGCACACCGATCTGCCGCTTGACCTCGGCCAGCACCCGCAGCCCCTCTTCCATCCCCGGGCCGCGGAAGCTGGTGCCGGAGGTGCGGTTGGCCTTGTCGAAGCTGGACTTGAAGATGAAGGGGATGCCCAGTGCACCGGTGATCTCCTTGAGCTGGCCGGCGACATCGAGCTGCAACTGCTCGCTCTCGATCACGCAGGGCCCGGCAATCAGGAAGAACGGCCGGTCGAGACCGACGTCGAAGCCACACAGTTTCATCAGTTTTCCTCCAACTGCCAGCAATCGCCCGTCGAGATCGTGGCGATCTCATGAAGGGGGCAATGCTCGTCGTTCAATAGCGGGGGATCCATCAACACATAGCACGCGGTTCCCGGATTCTCGAACTCAAGGCGCGGGCAACCCGGCACCTCAAAGCTGAATCCACCGCGACCCGGCGCCAGGCCTTGCATCCGATCGAAACCCGCTCCAGCGACCTCGACAGGCGTTTGCGAAACCTCGTCGATGATCCAGCGCACGGCGCCTTCTTCCTCGACCTTGATCACGCCGCGTCTGACGGGGGCCGCCGATTCGTTGACCGATGCAGCAGCGACATCAGCCGCTTGATCCGACTTGGGAGGATCTGAAGCTTCGTCATCCGCGCAACTGACCAGCAGTGCAGCGGGGAGCACCACTGCGAACAAGGCCAATCGCCTCACGCCTGCGCTTCCTTGAGCAGCTTGCCGCCGGCCTTCTTCTCGCGCGCGGCGCGGATGAAGCCGATGAACAGCGGGTGGCCGGTGCGCGGCGTGGACAGGAATTCGGGGTGCGCCTGGCAGGCGATGAACCACGGGTGGTCGGGCAGCTCGATCATCTCGACCAGCAGGTCGTCCATCGACTTGGCCGAGATCACCAGGCCCGCGTCCTCGAGCTGGGTGCGGTAACGGTTGTTGAACTCGTAGCGATGGCGGTGACGCTCGCCGACAATGTCCTTGCCGTACAGCGCACGGGCGCGGGTGCCGGGCTTGAGCCGCTGTTCCTGCAGGCCCAGGCGCATCGTGCCGCCCAGGTCGCTGGCCTCGCTGCGCCGCTCGAGCTCGCCGGACTGGGTGCGCCACTCGGTGATCAGGCCGATCACCGGGTGCGGCGACTGGCGGTCGTTCTCGGTGCTGTTGGCGCCTTCGAGCCCGGCGAGATTGCGGGCCACGTCGACCACCGCCGCCTGCATGCCGTAGCAGATGCCAAAGTACGGCAGGCCGGTGGTGCGTGCGTACTCGGACGCCAGCACCTTGCCCTCGAAGCCGCGGTCGCCGAAGCCGCCGGGCACGAGCACGCCGTCGACATCGGCCAGACACGCAGCCGCGCCGTCGCGCTCGATGTCCTGCGACTCGATCCACTTCAGGCTCACTCGCGTGCGCTGGCGGATGCCGCCGTGCTTGAGCGCTTCGCCGACCGACTTGTAGGCGTCCTTGTGGTCGACGTACTTGCCGACGACCGCGATCGTGACCTCGTCGAGCGGGCGCTCGACCGCGTCGACGACGTCCAGCCACTCCGACAGATCGGCGGTCGGCGCCGCCTTGGCGTCCAGGCCCAGGCGCTGGACGATCAACTGGTCCAGACCCTGGGCATGCAGCCACATCGGGATCTTGTGGATGTTGTCCAGGTCGACCGCCGAGATCACCGCCTTCTCGGAGACATTGGTGAACGAGGCGATCTTGCGCCGCTCGCCGTCGGGCAGCGGCTGCTCGCTGCGGCACAGCAGCACGTCGGGCTGGATGCCGATCGAGCGCAGTTCCTTGACCGAGTGCTGGGTGGGCTTGGTCTTCAGCTCGCCGGCCGCGGCGATGAACGGCACCAGCGTCAGGTGCATGAACACCGCTTTCTCGCTGCCGCGGTCGGTACGGATCTGGCGGATCGCCTCCAGGAACGGCAGCGATTCGATGTCGCCGACGGTGCCGCCGATCTCCACCAGCGCCACGTCGAAGCCCTGGGTGGCCTGGTCGATCGCGCGCTTGATCGCATCGGTGATGTGCGGGATCACCTGCACCGTCGCGCCCAGGTAGTCGCCGCGGCGCTCCTTGCGGATCACGCTCTCGTAGATCTTGCCGGTGGTGATCGAGTTCTTGCCCGAGAGGCGGACGTTGATGAAGCGCTCGTAGTGGCCCAGGTCCAGGTCGGTCTCGGCGCCGTCGTCGGTCACGTAGACCTCGCCGTGCTGGAACGGGCTCATCGTGCCCGGATCGACGTTGATGTAGGGATCGAGCTTCATCATCGTCACCCGCAGGCCGCGGGCTTCGAGGATGGCGGCCAGGGACGCTGCGGCGATGCCCTTCCCGAGGGAAGAGACCACGCCGCCGGTCACGAATACGAGCGGAGTGATGGAGCTGGTGGGGAGCGTCATGAGAACAGCGGTCGCTGGAAAGCCCCATTCTACAGGCTGCGGCGCCGCCGCGCTGGCGCCGATGCCCAACAAGCGAATGCCCCGGCAGGCCGGGGCATTCGCGGGCTGGAAATGGGAGACCGGCCGGTCAGACCGGCACGTCGGCCTGGTCGGTCGCTTGCTCGGACGCCTCGGTGTCGAGCTTCGCTGCGTCCCCGGCTTCGTCCTCGACATCCTGCGCCTCGTTCATCGCATCGGATGCATAGGTCTCGGCGGCGGCATTCTCGGCGGCCTGGGCGGCGGCCTCGGCGGTCTGCGCGTCCTGTTCGGCCTGCTGCGCCGCGACCTCTGCCTGGCGGACCTGCTGTTGGACGTCCTGGGCATCCTGCGCGAAGGCAGGGGCGGCGAAGGCGGTGGCAGCGGCGACAGCGAACAGCAGGGTGCGGGTCTTCATGGGTGGTTCTCCAATGCGGGACAGATCCCGGTTGCGATACCTCGATGATGGGTGCGCCCTAGGGGCGCGTCGTGCCGGTTGGAAGCGGCGACGGGTCCAACCTAGCCACGCGCGACCAGCCTCAAACTGAACAACTGGCCTCTTACATCTGCTGCACACGGGCTTAACGGATGCGAAAACGATTACATCGCGTCGTGGCGCGCTTGTGCCTGGTTGGCTGTCCGAATCGGTGCCCTGGCAATTCCTTTACCATGCGCCGACCTCCCCGCAGCATCACCGCATGAACAACCGCTACAACGCCGCCGACATCGAAGTGCTCTCGGGCCTGGACCCGGTCAAGCGCCGCCCGGGCATGTACACCGACACCGCGCGCCCGAACCATCTGGCGCAGGAGGTCATCGACAACGCGGTCGACGAGGCGCTGGCCGGGCATGCACGCGGCATCGAAGTGCGGCTCTACGCCGATGGCAGCTGCGAGGTCGCCGACGATGGCCGCGGCATGCCGGTGGACATCCATCCCGAGGAGAAGATTCCGGGCGTGGAACTGATCCTCACGCGGCTGCACGCGGGCGGCAAGTTCAACAACCGCAACTACACCTTCAGCGGCGGCCTGCACGGCGTCGGCGTCAGCGTGGTCAATGCGCTCTCGACCCTGGTCGAGGTGCATATCAAGCGCGAGGGCAGCGAGCACCGCATTACCTTCCGCGACGGCGATCGCGCCACGCCGCTGGAAGTGGTCGGCAGCGTCGGCCGCAAGAACACCGGCACGCGGGTGCGTTTCTGGCCCGACCCGAAGTATTTCGACTCGCCGAAGTTCAGCGTGCGGGCCCTGCGCCATCTGCTGCGCGCCAAGGCGGTGCTCTGCCCCGGCCTGCGCGTCACCTTGCACGACGAGGCCAGCGGCGAGCGCGATGAGTGGTACTACGAGGACGGCCTGCGTGATTACCTGCGCGGCGCGCTCGAGGGACGCGAGCTGCTGCCGCCCGACCTGTTCGTCGGCGGACTGGGCCGCGAGACCGAGACTGTCGACTGGGCGGTCGCGTGGCTGCCCGAGGGCGAGCTGGTCCAGGAGAGCTACGTCAACCTGATCCCGACCGCGCAGCACGGCACCCACGTCAACGGCCTGCGCACCGGCTTCACCGATGCGCTGCGCGAGTTCTGCGATTTCCGCAGCCTGCTGCCACGCGGGGTCAAGCTCGCGCCCGAGGACGTCTGGGACCGCGTCGCGTTCGTGCTGTCGCTGAAGATGACCGACCCGCAGTTCAGCGGACAGACCAAGGAACGCCTGTCGTCTCGGCAGGCGGCCGGCTTCGTCGAGGGCGCCGCGCACGATGCGTTCTCGCTATGGCTCAACCAGCACGTCGAGCTGGGCGAGCGGATCGCGCAACTGGCGATCGAGCGCGCGAGCGCGCGGCTGAAGACCGAGAAGCAGATCGTCCGCAAGAAGGTCACCCAGGGCCCTGCCCTGCCCGGCAAGCTGGCCGACTGCATCAGCCAGGATCTCTCGCGTACCGAGCTGTTCCTTGTCGAAGGCGACTCGGCCGGCGGCAGCGCCAAGCAGGCGCGCGACAAGGATTTCCAGGCGATCCTGCCGCTGCGCGGCAAGATCCTCAACACCTGGGAAGTGGCCAGCACCACCGTGCTCGGCTCGGAGGAAGTGCACAACCTCGCGGTCGCGATCGGCTGCGACCCGGGCAAGGACGACATCGCCGGGCTGCGCTACGGCAAGGTCGTGATCCTGGCCGACGCCGACTCCGACGGCCTGCACATCGCCACGCTGCTCAGTGCGCTGTTTCTGCGCCATTTCCCCGCGCTGGTTGCGGCCGGCCATGTGTTCGTCGCGATGCCGCCGCTGTTCCGCGTCGACGTGGGCAAGCAGGTGTTCTACGCGCTCGACGAGGAAGAGAAGCGCCTGCTGCTGGAGAAGATCGCGCGCGAGAAGCTCAAGGGCCAGGTCAACGTCACCCGCTTCAAGGGCCTGGGCGAGATGAATCCCTCGCAGCTGCGCGAATCGGCGATCCATCCCGATACCCGGCGCCTGGTGCAGCTGACGGTGGACGACGACCTGGAGACGCGCTCGCTGATCGACATGTTGTTGGCGAAGAAGCGGGCCGGAGATCGCAAGGCGTGGCTGGAGACCAAGGGCGACCTGGCGACACTGGAAGTCTGACGGCCACTCGACAGAACTGCTGCATGCCTAGGCCGGTCGCCACGCTGGGGTGTTCCTGGTGATCGCCCATACCATCCCGGTTGTGCTCGTGGTGCTGCTCGGCGTGTGGCTGCGGCGTTCGCCGCGCACGCCCGAGGGTTTCTTCCCGGCGATCGAATGGTTCACGTTCTACGTCGCATTTCCAGCACTGTTGTTCGTCAATACCGCGCAATTGGTGGTCTCGGCGGTGCAGTTGCGCGACCTGGCCGCGGCCACGCTGCTGCCGACGCTGCTGTTCGCCGCCGCCGCCGCGCTGGCGCTGCGACTGGCTCGCGACCTGCCCAATGCCAGCCGGTCCTCGGTGATGCAGGGTGCGACCCGGCCGAGCACCTACTTCGGCCTGTCGGTGGCCGCGGTCGTGTTCGAGCGCGAGACTGCTGCGCTGGTGATGCTGGCGCTGGCGATCTGCCTGCCGGCGGTCAACGTGATCGCGGTGGTGGCGCTGACCCGTTGGAGCGAACGGCCGGCAAGTCCAGGGCGGGTCGCGCGCGCTTTGGCCGGCAATCCGATCATCATGGCGACCGCCGCCGGCGCAGCGGTCAATCTCTCCGGGCTGCCGCTGCCGGTCGCGCTCACCCATGGCCTGGAGATTCTCGGCGGCGCGGCGCTCGCGCTCGGCCTGGTCTGCGTCGGCGGCGGTCTGGTGTTCGAATGGTCGGCCTCCCGACCGGCAGCGCTGGTCGCAACCTCGGCCCTCAAACTGCTGGGGCTGCCGCTGGTCGCGGTGCTCGCCTGCCGACTGCTCGGCGCCAGCGAGGAGGTGGCGGCCGCCAGTTGCTTCTATGCCGCGCTGCCGACGGCGTCCAATGCCTACATCATGGCGCGCCAGATGGGCGGCGATGCGCCGCTGATGGCCGCGCTGATCACGCTGCAGACTTTGCTGGCGGTGGTCACGGTGCCGTTGGCGATGCATCTGCCGACCTGGCTCGCGACCTGACCCGCGGGGGCGGCCTCAGCCCTGATCGGCCTGGCCGACGGCCTGCTCGGGGATGCGCCGCGTGCGCCCGAGTTGGGCGAAGATCCCCGCCGACACCAGGGTCAGTGCGCCGACGCAAACGAACGTCCAGCGGAATGCGGCGATGACCGGCTCACCGTCACCCGACTCGCCGAAGGCGGCCAGCAGGCCGCCGGCGGTCGCGACCCCGAGGCTCATCGCCAGCATCATCACCATCGACAGCAGGCTGTTGCCGGCGCTGGCGTGCTCGCCGTCGAGGTCGCGCAGCGTCAAGGTGTTCATCGCGGTGAACTGCAGCGAGTTGACCGCACCGAAGCACGCGAACTGGACGATCTGCAGCCATAGCGGCTGGCCCGGCTGCACCAGCGCGAAGCTCGCCATCGCCAGCCCGGTCAACAGGGTGTTGACCACCAGCACCTGGCGATAGCCGAAGCGCTGGACCAGCGGCACCACGATGCGCTTGGAGAACATGCCCGCGACCACGACCGGGATCATCATCATGCCCGCGCGCGCCGGCGGCACGCCCAGACCGACCTGCAGCAGCAGCGGGATCAGATACGGCATGCCGCCGCTGCCCAGCCGCGCGAACAGATTGCCGAGCACGCCGACGCTGAAGGTCCGCACCCGGAACAGCGACAGTGGGAACAGCGGCGCCGGGGCGCGTGCGGCATGCAACCAGTAGGCGACCAGCGCGCCGAAGCCGGCCACCAGCACCACGACCAGCGCCGCGCCACGGGCCGCGTGCCCCGACAACGCGTCGACCGACAGCGACACCGCCGCCATGCCGAAGGCCAGCAGGCCGTAGCCGAGCAGATCGAAGCGCGACACCGACGCGCGCAGGTCCGGCATCAGCCGGAGCGTGGCCAATGCGCCGGCCACGCCCAACGGCAGGTTGATCAGGAAGATCCAGTGCCAGCTTGCGACCTCGACCAGCCAGCCACCGAGCGATGGTCCGATCAACGGTCCGATCAGGCCCGGCACGGTGACGAAGGTCATCGCGGCGAGGAACTCGGTCCGCGGCACTGCGCGCAGTACCGCGAGCCGACCGATCGGCAGCAACATGGCGCCGCCCACGCCCTGCAGCACGCGCGAGGCGACCAGCGCCTGCAGCGTCTGTGACAGCGCACAGGCCAGCGATCCCAGGGTGAAGACGATGATCGCAGCCAGGAACACGCGCCGGGTGCCGAAGCGATCGGCCAGCCAGCCCGAGGCCGGGATCAGCACCGCGACCGTCAGCGCATAGGCCACCACCACCGCCTGCATCCGCAGCGGCGACTGGTCGAGACTGGCGGCCATGGCCGGCAGCGCGGTGTTGACGATCGTGGTGTCCAGCATCTGCATGAACACCGCCGCCGCGACCAGCCACAGCATCGGCCGGTGGGGGCGCAGGACATCGGGGCGCTTCATGGCGTCCAGCATGCGGCCTTGGGCGTCACGGTTGCGCCAAGTGTCAGCCGGTCCGACTGCCCTGCGCGTGGGCGATCGCGGTCTGAAGCAGGCGCTGCAGAAGCGGCTGCAGCGCCGCGGCCCGGGCCGCGTCCCAGGCGAAGCTGGCCTCGTCCATGTAGCAGCGCTGGCTGATCTCCAGCTGGACCGCCTCGATGCCGTCGTCGGGCGCGGCGTAGTGCCGGGTGATGTAGCCGCCGCGGAAACGGCCGTTGGCGACCCATTCGTAGTTCGACTGGGCCTCGAGCAAGCCCGAGATCCGCGCTTCAAGCGCCAGGCTGCAGCTGGTGCCGGCAGCGGTGCCGAGGTTGAGATCGGGCAGGCGCCCCTCGAACAGGAACGGCAGGGTGCCGCGGATCGAGTGGCCCTCCCACAGCACCACGCGCCGATGGCGGGCGCGCAGGCGGTCGAGCTCGTCGCGCAAGGCGGCATGGTAGGGCCGCCAGTAGCGGTCGACCCGCGCGGCGATCTCCGCCGCGTCCGGCGCTTCCCCGTCCAGGTAGACCGGCCCGCCATCGAAGCGCACCTGCGGACACAGCCCGGTGGTGTTCTGCCCCGGATACAGCGAGGTGTCGTCCTCGGGGCGGTTGAGGTCGATCACATAGCGCGAGTAACGCGGCACCAGGATCGAGGCGCCGAGCGCGCGCGCGAAGGCGTACAACCGGGACACGTGCCAGTCGGTGTCCGGCACGGCCCGGGCTTGGGGGGTGAGTCGCTGTGCGAGGTCATCGGGCAGCCGGGTGCCGTCGTGCGGCAGGCTGACCAGCAGCGGCGCGGTGCCGCGATGGAGCTCGAGGATATCGGCCATGGCCCATTGTAGGGCCGCCGCGCCGCCGTTATCGCGCTAGAGATCCATCGACCATTCCATCTGCAACGAGCGTCCCAGCGCGTTGTAGAGCCCGCGGTCGTAGAACGGCCAGTTGCCATTGGTGCGGTCCAGCGGGGGCTTGCGGTTGGCGATGTTGTTGACCGAGAACAGCACCCCGTAACGCTCGCCGAAGCGGTAGGAGACGCTGCCGTTGAATGTCGTCCACGGCCCGATGTCGCGGGCGCTGCCGGCTGCGTTCCAACTGCGCGCATTGCGCACGCCCCACAGCGTCGCGGCCAGCGGGCCGCGGTTCCAGGCGACGCTGGCGGTGGTGCGGTGCTGCAGCTCGTTGGAGTTGGCGCAACACAGCAGATCCTCGACCGGGTCGTCGGCCTGCGGCTGGCGGTCGTGGCTGAGCGTGCGGTAGTAGCCCAGATCGAAGTCGAAATCACCGACGCTGCCCGCATTCCAGCGGTAGCGGGCCGCGGCCTGCACGCCGGTCTGGCGCTGTCGCGCCAGGTTGATGGGATAGGTGCGGACCTCGGCGACGCCGTTGGGGTCGACCGGATCGCTGTCCGGGCGTCGCTGGACCTGGCCGATCACGTCGCGACAGGTCGGCGAATCGATGTCGTAGCGGGTCTGCCCGTTCTCCGACACGCCCAGCCGGCAGTTGGCCTCCAGCTCCAGGATGTCGGCGATGCCCAGCAGTTCGACCTCGTCCTCGATCTCGATCGCGTTGTAATCGAGCGACATCGTCAGCGCGTTGCCTGGCGTCGACCACACCACGCCGTAGGTGAAGGTGCGCGCGGTGATATCGCGCAGGTCGCGGTTGCCCTGCCCCAGATGCCGGGTGGACTGGTCGGCCTGCGGGCAGGCGTCGTAGTCGTCGACGCCGTAGCCCGCCTGCCGGCAGCGGTACTCGTCGGTGGTCGTGGTGAACCCGCTGGTCTCCGACGCGTAGAGGTAGAACATGTCCGGCGAACGGAATGCGGTGGCGTAGCTGCCGCGCAGCAGCAGGGTGTCGAACGGACGGAACTCCAGGCCGGCTTTCCAGGTTGGCTTGCCGTTGCCGCCGCCACCATCGAGCGCGTACTTGTCGTAGCGCCCCGACAGGTTGATGTCGAAATTGCCGGTCACCGGCACCTGGAACTCGACGCCGGCCGCGTAGAGGTCGCGCTCGCCACGGGCGATCGTGCCGCCGCCTGCGTTACGGAACAGGTCGCGCGCATCGGCCGATTGCGAACGGTTGGAGAAGCGTTCGCGCTGGCCCTGCACGATTGCCGCAAAGCCCACGGGCCCGGCGGGCAGCGTGAACAGCTCGGCATGGGTGAGCAGCGCCGTACCGCCCTGGTTCCAGGCGGTGGACTTGGCGCGATTGATGGCGCTCCAGGCGTCGTACTGCTCGGGTGTGATCGGCCGATACAGCGCCGCCTCGTCGGGGGCATGGATCGGATACCCGGCGGCGTCCACTCCCAGCTTCGGCCCGAGGTAGTGGTCGTCGACGCCGTTGCGTGCGAGGAAATCCGTGGCCTTGCGGATGGCCCCGGTGCCCGAGCGGTTGAGATATACGTCGTAGTCGAAACCGCTGTCACCCAGCGTGCCGCGCACGCCGGCCGCGACGTTGTAGCTGCGGGTGTAGACGCGCTGGTCCTTGGCATGCAGCCCCACTTCCTCGGGCGCGAAGATGCGCTGCCACTGCTCGTAGCGGCCGGTGGTCTGGTTGTAGAAACTCTGGTTCCACGACGGGCTGCCGCCGGTGTAGGTCGGCCGGCTGTAGCTGAGCAGCACATCGGTATAGAACTCGGCGTGCTCGCCGAGCGCCCGGCGCAGGAACAGGCTGCCGCTGGCGCTCTCCGATTCGCTGAGCAGCGAAGCGGTGCCGACATTGCGCAGGCTGCCGCAGTAGCGGCCGCCTCCGTCGATGTCGCGCAGCGCGTACTCGGTGCTGCCGCCGTAGAGATACGACAGCGGCGCGCAGGTCGCCGCGCCGGGGTCGATGTAGCCCGTCGCACCGACGGTCAGGTCCTGGCGCAGAAACGTGCGCGCCGGATCGACCGGACCGGTCGGATTGTCGGCAGCGCTGTCGGTGGCATCGCGCTCGAAGGCGTAGATCGGTTTCTGCGTTTCGTACTGCAGGCCGTAGCTGATATCCCAGCCCGCGAACGCATGGCCGGCGCTGAACTGCAGTCGGTGGTTTTCGCCGCCGCCGTCGCTGTAGTCGCCGACGCGGTAGCGCGCATGCGCGCCCTCGATGCGGTCCTTGAGCACGATGTTGACCACGCCGGCGATCGCGGCCGAGCCGTAGACCGACGATTGTCCACCGGTCAGCACATCGACCCGCTCGACCATGCCCATCGGGATGTTGGCGATATCGACGATGCTGGTGTTGCCGTTGTAGCCCAGCGGGTAGCTGTTGACGGGCCGGCCGTTGATCAGCGTGAGCGTGTAGCTCGGCGACAGGCCGAACAGGCTCACGGTCTTGGCGCCGGGCGTGTAGGTCCCAGTGCTCTGCGCGTCCTGGACGGGCCCACTGGACTGCGGCAACGCGCGCAACGCGTCGAAGAGGTTGGTGAAGCCCTGCTGCTCCATCTGCTCGGCGGTGATCGTGGTGACTGGCGACGGCCCTTCGATCTGCGCACGTGGAATCAGCGAGCCGGTGACCCGGATCGCATCGATGTCGGTAGGTTGGCCGGTGGGCCGGGCGGCCTCCGGTGGTTCGGCAGGCGACGGTGCAGGCGTTTGTGCGGACACGGTGCCCGGCACCAGGGCCACGGCGATCAACATCGACAAGGGACGGCTGCGCATCTGATCTCTCCCATCAGGACGTGAGGCACGGCCGGCGTGCGCGCCGGCGTGTCGTGGCACCGCGGTGCCGGATCGTTCGCATGTCGCCATGCCCTCGCCGCCGAAAAACACCGGCAGCGAACGCTTGGCCGGACGAAGTCGCCCCCTCGGCAACGTCCTGCCGATCGATTTAATCGTTTCAAATAAGAGTGTCACGCTGCACTGCGGCACGCATGTTCTCGGCTTGAGGCACGCAAACGCCAAGCGACAGCAGACACCGCGCGCTCGGAAGACGCCGGTTTCGAACACTTGCTGCAATGCGGTTTGCCAAGCGTTTGGATTTTCTGCAGGATCGATACACCTCTTAAAACGATCCAGCCATGACCCGATCCGAAACGCGTCGACGGGTGACCCTGGCCGACATCGCGCGCGCCTGCGGCGTGTCGCCGGCGACTGTCTCCCTGGTGCTCAGCGGCAGTCCGGTGGTGGCGGCCCGGACCCGGCAACGGGTCGAAGCGGAGATCCGCCGCCAGGGCTACGTCTACAACCGCAGCGCGGCGAATCTGCGCCGGAAGATCTCCACCAGTGTCGCCCTGGTCGTCAACGACCTGTCAAACCCCTTCGTCGCGGAATTCGCCGCCGGCGTGGACGAAGCGCTGGCGGGTGCCGGTTGCGTGATGTTGCTCGGCAGCAGTGGAGAATCGGTCGAGCGCCAGCGCGCGGTGCTGGCGTCGCTGATCGAGCATGGCCCTGCCGGTGTCATCCTGACGCCTGCAGACGGCACGCGCGCCGACGACCTGCGACCGGTCGTCGGCCTGCACACCCCTTTGCTGTTGTTCAACCGCGAGGTCGCCGACGGCGACTGGGACTATCTGGGCGCCGACAACGCAACCGGTGCGCGGCTGGCAACCGAGCACCTGCTGGCACAGGGCCACCGGCGCATCGCGTTCTTTGGCGGCAGCCGCACATCGAGTTCGTTCCGCCAGCGCACCGACGGCTACCGCGCCGCACTGGCCGAGGCCGGCGTCACGCTCGAACCGCAGTGGATCGTCGAGTGCCCGCCGACGCGGATCGCGGCGAGCCTGGCGACCGCGGCGCTGTTCGCGCGCGATCCGGCGCCGACCGCCGTGGTGGCCTACAACGACGGTGTGGCCTTCGGCCTGATGATGGGCCTGCGTGCGCGCAATATCGCACCAGGCCGTGACTTCGCGATCACTGGCTTCGACGATACGCCCGAGGCCTGTGCCCAGGTGCCGACGCTGACGACACTGGCCACCGGCCCACGCGCGCTCGGACGTCAGGCGGTGGACATCGTGCTCGAGCGCGGGCGCGCACCCGATGCGCCGCGACGCACGACGATCGCGCCGGTGCATCTGGTCGAGCGCGCCAGTTCGCTGACCTACGCGCATGCGCCAGGCGAACAACACGCCGGCACGGCGCGCCCTCGCGCACGCGGTCGGAGCGCCCCGGCATGACCCGACAGCTCTCGACGCGCACACTGCTGGCGTGCGCCCTCGCCGCCGCGTTCGCGCTCCCCGCGCAGGCGCACGACGCGCCCGGATTCACCAGCTCGTTCGAAACCGGAGACCCCGGGCCGACGACGGAGGCGGCCGGCGCACTCGCGGTGCGCGTGGGCGACGGTCCCCAGGCCCCTTATGCCGCGCGGGCCGGCGCCGGCTACAGCGGTCTGCGGGCATTGCGCTACGAGGCCGCCGCACCTGGTCGTCAGCGGCTGTTCGACGTGGATATCGCCGTCGAGCCCAACACCGAGCTGTCGTGGCTAGTGCTGCCGGAGATCGTCGACGGCGATACGGACGCATCGACCTGGGTCTCGCTGGATCTGCGGTTCGACGATGGCAGCCGGCTGTCGACTCGCGATGCGCGCGACCAGCACGGTGTTCGGGTCGGCGCCGGTGCACAGGGCGCATCGAAGTCGCTGTATCCGCAGCAGTGGGCGCGCAAGGCGGTGCGCCTGGGCGATGTGACCGGATTGCGCGGCCGGCGCGTGGTCGCAATCGAGCTCGATGTGCAACCGCCGGGCGGCGGTGTCGCGCGTGGCTGGATCGACGATATCGCGCTGGCACAGGTACCGCGGCAGACGCGGGCGCACCCCAGCGACTGGGTGTTGACCACGCGCGGCACCCAGTCCAACGGCCGGTTCTCGCGCGGCAACAACTTCCCGGCAACCGCGGTCCCGCACGGCTTCAATTTCTGGACGCCTGTGACCGATGCGGGCGTATTGAACTGGCTCTATCGCTGGAACGAGCAGAACGACGCGGCCAACCGGCCGCGCCTGCAGGCGCTGGCGCTCAGCCATCAGACCAGCCCCTGGATGGGCGACCGCCAGACCTTCCAGTTCATGCCCTCGCGCGATCGCGGCGTGCCCGAAGCGGACCGCCAGGCGCGTGCGCTGGCGTTCGACCGCAAGACCGAGATCGCGCGGCCGCACCTGTATCAGCTGCGCTTCGACAACGGCATCGAGGTGGCCCTGGCGCCGACCGACCACGCGGCGGTGTTCGAGTTCGCCTTTCCCGGCGACGGCGATGCGAATCTGCTCTTCGACAACGTCGATGCGCGTGGCGGGCTGCAACTCGATGCCGCGACCGGGACCCTGACCGGCTATACCGATGTGCGCAGCGGCCTGTCCACCGGCGCGACGCGCATGTTCGTGGTCGCCCGCTTCGATACGCCCTGGCGCGACAGCGGCACCCTCGATACCGGCCGGCCGACCGGCTACGTCAAGTTCGACGTCAACGGCGCGCGCACCGTGCGCATGCACGTCGCGACCTCGCTGATTTCGGTCGAACAGGCCTGGCACAACCTGGACCTGGAGATGGACGAGGGCGACACCGTCGCCAACGTATCGGAGCGTGCCCGTGCACGATGGGACGCATTGCTCGGCCGTTTCGAGGTCGAAGGCGCCAGCGACGACCAGCGCACGACGCTCTACTCCAATCTGTATCGGCTGTTCCTGTATCCCAACAGCGGCGCAGAGAATGCCGGCAGCGCGACGCAGCCCGACTGGCGCTACGCCAGCCAGATGAGCAGCGCCGACGACAATGCCGAGGGCAACGCCCGGCGCACCTTCGCCCCGGTGCGCGACGGCCGCATCGTGATCAACAACGGGCTGTGGGACACCTTCCGCACCGCATGGCCGGCCTACGCGCTGTTCGCGGCCGACAACGCCGGCGTGCTCGTCGATGGCTTTCTCGAACAGTACCGCGCCGGCGGCTGGCTGGCGCGCTGGTCCTCGCCCGGCTACGCCGACCTGATGGTCGGCACCAGCACCGATGTCGCCTTCGCCGATGCCTGGCGCAAGGGCGTGACCGCTTTCGATCCGGTGCTGGCCTACGAGGCCGCGCTCAAGAACGCGACCGTGGTCCCGCCCAGCCGTCACGTCGGCCGCAAGGGCATGGCCGAGGCGACCTTCCGCGGCTACGCCGATACCCGCGTGCCCGAGGGCATGTCGTGGACGATGGAGGGTGCGCTCAACGACTTCGGCATCGCCGGCATGGCGCAGGCGCTGGCCGAACACGCCGATACGCCGCAGGCCCGCCGCTACGATGAGGAAGCCGAGTACTTCCGCTATCGCGCGGCGGCCTATGCGCACCTGTTCGACCGGCAGGCCGGGTTCTTCCAGGGCCGCGATGCCGGCGGTGCCTGGCGCGTGCCATCGGCGCAGTACGACCCGCGCGTCTGGGGCCACGACTACACCGAGTCCAACGGCTGGACGTTCGCGTTCACAGCGCCGCACGACGGCAACGGCCTGGCCGCGCTCTACGGCGGCCGCAAGGCCCTGGCAGCGAAGCTCGACGCGTTCTTCGCCACGCCCGAGACGGCGGACCCGACGCTGGTTGGTTCCTACGGCGGCGTGATCCACGAAATGACCGAGGCGCGCGATGTGCGCCTGGGCATGTATGCGCACAGCAACCAGCCCGCGCACCACATTCCGTGGATGTACCTCTATGCCGGGCAGCCGTGGAAGACCCAGCGCATCGTGCGCGAAGTGCTTTCGCGGCTGTATCTGGGCAGCGAGATCGGCCAGGGTTATCCGGGAGACGAGGACAACGGCGAGATGTCGGCCTGGTATCTGTTCGCCTCGCTCGGCCTGTACCCGCTGCGCATGGGCGCGCCCGAGTATGTGATCGGTTCGCCGCTGTTCGACCGCGCCCGCGTGCAACTGGGCGAAGGCCGGACGCTGGAGGTCCGCGCGATCGACAACGCGCCGGACCATGTCTACGTGCAATCGCTGACCGTCAACGGCCGGCCCTGGCGCCGCACGTGGATCCCGCATGAGGTCATCGCGGCCGGCGCCACGCTGGAATTCCGCATGGGGCCCGAGCCCTCGACCTGGGGCAGCCGGCCGGAAGACGCGCCGCCCTCGCTGACGCCGGATGGCCAAGCACCGACGACGCTGGCCGACCTGGCAGTCGCGGACGCGCGCGCCACGGTGGCCGGCGACGAGGCAGCGGGTCTGATCGACGACGATGCCACCAGCGGCCTTTGGCTGCGTGGCGACGACACCGCGGTCGAGATCGCGTTGCCGCAGCCCGGCCGCGCGCACTTCTACACGCTGACCTCGGGCGAACGCACGATCCAAGGCGCCGACTGGACGCTCGAAGGACGTCGCGGCGACGGCCCGTGGCGCACGATCGACACCCGCCGGGGCCAGACCTTCGCGTGGGCGCGCCAGACGCGTCCGTTCCGCATCGGCGCGCCGGGCGACTTCGACACCTATCGCGTGCGCTTCTCGGCACCCGGCCGCCTGCAGTTGGCGGAACTCGAACTGCTCGCCCCCTTCACCCCCGTCACGCTGGAGACCCGCCGATGACCCGCCTTGCCCGTCTGCTGCCGCTGCTGTGCCTGCTGCCGCTCGCCACCGCTGCGGCGACGGAGACCACGATCGAGCGCGACGGCGTGACGCTCGTCTACCGCGACGCGACCGATGCGCTCGATGCCGGTATGCGCGAGCGCATCGTCGAGACCTTCTTCTCGACCTACGCGCGTCAGCGCGCGGACTTCAACCCCGCTGCGGCTAACGCCGTCGACATCGTCATCGACCCCGACTACGACGGCGTCGCCTTCGTCGACAACAAGGGTCAGGCGACGATGACGATCAACCCGGCCTGGCTCGTCGAGCGCCCTGGCGATGTCGACCTGGTGACCCACGAGGCCATGCACATCGTCCAGGCCTATCCCGGCTATGGCGACGGCGCGCCGGTGTGGCTGACCGAAGGGATCGCCGACTACGCCCGCGACCGCTACGGGCTCGACAACGCCGCCAGTGGCTGGGCCCTGCCCGAAGCCGTCGCCGACGACCACCGGTACGACACTGGCTACCGGGTCAGCGGCGCGTTCCTCAAGTGGGCCGATACGGCGCACCCCGGCCTGGTGCGCAAGCTCGATGCCGCGCTTCGGGCGGGGGCCTACACACCGGAGACCTGGGCTGCGTTGACTGGCGAGACGGTCGAAGCGACTTGGGCCCGCTATGCGCAGGCGCGTACCGGCGGGCAGAAGGGGCCGTAGTCACCCGCGCCCTACAGGCATCCGACGATTCGAGATCGGCGCGCGACGGTGCCTCGCCCTGATTTGCAGAATGATGCGTGATGCGCGATGCTTGATGCAGTTCCTCTGGAGTCCCCGCATGCGCACGACGCTTTCGCTCGACGACGATGTCCTCGCCGCGGCCCGCGCGTTGGCCCAGGCGCAAGGCCGCAGCCTCGGTGAGGTGGTGTCCGACTTGGTCCGCAAGGGCCTGACGCCGACCACGCCGCCACCGCGTTACCGCAATGGGATTGCGCTGCTGCCGGTCCGACCCGGCGCCGAGCGGGCGACGCTCGAGCTGGTCAACCGACTGCGCGACGAGGCCCCGTGACCGGGGCCCGTCACCGGGTGGCGGAACGCGCGCCCGGCTGGCCGCCGGGCGCGCCGGTCCACCTGCTCGACGTCAACGTGCTGCTGGCGTTGCTCGATCCCCTCCACGCGCACCATGACCGCGCCCACGACTGGTTCGCACGTGAAGGCGCGCAAGGTTGGGCTTCCTGCCCGATCACCCAGAACGGTGCGCTGCGAATCCTATCCAATCCGCGCTATTCCAACCCGGCCGAGTCGGTCACCGAGGCAGCGCAGGTGCTGGCCGGCCTGTGCGCGCATCCGGGGCATCGGTTCTGGCCCGACGCGCTGAGCCTGCTCGACGCGCAGCACGTCGCGCACGATCGGCTGCTGACCTCCGGCCAGGTCACCGATACCTATCTGCTGGCGCTCGCCGTCCAGATGGGCGGGCGTCTGGCCAGCTTCGATCGCCGCCTGGTGGTCGACGCGGTCCGCGGTGGCGCGCAGGCGCTGCACCTGCTGCCCTGAGCGGGCCGCGCTGCGCACCGGTCAGCGCATCAGCACCACTTCCTCGGCGCTGGTGGGGTGGATGGCGACGGTGTCGTGGAAGTCATCCAGCGTGGCCCCCATCTTCAGTGCGACGGCAAAGCCCTGCAGGATCTCGTCAGCAGCGTCGCCGAGCAGGTGCAGGCCGACCACGCGCCGCGCCTCGCCCACACAGATCAGCTTGAACAGGCTGCACTGCGAGGTATCGGCCAGCGCCTCGATCATCGGGCGGAAGCGGCTGGTGTACACGTGCACATCGTCGCCATGTCGCTCGCGCGCCTGGGCCTCGGTCAGGCCGACCATCGCCAGCGGCGGATGCGAGAAAATCGCGCTGGGCACGTTCTCCGCATCGAGGCGCGCATCGGGCCGACCGCCGAACAGGCGGTCGCACAACCGGCGCGCGGCCGCGATCGCGACCGGCGTGAGCGCCGGACCGCAACCGCAGATATCGCCTACCGCATGCACGCCGGGCGCGGGCGTGTCCTGGAACGCATCGACCGGCAGATGACCCTGCGGGTCGGGCGCGATGCCGACGCGCTCCAGGCCCAGGTCGTCGGTGTTGGGGCGCCGTCCGGTCGCGAACAGCACCTGGTCGTAGTCCGCGAGCCGCAGACCACCATCGGTCTGGATCGCGATCCGCCCGTCGGCCTGCCGATGCAGCGCCTGCGAGGCCATGCCCAGATGCAGCACGATCCCCTGCTGGGTGTAGTTGTCCTGCAACTGCGCGACCAGTTCGGGCTCGGCCTGGCGCAATAACCGGCCGTCGCGTACGACCAGCTCCACCTGACTGCCCAGGGCCTGCAGCACACCGGCCAACTCGACCGCGACGTAGCCGCCCCCCACGATCGCCACGCGCGGCGGCGCCTGCGTCCAGTGGAAGAAATCGTCCGAGACCACGCCCAGCGACGCGCCAGGAATCTGCGGCACGATCGGACGCGATCCGGTCGCGAGCACGATGTGCGGCGCGCGCAGCAAGGCGCCGTCGGCCGTTTCCACCGCGCCCTCCCCCGCCAGCCGGCCGCGCGTGGGAAGCAACAGCACGCCATCACGATCGAGCCGTCGGCGATAACTGGCATGGATGCCGTGGATGTAGCGCTGACGATCGGTCAGAAAGCAGGGCCAGTCGAACGCCGCACGGCCGTCGCGCGGCAAGTCGTATCCAAGTCGCGCGGCGTGTCCGATGCGCAAGCCCAGGTCGGCGGCCAGCCACATCGCCTTCTTGGGCACACAGCCGACGTTGACGCAGGTGCCGCCGAGGTCGCCCGGCTCGAGCAGGGCAACACGCCGGCCGTACTCGGCAGCGCGGAAGGCCGCAGCGAGTCCGCCCGAGCCGCCGCCAACGACGATCAGGTCGAACGCGAGGGCATCGCCGGTCGCACTCATGCGAACCTCGCCGGCGCGAAGGGGGCCGGATCGAATCCGGGCGGCGTTCCGCAGATCAAATCGCGGATCAGGTGGGCAGTGGCGACACTCATGCTGATACCGAGCATGCCATGCCCGGTCGCCATCCAGATGTGACGATGCCCCGGCGCTGCACCGATCAGCGGCAGGTCGTCGACACAGACCGGGCGCAAGCCGGTCCACGTGTCCTGGCGTCGGGGCGCCGCTGGCAGATGCAGATACTCGCCGGCCGCCTGTTCGATCGCATCGATCCGCACCCAGTTAAGGCTGCGGTCGTAGCCGGCGAACTCCATCGTGCCGCCCAGCCGCAGGCCGGCGTCCCAGACCGTCACGAACACGCTGCGCTCGTGCAGCACCATCGAACGCTGGGGCGCAGACACCGGACGTGCGTAGGTCATCGAGTAGCCCTTGCCCGGTTGCACCGGCACCCGCAGTCGCAGCCCGCGCGCGACGCCGGGCGACCAGGCACCGGCGGCCAGCAGCAGATCGCGGCCGGCGAAGTCGCCGCGCGAGGTCGTCACACGCACGCCTTGCGCAGTCTCCTCGGCCGACAGCACCTCGCACTGTTCTTCCAGCGTGCCGCCTGCCGCGCGGAACGCCGCAGCCATTCCCGCGACGTAGACATCGGGCCGCAGGCGCGCGTCGCCTGGAAAACGCACGACGCCGGCGAC
Organism: Luteimonas sp. RC10; assembly: GCF_014192745.1. Taxonomy (GTDB): domain Bacteria; phylum Pseudomonadota; class Gammaproteobacteria; order Xanthomonadales; family Xanthomonadaceae; genus Luteimonas. Next base: position 555,784 of record NZ_JACHYJ010000002.1, read on the forward strand.
CCCCTCGCGCAGCGCCGGCTCCTCGCGCAGCGCGCGTGGGCCGTCGATCTGGTCCAGCGTCAGACCCAGCTCGCGCAGCATGCGCGCCTCGTCCTCGAAGGCATCGAATTGCGCACGGTCCCGGTAGACGTAGTCGATGCCAGTCGCCGCGAACTCGCATTCGATGCCGTGGTCGGCGAGCCAGTCCGGGAATGCCGTGCGCGACGCCTGCAGGATCGCCGCCCGCGCGCGCGTGGCGTGCCGCCAGTCGCGGTGGTTGCAGCGCAGCGCGAACCTCGCGAGCCAGGCCCACAGCGCCGGATCGAAACGCGGCGCGATGCGCAGCGGTGCGTCGTTGGCGAACAGCCAGCGCAATGCACGCGCGATCGCACCCGGCGCCGCCAATGGTGCGGCATGGCTGGGGGTGATGGTGCCGCAATTGCCGTGCGAGCTGCCGCAGCCCGCGGTGCCTGCCTCGAGCACCCGCACCCGGCGCCCGGCTTCGACCAGCGCCAGCCCACAGGCGAGGCCGACCGCGCCGCCGCCGACAATCAGCACGTCGTCGCGCGGGCTCATGCCACCTGGTACGCGCGCCGCCACGTGGGTCGGTGGCCGTAGGTCGCCCAGCGCCACAGCCATTCCACCGGCCCGTGGCGATGCCGCGCCAGCCAGACAGGACTGATCGCCAGCTGCGCCGCGAACACCACCAGCACCAGGCCGGTCTGCGCCGCGCGCCCGAGCTCGCCCCACAGACCAGCGCCGTAGCCATAGAACAGCAACGAACACACCAACGATTGCGCAAGGTAATGCGTCAAGGCCATGCGGCCGGCCGGCGCGAAGGCGCGCAGCACCCGCTGTCCGGACGCCGATGTCCAGGCCAGCACCAGCAACGCGACATAGGCCAGCGACATCGGCAGCGATCCGAGCAGCATCAAGCCCACCGACAACGCGGCACGTGGCGCGAGCGGGCTGTCGAACGACGTGCCCAACCACACGCCCAGGGCCGTGAACAGCACCGCAGGCGGCAGCGCCCAGGCCAGCAGCCGCCACCAGAAACCGCGGTGCTCGGCGGATGCGCGCAGCCAGCCGCCGCGCAGCAACCAACTGCCGATCAGGAACACGCCGGCAATCATCGGCACCTGGAACAACTGGCTTTGCAGGCCCAGTTGCAGGTAGTCGGACACACGACGTTGCGTGATCTCGCCGAAGCTGCCGCTGGGGTAGATGCGCTCGGCGGCTTCGCGCCCCGACGCCAATGCGCCTGCAAAATCGGCCAGCATCGCATCGGGCACCAGCGCCAGCAGCGCGGCGTTCACCAGATAGAACGCCCCAACCCCGGCATAGAGTGTCAGTCCGACAGCGAGCTGCCAGCGAGGCGCGATCTCGCGCATCGCCAGCAGCAACAGTCCGGCGATGGCATAGCTGTGCAGGATGTCGCCCCACCACATCAGCACGATGTGCAGCAGGCCGAAGGCCAGCAGCACCGCCTGGCGGCGCAGGAAGACCGGCGCGACCGGACGCCCCGAGGCGGCGATGCGCTCGCTCATCAGCGCAAAGCCCATGCCGAACAGCAGCGAGAACATCGTCCAGAACTTGCCGGCGATGAAGACGTGGACGCCCCAGGCGACCGCCCAATCCAGGCCAGTGGCCTCGGGCGGGATACCCGCGCCCATCTCCTGCGCCGGCCGCGAGAACGCTTCGATGTTCATCGCGAACACGCCCAGCAGCGCGACGCCGCGCAGGGCATCGAGGATCTCCAGCCGCTGCGCAGCGGGCACCGGCCCCAGTACGGCATGCCGTGATGCGCTCATTGCATGTCCCCCGATCGACCGATCCGGCCCGGCGGCGCGACGCCTCCCCGCGTCGCGCACCGTTGGCGGATCAGTGGTGGTGACCGCCGTCGCCGTGGACGTGGCCGTGCTCGATTTCCTCGGTCGAGGCCTCGCGCACTTCGACGATCTCGATGTCGAACGTCAGATCCTTGCCGGCCATCGGATGGTTCAGGTCGACATCGACCACGCTCATGCCGACCTTCTCGATCGTCACCGCGCGCGGGCCAAAGCTGGTGTTGAGCACCACCTGCTGGCCGACACTGAGCTTCTGGTCGCCAAAGTGCTTCTTGGGCACGCGCTGGGTCATGCCTTCGCGGCGCTCACCATAGGCCTCGGCGGCGGTGACCTCGGCCTTGAAGCTCTCGCCGGCCTCGCGGCCTTCCATCGCCTTTTCCAGACCCGGGATGATGTTGCCGTGGCCGAACAGGATCGCCAGCGGATCGCGATCGCGCGACGTCTCCACCGGCGCCTGGCCAGCCTCCGCGACGCTGTAGTGGAAACGGACGACGCGGTCTTTCTCGATCTTCATGGGGAAACCCTGGTGATGCGGCCGCAAGGCCGCTTGAGGACGGTGGCGCACATGCGGCACGATGCCGGGACTGGCAGGTGGAATGACGTATATGCAGGCAAGTCCGCATTATCCCGACTCCGACGCGTTCGCGCCAACCGGGCGGCGCCGCGCGGTTGGCGTGCTGACGATGACGCTCGCCCTGCTCGCGCTGGCCGGCTGCGGCGGGCGCGATGTTCGCCCGGCCGCGCCGGCCGCCTCGGCGCCGGTCCCGCAGCGCACCTGGAATACGGTGTCGCCGACCGACCCGGCGGCGGCCAATGCGGTGCTGATGCGCGCGATCAGCCTGGTCGGCACGCCTTATCGATATGGCGGCAACACGCCCGAGGGCGGCTTCGACTGCAGCGGCCTGGTGAACTACGTGTTCCGCGACATGCTCGATGTGCGGCTGCCGCGTTCATCGCGCGAGCTCTACGCCTACCAGGGGCCGAAGATCGATGCCGAGCGGCTGGCCCCGGGCGATCTGGTGTTTTTCGGCAGCGGCGGGAGCGTTTCCCACGTCGGGATCTATGTCGGCGAGGGCCGCTTCGTGCACGCACCGAGCACCGGCGGCACCGTGCGCCTGGACCATCTGGACGGCAGCTACTGGCGCCGGAACTACACGGGGTCACGACGCGTTCTTCACTGAATAGCGAGCACAAACAAGCACTTGGGCGCATTCAGTAACTTTTGCTTAACAACTCCTTCGCGCAAACCCGGTAGCTTCCCCCGCTGGTCCGGAAGATGTGAAGCACACGTGACGACGACAGACGCGTCTTTAAATGGCGCTGGCGCCTCCCGCAGCCTCCTCCGCAACACCTCCGCCGCGCTGCTGCTTGCGCTGGCGACCGCCCCGGCATTCGCAGGCCCTGGCCTGGCCGCCGACTCAGCGGATCAGTTCGATCAGACCACATCGGTCGCGAAGGCGATCGTCACACCCGCCGCCCAGTTGCAGCAGCCGCAGATGCTCCTGGCCAGCGACATCAACCAGCTCATCGCGATGGAAGTCGACAAGCCGGTGCAGGTCGCTGATGGCCGGGTCGAGTCCCTGCTCAAGCGCGCACTCACCCTGCTCGGCACGCCCTACCGCTGGGGCGGCTCCAGCCCCGACAGCGGTTTCGACTGCAGCGGCCTGGTCGGCTACGTCTTCCGCACCGCGCTGGGCATCGAACTGCCGCGCGTCTCGCGCGAGATGGCCCAGAACGGCGAACGCATCGACCGCACCTCGCTGACCGCCGGCGACCTGGTCTTCTTCGGCCGCCGCGGCAACCGCATCGACCACGTCGGCATCTACCTGGGCGAAGGCCGCTTCGTCCACGCCCCGCGCAGCGGCAAGGACGTCATGGTCTCCGACCTCGACTCCGGCTACTGGGCCACCCGCTTCCAGGTCGCCCGCCGCGTCGCCGGCGTCTGACCCGCAGCTCCGCGATGCCGAAGGCCGCCGAAAGGCGGCCTTTTGCGTTTCCAACACAAAAAAACCGGGGTCAGAGTCGCTTTTCCTCCCAGCCACCCGGCTGAGGCGAATCGGAAAAGTCACTCTGACCCCGGTTTTGTGGGTGCATCCCTGGGCTGAGTCGTTTCTCGTCGCAGGCCTGCCCGCAGATGCGCATCCCCCCATTCCACCCGAGTGGCCGCGGCTCCGGCAGTCATAAACCGGGGTCAGAGTCGATTTTCGATCCATCGATCCGAGGTGCGGCCCGGCTCTGCAAAAATCGACTCTGACCCCGGTTTTGGGGCTCAGTATTGGGCGGTGCGCACCAGCAGGTGCTTGGCGATGGCGCCGTGCAGGCGGCCGATGCCGCGGCACAGGTGCAGGGTGCCGAACAGCAGCAGCACGCCGATCGCCGACAACAGCGGCAGCAGGAACGGGGCTTGCCGCGGCACGTCGATGCCGGAGATCCACAGGTGCAGGTTCAAGCCCGGCACCAGCGACAGCGGGGCGGCGATCAGCGGCAAGGACGCGCTGAGCAGGGTCACCACCAGCGTGAAGTAGACGATGCCCAGCGGCAGCATCAGCAGCATGTACAGCAGCGTGCTCCAGGTCCGCGCGTCGGTGAACATGTCGGCGATACGCCCGGTCCAACTGCGGCCGCGGGCCGCATACAGCGGTCGACGCGGCATGCGCTCGCCGAGCATGACCTCGACCAGCCGGCCCTCCACCAGCGACAGCACCCGCACCGAGCCCAGGAACAGGATCAGCAGCGGGATGCCGACCAGCACGATGACCAGGCTGCCGGAGATCGACAGGCCCAGCACCACCCACAGAAAGTAGAAGATGCCCGTCGCCAGCGACAGCAGCATGTAGAACAGCGACGACCAGGTCCGCGGATCGGCAGCGACCCCGAAGAAGCGGCCTGCCAGCGAGCTGCGCGGCGCGGGCGCCGGCGGCCGCAGCGCGGTCTGCACCTTGACCTCGGTGTCGCGATAGATGTCGGCCACCTCGTCGGGCGCACCGTAGCTCGAGGCGACCGCGGCGATCACCTCGGCCTCGCTGCGGCCAGGATGCTCGGCCAGTTCCGAGCGCAGGTATTCCTCGGCGTCGTACAGCGCGTCCTGCACCAGCGCCGGGTCGGCGCCGGCCAGCGAGCGGCGCAGATGGTCCAGGTATTCGGGAATGTTTTGCGGCAGACCTTGGGTGTTCATTCGATCATCCCCTCCAGGACGGCGTCGACGGAATCGCGGGTGGCGCGCCAGGCGGCGGCCCAATGGCGCAGGGTCGTCCGCCCTGCCTCGGTGATGCGGTAGTAGCGACGCGGCGGCCCGGCATCCGAAGGCGCAACGTGGCTGTCGAGCAACCCCGCGGCGCCGAGATTGCGCAGCACCGGATACAGAGCGCTCTGCTTGCCGGCGAGCACGCCGTCGAGCCGTTCGAGCCGCTTGGCGATCTGGTAGCCGTACATCGGCTCGGCACTGCCAGCCAGCACCGCCAGCAGCGCGAGCGAGACCGTGCCTGCGCTCAGTTCCTTCTGGAACTTGCGCAGACCCGCGTCGTCCGCTTCGTCGCTTCCGGTCAATGCTGCCTCCGAGTGTCGAGCAGGACTCTATTGCGAACTTCGCTATAGCGAATGTGCCGCTAGTCATGCGACGCGCCAGGTCGGCCACAATCGACGCTCTCTTCCACCGGACCTCACGCATGCGCCTGCCCGTCTCCCGACTGCGCCTTTCCGTCGCCCCCTGCGCTGCTGCGCTCGCGCTGCTGATCGCCGGCTGCGCCAGCACACCCGCAGCCGACGTCGCAGGCACGCGCGAGGCCGACCCGCGCTCGACCCAGGACCTGCTCGACGCCTCCACGCCCGCGGACTGGCGCACGCCCGACCCGCAGGACACGCTGTATCTCGACCTGGAGACCGGGCGGGTGATCATCGAACTGGCGCCCGACTTCGCACCCGCGCACGTGGCCAACCTGCGCACGCTTGCACGCGAGGGCTTCTGGGACGGCCTGACGCTCTACCGCGCGCAGGACAACTTCGTCGTGCAGTTTGGCGACATCGTCGAGGACGGCGCCCCGGGCAAGCCGATCGGCAGCGCACGCGCGCACCTGCCGGCCGAGTTCGACCGCCCGGCTGCGGGGCTGGCATTCCATGCCTTGCCCGACCGCGACGGCTGGGCCGCGCAGACCGGATTCTCCGCCAGCTTCCCGGCCGCGCGCGATGCTGACGCACAGGCCGGCCGCGGTGGGCGCGCGTGGCTCGCGCACTGCTACGGCACGCTCGGCGCCGGGCGCAACACCGCGCCCGACTCGAGCAACGGCACCGAGCTCTATGTTGTCACCGGCCAGTCGCCACGCCAGCTCGACCGCAACATCACCGTCGTCGGCCGCGTGCTGCAGGGCATGGAACTGCTGAGCGTGCTGCCGCGCGGCACTGGCCCGCTGGGCTTCTACACCGACCCGGCGCAGCGCACCCCGATCCGCGCGGTGCGCCTGGCCTCGGAACTGCCGCCGTCGCAACGCACACCGCTCGAGGTGTTGCGTACCGACACGCCGCTGTTCGATGCGGTGGTCGAATCGCGCCGCAACCGCCGCGACGCCTGGTACCTGCATCCGGCCGGGCATATCGACCTGTGCAACATCACGGTGCCGGTCCGCACCCCCACAGCGCAGCGCTGAGGGCCACGATGACGAGCCCCGCTGTGCGGGTCGCCCACCGGCTGCCTGCACGCCACGCCCGTGCATACGAATGCACGATGTTGCACGTTTTCACCCGCTGATCCAAAATTTGCACCTTCACGCAGAGCGGGGGGTGCCCGATGTCGCAGCGCAGGGGGGTGGACGGACGGAGGTCTTGCCGAGCCACGTCGATGCGACGCGCTGCGACCTGGAGACACGGCGCGAGCGTTGCCGTCGTGGGCACACGCGCGCTCGCCACCTGGGGTCGCATTCGATGACCGCGTCTGGCGACGCGCTGCCGCAGGAGCGCCAGCAGGCGATCCTGCGCCGGCTCGCGATCGAGGGCCGGGTCGTGGCGACCGAACTGGCGGCCGAGTTCAGCGTGTCGGAGGATTCGATCCGCCGCGACCTGCGCGAGCTTGCCGCGCGTGGCCTGTGCCGACGTGTCTACGGCGGCGCACTGCCGCCGACGCCCGACTTTCCACCGTTGGCCCGACGCCATCACGAGCACGCGGCGGGCAAGCGCGCGCTCGCGATCGCCGCCGTGGCGGCCGCGCGGATCCGCCCGGGCCAGATGCTGCTGCTCGACGCCGGCTCCACGAACAGCGCGATCGCCGCCGCATTGCCCGAGCGCCAGGCGCTGACGGTCGCGACCAATGCCCCCGACATCGCCCAGACACTGATGGCCCGCGACGGCTTCGAGGTCCTGCTGATCGGCGGTCGGATCGACCCCAGCAGCGGCGCGGCGCTCGGCGCGCAGGCGATGGCGCAACTGCGCGATCTGCGCGCCGACCTGTGCTTCCCCGGCGCCTGCGCGATCGATGCCGACCACGGCATCTGGAGCGTCGACGGCGAGCAGGCCCGCTTCAAACGCCTGATGATCGAGGCCAGCGGCGAGGCCATCGTGGTGGCGACCAACGCCAAGCTCGGCACGCAGGCCGCGCACCGGGTCGCGGCGCTCGAAGCGATCGCCACGCTGGTCGTCGAACACGATGCACCGCCCGCGCAACGGGCGCGCTTTGGCGCGCGCGGCATCGCGGTACATGTCGCCGCGCCCCCCTGAGCGCCCCCTGTCTCTCCCCTCCTCCGTTCCCCACGTTGTCCGCCATGTCCGTCCCGATCTCTTCCCCCCGCGCGCAGCAGCATGCGACGCGCGCCGCGTTCTTCATTCCCGGTTTCGCGATCGCCGCCTGGGCGCCGATCGTGCCCTTCGCCAAGGCCCGGACCGGCCTTGATGAGGCCTCGCTCGGACTGGTGCTGCTATGCCTGGGCACCGGCTCGCTGCTGGCGATGCCGGCCGCCGGTGCGCTCGCTGCGCGGCAGGGCTGCAAGCGCGTCATGGTGGCCGCACTGCTGTTGATCTGCATCACGTTGCCGATGCTCGCGATGGCCGCAACGCCCTGGCTGCTGGCGGCTGCGCTGGCGGCATTCGGTGCCGGTATCGGCGCGATGGACTGCGCGATGAATCTGCAGGCCGTCGCGGTCGAGCGCGACAGCGCACGGCCGATGATGTCGGGCTTCCACGCGTTCTACAGCATCGGCGGTTTTGTCGGTGCCGCCGGGACGACTGCATTGCTCAGCGCGGGCCTGGCACCGTGGTTGGCGACGGGCCTGGTCGCGTTGATCGTGCTGGCGTTGTATGCGCCGTCGGCACGCCATTGGCGCAGCGAACGCGTGGCGCGCGACACCGCGGCGTTCGCGTGGCCGCGCGGCGTGGTCGCGTGCATCGGTGCGCTGTGCTTCGTCGCATTCCTGGTCGAAGGCTCGATGCTCGACTGGAGTGCGGTGTTCCTGCACGAGGTCCGCGGCGTGGACGCTGCCCGCGCCGGAATGGGCTTTGTCGTGTTCTCGCTGGCGATGACGATCGCGCGCCTGCTCGGCGACGGTCTCGTCCGCCGCCTGGGCGACCGCCGCGCGGTCGTGCTCGGCGCACTGTGCGCGTGCGCGGGCCTGAGCATCGCCACGCTGGCGCCCAGTGGCGCGATCGCGCTGGCCGGCTACGCGCTGGTGGGTGTGGGCTGCGCCAATGTGGTGCCGGTGATGTTCTCGATGGCCGGCCGCCAGACGACGATGCCCGAGGCACAGGCGATCCCGGCCATCAGCACAATCGGCTATGCCGGGGTGCTCGCAGGTCCCGCATTGATCGGCTTCGCCGCGCAGGCGACCGGACTGGTGGTCGCGTTCCTCGGCGTCGCCGCAGCAATGGCAGGGGTCGCGCTGTCGATGCGCTGGCTGCGCGTGTGAACTGCGCTGCCCGTTCGCGCAACGCGATCATGGCGTGCTCGTCACACAGGCTTGCCCTCGCTTCTCTCAGCCTCACGCTTCCCCGCTCAATCGAAGACGAAGAGGAACCGCCATGCCCATGCTCCGCATCCGCCTGACCGGCAGCGACGACACCGCCCGTACGGTGATCAATCTCCTGCAGAGCATCGATGGCATCGAGCATGTCGAGGAAATCGACGACCTGATGCCGCACATGGATGACGCCGACTCCAGCTCCGCCGGGCTGAGCGATGTCAGCGGCCCGCAGATGCACGAAATCGAGGTCGAGGCCGGCAACGCCGCGACTGCACGCAAGGTCCGCGAGGCGGTCGAGGCGCTGGCCTTCGACCTCGACGCGCTGGTGGAATTCGAGGAAGAAGAGGAAGGCTGAATCGACACGGCGCTCTGTGCGCGCGCCGGTCGGTTTGCGTCCGGCGCGAAGGTGATGCGGCAAGACGCGGCCAGGCCATTCATCGCGCCGGGTCATATCCACAGCGCAGAACGCGCGCTGCTGACCCCGCGCGCGATCAGAATCGAACGCCGTCGATCTGGACGATCTTCAACGAAGCCAGGTCGAGTCCGTCGATGCAGCGCACGTTGACGCAGGCCATCGGCGCACCGTCGGGGGCGATGCCGCGGCTATAGGGCGCAATGCCGCAGACCGTGCAGAAATGATGGTCGATCCGGTGGGTGTTGAAGTGATAGGTGCCCGCAGTGCCGGTGCCGGTCTCGCGCAACGCCTCGGCCGGCGCGAACGCCAGCAGGCCACCGCGCCGGCGGCACATCGAGCAATTGCAGTCGTAGACCTCGGCAATCTCGCCGTCCAGCTCGAAGGCCAGGCTGCCGCAATGGCAACGTCCGCGATGGGTCATCGTCGTTTCTCCATTGGAGGTACAGATGAGCGAGGTGAGGATGACGCCGGCACTTGGGCACGCCCCAGGGGCGCACGGCCCAGCGCCCACAGCACGGTCGTTGCCAGCAGCCAGGCCAGCGCCCAGGGCCAACTCGACCCGGGGGCAGTGGCCTGCGATGCGCGGCCGCCAGACATCTCACGGACCAACGCCTGTGTCCTGGCGCGTTGCTGCGCCGCCGCCAGACCCGGCGCGTCTTCGATGGCGCGCACCTGCACAGGCCAGTGCCGATCGGCATCGACGATCCGGTACCAGCCGGCGACGCGTGGCCACAGGCCGGTGCAATCGCGCGTCGCCGGATCACGCAACAACGGGACGGCGCGCCCGTCGGGCGCGATCGCCTGCGCGTCGGGACCGAGCCCGCACAGCGCGACGCGCTCGCCGACCCAGGCGGGCCCCGCGACCGTCGCTGTGGCCCGGTCGCCGGCACGGGCCAGCGTGCCCGCCCAACTGCTCCACAGTGCCGCGTGCAGATCGGCGCGGCCGGCCAGCGGCAGGCGCCAACTGTCGGCCAGCGTGACCAGGCCGATGCGGCCGCGGCCCCAGGCTTGCCAGCGCATCATGTCCGGCGGGTTGCCCGCGATTCCCGGCAGTCCTCCGGACAGCGGGCGATAGGCCAGCGCCGGCGGCGCCTCGCCGGCCAGCAACGGATCGAACGGCGCATCGGCGCTGCCGGGCCCGGCCCACGCGCGCAACCGCGCCACATCCGCCGGACCGGGATCGGGGCGCCACGTGCGTACCGACCCTGCTTCGATCGCCAGGCCGGTGCCACGCAGCCAGTCGCGCAACGCCCTCGACGGTGGCTGCGGTGCGTGCACCAGCACGCCGAGACCATTCGCCACCGCGCTGCGCAGCGCGGCCCGCGTGCCTGCGCTCAAGCCGTCGAATGCGCGCGCCTCGAGCAGCACCAGATCCTGCTCGGCCAGGCCGGCCGCATCGGGTGTCGGCGCATCGCCGACGCCGGTACCGCCGCCCAGGGCAGTTCGCCAGTGCAGGCGCAGGCCCGTGTCCTCGGCCCAGCGTCGCAGTGCGCGCAGGTCCGGGTTCGGCGCACCGGCGAGCAGCAGCACGCGCACCGGGGCCGCCGCTTCGACGACCACCGACACCTCGACCCGGGACAGCTCGGCGCCCTCGGCATCGCGCACGCCCACGCCGAACAGCGCCTGGCCGGTGCCGCGTGCAGTGCCGGCCAGGCGGAAACCGCCCGCCTCGTCCGGCGCTGCCGTATCGACGATGCGGCCCGCCGGATCGACCAACACGACCTGCGCGCCTTCGTGACCGGCGACACCGCCACGTACCTCGAAGCGCGCGCCCGGCGCGACGTCGCGTGGCGCCTCGAGCGCGACGATGCCGGCCGGCAGCGGTGCAGGCACGAACGCCAAAGCGCGATCGCCGATCGCATCGCGGTCGCGCGCCGTCAGACCGGCGCCGACGATCGTCAGCGCCTGCGCATCGTGGCGCCGCAGTGCGGTTGCCAGATCGGGCGTCCGCAGCGCCCCGGGTGGTCCGTCGCCGGCCTCGGGCAATGCGACCACGCGCTGAGACGCCGGCATTGGCAGTCCCTGCCATCCGGCGGTCAGCACGACCAGCGTGTCGCCTGCGACCGGCACCGGCGGCGGCTGCAAGGTGCGCGCCAGCAGACCTGCGGAGACCACGGTCAACACCGCGAGCGCGCACGTGCGCCATGCCGCGGGCCGGGCCTCGGGTGGCGCGCGCAGATGCGCGATCGCCAGCCGCAGGATCGACAGTGCGGCAGCGGCAGACAACAGTGGGAGCAACCAGCGCTCGGGGGTCATCGCGCACCCTCCTGCAGCGCGTCGAGATAGCGCGCGCCCATCGCGTCGATCGCGGCGCGACGCAGCGGCGTCGGCAGCGGACGTCGCAGCACGTACCACAACTGCGCGCGCAGGGCCTGCCGGCATGCGGTGCAGGCAGGATCGCGCTGCAGCGCATCGATCGCGGCCAACAACGCGAGCGGATCGTCGAGCGCGCGCGGCTGCGTCTGTGCCCAGGCGACGAGCGCGGCCGGGTCGAAGGTCTCATCCCAGGCCAGCGCCTGCCAGGCCACCATCGGGGCATCGAGCTCGACTGCCGCCGGGCCGGGCACCGCACGCGGCGCGATGCCGTCGCGGTCGCCGCCGAGGCGCCGGGCGAAATCGACCGGTGGCAGCGCCGTGCCCACACGCGCCAGATAGATGCGATCGGCCTGCTGGACCTCCTTGATCAGCACCAGCGCGCGGTTCGCCGGCGCCAGCGCCTCGCGTGGCGCGGCCTGGCGCAGGTGCAGCTCGGACTGCCACATCTCGCGCAGCGCACTGCGCAGCAGTTCGCGCGTCTTCGGATCGAGCAGCGTCGCCGCCTCCGGCAGGTCGTGGGTGTGGCCGAAGGTGGCGAGCACGTCGTCGGCACGGCCGAACGTCGTGACCTCGGCGGGTGTGTGATCGTGATCGTGGTCATGGTCGTCGTGCGTCTGCGCTGGCGCGTCGTGCGTCGCCGGATCGTCCTGACCGAAATCGTCGATCGGCAATGGCTTGCGCGGCGGCGTGGGCGGCGTGTCGTCGGCATCGGCAGTCGGTGGCGGCCGCGCATGGCCTTCCGATTCCTCGCCCAGGAACTGCCCATAGCGCAGCCGCAGCAAGCGCTGATCGACACCGAGCGTGTCCGAACGCGTCTCGAACGTCTCGCGCGTCAGCCGCGGTTGCTCGGCGATCAAGGCTTCGGCATCGAGAATGATCTGGCGCTGGCTGCGGAAGTACGCCGGCAGCACATCGCGCGCCAGGCCTTCAAGCCCATCGGCATCGGGTGGCGTCGGCGGCGGCCAGCGCAGGATCAGGCTGGCACTGCGGGCCTGCTGCGGTGCGGGCACGCGGTTGTCGCGGACCTCGAGCTGGGCCACCAGGTCGCCGCCCTCCTCCAGGCCCAACGCGATGGGGTCGAGCGTCGCCGCGAATCTGCGCGCCCGCGCGTCGCCGGTACCCCGCAGGGTGCGGGTGTGGTCCTCGAACGTCACCGCCTCACCGCTGCCGCGGGTGACGGTGATGCGCAGGCGCGCGTCCGCTGCGACGCCGAAGTCGTCGGTCGCCTCGAACGCCAGCGCCCAGGCGCGTTGGCCGCGGGTGTAGGTCGACAACGTGGCCTCGGGCGCCCGCACGCGCACCTCGGGCGGGCGGTCGGGCAGTGCCTCGAGCCGCCACGGCTGCGCACGCGCGATGACACGGTCGGTGTCGCCATCGACCGCGATGCGGTACAGCCACGACTGGTCGAGCCGCAGCGTCGCCGTCCAGTCCTCGCCCTGTCGTACGAACGCGATCGCACGGCCATCGTGCAGCTGCAAGGCCACGTGTTGCGGCTGCGGCGCGAAGCGCAGCGTCCAGCGCAACGTCGCCCCCATCGTCGCCTGCGCGTCCAGTTCGGCCTGCGTGCGCGGTGTCAGACCGGTGTAGGCCGGCGACTCGATCCGCAGCGTCTGCGCGCGCAGCACCGGCGCGCCCGGTGCCCCGCCCCATGTGGGCACGCGGTCGATCGCGCCGGACGGCGCGGTCGTCGGCCACGCCAGGGCGGCCACCGTCAGCAATGCGCCCGCCGACCATGCCAGCAGCAGCGCACGCCACGGCCAGGGCTCGGGCACCGGCGTCCACGGCCGCGCGGTGAGGCGGGCCTCGAGCCGCGCGCGTTGCAGTTGCGCCAGCGGCAGGATCGCCGCGGGCTCGGCGAACAGCAATGCGGCGCTGTCCTCCATGTCGCGGCGGTCGGCATCGAGCCGGCGCAAGAGCCAACGCAGGTCGGTACGGCCGATCCGGCGCGTGATGAGGATCGCGGCGAGCACGACGACCAGCAATGCCGCGACGCCCGCCGCCGGTCCGCCGGCCATCCGCCCGGCGAGCGTGGCCAAGCCGATCGCCAGCGGCGTGGCCACCAGCGCGATGCCGACAGCCGTGCGCCGACGCGTCGCGGCGCGCACGCGCAACAGCGCGGACACGACGCTCATGCGGCGGTGTTCCGACGTGCAGCGGCGGCCAGCCAGCGCTCGAGTGCGAATGCCAGCACGACCAGCAGCGACCACCATGGCCGCAGGTCGCGCGGCTCCGGCGGATAGGCCGCCAGCCCCCGACCGGGAGCCAGCTCCACCGCGGCGATACGCGCCGGCGCCGGCACCGGCTGCAGACGATCGCGCAACCGTGCGGGGAAGCCGGGATCGAGCAGTTCCGGGTCGTGCGCCGGGTCGAACCTGCCGCGCCAGCGCACGCAGGTCGCCGCGCCGCAGGCCGCACGCTCGAAACCCGCGTCATCGACACTGGCGTGCCAGTCCGTGCCCTCGGGCAGCAACGCTGCCGGGCCCAGCAACAGCGCGCGGCCCGCCGCAGCCTCGAGCAATGCGGGCGGCGGTGCGCTGGCGCTCCACCATGCGAGCGCGACCTCCGCGCGCGGCGTCGCATCGGCGGTCGCGCGTCGCAGCGCATCGTCATCGTCGGGACGCCAGGCGTGGGCGATCGCCGCCAGCACGCGCCGTGCGGGATCGTCGTCGCCGATGCCGAACACGTCGAGCCGCGGCGGCGCGACGGTCTCCTCCGCGGCCGCAGGGGCGGCAGGCACGACCTGCCAATCCACCGCGCGCGACAAGACCACGCGCCCGCCATCGGCCCCGTCGACGGTCTCGGGCACGACGACGGTCAGCGCGGTGTCGGCAGGCAGCGTCGCGTCCAGTTCGCGCAACAGGCTGGCGACCGGCACCGGACCTGCCGGTGCCGTGCCGCTCGCTTTCGGAAAGCCCGGTGCCAGCCAGCGTACCGGCGTGTCGGGATTGGTTGGCGGCATCGCGTCGGCCGCCACGCCCGGCACGACCACCGTCCAGCGCGCCGGGGCCGCGCCGCCATGCAGCACCGGCCACGCCAGCCACAGGGCGAGCAATACAAGCAGCAGCAGGCGGGCCAGCAGCAGCGGCCAGTCGTCGAAGCGCAGCCGTCGGCGCGGCTTCGGCCGCTCGCGCAGCCAGCGCAATGCCGCGAACGGCGTGGGCCGCGTGGCATCTCGGCGTGCCAGGTGCAACAGCAGCGGCAGCAACAGCGCCGCCAGCGCCGCGAGCGCAGCCGGTGCGAGCAGGCCGAAGCTCATCGTGCGCGCTCGCCGAACAACGCGCGCAGTACGCCCTCGGGCGGCGCATCGGCGACGTGCGTCGCGAACGCGATGCCCGCGCCTGCCAGTCGAGCCGCCAGCGCGCGTTGCGCCGCGCCGAAGCGTGCGAGGTAGTCGGCGCGCAGCGCCGGCCCGTCGCCCAGCAGTGCCTCGCCGGTCTCCGGATCGACGAAGCGGCGCCCATCGCGGAACGGGAAATCGCGTTCCTCGCCGGTCAGCACCTGCAGCGCGACCACCTCGCGCCCGGCCCGCGCCAACTGCAGCAGTGCGTCGACCGCGCTCGCATCGAACCAGTCGCCGATCGCGACGACCAGGTCGCCGCGCGCGATGCGGCCCCAAGCGGGTGCCAGCGTCGCCGGATCGGGCCAGCCACCGGCAGGCGCGGCATGCGCCAGCGCGTGACGCAAACGGTCGCGTTGCCGCGGCCCGATGCCGGGCGCGACCAGCGCGATGCCGGCACCGCCACAGGTCGCCAGCCCGCAGGCATCGCCCTGGCGCTGTGCAATCTCCGCCACGCAGGTCGCCAGCAACCGCGCGACCTCCAGGCGCGTGCGCTGCGGCGTAGCCTCGTCGGCCTGGGCCATCGACGCGGTGGTGTCGAGCAGCACCCAGGCCCGGACCGGGCTCTCGCGCTCGGCCTCGCGCACGAAGAAGCGATCGCTGCGTGCGTAGAGCTTCCAATCGATCTGCCGCGGCTCGTCACCCGGCTCGTAGGCGCGGTACTGCGCGAACTCCAGGCCCGCGCCGCGATTGCGGCTGGCGTGCTGGCCCAGGCCGTCACGCCCCCGTGCCTGGCGCGGGCGCAGCCGCAATGTCGCCAGACAGGCCCGCAACGCGGGCGTCAGCCCGTCGCCGGGCGGCGGGCCGTCCGGCGACATCGGCGTTGCCGGGCTCGCGGCCACCACGCTGCGCTCAGCGGTCCGGTGCCGGCAGCGCGCGCAGCAGGCCGGCGACCACCGCATCGGCGTCGATCTGCGCGGCCTCCGCCGCGAACGACAGCACCAGCCGGTGGCGCAGCACCGGCGCAATCAGCGCGACGACATCCTCACGCGTCGCCGCGAGCCGGCCGTGCAGCAACGCGCGCGCCTTGGCCGCGAGCACCAGCGACTGTCCGGCGCGCGGCCCGGCGCCCCAGCGCACGTACTCGCGCACGATCTCGGGGACGCCCTCGCCCGGCCGGGTCGCGCGCACCAGCGCGGCGATCCAGGCCAGCAGGTCGTCGCCCAGATGCACCTGGCGCACCAATGCCTGCAGCGCCAGCACCGCAGCGGCGTCCATGACCCGCGGCACCTCGGCCTCGGCCGCCCCGGTCGTGCGCGCGAGGATCGCCTGCTCCTCGTCGGCATCCGGATAGCCGAGCGCGACATGCAGCAGGAAGCGATCGAGTTGCGCCTCGGGCAGCGGATAGGTGCCGGCCTGCTCGATCGGATTCTGCGTGGCCAGCACGAAGAACGGCTGCGGCAGCGCGCGGGTCACGCCGGCATGGCTGACGGTGCGCTCAGCCATCGCTTCGAGCAGCGCGGCCTGGGTCTTGGGCGGCGTGCGGTTGAGCTCGTCGGCCAGCAGCAACTGAGTGAACACCGGCCCCTCCTGGAAGCGGAAGTGCCGTCGCCCGGTGCCGTGGTCTTCTTCGAGCAGTTCGGTGCCCAGCAGGTCGCTGGGCATCAGGTCGGGCGTGAACTGCACGCGGCGGAAGTCGAGGTCGAGCGCCTGGCCGAGCGTGCGCACCAGCAGCGTCTTGCCCAGCCCCGGCACCCCTTCGAGCAGCACGTGCCCGCCGGCAAGCAGCGCGACCAGCAACTGCTCGACGACTTCGGCCTGGCCGACGACGGCGCGCGCGATCGCAGCGCGCAATGCATCGAGCTGCGCCAGACGCGCCTGCAGATCGGACTCGGTGGGGACGATGGCGGTCATGCGACGGATCCTGCAAAAGCGGGGGTCATGCGGTCAGTGCGTACATCACGATGTTGACCGCGAACTTGGTGTTGTCCTGCGCCAGGAAGCGCTTGTTGCGCCAGTCGTAGTCCCATTCGCAGCCGTAGTCCTTGTTGCTGTAGAGCACCGCCAGCCGGCCGTCGATCTCGATGCCCTTGAGGTAATCGTGCACCAGATCATCGCCCCAGCCGTTGAGCTCGAAGCCGGTCGCCGGCGGACCATCGGGGAAGCGGAAGAAGCTGTGATACAGCGCATGCGAGTTCGGCAGTTTGCGCATCGCCGATCCGCCGAAGATCGCGGCCATCTGCGCCTCGAACGACTTGGCGAACAGGCCGTCGATGTCGTGGTTGCAGTCGTCGACGAACACGAAGCCGCCGCCGCGCACATAGCGCTCGAAGTTGCGCCGCTCGGCCGGACTGAACTCGACCAGGCGATGCCCGGCGAGATAGCAGAACGGCGCGGCGAGCATCTTCGGGTCCGACAGCGCGACCACATGCTCGGTCGGATCGACGCGCAGATCGGTGTAGTCGATCAGCGAGGTGATCACATTGGACGGCATCCGCGCATCGACATCCCAGTCGCCCGACTCGTAGCGCAGCCGGGTGAACCAGAAATCGTAACGCGCCGATTGCGCCAGCACCGGTGGCAAGGCCAGCCCGGCCGCCGCACCCAGCAGCCACCGCAGTGCGTGGCGTCGGTTCATCGCACCGACCCGCGTGTCCCGACCCGGGCGGCCAAGGACGAGGCCTGTGACCTGCCCTGCCCGGGCGACGAGCGCCGCCCGGACATCGTCATCACCCGCGATGCGAACGCCTCAGACCGCATCCGACAGCGAGGTGAAGGTGAAATCGCGCAAGCGCATCGGCGGCAGCATCATCACCATCGACGATTCGTCGCCGCCCACACGCACCGGCCGGCCGAGCTCGTCGATGTTGTTGAGCATGATCACCGGCGACTCGTTGAAGCGGAAGTTCTTCAGCGGGTACTTGATCTCGCCGTTCTCGATGTAGAACGTGCCGTCGCGGGTCAACCCGGTCAGCAGCACGGTCTGCGGATCGACCATGCGGATGTACCAGGTGCGGGTGACCAGGATGCCGCGGTCGGTGCCGGCGATCAGGTCGGCGGTCGACTTGTCGCCGCCCGACATCAGCAGGTTGCCCGGCCGGCCGACCGCGCGCTTGCCCTGCTGCTGCGCCCAGAAGCGCGAGTAGTCGAGGTTGGCGACCTTGCCGTTCTCGATGATCGCCATCTTCTCGCGCGGCAGACCGTCGTTGTCCCACGGCAGCACCGGCGCCTCCGGGTGCCAGGGGTCGGCGATGATGTTGACGCGCGGGTCGTAGACCTGTTCGCCGAGCTTGTTGCCGCCGCCGCGCTTGGACAGGAAGCTGCGCCCCTCGTCGGCGGTGCGCGCATCGAAGTAGCGCATCATGAACGAGATCAGCCCGGCGGCCGCGGCCGGCTCCAGGATCACGGTGTACTTGCCTGGCTCCAGCGCCTGGGCCTGCGCCGACTCGCTGGCCTTGCGCATCGCCACGCGCACATCGCGACCAGCGTCGAACGCGCTGGCGTCCTTGAGGTTGCGTCCGACCCAGCCCGAGCCGCGGCCGTCCTCGGTGCGCACGGTGCAGGTGTAATTGAAGTTGGTCGCCTGCTGGTAGCCGAAGTTGCCGTTGCTGTTGGCGAAGGCGACGAAGCTGCGGCCATCGTCGAGGAAGCCGGCGGCCACCAGTTGCTCGGCCCGGCACGGGGCGATCGAATCGGCCGCGACCTGGGCGCGGAACTCGGGGGTGATCGCCGCGGTCGACTCGCTGAATGTCGGGCTGGCGCGGTAGTCCTGCTTGCCGATCGCCGGCAGGAATTCGGGGTTCTCGGGCGCCAATCGGGCGAGGTCTTCGGCGCGCTTGACCACGTTGCGCAGCGAGGCATCGTCGAAGGCATTGATGCTGGCCGTGCCCACGCGCTTGCCGAACGCGACCTGCACGCTGAGTTCGGCATTGCTGACGAGGCCGCTGGTGGACACGTTGTTGAGCGCGAAGCGGATGTTGCCGTCGATCGAGCCCGACAGCGTGGCGGTGCACTCGTCCGCGGTCGACAGCGCGACGGTCTTCTCGAGCAGTTCGCGGGCCTGGGCTTCGGTGAAGATGGTCATGGTCGGGACTCCTTAGCCGAGCGAACGCGCGGTGTTGATGACGTTGATGCCGTTGAAGCGGGCGGTGGCCGAGCCGTGCGAGACCGCCGAGACCTGGCTGGGCTGGCCCTTGCCGTCGAAGAACGAACCGCCGAGGCGGTAATCGCGCTCGTCGCAGACCGCGACGCAGGCGTTCCAGAACTCCGGCGTGCGGATCTGATAGGCGACGTCCTCGATCATGCCGGCGATCTTGCCGTTGCGGATCTCGTAGAACAGCTGGCCGCCGAACTGGGCGTTGTAGCGCTGCTGGTCGATCGAGAACGAGCCGTCGCCGACGATATAGATGCCGTTCTCCACATCGCCGATCATCTGCTCCACGCTCAGCGGCGTGCGGCCGGCGGCCAACGAGACGTTGGGCATGCGCTGGAACTGCACGCTCGACCAGGCGTCGGCGTAGCTGCAGCCGTCGGACTCGGTCTTGCCCAGGATGTGCGCCTGGTCGCGCGTGGCCTGGTAGTCGACCAGCTTGCCGGCGTCGATCAGGTTCCAGCGCTTGGTCGCCACGCCTTCATCGTCGAAGGCCACTGCCCCCAGGCTGCCGGGCTGGGTCTTGTCGGCGAACACGGTCACCTGGTCGCTGCCGTACTGGAAACGCTGTTCGCGCTTGTCGAGCGTGGCGAAGCTGGTGCCGGCATAGTTGGCCTCGTAGCCGAGCACGCGGTCGAGTTCGAGCGGGTGGCCGATCGACTCGTGGATGGTCAACCAGGTGTGCGAAGGATCGAGCACGAGGTCGTAACGACCCGGCTTGACCGACGGCGCGCGCAGCTTCTCCTGCGCCTGACGGGCCGCGGCGATCGCGTCCTCGCGCATGTCGTAAGAGGTGCTGTAGTTGACCACGCCGTTGGGCGAGACGACCTTGCCCGCGGCTGCGCCGTCGAGGTACTCAAAGCCCATGCCCATCGGCGCCGACAGGCCCTCGCGTGTGCGGAACTTGCCGCTGGCCTTGTCGATCGCGGTCACCGTCATCGGCGCCCAGATCCGGTGCACGTCCTGGTCGATGTAGGACCCGTCAGTGCTGGCGAAATACTTCTGCTCGTTGACCAGGAACAGCGTGGAGTTCACGAAGCTGGCGCCGGCCGACAGCGCCGCGGCGTTGACGCCCAGCAGCAGGTCCACCTTGTCCTTGACCGGCACCTCCATGCCGTTGCGCGCGATCGGCGTGCGCCAGGCGACCTCGCCCACGCCCTTGACCGGCGCCAGCTGCACTGGCGCAGTCTGCACCTTGGCGTTGGCCTGCGCGATCGCGACCGCCTGGCGCGCGGCCTCGGCCACGCCCTGCTCGGTCAGCGTGTTGGTCGCCGCAAAGCCCCAGGCCCCGCCGGCGACGACACGCACGCCGACACCGGTCGATTCGGTGCTGACCACGTTCTGGACCTTGTCCTCGCGGGTCATCACGAACTGGCGCAGATACCGGCCCACGCGCACGTCGCAATAGCTCGCGCCTGCGGCGGTCGCCGCATTCAGGCCGGCATCGGCCAACCGCTTCTTGAAGCCGACATCGAGCGCGGACAGCAGTTGCTCGGCGGCAATCACCTTGCCGAAGACGGCGGGCAGCAACAGGCCGCCCGCGCCGACACCAGCGAGGGCGAGGAAATCGCGTCTATGCACAGCAGCTCTCCCGAAAAGCGAAGGTCCGCGGCGCGCGCGGACGTGGCGATGAATGGCGACGCGTCCCCTACGCGCCGTCCGGATTGATGACATGCCGCGCCCCGCCCCGTCCAGTGACGAATGGCACAGGCCCGCCATTGGAGTCGGATTGGGTGCATCGCCGACTCGGCGATCGTGCCGGCCGAACCCGGCACATGACCGATGCCGCTGACGCGCGGCCGCGGCGACCCTGCGCGTCCCGCATCCGCAACCGGATGCATCCGCCCCAGGAGAGACTGCAATGCCACTGACCCCGACCCAGGCGAGCGCGGCCGTCGCCGCCCTGCTCGACGCGAGTGCCGAGCTGTTCTACGACGGCGAGAGGCCGACGGTATTCGGCGAGGCGATGGTGCCGATCGTGATCGAAGTGCCGGGCGCCCAGCCCAATGGCAACCTGGCGCCGGCGACCGGCGGCTACGGCATCGAGGCCAGCCAGGGCCTGCTCGGCCTGGACGACGAGGTCGCGATCAAGTTCGCACTCGCCCACGAGGCCGGGCACGGCATGAGCGAACGCATCCTCGCCGACATCGGCCTGCACGGCATCAGCGGACCGGCCACCGAAGTCATCGCCGATCTCGCCTCCGCCTACCTGCTGACCCGGGTCGGGCACAGTTGGCCGGAGGTCCTGACCAGCGTGCGAGCCTGGCGGCAGACCGGCATCTTCGACGAACACGCCAGTGGCGATCACCCGGCCGGTGCCGACCGCGTCCGCCATGTCGAGACGCTCGCGCACGCGATGGCGCAGCAGCCACCGCCGTCGTTCGGCGAGACCGCGCTGGCGATCTGCCAGTCGCTGTAGCGGCCCGGCGTCGGGGCGAGGCCACCGCGCTTCGCCCCCACGCGCGCGCTCGCCGCTACAGCGAGCGCGCGGTGTTGATCACATTGATGCCGTCGAAGCGGGCGGTCGCCGCGCCGTGCGACACCGCCGAGGCCTGGCCGGGCTGGCCCTTGCCGTCGAAGAACGAACCGCCCAGGCGATAGTCGCGCGCATCGCAGATCGCGCTGCAGGCGTTCCAGAACTCCGGCGTGCGGATCTGATAGGCGGCGTCCTCGACCATGCCGGCGATCTCGCCATCGCGGATCTCGTAGTACAGCTGGCCGCCGAACTGGGCGTTGTAGCGTTGCTGGTCGATCGAATACGAGCCGCGGCCATGGATGTAGAGGCCACGCTCGACGCCGGCGATCATCTCGCGCACCGTCAGCGGCGACCGGCCCGGCGACAGCGAGACGTTGGGCATGCGCTGGAACTGCACGCTGGACCAGGCGTCGGCATAGCTGCAGCCATCGGATTCGGCCTTGCCCAGCAGATGCGCCTGGTCGCGCGTGGCCTGGTAGTCGACCAGGATGCCGTCCTTGACCAGGTCCCATTGCTTGCAGCGCACGCCTTCGTCGTCGTAGCCGACCGCGCCCAGGCTGCCGGGCTGGGTCTTGTCGGCGACGAAGTTCACGATCTCGCTGCCCCAGCGGTAGCCGGCGTCGCGTTTGTCGAGGGTGGCGAAGCTGGTGCCGGCATAGTTGGCCTCATAGCCGAGCACGCGGTCGAGCTCGAGCGGGTGGCCGACGTTCTCGTGGATGGTCAGAAACAGGTTCGACGGATCGAGCACGAGGTCGTAACGACCGGGTTGGACCGAGGGCGCGCGCAGCTTCTCGCGGGCCTGCCGGGCAGCGGCCACCGCGTCCTCGCGCATGTCGTAGGCGCGGCCATAGGCGACCACGCCACCAGGCAGATCGAAACGCTGCGCGGGGTCCGGCGTGAGGTACTCGTAGCCCAGCCCCATCGGCGCCGACAGACCGTCGCGCGTGCGGAACTTGCCGCTGACCTTGTCGATCGCGGTCACCGTGAATGGCGCCCAGATCCGGTGCACGTCCTGGTCGATGTAGGAGCCGTCGGTGCTGGCGAAGTACTTCTGTTCGTTGACCAGGAACAGCCGCGAGCCGACGAAATCGGCACCGGCGGCGATCGCGGCGGCATTGACGTCGAGCAGTAGCGCGACCTTGTCCTCGACCGGAACGGCCATGCCGTTGCGGGCGATCGGCGTGCGCCAGGCGACCTCGCCCACGCCCGCGACCGGTGCCAGTTGCACGGGCGTCGCCTGGATGCGCGCGTTGGCCTTCGCGATTCCCACCGCCTGACGCGCGGCCGCAGCGACGCTGTCGGGATCGAGGGCATTGGTCGCCGCGAAGCCCCAGGCACCATCGGCGAGCACACGGATGCCCACGCCGGTGGATTCCTCGTTGACGACGTTCTCCACCTGCGTCTCGCGGGTCATCACGTACTGGCGCAGATACCGGCCGATGCGCACATCGCAGTAGCCGGCGCCGCCATCGCGCGCGGCCTGCAGGCCGACGTCGGCGAGCCGCTTTTTGACGGCAGGGTCGAGCGTGCTGACCAATTCCTCGGCCGCGATCGCCCGGCCGATCCCGCCTGGCAACAGCAGGCTACCCAGCCCGATCCCACCCAGGGCCATGAAGTCGCGACGCCGCATTCCACTCTCCCCGCGGCGATGGCCGCACAGCCCTCGATTCTTCTGCGCCCTGCACCAACGCGTCAAATCCAAACCAAAACCGGGGTCAGAGTGCTTTTTTTGCAACTGCGCGGCCACTGTGAATACCGCAGCAAAATGCACTCTGACCCCGGTTTTGGGGTGGTGGGTCGAGCCGACACGATCGGCACATGCAGCGTGGCGGCGGCGCCTCTATGCTTGCGGGCTGTCCCCACGCCTGGAAGTTGTCGCATGCGTCGTTCTCTGCTCGCCGTTGCTGTGCTCACCGCCGCCCTTGCCGGCTGCAACCGGGAGGCGCCGAGCGCCCCCGCCAACGCGCAGGACGGCGCAGCTGCCACGGCACCCTCGCCCGCCGACGCGGCATTTGCCGAACTGTCGAAGCGCTACCTCGACGAGGTGATGGCGCTGTCGCCGGTGTCGGCCACGCAGATCGGCGACCACCGCTTCGATGCCGAGGTCGACGACCTGTCGGCAGCCGGCCGGCAGGCGGGCCTGGACTTCAACCGCCGCTACCTGGCTGAGCTTGGCGCGATCGACTTCGACAAGCTCTCGCGCGAGAACCGCGTCGACGCGCTGATCCTGCGCAACCAGCTCGAGTACGGCATCTGGGATACCGAGGTCATGCAGAGCTGGGCCTGGGATCCGCAGACCTACAGCGGGCTGGCCGGCGGTGCGATCTACGGATTGATGGCACGCGAGTTCGCGCCGATGCCCGAGCGCCTGAAGTCGGCGACGCAGCGCATGGAGAAGATCCCGACGATCCTCGCGCAGGCGCGCGAGAACCTGGATCCGGCGCGCGTGCCGCCGACCCACGCACGCACGGTCGCGGCGCAGAACAAGGGCGTTCTGGCGCTGATCGAAACGTTCATCACGCCCAACGCCGACCAGTTGCAGGGGCAGGACCGCGCGCGTCTGGACGCGGCGGTCGAAACGCTGCGCGCCGCGGTCGAGGAACACCAGGCCTGGCTCGACGGCACGCTGGTGCCCAATGCCAAGGGCGAGTTCCGCATCGGCGCGGAGAAGTACGACCAGAAGCTCAAGTTCGCGCTCAATTCCTCGCTCTCGCGTCAGGACATCCGCCAGCGTGCCGAGGCCGAGCTGACCCGCATCCGCGACGAGATGTACACCGTCGCGCAGACGGTGCTCGAAGGCCGCGACGGTGCGCCCGAGACGCCGGCCCAGCCGACCGAGGACCAGCGCCAGGCGGCGATCGAAGCGGCGATGGAAGTCGCCTATGCCGATCGCCCCGGCCGCGATGAGGTGGTCGAGTACGCCCGTCACACGCTGGACGTGGCCACCGATTTCGTCCGCAAGCACGACCTGGTCACCGTACCCAACGATCCGGTCAAGATCATCCTGATGCCGGAGTTCCAGCGCGGCGTCGCGGCGGCGTACTGCGATTCGCCCGGCCCGCTCGACAAGGGGCTGGACACCTACTACGCGATCTCGCCGATTCCCGACGACTGGACCGACGCCCAGGTCGACTCGTTCCTGCGCGAGTACAACAAGCACATGCTGCATGTGCTGACAATCCACGAAGCGATGCCAGGCCATTACCTGGAAGGCGCGCATTCGGTGAATCACCCCTCCACGCTGCGCGCGGTGTTCCGCTCCGGTCCGTTCGCCGAAGGCTGGGCGGTATACACCGAGCGGATGATGGCCGATGCCGGCTACGCCGACGGCGATCCGCTGTTCCGGCTGATGCAGCTCAAGTTCTATGCGCGCGCAGTCGCCAATGCGATCCTCGACCAGGGCATCCATGTCGACAACTGGACCAAGGAGCAGGCGCTGGATCTGATGGTGCGCCAGACGTTCCAGCAGCAGAGCGAGGCCGAGGGCAAGTGGACGCGCGCGCAGCTGTCGTCGACCCAGCTGGCGACCTACTTCGTCGGCGCGCAGGAGCACTTCGACGCCCGCAAGGCCGCCGAGGCCGCGCGTGGCGAGGCGTTCAACCTCAAGCAGTACCACGACGACATGCTCGCCCAGGGTGCACCGCCGGTCCGCTTCGCGCGCCAGCTGATGCTCAACGAAGACATCCAGTAACCGCAAAAAACCGGGGTCAGCGTGCAATTCCCAGGGCATGGGTCGACGCCCAGTCACCCACGCAGAACTGCACGCTGACCTTGTTTCTAGACCCGCCAAAGGCAGGATCGACGTGCTGCTCGATCCTTCGAAAATGGACTCTGACCCCGGTGTTCAGGGGCGGGCGGCGGCGAAGGCCTCGGGCAGGGTCTGCACCTGGCCGCAGCGGCTGGGGTCGTAGCCAGGCAGCAGGCCGAGTTCGTGGCGGAAGCCGTCGCTGCGCAGCAGGGCCAGCAGTCCGCGCAGGCGGCCGGACTCGAGCACGTCGTTGTGGCACAGGAAGAAGTAGTGCTCGGTGACCAGCGGGTGGAAGTCGAGTCCGTAGCGCCGCGCCGGTGGCTCGAGCGCGAAACCGACATCGGCCAGGCCACTGGCAACGTATGCGGCGACGGCGGCATGGGTCAGTTCCTCGACGTCGCAGGCCCGGATGCGGTCGAAGGCGATGCCGTGGTCGGCCAGCATCGTCTCGAACAGCAGCCTCGTGCCGGAGCCGGGCTGGCGGTGGATCACGCGGATGTCGGGCCGCTCCAGGTCCTGCAGCGTGCCCACGCCCAGCGGGTTGCCGGCCGCCAGCACCAGTCCCTGCCGGCGCACGGCCAGGTGGATCACGCGATCGGCATCGAGGTCGAGGCGCGGGCGGTAGTGCGCGAACAAGGGCGCTTCGAGCGTGCCGATCGGCAAGTGCAGGCCGGCGATGTCGCAGGCGCCAGTGCGTAGTGCGGTCAGCGCGTCGTCGGGGCTGCGGTACTTGAGGTCCAGCGCCACGTCCGATGCCGCCATCGCGCGGCGCAGCGTCTCCACGCCAAAGCCATGGGAGGCGTGCACGCGCAGCGGTCGCGCATGCGCGCCTACCGTGCGCTCGAGCTCGGCCTCCAGTTCCGTCGCCAGACTGTCGAGCAATGGCGACAGGCGCGCGGCGATCCGGCTGTCGGCCCAGACCAGGCGCTCGCCGATCGCCGTCAGCGAGGCCCCCCGGCCCCGGCTCATGCGCAGCAGCGGCTGCCCGAACACCGCCTGCGCATCCTGCAACCGCCCCCAGGCGTACCGGTAGGACACCCCGGTCTGACGCGCCGCCGCGGCGAGCGAGCCGGTCGCTCGCACGGCCAACAACAGGTCGACCAACTGCGAGGACAGGCCCACGCCATCGCTGTTCTCGAGGGTCCACTGCGGTTGGATACGCACCTTGTACATCGCGACGCCTCTCCTGCGTGGCAGCTCAAATAGGCTCTTGAAAGCCGATTATTAGACCAATGGCGCTTTTCCGATAGTCCAGATGCGGATACCGTTGCGACACTTTGTCGCAGCCAATATGCATTGAACAGCATATTTGGCTGCAGCGCCGCATCCGGCTGATCGATTCGGGAGGATCCATGGCCAACAGCACCGCAGTTCCGCTTCCTGCCGCCGCCCCTTCGGGCGGCCTGCTGTCGAAGGAGCGCATCATCGCCAAGGCCGGCTTCAACCGTTGGCTGGTCCCGCCGGCTGCGCTGGCGATCCACCTGTGCATCGGCATGGCCTACGGCTTCAGCGTGTTCTGGCTGCCGCTGTCGATGGCCGTCGGTATCACTGCACCGGTCGCGTGCGGGCCGGAGATGGGCTTCTTCGCGCGCATCACCTCTGCCAGCTGTGACTGGCAGATCAGCGAGCTGCAGTGGATGTACACGCTGTTCTTCGTGCTGCTGGGCTGCTCGGCCGCGATCTGGGGCGGCTGGCTCGAACGCGTCGGCCCGCGCAAGGCCGGCTTCGTGGCCGCGCTGTGCTGGTGCGGCGGCCTGCTGATCTCCGCGCTGGGCGTCCATCTGCATCAGATCTGGATGCTGTGGTTGGGCTCGGGCGTGATCGGCGGCATCGGCCTGGGGCTGGGCTACATCTCGCCGGTGTCGACGCTGATCAAGTGGTTCCCCGATCGCCGCGGCATGGCGACCGGCATGGCGATCATGGGCTTCGGTGGCGGCGCGCTGATCGGCAGCCCGCTGGCCGACATGCTGATGCGCCACTTCTCGACCCCGACCTCGGTCGGCGTCAAGGAGACCTTCCTGGTCATGGCGGTGGTCTACTTCGCCTTCATGATGGCCGGCGCCTTCGGTTACCGCGTGCCGCCGACCGGCTGGAAGCCCAAGGGCTGGACCCCGCCGCCGGCGTCCAACAACGCGATGATCACCCAGGGCCATGTGCACGTGAAAAAGGTCTGGGGCATTCCGCAGTTCTGGCTGGTGTGGGCGGTGCTGTGCCTCAACGTCTCGGCCGGTATCGGCGTGCTGGGCCTGGCCTCGCCGATGCTGCAGGAGATGTTTGGCGGTCGCCTGATCGGGGTCGATGCGGGCTTTGGCGACCTCAGCGCCGAGCAGCTCTCGGCGATCGCCGCGATCGCCGCCGGCTTCGTCGGCATGCTGAGCCTGGCCAACATCGTCGGCCGGTTCTTCTGGGCGTCGATGTCCGACAAGTTCGGCCGCAAGCTCACCTACTCGATTTTCTTCGTGCTCGGCATCGCGCTGTACGCCGCCGCGCCCACGCTCGGCAATGCGGGTTCGATCGCGCTGTTCGTCATCGCGTTCTGCGTGATCCTGTCGATGTACGGCGGCGGTTTCGCCACCGTGCCAGCATATCTGGCCGATCTGTTCGGGACCCAGCACGTGGGCGCGATCCACGGCCGCCTGCTCACCGCGTGGGCGGCGGCCGGCATCCTCGGCCCGCTGGTCATCGGCTACATGCGCGAGTACCAGCTGGGCCTGGGCATGCCGCCCTCGCAGGTCTACAACACCACGATGTACATCCTGGCCGGCATGCTGGCGCTGGGCCTGGTGTGCAACCTGCTGGTGCGCCCGGTGAACGCGAAGTACTTCATGACGCCCGAGGAACTCGCGCACGAAAAGCAACTGGCGCACGAGAAGGTCGACGCCAGCGGCAAGTCGCTGCTCTCCCAGGACGACATGGACCGCATCGGCTCGGGCGGCAACCCGCTGCTGGTGGCGTTCTGCTGGGCGGCCGTCGGCATCCCGCTCGCCTTCGGCATCTGGAAGACGCTGGAGAAGGCGTTGGTGCTGTTCTCCTGACCTCGCGGGCGGGCGCTCACGGGCCCGCCGCTATCGTCATCGCCATGACCCAGGCTCCCACCCCCGATCCCGATCTGCCCCAAGGCGCCGTGCTGCGTTCGGTCGAACGCTGGCGCGGCGGTGCGGGCCACCGGCTCGACGACGCCATCGCCGAGGAAGTGCCGGTGGCGTTCGTCTATAACGACGCGCCCTTCGCGGTGATGATGGCTACGCCGGCCGACCTCGAGGATTTCGCACGCGGCTTCGCGCTGAGCGAGGGCATCGTCGAGCATCCGGGCGATGTCGCGATCGAACGCATCGAGCACCTGCTCGAAGGCATCGAGATCCGCCTGCGCATTCCCGACGCGCGTGCCGAGGCGCTGGCCGCACGCCGGCGTAGCATGAGCGGGCGCAGCGGCTGCGGCGTGTGCGGCAGCGAACTGCTGGAAGCCGCGCTGCGCGTGCCCCCGCCGGTCGCGGCCGATGTCCGTATCGAGGTGCCCGCCCTGCAACGCGCACTGCAGCAGTTGCGCGGCAGCCAGTCGATCAACGCACTGACCGGCGCCACCCATGCCGCCGGTTGGGCCGCGACCGACGGCAGTCTGCTGCTGGTGCGCGAAGACATCGGCCGGCACAACGCACTCGACAAGCTGATTGGCGCGCTGTCCGACACCGGGCACGCGCTGGACGCGGGCTTTCTGATCGTCACCAGCCGGGCCAGCTACGAAATGGCGATGAAGGCCGCCAGCGCAGGCATCGCCCTGATGGCCGCGATCTCCGCCCCCACCGCGCTGGCGATCTCGCTCGCCCAGCGCGCCCACCTCACCTTGATCGGCTTCGCCCGCGACGACGGGCACGCTGTGTACACCCACGCGCAGCGGCTGCTGCCCGAATCGGCCCCGTCGCCGCCCGCAGCCCCGCGCCCCGGCAGGAGTTCCACGCCATGAGCAAGCATCCGATCCGCAAGTACGACGCCCCCGCTGGCGGCTGGGGCGCGCTCAAGAGCGTCGCCAAGACGCTGATGGACCAGAACATCGCGGTCGACGGCGCCAAGACGCTGCTGCGCGCCAACCAGCCCGACGGCTTCGACTGCCCCGGCTGTGCCTGGCCCGATCGCGACCACACCTCGACATTCGAATTCTGCGAGAACGGCGCCAAGGCCGTCGCCGCCGAGGCCACCAAGTTCCGCGCCGGGCCCGAACTGTTCGCACGCTACAGCGTCGCCGAACTGCGCGGCTACAGCGATCACTGGCTCGAGGGCCAGGGCCGGCTGACCACGCCGATGCGCTACGACGCGGCCTGCGACCATTACGTGCCAGTGCGCTGGGACGAGGCCTTCGCGCTGATCGCCCGCCACCTCAACGCCCTGCCCTCGCCCGATGAGGCGATCTTCTACACCTCCGGGCGCACCTCCAACGAGGCGGCGTTCCTCTATCAGCTGTTCGTGCGCGAGTACGGCACCAACAACTTCCCCGACTGCTCGAACATGTGCCATGAATCGTCGGGCACTGCGCTCAAGAAGCAGATCGGCGTGGGCAAGGGCACGGTGTCGCTGCACGACTTCGAGCTCGCCGATGCGATCTTCATCTTCGGCCAGAACCCCGGCACCAACCATCCGCGCATGCTCGGCGAACTGCGCGAAGCGGCACGTCGCGGCTGCGCGATCGCCTCCTTCAACCCGCTGCGCGAGCGCGGCCTGGAACGCTTCGCCGACCCGCAGGACAAGGTCGCGATGCTGACCAATGGCTCGACGCAGATCTCGTCGGACTACTTCCAGCTCAAGATCGGCGGCGATCTGGCAGCGATCAAGGGCATGATCAAGCACGTGCTCGAGCGCGACGTCGAAGTCACCGGCCAGGGCGGCGACTCGTTGCTCGACCAGGCCTTCATCGCCGAACACACGTCCGGCTTCGACGCGTTCGCCGCCGACGTGCTGGCCGAACCCTGGGAGATCATCGTCGAGGAATCGGGCCTCGACGAGGCGCAGATCCGCCGCGCCGGCGAGCTCTACCTGAAGTCCGAACGGGTCATCGCGTGCTGGGGCATGGGCATCACCCAGCACAAGCATTCGGTGGCGACGATCAACATGCTGACCAACCTGCTGTTGCTGCGCGGCAACCTCGGCCGCCCCGGAGCCGGCGCCTGCCCGGTGCGCGGCCACAGCAACGTGCAGGGCGACCGCACGATGATGATCTACGAAAAGCCGCCGGCCGCCTTCCTGGACCGGCTGCGCGACGTGTTCGGCTTCGAGCCGCCGCGCGAGGACGGCTACGACACCGTCGGCGCGATCGAGGCGATGATCGACGGCCGCGCGAAGGTGTTCTTCGGCATGGGCGGAAATTTCGCGATCGCGACCCCCGACACCGAAGCCACCGCCCGTGGCCTGCGCAACTGCGCGCTCACCGTCAACGTCACCACCAAGCTCAACCGCACCCACCTCACCCACGGCCGCGAGGCGCTGATCCTGCCGTGTCTGGGCCGGACCGAGATCGACATCCAGGCCCGCGGCGCCCAGGGCGTGACCGTCGAGGACTCGATGAGCATGGTGCACCTGTCGTCGGGCATCAATCCGCCGGCCTCCGACACCCTGCTGTCGGAACCGGCGATCGTCGCTCATCTGGCCCATGCCACGCTCGGTGAGCGCAGCCGGGTGCCGTGGCTCGCGCTGATCGAGGACTACGACCGCATCCGCGACCTGATCGCCCGCACCTTCAACGATTTCCACGATTTCAATACCCGGGTCCGCGTGCCCGGCGGCTTCCGGTTGTCGAACACCGCGCGCGACCGCCGCTGGCTCACCGAGACCGGCAAGGCCAATTTCGTGCCGGCCCGGGTGCCGACCGACAATCCGATTCACCGCGCACGCCGCATGCACGGCGACCGGCCGGTGTTCACGCTGGCGACCACGCGCTCGCACGACCAGTACAACACCACCGTCTACGGGCTGGACGACCGCTACCGCGGCGTGTTCGGCGAGCGCCGCGTGCTGTTCATCGCGGCCGAGGACATCGCCGCGCTCGGCATGCGCGCCGGCGACTGGGTGGATCTGGAAAGCCTGAGCGAGGACGGCGTGCGCCGGCAGGCCAAGCGCTTCCTGCTGGTCGAGTACGCCATCCCGCGTGGGTGCCTGGCCGCCTACTATCCCGAGACCAACCCGCTGGTGCCGTTGTCGAGCTATGCCGACGAATCGCGGACGCCGACGTCGAAGTCGGTGCCGGTGATCGTGACGCCGCACGTGCCCGACACCGAGGCCGCGGCCCCACGTCAGCGCGACATCCCCGCCGCCGTTGTCCGCTGACACCGCCCTGCTCGAAGCGCTGCTGCACGCGCTTGCCGACGCCCCAGATGGGGTCTCGCTGCCGCGGCTGTGCAAGCGCCTGGGCCTGCGCATGAGTGTGCTGCTGCGCATGCTCGCCTACCTGGGCGAGGACACGATCGGCGGCACACAAGGCCTGGGCTGGGTCCGCACCGTCGACGACGGCGCGCGGACCCTGGCGATGCTGACCGACACGGGCCACCAGGCGCTGAATCAGGGCGACGACTGAAACCGCACCGCGTCGCGAGCAAAGCCCGCCACGCGGCGCCTCCCCGCCCAGCGGTCGATGCTCCCCGCCCTGCGCGGGCGATGCACCACCTCCCCCGCCCCGCGGGGGAGGTCGGCTCGCACCCGCGGGCCGGGTGGGGGCACGGGCCTGCCCGGGACACCCGCGCCCGGGCAGCCCCTCAATCCCTCGGCTACCGTCTGCCCGCGATCGGGTCACGCGGGCCGGCCTTTCAAGCGCACGCCTACTGGCACCCAGCCGGCGCTGCGGCGACGATCGCGGCGAACCCCGGCGTCGCAGGCGACACGTACGGCGTCAGCCCGCCCTTGCCCGCGGTCGCGAACACATAGCGCGCCAGATCCATGTCGGCCGGCAGCCAGTTGTCCTCGAACAACTCGAGCGAGCGCGCGTCGTAGAGCGCCAGCATGTCCGGCACCGAACCGACCGAACGCGTCAGGTCCCCGGGCACCCCGTGCGCCTGGCAATTGGCATCCGAGTAGCGGACCACGCTGCCCGCCACGCGCAATCCCGACGTATCGCGGACGTCGCGCAGCAGCACGGCGATCCAGTCGTCGAGGTCGTCGCCCTTGCTGTTGACGCCGTTGTTGAGCAGCAGGTTGTCCTCGAACGCCAGGCGTCCGCCCACGCGCACACTCAGCACGTCCTTGCGGTAGCCGTAGAAGACGTTGTTGAACATGTGCGATTGCCCGCGCCGCAACAGCGGCACGCGGCGCAGGCCGTTGTAGGCGCTGTCGCCGAACACGTCGTCTGTGGTCACGTACAGATTGTTGTGCACGGTGCTGGTGATCTGCGCGTCGATCGTGTGACTGTCGCTCGAGCCGTGCAGCGCGGCGCGCTTGACGTTGTGCAGCCGGTTGAACGACACGGTGATGTCGTACGCGCCGACCTTGACGTCGTAGGCCGAGTCGCCGGTGTTCTCGAAGGTGTTCTGGTGGATCCAGATGTCGTGCGAGGCGCCGGTCGAGCGCACCATGTCCGGGTCGAGATTATGGTCCTCGGTATGGCCAACGCCAACGAAGCGGTTGTTGGTGACGATCACGTTGCGCGTGCTGTGGGTCGGACTGCCACTGCTGTCGGCGCCGATCTTGAAGCCGCTGAAGATGAAGCGCGCGTTCGCGCCGCGGCCGTCGATCGTGGTGTTGGAGCGCACCATCGGCAGCTTCAGCGCATCGAGGCTGGCATCGTTGAGCCGCGCATTGAAGAAGGTGTCCTCGCACGCGGCCGTCGACACGCCCCGATTGCTGCACCACAGCCGGTGATCGCGACACTCGGCGACGCTGGCATTGCCCAGTGCGGTGCGCACCTTCGGGTCCTCGCAGCCGTTGCGGTACATGCCGATCTCGGTCGGCGTGGCGAAATCGACCTTGTCGAAGACGATCCAGGCCGGCGTGTCGGTCCCGATCGCATCGAGGATCTGCTGCTCGGGCGGGACCGCCCCACTCTTGGTCACCACGACCAAGGTGCTGCCGCCGGCCGGCGCATAGCCGCCCGTGGTGCGATGCCCGAAGCCGACCGGCTTGCCCAGCGACTCGGACAGGCATTGGACGATCGCCTGGTCCGTGGTCAGCACCGGCGACTGCCGCCAGTTCATCGACGGGGTCTCCAGCAGTTGCCGGCAGGCTGCGGCAATTCCACTGCCCGGCCCGCCGCCTCCGCCGTCGCCGCCACCCGACGCGACGGTCACTGCGACCGGCGCCGACTCGTAGGCGGTGCCGCTGCCGTCGAGCACACGGACCCAGTAGAAGTACGTGCCCGCAGCCAGGCCCGCATCGGCGTAGCTGCCGCCGACCACGTGGTCGGCCACGAGCGTGCGCCCTGCGGGATTGGCATCGCCGTCGCGATAGACCTGCTGGCGCGTCGGCGTCCCGCCACCGACCGACCATGTCAGTTGCGCGGTCGCGCCCGATGCGCTGGCCGACAGGTTCACCGTCCAGGGCGTGCCGGGCGGATTGGCGGCGCCGCCGTCGGCATAGGTCTCGAACTCCGCGACGGCGGGCGTGCCGTTCGCGCTGAGGATCTCGAAGTTGAGCTTGCTCAGCGAGACCGGCGCGAATGCGATCGTGCCCGCGCCACTGCCGGTCGCCAGCACCTGGCCGTTGCCGTTGTTCACCAGCCGCCAGTTGCCGATGCGGCCCTGCTGGCCGCTCGGCTCTCGGATCACCGCCGCGCCCACCGTCCGCGCGGCACTCCACTTGACCGAGATCCGCCCGGTCGTGCCGCTGGGCGACCACCACGTGCCGGCATCGCCGTCGATGGCGTTGCCGTAGCTCGTTCCGCTGCCCTTGCTCGAGCCGTCGGCGCTCGCGCCCAGGCTCAGGTTGGGTCCTGTCTGCGCCTGCACGCTGCCCACGGCGCAGACGCCCAATGCCGCCGCCAACAGCCACTGCCTTGTCGCTTTCATCTCCGTCACCTCCTGCGAAGGGGGGCTAGCCCCGGAATTCGATCCACGAAACCGGATGCCGACGGATGGGGGGGGGACCTGGAGTATGCACACCCCGACGAACAATGACCACCGGGGGACAATCAAGCGAATCAATGTCTTGCGGACATTGCATCGGGACTGTGGCCGGCGCCGGCATGCAGTGTAGCGCTTGCGATCCAGCCGCAGACAGTGCGGCCGCAGGTCACGGCCGGCTCACGGCCCAGCCGCGACGCTTGCAGCGTTCGCAATCCACCACGGAGATCACGATGGGAATGCTGAGATGGTTGGCGCTTGGCGCCGCAGGGGCTTTCGCTTACAACGCCTGGCAGAAGCGCCAGGCCGCCGCCGGGACGGCATCGGGCACGCTCGACGATGGCCGGAGCACGCCGCCGCACGGCGATGCGATCACGGTCGGCGGGCCCGATCGCGAAGTGCCCGATGCGCCGACGACGCGGCCGGCGCATTCGAGCCGCAGTTTCGGCGACGAGGACTGAGTCGAAGCAGCCGCCGCGTCGCGCCGCCGCATGGCCAGCGCGACGCGGCGGCCCGTCGTATCCGCGACCTCGCGTCCGCGATCGCATGCATCCGATCACGCGGACAGGCGGCGCAAGTCCGCACGATCACGCCCACACCAGCTCGAACCACCGCGTCAGTCGTTCGCCGGGCGCCAGTCGGCGTGGTGCGAGATTGAACGCATCTGGCGGACCGCTTTGCGGTTCTACACAGGTCGCATGCGGGGCGGCGTCGTACACGACCCGATGGTCGCAGTCCGAGCGCAACCGCAGGCGTTGCTCGCCGCGATACAGCACGATGTCGTCGCCACCCGGAAAACAGTCGTCCCAAGGCCCAGGCAATGCAGGTGCGAGCGGCCGGGTCGCGATGCCGTCGTCGTCGCGTGGATAGACGTGCGTCGGCGCGAAGTCCACGCGTTCGGGTTTGCGAAACCAAGGGTGCCAACCGATCTCGGCCGGCATGGCGTGCGCGCCGGCCGTGAGCGACAGCGTCAGCCTCACCCGCCCCGGCACGACCTCGATCCGCTGCGCCGCAGTCCCGCCGAATGGCCACTCCGCATCGGCCGGCAGCGCCAGCGACAATGCCATCGAATCGTGCGTCTGCACCTCGACCCGCCATGGCAACGCGAAGCCCACGCCATGAATCGCGTGCCCGCCGAAGTTCGTCGGCAGCGCGTACGCCCGGCCATCGAAGCGGAACCTGCCGCGGCGAATCCGCCCCACCCACGGCAGCATCGGATAGCAGCCCCAGCCGATCGTCGCCGGCCAGCCATCCTCGGGGCCGATCAGTTGCGCGACACCGGCGTGCACGATCTGCGCGATGCGCCCGCCCGCCTCGGGCGCGACGACGACCTCGGTCGTGCCTTTGCCAATGCGCAGCACCGGCCCCGGCGGCAGCGGCGCGGTCGCATCATTCCGGGCGCGCGTCCGGTCGATCTCAGCCGCCATAGGGCGCGATCGTGCGGATGCGGCCCTGGGCGTCGTGGTGCAATTCGGTGACCTTGACGTCGCGCAGGTGGGTCACGCCGCCCGAGCGCAAGGCGTCGTGGTAGTACAGCCACCAGCGTCCTTCGAACTCGACGATCGAGTGTTGCGTCGTCCAGCCCACGACCGGCTCGAGCAGCACGCCCTGATGAACGAAGGGCCCGTACGGACTGTCGCCGATCGCGTAGCACAGCAGGTGTGTGTTGCCGGTCGAGTACGACAGGTAGTAGTGGCCGCCGTGGCGATGCAGCCACGGGCCTTCGAAGAAGCGGCGCGCATGGTCGTCGGCGCGCAGCGGCCGGCCGTCCGCATCAAGGATCGCCACCTCGCGCGTGGGCTCGGCGAGCCCGCGCATGTCGGCGCGCAGCCGCGCCACGCGCGGGCCCAATGCGGGCGCCGCGCCGTTCGGTTCCTCGTGGCCCGCATCGAACACGTCGTCGCGGTACTTCTGCAGTTGCCCGCCCCAGATTCCGCCGAAGTACAGGTACTGCTCGCCGTCGTCGTCGGCGAACACCGCCGGATCGATCGAGTACGTGCCGGGGATCGGTTCGGGATCGGGCACGAACGGGCCTTCCGGCCGGTCACCGACCGCCACGCCGATGCGGAACAGGCCGTCATCGCGCTTGGCCGGGAAGTAGAAGTAATAGCGGCCATCTCGGCAGGCCGCGTCGGGTGCCCACATCTGTCGCGCGGCCCACGGCACGTCGCGCACATGCAATGCGCGGCCGCAGTCCACGGCCTCGCCGCCGGGGTGGTCCTGGCGCAGCACGTGGTAGTCCTCCATGCCGAAATGCCCGCCCTCATCGTCGAACGGCGCACCGGCATCGATGTCGTGCGAGGGATAGATATAGAGCTTGCCCTCGAACACGTGCGCCGATGGATCGGCGGTGTGGATGTGGGTCACCAGCGGCGTCGAGATCGCCCGCTCGGCGAGCGCCTGCAGGTCCGGCGCGGGCATTGCATCGGCTGCGAGCGCGCCGGCCGGCGATGCGTCCTCGGCGGGCGCGGTCATGCCGCAGCTCCAGCAGCACGCGCACGACGCGTACCGAGCTCGTGTTCGATCCGGGTTTCCATCGGTTTGTCGATCTCGTAGAAGAACAGCAAGGCCACACCGGCCAGGAAGGGCAGCGAGCAGTACACGCTCACCGCCAGCCGGATGCCGTCGATCGCGGCCGCCGGTTGAACACTTGCGCCGGCCTCATAGCCGTAACGCGCCAGGACCGCGGCGACCAGCGCGCCGCCGATGCTCAGGCCGACCTTCAGGCCGCACAACATCGCCGAGAAGATGATCGCGGTCGCTCGGCGGTCGTTCTTCCACTCCGACCAGTCGGCGACATCGGCGATCATCGCCCACAGCAGCGGGATCGTGATTCCGTAGAAGAAGCCGTGCAGGATCTGCGAGCCGAACACCAGACCGATCGCATCGGGCGGATAGAGATAGAACGCCAGCAGGAACAGCGTCGATACCGTCAGCGCGCCGCCGAACACGTTGCGCTTGCCGAAGCGATTGGCCAGCGGCCGCGATAGCCCGATGCCCAGGATCATGCAAATGATGCCGCCGGCGTTGAACAGGCTGAAGGCCGAGGTCGGCGCGTCCTCCGGCCACAGAAAGCCCGCCATGCCGGCGCCGGTCAGCAGCGCGTTGAGCCCGTCGATCGCGCGCTCGAAGCCCGTGCGCTCGAGGAACCCGGCCAGTGCGGTGGGGTCGAGGTAGTACTGGAAGTAGTAGATGGTCATGCCGCCCTTGAGGGCGAGCGCGACGAACACCAGGATCGTCAGCAGCAGCATCACCTGCCAAGGGCGGTTGCGGGCCAAGTCGACCAGGTCCTGGCGCACGCCTGACGACTGCGCCGGTGTCGGCACGATGCGCTCGCGCGTGGTCGCGAACGTGATCAGGAAGAACACCGTGCCGACGATCGCAAACAGCGTCATCACGCTCTCGAAGCCGCGCACCCGGTCGCCGTCGCCCAGAATCAGCACCAGCGGCAGCAGCAGCACCTGGATCACGAACTGCGCGATCATCACCGCGACGAAGCGATACGCCGACAGGCTGTTGCGCTGGGCCATGTTGCCGGTCAGCACGCCGCTGAGCGCGGCATAGGGCAGATTGTTGGCGCCATAGACCAGCACCAGCAGCGTGTAGGTCACCAGCGCATAGACCACCTTGCCGCGCTCGCCCAGTTCCGGCGTGCTGAAGGCCAGCAACGCCAGCGCCCCGAACGGCACCGCCGTCCACAGGATCCACGGCCGGAACTTGCCCCAGCGCGTGCGCGTGCGGTCGGCCAGCAGGCCGATCATCGGCGTGAACACGAACGCGCCCAGCAGGCCGACGACGAAGATGATCGTCGCCGCCGTGGCCGCCGGCAGCGCATAGACGTCGGTGTAGAAGAATGCGAGGTACGTGATCAGCGTCTGGAAGATCAGGTTCGCGGCCAGATCGCCGAGGCTGTAGCCGATCTTCTCCCTGACCGAGAGGACCTGCGATGCGTTGCTCATTGTGTCGATGTTCCCCACTGCTCCCTGACGGCACCGGCGCGGTGCCCGCATCGTCGTCGCCAAGGCACCTGCGCACCGACGTCAGGGAGGATGACGCCGGCGCGCAGGGCCCACCCTGCCCTTAGAACGTACCGCGGAGACCGACCGTGAACGTGGTGCCCGGGTCGTAGAAGTCGTTGACCGCATTGGGATAGGCGAAGTACGACCGGCGCTCCTCGCCAGTGATGTTGAGCACGTTGAAGGTCAGCTGGGGCTCCGAACGCACGCCCTTGAGCGTGTAGCTGGCCGACAGGTCGAGCTGGCCGCGATCCTCGCCGTAGATCTGCGCGAACGGGATGCCCTGCTGGTTCGGCCCCGAGCCCACCGCGCCCTCCGACCAGGTGTAGGACAGGCGCACCGAGGCGACCGCGTTCTCCCAGTAAGCGGTCGCGTTCCACATCGATGGCGCCACGCCGTAGACATTGCCTGCCAGCGCATTGGCATCGTTGCCCAGCGCCTTGATGTCGAGCTTGGTGTAGTTGGCCATGAAGCCCAGGCCTTCGAGCACCACGCTCAGCGGCTGCACCCAGATCGCCTCCCAGCCACGGACTTCGAGCTCGGCATCGGCGTTGACCTGCTGGTTGACGTTGACCATCGCCACATCCGGGCCGCCGCGCGAGTTGATCGCCTGCTGCTGCGCGTCGACCAGGGTGTCGAACGGAATGCCCAACTCGCGGAACGGCTTGGTGGTCGCGCCCTGGTAGGTGTAGCCCTCGATGCGCTTGTTGAACAGCGTCAGGCCAACGAAGCCCTCGCCGCCGGTGTACCACTCGCCGCCGATATCGAAGTTGGTCGAGGTGTACGGCGTGAGGTTGGGATTGCCCTGGGTGGCGACCTGGGCCGAGATGTCGGTGAAGGTGGTCGCCGGCAGCATGGAACTGGGATTGGGCCGGGTCATCGTGCGCGAGGCCGAGGTGCGCAACACGACGTTCTGGGCAACGTCCCAGGCGGCGCTGAACGACGGCAGCCACTCAGCGTAGTCGCCGGTCAGCGTCTGCCACTGGCGCACCCCGCCGATGGTGACCGGTCCGCTGATCTCCTGGTCGGTGGTCGCATAGCGCACGCCCATGTTGTAGCGCAGGTTGCGGTTCCAGATCTCCGACTCGCCGTTGACCATCACATAGGCGGCCTTGGTGGTCTCGTCGAAGCCACCGGTGGCGCCCCCGGTGTTGGGACCGGCGGCTTCCGGCGCGCGGTCACGGTAGTGCGCGTAATTGGTGTCGCGCATGAAGCGATCGAAATCCACCGTCACGAACCCAGTCGGTCCGGGCAGGATGTAATTCGCCAACTGCGCGTCGCTGATCTGCGACAGCGCATAGGGCTGCCAATCGGTGCCGGTGTCGCCGAAGCCCTGGATGCGCCGCTGGTTGTTGTCCCAGGACACGCCGAAGCTCACGTTGTTGCGGTCCTCGCCCAACTGCAGGTCGGCGCGGATGCCGCGAGTCTGCGTGACCCGCTTCTCGTTCTGCGCCCAGACACGGCCGCCGGTCCAGGTCCAGCCCAGATCCGGATCGTTGAGGTCCAGGTCGCCGTCCCAGGTCGGCACATTGCCGTCGTTGCGGTACTGCAAGGTCGTGAACGGCGAGTTGAAGCCGATCGTCGGCGAGTCGCGGAACATCCAGCTGCGGCTCATGTTGGCCTGCACGTCGAGCTTGATGTCCTGGCCTTCGCCGAACCAGAACGTGCCGCCGGGCGTCAGATGCCAATACTGCACGTCCTCGGTATAGGGCCGCGCCTCCATGAAGAACTGCGCATTGGCGAACGTGGCGCTGGTGACGACATTGTTGGCATCGAGCTGCATGTCCAGCGGGATGATGTTGCCGTTGCGGCCGATCAGGTTGATGTCGATGCGGTCGTTGGTCCGCTTGGCCTTGGTGTAGAGCACATCCAGATACAGCTCGACTTGGTCGTTCGGGCGCCACTGCATCGAGCCCAGGAACGCATCGCGGTCGCGGTCGCCACTCATGTGCACCGGCCGACCCAGCCGCGGGATCAGCGCTTCGCCGATCTGCTCGGGGGTCAGGCCGGGATTGGCGGCCTGCAGCCAGGCGGCATCGATCACCTGGCCGGGCACCAGCCCGGCACCGAGCGTGGAGCGGTTGCCCGGCACGACATCGGGGATGCGCCAGCCGTTGCCGCCGGTCACGTTGCAGGGGCTGCCCAACGACGGGAAGCCGGCCGGTGCGCCGCCGTTGCCGCATTGCGCATTGGTCAGGTTGGGATTGGTCCAGCCGATGGTCTCGTAGCCCTCGACGCCGATCTTGCCGCGCTGCGAGGTCACGCCGGCGAGCACGCCGAAGGTCCCGTCCTCGTTGGTCCAGCTGCCGATCACGGTACCGCGCGGACTGGTCTTCTCGCTGATGTCGTTGTAGTCGGCCTGCAGCGAATAGGTCAGCTGGCTGCCGTTGACGTCGAACGGACGCATGTTGCGCATGTCGACCACGCCCGAGGCGCCGCCTTCGGTCAGGCGCGCGGTCGGCGACTTGTACACGGTGAGCTGGTTGAAGAACTCGGTCGGGAAGATGTTGAGATCGACTTCGCGGTTCTGGTTGGTCGCATCCAGGCCGATCGACGCGGTCGCGACCGACGCGCCATTGATCGTGGTCTTGGTGAAGCTGCTGGGCAGGCCGCGGATCGCGATGTTCAACCCCTCGCCGTTGACGTCGCGGTTGAGCTGGATGCCTGGGATGCGGCTCAACGATTCGGCGATGTTGGTGTCGGGGAACTTGCCGATGTCCTCGGCGAAGATCGAATCGGTGAAGCCGGTCGAGTCGCGCTTGGCCTCGGTCGCGAACTGCAGACTCTGTCGGTAGCCGCGGACGACGACCGCATCGAGATCGGTGGCCGACGCTCTCGCCGGTGCCGTGTCCTGCGCGAGTGCCGGCGTGCCCACCACCCCCAGCAGCGCCAGACCCAGCGCATGCGACAACGCATTCTTCGAGACTTGCTTGTACACCGTACTCCCCTCCCGTTTCTGGTGACCGCACATGGCGCGCCTTGCGTCGACCGTGCCATGGTGTGGTGTTGATTTTTCGCCCCTGCCCGGCCTGACATCCGCTCCGGCGCCGCGCTCGAAATGATGGTAGCGCTATCAAAAATAGACCGCACGCTGCGTAGCAGCATGGATGGGAAAGAGCGGAAGTACCGCAAAAATCCCGCTCTAATCGACGCATCGCGCATGCTCAGACGGGCCTATTGCAGGTTGGTGCAGCGCAGAACGCATTCAAAAACCCGCTGTGTTAATGATAGCGCTACCACGTCTTGGCGACGTGGATGACGCCTGGAGGGAGGCGATGACAGCGACTGGAAAAGCGCGGCCACTGGCGGTCGCTGGCAGCGATCGTGCGGAGCGATGCGGATGAGCGGCGGGGATCGGACCACCCTCGCCACGCCGGCCGCCAAGGTCGGCATGTACCGCTGGCGCGTGTGCGCCATGCTGCTGGCCGCCACTACCATCAACTACGTCGATCGCCAGGTGCTGGGCGTGCTGGCGCCGTTTCTGCAGGACGAGATCGGCTGGAGCGAGATGCAGTACGGCGCCATCGTCACTGCCTTCCAGGCCGCCTACGCGATCGGTTTGCTGTGCGCTGGCGCCATCATCGACCGGCTCGGCACCAAGGCCGGCTATGCGATCGCGATCTGCGTGTGGAGCATCGCGGCGATGAGCCACTCGCTGGCGGCGAGCGTCGTCGGCTTCATGCTCGCGCGCTTCCTGCTGGGGCTGGGCGAAGCCGGCAATTTCCCGGCCGCGATCAAGACCGTGGCCGAGTGGTTCCCCAGGCGCGAGCGTGCGTTCGCGACCGGCATCTTCAATTCCGGCTCCAACATCGGCGCAATCGTCGCCCCGCTGCTGGTGCCGGTGATCGCGGTGACCTGGGGCTGGCAGGCCGCATTCCTGTTCACCGGCGCGCTCAGCGTGACCTGGCTGGCGGTATGGCTGCTGACCTATCGCACACCCGAGCAGCAGCCCGCACTGTCGGCAGCCGAGCTGGCGCATATCCGCAGCGATCCGCCCGAACCGTCGGCCAAGGTGCCGTGGCGGCGCATCCTGCGCCACCGCCAGGCCTGGGCCTTCGTCGCCGCCAAGTTCATCACTGACCCGATCTGGTGGTTCTTCCTGTTCTGGCTGCCGAAATTCCTCAATGCCGAGTACGGCCTGACCCTGCTCGCGCTCGGGCTGCCACTGGTGGCGATCTTCGTGCTGGCCGACGTGGGCAGCATCCTCGGCGGCTGGCTGGCCGGACGCTTCCTGCGCCTGGGCTGGAGCGTCAATCGCGCACGCAAGGGCGCGATGCTGGTCTGCGCGCTGTGCGTGGTGCCGATCGTGTTCGCCGCGCAGGCCGACAATCTGTGGCTGGCCGTGGCGCTGATCGGACTGGCGACCGCAGGTCACCAGGGCTGGTCGGCCAATGTATTCACGCTGACCTCCGACATGTTCCCGCGCCACGCGGTGGCCTCGGTCGTGGGCATCGGCGGCTTCGCCGGTGCGGTCGGCGGCATGATGATCGCCACGTTCATCGGCTGGTTGCTGCAGACCACCGGCAGTTATCTGCCGGTGTTCCTGATGGCCGGCTCGGCCTACCTGGTGGCGCTGCTGATCGTGCACTTGCTTGCGCCGCAGCTGGCGCCGGCACGGCTGGACGACGACGCGGCATGAGCCTGCACCGATGCCACTGCGATGTTCTGTTCGACTTCGGGAGCCTGACACGATGAAGACCTCTTCCCTGCCCTTGCTCGGCGCGCTCGTCCTTGCCCTCGCCGCCTGCGGCGAACGCCCGACCGCCGCGCCAGCCGCCGCCACCGCCGATCCGGCCTCGGCCCACGCGTCCACGGCGCTGGCCCACGGTCACGACAAGTTTCTCGGCGGCGCCTACAGCCCGCCACAGGCGCCGGGCTTCACCGATTACTGGAACAAGGTCACGCCGGAGAACGGCGGCAAGTGGGGCGAGGTCGAGGCCGAGCGCGACGTGATGGTCTGGGACGAGCTCGATGCCGCCTGGCAGGTCGCCCAGGACCACGGCCTGCCGTTCCAGATGCATGTGATGGTGTGGGGCAACCAGCAGCCGGAGTGG
The DNA here is from genome assembly GCF_014192745.1 of Luteimonas sp. RC10. Taxonomy (GTDB): domain Bacteria; phylum Pseudomonadota; class Gammaproteobacteria; order Xanthomonadales; family Xanthomonadaceae; genus Luteimonas. The sequence continues at coordinate 599,032 of NZ_JACHYJ010000002.1, forward strand.
ATCAAGACCCTGCCGCCCGACGAGCAGCGCGCCGAGATCGAGCAGTGGTTCGCCGCCGTCGCGGCACGTTATCCGGGTATCGATTTCGTCGAGGTCGTGAACGAGCCGCTGCACGACCCGCCGTCCAAGGACGACGAGGGCGGCGGCCACTACATCCAGGCGCTGGGCGGCGACGGCGAGAGCGGCTGGGACTGGATCCTCGAATCATTCCGGCTCGCGCGCCGGCACTTCCCCGATTCCAAGCTGATGATCAACGAGTACAGCGTGACCAACGATCCCGAGGCCACGCGGCGCTATCTGGAGATCGTGCGGCTGCTGCAGGCCGAGGGCCTGGTCGATGCGATCGGCGTGCAGGGCCATGCGTTCTCGACGACGACCGACACCGCGATCGACGTGCACCGCCGCAACCTCGATGCGCTCGGCGCGACCGGGCTGCCGATCTATGTGACCGAGCTTGACATCGACGGACCCGACGACGCGACCCAACTGCGCGACATGCAGCGGATCTTCCCGATGTTCTGGGAGCACCCGGCGGTCAAGGGCGTCACCCTGTGGGGCTTCCGCCGCGGCCTGTGGCGCGATGAGCAAGGCGCCTATCTGGTCCGCGAGGACGGCAGCGAGCGGCCGGCGCTGACCTGGCTGCGCCGCTACCTGCGCGGCGAGGCGAACTGATGGTGCCGTTCGCGTGCGCAGCGCGCAGAAGGCGGCTGTCCGCAGCCGTCGTGCTGCTGATCGCCGTGGCCTGCCCGGCGCTAGCCACCGTGCCGACGCCAGCCGCCGACGATTGCACGCGGCCGGCCGCAGTCTGCGAGACGGCCGTCCCTGGCGCCTTGCCACTGATCGTCGACGGCCGGCCGCTGCCGGTGCTGGTCGATGCGGCCGACGATCCGGGCGTCCTGCGCGCCGTCGGCGACCTGCGCGCCGACCTGGCCGCGGTCGCCGGCGCGGATGCGCCCCAGGCCGCGACGCCGCTGGCGATCATCGCCGGCACGCTCGGCCACAGCCCGCGCATCGACCGCCTCGTGCGCGACCGCGGCCTCGACGTCTCCGGCGTCGCCGGCACCTGGGAAAGCCACCTGCTGCAGGTTGTCGACGCCCCGGAGCCGGGCATCGACCGGGCGCTGGTGATCGCGGGCGCGGACAGGCGCGGCACGATCTTCGGCCTCTATGAGCTTTCGCGTCGCATCGGCGTGTCGCCGTGGACCTGGTGGGCAGACGTGCCGGCGCCGCAGCGCGCCGCGCTGCACATCGCCCCCGGCCGCTTCGTCGACGCGCCCGCGGTGCGCTACCGCGGCATCTTCATCAACGACGAGGACCCCGCGCTCGGCGGTTGGATGCAGGCGACCTATGGCGGCCCGAACCATCGTTTCTACGAGCGCGTGTTCACGCTGATCCTGCGTCACAAGGGCAATTTCCTGTGGCCGGCGATGTGGGGCCGTGCGTTCTACGACGACGACCCGCGCAACGCCGCGCTCGCCGACGAGATGGGCGTGGTCGTGGGCACCAGCCACCACGAACCGATGATGCGCGCGCACGTCGAGTGGTCGCGGCATGGCGCGGGCCCGTGGGACTACGCCAAGAACGCCGGGCGGCTGCGCGATTTCTGGCGCACCGGGATCGCGCGCATGGGCCGCCACGAGAGCGTCGTGACCCTGGGCATGCGCGGCGACGGCGACGAGCCGATGGCCGAAAGCACGGCGATCACGTTGTTGGAAGGCATCGTCGCCGATCAGCGGCGGATCCTCGCCGAGGTCACCGGCCGCCCGCCGCAGGACATGCCACAGGTCTGGGCGCTGTACAAGGAGGTGCAGGACTACTTCGATGCCGGCATGCGGGTGCCCGACGATGTCACGCTGCTGTTCGCCGACGACAACTGGGGCAACCTGCGCCGATTGCCCCCGCCCGGCGACCGCCGCGCCGGTGGCTACGGCGTCTACTACCACTTCGACTACGTCGGCGGACCGCGCAATTACAAGTGGCTCAACACGACCCAGATTGAGCGCGTCTGGGAGCAGATGCGCCTGGCCTATGCGCACGGCGTCGACCGGCTGTGGGTGGTCAATGTCGGCGACATCAAGCCGATGGAATTGCCGATCGGCTTCTTCCTCGACCAGGCCTGGAACCCCGACGCGATGACCCGCGAGGCGCTGGCGGCCTATCCTGCCGCCTGGGCCGCGCAGCAGTTCGGTGCTGCCCACGCCAGCGAGATCGGCGAGATCCTGACCCGCTACACGCAGTACAACGCACGCCGCAAGCCCGAGCTGGTGTCGGCCGACACCTGGAGTCTGCTGCATTTCGGCGAGGCCGAGCGCGTGCTGGCCGAATGGGACGCGCTGGTCGCGCAGACCGAGCGCGTGGGCGCTGCACTGCCGGCCGCGCAGCGCGACGCCTGGTACCAACTGGTCGCCTATCCGGTGCTGGCGAGCGCCAACCTCAATCGCTTCCACATTGCAGTGGCTCGCAACCGGCTGTACGCCGACCAGGGCCGGGCATCGACGAATGCCTGGGCGGACGAGGCGTTGCGCCTGTTCGCGCGCGATGCCGAGCTGGCGCGCATCTACGAGCAGGACATCGCCGACGGCAAGTGGGTGCACATGATGTCGCAGCCGCGCATCGGTTACACCCATTGGCAGATGCCCGACCGCAACGTGCTGCCGGCGCTGGCCCGCATCGACGTGCGCGAGCGCGGCACGATGGGCGTTGCGGTCGAGGGCGATCCACGCGGCTGGCCGGTGCCGGCCGAGATCGCGCAGCTTCCGGCGCTCGATCCCCAGGCCACGCGAGCCCCGGAGATCGTCGTGTTCAACCGGGGCGCGGCGCCGTTCCGCTACACCGCCACCTCATCCGTCACCTGGCTGCGGGTGACGCCGGCCGCTGCCGAGGTCACGGACGCCCAGCCGCTGCGCATCGAGGTCGACTGGCAGGCGGTGCCCACCGGGACGCAGGTCGCCTATCTCGACCTGCTCGGCAGCGACCGCACCGAAGTGCGTGTGGCGGTGCCGGTGACCCGGCCGGCACCGGCCGGGCCGATGACAGGCTTCGTCGAAAGCGGTGGGGTCGTCGCGATCGAGGCTGGCGACTACACGCGTGCCGTCGCGCCGGACGGCCTGGTCTGGGAGACCATCCCGCATCTGGGCCGCAGCCGTGCGGGCGTGACCACGGTGCCGGTCACCGCCGCCTCCGGCGCGCCCGGCGCCGGTGGCGCCTGGCTCGAATATCCAGTGCACTTGCAGGCCGCCGGCGAAGTCGAGGTCCGCGTCGTGGTCTCGCCGACGCTCGACTACGCCGACCGCGGCGGACAACGCCTCGCAGTGTCGTTCGATGCCGCCGCGCCACAGTTGCTGACCATGCGCCTGGACCCGACGCCCGGTCACCCGGACTTCCCGGCGTGGCAGCGTGCGGTCGCCGACAGCGTGCACGTGGCCACCTCGCGCCATCACGTCGAGGCCGGTGCGCGGGCGCTGCGGCTGTGGCGCGTCGATCCGGGCGTGGTTGTCCAGCGCATCGAGATCGTCCGCGACGGCGTGCCCAGGACGCTGCTCGGACCGCCGACGAGCACGAGGCGATGAGCGCCCCCACCAGCGCATGCACGACACGCTGGCATCGGTCAGCCCGATCACGCGCTTATCCACGTCTGCACCGCTTCGAACAAGACCGCCCATGACTACCCACGCCCCGCTCGCCCTGCACCCCGATCGCCTGTTCTCGCCGGAGCCGACCCAGCGCGCGATCGCGCGCCGCCTGTACGCGCAGATCGCCGGGCTGCCGATCATCAGCCCGCACGGCCATACCGACCCGGCGTGGTTTGCGACCGATGCGCCATTCGAGAATGCGACCGAGCTGCTGCTGGTGCCGGATCACTACGTGTTCCGGATGCTCCACAGCCAGGGCGTGGACCTCGACGCGCTCGGCATCCCGCGCGCCGACGGCTCGCGCGCGGCGGTCGACCCGCGCGCCGCCTGGCGCCTGCTTGCCGAGCGCTTCCACCTCTTCCGCGGCACGCCGTCCGCGCTGTGGCTCGATCATGTGTTCTTCGAGGTCTTCGGCCTGCGCGTGCGGCTATCCGAGGCGACCGCCGACCTCTACTACGACAGCATCACCGACGCGCTGGCGACGCCGGCGTTCCGGCCGCGCGCACTGTTCGAACGCTTCGGCATCGAAGTCATCGCGACCACCGAGTCGCCGCTCGACCCGCTCGATCACCATGCCGCGATCCGTGCCAGTGGCTGGACCGGCCGGGTCATCACGGCCTATCGCCCGGATGCGGTGATCGACCCAGAGCACGAACAGTTCCACCAAGCACTGGCGCGCTTCGGCGAGCTGACCGGCGAGGACGTGCACGATTGGGCCGGTTACCTGCGCGCACACCGCACACGCCGCGCGTTCTTCGCCGATATGGGCGCGACCTCGACCGATCACGGCCACCCGACCTGCGCGACCGCGGACCTGCCGCCCGGCGAGGCACGTCGGCTGTTCGAAACCGTCGTGCGCGGGCATGCCACGCCGGCGCAGGCCGAACTGTTCCGCGCGCAGATGCTGACCGAGATGGCGCGCATGAGTCTGGACGACGGCCTGGTCATGCAGATCCACCCAGGCTGCTTCCGCAACCACAACCGCGCCCTGTTCGACCGCTACGGCCGCGACAAGGGTGCCGACATCCCGGTGCGCACCGAGTACGTGCACGCGCTCAAGCCGCTGCTCGATGTCGCCGGTAACGCGCCCGACTTCCGCCTGATCCTGTTCACGCTCGACGAGAGCACCTACGCGCGCGAGCTCGCACCGCTGGCCGGGCATTGGCCGTGCCTGTCACTGGGGCCGGCGTGGTGGTTCCACGACGCCCCGGAAGGCATGTGGCGCTTCCGAGAACAGACACTCAGCAGCGCCGGCTTCTACAACACCGTCGGTTTCAACGACGACACCCGCGCCTTCCTGTCGATCCCGGCACGTCACGATGTCGCCCGGCGCGTCGACTGTGCGTTCCTGGCCAAGCTCGTCGCCGAGCACCGTCTGGACGAAGACGCGGCGGCCGAGGTCGCGGTCGATCTCGCCTACCGGCTGCCCAAACAGGCGTATCGGCTGTGATGCGGCGCGCCATGTTCCCACTCGCTACCGGAGATCGCATGTCCGTCACCCCGCCTCGTCTGCTCTTGGCGAGCGCGCTGCTCGCGTGGTCCGTCGCCGCGCATGCCCTGCCGCCACCCGCCGCCCCGGACGCGAGCGCCGCACCGTTGCAGGCGCCGGCGCCAAGCACGCTCAAGGGCGCCTACGCCAGTGCATTCCGGATCGGCACCGCGGTCAACGACGACATCGTCGCGGGCCGTGACCGGCGCGCGCAGGCGCTGGTGCCGCTGCACTTCGATGCGATCACTGCCGAGAACGTCATGAAAGCCGAGGTGCTGCACCCCACGCCGGACACCTGGGATTTCGCCGCAGCCGACGCTTTCGTCGACTTCGGCCAGCGCCACGGCCAGTTCATCGTCGGCCACACGCTGGTCTGGCACAACCAGACCCCCGACTGGTTCTTCCAGGACGCCGCCGGCGCCCCGCTCGCGCCCGACGCGATGACCGCGCGCCTGCGCGACTACGTCGGAACGGTCGCGGGCCGCTATGCAGGACGCGTGCACGCCTGGGATGTGGTCAACGAGATCGTCGGCGAGGACGGCGCGTATCGCGACACCGTGTGGACGCGCGCGCTCGGTGATGGCGATACCGTCGTGCGTGAAGCCTTCGCCGCGGCCGCGCGCGCAGCCCCCGACGCCGAGCTGTACTACAACGACTTCAACACCTGGCGCCCGTCCAAGCGCGCCGGCATCGTGCGCCTGGTGCAGATGCTGCAGGACGCCGGCATCCGCATCGACGGTGTCGGCATGCAGGCGCACTGGGGCCTGCACTACCCGTCGCTGGAGGACATCGAGGCCTCGATCGACGCCTACGCCGCGCTTGGGGTCAAGGTCATGATCACCGAACTCGACATCGACGTGCTGCCACTCACGCGCGAGGGCCAGGTGATCGGCACCGGGCTGGCGCACCCGCAGTTCCAGCTCGAGGAGTTCGAGCGCTACCTCGACCCCTACCCGGACGGCCTGCCGTTGGAGGTCGAGCGCCAGCTCGCGCAACGCTACGCCGAGCTGTTCGCACTGTTCCATCGTAAGCGCGACGTCATCGACCGCGTCACCGTCTGGGGCGTGCACGACGGCATGTCGTGGAAGAACGACTATCCCGTGCCCAACCGCACCAATTACCCGCTGTTGTTCGACCGCGATCGCCAGCCCAGACCCGCACTGGGCGCGGTCTTGTCGGTACCGGGTGAAACAACGCGCTAGCATCGGGCGCAACGCCCTTGCTGTGCAGGCCATGGATCGCACGACGACCTTCATGCTCGACCAGCGCGACCACCGGCGCGGTGCGCGCCTCCATCTGGCGCGGGCGATGCGCGACCGGCGCACGCGCCTGCGCTTGGCGCTGCTGTGGCTGGTCGCCACGCTCCTGGTCAGCGGATTCGCGCTGATCGGCGGCGTGCCCTGGTCCGAGCTCGTCGGCCACCTGCCGCGGATCGCGCTCGTCGCTGCGGCAACGATCGTGATCTTCGCGTTCGGACTGCCCTTGGTGCTCGCCCCGCTGGTCGTACGCCAACGCTTCCGGCGCGAGGCGCTGCTGCGCGAGCCGGTCGTCGCACACTGGGACGAGGTCGCCTATCGGGCGCACCAGGGCGGTGTTGAAAGCCGCGTGGCGTGGGGCACCTATATGGCCTGGGACGAAAGCCCGGATCTGTTCGTGCTGTTCCTCTCCGATTACAACTTCCAGCTGATCCCCAAGCGTGCGCTCGACGCGGCGCAGATCGACGATCTCCGGACGCTGCTCGCGGCGCGCTAGCGACCAGCACCACCATTGGGCCTGCCTGCCGGCCGTACGCGGTGACGTTCTGGCCCAATGGCAGCCAGCGCCGGGCTCGGCCGGGACCTGCCCGCAGCGCGCGGGCCGCTACACTGCCCGGCCCTCGTCCCGACGCCCGCCATGTCCGATCCCGTCCGTCTCGCCCAACGCGTCGCCGAGCTGTTCGCGCTGTCCCGCAACGAGGCCGAACAGGTCATCCGCAACGGCTGGGTGTCGGTGGATGGCGTCGTGGTCGAAGCACCGCAGCATCGCGTCACCGTCGAGCACGTCGCGCTCGACCCGGCGGCCCGCGTCGAAGCGGTGGAGCCGGCGACGTTGCTGCTGCACAAGCCGGCCGGCATCGACGCGATCGACGGGGCGCATCCGGCCGTTGCGCTGGTGACGCCCGAGACACGCTGGGCCGACGACCCGAGCGGCGTGCGCCTGCTGCAGCGCCATTTCCATCGGCTGACGCCGCTGGTGCCCCTCGACACCGAGGCCAGCGGGCTGATGGTGCTGACCCAGGATGGCCGCGTCTGGCGCCGTCTGACCGAGGACGCCGACCAGATCGAGCACGAGTACATCGTCGAAGTCGCCGGCACGCTCGGCCCCTACGGCTTGGGTCAGCTCGCGCACGGCATCCAGATCGACGGTCGCACACTGCCGGCGTGCAAGGTGAGCTGGCAGAACGAAACCCGGCTGCGCTTCGCGATCAAGGGCGCACGCAATGGCCAATTGCGCGCGATGTGTGCGCAGGTCGGCCTGGACGTGCTGTCGATCCGCCGCCTGCGCATCGGCCGCATCGCACTCGGCAAGGGCCCGGCCGGAGCGATGCCGCCCGGTGCCTGGCGCTACCTGCCGGTCGGCGAGAAGTTCTGAGGCTGCGGCCTAGTCGTCCGCGTCCGCGGCTTCGCGGCCCTGCTGGCGGATCAGCGCTTCCTGCCGGGCATCCTCGATCGCATCGCGCACACCGTCGACATCGACCGTACCGGCTTCCGGGGTGAACCGCCCGGTCAGCACGGTATCGGGGGCCAGTGCCCCGGCCTCGAACAGCGCCCACATCTCCTCGCCGTACCAGGTATCGAGCAGTTCGGGCGCCGCGCGTCCGAGATAGGCGGTGAGGTTGTTGACGTCGCGCAGCAGCATCGTGCGTGCCGCGTTGTTGCCCGCCGCGCTGACCACCTGCGGGAAATCGATCACTACCGGCCCCTGCGCGTCGACCAGCACGTTGTAGGGCGACAGATCGCCATGGATCAGGCCGCAGCACAGCATCCGCACCACTTCGCGAACCAGCGCGCGGTGATAGTCGCGGGCCTGGTCGGCGTCGAGCGCGACCTCGCCCAGGCGCGGCGCCGAGAAGCCATCGGCATCGGTCACCAGTTCCATCACCAGCACGCCGTGCACGTAGCCGAAGGGCTCGGGCACGCGCACACCGGCGGCGCGCAGCTGGTACAGCGCGTCGACTTCGGTGTTCTTCCAGGCGGTTTCCTGCTGCTTGCGCCCGTACTTGCTGGCCTTGCCGATCGCGCGCGCCTCGCGGCTGCCGCGCACCTTGCGGCCTTCCTGGTACTGCACGCGCTGCTGGAAACTGCGCTGCGCCATGTCCTTGTAGACCTTCGCGCAGCGCACCTCGTCGCCGCTGCGCACGACGTACACCGCCGCTTCCTTGCCGCTCTTGAGCGGACGCACGACAGCATCGATCACGCCGTCGTCGATCAGTGCCTGCAGGCCTTGGGGGGTTTTCACGCGGGTCCTGTGCGGTGGTCGGCACGGCGGGGGCCGGCCACGAGCGGGGAAGCTTCGCATGTCCGTTCCGGAGCCGCCATCGCCCACCGGCGCGCAGCAAGGTGCAGGCAGGCTTGGCTTCATCCGGCATTCGAAAAGCCGCCTGCGCCACGGCGATTCGCCACTGCGCGTCGGAGGTTGCATGCTGTCCGGCCCCCAATCGGAGACCACACACCGATGCGATGGCCCGCGCTGCTGTTCGCTCTACCCCTGCTCGCCGCCTGCGCGGCGCCGACGCCGCCCGTCGATGCCGACCCCGATACCGCATCGACACTCGGCAGGCTGACCCGCTGGCACGCCGGTTTCGATGCGGTCGTCGCGCCGGATGCGCGCATCGAGCGCCTCGCCGATGGCTTCACCTGGTCCGAGGGGCCGGCATGGATCGCCGACGGCGGCTATCTGCTGTTCACCGACGTGCCCGAGAACCGCATGCACCGCTGGTCCGAGGCCGACGGCGTCTCAGTGTTCCTCGAACCGTCCGGCTACGACGGTCCCGACACCGGTGAACTGCGCGAGGCCGGTGCCAATGGCCTACTGGCCGAGCCGGGCGGCCGCCTGCTGCTCGCCGATTCGGGCAACCGGCTGGTCGCACGCTTGGACCTCGCGACCCGGCGCAAGACCCCGCTGGCCGAACGCTTCGATGGCAAGCGCCTGAACAGCCCGAACGACATCGCGCAGCGCAGCGACGGCAGCGTGTTCTTCACCGACCCGCCGTACGGCCTGGAAGGCATGAACGACTCGCCGGCGAAAGAACTCGACTTCAACGGCGTCTACCGCATCGCGCCCGACGGCCGCCTGCATCTGCTCGACGCCACCGTGCCCTTCCCCAACGGCATCGCGCTGTCGCCCGACGAACGCACGTTGTATGTCGCCAGCTCCGATCCCGAAGCCCCGCTCTGGTACGCCTACGCGCTGGACGCGGACGGCACGGTGTCCGGGCGCCGCGTGTTCGCCGACGCCAGCGACCTGATGAGCGACAACGCACCCGGGCTGCCCGACGGCATGACCGTCGCCGCCGACGGTACGGTGTTCGCCACCGGCCCGGGCGGCGTGCTGGTATTCGCGCCCGACGGCACGCGGCTGGGCCGCATCGAGACCGGCGGCGCGATCTCCAACTGCACCTTCGGCGACGACGGCCGCACGCTGTACATGACCTCCGACGACATTCTCGCGCGCTTGCGTGTGCAAACGATTGGGCCGGGGTTCGCGCGCTAGGCATTCGATGCTGGGGTCGGGACCATACAAGCAGCCCCCACCCAACCCTCCCCCGCGCGCGGGGGAGGGCTTTCCCATGCGATCTGCAGCCGCGCGGCTGTTCGCGCTCAGCGCGTCGTGCAAGCAGCATCTTGCATGGCCGACACCGATCTGCACGCCGCTCGCCGACGCGCCGCTCGACTCCCTCCCCCGCCTGCGGGGGAGGGCTGGGGTGGGGGCACGCCCTGGTGCGGCCTACACAGCCTCAGCCAGCCGCTCCGAACCCACGACGTGCACGCCGGGTCGGGCATGGATCGCGGCGTCCAGCAGCGCGGCCGCGATCCGCAGTGCCGGGTTGATGCGCCAGCGCGGTGGCAGCAGCGGACCGAGTGCGCCGAGCACGACGCCGGCCACCCGCTCGCCCAGCCGGAACTCGTCGCGCGTCCCGCCGATGAGCCCAGGCCGCACGAAGGTCAGCGACTCGAAGCCGAGCGCCGACAGATCGCGTTCCAGTTCGCCCTTGACCCGGTTGTAGAACACGCGCGACGCCGGATCGGCGCCCAGCGCCGAATTCAGCGCAAACGCCCGCGCACCATGCGCCTGCGCCTGGCGCGCCACCCCCAGCGGATAGTCGTGGTCGACGCGGTAGAAGACCGCCTGCGAGCCGGCCTTGCGGATCGTCGTGCCGAGCGTGCAGATCACCGCATCGACTCGCCACCATGGGGCATCGCCGGGCAGGCGGTCGAAGTCCACCTGCGGCGACTGCAGTTTCGGGTGCGCTGGCAGGTGGCGGCGTACCGGCGCGATCACCGCCGCCACGCGCGGATCGGCCAAGGCCTGGGCCAGCACGTGGCGCCCGACCAGGCCCGTCGCACCGACCAGCAACACCCGCATGCCAGCGCCCGTGCTCATCGCAGTTGCGCCCGTTGCCGCGCCGCGTCGATCTCGCGCACCGGTGGCTGGCCGAACATGCGCGCGTACTCGCGGGTGAACTGCGGCACGCTCGCATAGCCCACACCATGCGCGGCGATGCCCGCAGGAACGCCCTCGGCCAGCATGCGGCGACGCGCTTCGATCAGCCGCAACCGCTTCTGGAACTGCAACGGCGTGAGCGACGTCGCCGCGCGGAAATGCGCATGGAACGCCGACACGCTCATGTCGGACATCGCCGCCAGCCGCTCCACCGGCAACGGCCGGTCGTAGCCGGCGCGCAACGCCGCCACCGCACGCGCCACCCGCTGCGCGCTGCCGCTGGGCCACGCCAGCCGCCGGATCGCCGCCCCATGCCGCCCGGCCAACAGCCAGTAATGCATCTCGCGCACATGCTGGGCCTGCAGCACCGGCAGCGCCGCCGGGCGGGCGAGCAGCCGCATCAACTGCAGCGCCGCCTCGGCGAGCTCGGCATCGGTCGGCTCCACCCCGATCGGCGCTGCGCCAGGATCCGGCGCGGCATCCATGTCGGCGACCAGATCGGCCACCACCGCCGGATCGATCTCCATCACCAGCGAGCAGTACGGCGCCGCGGCGCTGGCCTGCACGATCCGGCTCTGGGTCGGCAGATCGGCCGCGATCACCAGTGTGTCGCCGGCAGCGAACGCGAACGTGCGCGTCCCCATCGTCACCTCCTTGGCGCCCTGCAGCACCAGGCAGGCCAGCGGACGCTGGATGTCGTGGGCCAGCCCGCTCGGTGCCAGCGCGTGCACCGTTGACAGTCCGGGGATCGGGGTCGCGGCGATGCCGCCGCCTGGTGCGTGGGCGTCCGCATGGCGGCGGACCAGATCGAGCAATGCGGTCATGGCGCCAGCCTACGCTTCCCGGACCAACGCCGGACAGACGGCTGGAGGATCAGGCAAGCATCGCCGAGCTTCCGGCAACCGCGGTGGCCGACGCGGCGCGATAGTGGCTCCCCCGCCACGCACCCCAGGATCCCCCATGACCCGCATCACCCTGATCACCGGCGCCAGCCGTGGCCTCGGCCGCAATACCGCCCTCGCCGTCGCGCGCGCCGGCGGCGACGTCGTGTTGACCTACCGCAGCGGCGAAGCCGACGCCCAGGCCGTCGTCGCCGAGATCGAGGCGCTCGGCCGCAAAGCCCGCGCGTTCCAACTCGACGTCGGCGACGCCGCCAGCTTCCCGACCTTCGCCGAGACCCTGCGCGCCGCGCTGCGCGAGACCTGGCAGCGCGAGACCGTCGACCACCTGGTCAACAATGCCGGCCACGGCGACACCGCACCGTTCGGCGAGACCACCCAGGCGCAGTTCGACCGCCTTGTCGACGTGCACTTCAAGGGCGCGTTCTTCCTGACCCAGACGCTGCTGCCGCTGATCGCCGATGGCGGCCGGATCGTCAATCTGTCCAGTGGCCTGACCCGCTTCGCCTACCCCGGCTACGCCGCCTACGCCGCAGCCAAGGGTGCAGTCGAAGTGCTGAGCCGATACCTGGCCAAGGAACTGGGCCCACGCGGTATCGCCGTCAACACCGTGGCGCCCGGCGCCATCGAGACCGATTTCGGCGGCGGCGTCGTGCGCGACAACCCGCAGGTCAACGAACACCTCGCCGGCATCACCGCCCTCGGCCGCGTTGGCGTGCCCGACGACATCGGCCCGATGATCGCCAGCCTGCTCGGCGACGCCAACCGCTGGGTCACCGGTCAGCGCATCGAGGTCTCGGGCGGGCAGGCGCTCTGACGGCGAGCATCGGACGGTCCGCTTCGGGGGCGAGTCACGACCCGACGCGGACCGACGCTGGTGACGTCGGTCCGTTCGCCCTCAGCCACTGCGCAACAGCCACGCAAGCGCGCCCCTGGGGGACGGGACGCCCTGACTCCACGCATATCGCTCACTCGAGCGCTCGCACCAACCCCGTCGCCATCTGCGCCGCCAGTGCTCGCTGCAGCGGCACGTAATCCTCCGTGTCGGTGTCGGCCGCGAACTCGCCAGACCACACCAGATGCCCCCCGGCGTCGTCGACCAGCGTCACGACCGCCACTGTCTGCTGGGACGTCTGTCGAACGCTGACGCGCGCATGCAGGTCAGCGGGCGCCCCCTCGGTGGCCATGTAGTAGCCGGTCGGCAGGCTGCCGCTGAGCTGTGCAACCAGACTTTCGCGCAGTCCGGCATTGAACTGGGGGAACATCACGTACTCACACAGCCCCTGCACCGGCTCGACGGCGATGCGGTGCGGTGGCGGTGCCAGGGCCAGCGCTCGATATCCCCAGCTTGCACCGCCGACCGCGAGCATCACGGCGGCGAGGACGCCGGACGCGAGCCCGAGTTGCCGGTGGCGACGCGGTGGCGGGCTGGCGACCGCGCCCTGCGCATCGCCGGCCAGCGTGCCGATGAAACGATAGCCCGCGCGCGGGCGTGTCTGGATGTAGCGCGGCGCGTCCGCATCGTCGTCCAGCAACGCGCGAATGCGCCGGATGCAGGTATTGAGCGCGGCATCCCCGCCGGTGCCCGCACGCGGCCAGAACCGGTCGAGCAGTTCTCGCCGGGGCACCACGCGGTCCCGGCATTCGATCAGATACGCCAGCACCTCCACGGCCTGGGGTGGGGTGTCGAGCGGCTGTTCGCCTCGGAAGATCTGGAGGGTCGCAGGGTCCAGCCCGAAGGCGTCGAAGCGCAGCATCGTGGTTCTCCCGGCCCGGTCGACGCGCCGCGTCATCGGCCTGTCAGCGAATGTTACGACATGTCATTGGGGCATTTTGGCAGAACGCCCTAGGCTTGCCCGAGCGATGCCACGGGCCCGCCCCGGCCGCGTTCTCCCCTTCGCCTTCAGGACCCTGCCCATGCGCCTTTACCTGCTCGCCGCCCTGTGTGGACTGCCGGCCCTCGTCACTCCGTTCAGCCAGGCCCTGGCCGAAAGAACGGATGTCGAGGTCCGCGTCATGGCACGCGGTGCCAAGTTCATGGGCGGCTACAGTGCCCCGGTCCGCGTGACCCTGACCGATGCGGAGACCGGCGAGGTCCTCGCGCGCGGGCTGACCTCGGGGACCACCGGCGACACCCGAACGATCATGAGTACCGCCCACGTCCACGGCGCCGCACTGGCGAACGAGGCGACTGCCGCATTCCGCACGTCGCTCGACCTCGACCGCCCGCGCCAGGTAACCCTGAGCGTGACCGGTCCGCTCAGCCAACCCCAGGCCACCACCACGGCGACCAGCACGCAGTGGCTGCTGCCCGGACATCACCTCACCGCGGGCGATGGCTGGCGGATGGAGCTGCCCGGCTTGATCGTCGACCTCGCCAGCCCACTCGCCTACCAGTGGGTGCAAGTAGGCCAGACCGTTCCTCTGCGGGCAGGCGTGACCCTGCTGTGCGGCTGCCCGATATCCGAGGACGGCCCCTGGCGGGCGGGCGACACCGAAGTGGACGCCTACCTGCGCATCGACGGCGGGGCACCGGTTCGGCATCGTCTCGCTTTCGACCCGACCCAGGGGCTGTTCGTCGGCGAACTGCGGACCCAGGCCACCGGTCTATACGAACTGGAGATCCGCGCCTGGATGGGACCGAGCAACAATGCCGGCGTGGCACGGACCGCCTTCTTCGTCCGTTGAACCTGACGACCTGCGCCAATGCCCCCGACCAGCGACGTTTTGGCAGAGCCGATCCACCAGCGCGAGAGGCCCACCCCCATGCGCCCCAGACACCTCCTGCCCACCTGGCTCCTCCTGGTTCTGCTGCTCCCGTGCAGCGCATCCGCCCATGACACGCGCGCCGATGCCATGGCCAAGCAACTGGAGACCAACCGACAGCGCTACGGCATTGCCGGCCAGGCCGTGCTGGTCGCGCGCAACGGCCAGGTGCTGTTCCGCAGCGCGGATGGCGAGGCCGACATCGCCACCCACGCCCCGGTCACCGAGACCACCGTATTCCCGGTCTACTCGCTGGCCAAGCTGTTCGCCAGCACGCTGGCGATGCAGCGCATCGAGCAGGGCGCGCTGACTCTGGACGGCCCGATCGGCGCGACCCTACCGGGTCTGCCGGCACACTGGCAGGACATCCGCCTGCGCGACCTGCTCGACCACACCTCCGGTCTGCCCGAGTACTTCGAGGCCCCGCAGGACGGCACGCTGGCCGCGCCGCTTCTGGCGGATGCGCGCGCCGTCTTCGCCGCCCTTGCGCAGACCCCACTCCAGTTCGCGCCGGGCACCCGCACGCGCTACACGCAGACCAACTACCTCGTCCTGGCGGCACTGCTCGCGGCAGACGGCGGCAAGCCCCACCCGCAACTCGTCGAAGACCGCATTCTGCGCCCATTGCAACTGCGCCATACCTGGCTCGGGCCGGCCGCGTTGCCCGAGTACGGCGTCGCGACCGCCTACACCGGTCGGGATGGCCGGCTCGTGCCCGACCCCGACCTCGCCTGGCCCGACGATGCGCTCGGTCATGCCGCGCTCTACACCACGCTCGACGATCTCGCCCGCTTCCTCCAGGCCATGACCGGCGGCGAGCTCGTTAGCCGGGAGACCCTGCAGGCGCTGTGGCAGCCACGCATCCTGCCCGACGGCCAGCGCGGTTGGTTCGCGGCCGGATGGGAGTACGGCGACAACGGCGTCGACCGCCAGGTCGGCCACGACGGCGGTACCCGGGTCCGCGTGCGCGTGCTGTTCGAGGGCGCCCCGGACGGCGGCGTCGACACCGTCGTCTATCTGACCAACGGCAGCGCCCGCAACGTCTGGTCGCGGACGCTGGTCGACAGCGTCCTGGCCGCGATGGCACCCGAACGCTTCCCGACCGAAGCCCTGGCCGAGACGTTACGCGGCCTCGCCCTCGACGCGCCCGCAGATGACGATCTGCACGCACGCGCGCGCACGATCCGCGCAGCCAGCCCGCTCGACGACAGCGCGTTCGAGCGCACCGTCAATGCCACCGGCTATGCCGTCCGCGAGAACTTCGGCATCGACCCCGCACTGCGCGTATTCGCACTGAACGCCGAGCTGTTCCCGATGTCGGCCAACGCCTGGGACAGCCTCGCCGAGGCGTACGCCGCCAAGGGCGACGACGCGCAAGCTCACGCGCTGTATGAGAAGGCACGCAAGCTCGCGCGCGACGCGACGCGCAGAAAGGACTGATCGGTCGAACATACGATGGACCCGTCCACGCCCTTAACGACGTCTCACATCTTCAGCGAGCAATGGGCGAATCATCGCCTCCGCTTGCGCCACGCAATGCTCGAAATCCAGCTCAGGACCGATGGTGTCGATCTGCGCGAACTCGCGTCGCATCGCATCCCGCCGCTCGCCGAGCCCTCGGAGGAAGGCCGCGCCATGCTTGCGCATGAAGGGCACTGCCAATTCGATCTGATCTGGCTCCGCCTCGGCCACTGCGCACAGGTCGAACAGGTCCCGCGCCTTTGCGCGGTTGCCGCGATGCCACATCTTCTTGGCGATGATCTCCGCCGAGGTTTCGACCCTGATCGCTCTGCCTCGATACGACACCATCTCGTAGGGCGCGGCCGTCAATGAGGCGCCAACGACCACATCGATTTCGCCGCCCGGCAGAAACAGCTTCAGATACTCGGCGGCTTCCTCGTAATCGGCGCTGACATTCTCGGCCACCTCGCTCAGACGCGGATTCACGTACCCCAGGTACTGGGGATCGGGAACGATGAGGTCGATGTCCTTGCTCTGCCGATGCGCAATACGCAACATCAACACGGTACCGCCACCGAACGTCCAGACCGCGCCTGGGAGCTGCTGCTCCAAGTGCGTCATCAACTCGAGCGCAGGGACGAACAGATCGTGCCAGAGGCCGGGGCGCTCCAGATCGACCGCACTCACGCCCAGATCTCGCGCTGACTCTTCACGTCGTGCGCCAAGCGTCGATAGGTCTTCCAGACAGCACCGCGGTCGAGGCCGACCTGCTCATGCAGTTGATCGGCGACAGACGCCAGCAACGACACCGGCGCTTCGTCGAGAAACGCATGGAGATGCGGGGCGTAGTCCTCGGCAACCCGTCCCGTCATCAGGATGTGCTTGAGCTTGGCTGCAGTGAGCGACGCCTTGTAGCTCACACTGGCCGTGGCCGCTGCCCGCATCAACGGCGTCATCTTCTGGAGACGGGCTGGCCTTGCACGACCGGCATCGACCCGCAACGCCAATCCAAGCAGCGTGGCGAGCCGTTCGGCCTTGTTGAGTCCGAGGTCCGGCACCGCGCCCGTTTCCAATTGGTTGACCGTCTGCCGGGAAAGCCCGCTCAGCGCGGCCACCTGCGCCTGACTCAGGCCCATTTCGGCCCGCCGCATCCGCATTGCCTGCCCGAGTTCATGGATCGCGCCCATGCCGGGATCGTACGCCAGGCTTACAGAATGTCAAATATATGCGACATCTCATTGTGCTGACGGGGCCTAAAGCGCCGCCCGCACCAGCGCCATTCCCGCGAACAGCCCGCCGATCGACAGCACGACCGACGCCAGCACATAGATGGCCGCCAGGCCTGGTTGCCCACGCTCATAGAGCAGCGCCGCCTCCAGCGAGAACGCCGAGAATGTCGTGAAGCCACCCAACACGCCGGTCATCAGGAACAACCGCAGCGATGGCGACAGGCCACTGCGCGCGGCGAACCAGGCCACGACCACGCCCATCAGCAGCGAGCCGACGACGTTGATGCACAGCGTGCCGTAGGGAAACGTCGTGCCGGCACGCAGCGCCAGCATGTTGACGCCGTGACGCAACGCCGCGCCCAGGCCGCCGCCGAGGAACACCAGCAGGAGCTGGATCATTGCGCGTCTCCGGCAAGGGCGGGCGGCGGCAGCCTGCCGTCCACACGCGTCTGCCGCGCATCGGTCACCGGCCATGCAAGAAAGACATCGCTGCCGCAGCCCAGGGCTGAGCGGCACCCTGCGTGGCCGCCATGCGCGATCGCGATCGTCCGCACGACCGCCAGTCCGAGTCCCGACCCGCCACCGGCGCGCGATCGTGACGGATCGCCACGCCGGAACGCGTCGAACACGTGCTGCCGCAGCGCCTCTGGCACCCCGGGGCCGCTATCCACGACGCCAACGCAGGCTTCATTGTCGGCGACGCGGGCATACAGCAGCAGCGGGCCGGGCGTCGCATGCTTGAGCGCGTTGTCCAGCAGCGCGGTGAGCGCCTGCCGGATGCGTGCCGGGTCGCACGTCACCCGCGGCGGCACGCTGGTCTCCACGCGCAGGTCGAACCCGGCCGCGGCGAGGCGGTCGGAGATCGACTCGGCAACCCCTTGCAGCTCCTGGGCGAGATCGACCGCCACCAAATCGATCTCGAAATGTCCACTGTCCTGCAGACTGAGCACGCGCAGATCCTCGACCAGCCGCGACAGGCTCTCGGCCTGCTTGAGCAGGCCCGCGAACACCGCCGGCTCGGGCGCAAACACCCCGTCGACCAGGCCTTGCAGGCGCCCGCGCAGGATCGTGACCGGCGTGCGCAATTCGTGCGCGACCGCGGCGTTCCAGAACGTCTGTTCCCGCATGGCGTCCTGCAGTCGCTCGGCCAGTGCATTGACGTCCTGCGCCAGTTGCGCCGTCTCCCCGGTGGCGCGTGCATCGAGCGCGACCCGGATGTGCAGGTTGCCTTGCGCGATGTCGCGCAGGCCGTGGGCCGCTGCATTCAAGGGGTTGAGGATGCGCCGCGACAGCCGGATCGCGACCCAGACCGAAATGACCACGGCCGCGACCACGGTCATCACGATCCAGGCCAACTCGGCGCCCGATGGCACCCAGCTCTGCGAGAGCATCGACGGCGCGTAGGCCGACGCCCATGCGTAGAAGGCATAGGACCCGACGAAGGAGAGCACCATCAACCCGAGCGACATCACCGCCAGCGATGTCGCGATCTGGGACCGCAACCCCGAAGCGCGCGTCATGCGGCCCGGCCGACGCGATAGCCCACGCCGCGTACGCTCTCCGGCACGCCCTGCAGACCGGCTGCCTCGAGCTTGCACCGCAGCTTGCTGACATGGCTGTCCACGGTCCGCTCCAGCGTGTCGCCCTCCGGCAGGCACGCTGCCAGCAGTTCGGCGCGGCTGCAGACCCGCTCGGGCGCGCGCAGCAGATGCGCGAGCAGCTTGAACTCGGTGAGGGTCAGATCGATCGCGTGCAGGCCGTCCTCGAGATGCAGCGTCACCGCGTGACGGTCGGCATCGATCTCGATCGGTCCCGCCCGCAAGGTCGGTGCAGCATCGGCCACCGACACCCGGGTCCGCCGCAACACCGCCTCCACGCGGGCGACCACCTCGGCCGGATTGAACGGCTTGACCACGTAGTCGTCCGCGCCGATCCGCAGCCCGGTCAGCTTGTCCACATCCTGGTCCATCGCGGTGAGCATGATCACCGGGGTATTGCCGCGGTGACGGATCTCCCTGAGCACCTGCCAGCCATCGAGCACCGGCATCTGCACATCGAGCAGCACGAGATCGGGCCGGTGGGTCCGGTGCTTGGCCAGCGCATCGGCACCATCGAAAGCGCGCACGCTGCGCAGGCCGCTTCGGCGCAGATAGGCCGCCAGGATCTCGCCGATGTCCGGCTCGTCCTCGGCGATCAGCACGAGGGATTCGGCCGGGACGCTGGGACCGCGGGAGGGCATCGGGTTTCCGGGGACTGAACGGGACGCGGCGTCCATCTTATCTCCATACAGACGGCACTCAATCCCAACGACTGCCGACCAGACTGCGCAGCCTCGAGCGGCCGACCGTCCCGGATCGGCCCCCGCGTGCAGGAGTTGCGGTCCATGTCCCCCTTCCGTTGCCTTCGACGCACCCTCCCGTTGGCCGCGTCGGTCGTGTTGCTCGTGGCGTGCAGCGCGCAGCGCGACGCCGACGGCGCGTCGCCACCGCCCAGCGTCACCGTCGAGACCCTCGCCCCGACCCCGGTGGTCGTCCGTGTGGACCTCCCGGGACGGGTGACCGCGCTGCGGACGGCCGAGATCAGGCCGCAGGTGGGCGGCATCGTGCAACGGCGCCTGTTCGAGCAGGGTGCGGAAGTCGAGGCCGGCACGCCGCTGTTCCAGATCGCCCCCGCCCCACTCCGGGCGGATGTCGACACCGCGCGCGCCAGCTTGCGCCGTGCCCAGGCCGAAGCCAGGCGCACGCGCGTGCACAGCGAACGCCTGGCGACCCTCGCACGCGACCAGGTGGTCAGCCGCCAGATGTACGACGACGTGGTCGCGCAGCGCGACCAGGCCCAGGCCGATGTCGCGCAGGCCGAAGCGAGCCTGGCGCGGCGGCTCGTGGATCTGGGGTTCTCACGGGTCAGTGCCCCGATCCCCGGCCGCATCGACCAGGCCCTGGTCTCCGAAGGCGCGCTGGTCACCGCAGGCGACAGCACGCCGATGGCCACAATCCAGCAGATCGACCGGGTGTATGTGGATGTCCGCCAGCCGGCGGGCCATGGCGAGGCGCTCCGCCGGCGCCTGGATGCACGCGACACCGCGGATGTCGAGATCCTGGTGGACGGACAGCCGACCGGCCTGCATGGCCGGCTGCTGTTCGCGGGCACGCGCGTGGATGCCGGCACCGGCGACGTACTGCTGCGCATCGAGGTCGAGAACCCGGCGCGTACCTTGTTGCCCGGCATGTTTGTGCAGGCACGGATGGTCGATGCCCAGTACCCCACGGCGCTGACCGCTCCCGAAGAGGCCATCGTCAGGGCCGGGGAACGCGCCAGCGTGTGGGTGCTCGATGCCTCGCATCATGCACGCCTGCTGCCCGTCACCCTCGGCGAACGCATCGAGGGCCGCTACCGGATCGCCGACGGGCTGCAGCCTGGACAGCGCCTTGTCGTGAAGGGCATGGAGCGTCTGCAAGAAGGCGGCATCGCGCAGGCCCGCACCGAATCGACCGACGCCACCGATCTGGCCGGCACGCCCGGACGCGACTGAGGACGTTCGCATGTCGCAATTCTTCATCCACCGCCCGGTTTTTGCCTGGGTGATCGCGCTGTTCATCGTGCTGGGCGGCCTGCTGGCGATTCCGAAGCTGCCGATCGCACGCTACCCGTCCGTCGCGCCGCCCTCGGTCACCATCTATGCGACCTATCCCGGGGCGACCCCGCAGACGCTCGACGACTCGGTGGTCGGTCCGATCGAACGCGAGCTGTCGGGCGTCAAGCACCTGCTCTACTTCGACTCGTCGGTCGACGCCAGCGGCACCGCGCAGATCACCGCGACCTTCAAGCCGGGCACCGATCCCGAGATGGCCCAGGTCGACGTCCAGAACCGGCTCAAGTCGGTGGAGCCCCGCCTGCCCCAGGCGGTGCGCCAGTCCGGCGTGCACGTCGAATCGGCCGCCTCGGGCTTTCTGATGATCGTCGGCCTGACCTCGCCCGATGGCCGCTTTGACGAGGTCGCCCTGAACGACTATCTGGCACGCAACATCGTGCAGGAGTTGCGTCGAATCGACGGCGTGGGCCGCGTCCAGTTGTTCGGCGCCGAGCAGGCCATGCGCATCTGGGTGGACCCGGCAAAGCTCACTGCGTTCGGCCTGACCATGGCCGATCTTGCGCGCGCGATCGAACAACAGAACGCACAGATCGCGCCGGGCCGGATCGGCGACGAACCCGCACCTGCGAGCCAGCGGCTCACCGTGCCGCTGACCGTGCAAGGCCAGTTGACCAGCGCGGAGGCGTTCGCGGCCATCGTACTGCGCGCAGGCGCCGACGGCGCCAAGGTCGTCCTGGCGGATGTGGCGCGGGTCGAACTGGGCGCGCAGTCCTACGCGTTCGCCAACCGCGAGAATGGAATGGCGGCGACGAGCGCGGCCGTCCAGCTTGCACCGGGTGCCAACGCGGTCCGCACCGCGTCGGCGATCCACGCACGCATGGCCGAACTCGCGCCGGCCATGCCCGCCGGGATGGCCTACTCCATTCCGTTCGACACCGCCCCCTTTGTTCGGATCTCCATCGAGAAGGTCGTGCACACGCTGCTCGAGGCGATGGCACTGGTGTTCGTGGTGATGTACGTGTTCCTGCAGAACGTCCGCTACACGCTGATCCCGGCGATCGTGGCGCCGATTGCGCTGTTGGGCACCTTCACCGTGATGCTGCTGGCCGGCTTTTCGATCAACACCCTCACCATGTTCGGCATGGTGCTGGCGATCGGCATCATCGTCGACGATGCCATCGTCGTGGTCGAGAACGTCGAGCGACTGATGGCGAACGAAGGCCTGTCGCCGCGGGACGCGACCTCGAAGGCCATGAAGGAAATCACCGGCGCCGTGGTGGGCATCACGTTGGTGCTGATCGCCGTCTTCATTCCGATGGCGTTCGGCGCCGGCTCGGTGGGGGTGATCTACAAACAGTTCACGCTGTCGATGGCGGTCTCGATCGCATTCTCGGCGTTCCTGGCGCTGACGCTGACGCCGGCGCTGTGCGCCACGCTGTTGCGACCGGTCCCGGCGGGCCATCACGCGCGTCGTGGGGTTTTCGGCGCCTTCAATCGCGGCTTCGAGCGCCTATCGGCCGGCTACGCAGGCAAGGTGGCCGGGCTGGTGAAGCGCAGCGGCCGCATCATGCTCGTGTTTGCGGCCCTCTGTGTCGTCCTGGTGCTCGGCTTGCGTCATGTGCCGTCCTCCTTCCTGCCGGAAGAAGACCAGGGCTACTTCATGACCTCGATCCAGTTGCCCACCGGCGCGACGATGGCGCGGACACTAGAGGTCGTCAAAGCCTTCGAGGCGCATGTCGCCTCGCGTCCGGCGATCAAGAGCAACCTGGTCGTCCAGGGGTTCAGCTTCGCAGGCTCGGGCCCCAATGCCGCCATGGCCTTCACCATGCTCGCCGATTGGACCTCGCGTGGCGATGCGACCGCCGCCGGGGAGGCCGCGCTTGCACAGGACGCGATGGCCGCGACGAGCGAGGGCACGGTGATGAGCCTGATGCCGCCCTCGATCGAGGAACTCGGCACCTCGTCGGGCTTCACGATGATGCTGCAGGATCGGGGCGGCCACGGCCAGGCGGCGCTGCTCGACGCACAGGCCCAACTGCTCAAGCTCGCCGCCGGCAGCCAGGTGGTCGCCGATGTCTACCCCGACGGCCTACCGCCCGGCGACAGCATCGCGCTGTACATCGACCGTGCGAAGGCCGAGGCGCTGGGCCTGTCGTTCGACAGCGTCAGCAGCACCCTGTCCGCCGCCATGGGCTCGCTCTACGTCAACGATTTCCCCAATCGCGGCAGGATGCAGCAGGTGATCCTGCAGGCGGACGCCAACGCGCGCCTGCACCTGGAAGATGTGCTGGGCCTGCGCGTGCGCAATGCCTCGGGCGGCATGGTGCCGCTGCGTGAAGTGGTCTCCGCACAATGGACGGCCGCGCCGCAGCAGATGATGCGATTCCAGGGCTTCCCGGCGGTCCGCATCGCGGGCAGGCCCGCTTCGGGCGCGTCGAGCGGCTCGGCAATGGCCGAGATGGAGCGCCTGGTCGGGCAACTGCCGCAGGGCTACGCCGCGGCCTGGAGCGGGCAATCGCTGCAGGAGCGGCAGGCCGCGGCCCAGGCACCGCTGCTGGTGCTGCTGTCGGCCCTCGTGGTGTTCCTGGTGCTGGCCGCGCTCTACGAAAGCTGGACGATTCCGCTTTCGGTGATGCTGGTGGTGCCGCTGGGCCTGCTCGGCGCGGTCGCGGCGGTGATGCTGCGCGGCATGCCGAACGACGTGTTCTTCAAGGTCGGCATGATCACGATCATCGGCCTGTCGGCCAAGAACGCGATCCTGATCGTCGAGTTCGCCCGCCAGCTGCATGCCGAAGGCCGGAGTCTGGCCGACGCGGCGATCACCGCGGCGCGGCTGCGCTTTCGGCCGATCCTGATGACCTCGCTGGCATTCGCGCTCGGCGTCGTGCCACTGATGCTGGCCTCGGGCGCGAGCGCGGAGACCCAGCGCGCGATCGGCACCGGCGTCTTCGGCGGCATGGTCAGCGGCACGGTCCTGGCGGTGTTCTTCGTGCCGGCCTTCTTCGTCGCGGTGCTGGGCGCACGTGAGCGGATTGCCGCATGGCGCGCGCGCCGAGCCGCGCCTGCGGTGCCGCCGGTCTAACGCATCTGGGGCGCCAGCGGAGCGGACCGCCCCCTGCCCTACCGGCATCCCCCCTGCCCGCGACCCATCGCCGCCGCGCTGACGCTCGCGTCGGCGACGGGCTCAGGCCTGCCCGCCCAGAATGTTCACGGTGACCGCAATGACGAACATGTTGAAGAAGAACGCGATCACACTGTGCAACAGCGCGATCCTCCGCAGCGTGCGGCTGGTGATCTGCACATCGGACACCTGGAAGGTCATGCCGAGCACCAGTGCGAAGTAAGCGAAATCCCAGTAGTCGGGTGCCTTGTCGCCGGGGAAATCGAGGCCGCGATGGTCGTCGCCATAATCGCCGTAGAACCCATGCGCATAGTGCAGCGCGAACATGACATTCATGAACAACCAGGACAGCACGATGCTGCTGCCCGCGATGCCGATCGACGCGATCCCCCCGGATTTTCCCGCCGACAGTTCGGTGCCCAGCGCCACCATCAAGATCGCGACCAGCGCGATCGCGCTCCACAGAATGCCCCAGCGGCCCGCATCCTGACGCACGGCGACCTCGCGCATGCGCTCGGGACCGGCGGTATCGAACAGCCGCCATGCCGCCCCCAGGAACACCAACGCGCCGACGTCGAACCCCAGCAACAGCGCGACCGGCCACCGCGTCCCCGCCAGTAGGCAGCCGGCGCAGGCGGCAACGAACACAGCCGTCGCAAGGCTCAGCCGCGGCCGGGCGGTGAAAGTCTGAAACGGGCGCCAGCGCGTGCGGGAATGCGCGTGCGGCGGCCCAGGCGGTTGTCTGTTCACGTCTGTCCTCTGCCGGTAGTCGCCGACCGCTGGAACCGGTTTGACCAGGGGCGGCGGCGATCGATCACGGTTGCCAGCATGCGCGCTCCGAGGCTGACACGCACGGCCCCGTAGGTACCTTCCGGACTGAAGCGGGCAGGCGCTCCCGTCTGGCCGAATGCGCCAGATGCGCACATGTGCCAAAGGCCGTACAACGTCCCGCCGAACGAGTTTCGATCCGACACCGGCAGCACATCCGGGCCAGTTGTGCACCGCCGTGACGCAGCTGGCATGATCGCCTCGCCAACACCCTCTCCTGCCCATTGCCTTGTCGCGAGGTGTCTATGGAAACGATGGAACTGCACCGCGGCCGGTTGATCGATCACCTGCAACTCGTGGTGCGCGATCTGGCCGCCAGCCGCCGCTTCTACCAAGCGGTATTCGACAGCATCGGCATTCCGATCGCCGGCGAAGGCCCGGACTATTTCTGGGCCGATGAACTGTTCATCTCCACCGCCAGCAGCGAAGCAGCCGCCGGCCAGTTGACTGGCCGCCACCACCTGGCCTTCCAGGCGCGCGATGCCGCGACCGTCGACGCTTTCCACGCTGCCGCGATCGCAGCCGGCGGCACCGACAATGGCCCGCCCGGCGAACGCCCGTATCACCCGGGCTATTACGGCGCCTTCGTGCTCGACCCCGATGGCAACAACATCGAAGTCGTCTATCACGGCCCGGCCACCTACAGCGCGGACTCGGTCAAGGTCACGTTCTGAGCCGAGCCTGGGACCGGGCTGCCGTTCGTTTGCTCGAGGATGGGCAGCGGACAATGCCGCCGCAGTGCTCGTCACAGCGTGTGTGAAGCTCTGACGACAGCGCGTGACCTCCCTGCTACACCGCCTCGAAGCCAGCCGGCGTCCGAAAGCCGCCGATCTCTTGGGCGATCAGCCGGGCGACTTCGATCGTGGTCCGATCGCCGTACGCCGGGCCGATGATCTGCAGGCCAATCGGCAATCCATCGCGTGACAGTCCACTCGGAAACGCAGTACTCGGCAAATAGGCGGCGGTCGCAAGGCCGACCCAGAAAAAGTGGGCGTAGTGCGATGTCATCACGCCATCGACGGCGAGGGTCCGCTCAAGCTTCGGCCGATGGTCGTGCGCGTAGGCCGTCGTTGCGGAGATCGGGCAGATCACCACATCCCAATCGTCGAAGAACGCGCGCCACCGCAGGCGATCGCGGTTGCGCGCTTCATCGTGATCGGACCAGGTGCGGTGATCCAGGACACGAGCACGCGTGAGCACCGCCAGCGGCGAATCGTCGCTCGCATCGAGCGCCGCTGCCCCGCGCTGGGTCGCGGCATAGTGGGCATCAGGCAGATTGACGAGTCCCGTCGATCCCAACAGGCTCAGGTAGGTGATGTACGCCTGCCTCGGCGAGATTGCTGGGCGCGCCCGATCGGAGACGACGGCGCCTGCACGCGCGAGCGCGACGCCGATCTCTTGCACGCGATCGGAGATCTCGGCGGACGTGGGAACGGCATGCTCCATTGGCCAGATCGCGACGCGTAAGCCGCGCAGCGTGCGTGCCTTCGGCGGAGGAAGCGCCAGCTGCCATCCGGGCGATCGGAGTCGATCGGGACCGGCCGCGACATCCAGGGCGAGCGCCAGATCTTCGGCACTTCGCGCCATCGGCCCGACGACATTCAGATCCGGTGTGGAGATGATCCCGGGAGGACTGTGACCCTGCATCGGCACGATGCCATAGGTCGGCTTGTGCCCATACACGCCGCAGAAGTGAGACGGGTTCCGGATCGACCCGCCGATATCCGAGGCGAACTCCAGGCACGTCAGGCCGGCCGCGAGCGCAGCGGCCGCGCCACCGGAAGAGCCACCCGGCGACCGCGCCGTATCCCAAGGGTTGCGGGTCGTCCCGTAGAGGTCGTTGTAGCTCTGCCAATCCCCAAGCCGCAGCGGAACGTTCGTCTTCCCCATGACATGGGCGCCGGCCGCCTTCAGGCGCTCGACGACCGTTGCGTCGCTCTGTGCGAGGTGGTCGCGTTGTTCCGGCACACCCCAGGTCGTCGGCAGCCCGGTGACGTCGAAAGTCTCCTTGACCGTCATCGGGATGCCGTGCAGCGGTCCCAGCACGCGCCCGCGGGCAAGTGATGCGTCGGCCAGCTTCGCCGCGTCCAGTGCGTGCTCGAAATCCCGCACCACGACAGCGTTCAGTGTGGTGTCGAATCGTTCGATACGCTCGATGTAGGACTGGGTGAGTTCGAGCGAGCTGATCCGCTTTTCCCGTATCAGCCGCGCCAACACGGTCGCAGACGAGAACGCCAGTTCTTCCGATGAAGACGTTGGGGATGGGCTCACGTCCGAACCTGACCTCCGCTCGCTGGCTGCATGTTCGTCGTCGCCGATCTTCTGGGGAAGTCTGAGCGTTCCGGGCAAAAGACGCCACCCCACGCGGACTGACCACTCTGCACTCTCCAACATCCACTCACCATCAGACTCGTCAGCGTGCGGCCTCGCTTTCGATTGCCGTCTCGGCTCGCTGATAGAGCGCCGCATAGCCCCGTTCGATCGCATCGACGATGGTCGGCGCCTCTGCCACATCTGCGAACACCTCCCGCAGCGCGAGGAACCGCGCCACGTCGCCCTGCGCGTCGCCGGTTGCCTCTTGACCGATCTTCGCCAGGGTGTCGGCCATTGGGTCGACCAGCGCGACACCGGCCTGGGCCTGCCGCCGCACGAAGTGCATCCACGCTGCGATCGGCAGGCACAGGCGGTCGATGGATCGGCCGGCGGCCTGCGCATCGCGGAGCGTGCCGAGCAGGCGCACGGGCAGTTTCTGGCTGCCGTCCCAGGCGACCTGGGCCAGGCGATGGGCAATGGCCGGATTGCGGAAGCGCGCCAGGATCGCGTCGATATAGGCGTCCAGATCCAGTGCGGCCGGCACGCTCAGCGTCGGCGCGATGTCTTCGCGCATCAGCCTTGCGACGAAGGCGGCCAAACCGGGATGGCGCATCGCATCGGCGACGGTCTCGATGCCCCGCAACAGCCCGAGGTACGCGAGCGCGCTGTGTGGGCCGTTGAGCAGGCGCAGCTTGGCGCGGTCGAAACCGGCGATGTCGTCGCTGAGGATCACGCCGACCTGGTCCAGCGGCGGGCGCCCATTGCAGAAACAATCCTCCACGACCCATTGCGTGTAGGGCTCGCGCTGGACGGGCCAGGCATCGTCCAGGCCGAGCGCATCGGCCACGCGGGTGCGCAGCGCGTCGTCGGTAGCGGGTGTGATGCTGTCGACCATCGAGCGCGGAAACGCGACCTCGGCGTCGATCCATGCGGCAAGCGCCGGGTCGATGCGCTCGGCGAACGCGAGCACGGCGCGGCGCAGGCGCACGCCGTTGTCGGCGAGGTTGTCGCAACTGAGCACGGTGTACGGTGCCAGGCCGGCGGCGCGACGTCGCGCCAGGCCGGCAACGACATGGCCGATCGCACTGACCGGCGCGTCGGGCGTCGCGAGGTCGTGGACGATATCGGGATGACTGAGGTCGAGGCCGTCGCCGGCCAGGCAGTAACCCTTCTCGGTCACGGTCAGCGTGACCAGGCGGACGGCCGGATCGGCGAGACGCGCGAGCACGGCAGCAGCCTCGTCGCGCGCGCACAGCACTTCGCGCAGCGCGCCGATGACGCGCAACTGCGGCGTCTGCCCCAGGATCGCAAGCGTGTACAGACCGTCCTGCGGGCGCAGCGCGTCGCGCACATCCGGGCTGCGCAACGACACCGCACACACGGCCCAGTCGGGATCGAGCGCGAGCGCATCGTCGAAGTACACCGCCTGGTGCGCGCGATGGAAGGCGCCCGCGCCCAGATGCACGATCCCGATCCGGGTCGCGGCGCGATCGAAGGCCGGGCGCGCGATCGCGGACGGCAGCGTGGTGAGCGTGGCCTCGGACAGGCGGCCCTGGCTCATCGCTCGTCGCGCGCGTACGGGCCCAGCGTCACGCCGACGAAACCGCCGGCATGGTCGGTGCTCAGCAAGGTCGCATCCGCATCGCGCAGCAGCCAGTGCCAGTCGCCGTCGTCGGCAGCCCATGCGAACGCGATACGGCCCGCATCGCCCGCCACTTTCAGCCGCAGCTCCGCCGTCGTGTCGATCGTTTGCTGCGCGACGATTTGCGCCGGCTGACAGACACCGCTCGCCCGTTCGACGAACACGACCGCGCCATCGCCGGCATCGCGCCGTACGCCGAGCAAGTACCAGTGATTGCCGCTCTGGAAGGCGGCGAGCCCACCCACGATGCCCGGGTCCGGCATCGTCAGTGCGGTACTGGCCTCGAAGGCGAGATGCTGTTGTCGGCGCGCGAGGAACGAGGGGTTACCCAGCGTGTCGAGGCCCTCGCGCCCGGGGTGGATCGACAGCGTCCCCGGATGGGAAGCGAGATCGGCCCACTCGCGCTTGGGCACGCGCACGAACATCCATGCCGGATCGAGCGCGGGGCCATCGAACGCATCGCGCCAGGTGAAGTTGCCGCTCATCGGCGTCTGGTCAGCCTCGCGCGACATCCACGACGGCGCGGGCAGCACATAGGGAATCGGCGTGTCCGGCGGCAGGATCGTTGGCCAGCCGTCGGTCCAGGTCACCGGCAGCAGGAAGGTCTCGCGTCCGGTGTTGTAGTGGCGCACGTCGTAGTTGCGGCTGGCCAGGAACACCGCCCACCAGCTGCCGTCCGGGCCCTGGACAAGATCGGCGTGACCGGCATTGGTCACCGGCAATGCCCGCTCGGGCGGCAGGTCGCGCTGGGTCAGGATCGGATTGCCGGCGTACGGCGTGTACGGCCCCCAGACGTCGCGGCTGCGCAGGATCACCTGCGAATGCTGTGGGCCGGTGCCGCCTTCGGCATTGTTGAGGTAGTACCAGCCGTCGACCTTGTACAGGTGCGGGCCTTCGATCCAGATCGGGTTGTCTTCGGGTTTGACACCGCCGTCGATCAACACCTTGCGCGGCCCGAACGGCGTCAGTGTCGCGATGTCGATCGCCTGCAGCCAGATGGCGCGATGGCCGTCGTATCGCACCGGCCCATCCGGCGCGTCGTTGTTGAGGAGGTAGGCGCGGCCGTCGTCGTCGAAGAACAGCGACGGGTCGATGCCGCCGATGCCGGGCAGCCAGACCGGGTCCGACCACGGCCCTGCCGGATCGCTGGCGGTGACGATGAAGTTGCCACCGGCATCGACCGCGGTGTTGACCACGTAGAAGGTGCCATCGTGATACTCGATCGTCGGCGCGAACACGCCGCGCGACAGGCCCAGGCCATCGAAGTCGAGCTGGTCGGGGCGATGGATCGCGTTGCCGATCTGGGTCCAGTGCACCAGGTCCTCGCTTTCGAAGATCGGAATGCCCGGGAAATAGGTGAACGTCGAGGCGACCAGGTAGAACTTCCCCTTGGCCGCGACGATGCTCGGGTCGGAATGGAAACCTGCGAGGATCGGGTTGCGGAAGTGTCCGGCCGGCAGTGGCGCCTCGAACGCGCGGTCGCTGCCGGTGTACTCGAACCAGTCGAAGCGCACGGGCTCGGGATCGGGCCGGTCCTCGGCGATGACGGGCGATGCGACGGCGGCGACCAGAAGGCCAGTCGCAAGCGCGCGCAGCCAACCGTGCAAGGAGACGTGCGGGGATGGTCCCGTTGCTGGCGCGCCCATTACCAGTCCCACATCCCGCCGTCTTCCAGGCGCGCGACCGGCAGTTGCTTGGGCGTGTAGGGGTACTTCGCGGCCAGTGCCTCGTCGATGTCGACGCCGTGCCCGGGCGTGTCGCCGACGTGCAGCCGGCCGGCACGGAATGCGTAATCGTGTGGGAACACTGCCAGGATCTCCTCGCCGTGGAACATGTATTCCTGGATGCCGAAGTTCGGCACCCAGGTATCGAAATGCAGCGCCGCGCCCATCGTGACCGGCGACAGATCGGTCGCGCCGTGGAAGCCGGTGCGCACCTGGTGCAGGCCGGCGAAATCGGCGAGCCGGCGGATGTGGGTGATGCCGCCGCCGTGGACGATGGTGGTACGGATGTAATCGATCAGTTGCCGCTCGATCAGGTGCTTGCAGTCCCAGATCGAGTTGAACACCTCGCCCACCGCCAGCGGGGTGACCGAGTGCTGGCGGATCAGTTCGAACGCCGCCTGGTGCTCGGCCGGGGTCGCGTCCTCGAGCCAGAACAGCCGGTAGGGCTCGAGATCGCGGGCCAGGCGCGCGGCCTCGATCGGCGTGAGCCGGTGATGCACGTCATGCAGCAGCTCGACGGCGTTGCCGTGGTCGGCGCGCAACTGCTCGAACAGCCTCGGCGCCGTCTCCAGGTAGCGCGGCGTGTTCCAGACGGTCTCGGCGGGCAGTTCGCTTTCGGCCGGCTCGTAGGGCTTGCCGGGGGTCGAGATGCCGTAGGCCTTCTTGACGCCCGGCACGCCGCACTGGGCGCGCACGGCGAGGAAACCGCGTTCGAGATACATGCCCACTTCGTCGCTGGCCTCGGCGATGTCGCGACCGTTGGCGTGCGCGTAGACCAGCGCACCCTCGCGCGAGCGGCCACCAAGCAGCTGGTACAGCGGCATGCCGGCCATCTTGCCCAGGATGTCCCACAGCGCGACGTCGACCGCGGCAATCGCGGTCATCGTGACCGGCCCGCGCCGCCAATACGCGCCGCGGTACAGGAACTGCCACAGGTCCTCGATGCGGCCGGCATCGCGACCGATCAGGTTCGGCACCACGTGGTCCTGCAGATACGCCGCGACTGCGAGTTCGCGGCCGTTGAGCGTGGCATCGCCCAGGCCATAGATGCCCGAGCGGGTGACGATCTTGAGCGTGACGAAGTTGCGGCCGGGACAGGTGACAATGACGCGCGCCTCGACGATCTCGCGATCGTGGCGGCTGCTGTGACGGTTGGGTTCGGTGTGGACGGACATGTGGGCGACTCTGGATACGATGGTGAATGTGTCTGGGGTTGTGTCGTTCTGCCGCGGACGAGAGAAGGTGCCCCGGCGGGGCGGATGAGGCGTCTCCCGCGCCTGCGACGGCCCCCCCCATCCGCCTTCGGCACCTTCCCCCGCAAGCGGAGGAGGTTGTGGGTCAACGGATCTCGATCTCGAACGGCCCCGGCGGCTGGCCGGCGCGGTCGAACAGGTTGACCAGCGGGTTGTCGGCCCAGGCGTAGCGCACGCGCACCGGCACGACGACGTCAGGCGCCTGCAGACGCACGCGGTCGCCATCGAGGACGGCCTGCGCCCAACGACAACTGCCGGCATCCGCGCCGCACAGTTCGAAGCCGACCGGTCCCGGCGCGCCGTAGGCGACCAGGCCGCCGTCGACGGCGTCGAACGTCACCACGACGGTGTCGGCCTCGCGCCGCGCGCTGCGCGGCACCGGGCCGCTCGGCGCCAGCGCATCGCCATAGACGGCGTGGCGTGCCGCGCGCGCGAGCCGGCGGCCGATCTCCTGCTTGTTGGCCGGATGGATATCGTCGGCCTCACCCAGGTCGATGGTCACCCCGAGCGCTGCGTGCGGCTCGCCGGCGACCCGGCGTTGCGCCTCGCGCAGCGTCGCCCAGTCGCTCTCGCCGGGCGCCTGCGTCGGCGCGCCGTAGTTGGGCAACTGCACCACCAGCCAAGGCAGCTGCGGGTCACCGAAGCGCGTGCGCCAATCGTCGCGCAGGCCGCGCAGTTGATCCGCGTAGGCGCCAGCCTCGCCTGTGTTGGCTTCGCCCTGGTACCAGACCACACCGCGCAACCCAGCGGTGCCCAGTGGCGCGATCATCCCGTTGTACAGCGTCGACAGACCGGCCGCGGATTGCCATGGCGCACGCGGCGGCGCGCCGGTCTGCGGCGGCACGATGCGGTAGCGCCAGCCGGCGTCGAGCGGCACGATCGCGCCGTCGGCCAGTTGCAGCCGATGCGCGGACTCAGGTCCCGCCAGCCCGCCCTCGCGGTAGGTGTCGAGCACATTGACCACGATGGTGTTGTCGCCCGCGCGCAGCAGGCCAGGCGGCAGCGGGTACGCGCGCGGGGTGCCGGCGCCGTAGCTGCTGCCCACCGCGGTGCCGTTGACCCAGGTCAGATCCATCTCGTCGGCGGGGCCGAGCAGCAGTGTCGCGTCCTGCGCCGCCTGCGCGGCGGTCAGGCGCACCGAGGTCCGGTACCAGACCATGCCGTCGAACGTCGCGAGCTCAGGCACGCCCCAGCGCTCCCACGCGCCGAGATCGCGCGGCGCCGCACGCCAGTCGCCGGACACGGTGTCGGTCCAAGGGCGGTCGTCGGCCGGCACACCCGGCGCCTGCGACCACCAGGCGGCCCAGCGCTCGCCCCAGCGCGCGGCCGCCTGCATCGGGTCGGTGTGGTAGAGCGCGAGCACGTCGAGGTCTTCGTCGGGGTGGCCGCCCGCGCGCAGCGCGTCGCCGCTGGTCCAGGCCTGGACGCGCGAACCGCCCCACGCGGCCTCGATCAACCCCATCGGCACGTCCACGGTCTTGCGCAGTTCGCGGGCGAAGTAATAGCAGGCGGCCGAAAAGTCGCGCACGCTCTCCGGCGTGACCGGCTGCCAGGTCACCGGCTCGGTGAAGCGCGCCAGCGGGACCGGGCTGCTCACTTGCGGCACGGTCAGCAAGCGGATGTCGGGCGCATCGGCGCCGGCGATCTCGGCGCGCGCATCGAGCGAGCGCCAGACCTGCAACTCCATATTCGATTGACCCGCGCACAGCCAGACATCGCCGACCAGCAGGTCGCGGACGGTCCGGGTGGTCTCGCCTGCCCGGACGGTCAAGGTGTGCGGACCGCCGGCCGGCAACGCCGGCAGTTCGGCTAGCCAATGGCCGTCGGCATCGGCGCGCGCCTGCGCACGGCGGTCGGCAAGCGTGAGATGGACCACGCTGCCGGCCGGCGCCTCGCCCTGCAGGCGCACGGGACGATCGCGCTGGAGGACGGCGTGGTCCTGGATCAACGGATGCAGCAACGCCGCCTCGCGCGTGTCGGCGTGGACGAGCGGTGCGAGGGCGAGCAGGACAAGCAGGCACGCAATGCGTGCAAGGCCCCCGCCCCCACCCGGCGCCTGCGGCGCCGACCTCCCCCGCACGCGGGGGAGGTGCGCGAAGTACGGCGTCGACGGGCCAGTGGGATGCTCGATTGCGCGCCCGCTGTCCTGCGCAGGGTGCTCGATTGCCCTTCGCCAATCGTGGGCGAAGTGCCCGCTTGCTTGCCCCTGTTCTTGGACGGGGCGTTTGATCGCCCGCATCCGGCCCTGCGCGAAATGCTCGACTGCCCGCATCCGGCTCTGTGCGAAATGCTCGATTGCCCGCATCAGGTCCGCGGAGTGCTCGATTGCCCGCTTCCAGATCTGTGCGGGGTGCTCGGTTGTGTGCACCCTGCCCTGTGCAGAGTGCTCGATTGCCGTCCCCTGCTTGCGGGGGAGGGTTGGGTGGGGGCGGCCGTTCATCGGGTATCTCCCGGTGCGTGCGGAAATTCAAGCGACTGGTAGTACGCCAGCGGATGCGCCGGCGCTGCGGTGCCTGCGGGAAGCGGGCGACCGGAGATCGATTGGAAGTACGCAATGCTGGCGTCGCGCCACCATTGCGCCTCCTGTTCCTGGATCGCGAGAAACGCAGCGACCTGCGCATGCCGTTCGGCATCGACACGGCCCGCGAGTCCATCCCAGGTGCTGCGCATGGCGCGCACCGTGGCGACGCCGCGGTCGTAGCGCTGTACCAACTCGTCCCACAACGGGCGTCCCGATGCCATCGGACGATCCCAGGGCAGATGGTGGAACCACAGCAGCAGCGTTTCGGGCACGCGCTCGGGATCGTCGAACACATCCGCCACCGGCGACGCATATTGCGAGACCGCATCGCTGCCGCTGCGGCTGCGGTCGAAGCCGATGCCCTTACGCGTGGCGCGGTGGTAGTAGACCGAGGTCCAGTCCGCACGCGGGCCGCCCTCAACCCAGGGGCTGGGGCCGTAATGGTGGCCGCGGCCCATCAGATGGTGCAGCCCGAGCGCACCGGTGTAATCGACCACCGCCTCGCGCGAGCCCATCATCATGCCGACGATCGGTTCGACCACGCCCGCGTCGTTACCGAACGTCATGCGGGTCCATTCCTCGGCGATCTCGCGCGAGGCCTGCATCGGGTCCCATGCCAAGCGCCCGAAGGCGTACCAGTTGGCCTGATCGAAATGCGAGCCGCTCCAGTTGCGATCGCTGCCGATGTTGGCCACGCCAGCGATGCCGGTCAGCGCGCTTCTGCCGGGCACGTCGCGGTACAGCGTGCCGTCGATCACACGCGCGACCGTCGAGCCCGCGCCCTGGACCTGTGTATCGGCGCGTAGCACCTCCTCGTACAGCGGCCCGAGATACGCCAGATGCGTGGAGAAACCGAGGTACTCCTTAGTGATCTGGAACTCCATCATCAACGGCGTCTTCGGCATCGCGCCGAACAGCGGATGGAACGGCTCGCGCGGCTGGAAATCGATCGCGCCGTTCTTGACCTGCACGATCACGTTGTCGCGGAACGCGCCATCGTGCGGCACGAACTCGGTGTAGGCCTGCTTGTGGCGGTCGTCGGGTTCGTCGTGGGAATAGACGAATGCCCGCCACATCACGATGCCGCCGTGCGGCGCCAGCGCATCGGCCAGCAGGTTGGCGCCGTCGGCATGCGAGCGGCCGTAGTCCTGCGGGCCGGGCTGGCCCTCGGAGTTGGCCTTGACCAGGAAGCCGCCGAAGTCCGGGATCGCCGCGTAGATCTCGTCGGCCTTGGCCCGCCACCAGTGCTGCACTGCCGGGTCCAGCGGGTCGGCCGTCTCAAGCCCGCCGATCTCGATCGGGGCGCTGAAGCGCGCGGACAGGTACACGCGAATGCCCCACGGCCGGAAGATGTCCGCCAGCGCGGCGACCTTCTCCAGGTACATCGGCGTCAGCACGTCGGCGCTGGCGTTGACGTTGTTGAGCACGGTGCCGTTGATGCCGATCGAGGCGTTGGCGCGGGCGTAGTCGGTATAGCGCGGGTCGCGCCAACCCGGCAGCCGGTGCCAGTCCCAGATCGACTGGCCGGCGTAGCCGCGCTCGACGTGGCGGTCGAGGTCGTCCCAGTGGTTGAGCACTCGGCGCTCGATCCGCGGCGCCTGACGCAGGTCGAGGTCGGCGATCGGCTGATCGGTCTGCATCAGGCGCAGGAACGCGAACGCGCCGTAGAGGGCGCCAACGTCGGTATTGGCCGCGACCACTGTCGCTGGATGCCCGTCCACGGACATCGAACGGATCAAGTAGCCCGCCTGGCCGAGGTCGCCCAGGTCCAGCGCCAGCCGCGCGATCGCCGGCAGCGACTGCGGCGTGCCGACCAGCAAGGCGCCTGCGCGGTCGATGTGGCCGGCCACGTGCGGCGCCTGCCCCTGCAGCCCCTGCAAGCCGCGCAGCAGTTCGTCGCGCGTTGCGCGCTGGGTCGGCGTCGCCTCGGCGATCGCCAGTTGCGAGACCCGCGGCGCGTCGGGCCCGCGCTCGGCCCCCGCCTGGGCGTAGCGCAGCCACAGGGCATACCCGTCCTCGGCCTGCGCCGGCGCCAGACCGACGAACGTGGCCAGCGCCAGCACGACGGCCGGCCCCACCAGCCGGATCCAGTCGCGAAACCGGATAGTTAGCGGTAACATCCCCGACATTCCCATCATCTCCCCTTGGACGGCTTCACTCCAGTTCCCTTAGCCTTGCGGACGGGGCCTGCACACCGCCGTCCGGCCGAAGGAACGCTTTTGGACAAGCCGAAGAAATCGGTCCGCCGCAAGACCCGCGGCGTCACCATCGATGAAGTCGCCGCACTGGCCGGCGTGTCGCCGATGACGATCTCGCGGGTCATCAACGGCCAGGGCAAGGTGCGCGACACCACCCGCGAGCGGGTCATGCGCGCAGTGCGCGAACTCAACTACACCCCCAATCTGGCGGCCAGCTCGCTCGCCGCCGCGCAGCACACGCGCATCGCGCTGATCTACACCAATCCCAGCGGCGCCTACCTGCGCGAACTGCTGGTCGGGCTGCTGCGCGTCGCCTCGCGCACGCCGATCCAGTTGGTGGTCGATTACTGGGACGAGCTCGACGCCGAGGCCGAGCGCAAGGCCGCGCGCGCCTTGGGCAAGCGCGTCGATGCGGTGATCCTGCCGCCGCCGCTGTGCGAATCGCGCGCAGCGGTGACCGAGTTCGTGCGCGCCGGCATCCCGGTCGTCGCGATCGCCTCGGGCCGCTTCAGCGACGACATCTCCTGCGTGCGCATCGACGACTTCCGCGCGGGCAAGGAACTGGCCGAGCACATGATCGAACGCGGCCACACCCGGATCGGCTTCATCAAGGGCCGTGCCGACCTCAGCGCAAGCACCCGCCGCTTCCAGGGCTTCCAGGCCGCGCTCGAAGAAGCCGGCATTGCCTTCGATCCGGCGCTGGTGCAACAGGGCGACTACACCTACCGCTCGGGACTGAAGGCGGCCGAAAAGCTGCTCGGCCATCGCAAGCCGCCGAGCGCGATCTTCGCCAGCAACGACGACATGGCCGCCGCGGCGATCTCGGTCGCGCATCGCCGCGGGCTGGACGTGCCGCGCGACCTGTCGGTCGTCGGGTTCGACGACACCTCGGCCGCGACCACGGTGTGGCCCGAGCTGACGACCATCCACCAGCCGATCGCCTCGATGGCCGATGCTGCGATCGACGTGCTGTTGCGCGGGATCCGCCGCAACGACGCCAGCACCCGCGTGCTCACTGACCGCGTCGTACCGCATCGGCTGGTCGCACGCGACTCGGTCGCCGCCCCGCCGAAGAAGAAGTAACGCGCCCCGCCCGCGCGCGGCGCGCCCGGTGGGCGCGCCGGCCAGGACGCTCGCAATGGCGGAGCGACGACGCATCGGGCTCAGCGCAGCAGGTACTGGTTGAACAGGTTTTCGTAGGCCTCCTGGCGGCCACTGCGCTGCTGCGGCTCGCCGGCCTTGGCCGCGATCGCATGCAGGTCGGTCAGCGACAGCCGGCCCTGCTCGAATGCCTGCCCGTCGCCGCCGTCGAAGCTCGCGTAGCGGTCGCGGCGCCATTGTTCCCACGTGGACTCGTGCAGCAGCGCATGCGCGACTTCCAGCCCGCGCGCGAACGCATCCATGCCGCCGATGTGCGCGATGAACAGGTCGTCCATGTCCGTCGATTCGCGGCGCGGCTTGGCGTCGAAGTTCAGGCCGCCCTCGAGGCCGCCCTGGCGCAGCACCACCAGCATCGCGCCGACGGTGTCGTACAGGTCGGTGGGGAACTGGTCGGTGTCCCAGCCGTTCTGCGCATTGCCGCGGTTCGCGTCGATGCTGCCGAGCAGGCCGTGGTCGGACGCGACCTGCAGGTCGTGCTCGAAGGTGTGCCCGGACAGCGTGGCGTGGTTGGCTTCTATGTTGAGCTTGAAATCCTTGTCCAGACCGTGCGCTTTGAGAAAGCCCGCGCAGGTCGCGCTGTCGAAGTCGTACTGGTGCTTCATCGGCTCCATCGGCTTGGGCTCGATCAGGAAATTGCCCTTGAGCCCGATGCTGCGGCCGTAGTCGCGCGCCATCGTCAGGAACCGCGCGAAGTGCGCCAGCTCGCGCTGCATGTCGGTGTTGTGCAGGCTGGCGTAGCCTTCGCGGCCGCCCCAGAACACGTAGTGCTCGCCGCCCAGTTCCACGGTCGCCTCCAGCGCCGCCTTGACCTGCACCGCGGCGCGCGCGACCACCGCGAAGTCGGGGTTGGTCGACGCACCGTTCATGTAGCGCGGATGCGAGAACAGGTTCGCCGTGCCCCACAGCAGCTGCATGCCGGTCGCGGCCTGGCGTTCCTTGGCCAGCGCGACCATGTGCTTGAGATTCTTCTCGTACTGGCCGATGTCGTCGGCGTCGGGCGCCAGGTCGACGTCGTGGAAGCACCAGTACGGCACGCCGAGCTTGGTGAAGAACTCGAACGCCGCATCGAGCTTGGCCTCGGCCGCCGCCAGCGGCGCACCGCCGTCCCACGGGAAGCGCCGCGTGCCCGGACCGAAGGGATCGGCGCCGGCGTTGCAGAACGTATGCCAGTAGCACACCGCAAAGCGCAGGTGCTCGGCCATCGTCTTGCCACCGATCTTCTTGCCGGCGTCATAGACCTTGAAGGCCAGCGGGTTGTCGGAGGTCTTGCCCTCGAAGGGGATCTGGCCGATGCCGGGGAAGTATTCCCGGCTGCCGATGAAGGGGGTCGTGGTCATATGCAGTCCCGTATTGAAGTGGAGTGGACGGATCGGCAGGCGGCGCGCGCCTACGCGGCCGGCGGCGCGGCGTACAGCGGCCGTACCGCGTCGAGGTGGTCGGTGAAGCGCCGGTAGGCGGCGCGGTAGGCCGGGGCGCGGCTCGGCTCGGGCGTGCAGGCGCGCGCAGGATCGGTCGCGACATGCGCGGCCGCGAGCGCAGCCATCGATGTCGCATCGCCCTGTGCACGACCGAGCGCCCACAGCGCCTGCAGCGCCGCACCGAACGCCGCGCCCTCGCCCTGCACCGGCACGTCCACCGGCAGCGCGAACACGTCGGCGACCAGTTGCCGCCAGGCCGCGCTGTTGGCACCGCCGCCGGTCAGCACGATGCGATCGAACGCCATGCCGGCCGACACGAACGCATCGAAGCCGTACTTCAGGCTGTAGGTCGCGCCTTCCATCGCCGCGCGGTACAGATGCGCGGGGTCCATGTTGTGCGCGGTCAGGCCCGTCAGTACGCCGCGCCCCAGCGGCAGGTCGGGCGTGCGCTCGCCGTTGAGGAACGGCAGCAAGGTCAGCCCGCCAGCGCCCGGCGCCGTCGCGTCGATATGCGCATCGCCTTCGCGGGTCGCAAAGCCGAACATCCGTGCGACCTGTTCGGTCGCCACCGTGCAGTTCATCGTGCAGATCAGCGGCAGCCAGCCGCCGGTCGAGTCGCAGAACGCGGCCCACGCACCGGAGTCCGAGACCACCGGCGTGTCGCTGTAGGCGAACAAGGTGCCCGAGGTGCCCAGGCTCATCGCCAATCGACCGGGCGCCACGCAGCCGGTGCCGATCGCCGCCATCATGTTGTCGCCGCCGCCGGCCGATACGCGCATCTGTGGCGACAGGCCCAGTTCGGCCGCGATCTCGGGCCGGATCGGAAACAGCGCATCGGCCTCGACCAGCGGGGGCAGGCAGGCCGACAGGTCGCGCTCGGGATCGGTTGCCTGCAGCAGCGCTGGTGACCAAGTCCGCGTGCGGACGTCGAGCCAGCCGGTGCCCGACGCATCGCCGTGCTCCATCCAGCGCGCGCCGGTCAGCCAGAGATTGACGTAGTCGTGCGGCAGCGCGATCGCCGCCAGCTTTGCGTAGACCTCCGGCCGATGGGCCTTCGTCCACGGCAACTTGGACGCAGTGTAGCCCGCCAGGATCGGGTTGCCGGCCTGCGCGATGCAGGCCGCCACGCCGCCGACGGCCTCCATGATCGGCGCGCATTGCGCGCTGGTGCTGGTGTCGCACCACAGCTTGGCCGGCGCCAGCACCTGCCCCTCTGCATCGAGCGGCACGAAGCCATGCTGCTGGCCCGAGACGCCGAGTGCGGCGATACGCGCGCGGATCGCCGGGTCGACTGCGGAAAAGCAGGCGCGGATCGCGTCGAGCCAGTCGGCGGGATGCTGCTCGCGGCTGCCGTCATCGCCGGCGATCAGATCCAACGCCCGGCCCTGGGTCGCCAGCACCTGCCGCGCTGCCGGGTCGTAGACCACGAGCTTGATGCTCTGCGTGCCGAGATCGAGGCCGGCGACGAGGCTCATGCGCACACCCCTGACACGAAAAAGTTAGCGCTACCATTATCGGAGCTAAAAAAAACAGCACGGCTTGGAGCAGGCAGCGGCATGGGCGCGCTCGGCGTCAATCGGCGGTGCAGGCACTGTAGCCACTTGTCGCCGAACATGCTTGCTGCGGTGCGCCATCACCGAGCCGAACGCGTGGCGCCCTTATCGCTCGCGCAACCACGCCTGGCCGTCACCGGCGCATTCGGGCGTGAAGCCGCGGACCTCGACGCCCGGCAACAGCAACCCTTCCAGTTCCGAGAGGCGGCGGATCCACAGCGATTCGGCGATCACTGCGATCCGGTCGAAACGCCGCACTGCACGCAGCAGTGCCGGCAGCCGCGAGAACTCGACTGCGACTGCACCGAACGACGGCAGGTCGACATCGCGTACGCGATAGAGCATCGCGCCACCTTCGATGCCGTCCGCCGCCTCGACGAACGCATCGATCAGCGCCGCCATCGTCTCCCGATCGAACCGACCGTCGATCTCGACGTCGATCCGATCCGGCGCCACGCGAATCACATTGAACATGTCGGTCTCGCCTGCACTCGTCGACGAGAGGCTAGAACGCCATGCGTCAACATCGAGCGAATGGCCCGGTCGCGGCTCGGCGCCGAACACACGGCCGCCATCCACGCCCGGCCTGCCGCGCGCCCCACAGTCCCGACGGCTGCGCCGAGCCAGTGCTCATCAAGACGCTGGTGGCTCGGTCTCCCTGCCCTGCCCGCTGCTGCGCGCCAAGCGCCGCAGCAGCAGCGCCGCGACGAATGCCGCCACGACGTTGCAGGCCATGCCGGCGACGAAGGCATCGGCGTAGCGTGCACGCAGGTCATCGCCAACAGCGCCGGACAAGGCGGCGCCGAACACCATGCCGACGATCGCCACACCGAACGCCGCGCCGACCTGCTGCAGCGTCGAGATCACGCCCGAGGCCATGCCGGCGCGCGCCGCATCGACCGTGCCGAGCACGAGGTTCAGCAGCGGCGTCATGATCAAGCCCTGCGCGGCGCCGACGACGACCAGCGTCGGCACCAGGTGCGCAGGCGACAGCGCCCCGCCCGCGCTGTGCACCTGGCCGACGAGCCAGGCCAACGAGGCCGCGTAGACCACCGCAGCGACCGCGAGCGCGACCGGACCGAAGCGGGCCACCAGCCGCGGCGCCGACAGCGAGGCCAGCACGAAGCCGACGCTGCACGGTGCGAACAGCAAGCCGGCGGTCATCGGGTCGAGGCCAAGGCCCGACTGCACCAGCAAGGCAAAGCACAGGAAGAACGAACTCGAGGTCGAGTAGACCAGCAGCACCAGCAGGCCGCCGATGGCGAACTGCCGATCACACAGCAGGCGCATGTCGACCAACGGGTCTTCGCCGCACAGCCGGCGCCGGATCTGGTGCCGCGCGAACATGGCCAGCAGCCCGGTACCGGCCACCAGCGCGACGAGCATCCAGGCCGGCCAGCCGTGGGCGGGCCCTTCCAGCAAGGGCACCAGCCACAGTCCCAGCCCGGCACTGACCAGAGCGACGCCGCCCCAGTCGAGCGTCGGGCGCTCGGGCGCGCGCGATTCGGGCACCAGGCGCGCCATCGCGATCGCGAGCACGCCGATCGGGACGTTGATCAGGAAGATCGTGCGCCAGCCCAGGCCGCCGATGTCGGCATGCACCAGCCACCCACCCAGTACCTGACCGGCGATCGCGGCCAGGCCCAGCGTCATGCCGAGCAGGCCGAACGCGCGGCGGGCGGCCGCCCCCTCGAAATGCACCCGGATCGAGGCGTAGACCTGCGGGAACAGCAACGCCGCCGCCAGCCCCTGCAGCACCCGCGCGGCGATCAGCGCGCCGGCATCGGGCGCCAGTCCGCACAACGCCGAGGCCAGCGCGAATCCCGCCATGCCGACTACGAACAGGCGGCGACGGCCATGGCGGTCGCCGAGGCGCCCGCCCGCGATCAGCAGCACGCCGAAGGCCAGTTCGTAACCGGCGACCACCAGCCCCACCTGCGACAGGCTAGCCTCGAGCGTGGCCTGCATCGACGGGATCGCGACATTGACCACGAACAGATCGAAGATCGTGACGAAGCCGGCGAGCAGCAGCACGGCCAGGCCGAGCCAGGGGGGACGGGCCGGCGCTGCCACGGCCACATCGGCAGCGGTCGCAACAGACGAGGACGCAGGGGCGCGGCAATCGGGCATGACGGGGAGTCCGAACGAGGGGAGCCGGAGTCTGGCGCCGCATCTATCCGGTTACAATTTGTCCATTCATGCTGTTACTACAAGCAACCGGTGCCCGACCGATGAGCCGCCTGCAACGCGCCCGCCCCGAACTGTCGAGCTTCCTGCGGACCTGCCGCGCGCGCCTGTCGCCGGCCGATGTCGGCCTGCAGAACGGCGGCCGCCGGCGCACGC
This sequence comes from Luteimonas sp. RC10, assembly GCF_014192745.1. Taxonomy (GTDB): domain Bacteria; phylum Pseudomonadota; class Gammaproteobacteria; order Xanthomonadales; family Xanthomonadaceae; genus Luteimonas. The sequence goes on from NZ_JACHYJ010000002.1 coordinate 641,878, forward strand.
CGGGCCTGCGCCGCGAAGAGGTCGCGGCGCTCGCCGGGGTCGGTCTGAGCTGGTACACGTGGCTGGAACAAGGCCGCGACATCGGCGTCTCGTCCACGTTCCTGGACAATCTGGCGCGGGTGCTGCGGCTCGATGCCGCCGAGCGGCGTCACCTCTATCTGCTCGCGCACGCGCGCCCGCCGGCCGAGCCCGGACGCACGTTCTGTCAGGTCCCGCCGCTGGTCCGGCGCTTGATGGACGACCTCGCCCCGCATGCGGCGCACGTGCTCAATCTGCGCTGGGACGTGCTGGCGTTCAATGCGCCGGCCGATGCGCTGTTCGGCTTCGGCGCGCACCCGCCCGAACGCCGCAACCTGCTCTGGCTGCTGTTCACCGACGAGGGCATGCGCACGCGCCTCGTCGACTGGGACGCCCAGGCGCGCGCCATGCTCTCGAGCTATCGCCGCGATCATGCCCGTGGCGCGCAGGACGCCGACGCGCAGGCGTTGGTCGACTCCCTGCGCCGGGCGTCGCCGGAGTTCGCGGCCTGGTGGGCGCACCACGATGCCGGCGCGCCCTGCAGCGGCGAGCGTCGGCTGTGCGTGGACGGTGTGCCGGTGGCCTTCGAGCACACGATGCTGACGATCGATGAAGAACGTCACCTGCGCCTGGTCGTCCATGCGCGGCGCGACGAGGCGGCACGCTGAGACAGGCCGGCGTAGGGCGTCGACAACGCCCGCGGCGCGCGGCATTCGCTAGGTCAGCGTCGCCACGGCAACGAAGCGCCAGATGCCGAGCCCGGCCATCACCAGCAACAGCGCGAAGGTCAGCATCGCGCCGCCGAAACGGCCGACCGAATAGCCGGCCGAGCCGCCGAGCCCGACGGCATGCAGCACGCGTGCCAGCAGCAGCGCCAGGCCGAGCGTCCACAGCAGCCGGGGATCGAACGCGGCCAGTTCGAGCAGCGCCAGCATCAACAGCGCCAGCGGCACGTACTCACCGAAATTGGCCTGCACGCGGACCTTGCGCGCCAGCACCGGATCGCCGCCGGTGCCGATGCCCACCTTGGCATTGGCGCGGTGCAACGCCACCCGCAGCGACAGCACCACGTACAGCACGACATGCAGCGATGCGATCAACAGCGAAATGCGTGGGGTCATCGTGCGGGCTCCATGGTGTCCATTCCCGGGGGTGTGTGCGTCAGGGACGCGCGGTACCGTCGCCTAAGGCCGGCTCGACCTTCGCCGCGCCCACCGGATTACGCGGGTCGCTGCCGCCAGTCAAGGTGCCGTCGGCGCGGTTCCACAGCACGGTCTGCAGGTTACCCCAGACATGGCTGGAACCGCGGCCACCAGCGGCGCGATCGCCCGGCAGGTCGACGGTGTGGCCCAGCGCGCGCAGCCGCGCGACGGTGTCGGCGGAAAACGCGTTCGACTCGGCCGAGATCGCATCGGGCATCCACTGGTGGTGATAGCGCGGCAGCGCCGCGACGGCCTGGGCGTCGAGTCCGGCGTCGTAGCCGAGCACGCCCAGCAGCACCATCGTGATGATCCGGCTGCCGCCGGGCGTGCCCAGCACCGCGACGCGGTCGGGCGATTCAAGGAAGGTCGGCGTCATCGAGCTCAACGGGCGCTTGCCGGGCCGCGGCGCATTGGCGTCGAAGCCCATGACCCCGAACGCGTTGGGGACGCCGGGCTGCAATGCGAAATCGTCCATCTCGTTGTTGAGCAGCACGCCGGTCCCCGGCGCCACCAGGCCGCTGCCGAACAGCAGGTTCACCGTCTGGGTGACCGCGGCACGGTTGCCGGTGGCATCGATGATCGAGAAGTGCGTGGTCTCCTCGTCCTCCAGCGGCGTGGGATCGCCCGACAGCAGGTCGCTGGGGGTGGCCTTGGCCGGATTGATCGTCGCGCGCAGGCCAGCGGCGTAGTCGCGGCTGAGCAGCGTGCGCTCGGGAATCTTCACGAAATCCGGATCGCCCAGATAGAACGTGCGGTCGCGGAACGCACGGCGCATCGACTCGACGACCAGGTGCGTGCGCGCGGCATCGTCGAGCGCCGGCAGGTCATAGGGCTCGAGGATCTGCAGCATCTGCGCCATCGCGATGCCGCCCGACGACGGCGGCGGCGCGGTCGTCACCGTCCAGTCGTGGTAACGGAAACGGATCGGCGCCCGCTCGACGACGCGGTACCCGGCCAGATCCTCGGCGGTCCATCGCCCGCCCTCGGCGTTGACCCCGGCGACCAGCTTCTCGCCGGTCTCCCCGCGGTAGAAGCCGTCGAAGCCGCGCTCGGCAAGCAACCGCAGCGTCCGCGCCAGTTCCGGCTGGCGGAACAGGTCGCCCTCCTGCGGCGCACGGCCGCCGGCCAGGAACACCGCGCGCGTGCCCGGGTACCGCTCCATGACCTCGCGCCGCGACTGGTAGCCGCGCGCGAACCGGGCGTAGACCGGAAAGCCGCCCTCGGCAATGCGGATCGCCGGGGCCAGCGATTGCGCCAGCGGCAGCCGGCCATAGCGCTCGGCGATGTGCACGAACGCGGCCGGCAGGCCGGGGATGCCGGCCGACCACGGGCCGTTCTCGGCCCGATCGCGGTCGAACTGACCGTCGGCCGTGCGATAGCGATCGGCATAGGCGTTGGCGGGCGCGGTCTCGCGCGCGTCGATGAACACATCGCGGCCCGACGCCGCATCGTGCAACAGGAAGAACCCGCCGCCGCCCAGGCCCGATGAGATGGGCTCGACGACCGACAGCACGGCCGAGGTCGCGATCGCCGCGTCGAACGCGTTGCCGCCTTCGCGCATCACCTGCAGGCCGGCCTCGGTGGCCAACGCATGCGCCGAGGCGACCGCATTGCCGGGCGGCGCGGCTTGCGACTGCGCCGCGACCGGCGCAGTCGATGGACGGACATCGCGCGCGCACGACGGCGCGACCGCCAACAGCAACAATGAGAGCAGCAGCGCCGGCAGGCCGGCGGCGTGGACACGGGAACGGCTCATGACGACTCCTGCTGCAGGCGCGCGAGCTTGGCCAGCAACTCCGCCTGGGTTTCGGGAAGGTCGGGATCGGGGTCGATGCACTCCACCGGGCATACGACCACGCACTGCGGTTCGTCGAAGTGACCGACGCACTCGGTGCAGCGCGCCGGGTCGATCACGTAGATCTCTTCGCCCTGCGAAATCGCCTGGTTCGGGCACGCCGGCTCGCAGACGTCGCAGTTGACGCAGAGCGCATTGATCTTCAGGGACATCGGCACATTGTAGTGAGTGCGGCGCCGCGCGGCGTTCCATCGCTGGAACCGCGTCGCCCAGCGGGTGGGGCGCGCTCCCGGACTCGGAAACAGCGACGCCGCCGTGCCCGGACGGGCAACGACGGCGTCGTGTGCATCGGAACCGCCGGCCAGGCCGGCGACCCGGGGCTTACTTGGCGGTGTCGACGAACACGTACTCCACGCCAGCCGGCTCGACGGCCGCCTTGACGCGGGCGTTGTCGGCTTCCTCGCCGATGAACAGCACGCGCACGCCCTTCATCGTGCCCGGCTCGACTTCCTCGAACGAGGCGACCGTCAGGTCGGCGGTGCGCGCCGAGTTCAGCCCGGCGTAGATCAGCAGGTTGCCGCGCACGATGCCGCGCGCCACGTCCAGCTTGGCCTTGTCGAGCAGGCGCTCGTAGTTGCCGTCGACCGGGGTGGACAGGTCCGAGGCTTCGCCATCGGCCGGGGCCTGGGCGTCGGCCGGCGGCGCCTCGGTCATGTTGGCCGGCGGCGGCGGTACCAGGTAGACGTACGGCGAGTTGTTGATGCCTTCCATGTGGCGGCTGGCGACCTCGTTGAGGTAGGCGTTCCACGCCGCCTTGTCCTCGGTGGTCGGGGCCGCGACCGGCGCGGCCTGCGCCTGCTGGGTGTCTTCCTTCTTGCCACAGGCGATGACTGGCAGGACCAGGCAGGCGATCAGCAGCGCGCGGGTGATGGACTTCATGGCATTCCCTCTTGTTTCTCTTGCGTTTGGATGGGCAACGTCAGCGTTGCGAGTGGTTGCGCAGTGCGCGATCGACCGCGGCGGGTACGAACCCCGACACGTCGCCGCCGAGGCGCGAGATCTCGCGCACCAGCGTGGAGGAGATGAAGCCGTACTGCTCGGCCGGCGTGAGGAACAGCGTCTCGACCTCGGGGATCAGATGTCGGTTCATGCTCGCCAGCTGGAACTCGTACTCGAAGTCCGACACCGCGCGCAGACCGCGCAGCAGCACGCCGGCCTCGACCTTGGCGACGAAATGCGCGAGCAGCGAGTCGAAGCCGATGACCTCGATGTTGTCGTGATGGGCCAGCGCCTCGCGTGCCAGCGACACGCGCTCGTCGAGCGACATCGCCGGGCGCTTGGCCGGGCTTTCGGCCACGCCCACAATCAGGCGTTCGAACAGCGGCGCCGCCCGGTCGACCAGGTCGACATGGCCGTTGGTGATCGGGTCGAAGGTGCCCGGATACACCGCAATGCGTTTGCGACTCGCACTCATGGCTGACGTTCGCTGTCGGGAGGCAGGGGTGCGACGTGGCGCGGGCGCAAAGTGTAGCAGCGCCGGACGCGGTTCAGCCGTCGCGGCGCCAGAGCGCGCAGTGCGCCTCGCGGGTCACCAGTTCGCGGTGTTGGCGCCAGCCGGCGGGCGCCTGCGCCGGCCGCGCCGCCGGCGACTCGACGTACAACCAGGCCTGCGGCGCGAGCGCGACATCGAGTGCGACCAGCGCCGGCGTCCACAGCTCGGCGGCGAACGGCGGGTCGACGAAGGCGATGTCGAATGCGGCCGCCGGCAGCGCCGCGAGCAGCGGCAGCGCATCGCCGCGGCGGACCTCGACCACCTCCCCGCCGGGCAGCCGGGCAGCGACCGCCGACAGCGCGGCGGCCAGCGCCGGGTCGCGCTCGATCAGCAGCGCCGAGCGCGCCCCGCGCGAGACCGCCTCCAGCCCGAGCGCACCGGTACCGGCGAACGCATCGATCACGCGCGCCCCCGGCAATGCCGGCTGCAGCCAGTTGAACAGGGTCTCGCGCACGCGGTCGCCGGTCGGGCGCAGGCCCGGTGCATCGGGCACGTCCAGCCGTGTGCCACGCCAGCGGCCGCCGACGATGCGGACCCTGCCGGAAGACGGTTTCATCGGCGCCCCGCTACACGGGGCGTGGAAAATGCGGGTGATACCATGCGCGCCATTCTCCCCCATCCAGGCTCCGACGGCCGCATGGTCAGCTGGTTCAAGCGCGACAAACCCCAATCCGAGGGCGGCCGGCGCCGCCTCACCGACGAGGAAATCGCCGCCGCGTTCGGTGCGCCGACCGCCTCGCCGCCTGTCGACGCGCCGGTGCCGTCCACGGATGTCGCGCCAGCGACAACACCCGTCGCACCGCCTGCTGCCCCGTCGACGCCCGCCCTGATCACGCCGCCCACGCCTGTCGCGCCCACGCCTGCATTCGACGCGTCGGTCGCTGCCACCGCGACCCCGGCCGTGGCGCCGAGCGCGCCGGTCGCTGCCGATGCGCTCGCGCCGACACCCGCGCCCGCTGTCCCGCCACCGCCGCCGCGTCCTGCGATCTATGACCCGGCCGCCGCGATGGCCGAAGTCGTGTTCGCGACCAAGCCCGCCGCCGCGGCCGGCAAATCGGGTTGGCGCGAGCGGCTGAGCGGCAGCACCTTCGCCCGCAGCTTCGGCGGCCTGTTCTCGCGCAACCCCAAGCTCGACGACGACCTGCTCGACGAGATCGAGACCGCGCTGCTGACCGCCGATGTCGGCGTGGCGGCGAGCACCGAGCTGGTCGAATCCTTGCGCAAGCGCATGAAGGCGCGCGCGTTCGTCGACGCCAATGCGCTGCTGCAGGCGCTGCGCGCCGACCTGGTCGCGATGCTGACCCCGGTCGCCCGGCCGTTGACGATCGACCCGGCCGCCAAGCCGTTCGTGATCCTCACCGTCGGCGTCAACGGCGTCGGCAAGACCACGACGATCGGCAAGCTCGCCAAGCGCTTCAAGGACGAGGGCCACGGCCTGATGCTGGCCGCCGGCGACACCTTCCGCGCCGCCGCGGTCGCCCAGCTCAAGGCCTGGGGCGAGCGCAACAGCGTGGCCGTGGTCGCCCAGGGCCAGGACGCCGACCCGGCCGCCGTCGCATTCGACGCGCTGCAGGCGGCCAAGTCGCGCGGCATCGACGTGCTCATCGCCGACACCGCCGGCCGCCTGCATACCCAGCAGGGCCTGATGGGCGAACTGGGCAAGATCCGCCGCGTGCTCGGCAAGATCGATGCGACCGCGCCGCATGAGGTGCTGATGGTCATCGATGGCACCACCGGCCAGAACGCGCTCTCGCAGTTGCGGCAGTTCAACGCCGCGGTCCAGGTCACCGGCCTGGTCGTGACCAAGCTCGACGGCACCGCCAAGGGCGGCGTGCTGTTCGCACTGGCACGCGAGTTCGGCATCCCGATCCGCTTCGCCGGCATCGGCGAGCGCCCCGAGGATCTGCGCGTGTTCGATGCCCAGGCCTTCGTCGACGCGATGCTGCCGGAGACGCTGGGGACGTGAGCGCCTCGGGGCAGGCGCCGGCCGCGCCGGTGCCGCCGCGCCGTCACCGGCGCGGGCTGAAATGGCTGGTGGGCATCGCGGCCCTGCTCGCGGCCGGCATCGCCGCGATCTGGCTGCTGCTGCCGCCCGAGCGTGCATTGCGTCTGGCGCTCGCGCGCCTGGAGCCCGCCCTCGGTCTGTCGATCCAGTTCGACGGCACGGTCGACTACCGCCTGCGCGGCACCCCGCAACTGGTGGTCCACGACGTGACCGTACGCGTGCCGGGTACGCAAGCCCCGATGCTGCAGGCCCGGCGCGTGCTGCTGGCGCTGCCGTGGAAGACCATCCGCAGTCGCGGCGCCGACCTCGAGATCGCGCGCATCGAACTCGACGGCCCGCAGCTGCAACTGCCGGTGCTGCTGCACTGGCTCGACACCCGGCCGCCGGGCGACGGCGCCCTGCCCCCGTTCACCGACGGCCTGCATGTGCGCGACGGCAGGCTCGACGCCGAGGACTGGCGCATCGAGGGGCTGACACTCGATCTGCCCACACTGCACGCCGAGCGCGCGGTCACCGGCCAGGTCGCAGGCACCGCGATCGTCGATGCGCTGCGCATCCCGTTCCGCCTGCGGCTGCAGGCCGACCGCCCGCTTGCATTTTCCCGGATCGAGGCGCGCGGCACGCTGTCGGCCGACAGCGGCGAGGGCCGGCTCGACACCCGGCTCGCGCTCGAGGCGACCCGTGTCGACGCCGACGCCCCCGGGCTGACCCTGGCACCGCTGCGCGTGGCGATGGATGCCCGCTGGCGCGCCGAAGGCACCGACCTGCCGTTCGCGTTCGGCCTGCAGGGCCGGCTGGCCTTTGCCGACGGACGCCTGGTGTTGGCACCGATCGGGCTGGCGACCCGCGCCGATGACGTCGTTCCGACCTTCTCCGCCGGTGGCCGCGTCGCCTACGACGACGTGCTGGAGCTCGCACTCGACGGACGCATCGCGCATTGGCCTGCGGGCTGGCCCGCGTTGCCGGCGCCGCTGTCACAGACAGAGGGGCCGCTGCCGTTCGCGATCCGCTATCGCGGGCCCGCGACGCTGGGCGCCCCGCTGTCGCTGCACGTCGCCCACGGCGGCGCACGGTTCGACGGCAGTGCGCGCGTGCCCGAGGTGCTGCGCTGGCTCGATGCCCTCGACAGTGGCTCGCCGGTGCCGCCGCTGCGCGGACAGTTGCGGATCGATCGCCTCGAGGTGCCCGGCGCGACGCTCGAGGGCCTCGAGATCGACGTCGACGACGGCACCCCGCCATGAGCGCGTCCTACGCCGCCCGCCTGCTGGCCTGGTTCGACGTCCACGGCCGCCACGACCTGCCCTGGCAGCATCCGCGCACGCCGTATCGGGTGTGGCTGTCGGAGATCATGCTGCAGCAGACCCAGGTGCGGGTGGTGATGCCGTACTTCGAGCGCTTCGTCGCCGCATTGCCTGACGTGCGCGCGTTGGCCGCCGCCCCGCGTGACGATGTGCTCGCGCTGTGGTCGGGCCTGGGCTACTACGCCCGCGCCCGCAACCTGCAGGCCGCCGCGCAGGCCTGCGTCGAACGGCACGGCGGCGAGCTGCCGCGCGACTTCGACGCGCTGCTCGCACTGCCCGGCATCGGCCGCAGCACCGCGGCGGCGATCCTGTCGCAGGCTTGGGGCGACCGCTTCGCGATCCTCGACGGCAACGTCAAGCGCGTGCTCGCGCGCCACCACGGCGTCGCCGGCTGGCCGGGGCTGCCCAAGGTCGAGAAGACACTGTGGGCGATCGCCGACACGCTGCTGCCCGAGGCGCGGATGGCCGACTACACCCAGGCGCAGATGGACTTCGGCGCCACGCTGTGCACGCGTCATGCGCCCGCCTGCCTGCTGTGCCCGGTCAACGACGACTGCGTGGCGTTCGCTCAAGGCCGGGTCGAGGAACTGCCCACGCCCAAGCCGACCAAGACGCTGCCCGAGCGCGAGGCGACCGTGCTGCTGCTCGAGGACCGCGATGGCCGTGTGCTGCTGCACCGGCGGCCGGCGACCGGCGTGTGGGCGGCGCTGTGGTCACTGCCGCAGGGCGAGGATGCCGACGCCGCGCTGGCCTGGCTGGACGCACACGCGCCACACATGATCGACGCCGGCGACCGCGACACGCCGCACAGACTGCAGACCGTGCATCACGGTTTCACCCACTACCGCCTGCAACTGCATCCGCTGCACTGGGCCGGCCTCGCCCCGCGCCGCGCCGTGCGCGACAATGACGACCTGCGCTGGGTGGCCCGCGACGAACTCGCGACGCTCGGCATTCCCGCACCGATCCGCACGCTGCTGCTGTCGCCGCGCGTTGCGCTGGAGGACTGACATGAGCCGACGCGTGCACTGCGTCCACGACCAGACCGAGACCGAAGGCCTGGACTTCATCCCCTGGCCGGGCGAACTGGGCAAGCAGGTCTTCGCCAGCATCGGCAAGCCGGCCTGGGCGCGCTGGCTGGCGCACCAGACCATGCTGATCAACGAAAACCGGCTCTCGCCGCTCGACCCCAAGCACCGCGCCTTCCTCGAAGCTGAGATGCGCAAGTACCTGTTCGAGCGGCAGACCGATCGCCCGATGGGCTACGTGCCCGAATCGGAAGGCTGAGCCGCCGGCGCCGGCGCGTCGGACGGCCGGTCGAGCGAGGGCCCACCCTCGCGGTTGTGCTTTTCGGCCGCGCGTACCGCCTTGACGTCAAACGGCCGGATCTGCCGGATGTGGCACGGCATGCTGATGGCACTGCGGCTGTGCACCAGCACCTTGTCGAACCGCGCATCGACCCGGCTCATGGTGCTGGTCAACCCGATCGCCGGCGTATAGCTCAGGTCCTGGCACGGCCCCGTCAGGTCGAGCAGCCAGGCCTCGCCCGGTCGCGTCCAGACCGCGAGCGCGCTGTCGCCCAGCGGCGTCCAGCCGTTGATCTGGCCCATGTAGCGGAAGTGATCGACCGGCGCACCGGCGTGCGCGTCGTACAGCGCGTACTTGTCGGCATCGCGTAGACCGGGGCTGGCGCAGGCACCGAGCGTCAGCGCGGCGACCAGCGCGGCGGCGAATGGGACGGGATGGCGGCGCATGCGGACCTCCTTCGATCTCGCGCGGTATCCGATACCGATCATGCGCCCGCCTGCGCGGCGTTCCAGGCCCGCGCCGCCACACGTTCAGCGCGTGGCCGGCTGGTCACCGATCCGGGCGCGCCGGCCTGGACGCGCTCGCCCCCTGGCAGATCTACTTGCCCATCCCCAGCGCGCGCAGGCGCGGCGTGGCCATCGGGATCGTGAGCATCGTGCTCATCACCGCCATCAGCAGCAACGCGGTGAACGTCGCGCTCGAGATGATGGCCTTGTCGAGCAGGATGTTGGCGAAGATGATCATGATCAGCGCCTTGGTCTGCAGCAGCCATCCGATCAGCGAGGCCTCGCCAGGCGCCCACTTGAGCAAGCGTCCGGCCAGGTGCACACCGGCGAGCTTGCCCGCCACCGACGCCACCAGCAGGACCAGTGCGGCGACGAACACTGCCGCACCGCCGACGCTCCATTCGGTGCGCAGGCCCGTGCTGAGGAAGAACACCGGCATCATCACCAGCAGCACGTTGTGCCGCAGGCGGTCCATGTCCTGCTGATCGAACCAGTCCGCATCGATCACCACGCCGGCCAGGAACGCGCCGACCATGAAGTGCAGGCCCGACCAGTCGGCGCCGAAGGCGCACACCGCCAGCCAGATCAGCATCACGTACCAGCGGTCGCGTTCGGCAATCGCCCGCATCAAGCGCCGGAACACCACGCAGGCGACTGCGAACGCCAGCAGGAAGCCGACCTGACGCCCGATGCGCTCCCAGTCGAGCAGCACCAGGGCCAGCACGCCCCAGATGGCGATGTCGTCGAGGCTGGCATAGCGCAGGATGCGCTGCCCGATCGGCTGGCGCAGGATGTCGAGCTTCTCCATCAGCAGGATCAGAATCGGCAACGCCGTCACCGCGCAGGCCATGCCCACGCCGACCACGAACTGCCAGTCCGCGCCCGACGCGCCGATCCAGCCCGGAAAGCGCAGCAGACCGAACGCCGCCAGCGCCCCGAACACCAGCGGCACGCCCAGCGCCAGGCCCGCGGTGATGCCACTCTCCCGGCGGTTGACCCAGGCCTTGCTCAGATCGAGCTCGATGCCCGCGATCAACACGAACAGCATCACCGCCCAGGCGCCCAGCCCGTTGAGGATCTGCACCACCTCCGGCCGGAACACGAAGGTGTAGTAGCCCGGGAACGCGGCCCCCAAGATGCCCGGGCCGAGCACGATGCCGGTGAGGATCTGCACCACGACCAGCGGCGCGAAGTAATCCGTGCGCCCCAGGCGCCAGATCAGGAACGGCACACAGAAGATGATCGCCATCGCGATCAGGAACACTTCCATGGTGGTGACTGCATGCATGCGCGTTGTCCTTCAGCCGCAGGGCGGCAGCGAAGCGCGGAGTATGGAGTGGGGCTTGCGCCGTGTCATGGGGTCGCAGGGCTGCTGTGACACTGCCGCCATTAGCCGTCGAGCGACCACATCCCCTCATAGTCCTGGCCACCGTAGAACACGCCGAGGATCGAGACTACTTCCCGTTCGACATCCACAAGGAACGCAATCACAGCGGCGCCACGGTAACTCGTGATCCGAAGGCCCGGGGATAGATCGTCCCGCTTTGTCCCCCGTTCCGGGAACGTCTCCAAGCTCTCGCAGTAGGCCACGATCGCATCGACATAGCGGACGGCCGAAGTAGGCGCACGGCATCGATGATGTATTCCTCGATCGCAGCGAGTTGAGCGACCGCCTCAGGGGCGAACTCGACCCGGTAGCTCATGCGCGGCGACGGCGCTTCTCTGCCAATTGCTCACGGGCCTGGCCAACCGACAGGGCCCGTTCCGGAGCGGCCTTCAAGGCCTGGGCCGCCGGCACCACCTGCTCGCGCAACCACGCCTCCATCGCCCGATCTCGGGCCAGCAGCGTGCGCAAGCCATCCCGGATCACCTCACTCTCCGTCGCGTACTCGCCGGCAGCGACCTTGGCCTTGACCAGGTCGGCCATCTCATTGGGGAGGGTGATGCTGAACTGCTGGGTCGAACGCATGGCGACCACCTGAACTATCGAATAGGATTCAATCCTACTCTCGGCGCAGGACCATTGCCACGCCTGGCTTCAGGAACCCACCCTGCGAGGATCACGCGGCCAAGCACCCACTCAGGCGGGAATACAAAGAGACTGTATCGAACGCCGCCTTTTGCCGGTGAAGCTGACACTGCGTCTATCCGCCTCCCTGAAGAATCAGGGAGGCGCGCAATCTTGCAGCGCCATCGGCCGATACTGAAGGAATTGCGCCACCGAATATCGCAACGCCTCGGTGCAAGACGCGCAGGCGCGTCAGCAACCCGCTCGAACGCATCCCTTCGAGTCGCCTTCAACATCAGCGAAGGCGCTTCCCTGTATCGATGTGCAACGCTTGAGTCGCCACGCCTGCAATCAGGAGTGCTTCAAGCACAGCGACAGCGCCAGTCCTGAGCGGCCACGCCCAGAAACGAGAAAGCCCGCATTTCTGCGGGCTTTTCCGTATCGCAATGGTGGCCGGGGAGGGAATCGAACCCCCGACACGGGGATTTTCAATCCCCTGCTCTACCAACTGAGCTACCCGGCCACTGCGGGACGCGCATGATACGGGGCGCGCCGCAGAACGGCAACCACTTCTTGAGCGCCCTATTGTCGATGGCACCCGGCCAGGCATCGGCCGGGCGCGGCGACGCGTTAACATCGTGGGCCCACCCTCGACGGAGCGCTGCGATGAAGCCGTGGAAGCTGCTGACCCTCCTGTTGGCGACCTGCGTGGTCGCGGCCTGCGTCACCAGCCCGCGCCGTGTCTCCGAGCCGGCGGCGAGCATCCAGCAACTGAGCGTCGCGGCCGACGGCAGTTGGTCGGTGGATCTGCGAGTGCAGAACTACAGCAGCGTGCCGATGCGCTTCGAGTCCATCCGGCTCGACCTGACGGTCGGCGGCGACGCGGCCGGCACGCTGGCGTCCTCGACCCCGATCACGATCGGGCCCGAGTCGGCCGATGTGCTCACGTTGGCGTTCGCGCCCAGCGCGCAGGCGCGGCTGCAGACGGCCGATGCGCTGGCCGCCGGGCGCAGCCTGCCCTATCGCATCGACGGCACGCTGCGTGCGGCCCCCGACGATCGCGGCGCCGCCCGCGACTACACCGTCCGCCGCGACAGCGCGCTCAGCCCCGTGCCGGGCCTGCCCGGCGTGCTGCGCTGATCCCGTCGCGCACGTCCCGCCGAGCACGCGCTGTGTGCCCGCTCCCCTTTTAGAAGAGCCGACCCCATGAGCACCTACCACGCCCCGTTGACCGACATCCGCTTCGCGCTGCACGACGTGCTGCAGGTCGAGTCCCTGTTTGCTTCCCTGGGCTTCGAGGACGCCAACCGCGAGACGGTCGATGCGGTGCTCGACGAGTGCGCCCGGCTGTGCGAGACCGTGCTCGCCCCGCTCAACCGCATCGGCGATGAGCAGGGCGTGCACTACGACAAGGCGACCGGTGCGGTGACCACGCCCGACGGCTTCAAGGACGCCTACGACCAGTTCGCGCAAGGCGGCTGGACCGGCATGAGCGCGCCGGCCGAGTTCGGCGGCATGAACATGCCCCACACGGTCGGCATCTGCCTGGAGGAGATGATCGACGCAGCCAACCTGGCCTGGAGCAACTTCCCGCTGCTCTCCCACGGCGCGGTCAACGCCCTGCACCACCACGGCGAGGCCTGGCAGAAGGAGGTCTTCCTCAAGCCGCTGATCGCCGGCACCTGGACCGGCACGATGTGCCTGACCGAGCCGCACTGCGGCACCGACCTCGGCCTGCTCAAGACGCGCGCCGAGCCCGCGGCCGACGGCGCCTATGCGATCACCGGCACCAAGATCTTCATCACCGCCGGCGAGCACGACCTGACCGACAACATCATCCACCTGGTGTTGGCGCGCCTGCCCGATGCGCCGGCCGGCAGCAAGGGCATCTCGCTGTTCGTCGTGCCCAAGGTCAAGGTCGGGCGCGACGGCACGCTCGGCGCGCGCAACGCGGTGCGCTGCGGCGCGGTCGAGCACAAGATGGGCATCCATGGCTCGGCGACCTGCGTGATGAACTTCGACGGCGCCGAGGGCTGGCTGGTCGGTCAGCCGCACAAGGGGCTGCTGGCGATGTTCACCATGATGAATACCGCGCGCCTGGGTGTCGGCGTGCAGGGCCTGGGCCTGGCGACGCGCGCCTACGAGAACGCGCTGCGCTACGCCCGCGAGCGCCTGCAATCGCGTGCACTCTCCGGCCCCAAGCTGCCCAGCAAGCCGGCCGACCCGATCCTGGTGCAGCCGGACGTGCGCCGCATGCTGCTCACCTGCAAGTCGCTGACCGAGGGCGGCCGCCTGCTGGCCTACCACGCCGGCTCGCTGGTCGATGCCGCACACGGCGCCGCCGACGAAGCCGCACGCCGCCAGGCCGACGATCTGCTCGGCTTCCTGACTCCGATCGTCAAGGCCTGCCTCACCGAGTGGGGCAATGAGTGCACCTATCACGCACTGCAGTGTTTCGGTGGCCATGGCTACATCGCCGAGCACGGCATGGAGCAACTGGCGCGCGACGCGCGCATCACCACGCTCTACGAGGGCACCACCGGCATCCAGGCGCTGGACCTGGTGGGCCGCAAGGTGCTGCAGCTACAGGGCGCGGGGCTGCGCGTGTTCCTGGGCATGATCGAGGCGTTCTGCAGCGAGCACGAGGGCAATGCCCAGTTGGCGGAGTTCGTCGGCCCGCTGCGTGAGAAGGCCGCGCAGTGGCAGGCGCTCACCCGCGCCATCGCCGAACGCGCCGCAGCCGATCCCGAGGAAGTCGGCGCCGCCGCGCACGATTACCTGTTCTTCTCCGGCTACGTCGCCCTGGCCTACTGGTGGGCGCGCAGCGTGGCCGTTGCCGACGCCTCGTCGCGGCCGGAGACGTTCAAGGCCGGCAAGCGCGAGACCGCGCGGTTCTACTTCGCGCGTCTGCTGCCGCGCACGCTGGCGCACGCTGCGGCGATCGAGAGCGGGCCGGCGCCGCTGCTGTCGCTGGCCGACGAGGCCTTCGACAGCTGATCCCGACCGTGGCGCGCCGCTGCGCGAATGCAGTCGGCGGCGCGCCCGCACCGAGGCTTCTCGGAGCGCTCGCGATCCGGCCAGCACGCGCCTTGCACAAACCGTCACAGTTCGGGTATATGCTCGATTCCCGATGGAGACCGACTGCGCGCGTCCTCGCCTCGTCCCCACCGGTTCCGATCCGGCGCCGGTCGCCGAAGCATCGGCCTTCGATTCCGCGCCCCGCCCCCACACCGCCGGTGTGCGCCTGCTTGCGCTCGACGCGCATGGCCGGGCATTGAACTGGATCAGTTGGCAGGACGCAGCGTGTCTGTACGCACGCGACGCGGTCGCCTGGACCCTCGGCGCGCCCTGCATCACGGTCCTGGGCGGACTATGCCGCGCGACCGGCCGCCGCAGCCGACTGGACCTGCACCCGATCATCGCCGGCCGCAGCCATGCACGCGCCAGTGCGCTCGATCCGACCCCGGCCTTGACCAACCCCGCGCTGTTCGCCCGCGACCACCACTTGTGCCTGTACTGCGGCCGCCAGGTCGGGCGCCAGTCGCTGACCCGCGACCATGTCGCCCCGCTCTCCCAGGGCGGGCTCGACATCTGGGAGAACGTGGTTTCGGCCTGCGTGGCCTGCAACTCCCGCAAGGGCGGGCGCACACCGCAACAGGCCGGCATGCCGTTGCTGGCGGTGCCGTTCCGGCCGAGCTGGATCGAGCACCTGATCCTGAGCAACCGCAACATTCTGGCCGACCAGATGAGCTTTCTGAGCGCCCACCTGCCCCGCCGCGGCCCACGCGCCGTCGTCTGACGCCGGCCGACAGGCATCTGCGGCGTGCAGCCTGCGCGCCGCGCCGTTCTCGCGACCGGGACGACATGCATCATGCGCGGTCTTCGCCAACCGGCCGCGTGACCGCGGCATGACGCCCGGGCAGGGCCAGGCCTTACAATGCGCGGATGATCGATTCCTCGCGCTACCCGCGCCTTGCGCGCATCGACGCGCCGTCCGACCTGCGCCAGTTCGACGAGAGCGAACTGCCGGCGATCGCCGACGAGCTGCGCGCCTACCTGATCGAGTCCGTCGGCCGCAGTGGGGGCCATTTCGGCGCCGGGCTGGGCGTGATCGAACTCACGACCGCGCTGCATTACCTGTACGAAACGCCCGAGGACCGCATCGTCTGGGACGTCGGCCATCAGACGTACCCGCACAAGATCCTCACCGGCCGCCGCGACAGCATCCATACGGTCAAGCAGAAGGACGGCGTGGCGCCGTTCCCCAAGCGGGACGAATCGGAGTTCGACACCTTCGGCGTCGGCCACTCGAGCACCTCGATCTCGGCCGCGCTGGGCATGGCCATCGCCAACGCGCGCGCCGGCAACGAGCGCCGCGTGGTCGCCGTGATCGGCGATGGCGCGATGACCGCCGGCATGGCCTACGAGGCCCTCAACCACGCCGGCGGCATGGAGCCCGAGCCCGACCTGCTGGTGGTGCTCAACGACAACCGCATGTCGATCAGCGAGGCGGTCGGCGGCCTGACCCAGATGCTCGGCCGCATGACCGGCAGCCGCACGCTCAATGCCCTGCGCGAAAGCGGCAAGAAGCTGCTGGGCGACAAGAACAACCCGACGGCCCGGTTCGTGCGCCGCTGGGAGGAACACTGGAAGGGCATGTTCGTGCCGTCCACGCTGTTCGAGGAAATGGGCTTCCACTACACCGGTCCGATCGACGGCCACGACATGAAGGCGTTGGTCGGTGCGCTGAAGACGCTGCGTGGCCTCAAGGGGCCGCAGCTGCTGCACGTGATCACGACCAAGGGCAAGGGCTACGAGCTCGCCGAGGGCGACCAGATCGGCTACCACGCGGTCTCGCCGTTCGACCCGAGCACGGGCGTGGTCGCCAAGGGCGGCGCGAAGAAGCCCACCTACACCGACGTGTTCGGCGACTGGCTGTGCGACATGGCCGCCGTCGACGACCGCCTGCTGGGCATCACCCCGGCGATGCGCGAGGGCTCGGGCCTGGTGCGGTTCTCCAAGGAATACCCCGAGCGCTACTTCGATACCGCGATCGCCGAGCAGCACGCGGTGACGCTGGCTGCAGGCATGGCCTGCGAGGGCGCCAAACCGGTCGTGGCGATCTACTCGACGTTCCTGCAGCGCGCCTATGACCAGTTGGTGCACGACGTCGCGGTGCAGAATCTCGACGTGCTGTTCGCGATCGATCGCGCCGGTGTCGTCGGGCCCGACGGCGCCACGCATGCTGGCAACCTCGACCTGAGTTTTCTGCGCTGCGTACCGAACATGGTCGTCATGGCGCCCGCCGACGAAGACGAGGCCCGGCGCATGCTCACCACCGGCTTCCGCCACAAAGGCCCGGCCGCAGTGCGCTACCCACGCGGCACCGGCCCTGGCGTGGCGATCGACCCGGGTCTGGAGACGCTGCCGATCGGGCAGGCCCAGATCCGCCGGCAAGGTGGCCGTATCGCCCTGCTCGCCTTCGGCGCCATCGTGCCGGCCGCCGAGGCCGTCGCCGCCGAGCTGGGCCTGACGGTCGTCAACATGCGCTTCGTGCGCCCGCTCGACCGCGCGCTTGTGCTCGAGCTCGCGCGTTCGCACGACGGCTTCGTGACGCTGGAGGACAACGTCGTCGCCGGCGGCGCCGGTTCGGGCGTGGCCGAGCTGCTCAATGCCGAGGGCATCGCGATGCCGGTGCTGCACCTGGGCTTGCCCGATGCGTTCCAGCACCACGCCAGCCGCGAGGACCTGCTGGCCGAGGCCGGACTCGATGTCGCCGGTATCCGCACCGCAGTGCTGACGCGTTGGCCGGCGTTGGCGGCAGCGGCCGCGCCGGTCGTGGGCAGCGCGGCGGGCTGAGCCTCCGCGGCCGGGCCTGCGCGCCCCCGGCCCGGCCCGGCGCGCAGGCGTTATCGGACGTCGGCTTCGATCTTGTCGGGCAGTGTGAAGCAGCCGATGAAGCGCGCGGCGAGCCCGCGGTCGCCGGTGAGCCGCAACACGCCGGCCGCTTCGGCCTCATCGAACGACAGACCGCCGTAGACCAGACCTGCGAAGGTCGTGGTCGTCTCGGTGTCGAACACGACGTCCACCCCGTCCGCATCGCCGCGCTCGATCGTCAGCCCCGCCGAAGACAGCCGGCCGATGAAGGCATTGCCGGGAAAGCGGAAGGCCACCGTCATCGTCAGCGGCGCACGATCGGGCCGCAGCATCGTCCGTAGCGACAGCATCGTCGAAACCGCCGACAGCGGTCGCGTCGGGTCGTGCAGCGGCGAGCGTACCGCCCAACGGCCGAGCACCTGGAAGATCGGCTCGGCCTCGTAGCCCCAGGCCGTCAGCTCGTAGGCCCGCCCCCGGGCCGGCGGTGGCAACTGGCATTTGCGCAGCACGCCGATGCGTTCCAGCCCTGCCAGCCGCTGCGTCAGCACGTTCGCACTGATCCCGGTGAGGTCGGCCTTGAGGTCGGAAAACCGGCGCGGGCCGAACATCAGTTCGCGGATCACCAGCAGCGCCCAGCGCTCGCCGACGAGTTCCAGCGCAAGCGCGGCGCCGCAGGCGTCGTCGTACCAGCGCCCCACCATCGCCTGCGCCGATTCAGTTTCTTTTTCTAACTTCATGGTTGTTTTTTATAACTTCATGATCCAGGATCGGCAACCACGTCCATCGCGACGCCTCGTTCCATCCGACAGGAGAAAGCGCATGACCTATGTCCAGGGTTTCGTGGTCGCGGTCTCGACCGCCAACAAGGACGCCTACGCACAGCATGCCCGCGATGCCTTCGCTGTGCTGAAGACGTACGGCCCAGTCCGGTGCGTGGAGACCTGGGGCGACGAAGTGCCGCATGGCAAGCGCAACGACTTCCAGGGCGCGGTACAGGCGACCGACGATGAGACCGTGGTGTTCAGCTGGATGGAGTATCCGGACCGCGCGACCCGCGACGCGGCCCACGAGAAGATGATGGCCGACCCGCGCATGCAACAGATGCAGGACATGCCCTTCGACGGCAAGCGCATGATCCTGGGCGGCTTCGCCTCCCTCGTCGATGTCGGGACCGGCCGCGGCGGCTATGTCGACGGCATCGTGCTGCCGGTTCCAGCACGCGCACGCGATGCGTACACCGCGATGGCGCGCAAGACCGCCGAGGCGTTTCTGGAGTACGGGGCCGTCCGCGTGATGGAGGCCTGGGGCGATGACGTGCCCGAGGGCAAGCACACCGATTTCCGACGTGCGGTGCTGCTCGAAGACGACGAACACGTGGTGTTCTCGTGGATCGAATGGCCCAGCCGGGAGGTGCGCAATACGGCGTGGCCGAAGCTGATGGAGGACCCGCGGATGCGCCCGGATGGCGAGATGCCGTTCGATGGCAAGCGCATGATCTACGGCGGCTTCGCCCTGCTTGTGGAGGCCTGAGCCAACGCGCTGCGGGTGTGCGGGTCCGCCGCGCTGTAGGCGCCGGCGGCCGCTACGGTGCTTGGACCTCGTAGCCCTTGGCTGCCAGCTTGGCGAGATAACCGTGCTCGCCAAGCACGAGCGACATCGGCAACACGGCGAACGTCGTCTGGTTCTGCGCGAGCGCGCTCTCGGCGGCCTGGAGCCACTGCGCCTCGACGCGTCGATCGACGTCTTCCACCCCGAGCCGCTTGGCCAGCGCGCCTTGAGTGAAAGTCCGCATGCACACGGTGTAGGTGTTCTCGCCCTGCAGCGCGCGCAGCGCATCGATATCGCCGACGGCCCAGGCATTGGCGCGCTCGCCCATGTGCTGCAGGTCGCGCTCGATGCGCGCGAGCATGCGCTCGAAACAGGGCAGATCGTCGAGCGGGGCGCCGCCGAACTCGCGCAGCGCCGCCTTCGTGTCGTCCACCCGGATCTCGAGGTCGGTACGGACGATGGGCACCCGATGCGCCTTCGCCAGACGCGTGACCACCGGCTCGATGATGCCGTCCTGACGCATGCGCATGCGTGCAATCGCCGAGGCATAGAGTTCGCCGGCCGCGAACACCGGGCGCCAGCGCTCGACCCGATCGCTGCGGCCGATCCATCGCGCCTTCAGCGGCGCCCAACGCGCGTAGAGCGCAGGCGGCACGACATCCTGCAGTTGCTTGCCGTCCGGATTGCGCCGGGCCCGCAGCAACGCCGGCACCATCAGCAGCGTTCGGAACCGGCCGACATCGGCGCGCAATTCGATCTGCGGCGCGGTGATCACGGTCTGCGCACGCGCGATGACCGCCTCGACCTCGTCCGTACTCCAGTCGATGTCGCGCGGCAACGGCGACACCTCGCCGAGCACATAGAGCGTGTGATCGCCGCGGCGCACCTGCCAGAGCCCCGGGCCGGGCTGGACGCCCGAGACCACGACCGGCCCCATGTCGACGATGCCCGCTTCGCTGGCTGGCGGTGGCGGTTGCGCGCCGGCCGCGGGCGCCTGCGCCCACGCGGTAACCGCGCCTGCGATCAGCACCATGCCCATCACGATTCCGACGATTCGCCCGCGCATCGATGGCGTCCCAGATCCGAAGCCGCGATTGGATGCCGGTCTGCCCCGCCGGGCAAGCCTTCGGCGATCCGGCCACCAGGCCGGAGTCAGGTGAGCGCGCAAAAAAAGACCCGCGCGAGGCGGGCCTGAATATTTGGTCGGGGTAGCCGGATTCGAACCGACGACCACTTGTCCCCCAGACAAGTGCGCTACCAGGCTGCGCTATACCCCGGAAAGCTGGGCAGTATACCCGTTGGCGGGCGTTTCGCCCATGCCTGCGTCAACGCTTGAGCAGTTGCAGCACGTCTTCGAGTTCCATGCGCACCTGACGCACGATCTGGCTGCTGAGCGCCGATTCCTGCTTGGCGCCAGCGCCCTCCAGGCGCAGACGCGCGCCGCCGATCGTGTAGCCCTGCTCGTAGAGCAGGCCGCGGATCTGACGCACCATCAGCACGTCGTGGCGCTGGTAGTAGCGGCGGTTGCCGCGACGCTTGACCGGGCTGAGGCTCGGGAACTCGGTTTCCCAGTAGCGCAGCACATGCGGCTTGACGTCGCACAGTTCGCTGACCTCGCCGATCGTGAAATAGCGCTTGGCCGGAATCGGCGGCAGTTCGCGGTTGCTGCCCGGATCAAGCATGTCCGGCTCCCGCGCCGACGGTGCCGGTGTAGGCCTCGACCCGCTCCTTGAGCTTCTGCCCAGGGCGGAAGGTGACCACTGTGCGCGCGGAGATCGGAATCTCCTCGCCGGTCTTGGGGTTGCGGCCGGGGCGCTCGTTCTTGCGCCGCAGGTCGAAGTTGCCGAAGCCCGACAGCTTGACCTGGCGGCCGTGCTGCAGCGCTTCGCGCAGGACGTCGAAGAACGCATCGACGAATTCTTTGGCCTCGCGCTTGTTCAGCCCGACTTCCTCGTAGAGCTTCTCGGCCATGTCCGCCTTCGTCAACGCCACGCCCGCATCCCCTTGTCCACCTCAGCCTCGGATCTTCGCGCCGTGGTCGCGCGCCAGCGCTTCGACCACGTTCGCGACCACTACTTCGACATCGCGATCGGTCAGAGTGCGTGAAGTTTCCTGCAGAATCAAGCCCATGGCGAGACTCCTGAAACCCGATTCGACGCCCTGCCCGGCATAGCGGTCGAACAGCCGGATCCCGGTCAGCAGCGGGCCGGCGGCCGCGCGGGCGGTGGCCTCCAGCGCGGCCCAGTCGACCGCGTCGGGGGCGACGATCGCCAGGTCGCGGCGCACCGACGGGAAACGCGAGAGCGGCGCCACGCGCGGCAGTGCGCGGGCCTGCAGCGCTGCGGCATCGAGCTCGAACGCCACGACCGACGTGTCGATGCCCAGCGCGCGCAGTAGACGCGGATGCAACTCGCCGATCCAACCGACCCGCACGCCATCGCGCAGCACGTCGGCCGAGCGGCCCGGATGGCCATGCGCCACGGTCGAGCGCCTGAACGTCAGCTGGGCACCGGCCACCGCGGCCAGCGCCTCGAGGTCGCCCTTGAGGTCGAAATAGTCGACTGGCCGCGCGGGTTGGCCCCACTGCTCGGCCTGCGCATCGCCGGCGACCGCCGCCGCAACCCGCAATGTCTCCACCGGTGCACCCGCCGCTCCCGACGCCGGATCCGCGTTTGCGAACACCTTGCCGAGTTCGAACAGTCGCACGCGCGTCTGCTGGCGGGCGAGGTTGCGCGCCAGCGTCGCGACCAGCCCCGGCAGCAACGCGGTCCGCATGACGCCCAGTTCGGCGCTGAGCGGGTTGGCCAGCGGTACGGCGCCGTCGTCGGCCTGCCAGGCCGCGAGCAGCGCGGCGTCGACGAAGGCGAAGTTGACCGTTTCCAGGCAATCGCGGGCCACCAGTTGGCGACGCAGCTCGGCCTCGGCGACCTGGGTCTCACTGGGAGCGGCGATCCGCGTCGCGCCCCCTGGCAGCGTCGTCGGCACCCGGTCGTAGCCATGGATGCGCACGACTTCCTCGATCAGGTCTTCCTCGATTGTCAGGTCGAAGCGCCGCGTCGGCGCAGTGACCTGCCAGCCGTCGGCATCGGCGACGACCTCCAGTCCGAGTGCGCGCAGGATGCGCTCGACCTCGGCGTCGTCGACGGTCAGCCCGAGCACGCGCGCCAGCCGTGCGCGGCGCAGCGCGATCGTGCGCGGCTGCGCGAGATGCGCATCGAGCTCGGCGACGGTCACCGGGCCAGCGCGGCCGCCGGCGACATCGAGGATCAGCCGTGTCGCGTATTCGAGTGCGGTGCGCGGCAGTTCGGGATCTACACCGCGTTCGAAGCGATGCGCGGCATCGGTGTGCAGGCCCAGGCGCCGGCTGCGGCCGATGATCGCGTCGGGTGCGAAGTGCGCCGATTCCAGGAACACGTTGCGCGTGGCATTGGTCACGCGGGTGTCGAAGCCGCCCATCAGGCCGGCCAGTGCGACGACGCGGTCGTTGTCGGTGATCGCCAGGAACTGCGGGTCGAGCGTCGCGTCACGGCCATCGAGCAGCTTGAGCGTTTCGCCCTGGCGTGCACGGCGCACACCCACCGGGCCGGTCAGCAGGTCGCGGTCGAAGGCATGCATCGGCTGGCCGAGTTCGAGCATCACATACTGGGTGACGTCGACGAGGAAGCTGACCGGGCGGATACCGCTGCGGCGCAGGCGCTCGGCCATCCATACCGGTGTCGGACGCGTCGCATCGACGCCCTCGATCACCCGGCCGAGATACCGCGGCGCATCGCTGCCGGCATCGAGCGCCACCGGCAGTGCAGCGCCCGATGCGACCTCCACGGGCGGCGCCTGCAACGGCGCGACCTGACTGCCGAACGCGGCGGCGACATCGAACGCGATGCCGCGCACGCTGAAGCAGTCGGCGCGGTTGGGGGTGAGCTTGAGCTCGATCGTGGCGTCCGGCAGGCCGAGGTAATCGGCCAGCGGACGGCCGATCGGCGCGTCGTCGGGCAGTTCGAGCAGTCCCGAGGCATCGGCGTCGAGCCCAAGTTCCTTGGCCGAGCACAGCATGCCGTTGGACGCGACGCCGCGCAGCTTGGCGGCCTGGATCGTCAGCTCGCCCACGCGCGTGCCGATCGTCGCCAGCGGCGCGACCAGGCCCGGGCGCGCATTCGGCGCACCGCAGACGATCTGCAGCGGCGCCGCGCCGCCGGCGTCGACCTGACACACCTGCAGCCGGTCGGCCTCGGGATGCTTCTCGGCCGAGACGATGCGCGCCACGACCACGCCCTCGAGCGCGTCGTCCAGCGGCACGATGTCCTCGACCTCCAGGCCGATCGCCGTCAGCGTCGCCGCCAGGTCCTCGCGCGATGCCTCGGTGCGCACGTGCTGGCGAAGCCAGCTTTCGGAAAATTTCATGCTGAAATTCCGTGAGTCGTAATGGGGGATGCGTGGTTCAAAAAGCGGCGGGTCGCGATGGGGCGCGCGATCCGTCTACCCGGATCACGCATCGCACATTCCTCAAGCGAACTGCCTGAGAAACCGCACGTCGTTTTCGAAGAACGCGCGCAGGTCATCGACGCCGTAGCGCAGCATGGCGAAGCGCTCCACGCCCATGCCGAATGCGAACCCGGTATAGCGCTCAGGGTCGATGCCGACCGCCTTGAGCACGTTGGGATGCACCATGCCGCAGCCCAGCACCTCCAGCCAGCGGGTGCTGCCGTCGGCCTGCTGCCAGGCGATGTCGACCTCGGCGCCGGGTTCGACGAACGGGAAGTAGCTGGGACGGAAACGCATCTCGAAATCGCGCTCGAAGAACGCGCGCACGAACTCGCTGAGCGTGCCCTTGAGGTCGGCGAACGTCGCGTGCTCGTCGACCAGCAGGCCTTCGACCTGGTGGAACATCGGCGAGTGGGTCTGGTCGCTGTCGGAGCGGTAGACCTTGCCGGCGGCGATCATCCGCAGCGGCGGGCGGTGCTCGCCCATGTAGCGCACCTGCACGCCGGAGGTGTGCGTGCGCAGCAGGCGCGCGACCCCGGCCGCGTCGGGCGCGAAATAGAACGTGTCGTGCATCGCGCGCGCTGGATGGTGCGGCGGGAAGTTCAGCGCCTCGAAGTTGTGCCAGTCGTCCTCGATCTCCGGGCCGTCGGCCAGCTCGTAGCCCAGCCGGCCGAAGATGTCGGCGATGCGCTCGAGGGTACGGCTGATCGGATGCACGCCGCCGCGACCGGCGTCGCGC
Organism: Luteimonas sp. RC10; assembly: GCF_014192745.1. GTDB lineage: Bacteria > Pseudomonadota > Gammaproteobacteria > Xanthomonadales > Xanthomonadaceae > Luteimonas. The sequence continues at coordinate 666,219 of NZ_JACHYJ010000002.1, forward strand.
CCGGGCAGGGTCACGTCGATCGTCTGCGAGGCCAGGCGCGCGTCGAGCGCGGCGTCCTCGAGCGCAGTCTTGCGCTGGGCCAGGGCCGCACCGATCGCGTCGCGCGCGCGGTTGATGGCCTCGCCGGCCGCCTTGCGCTGATCACCGGGCAGTGCGCCAAGCGCCTTGAGCTGGGCAGTGATGCTGCCGCTCTTGCCCAGCAGCGCCACGCGCAGCGCTTCGAGCGCTTCGGGCGTGGCTGCCGCGTCGATGTCGGCCAGCGCCCGGCTCGACAGGGATTCGATTTCGCTCATCTACAGGCCCGTCACTGAGGGAGGTCCGTGTCGCGGACGCGCCCGAACACCGGGGCGCCGCACATTCGGATGCCGCAAAAAACGATGGGGAAGGACTTGCGCCCTTCCCCACGTGACCGCCGGACGGATCCGGCGGCAGTACCGCTTTACGGTGGAGACGACGGCCTTAGGCCGCCAGCGCGCCCTTCGCCTTCTCGGCAAGCGCGGTAAAGCCGGTCGCATCGTGCACCGCGATATCGGCCAGGACCTTGCGGTCCAGCGTGATGCCAGCCTTGAGCAGGCCGTTCATGAAGCGGCTGTAGCTGATGCCGTTCAGACGGGCCGCCGCGTTGATGCGCGTGATCCACAGCGAACGGTAGTCGCGCTTCTTCTGCTTGCGACCGATGTAGGCGTACTGGCCGGCCTTGATGACGGCCTGCTTGGCGACGCGGAAGACCTTGCGACGGGCGTTGTAATAGCCCTTCGCGCGGCCGAGGACCTTCTTGTGACGGCGGCGCGCTTGGACGCCACGCTTGACTCGTGCCATGGTTCAGTCCTCCTCAGAGATACGGCAGCATGCGGTCGAGACGACCGCTGTCGCACGCCGGAATGTGGTTCGTCTGGCGGAGATTGCGCTTCCGCTTCGTCGCCTTCTTGGTGAGGATGTGGCTGCGATTGGCGTGGCCGGCCTTGTACTTGCCGGAAGCCGTCTTCCGGAAACGCTTGGAAGCGCCCCGGTGCGTCTTGATCTTGGGCATTGCGAGAGTCCTTGTGGGATACGAGTACTGACCGGGCGGTGGCGTTCGCCACACTTTCCATCCATGCCCATGCCGGTGTTCAGGCCTCGATCCCTGCGGGATTCCGGCCGGTCCTGATACCGCTCAAACCACCCGGACAGGCCGGGAGCCGCGCATTATGCCGCGCGCCGCTTTGGCTTGCAAATCATCGGCTTGGCCTTCCGGAAAGCGGCGCATCCGCGTCCGCCGGGCCTCGCCGGGCGCGATCGCCCTGGGGCGCGGCCAAATGGCGGCGTTGCCGAAAACGCAAAGAGGCGCCTTGCGGCGCCTCTCTTCACCCTGCCCCGGTCCGGAACAGGCGAGCCGGAGTCCTGCCGCGCCCGAGGACGCGACCGGTCAGCGCTTCTTCGGCGCGATCATCATCACCATCTGCCGGCCTTCCAGGCGCGGCCGCGACTCGATGACGATGTCCTCGCCCAGGTCGGCCTCGATCCGCGCCGCCATCTCGCGGCCCAGTTCCTGGTGGCTCATTTCGCGGCCACGGAAGCGGATGTTGACCTTGATCTTGTCGCCGTCTTCCAGGAAAGCCCGCATCTTGCGCAGCTTGATCTGGTAGTCGCCCTCGTCGGTGACCGGCCGGAACTTCAGTTCCTTGATCTCGACCTGCTTGGTCTTCTTCTTGGCCTCGTTGGCCTTCTTCTGGGCTTCGAACTTGAACTTGCCGAAGTCCATGATCTTGCAGACCGGCGGGTCCGCATTGGGCTGGATCTCGACGAGGTCGAGTCCCTCCTCTTCGGCGGCGCGCAATGCATCGTCGCGCGAGAGCACGCCAATCATTTCTCCGTCCGAACCGATCACGCGCACACGGGGTACGCGGATATCCTGGTTGCGCCGATTCTGCTTGTCAGGGGTGCTAATACTGCAATCTCCGAAATGGAACATACCGCCGGCTCGTCAGCCAACGGGGCGACCGGCGCGGCCGATGATGGCGCCGCGCCGGTGAAGAACTCATGCTGACACCGGCTCCGCGCGGAGGCGCGAAACGAAATCGCCGACCGGCATCGTGCCCAGATCTTCCCCGGACCGCGTCCGAACCGCGACTGCGCCGTTTTCCTTCTCGCGGTCCCCGACCACGAGCAGATACGGCACCCGCTGCAGCGTGTGCTCGCGGATCTTATAGCCGATTTTCTCGTTCCGCAAATCGGCCTCGACCCGGACGCCTTGATTCGCAAGGGATTTCCGCACCGCCTCGACGAAGTCGGCCTGGGCATCGGTGATGTTCATCACCACCGCCTGCACCGGGGCCAGCCAGGCGGGGAACTGCCCGGCGTGGTGCTCGATCAGGATGCCGATGAAACGCTCCATGGAACCGACGATCGCCCGGTGCAGCATGACCGGGGTGCGGCGCTGGCTCTGCTCGTCGACGTACTCCGCGCCCAGGCGCCCGGGCATCATGAAGTCGACCTGCATCGTGCCCAGCTGCCAGGTCCGGCCGATGGCGTCCTTGAGGTGGTACTCGATCTTCGGGCCGTAGAACGCGCCCTCGCCCGGCAGCTCCTCCCAGGCCACGCCGCAGGCCGACAACGCATTGCGCAGCGCGGCCTCGGCCTTGTCCCAGGTCGCGTCGTCGCCCAGCCGCGATTCGGGCCGCAGCGCGATCTTGATCTGGATGTCCTGGAAGCCGAAATGCGCATAGACCGCCAGCGCCTGCTGGTGAAACGCGGTCACCTCCGACTCGATCTGCGCCTCGGTGCAGAACACGTGGCCGTCGTCCTGGGTGAAGCCGCGCACGCGCAGGATGCCGTGCAGCGCGCCCGAGGGCTCGTTGCGATGGCAGGAGCCGAATTCGCCATAGCGGATCGGCAGGTCGCGATAGCTGTGCAGGCCCTGGTTGAAGACCTGCACGTGGCCGGGGCAGTTCATCGGCTTCACCGCATAGGTCCGCTTCTCGGACTCGGTGAAGAACATGTTGTCCTTGTAGTTGTCCCAGTGGCCGGACTTCTGCCACAGCGAGACATCGAGGATCTGCGGGCAGCGCACCTCGCCGTAGCCACTGTCGCGGTAGACCTGGCGCATGTACTGCTCGACCACCTGCCACAGCGCCCAGCCCTTGGGGTGCCAGAACACCAGACCCGGCGCTTCTTCCTGCAGGTGGAACAGGTCCTGGGCCTTGCCGATGCGCCGGTGGTCGCGCTTCTCGGCTTCCTCGATGCGCTGGATATAGGCCTTGAGCTGCTTGGCGTCGGCCCAGGCGGTGCCGTAGATGCGCTGGAGCTGCTCGTTCTTCGAGTCGCCGCGCCAGTACGCGCCGGAAATGCGCGTGAGCTTGAACGCCTTGAGGAAGCGCGTATTGGGCACGTGCGGCCCGCGGCACATGTCGACGTATTCTTGATGGAAGTACAGCCCCATCTCAGTGATGTCCGGCCCCATGTCGTCGATCAGCCGCAGCTTGTAATCCTCGCCGCGCGCCCGGAACGTCTCGATGACCTCCGCACGCGGGGTCATCTTCTTGATCACGTCGTATTCGGTGTCGATCAGCTCGCCCATGCGCTTCTCGATCGCTGCCAGGTCCTCGGGCGTGAACGGCCGCTCGCTGTAGACGTCGTAATAGAAGCCTTCGTCGATCACCGGGCCGATGACCATCTTGACCTCGGGGTAGAGCTGCTTGACCGCGTGCCCGACCAGGTGCGCGCAGGAGTGGCGGATGATCTCCACACCCTCCGGGTCCTTGGGGGTGAGGATCTGCAGCGAGGCATCGTGGTCGATCAGATCGGAAGCGTCGACCTGGCGGCCGTCGACCTTGCCGGCGACGGTGGCCTTGGCCAGGCCCGGGCCGATCGACTGGGCGACCTGCATGACCGTGACGGGGTGGTCGAACTCGCGGCGGCTGCCGTCGGGAAGCGTGATGGTGATCATGGGCGTGATGGCTATGAGGAGAGGTGGAGATTCGCGAACGCGGGCCGATCGCAAGCAGTCGATTGTCGTTCCCGGGTCGCGGCGTGTCGCACAAAAAAAGCGCCGCGAGGGCGCCTTGGAGGACCCGCGGGGACGATCAGCGCTGGAAGGGGGTAGTGCTCATGTCGCACGCTCGGCCGGCGCAAACGCGGGCCACCTGTTCGGCTGGAGGGACGCCAGGGGCCGATTCTAGCCCAGAACGCCGGGCCGGCGTTGCGCGCCGCGGCCGTGGCATCATGCGGTCGCCCCCAGCGCCGCGACGGCGTGCGATGACCATCAAAGGCAAGCCCACTTCCCTCGATATCGCGCACCTGGCCGGCGTGTCCCAGCCGACCGTCTCGCGCGCATTGCGCGGCCACCCGTCGGTGAGCCGGGACACGCGCGAGCGCATCCTCGCGATCGCCCGCGAGCTCAACTACAAGGTCGACAAGAACGCCTCCAACCTGCGCTGCCAGCAGTCCGGCACGCTGGCGCTGCTGTTCTTCGAAGAACCGGCGGACGATGCGATCAATCCGTTCTTCCTGTCGATGCTCGGCGCGATCACCCGGGCCTGCGCGCTGCGCGGCTACGACCTGCTGATCTCGTTCCAGCAGCTCTCCAGCGACTGGCACGCCGACTACGAGGACTCCCACAAGGCCGACGGCCTGCTGCTGCTCGGCTACGGCGACTACCTCCAGGCCCGCGACCGGCTGCAGCAACTGGTCGAACAGGGCACCCGCTTCGTGCGCTGGGGCGCGGCGCTGCCGGGCCAGCCGGGGGTGTCGATCGGCAGCGACAACTTCCAGGGCGGCCGGGCGATGGCCGAGCACCTGCTCGCGCAGGGGCGCCGGCGCATCGCCTTCCTCGGCGACGCCTCCGCGCGCTATCCCGAGTTCCAGGAGCGCCACCGCGGCCTGGCGGCGGCGTTGACCGAGGCCGGCCTGCCCACCGGGCCCGCCCTGCAGGTCGATGCGGTCACCAGCGAGCAGTCCGGCTTCGAGGCCGCCCGCACTCTGCTCGCCCGCGGCACGCCATTCGACGCGATCTTCGCCGGCAGTGATCTGATCGCGATCGGCGCGATGAAGGCGCTGCACGAGCACGGCCTGCGGGTGCCCGACGATGTTGCGGTGGCCGGATTCGACGACATCCCGCTGGCCGCGTTCGTGACCCCGGGGCTGTCGACCGTGCAGCAGGACACGCGTCAGGCCGGCGCGCTGCTGGTCGATACGCTGATCGCGCAGATCGAAGGGGCGCCGGTCGAAAGCCGGACGATTCCCGGCCGGCTGGTGCTGCGCGGCTCGACCGGCGCGCTGTCGCCGGCTCAGCCGCGCGCGTCGCGGTAGCGCGCCAGGAACGTCGCGGCGACCCGCTCGGCCATCTCGTCGGCCAGTTGCTGCATCGGCGCATTGCCCAACTCGGCGGTGGTCTGGCGGAACAGCGCCAGCCAGCGCGCGAACATGGCCTCATCGAGCCCATCCAGGCGCATGTGTCGCTGCACAGGCGCGCCGCGGAACCGTCGCGTCCCGCGCAACATCGCCGACCAGAAGTCGACCAGCAGCGCCAGATGGGCTGGCCAGTCCTCGACATGCGCCTCGAACACCGGCCCCAGCTGTGCGTCCGCGCGGGCCCGCGCATAGAACGCGTGGACCAGCCGGACCACGTCCTCTTCGCTGCACAAAGCGGGACCGGGAGTGGGTGTCGAGCGGTCGGGCATGGTCGGTGCGCCGGGCCGTAAGCGCCCGGAATGAACGGCAGGGAAGCGCATCATCCCGGCGGATCACCTGAAAGGCCAGGAATGATCCAGATCAAGGCGCGGCGGCCGGCAACGGGGGAAGATGGCCCCACGCAAGAAGACCAGACCCCAACGGAGACGCTCCATGAACACCCGTACGATGCTGCTCGGCCTCGCCCTCCTCGGTGCCGCCGGCATGGCCCACGCCACTCCGAACTGCAAGGTCAGCCTGAAGGGCAACGACCAGATGCAGTTCGACCAGAGAACCGCCACGGTGTCGGCGAGCTGCCGCACGGTCACGATCGAACTCGCCCACGTCGGCAACCTGCCGGTCACCGCCATGGGCCACAACGTGGTCCTGACCGCGACCCCGGACGCCGATGCGGTCGCCCGCGACGGCATCAAGGCCGGCGCAGCCGCCGACTACATCCAGGCCGGCGACAAGCGCGTGCTGGCGCACACCAAGCTGGTGGGTGGCGGCCAGACGACCACGATCACCCTGCCGGGCTCGGCGCTCAAGGCCGGTGGCGACTACACCTACTTCTGCTCCTTCCCGGGCCACTCGGCGATCATGCGCGGCAAGCTGGTCGTCCAGCCCTGACCGCTCGCCCCGGGCCCACGGCCCGACCCGCGACACCAGGCGCCACCTTCGGGTGGCGCTTTTTTTGATGCTTCTCCCACTGCGGGAATGGCGCGCCTCCTCGGATACCAGCGCCCTGCCAGCGGAAGTCGCCTCCCTCGACCTGGCCGCTTCGCGACGCGGGCGCCCTCCCGCCACAAACCGGGGTCAGAGTGCACTTTCGCCTTGCGAAATCGCACTCTGACCCCGGTTCTTTTACGCCGGTTGTCTGGCAGTCCGCTGCTGCGGACAGTGGCAGCTTCTCTCCGGGCGGAAAACGCACGCTTTCGGAGTCTCCGTCCCGGCCCGGCGGCCCGCTTCACTTCGCGGATCGCCGGTATGAAGACCTTGTCTCGGCGCGCTGCCAGCGCTTGCGTTGCCCGCCTTCTCGCCGGATATCGTCGCGCCCTCCTTCAAGACCGGACCGCACGGCCACTGGGCGACCGGATCGGCCAAGGCACCTGCCCAATCGCGCTTCAAGAGCCGATTGATTTGAATCAACATCGGTTTTGATCGAAATCAATTTATTCAATTGAAACAATAATCAACCGATTATTTGTTCACATATTCTTGATCCCGATCAAGGCGGCAGATAATCCTCGGACGCATATTGTTTCCACGCCAATAACAAGCGAACGGAAACAAGAGGAGACACCCAGATGAACGTCCTGAAGACCAGCCTGCTCGCCGCTGCGATCGCACTCGCAGCCTCCCCTCTGCTGTCCAGCCCCGCTCAGGCGGTCGATGCCAAGGACCTCGTCAACGCGACGCTGAGCGACGCCTCGGATCTGGCCAACCTGCCGCGCCAGCACGTCGAACTCAAGCGCCCGCCGTTCGTCCATGATCACGACCAGGTCGCCAAGGGCGGCCCCAAGGTCATCCAGTTCACGCTGCCGATTGTCGAAAAGGAAATCGTCATCGACGGCCAGGGCACCACGATGCACGCGATGACCTTCGGCGGTTCGGTGCCGGGTCCGTTGATGGTCGTGCACGAGGGCGATTATGTCGAACTCACGTTGGTCAATCCCGCAACCAATTCGATGGTGCACAACATCGATTTCCATGCGGCCACCGGCGCGCTGGGCGGCGGCGACCTCACGGTCATCCAGCCCGGTGAGGAAGTGGTGCTGCGCTGGAAGGCCACGCGTCCGGGCACGTTCGTCTACCACTGCGCCCCGGGCGGTCCGATGACACCCTGGCACGTGGTCTCGGGCATGCAGGGCACGGTGATGGTGCTGCCCCGCGACGGCCTGAAGGACGGCGACGGCAAGCCGCTGCACTACGACCGCGCCTACTATGTCGGTGAAACGGACTTCTACGTCCCGCGCGATGCCGACGGCAACTTCAAGACCTATGGCTCGCATGCCGAGGCGCTGCCCGACACACTGGCCACGATGAAGAGCCTCACACCCTCGCATGTCGTGTTCAACGGCGCCGTCGGCGCACTGACGGGAGAGCACGCGATGACCAGCAAGGTCGGCGAAACGGTCCTGCTGGTGCACTCCCAGGCCAACCGCGACAGCCGTCCGCATCTGATCGGTGGCCATGGCGACTACGTCTGGGAAGAAGGCAAGTTCAACAACGCGCCGGCCAAGGACCTGGAGACCTGGTTCATCCGCGGCGGCTCGGCGGGCGCTGCGCTCTACACCTTCCGTCAGCCGGGCCTGTATGTGTATCTCAACCACAACCTGATCGAGGCTGTCCTGCTCGGTGCCGCCGCACACATCAAGGTCGACGGTGACAAGTGGAACCACGACCTGATGACCACGCCGTCCCCGGCCGGTCCGATCAAGGCCAGCACCAGCCTGGCGCTGCCTGCCGACAAGTAAGTCACGCGCTCTCTCCAGCGCCTTGGGCCACCTCTGCATTGCAGGGGTGGCCTTTCTTGTTCTCGGCGTGCCACAGACCGTCACATTCCACAACGCCGGAAGATGCGCCGCGTGTCGTGCCGGGGCACTGTCACCCGTCAGATTCGGCGCCTGCAGGACGTCCACCCACGCCGTGGCCGGGTCGATCGACCACGAAGCATCGCGATTGGCGTCGCGCGCCTGAGGGTCTGCACCCTGCGCGGCCCACGCCACATGCCGGACGCTGCCACCTGGCCCCTTGCGTGCAGGGGGACCGCCCACTCAGCCGATGCCGGTCTGCTCACGGCCCGACCCCCATCGCCCCGCCCGCCTGCGCATGCCAATCCCACCGGACGCGGTCGACCAGAAGCCAGCGCTCTCAACGCCATCCTTTGACGGGGCTGCGCGGCTGTGGATGCTGATGGGTCAGACCGGGCGCATTGCCCACCTGGTGCCACTGGCACCGACGTCTACTGCACAGAGCGCAGCGGGACAGGACGCCGGTTAAGCGCACCGGCGCTCAGCGCACATGGAGCTGCGGGCGCGTACCACCAACGCACACGCTGTGCCGACGATGCACACCAGGTGTGCAGGCGCACTGACCGGTTCGTCAGACGTGCGAGCGGTGTGCGTCAGATGCTGGCGCCGCGTTGCGGCGATCCACCGCGAGGCTCGAACACGCGATGCCCTTGAGGATGAGGCATCGTCAGTCGGCACTGCGGCACGACGCAGTGCCGGGGCATGAAGACGAGCGTGCGCGCCTCGCCAGCACCGGCGCTCGTTCAGAGCAGGTAGAAGAGCCCCAGCGGGTGATGTGCACGGGCGATGCAGTAGATCTGCCCGAACGTCAGCAACGCGGCGACATAGAACATGACCCGCGCGCGCCGCGACCGCTTCTCGCCGAAGGCCAGAATGCCCAGTACGACATAGACCACGATCAGCACCACCTTGGTCGCCAGCCAGCCGTTGGCATAAAGCGCGCCGGGCAGGATGGTCAGCAGCATCATCGCTGCGGTCAGCAGCGCGGTATCGATCGTATAGCTGGCGTAACGCACGACAGCCGCCTTCGGCCAGCGCATGCCGGCAAGCAGCGCCGCACCACGCAGCGCGAACAGCGCGCCGCTGGTCAACGCCAGTCCCATGTGCGCATGCTTGATCTGGGGATAGAACTCGATCATCGGAACGGACCCTCGACGCGAAGCCGGCCAGTGCGCCAAGGTTGCGACGCGGCCGGCGATGAAAGCAGCAGCATGCCCGACGTCCCTGCGACCGTCATCCGGGCTTGCCGTCGGCGCGCGGCGACAGATAGATGGCGCCGATGCGGGCGACCCACGGGCCGAGCACGACCAGCCAGCCGAGCGCGGATACCGCCAGCCACAGCATCGTGTCGGGCAGCACCTCGGCTGAGATCCGCAGCGCGGCGACGACCTGGATGCCGACAAATGCCCACCATGCCGTGCCGGTCATGCGCAGCGGGCGCCCGGAATGGCCCTGGGTGACGCGCGTCACCATCGCGACCAGCACGCTGCCGAACAGGCCGATGAACAAGGCGTGCGCCGGTGCGCGGCCAAGCAGGAACGTCCCGGTCTGCAGATACAGCAGGCTCTGCGCGGCATGCAGCACGTACGTCACCGGCCACCACGACAGCCCGAAGAACAGCGTACTCAGCAGCCCGGGCGCGGCGCCCCGTGGCCACCAGCGCCAGAGCGTGTACAGGGCCAGGGCGAGCATCGGCAGATCGACCAGCCACAGCCAGGCATAGGCATGTACGAGCTCGAGCGCCAGATGCGCGATCAGCAAGGCCCACATCGCACCGAGCCACCACATCGGTCGCCAGGCGACGTAACCGGGCACGGCATTGCCGGCGAAGAACGGAAACATCCGGTGCGCGACGGTGAGGTACACCGGCGCCAGCAAGCCGAAGGTCCCGAGCTTGATGCTGACAAACACCAGCCATGGCGAGCCGGTCGCAACGAACCCGGCGAAGCACAGCAGCCCCGCCATGCCCAACCACAACGCGGCCAGGCACGACCAGGCATGCCAGGTGCGACCGCGCTCGGCCAGCACCAGCCGCGTCAGCAGCCACAACCCGGCGCCCCAGCCGGCCAGCGTCATGAACAGGCCGATCGTCAACGCGACCTCCAGCCCCAGCGCTGCGCACAGCAGCAGCGCCTGACCGCCCATCAGACCGATGCCGACCGGCAGGTACTGCCAGCGCGGCACCTCGCGCAGGCCCATCCAGCGCGGAAACGTGGTCAGCAGGAAACCGAAGAAGAAGCTCGGCAGCACCTGGTACTGCATCACGAACGCGTGCAGCCAGCCTGGATAGGTCGCCGCTTGCGGCATTCCGAAGCCCAGCGACCAGCGTTGGGACACCAGCCAGGCCGCCCACCACAGCATCGCGAGCAGCAGATTGCCCGCACCGATGAAGAACATCAGCCGGTGCGGGGCAGCCGCCAACAGCTGTGGCGAGGGACGGGATGCGGGTGATTTCATGCAGGCATCTTCGGCCATGCGCCACGGCCGCGTCGTTGACGTGGGTCAACCGCATGCCGGAACTGCAGGGGCTGGCGTCACGCGACCGCGATCCCCACCGGCCACGACCGCGCTTCAAGACCGCGCGCAGCACCCCATGCCGCGGTACGACGCTGCAACAGGGCGATGACGTGGCGAGGCATGACCGCGGCTCAGCCGCCGTGGCGCAGATGGATCAACGGATAGGGCCGCCCCTGCGCGTCGTGCGCCGAGCGGCCGATCTCGACAAAGCCCATCCGCAGATAGAACCCGAGCGCCTGCGCATTCTGTGCATTGACGTCGGTACTCAGCCCGGGATATCGGGCCAGCGCATGCTCGACCAGCAAACGACCGACACCGGTACCGCGCGCAGCGGGATCGATGAAGAGTGCGTCCATATGGTGACCGTCCAACAGCATGAAACCCACTGGCCGGTCCTGGGCATATGGAACGTCACGGCCAGGATGGAAGCGATAGTGTGCCCGGGGCCTCGCCGCACCGGAACAGTGATGGCGCCTGCACAGGCTGACGAAGCGAAGAGCCGAACGTGAAGGCGGCCGCCATGCAACGGCCGGGGTCGAGGGCCCGTATGCCGCGGTTGCCCAGCCAGGAGTGATGCCCGCCCCGCGCTTGGGCCGCGAATGCGCTGCCGACCTTCTGGGGCCGACGACACGCAATGCGGCTGGCGGTCACTGCCGACTGGATCACGCTGGCCCCAAAAAGAACCGGGGCCGCGTGGCGGCCCCGGTCGGTGCAACAGATCAGTGGAATCAGCGCTTGGCGGCGGCGATACCGGCGGCGTTCACAGGCACAGACGCCTGCTTGGGCGCGATCCACAGGCGCAGGACGAACCAGGCCAGTGCCAGCGCGCCCACGCTGAAGAGCGTGTCGGCCGGAACGCGCATCCACACCAGCATCTCCACCAGCGGCTGCTGCATGAACTCCGCCGAGCGTGCGTACCAGTAGCCATGATCGAGCACTGCGTTGAGCTGCAGGATGCCCAGCGGCAGCAGCGTGAACGCCGACATGCCCGCCAGTCCGATGTTGAGCGACCAGAATGAAACCTTCAGCGCGCGCTCGTTCCATTCCACGCCCGGCTTCAGGCCGCGCAGGCAGAACAGCATCAGGCCGATGCCAAGCATGCCGTAGACACCGAACAGTGCGGTGTGGCCATGGTTGGCCGTCAGGTTCAAACCTTGCATGTAGTACAGCGGCAGCGGCGGGTTGATCAGGAACCCGAACAGGCCCGCACCGACGAGGTTCCAGAACGCCACTGCGATGAAGAACATGATCGGCCACTTGTAGCGCTGCATCCACGGCGTCGAGCGGCCCAGTCGATAGCTCTGGTAGGCCTCGAATCCGACGTAGGCCAGCGGCACCACTTCGAGCGCAGAGAAGCTCGCACCCAGCGCGATCACCGAGGTGGGCGTGCCAGCGAAGTACAGATGGTGCAGCGTGCCGAGTACGCCACCAGCCATGAACACGACCGTCGCGAACAGCACGGCGATCGTGGCGGTGCGCACCTGCAGCAGGCCCAGGCGGGTGAACAGGAAAGCGATCACCGCCACCGCGAACACCTCGAAGAAGCCTTCCACCCACAGGTGCACGACCCACCAGCGCCAGTACTCGACCATCGACAGGTGCGTGTGCTCGCCCCACATCAGGCCCGCAGCGTAGAACACGCCGATCGCCACGACCGACAGGAACAGCAGGCTGACGATCGAGCGCGATTCGCCGCCGTGGCGGATCGCCGGCCACAGCGCGCGGCCGACCAGCGTCAACCACAGGATCAGGCCGATGAACAGGAACCACTGCCAGAAGCGGCCAAGATCGACGTATTCCCACCCCTGGTGACCGAACCAGAAGTTGTGCGCCAGACCCATCTTCTGCATCACCGCGAACCACTGGCCGGTGAACGAACCGACCACGATCGTGATCAGGCAGATCCACAGCACGTTGACGCCCAGACGCTGGAACTTCGGCTCATGGCCCGAGATCGCCGGCGCGATGTACAGCCCCATGCCGAGCCAGGCGGTGGCGATCCACAGCACCGCGAGCTGTGTGTGCCAGGTGCGCGTCAGCGAGTACGGCAGGATGTCGGCCAGCGCGAAACCGTAGGCCTCCTGGCCCTCGACCTGGTAATGCGCGGTCGTCGCGCCGAGCAGGATCTGCACCAGGAACAACGCGATCACGATCCAGAAGTACTTGGCGCTCGCGCGCATCGACGGGGTGATGCGGATCGAGGCCAGCGGGTCGGTCCGCGGCAGCTCGGGCACCATCTCGTCGCCGTGGTTGACCGCGTAGTGCCAGCCCAGCAGCGCGACACCGGCGATCAGGAACAGCACACTGAAGACGGTCCACAGGAAGGCGCTGGGCGGCGGCGTGTTGCCGACCAGCTCGTCGGCCGGCCAGTTGGCGGTGTAGCTGATCACGTCATCGGGACGCTCGGTCACCGACGACCAGGCCGCCCACCAGAAGAAGCCGGTCATCGCCTTGCGGTGTGCGGCATCGGGCACCGTGTCGTTGCGCATCGCGTAGGCTTCGCGCAGCTCCGCGGTGGCCGGCTCGTTGCCGAACAGGTCGATGTAGTGCGCGCCGACCAGCGCCATCGCCTCGGCACGATCGCGCTCGATGGTGATGGTGCCCGCGCTTTCGTCCCAGGTATTGCGGCGCAGCAGCGCCTGCACGCGCTTGGCGTAGGCGGCCTGGGTCGGCTCGTCGAGCTGCTTGTAGCTGTCGACGCCATGCTCGCGGCGTGCCCACAGGTCCAGCACGGCTTCGGCTTCGCGGTGCAGCCAGTCCGCGCCCCAGTCGGGGGCGACATAGGCACCATGGCCCCAGATCGAGCCCAACTGCTGTCCGCCGATCGATTGCCACACCTGCCGGCCGGTCTCGATGTCGGCGCGGGTGAACAATACATCGCCATCGACGGTGACCACCTTGTCGGGCATCGGCGGCGCTTTGCGGTGGACCTCGCTGCCCACCCATAACAGCACCGCGAAGGATGCGAGCAACAGGGCGGTCAGCCCTATCCATAACTTGCGTGTCGAACTCATGGCACTGGTCTCTTTCGGGGTCCGCGGCATCGTCGGCCAGCCCCGCCCGGGCAACCTTGACCTGTGTCAAGCACGCGTGAAATGCGCGCGAGCGCTATGGGAATCCAGTGTTCCAGGGATTTTTTGACGGCGCGCACACTGTGCCGGAACCGATGCACTCAGAACGGACGCGTTGCCTCACTGCAGAGGCCGCGCAGGAACGCCGGATCGCAGAGCCGCCAGTCGCGTCGATTGCCCTGCAGACGCCCTTGCCGGCGCCACGCGGAGAGCAGTCGGCTCAGCGTCTCGGCTCGCATCCCGAGCCGTCCGGCAAGTTGCTGACGACCGATCGGAATCCGGACCGCATTTCCGGTGATCGGCAATGCCAGGAGGTAGGCAGCCAGCCGTTGTGGCGCGGAACTGGCGGCCAGCCAATCGACCTCGTTGGTCCGCAGGTAGATCCGCTCGCCGAGCCAGTCGAGCATCCGCAGCGCGAATCCCGGTGACGACGCGCAGGCCAAACGAAGCGCCGCGCGTGGTAGCCGGTAGCCGCGAACCTGGGTCTGAGCGCGCGCACTCATCGGATAGCGCGCATGCGCCATGAACAGCGCCGACTCGGCAACCAGTTGCCCGGCGTCGAACAGGCTGTGCACGCGCTCCTGACCGTCCTTGCCAAGGCGCAGCACCTCAACCCGACCCGTCGTGATCAGCAGGCAGCACCCGGCGGACGCCCCTTCCCGGAACAACCACGCCCCCGGCATTGCCTGAAATACCTGCATCGAGACGGCGAGTGCACTGACCGTCGCTGGCTCTGCGGCGAACAGCGGATGTGCGGCGAGTCGCGCATGGGCATCGGCGGCTTCGTATCGGTCGACTTGATTTATGTCATTTGTCGTGGCGGCGGGACAGTCGATCATGGCCACATGAGAATAAGTCTTGTTTTCGGAATTGCCCAGCCGCGCGCCTCATGGCGGGCCACCGCGCTCACGCTGTTGCTGATGCTGCTCCTGTCGGCCTGCAAGGGCCCGGCGGACGCGCCGCCGGATGTGGACATGGCCGGCAACGACGCCCCGCTACGTCTGGCCGGACCCGGGGCGGTTGTGAGCTTTCCGCTGATGCGCATGGCGCAGACCGGCATCGCCACTGCCGACGGCCTGCGTCCGGTCCGCTTCGCGTTGTGGCACAGCCCAGACCAGTTGCGCGTGCTGATGGCGCGCGGCGAGCTCGACTACAGCGCCGCGCCCGCCAATCTGCCGGCGCTGATGCGCAACCGCGGCGAACCGGTGCGCCTGCTCAATGTCTCGGTCTGGGGCCTGCTGTGGCTGGTGAGCCGCGACGCTGACGTTCACGACCTCGACGACCTGCGCGGCCAGACGCTGCTGACGCCATTCCGCCGCGACATGGGCGCGATCGTACTGCATGCGCTGCTCGACGCCCGAGACCTGCAGCCGGAGCGCGACCTGCAACTGCGCCAGACCCGCGATGGCCTGGATGCAGTCACTCTGATGCTGGCCGACCAGGGCGATCACGCCCTGCTGCCCGAGCCGACCGCATCGCTGCTGCTCCATCGCAACGCCGAGCGCGGCGGCGCGCCGCTATATCGTGTGCAGAGTGTGGAGACCGCCTGGGCGCAGACCTTCCCGCGACAGCCAGAACTGCCGCAGGCCGGGGTCATGGCCTCGGCGCGCATGGCCGGCGACGCCGCGCTGGGCGACGCGGTCGTCGCCGCCTACGCGGACGCGGCGCGCTGGTGCAAGGCCGATCCGCCGGCGTGCGCGGCGCTGGCGCATACCCATCTGCCGCAGATGCCGGTCGAGGCGCTGGAACAGTCGATCCGCGTGACCCGGCTCGATGGGCTGCCGGCCGCGTCGGTCCGGCCGCAGCTCGAGGCACTCTACGCACTGCTGCTCGACGGCCAGCCCGAAACGATCGGCGGCCGCCTGCCCGACCCGGCGTTCTACGGACCATGAGCGCCTTCGCGCGCGCCAGCCGCCATCCGCTGCCGTGGACGCTGCTGGGCGCTTGCGCGCTCGGCATCGCCTGGCATGTGGCGGCCGTGCGCCTGGGCCCGATGCTGATGGCCACGCCTGCGCAAACCCTGCGCGCGATGACCGTGCTGATCGCCAGCGACGACTTCCGCCACCACGCGAGTGTCACTGCGCTGCGCATCGCAACCGGCGTCAGCCTGGCAGTCGCGATCGGCATGGTGCTCGGTTTGCTGGCCGGGCGTGCGCCACGGCTGCGCGCGATACTCGAGCCTTTGCGCTGGCTGCTGATGGCAGTGCCGGGCGTGATCGTGGTGGTACTGGCGATGCTGTGGTTCGGGCTCGGCACTTCGATGGTGGTGTTCATCACCGTCGCGCTGGTCGCACCCGGGGTCTACGTCAATACACTCAAGGGCCTGCTGCTGGTCGATCCTGCGCTGGAGGAAATGGCGCGGGTCTATCGGTTCGGACGCTGGCGCCGGCTGCGCCATGTGGTGCTGCCCGCACTGACCGCGCCACTGTGCGCGGCGCTGCTGATCGCCACCTGCGGCGGCGTGCGCCTGGTGGTGATGGCCGAGGTGCTCGGCGCGACCGACGGCGCCGGCTTTGCGCTGGCCAACGCGCACGGCAGCCTTGACGGCGCCGGGCTCTACGCCTGGGCGGCGCTGGTGCTGGGCGTGGTCGCGGCGCTCGAGCTTGGCCTGCTGCGCCCGCTGCAGCAGCGGCTCACGCGCTGGCAGCGCGACACCACGCAGCCGGACCTCCGGCGCGCAGCGCCACGGAGCGCGGCCGATGCTTGAGCTGTCGAACATCGTGCTCCGGCGTGGCCGACACCACGTGCTCGACGGCGTCGCGCTGCGCATCGCGCCGGGCGAGCGGGTCGGCCTAGTCGGCCCCAGCGGCGCCGGCAAAAGCAGCATGCTCAAGCTCGTCGCCGGCCTGCTACAGCCCGAGCGTGGCACATGCCGCAACGGCTTTACGCATACCTGCCTCGTCTTCCAGGAACCGCGACTGCTGCCATGGCGGCGCGTGCGCGACAACCTGACGATCCCATTGCGTGCCGCCGGCTACGACGCCACCCAGGCGCGGGCAATCGCCGACGACTGGCTGGCGCGTGTCGGCCTGTCGGGCTGCGCCGATGCTTGGCCCGGTCAACTCTCCGGTGGCATGGCGCAGCGCGTGGCGCTGGCACGCGCGTTTGCACTGTCACCCGACCTGCTGCTGCTCGACGAACCGTTCGCCGCGCTCGATCCGCCGCTGCGCCGCGCACTCGGCGCGCTGTGCGACGACGCGCTCGCACGCACCAGCGCGGCGCTGCTGTGCGTGAGCCACCACCCCGACGAACTGGCCGAGCGGGTCGACCGCTGCCTGCTGCTCGAGCACGGCCGCCTGCGGCCGCATCCCCTGCCCGGCCCGCGCTCCGTGCGCGCGGCCGACCGATCCCCGCCAGCCGCGCCCGATGCGCATGCG
Organism: Luteimonas sp. RC10; assembly: GCF_014192745.1. Lineage (GTDB taxonomy): Bacteria > Pseudomonadota > Gammaproteobacteria > Xanthomonadales > Xanthomonadaceae > Luteimonas. The sequence continues at coordinate 683,364 of NZ_JACHYJ010000002.1, forward strand.
AGCCCGCCATGAGCCACTACGCCCTGCTCCACGTCCTGCACCTGTTCGCCGCATTCGTCTTCGTCGGCACGGTGTTCTTCGAGGTGCTGATCCTCGAGGGCGTGCGTCGCCACGTGCCGCGCAACGTCATGCACCAGATCGAGGTCGCGATCGGCGCGCGTGCGCGCCGGCTGATGCCCTGGGTGCTCCTGGTGCTCTACGGCAGCGGACTGGGCATGGCCTGGCGCTACCGCGCACTGCTCGCCGATCCGCTCGCCAGCAGCTTCGGCACGCTGCTGACGCTCAAGATCGTGCTCGCGCTGAGCGTGTTCGGGCATTTCCTGTTCGCGATGCGCCTGCGCGGCCGCGGCCGCCTGGTGTCGTCGACCTTCAAGCGCCTGCACCTGAGCGTGTTCGCGCACATGGTCGGCATCGTCCTGCTCGCCAAGCTGATGTTCCACCTGGGCTGGTGAGCGTCTCTCCTTCCTTTCCCCACCGAGCGAGTTCCATCATGTGCCTGCGCCCCTCCCCGCTTCCGCTTGTCCTGGCGATCGCCGCCGCGCTGCTCGCCGGCCCCGCGGTCGCCGACGATGCCGTGGCCGACGCCATCGACCTGGACCGCATTCTGGTGCTGGGTCGCGGCGACGACACGCCGGTCGCACCGACCGTCGCGCAGGAGCGTCTGCGGCTGGAGCGCGTTCCCGGCGGTACCAACCTCGTGGACCTGCGCAACGCCGGGCGCCAGGCCACGCTGCGCGATGCGCTCGACCTCCAGCCCGGCGTCGTGCTGCAGGACTTCTTCGGCGGCATCGACCAGCCACGGCTCAACATCCGCGGCTCGGGCATCCAGAGCAACCCGGTCAACCGCGGCGTGCAGCTGCTGCAGGACGGGCTGCCGCTCAACGACGCCGACGGTGCGTTCGTGATCGGCCTGCTCGAGCAGCGCAATGCGGCATTCGTCAGCGTGCGCCGCGGCGCCAATGCGCTGACCCCGGCCGCGACGTCGCTCGGCGGCGAGCTCGACTTCCGCAGCCTCACCGGCGCCGACGAGCGTGGACGCCTGCGACTGGAGGGCGGCAGCGACGGCCGTCGCGGCGGCCAACTGTCGCTGGGCGACGTCGTCGGCCGCGCCGACTGGCGCGTCAGCGCCAGCCGCGATGAGAGCGACGGCTACCGCCACCACGCCGATGGTGAACGCAACGCGGTGCAGTTCAACACCGGCTAGCGCGCCGGCGAGACTTTCAGCAACCGCACATTCGCGTCGTGGACCGACCTGTTCTTCCACATCCCCAACGTCGTGCCCAAGGCGCGCATCCACAGCGACCCGCGCGGCGTGATGGGCGACGGCGACACGCCGCAGGACCGGCTGCTCGACGTCTACCGCCGCGACCCGCTGCGCGACACCCGGCACTGGCGTGTGGCCAACGTCTCCGAATGGGGCGGCGCGGAACGCCGGCAGTCGCTTGGGCTGTGGTGGCAGGACACCGACGACCTGTTCAAGAACCCGACTGTGCACACCGACAGCGCCACCCAGACCGGTGGCGTGCAGTACCAACTGGCCGGCGCCCATGGCCGCCTCGACTACCGCCTGGGTGCGGCCTACGCGGAGAGCGACACGCTGCGCGAGTTCCATGCGAACAACCCGGCCAACGGTACGCGCCTGCAGCGTTTCGGCCAGTACGACCTCGACGCCACCAGCCTCGACGTGCTCGGCGGCATCGGCTGGGCCCCGGGCGCCGACTGGCGGCTGCTGGCCGAGGCCCGCTGGAGCCGCGCCACGCGCGATGCCGCCGACCGCCTGCGCGGCGGCGGACTGGACCAGCGCTATACCCATGCGAGCCCGCGGCTGGGTGCGACCTGGCAGCCACGCGAGCACCTGCGACTGTTCGCCAACATCAGCCGCAGCCACGAAGCGCCGACATGGTGGGAGATCGTCAGCGCCGACGCGCCGGCCAACAATCCGGCCGGCGCACAGTCGCAGTTGCTGCGCCTGCGGGTGCAGCGCGCCGACACGCTGGAGCTCGGCGGCGACGGGCGGCTGGGCACTGGCGAGCGCGCGCCGCACTGGTCGCTGGCGGTCTATCGTAGCGCGGTCGACGACGAACTGATGGCGATGGTCGACGCATCGGGCAACCGCACTGGCACCTACAACTACGCCGCCGGCACCACCCACCAGGGCGTCGAGGCGGGACTCGACGGCCACCTGCCCGTCTCCGGCGGCGGCGCACTGGAGTACCGGGTGGCCTGGACCTACAGCGACTTCACGTTCGACGACGGCCAGTTCGCCGGCAACCGCATCGCCGGCGTGCCCCGGCACCTGGTCGGCGCGGAACTGGCATGGCGCCAGGGCGGCTGGCGGTTCGGTCCCAACGTGCGCTGGCTGCCCAGCGATACCCCGACCGACCACGCCAACACCCGCGAGATCGTGCAGGACGGCTACGCCCTGCTCGGCTTCCGGCTCGACTACACGGTCGATGATGGCCGTTGGTCGGTGTTCGTCCACGGCGACAACCTCACCGACCGCCGCTACGCCAGCAGCTACGTCATCCGCGACCGCGCCACGCTCGCGCAGCCGGGCTTCCTGCAGGGCGTGGGCCGCAACGCGACGCTCGGCTTCACCTGGCGCTTCTGATGACCGCGCCTCCGCCCCCTCCGGCGTCCGCGCCGCCGCCCATCGACGCGGCATGCTGCAGCGAGGAGGAAGTGATCGCGCTCGTGCACCGCTTCTACGCGCACGTCCGCGAGGATCCGCTGCTCGGGCCGGTGTTCGCGCGCCACGTCCACGACTGGGACGCGCACCTGGCGCAGTTGGTCGACTTCTGGTCGGCGATGCTGCGCGGTACCCGCCGTTTCAGCGGCGCGCCGATGCCGCGGCACATGGCGTTGCCCGGCCTGCGGCCGGCGCTGTTCGACCGCTGGCTGGCGCTGTTCCGGCAGACCACTGCCACGCTCGGCAATCCGGCGCTGCAGGCGCAGGCCGATGCCCGCGCCGAGATGATCGCCGCACGCTTCTGGCAGCAGTACTGCATCGAGGGCCGCGACCGGCCCGCCCCCGCCCCATCCGATCCAGGAGATCAAGCATGACCCCATCCTTCCGCCTGCGCGGCCTGCTACTGGCCTGCGCGCTCGCCTCCACCCTGCCCGCCTTCGCCGACACGGGTACGGCCGCCCCGCCCCGGCTGTCGGACCTCGCGCCGCCGCGCGCGCCCGATGCCGCCGAACCGCGGCAGGTCACGCCCCTGGGCGATTTCGGCAACGCCAGACTCGTCCAACTGCAGGTACGCGCAGGCACGCAGATGCCGGCGCACGCCGCGCCCGAGCGGGTGCTGGTGATCGTGCTCGCAGGCACCGGCCGCTTTGACTTCGGCGACGAGCACGTGCCGCTGCGGGCTCGGCAGGTGCTGCACATGGCGCCGGGCGAATCGCATGCGGTACTCGCCGAGACCGACCTCGACCTGTTGCTGGTGCGTATCGACGAGGCGGCGAATGCCGCCCCCTAGCCGGGGCCTCGCCCGCGCACCTGCATCCGCGGGCGCGCAGCCGACCCTGGGTCAGTCGCGCAGCACGTGGTGGGCCAGCGTCTCCAGCTCCACCGGCTGCAGGATCTCCAGGTCGCGGCGGTCCACGCGCAGCACGCCGTCGTCCTGCATCCGTCGCAGTACCCGGCTGACCGTCTCCGGCGCCAGGCGCAGGTAGTTGGCGATATCGGTGCGCGGCATCATCAGCCGCAACCGCGTGGCCGAGAAGCCGCGCGCGGCGAAACGGCGCGACAGCGTGACCAGGAACGCGGCCAGCCGTTCCTCGGCGCTGAAGTTGCCGGTCAGCAGCGAAGCCTTGCCGATGTCCTGACTGAGCAGACTGAACAGATGCTTCTGCAGGCCCGGCATGCGCCCGGCCAGCGTGGCCATCATCGGGAACGAGAACCGGCACAGCATCACGGTGTCCAGCGCGACCGCGTTGCAGGGGTAGCGCGCGCTGTGGATCGCGTTCAGGCCGATCACCTCGCCGGGCAGGAAGAAGCCCAGCACCTGCTCTCGGCCATTGCCGTCGATGACGTAGGTCTTGATGGTGCCGGCGCGTACCGCGGCGATCGCGTTGAACGGCGCGCCTTCCCGGAAGACGTAGTCGCCCTCACGGAATGGGCCGACGTGCTCGACCAGCACATGCAGGTCGCGCAGATCGGTCTTGTCGTAGCCCTCGGCCAGACACGCCGAGGAGAACGCACAGGTGCTGCAGAAGCGGACCTCGTCGCCGTCGTCGGCAATCGGGCTGGGCCGCGGTCGCGGCTCAAGGCCGGCCATGGGCGAACTCCGGACGCGCGGCGTCAGATCGTGCGGGAATAGCGAGGCTGCTCACTCGGCTTCTGCAGGTACCGGTCGAAACACATCGCGATGATACGCAGCAACGGCCGACCGCGCGACGTGGCCCGGATCCTGGTGGGGGTGCACTCGACCAAGGCATCGGCCTGCAGCGGCGCCAGCGCCGCCAGCTCGCCGGCGAAATAGGCCGCAAAGTCGAGGTCGTAGGCACGCTCGATCGCCCCGATGTCGATCTCGCCCTGGCACATCAGCCGCTGGATCAGGTCGGCGCGCAGCACGTCGTCGTGGCCGAGCACCAGGCCGCGCCAGATCGGCAGCGTGCCGGCGTCGATCGCCGCTTCCCACTCGGTCAGGCCGCGGTGGTTCTGCGAGAAGCTGTCGCCGACATGGCTGATCGCGCTCACGCCCAGGCCCACCAGATCGGTCTGCGCGTGCGTGGTGTAGCCCATGAAGTTGCGGTGCAGCCCGCCCTCGCGCTGGGCCCGCGCCAGTTCGTCGTCGGGCAGCGCGAAGTGGTCCATGCCGACGTAGCGGTAGCCGGCCGCCGCCAGCTTTTCGACCGCCAGGCCCAGCAGCGCGAGCTTCTCCTCGGGCGCCGGCAGCGTGGCGGCATCGATCTGGCGCTGCGGCCGGAACACGTCCGGCAGGTGCGCATAGCCGTAGATCGCCAGCCGGTCGGGGCGCGCCTGCATCACGGTGTCGAGCGTGCGGCCGAAGCCTTCGAGCGTCTGCTTGGGCAGGCCGTAGATCAGATCGACGTTGAGCGAGCGCATGCCGTAGCGACGGCTGGCCTCGATGATCTCCAGCGTCTGCTCGACGCTCTGGATGCGGTTGACCGCGGCCTGCACGACCGGGTCGAAATCCTGCACGCCGAGGCTGGCCCGGTTGAAGCCGATCTCGGCCAGGCGGCCGATGTCGTCGGGGGTCACGAAGCGCGGGTCGAGCTCGATCGAGAAATCCCGCGCCGGGTCCTGGCTGAAGCGGAAGTGCGCGCCGAGGCTTTCGACCAGCTCGGCGATCTGGCCGGGGCCGAGGAAGTTCGGCGTGCCGCCTCCCAGGTGCAGTTGCACCACCTCGCGATCGGCGTCGAACAGCGGCGCGACCATCGCGATCTCGCGATGCAGACGGTCCAGGTACACCTGCCCGCGCGCCTCATCGCGGGTGATGATGCGGTTGCAGCCGCAGTAGAAGCAGGGGCTGCGGCAGAACGGCACGTGCACGTACAGCGACAACTGGCGCGGGATCGGGTCGTCATTGCCGCGCCGCGCGAGCTCCTGCAAGTCGACCTCGCCGAAGCCGGGCAGGAACTGCGGCGCGGTCGGGTACGAGGTGTAACGGGGCCCGGGCCGGTCGTAGCGACGCAGCAGGTCCGGATCGAAGGGCCAGTCCTGCGGAAAGGCGGAAGCGATGGTGTCCATGCGGGCAGTATCCGCGACAGTGTGTCGCCCCCGCCTTGACTGAAGTCAATCCGATCAACCGGATACGCCCATTCAGTCTGAACAAGCAGCAGACGCGCATGCGGCGCGCTGGGCGCACCGATCAGCGCGGGCCGCCGAGACGGCCGTCCATCGCCTGCCGAAGGCGGGCGCGCAGGTCGGCGCGGCGAGGCGCCGCGTCGAGCACGAAGACCCGCAGCCCGTGCGCGGGCACCTCGGCCTGCAGCCGGTCGGTCACGGCGATCTGACCGCCGTCGAGCGCGTCGCGCCAGGTCCCCGGCTCGAGCCAGCGCGTCACCTCGGCCTGCCATGGCACCTCGCCCTTGTTAAGCAACACCAGCGCAATCTGCGCACTGCCCTCGACATCGAGCACGCGGTAGAACGCGGCGTGGTCGCCCTCGAGCCCGAGCTCAAGCTGCAGCCCGCGCTGCAATGCTGGCGTCGTACGACGCAGGTTCGCCACCCGGGTCAGCGCGGCATGGATCGGATGCGCGGCGGCCGCATCGACGCGCGCCTGGCCGAAGTAGGCGCGGTTGCCGGCATGCTCGGCGCGGCCGCGCATGAAGCCGGTCTCCGAACCGTAGTAGATCACCGGGATCCCGCGCGCCGTGAACAGCCAGTTGTGCGCATCGATGAAGCCGGCGTCGCTGGCGTCCATGCGCGGCATGTCGTGGTTGTCGTAGAACGTCGTCAGTTCGTAGGGGTTCGCGTACGGCCCGCCTTCCAGATGCAGCGACGGCGCCAGGCGCTCGAAGCCGGCGCCCTGGGCGAAGACCTCGTCCATCGCCTGCTTCATCGGAAAGTCGAGCACGCTGATGCCGCCATTGCCGGGCCAGGTGTGCTCGGCGATCCGATTGGCGTCGAACTCGAACGCCTCGCCGAACATGAAGAAGCCCGGATGCCGGGTGCGGATGCGCTCGGCGAATTCGCGCCAGAACGCATGCGGCATCCAGGCGATGGTGTCGACCCGGAAGGCATCCGCGCCCTGGTCGATCCACTGCAGGTAGGCGCCGGCGAGATACGCCATGACCGCGGGGTTCGCAGCATCGAAGTCACTGAGCTGGGCGAGGTTGCCATCGAAGATCGAACCGGTCTTGGCATCGATCGGGCCGACGTTGCTGTAGAACGCGTGCAGCGGATTGCCCGCCGGGTCGAGCTGCTGCGGCGGTAGATTCTGGTGGTCGGCGACCAGCCTGCCCTGCGCATCGAAGATCTGGCCAAAGCCGGGCTGCGCGGTGGGCATCGTCCACGATGGCGAGCCGTGGTTGCCGACGATGTCGAGCACGGTCTTCAGGCCCGCGGCGCGCATGCCGTCGGTGAAGCCGCGGAAGTCGAGATCGGCGCTGGGCAGGTGTTCGTCGAGCGTGTAGAAGTTCGTCCCCCAGTAGCCGTGGTAACCGGTCTTGCCGCGGTCGCTGAGCGTGCTGTTGCACGAGATGGGGTCGCCGCCGGTGAACGCCTCGTCGGGGTTGTCGACGATCGGCGTGATCCACACCGCGCCAAACCCCATGTCACGGATGTAGCCGGCGTTGTCGAGCACGCCGCGGAAGTCGCCGCCGAGGTAGCCGATGTTGCCATCGATGCCGTCCGGGCAGCGGACCGGAATGTCGAAGGTGCGGTGCGCCCCGCCCTGCTCGCGGTGGTCGTTGGCGGGATCGCCGTTGACGAAGCGATCGGTGACGACGAAGTACACGGCGTGCTCGGCGAATGGCTCGAGCGTGCCGTACAGGTCCGTCGTGTCGAGTGCGTCCGGCGCATTGCGGGTCGCGACATGGCTGCAGCCGGCGCACAGCAGCGCGGCGAGCAGGAGGGGGGACGTTCGCGGCATCGCGCGGCTCCTGACGGGGGAACGGGAGGAAAGATGGCCAGGTCGGGCTGCGCGCCTCATGCGCTGCGCGGGCGCGAGACCCGCAGCACGCACAGCCCTGCGATCGCCAGGCTGGCGCCGCCGAGCATCAGCACGCGCATCGGCTCGCCGTCGAACACACGCCCGAGCAGGAAACCCAGCGTGCTGACCGCAACCAGCTGCGGAATCACGATGAAGAAATTGAAGATGCCCATGTACACGCCCATCTTCTCGGCCGGCAGGCTGTCGGACAGCAGCGCATAGGGCAGCGACAGGATCGAGGCCCAGGCAAAACCGACACCGACCATCGAGCCGAGCAGCCAGCGCGGGTCGTCGACGAATGCAATCGACAGCAGGCCCAGCGCGCCGAGCAGCAGATTGACCAGATGCGCGCCGCGCAGTCCCAGACGACGTGCCAGCCACGGGATCACGATCGCGGCCAGCGCGGCAAAGCCGTTATAGGCGGCGAACAGCACGCCGACCCAGTTGGCGCCGTCGTTGTAGGCCGCCGACTGCGGATCGCTGCTGCCGTAGTGGGTCTGTGCGACGGCCGCGGTGGTGTAGATCCACATCGCGAACAGGCCGAACCACGAGAAGAACTGCACGACGGCCAACTGGCGCATCGTCGTGGGCATCGCATGCAGGTCGGCGGCGATCGTGGCCAGCATCCGCTGCGGCGCGAGCCGCCTGGCGACCAGCCGCAACAGGCCGTAGCCCAGCGGCAGGCCCGCCAGCACGTAGAGCATGCGGTCCAGGTCGAGCGCGGCCACCGCGACGAGGCCGGCCACGCCGACCAGCAACCAGGCCAGCCCACCACCGGCCGGCGGCACCGGCGCGTCGGCGGCCGGCAGCGCGCCTTCGGGCGTCGCGTCGTCGAAGGTGCGCAGCACCTCGGGCGGATACTCGCGCGTGCGCACCACCGTCCACAGCACGGCCAGCAGCAGCACCGCGCCACCGAACCAGAACGCATAGCGCACCGTATCAGGCACCTCACCGGGCCCGGCGGTGTTGGCGACGCCCACCTTGGCGAGCACGAACGGCAGCGCACTGGCGACCACCGAGCCAACGCCAATGAAGAAGCTCTGCATCGCATAGCCGGTCGGGCGCTGCCTGGGCGCCAACTGGTCGCCGACGAAGGCGCGGAACGGTTCCATCGACACATTCAGTGACGCATCGAGCACCCACAGCGTGCCGGCGGCGATCCACAACTCGGGCGAGGTCGGCATCACCACCAAGGCTGCGGTCGAGAACAGCGCGCCCCACAGGAAGTACGGGCGGCGGCGGCCCAGCCGCGTCCAGGTGCGATCGGAGAAGTAGCCGATCACCGGCTGCACCAGCAGTCCGGTCAGCGGGGCAGCGATCCACAGGCCGGGGACCTGTTCCATGTCGGCGCCGAGCGTCTGGAAGATGCGGCTGACGTTGGCGTTCTGCAGGGCGAATCCGAACTGGATGCCCAGAAAGCCGAAACACATATTCCAGATCTGCCAGAACGACAGTGACGGTTTGCGGTTGCCCATCGCTGCGAGGCCCCTCCCAAGATCCGCTGCGCCGACGCAGGTTGCGCCGGCCAGGCCATGGTAGCGAGCGCGCTCCTGGCGGCGACGACCTGCATACGTATTCATGCCACAGGTCCGGGACGTGCGCTTTCGCAGGCGGCGCGGCATCGTCTACCGTCCCACCGCGCCGCAAAGGCGACCGAAGGCAGAGAGCGATGAGCGACAACAGGTGGTGGCGGGGCGCGGTGATCTACCAGATCTACCCGCGCAGCTTCATGGACAGCGACGGCGACGGCGTGGGCGACCTGCCCGGCATCATCGACCGGCTGGCGCATGTCGCCAGCCTGGGCGTGGATGCGATCTGGATCTCGCCGTTCTTCCGCTCGCCGATGGCCGACTACGGTTACGACATCGCCGACCAGTGCGACGTCGACCCGATGTTCGGCACCCTGGCCGACTTCGATGCATTGCTGGCCAAGGCGCACGCGCTGGGCCTGAAGGTGATGATCGATCAGGTCTTCAGCCACACCTCCGATGCGCATGCCTGGTTCGAGGAGAGCCGGCAATCGCGCGACAACCCCAAGGCCAACTGGTACGTCTGGGCCGATGCCAAACCCGATGGCACGCCGCCCAACAACTGGCTGTCGATCTTCGGCGGCCCCGCCTGGCGCTGGGATCCGCGGCGCTGCCAGTACTACCTGCACAACTTCCTGTCGAGCCAGCCCGACCTGAACTTCCACAACCCGGATGTGCAGCAGGCCACGCTGGACTACGTCAAGTTCTGGCTCGACCGCGGCGTCGACGGCTTCCGGCTGGACTCGATCAACTTCTGCTTCCACGACGCGCAGCTGCGCGACAATCCGCCCAAGCCCGAGGCACTGCGCGTGGGCCGTGGCTTCGCGCCCGATAACCCGTACGCCTTCCAGTACCACTGGTACAACAACACCCAGCCGGAGAACATCGGCTTCCTCGAGCGGCTGCGTGCGCTGATGGACGAGTACGGGGATGTCGCCGCGCTGGGCGAGATCTCGGCCGAGGATTCGCTGGCGACCACCGCCGAGTACACCAGCCCCGGCCGCCTGCACATGGGCTACAGCTTCGAGCTGCTGGTCGACGACTTCAGCGCCGGCTACATCCGCGACACCGTCGAACGCCTGGAAGCGGCGATGACCGACGGCTGGCCGTGCTGGGCGATCTCCAACCACGACGTGCAGCGCGCAGTCACGCGCTGGGGCGGCGCACAGCCCAGCGACGACTTCGCCCGGCAGTTGGTCGGCCTGGTCTGCGCACTGCGCGGTTCGGTCTGCCTGTACCAGGGCGAGGAACTGGGCCTGCCCGAGGCCGAGGTGCCATTCGAGCAGTTGCGCGACCCCTACGGCATCGCGTTCTGGCCGAACTTCAAGGGCCGCGACGGCTGCCGCACGCCGATGCCGTGGACCGCCAGCACCGGCGCCGGCTTCACCACCGGCCAGCCGTGGCTGCCGATCCCCGACGCGCATCGCGCGCTCAATGTCGAGGCGCAGTCACGCGACGACGGCTCGGTGCTTGCCGGCGTCCGCCGTTTCCTGCACTGGCGCCGCGCCCAGCCGGCACTGGTGACCGGCACGCAGTGCTTCGTCGATGCGCCCGAGCCGGTGCTGGCCTTCGTGCGCGGCGACAGCGACGACCGTGTACTGGCGGTCTTCAATCTGTCGGAACAGGCGCTCGACTGGACGCTTCCGGCGGAGTTCGCGCGCCTGCGCGTGCTCGACGGCCACGGCCTGTTGGCCGGCGTCCTCGATGGTGACCGCGTCCGCCTGCCGCCACACGCGGCGCTGTTCGCTGCGGTGGACTGACGCGGTGCGCCTGTCGCGCACCACGCGGTACGGAACGCTTGCCGCCGGTCTGTTGGCCTGCGGCAGCGCTCTCGCCGCCCCGGGCGCACTGGCCGACTGCGACGCGCCCGGCCTCGCGCGCACGCTGCACCCCGCCCAGTCCGGCGCGCTGCCCGATCACACGCGCGCCCACTGGCTCGACCGCCATCTTCTGCGCTGGCCCGGGGCCGAGACTGCACCCGATACGCGCTTCCGGCTGTATCACGCTGCCGACGCCACGCTGGCCCTATGGCCGGGCGCGACGGTCCAGGGCCACGATGGCGCACTCGATCTCCATGTTCGCGCGGCCCCGGTGCCTGCGGCACTGGCCGAGCGCTTCGGCTTCGTCGGCGATGGCGTCACGCTGCAGACCGACGCGGACGACGCCACGCTATCGATGCTGCATCGCAGCCAACTGCTGCTGGTGCACGAAGACGCACATGGCCGCGTGCTCGACGCGACCGCACTCCAGCACGCCGGCGCTCTCGACGACCTCTACGCCGCCGCAACCGCGCTGCCGGACCTCGGCGCATTGCCCGGCCCCACCGAGACCGCGTTCCGGCTGTGGGCGCCCACGGCGCAGTCGGTCGCGCTGTGCCTCTACGACGATGCCGACGCACCGGCCACCGCAGTCCGCACGCTCGAGCGCGACGCCGCGACCGGCAGTTGGGCCACGGCGGTCCCTGGCGACCTGTCGGGCCAGGCCTACCTGTGGCTGGTCGACGTGTTCGTGCCGGGCACCGGTGTCGTCCGCAACCACGTCACCGATCCTTACTCGGTCGCGCTGACCGCCGACTCGCGGCGCAGCGTCGTGTTCGACCTCGAGGCGCCCGCGCTCAAGCCCGAGGGCTGGGACGCGCATGCCGCGCCCGCGCTCCGCGCCGCAACCGACCAGGTGGTCTACGAGTTGCACGTTCGCGACTTCTCGCGCGACGACGGCAGCGTGCCGCCAGCCCAGCGCGGCCGCTACGCCGCCTTTGCGCAGGCCGACTCGCACGGCGTGCGCCATCTGCGCAGGCTGCGCGCGGCCGGCGTGACCGATGTGCATCTGCTGCCGGTGTTCGATCTGGCCACGGTGCCGGAGGTCGGCTGCGTCACGCCCGATGTGCCCGATGCCGCGCCAGACAGCGATGCGCAGCAGGCCGCGGTGATGGCGGTGGCCGCGCAGGACTGCTTCAACTGGGGCTACGACCCGCTGCACTTCAATGCGCCCGAAGGCAGTTTCGCCAGCGATGCGACCGACCCGGCCGCGCGCATCGTCGAGTTCCGGCAGATGGTGCAGGCGCTGCACGCGCTCGATCTGCGCGTGGGCATGGACGTGGTCTACAACCACACCAGCGCCTGGGGCCAGGCCCCACACTCGGTGCTCGATCGCATCGTGCCCGGCTATTACCACCGCTACGACGCCGACGGCCGCGTCGCGCATTCGACCTGCTGCGCCAACACCGCGACCGAGCACGCGATGATGGCCAAGCTCATGCTCGATTCGGCCGAGCTGTGGGTGCGCCACTACCGCATCGATTCGTTCCGCTTCGACCTGATGGGCCACCAGCCGCGCGCGGCGATGCGCGCGCTGCAGGCGCGCGTGGACGCGGCGGCCGGGCGTCCGGTGCAACTGCTGGGCGAAGGCTGGAACTTCGGCGAGGTCGCCGACGGCGCGCGCTTCGTGCAGGCCTCGCAGCAGTCGCTGGGCGGCACCGGCATCGGTAGTTTCAGCGACCGCGCGCGTGACGCGGTGCGCGGTGGTGGCCCCTCGGACAGCGGCGCAGCCTTGCATGCCCATCGTGGCTGGATCCACGGCCACACCGACGCGGCGTTGCTGCGGCGCCAGGCCGAGCTGGTCCGCGTCGGTCTGGCCGGCACGTTGCGCGACTACCGGCTGCCCGACGGCCGCACGCTCGCGCAGATCGACTATGCCGGGCAGCCGGCCGGCTTTGCGACCCAGCCGACAGAGGTCGTGAACTACGTCGAGAACCACGACAACCAGACGCTGTTCGACATCAACGTGTTCCGCCTGCCGGCCGATGCCGACGCCGATGCGCGCGTCAACGCGCAGGTGCTGGCCATCGCCACCACGGCTTTCAGCCAGGGCATCGCCTACCTGCACGCCGGCGTCGAACTGCTGCGCTCCAAGTCCCTGGACCGCAACAGCTTCGACTCGGGCGACTGGTTCAACCGCATCGACTGGACCGGCGCGGCCCACGGCTTCGGCACCGGCCTGCCGCCTGCGCCCGACAACAGCGCCAACTGGCCGCTGATGCGCCCGCTGCTGGCCGATGCGATGCGCATCCGCCCCGACCAGCGCGATGTGCTGCGCACGCGCGACATGAGCCTGGACCTGCTGCGCATCCGCGCCAGCACGCGGCTGTTCCGCCTGCCCGACGCCGCGCAGGTCCAGGCCCGCCTGCGTTTTCCCGGCGCCGATGCCGACCCCGAGCTCGTCGCCGGTCACCTGGACGGCCGCGGTCTGGCCGATGCCGGCTTTGCCGAGGTGCTCTACGCGATCAACGTCGCCGATGAGGTGCGCACACTCGACGCGCCCGAGCTTGCCGGGCGTGCGTGGACCCTGCACCCGGTGCACCGCGCGCCCGAGGCGGCCGATCCGCGCCCGCGCGAGGCGGCCAGGATCGACGCCACGCGCGGCCGCTTTGCCGTGCCGCCGCGCACGGCGCTCGTCTTCGTCGTGCCCACGGACGCGTCCGGGTCGTCCACGACCGGACGGTAATGCCGCGCCGCGCGCGAAGACGCGGCGCGATCGACTCAGGAGCGCAGCGTCGCGCCGCCGTCGACGTACAGGTCCTGCATCGCGATATGGCCAGCCTGCTCGGACAACAGGAACATCGCGGCATGCGCGATGTCGAGCGGCTCGGCGAGCTTGCCGAGCGGGATGCCGCTCTTGAACGTCTCCAGGCTGCCGGCGATGACCCTGGCCTCGCCATGGGCATCGGCCCACATTCCGGTCTGCATCGGCGTGCGCGTGGACCCCGGTGCGACGAGGTTGCAGCGGATGCCCAGCGGCGCAAGCTCCAGCCCCAGACAACGCACGAACATCGTCGCCGCGGCCTTCGACGCGGCATAGGCCGACATCGCATGCCGCGGAATGCCTGCGGCGTTGGACCCGACGACGACCAGGGCACCGCGACGGCGCGGCGCCATCACCCGGGCGAGCGCGCGGCCAACGTGGAACACGCCGTCGGCATTGACCGCGAACGTGCGCCGCCACTCCGCATCGCTGGTCTCCAGCACCGGGGTCGTCGACAGCACGCCGGCAACATGCGCGGCGAGGTCGATCGGCCCGACATCGGCCTCCACCTGCGCGATGAGCGCATCGACCGCCGCCGCATCGGTCACATCGAGCGCGAACGCATGGGCCGGTGCCACGCCGGTCGTCTCGGCGAGTTCGGGCGCGCGCAGGTCGGTTGCGATCACCGTCGCGCCGCTGGCTCGCAGCAGGTCCACGACCGCCGCGCCGATGCCGCCGGCCGCGCCGGTGACCAGCGCGATCCGGCCTTCGAATCCTGTGAGTTGCATGAGGGTCTCCGCAAAGGGGGGGCGTGGACGCGGTCGTACGCGGTGGCCTGACGCTTCAACGCGCGTCCGGCGCATCGCACGTCGCGCTCAGGGGTTCGGGTCGAAGGCCGCCAGCCGCGCGTCGAGCAGCGGCGCGATCGCCGCGGTCGCATCGCGACCGGTCAGCTCGCCGTGCCGGAACGGCAGCTCGACCGCCTCGACCCGCGCCGCATGCGCCTGCCACAGCACCGACTGCAGCTGCGGCCGGTCGACATGGTCGAGGCCGGCACGCACATGCAGCAGTGTGCCGTCATACCGCGTGTGGTGGTGCAGGCGCACGAGCCGATTGGTGTCGACGACCGCGCGTACCACACCGTCGAGCACGTGGCCCGGCAGGTTGCCGAGCGCGCTGTCGCCGCGGCGCAGGAACTCGACGATCGCTTCGCGGCTGCGCAACTCGGGATGACGGTCCGGGTCGTAGCCGGCGATCGCCAGCAACGCCCGCAGCGCATCGACTGCGTCGGGCTCGGGCTCGGCGCGCCAGCACTCGCTGGGATAGGCATCGAGCAATGCGAGCACGCCGACCTCGCGGCCGAGTGCCCGCAGGCGCACCGCCATCGCCTGGGCGAGGATGCCGCCGACCGACCAGCCGAGCAGGTGCAGCGGGCCGGTCGGCTGCAACGCGGCGACGCGGCGAGCGTAGTCATCGGCCAGCGCGTCGATGCTGCCCGGCAGCGGCTGCGCCAGGTCCAGCGCCGGCGACTGCAGCCCGTGCACGTCGCGCCGGGGCCGCAGCGCGCGCGCTAGCTCCCGGTAGCACCACGCAATGCCACCGGCCGGATGCACCACGAACAAGGGCGCACGCGCGAGCGCCGCGTCGCCGCGCGCCAGCGCGATCGTCGGGCCGAGACCGTGGTCGGGCGTGGCCTCGTCGGCATCGAGCAGCGCGGCGATGCCGGCCACCGTCGGCGTCGCAAACAACGCGCCCAGGCCCGGATCGCGACCGAACCGGCGCTGGATCGCCAGTAGCAGGTGCACCGCGGACAACGAATCGCCGCCCAGCGCGAAGAAGTCGCCATCGCCGCCGACACGCGCGACCCCCAGCGCCTGCGCGAACAACTCGGCGACCGCGGCCTCGGTCGGCGTGCGCGGGGCCACGAACGCCCCGGCATCGAACGCCGGCGCCGGCAGCGCATCGCGGTCGAGCTTGCCATTGGCCGTCACCGGCCAGGTGGCCAGCGCGACGAACGCGGCCGGCACCATGTAGTCGGGCACCTGCGCGGCCACGGCGGTGCGCAGCGCCTCGGCGTCGAACGCATCGGCGGCGACCGGCTGCAGATAACCGACCAGGCGTCGATCGCCGGCGCGGTCCTCGCGCACGATCACCGCCGCCTGCGCAGCCTGCCCGCTGGCGACGATCGCCGCCTCGATCTCGCCCAGTTCGATGCGCAGGCCGCGCAGCTTGACCTGGTGGTCGCTGCGGCCAAGGAATTCGACCGCGCCATCGTCGCGCCAGCGCGCGAGGTCGCCGGTGCGGTACAGGCGCCCGCCGGGCCGATACGGATCGGCGATGAACCGCTCGGCGGTCAGGTCGTCACGGCCGAGGTAACCGCGCGCGAGCTGCACACCGCCCAGGTACAGGTCACCGACGACGCCGGGCGGCAGCGGGCGCATGCGTGCATCGAGCACATACAGCTGCGTATTCCAGACCGGGAACCCGATCGGCACTGGGCGCGAGGTGTCGTCGGCGCACGCCGGCCAGAAACTCACATCGACCGCGGCCTCGGTCGGCCCGTAGAGGTTGTGCAGCTCGGCACGCACGCTGCGGTGGAAGCGATCGCGCAGCTCCGCATCCAGCGCCTCGCCGCTGCAGAACACCTGGCGCACGGCTAGCCCATAGGCGTCGGGCGTCGCCAGGAACGCGGCCAGCATTGACGGCACGAAATGCAGCGTGGTGATGCCGCGCGCGCGGATGAGTCGGGCCAGCGCGACCGGATCGCGATGCGCCTCCGGCGGCGCGACATCGAGCACCGCGCCAGTGATCAACGGCAGGAAGAACTCCCACACCGAGACATCGAAGGTCGCCGGCGTCTTCTGCAGGATGCGATCGGACGCGTCGATACGATAGTGCGTGCGCATCCATTCCAGGCGATTGACGATCGCGCGGTGCTCGACGACGACGCCCTTCGGCTCACCGGTCGAGCCCGAGGTGTAGATCACGTAGGCCGCATCGCCCGGCTGTGCGGGCGACACGAACGGCGCGTCGAGACGTTCGCCCCCACCCAACCCTCCCCCGCTCGCGGGGGAGGGCTCAACCGCCGCGGTCGTCACCAGCATCCGGGAAACTCCACCTCCCCCGCCTGCGGGGGAGGTCGGCGCCGTAGGCGACGGGTGGGGGCCGGGCGCGTCGCGGCGCGGGGGCCCCCCCCCCCCCCCCCCCCCCCCCCGGGGGGGGGGGCGCGCCCCCGCGCCCCGCCCCCACCCCGGCCCCGCACCAACCCCCCCCCCGCGGG
>NZ_JACHYJ010000003.1 GCF_014192745.1 Luteimonas sp. RC10
TACCTACAACTGGCATCGTCCGCATGCCAGCCTCGACTACAAGCCGCCTATCTCCAGAATTCCGATGCCTGTGAACAACGTGCTGGCTTTACACATCTAGCGCGCGCAGCCCTGCAACGTCAGGGTCTGTCCCGGCTTGAGCGCGTACGCCGGTGCGCGCAGACCGTTGGCGCGCGCGAGCGTCGAGATGTTGCAGCCATAGCGCTGCGCGATCTTGCCCAGCGTGTCGCCGCGCGCGACGCGGTGGCTGCGCGCAGGCGCGGGTGCGGCCTGTGGCGGCCGCGGGGCGGCAGGCGCGGCCGGCAGGGCTGCCGGCGCCTCGGCGTTCGCGTCGGGCAGCACCTCGATCGCGCCGGTGCGCACGATCGCCGCGCGCGGATCGCTGTTCACCAGTTCGGCCGCCAGATCGGCGCGCGCACCGCGCACGCACCACTGGCGGTACAGCCCGGCCATGCGCACGGTGCCGTTGAGCACGGTGCCGACCGGCAGCAGGCTCTCGGCTTCATAGCTGGGATTGAGGTTGCGCAGTGCGCGCATATAGCCATCGCGGGTGTTGCCGTTGCCCAGGCAGATCGTCAGCTCGTAGATCGACGCCGGCCGCTCGAGGCGGAACGTGGCCGGCCGGGCATCGACCTTCGGGAAGGTCAGCCCGTACTCCTGCGGGTGCAGGTACAGCCACGCCGCGGCGATCACCATCGGCACGTAGTCGCGGGTCTCGGGCGGGAACTGGTTGTAGACGTCCGGGTCCCAGAAGCGCCGGCCCGCGGCCTCGCGGTAGACGCGCAGCGCGCGCCCCTCGCCGCCGTTGTAGGCCGCCAGCCAGTACTCGATCTCGTCGCCGTGCTGGGCGAACCGCTCGTTGAGGTACACCGCCGCGGCATCGGCCGCTTGGCGCGGGTCATAGCGCGTGTCGAAGCCGCTGCCGTCGGGGCCCAGGCCGAAACGGCGGCCGGTCGCCGGCATGAACTGCAGCGGCCCGGCGGCGCCGGCGCGCGAACGCGCGTGCACCCGACCGTTGGATTCCTTGGCCATGATGCCGAACAGCAGCGCCTCGGGCAGGCCGCTGCGCTTGAAGGCCGGCGACATCAGATGCCGCATGTACTGGTAGTTCTCATGGCTGGTGATCAGCGACACACGCATGTCGGTGAGCCAGCGACGGATGCCGGCCTGGACGGCCGGATTGAGCTCGACCATGCGCTTGAACCGCTCGTCCTCGCTCAGCAGCGCCGAAGCGCTGGCAGCGGCAGGCACATCGGCGGTCGGCAGGCTGCCGTCCGGCGCATCGACCGGCGCGTCGTCCTCGCCCTGCCCGGCCTGCGCGTCGGCATCGGCCTTGAGCAGGCGCTTGTAGCTGGTCAACAGCTGCGGAACGCTGCAGCCGCGCTGCTTCTCACAGGCCACCATCACGTCTTCCATGTCCTCGAGCGCGGCATTGCTCGCCTCGACGCCCGCCGGGTCGTCGTTGGCGATGCGCACCAGCGCTTCACGGTAGCGCCCCTCGGCATCGAGCATGCGCTGATTCAGCGCCTCGGCTGCCTCGCGGTCGCGGCGCGATTGCGCCTGCGCATCGGTGGCGTGACTGGACAGAACCAGCGCCAGCGCCAGCGCACCCAGGTGCGCGAGCGGAAAACGAGGGGAGAACCGGGACTCGGGCATGCGGGACTTCGCTCTGAGGGGCCGGCAGGGTAGCCCCGGCCATCGCGCCGCGGCAAGGCGAGCGACGGTCGCCGGGCTCAGCCGTCCGGCTGCCCGGCCCCGGCCTGCGAGCGGGCCCAGTCGCGGGTCTGTGCCGGGTCGTGGCGGGCGAAGCCGGCTGCGTCGATCGCCGCATCGAGGTCGGCCGCGGGCGCGGCGTCGAGATGGTGGGTCAGGAACGCGCGCGTCACCGCGGCGATCCCGCGCGCGGTCGCGGCGGCATCCGCATCGCCGAAGCGCGCTTCGTGCGACGGTCCGGTCATCAGCAGCGGCAGGTCGCTGAAGGCCATGTGCCGGGTCCCGGGCACGCGCAGCCGGATCACCTCCGGCGCCAGCCCGACCTGCGTCCAGCGCGCGTAGGCGTAATCGTTGTGGTGGAACGCAGGGTCGACAGGCGTGCCGTCGTAGAGCGGAAACCGCACCCAGTCACTGGTCAGCGCCAGCAGCGGCCGACCGAGGTCGGCATCGTAGAGTCCGGGGTCGAAATTCAACCCGTCCAGACTCACCGCCGCGCGGCAGGTCGGCAGGCGATGGCAGGCAGTCGCCGCGGTCGAACCGCCGAAGGACATGCCGGCGATCGCCAGCCGCTGCGGGTCGGTCGCGGCGAGCACGGGCGCGAACGCCGGCGGCACGTGCCCGGCCTGCAACGCGTGCACCGCGAACAGCACGTCCTCGCGCCAGGTTGCCTGGCTGGCGCCCAGCCGACTGCCGGCCAGCGCCTGTGCGTAGCCGTCGATCAACGCGGCGCGCGTGGCGTGATCGTCGGCGGCATGGAAACGTCGGCGCCATTCCAGCAGCGCGGGCGCCTCGGCGCGCATGTCGGTCGGCGCCACCCGACCATCGGACAGCGCGAGGTCCACCGCGTCGCCGGGGTGCCCCAGCGCCACCACCACGTAGCCGTGGCTGGCCAGCGACTGCGCCAGCGCGGTGTTCTGCGCCGGATACAGGAAGAAGCCGTGGCTCAGGACCACCAACGGGAAGCCGCGCTCGGGCCGCGGCGCCACGCCCGTCCCAGCGCCTGCGGCAGTGCAGGCGGCGATCGCGCGGGTGTCGTCGACGGCGTAGCCCAGATTGCGCGCCAGCGCCGGCAACAGCCGCACCGCCTCGTCTTGCGGCAGATACGGGCGTGGCGGCGCGGCCTGCGCGGCGGGGTACCAGGCGACGACGGGGAGCGTGCGCACCGCATCGGGCGCCTCGCCCGCCACCCCACGCCGCGTCGGGTCGGCCAGTTCGAAGCGCTGCTGGCCCACCGGCAGCGGCCCGTCCGGCGCAGGCAGCGCGCAGGCAAAGGCCAGCGCGGGCAAGGCCGCGACGATCAGGCAGAGCAGACGCGACGGGAATCGTGAGGGCATGGCGACGCTCCTTGAGAACACTCGCCCATTGTGCGCGCGCCACCCACCTCGGCGACGGCGCGGCACCGGCAACGACGAGGTCCTAGAATCGCGGCTTCCTCCAAGCGCTCTGAATCCATGGACCCGATCCTCATCGGCAAGGCCGTCACCACGCCCGACGGTGGCCCCGTGCACCTGCTGCCTGCGCTGGGCAACCGCCACGGCCTGGTCGCCGGCGCGACCGGCACCGGCAAGACCGTCACGCTGACCACGCTGGCCGAGGGGTTCTCGCGCATCGGCGTGCCGGTGTTCATGGCCGACGTGAAAGGCGACGTCGCGGGTCTGGCGGTGCCCGGCGAGATCGGCGACGCACTGCGCGAGCGCGCCGCGCGCATCGGGGTACCCGACTACGCCGGCGAGGCCAGCCCGGTGGTGTTCTGGGATCTGTTCGGCGTGTCCGGCCATCCGGTGCGCACGACGGTCAGCGAGATGGGGCCGACGCTGCTGGCGCGCATTCTCGAACTCAACGACACCCAAGCCGGCGTGCTCGACATCGTGTTCAAGCTCGCCGATGACCGCGGCCTGTTGCTGCTCGACCTCGACGACCTGCGCGCATTGCTGGGCCTGGTTGCCGAGGAGCGCAAGGCGGTGTCGTCGGAGTACGGCCTGGTCTCAGCGCCATCGGTCGCGGCGATCCAGCGCGCAGTGTTGCGGCTGGAACAGGACGGCGGCGCGCCGTTCTTCGGCGAGCCGGCACTGGCCCTGGACGATCTGATGCGCACCCGCAGCGACGGCCGCGGCGTGATCGGTATCCTCGCCGCCGACCGGCTGATCCTCAAGCCGCGGCTGTACGCGACGTTCCTGTTGTGGCTGTTGTCGCAGTTGTTCGAGACGCTGCCCGAGGTCGGCGACCTCGACAAGCCGCGGCTGGTGTTCGTGTTCGACGAGGCGCATCTGCTGTTCGGCGACGCGCCGGCGTCGCTGCAACAACGCATCGAACAGGTGGTGCGCCTGGTCCGCTCCAAGGGCGTGGGCGTCTACTTCTGCTCGCAGTTCCCCGACGACGTGCCGCAGGCCGTGCTCGGCCAGCTCGGCAATCGCGTGCAGCACGCGCTGCGTGCCTACACGCCGCGCGATCAGAAAGCCGTACGCACCGCCGCGCAGACCTTCGCGCCCAACCCCGCGCTCGACGTCGCCGCCACGATCGCCACGCTCAAGACCGGCGAGGCGCTGGTGTCGATGCTGCAGGCCGGCGGCGCGCCGGCACCGGTCGAGCACACGCTGATCGCGCCGCCGCGCTGCCGGATGGGCGCGATCACCGAGGCCGAGCGCGCGCGCGTGCGCGCCGGCAGCCCGGTCGGCGCCAAGTACGACGCCGCGGTCAACCGGGAATCGGCCGCCGAACTGCTGGCCCAGCGTGCGCAAGCCTCGACTGCGGCCGGCGACGCGCCGCCGGCGAAGTCCCGCGATGCCGATGCGAGCGAGGGCGGCCTGGGCCAGAAGCTCAACGAGTTCCTGTTCGGCACCAAGCGGCGCCAGGGCGCGGTCCAGGCTGCCGGCAAGCAGGCGGTGCGCACGATCACCAACCGGATCGTGCGCAACCTGCTGGGCGGGATCGGGCGCCGATGAGCCGCTGGCGCCCGCCACCGGAGAAGAGCACCGCGCTGATCACCCCGGGCGGCCACGCCCGGCTCAAGGCCGAGCTCGACGACCTGTGGCGGGTGCGCCGGCCCGAGGTCGTGCGCGCACTGTCGGCCGCCGCAGCCGAAGGCGACCGTTCGGAGAATGCCGAGTACACGTATCGCAAGAAACAGCTGGGCGAGATCGACCGCCGCGTGCGCTACCTCGGCAAGCGGCTCGAAGCGCTGCGCGTGGTCGACACCGTGCCGACCGATCCCGAGGCGGTGTTCTTCGGCGCCTGGATCGAACTGGAAGACCTCGACAGCGGGCAGTGCAATCGCTACCGCATCGTCGGCCCCGATGAAACCGATGCACGCGAAGGCTGGATCAGTATCGACTCGCCGCTGGCGCGCGCATTGCTGAAGAAGCGCGTCGACGACGAGGTCGCGGTCGAACTGCCGGGCGGGCCGCGTACGTTCGCGATCATCTCGATCGACTACGCTGCCGACTGAATGGGCCGCGATCGCCGACACGGAGGCCGGGCGGCTGCGGCTGCTGCGAACAAGAGGCTCCGCGCGCGCGGCACCGGCGCCGCACTCATCTTGCTGGCCGCCGCCCTCACCGCCTGCAGTCCAGTCCCCGCCCCCACCGCCACGTCGCCGGCAGCCGCGCCCGTCCCGGATTCTGCGGACGCGGCGACCGACGCCCATGCCGCGCTCGCCGCGCGGCTGCGGCCGTTCCTGATCGAACGTGGCACGGGCCCCTCCGGGCGCAGCGCGCGCGCCGCCGACGACGAGCGCTTCCGGCTCGGCGCGTTCTGGAAGGCCCGGGCCGACACCCACCATTTTGACGCCGCGTTCCGCGCGCGGGCGCAGGCCGCACTGGCGGCGCACGAGAATGGTGCCGGGCACGCGGCTGCGGATGCCGCGCTCCGACGGCTGCTTGCGACCGTCGACGCGCGCCTGCCGGCCTGGCAGGCCCTGGTGGACTACAACGCCTCGGGGCGGATGCGTGACGATGGTGGCGACGGCGGACGGGCCTTGCTGCCCGGCGCGATCGCGGCGATCGACGCGATCGAGGCGGCGACCTGGGCCTATGTCGAGGCGGCTGCCCAGGCAGCGCCTGCGCCGTAGATACGCCGAAGGGCGCGCGCCGGGCCTGCACCCCGCCGGGCGCTCAGTCGATGCGCTGCAGCTCGTGGATCTGTGTGTCCGAGAACGCGCTGAAGTACCCGGTCGTCGACGTGAACTTCTGATCGGGGAACACGGTGCCCGGTGCGACGCGGCACATCAGGAACGCGCTCGACGACGCGCACTGCAGTCCGGCCTCGGGCGCGACGCCGGGAAACAGTGCTGCCTGCTCGCGCCCGCTGAGCGGCAGCATCGCCAGCCCCTCACCCCGGAACATCGCCAGCCAGCCGCGGCCCTCGGCCCGCAGCGTCAGCTGGGCGTCGGCCGGCGACGTCGCCGGATCCTCGTCCACCGGCCGATAGGTCCCGCTCAGTCCGTCCGCCGCGCCTGCGGTGCCGGCCACGAACGCCAGCAGCAGTCCGGTCGCAATCCCGCTCGCCCATCGCCTCATGCATCCGTCTCCACGACTTCGCCATAGAGATCATGCTCGTCGCTGCCCATGATCGCCACCTCGACGAAATCGCCAGGGCGCAGACCGGCTTCGCGGCCGTCCTGGATCTGCACCACGCCGTCGATCTCGGGCGCATCGCCCATCGTCCGCGCGATCGCCAGGTCGCCGTCAACGACATCGACCAGGCAGGACTGCACGGTGCCGACCTTGGCCTCGAGCCGGACTGCGGAAATCTCCGCCTGCTTGTCCATGAACCGCGCCAGCCGTTCCTGCTTCACCGCCTCGGGCACCGCATCGGGCAACAGGTTTGCGGTCGCGCCCTCGACCGGCGAATAGGCAAAGGCGCCGACGCGATCGAGCTGGGCCTCGTCGAGGAAGTCCAGCAACTGCTGGAAATCGTCCTCGGTCTCGCCGGGAAAGCCGACGATGAACGTGCTGCGGATCGTCAGGTCCGGGCAGATCTCACGCCAGCGCGCGATGCGCTCGCGGGTGCGGTCGATCGCGCCCGGCCGCTTCATCAGCTTGAGGATGCGCGGGCTGGCATGCTGCAGCGGCACATCGAGATACGGCAGCAGCTTGCGGCTGCCGTCGGCATGGCGCTCGGTCATCAGCGAGATGATGTCGTCGACGTGCGGGTACGGATACACATAGTGCAGCCGCGTCCACACGCCCAGTTCCGACAGGCCCTCGCACAGCGCCTTCATCCGGGTCTGGTAGGCGCGCTCGCGCCAGGTCCGCTCGGCATAGCGCACGTCCACGCCGTAGGCGGAGGTGTCCTGGGAGATCACCAGCAGTTCGCGCACGCCGCCGCGCACCAGCCGCTCGGCCTCGCGCAGCACATCGTCGACCGGGCGCGAGACCAGGTCGCCGCGCATCGAGGGAATGATGCAGAAGCTGCAGCGGTGGTTGCAGCCCTCGGAGATCTTCAGATACGCATAGTGCCGCGGCGTCAGCTTGACGCCGGTATCGGGCACCAGGTCGACGAAGGGATCATGCCGCGGCGGCAGGGCCGCGTGCACCGCGCCCATCACCGAACCGTAATCCTGCGGTCCGCTGATCGACAGCACGCCCGGATGCGCGCCACGGATCATCTCCTCGCGCTTGCCCAGGCACCCGGTCACGATCACCTTGCCGTTCTCGGCCATCGCCTCGCCGATGGCATCGAGCGATTCGGCCACCGCCGAATCGATGAAGCCGCAGGTGTTGACGACGACCACGTCAGCATCGTCGTAGCTCTGCACGATGTCGTAGCCCTCGACCCGCAACTGGGTGAGGATGCGTTCGGAATCGACGAGGGCCTTCGGACAGCCGAGACTGACGAAACCGACCTTGGGACTGGCTGCGGACATGGGAACCGTGGCGGGTGCAGGAGGGAGGAGCCCAGGCGCACCGCCGGGCGACCGGCATGGACCGGTCCGCGGTTGCGGGCGCGAGGGGCCGCGCAGTATAGCGGCGGCGGCCGGGGCGGTCCTGCGGCCACCGGCCTGGGGTAGACTCGGGCCGATCATGTGAACAGGACGCCGCCATGGGCCGGGACATCGTCGTCGCCACCGCGTCGGGGCCGGTCAACGCCTGGCGGGCCGACCCGCCGCATGGCGCCGCCGCCAAAGGCGCGATCGTGGTACTGCAGGAGATCTTCGGCGTCAACGCCCACATCCGCAGCGTCGCCGACGGCTACGCGGCGGCCGGTTATGTCGCGATTGCCCCGGCGCTGTTCGACCCGGTCGCACGCAATGTCGAGTTGACCTACGAGGCCGGCGACTTCGAGCGCGGCCGTGCGCTCGCCACGGAGCTCGGCTTCGACCGCGCCGTCGGCATCGTCCGCGCCACGCGCGACCTGTTGCGCGGCGAAGGCCATCGCCAGATCGGCGTGGTCGGCTTCTGCTGGGGCGGCAGCCTCGCCTTCCTGGCCAACACCCGCTTGGGGCTTCCCGCGGTCAGCTACTACGGCGCGCGCACTGTGCCGTTCCTCGATGAACCGCTGCAGGCGCCGATGCTGTTCCACTTCGGCGCCGACGACGCCAGCATTCCCGAAGCCGATATCGCCGCCCATCGCGCGCGGCAGCCGGACGCGGAGATCCATGTCCACCCGGGCGGCCACGCCTTCAACCGCGACGTCGATCCGGCCCACTACCACCCCGACAGCGCCGCCGAAGCGCGCCGGCAGACGATGAAGTTCCTCGCCGCAGCGCTGCGCTGACCGGAGGCCGATGATGCCGGACACCGCCGCCCCTGCCCGCTACGTCCTGCACCCGCAGTTGGCCGACGACACCCACCCGGTCGCCACGCTCGCACTGAGCGAGGTGCGGCTGATGGACGATGCCAACTATCCGTGGCTGATCCTCGTCCCCCGCCTGCCCGACGCCCGCGAACTGATCGACCTTGGCAGCGAACAGCGCAGCCTGCTGACCGAGGAGATCGATATCGTGGCGCGCGCGATCCGTGACGCGTTCCGGCCGTTCAAGCTCAACATCGCGGCGCTGGGCAACCAGGTGCCGCAACTGCACGTGCACGTGATCGGTCGTAACCAGAACGACCCTGCCTGGCCTGCCCCGGTCTGGGGCCGCGTCGCGGCCCGCCCCTACTCGCCCGAACTGCTGGTGGAGCGCATCAACCGCCTGCAGGCCGTGCTACCGGGCTGAGTGCGCGTCAACGCACCTTGACCACACGCGTGCCGGCCACGAAGTCGTGGCCGCAGCGCCGGTCCTTGCGGAAGATCATGCACACGCTGACCAGGACCGCGAGCGCCCCGAGGCACGGGATGCCCCCGACGACCTGCAACGGAAAGTAACGCGCGAACAGCGCCCGCGCCAAGGTCACCGGCCGGCCATCGAGCGTCACGATGCGGATTCCCAGCCACCGCTTGCCCCAGGTCTGGCCGCCGACATGCAGCGGCCAGGCGTGGATCGCCGCGAACATCAGCAGGCCGATCCCCATCCACAGAAGTTGCAGGCCGAACCCGACCTGCTCACCGCGCTGGGCCGCCGCCATCGCTGCGGACCAGTAGCCGCCGAGCCACATCACCGGCGTCATGATGGCCAAGCCGATCAGGCCATCGATGACCGCCGCGCCCAGCCGCGTGCCGCGCTCGGCCAGCACCTCGTCGGTTTCGCCCTGCAACTCGGCCGCCGGAGCCTGATAGGGATTGATGTCTTGGTCTTGCATCACACGTCCTTGTTGGAAGAAAGCGACAGGCCACTCAGGTGCGCGGCAGCGTCACTCCGGTCTGGCCCTGGTACTTGCCACCGCGATCCTTGTACGAGGTCTCGCAGACGTCGTCAGCATCGGACTGGAAGAACAGCATCTGCGCGACGCCCTCGTTGGCGTAGATGCGGGCCGGCAGCGGGGTGGTATTGCTGAACTCCAGCGTCACGTGACCTTCCCATTCCGGCTCGAGCGGCGTCACATTGACGATGATGCCGCAGCGCGCGTAGGTGCTCTTGCCCAGGCACACCACCAGCACGTCGCGCGGAATGCGGAAGTACTCGACCGTGCGCGCCAGCGCGAACGAATTGGGCGGAATGATGCACTCGTCGCCGACCACGTCGACGAAGCTCTTGGGGTCGAACCGCTTGGGGTCGACGATCGTCGAGTTGATGTTGGTGAACACCTTGAACTCGCGCGAGCAGCGCACGTCGTAGCCGTAGCTCGAGGTGCCGTAGCTGACGATGCGCTGGCCGTCGACGTGCTTGACCTGCCCGGCCTCGAACGGCTCGATCATGCCCCCCGGCTGCTCGGACATGCGGCGGATCCAGCGGTCGCTTTTGATGCTCATACGGTGTTCCCGGGGCGGATGCGGCAGTGAATACGCATTGTAGGGCCGGCACCGGCCCGCCGCACCCCGCCGCGATCACACCAGGGACGCGGAAATCGACATCGGCGCGCGCGGGCGCTTCTCGAGCTCGGCGACCAGGGCCCGCGCGACCGTCCGGTAGGCTGTGGCAGCCGCCGAGTCCGGCGCGGAGGCGACGATCGGCGCACCGGCATCGCCCTGCTCGCGGATCCCGATCTCCAGTGGCAACGCGCCCAGCAATGGCACTCCATAGCGCTCGGCCATGCGCTCGCCACCGCCCGCCCCGAACAGATGCTCGACGTGCCCGCAGTTCGAGCACACGTGCTGGGCCATGTTCTCGACCAGGCCGAGCACAGCGACCTCGACCTTCTCGAACATCTTCAGCGCCTTGCGGGCATCGAGCGTGGCGACCTCCTGCGGCGTGGTCACGATCACCGCCCCCGCAACCGGAATCTTCTGCGCCAGCGTGAGCTGGATGTCGCCGGTGCCGGGCGGCAGATCCACCAACAGGTAGTCCAGGCCTTCCTCGCCTCCCCAGCGCGTGTCGTTGAGCAACTGCTGCAAGGCCGAGGTCGCCATCGGTCCACGCCAGATCATCGGCGTGTCCTGATCGACCAGCAGGCCGATCGACATCGCCTCGATGCCATGGGCCTGCAGCGGCAGGATCGACTTGCCGTCAGGACTGTCCGGCTTGCCCGACAGGCCCAGCATCGTCGGAATGCTCGGGCCGTAGACGTCCGCATCCAGCACGCCGACCCGGGCACCGTCGGCCGCAAGCGCGAGCGCCAGGTTCACCGACGTCGTCGACTTGCCGACCCCGCCCTTGCCCGAACCGACCGCGATGATGTTGCGGATGCGCGGGTGTGGGTGGAGGGCGCCTTGGACGGCGCGGGCAGGGATCGGCGTGGCGCTGGGCATCGACATGAGGCACGTCTTCGTTGCAATGAGGAGCCCATTGTCGCCGAGCGGTCTTCCCCCGGCGAGGACTTAGGTCAAGAGGAACGCAATGAACCCAAGTTGAACACTTCGTAATTTTGGCGTTAAATCGGCCAACGGACACCCGTCCGCCTATCAACGCTTTCGAAGGGGATATCGATGAGATCTAGGACCCAGGCGAGGTGCTCCCACCTTGCGACCGCCATCTTCGCGGCCCTGGCATGTGCGCCGGCAGCGACCTTTGCGCAGACCGCCCCCCAGTCCGAGACGACCGAGCTCGACAAGATCACGGTCACCGGCTCGCGCATTCCTCGCCAGGGCTTCGTGACGCCATCCCCGGTCGTCGCGATCACCGCTGAAGAGATCCGCACCACCGGCGCGGTCACGATCGGCGATCTCATGAACGAGATGCCGCAGCTCGCCACGACCTTCTCGCTCGGCAATTCGTCGCGCTTCATCGGCACGGTCGGCCTGAACCTCCTCGACCTGCGCGGCCTTGGCACCGACCGGACCCTGGTCCTGGTCAATGGCCGCCGCCACGTCGGCGGCACGCCCGGCTCCGGCGCGGTCGACGTCAACACCATTCCTGTCGAATGGATCGAGCGCGTCGAAGTCATCACCGGCGGCGCGTCGGCAGTCTACGGCGCAGACGCAGTCGCGGGCGTCGTCAACTTCGTCCTGCGTGATTCGTTCGATGGCGTGACGATGCGCGGCCAGACGGGGATCTCGGATGAAGGCAGCTTCAAGCGCTCGTTTGGCAGCATCACCGCCGGCACCCAGTTCGCAGAAGGCCAGGGCAATGTGGGTGTCTCGGTCGAGTACAGCACCCAGGATCGGTTCCGTTTCTCGGATCGTGCAATCGGGCGGACCTCGTACCGCACGATCCAGAATCCGAACTACGACCCCAGTCGCCCTGCAGGCCCGGACAACTATCAGAGCCTGCTGCTTCCCAACGCAGGTCTGAACAGCTTCACTGAAGGCGGCATTTTTTACGATGGGGACGATAACCCGTACGTGCTGACAGCGGGCGGCAAGTTCCGGCCGCAGGACTTTGGCACGGTCAACGACCCCAACGGCTGCCAAGACTGCGACTATCTCAACCTCAACCGCGTCGCCGACCTGCAGCCCGGCTTCGACCGCGGCTCGATCAACACGATCGTCAATTTTGATTTCAACGAGAATCACCGGTTCTTCTTCGAAGGCAAGTACGCCCAGACGAAGTCGAAGTACCTCGGCCAGCCCGCTTTCAGCAGCCCGATTCCGTATTCCATCACCCGCGACAATCCCTATCTGTCGTCGGAGCTTCGCGACTTCATCGATCAGTCGGGTTCGTACGCCCTGGAGTGGGATCAGGACACCAATGTCGTGGGCACGCCGCCTGGCATCTACGTGTATCGATTCGACACCGATGCCGGACAGCGCGGCGAAGACGTCACGCGCGACACCATGCGCGCGGTCATCGGGTTCGAAGGCTCGCTTTCGCCGGATTGGACCTACGAGGTCTCGCTGGTCCACGGCAAGACGAAGGAACGCCGGATCAATGTCAACAACCGCATCACTGAGCGATTCTACGCCGGTCTGGATGCGGTGATCGATCCGGCCAGCGGCCAGATCGTCTGCCGCTCGTCGATCGATCCGACTTCGATCAATCCGCACACCGGTCTGCCGGTCACCCCGTTCGGTGCCAACGGCTGCGTGCCGTTCAGCATCCTCGGCGATGGCGCGGTCAGTGACGAGGCCCGCGCCTGGTTCAATGCCAATACCGTCAGCAAGGGGCGGCTGAGCCAGACCGTCTTCAGCGGGTCGGTGTCGAACTCTGCACTGTTCACGCTTCCCGCAGGCGGGGTTGGGTTCTCGGCCGGCGCCGAGTACCGCCGCGAGCGGAGCCGGACCCAGGCCGACGAACTGTCCAACGCAGGCCTCACGTTCCTCAACGCGATCCCGAGCGAAGGCGGCGAGTACTCTGTGAAGGAAGTCTTCACCGAGTTCAGCGTGCCGCTGCTTGCCGATCTCCCGGGCGTGGACAGCTTGATCTTCGACCTCGCAGGCCGCTACTCCGACTACGACACGATCGGAAGCACCACTACGTGGCGGGCCGGCCTGGACTGGACGGTCGTTCCGTCGGTGCGTCTGCGCGGCACGTACTCCAAGGCGGTGCGAGCACCCAACATCGGTGAGCTCTACGGCGCGCAGTCGGAGAACTTCTTCACAATCTCCGATCCTTGCGACTCCCGTCCCGGCCGCGGGATCTCCACTGCCGGCGATCCGGCGCTGCGCGCGGCCAACTGCGCCGCGCTCGGCATCCCCGCAAACTACATCTCGACCGTTCAGTCGACGCGTCCGGGGCTGAGCGGCGGCAATCCTGATCTGGCGCAAGAAGAAGGAAAGACCCTGAGCGCCGGTTTGGTCTTTACCCCCGATTTCATCCCGGGCTTCGGCGTCACCCTCGATTACTGGCGCGTCAGCCTGACCGATGCCATCTCGTCGGTCAGCGGGCAACAGGTCGCCAACCGTTGCGTGGATTCGCCGTCGGGCATTAACAACCGGTTCTGCGATCAGATCGATCGCGCCGGCGCCAGCGGCGGCGGTGGCTTCCCGGCGTACGAGATCGCCTTCGTCCGAGCACTGCTCGAGAACGTCTCCAAGCTCGAGCGTTCGGGCGTGGACGTCGAGATGTCCTACCGCAAGCCGTGGGGTCCGGGGCAGTTCGACATGCGCTTCGTCGGCACCCGGATGCTGCGGGCGCGCACGTTCGCGTTCCAGGACGATCCGGGTGAGTTCATCGAAGATGTGACGACGATCGGTACGCCTCGCTGGCGGGCGAACCTGTCGACCACGTATCGCATCCAGAACGGCTTCCGTGCGTCGTGGGAGCTGCGCTACGTCGATAGCATGCTGCGCGTGGCGAAGGAGAGCTATAACACCAATCCGTTCCAGCGCAACGAGATTAGGACCGGGTCGATGGCCTATAGCGACTTCCAGTTCGGATACGAAGTGCCGGGAACCGGCTGGGATATCTATCTGGGTATCGACAACGCGTTCGACCGCTCGCCGCCGCGTGGCTTGTTCGGCGACACCGCCGAATCGGCGCTCTTCGACAACATCGGCCGGTACTACTACGCCGGCTTTAACTACAAGTTCAAGTAAGCGGCACACGTAGGAGGCCCCGGCCCTGGCCGGGGCCTCCCTCGTTCACTTTTGAACTGGCTCACGTCTAAGCTGCCTTTCCGAGAAGCAGCGCTATAGACTCGCGCCACCAGCCCGTCAACGAGGTGTCCCATGCGCAAGATGCCAATCGCCTTCGCCGCCGCTTTGCTGTCCATTCCGTTCGTGGCCCTGGCGCAGTCTCCGGCGGGCCGCTGGAAGACGATCGACGACGAGACCGGGCGCGTGAAATCGATCGTCGAGATCAGTCAGGTCAGCAATGGCACGCTGAGCGGCAAGGTGGTCGAGGTGCTGCATTCCGATCGCGGGCCGAACCCCACCTGCGACAAGTGCACCGGCGAACGCCGCAACCAGCCGATCACCGGCATGACGATCCTCTGGGACCTCAAGCCGGACGGCAATGAATGGTCGGGCGGCACGATCCTCGACCCTGCCAACGGCAAGACCTATCGATCGAAGGCCAAGTTGATCGATGCCAACCGGCTCGGCGTGTCGGGCTGTATCGCCTTCATCTGCCGCGAACAGGTCTGGCAGCGGGAGTAAGCTCCCTTCGCACCAGCGACGGCCTGGATTCTTTATGCCGCAACCGCCTGATCCTCACGGATCAGGCGCGTGCTTGCGCGCCTTCTTGGCGTATTCAGCAAAAAAAGCGCTGTCGGAATCGCGCGCATTCAGTCGCATCCCCTCGTTCCGAGTCACGTGAGAGCAGTCGTTGCACACGACCGCAAGTCTTGATTTCGTTACGAACCTATGGCAAATAGGTTAACTCGGAGTTAATTCCGGGCGCCCTCCGAGGTCGAACTTGGCGGGCTTTTTTTTACCAAGGGGATGTATGTTGATGATTTCTAACAAGACCGCACCGCTTTGTGCGGCCATCGCGCTGTCGTTGCTGGCCACGGCAGCTGCCCATGCCCAGGACGCGGCGCCCGATACGGACACCCAGACCCTGGACCGGGTCAACGTCACCGGCTCGCGCATTGCGCGCGAAGGCTTCGTGACCCCCTCGCCGGTGACGGCCATCACTGCCGAAGAGATCCGCGCCACCGGTGCGATCACGATCGGCGACCTGATGACCAAGCTGCCGGCGCTCAGCGCGACCTACACGCTGGGCAACTCGACCCGCTTCATCGGCACCGCGGGCGTCGGCCTGCTCGACCTGCGTGGCATGGGCACCTCACGCACGCTGGTCCTGGTCAACGGCCGCCGCCATGTCGGCGCGACTCCGGGCTCGACCGCGGTCGATACCAACACCATCCCCGTCGAGTGGATCGAGCGCGTCGAGGTCATCACCGGTGGCGCCTCGGCCGTCTATGGCGCCGACGCAGTCGCGGGTGTCGTGAACTTCATCACCAAGAAGTCCTTCGAGGGCTTCGAGCTGCGCGGCCAGAAGGGCGCAGCGAGTGAAGGCGGCTTCGGCCGTCAGTTCCTCAGCTTCTCGGCTGGCAGCAACTTCTCCGACGGCCGCGGCAATGTCGCGTTCTCCGTTGAGCGCAGCGAGCAGGACCGCTTCAGCCGCACGAGCCGTGAGATCGGCCGTCGTTACCTGGTGACGCGTCCCAACCCGAACTACGATCCCTCCAAGCCCTCGAGCGAGGCGAATCCGCAGAACATCCTCGCAGGTCCGGGTGGCAACCACTCGATCTCCTTCGGCGGCTCGTTCTACACCGGCGGCGTGATCAACGCCAACAGCAATCCGTTCGATCCGACGCAGCGTTATCACTTCAATTCCGACGGCAGCTTCTCGCGAAACCGCTACGACGGCTGGTACAACGCGACCGGTACCTCGTGCATCGACTGCGACTTCACCGACCTCAACTCGCTGGCTGACCTTGAGCCGGAATTCGACCGCACCAGCGTCAATGCGATCTTCGGTTTCGACATCAACGACAACCATCGCGTGTTCGCCGAGGCGAAGTACAGCAGGACCGAAGCACACTTCTACGGCCAGTCGGCGTTCGACTCGCAGTTGCGCATCCGCACCGACAATGCCTACATCACGCCCGAACTGCGTGCGCTGATGGCTGCCAACCCCGGCCTGCTGCGGACGACGACGCTCAACGGCGCGCCGGCCGAGTACTTCGAGATCGGTCGCATGAACGTCGACGCAGGTCGTCGCGGCGAGCAGATCGAGCGCGACACCAAGCGCATCGTGGTCGGCCTGGAAGGCTTCTTCGGCGAGAACTGGACCTACGAGACCTCGTTCAACTACGGCGAGTCGTCGATCTCCCGCCTGAACCTCAACAACCGCATCAACGAGCGCTGGCACGCCGGCCTGGATACGGTCCTCGACGCCAACGGCAACATCGTTTGCCGCAGCACGCTTGACCCGAACGCCTTCAACATCCACACCGGCCGGCAGTATCGCGCCGACCTGGTGGCTGGTTGCGTGCCGTTCTCGGTCTTCGGCAACGGTGCGGTCGCAGCCAATCCCGCCGCGGCAGCCTGGTTCAACGTCGACTCGCTCAACCGCTCCAAGCTCAAGCAGACGGTCTACAGCGCATCGGTCGCCAACAACGCGCTGTTCTCGATGCCGGCCGGTGACGTCGGCTTCGCCGCGGGCGTCGAGCATCGCCAGGAGCGCAGCCAGGAGAACACCGATCCGCTGGCCGCCCAGGGTCTGACCTTCCTCAACGCGATCCCCAGCCGTGGTGGCGAGTACGACGTGAGCGAGGTCTTCCTCGAGACCACGATCCCGCTGCTGGCCGACCTGCCGGGTGTCGAGCGTCTGTCGCTCGATCTGGCCGGCCGCTACTCGCACTACGACACCATCGGTTCGACCAAGACCTGGAACATCGGTTTCGATTGGCAGGTGATCCCGTCGTTGCGTGTGCGCGGCACGACCGCCAAGGCCGTCCGTGCGCCGAGCATCGGCGAGCTGTTCAACCCGCAGTCCGAGAACTTTGCGACGATCAACGATCCCTGCAACTACTCAGGGACGAACTCGAACCGCCCGGGCACCGCTGCAGACCAGGCGCTGCGCCAGGCCAACTGCTCGGCCCTCGGCGTTCCGGTCGGCTGGCAGGACAGCTATTCCGCCAGCCGTCCCGGCGTGAGCGGTGGCAATCCGAACCTGCGTCCGGAATCGGCTGAGACTGTGTCGTTCGGTGCCGTCTGGCAGCCGGAGTTCGTCAAGGGCTTGGGCGTGTCGGTCGACTACTGGCGCATCACGCTTGATGATGCGATCGGCGCGGTGACGGGTCAGACCAATGCAACCCGTTGCGCGGACTCCCCGGGTGGCGTGACGAGCAACATTTTCTGCGACCAGATCCTGCGTGCAGGTCCGGGCGGCTACACCGACCCGTCGGGGCGCTTCTTCCCCGAGCACAGCATCTACAGCTGGCGCGCATTGAATGAGAACCTGGCCAAGTCCCGCCGTGTCGGCGTCGACTTCGAAGTCGACTACCGCTTCGAGTTCATGGGCGGCAACATGGTCACGCGCATGGTCGGCACCCGCCTGATCCAGTCTCGCGAATGGGAGTTCCAGGACTTCCCGAACGAGTACAAGGAATGGGTGACCGCGGTCTCCGATCCGCGCTTCCGCGGCAACCTGGAAGCCGCCTACCGGCGCGGCGACTGGGACGTCTCGTGGACGGCCCGCTACATGCATCACAACCTGCGCGTCGAGCCGGCGTCTTACCAGAGCAACCCGGGCCAGACCAGCCCGATCCGCAATGGTTCGTACACCTATCACAACGCCCAGGTCGGCTACACGTTCCCGGACTCGGGCATCAAGGTGTACATCGGCGCGGACAACCTGTTCGACAAGGACCCGCCGGCGAACTACTTCGGTGCTGAAGCCAGCCACGCGTTCTACGACAGCGTCGGCCGGTTCGTGTACCTCGGTGCGACCTACAAGTTCTAATCCGCTTGTTGCGTCATGAAGGAGCCCGGCTTACGCCGGGCTCCTTTTTTTTGGCGAGGACCGGGCGCCGGACCGGCATGCGATAATCCGGCCCCGTTCCTGCCGTTGCCATCGCCATGTCGCGCAAGCTGCTCGTCACTGCTGCCCTGCCCTACGCCAACGGTCCGCTGCACCTGGGCCATCTGGTCGGGTACATCCAGGCCGATACCTGGGTCCGGGCCCAGCGTATGGCGGGTGATGTTGCGCATTTCGTCTGCGCCGACGACACCCATGGCACGCCGATCATGCTGGCGGCCGAGAAGGCGGGAACCACGCCCGAGGCGTTCATCGCCGAGATCCACGCGGGGCATGTGCGCGACTTCACCGCGTTCGGTGTTGCATTCGACCATTACGATTCGACCCACTCGGCGGCCAACCGCGCGATGGTCGAGACGATCTATGCGCGCCTGGAACGCGGTGGGCATATCGCACGCCGCGCCGTCGCGCAGCTCTACGATCCGGTGCGCGGCATGTTCCTGCCCGACCGCTACGTCAAGGGCACCTGCCCGAAGTGCGGCACGCCGGACCAGTACGGCGACAACTGCGAGCACTGCGGTGCGACCTATGCGCCCAGCGACCTGATCGAACCGAAGTCGGTGGTCAGCGGCGCGACGCCCGAGGTGCGTGAGTCCGAGCATTTCTTCTTCGAGCTCGGCCATTTCCAGGACGTGCTGCGCGACTGGCTCGCCGGTGACGTCGCGGTGCCCGGCGTCAAGGCCAAGCTTGCGGAATGGCTGGATGGCGAAGGTGGCCTGCGCGCCTGGGACATCTCGCGCGATGCACCGTACTTCGGCTTCGAGATCCCCGGGCACCCGGGCAAATTCTTCTACGTCTGGCTCGATGCGCCGATCGGCTACCTGAGCAGTTTCAAGACATTGTGCGAGCGCGATGGCATCGACTTCGATGCCTGGCTGTCGCCCGACGGCGATGTCGAGCTGCACCATTTTCTCGGCAAGGACATCGTCAATTTCCACGGCCTGTTCTGGCCGGCGATGTTGCACGGCGCCGGCCTGCGCGTACCGACGCGGCTGCATGTCAACGGTTACCTGATGGTCGACGGCGCGAAGATGTCCAAGTCGCGCGGCACGTTCGTCATGGCGCGCACGTATCTCGACCAGGGCCTGGACCCCGAGGCGTTGCGCTACTACTTCGCGGCGAAGTCCTCGGGCGGCGTCGACGACCTCGATCTCAACCTCGAGGACTTCGTCGCGCGCGTCAACGCCGACCTGGTCGGCAAGTTCGTCAACCTGGCCAGCCGCTGCGCCGGTTTCATCCACAAGCGCTTCGACGCGCGGCTGGCAGACGCGCTACCCGATCCGGCCCAGTACGATCGTTTCGTCGCCGCGTTGTCGGGCGTGCGCGAAGCCTATGCGCGCAACGACCCGGCCAGTGCGATCCGCCAGGTCATGGCGCTCGCCGACGAGGCCAACCGCTACATCGACGATCGCAAGCCCTGGGTGATCGCCAAGCAGGCGGGTGCCGATGCCGAACTGCAGGCCGTCTGCACCCAGGGCCTGAACCTGTTCCGCATCCTCGCCGGCGCGCTGCAGCCGATCCTGCCGCGCACCAGTACGCAGGCCGCGGCATTCCTCGCAGCGCCCGTCTCCCATTGGCAGGATCTCGACCAGCCGCTGACGGGCCGGACGATCCAGGCCTATGTTCCGCTGTTCACCCGTATCGACCCGACTCTGCTCACCGCCATGACCGAAGCCTCCAAGGACACGCTCGCCGCCCCTGCGCCTGCCGCCCCGAACAAGACCGAGACGAAGGTGCCCGCAACGTCCGCGCCCGCGAGCACCGACGCCCCGTATATCGGCATCGACGACTTCGCCAAGCTCGACCTGCGGATCGGCAAGGTCCTGGTGTGCGAGGCCGTCGAAGGCTCGGACAAGCTGCTGCGTTTCGAACTCGATGCCGGCGAACTGGGCAAGCGCCAGATCTTCTCCGGCATCCGCGCCAGCTACGGCGAGCCGGAGGCGCTGGTCGGCCGCAATGTGGTGTTCATTGCCAACCTTGCGCCGCGCAAGATGCGCTTTGGGCTGAGCGAAGGCATGATCCTGTCGGCCGGGTTCGATGGCGGCGCGCTCGCGCTGCTGGCGGCCGATGACGGCGCGCAGCCGGGCATGCCGGTGCGCTGATCGCATGATCAGGCGGCGTGCAGCAGCGCCGCCCAGACAACATGCGCGCTACTTGCGGCCGCTGCGCCAGATCGACAGCAGGATCCACACACCGCTCAGGCCCGCGCCGACGAAACCGAGCACGCCCAGCGCCATCAGCCAGCGGTGCGTTGCGCCGCCGCTCACGCTGTTCATGACGATCGACGAGCCGATGATCAGCGCGGCGGTGACGACGCCGACCGTGAGCCGATTGGCCGCGGCGTTGACCTGATCGCCGAATGACTTGAGCGAGGTCACCTCGATCTGCGCGCGCAGGCGGCCACGGCGCGCGGTCTGCAGCAGGCGGCGCAGATCGCGCGGCAGGTCGGCCAGAAGATCGATCGTGCTCGACAGCGTGCGTTGCCCGCGCCGCGCCAGCGCGCGTGGCGAATAGCGCTGCAGCATCACCCGCTCCAGCCACGGCTGGGCGGTACTGGTCATGTCGAACCCGGGATCGAGTTGGCGGCCCAGGCCCTCGAGTGTCAGGAACGCCTTGATCAAGAGCGCAAGATCGGGCGGCAGCATCAATCCGTGCCGGCGCAGCAGGCCGGTGATGTCGGCCAGCATCGCGCCCATCCGCAGATCGCGCAGCGGCAGCCCGCGGTACTGGTCGACGAAGCTGTCGATCTCGTTCTGCAGCCGCCCCTCGTCGACCTCGGCATCGCTCGTCGTCCAGTCCAGCAGCACATCGCACACGCTCTGCGGCTGCTGGGAGACCAACCCATGGAGCAGTCGCGCGACCTGGTAGCGCAGTTCCGGCAGCACGCGGCCGACCATGCCGAAGTCGATCAATGCGATGCGACCATCGGGCAGGAAGAACAGGTTGCCCGGATGCGGGTCGGCATGGAACAGGCCGTCCTCGAACACCATCTTCATGACGATGGCACTGCCCGCAAGCGCAAGCGCGTGGCGGTCCAGGCCTGCGGCCTCGATGCCGGCCAGGTCGCCGCCGGGAATGCCGACCACGCGATCCTGCACATTGAGCCGCTCGCAGGTCCATTGCCAGTGCACCCGGGGCACAAGCACAGCTGGATCGTCGGCAAAATTCGCTGCGATGCGCTCGGCGTTGCGGCACTCGGCCGCAAAGTCCAACTCGCTCCGCAGCGAAGCATCGAACTGGCGCACGACCTCGACCGGCCGATAGCGGCGCAGGTCCGGCGCCTGCGACTCGACAATCTCGGCCAAACGCGCGAGCAGGCGCAGGTCGGCTTCGACGATCTCGCGAATGCCGGGGCGCCGCACCTTCAGCACCACCGGCGTGCCGTCGTGCAGCCAGGCCAGATGCGCCTGCGCGAGCGAGGCGGCGGCGATCGGCTCAGGCTCGAAGCGTGCGAACGCGGTGTCCGGCGCCTCGCCCAGGTCTTCGATCAGCTGGGCATGGATCGCCGCATACGGCACCGGCGGCACCTGGCTCTGAAGTCGGCCCAGTTCTTCGATCCAGTCCGGCGGCAGCAGGTCGACGCGCGTGGCGAGGATCTGCCCAAGCTTGACGAATGTCGGTCCCAGGTCCTGCAGCGCATGGCGGACCCGTTCGGGCTGGGTCATGCGCGCGGTGTCGGCCGCGTGGAGATGCAACAGGCGACCGGCACGCTCGAGCGCGCCGGCCATGCCGATGCGCTGCACGACATCGCCGAAGCCATAGCGCACCAGGACCGAGGCGATCTCCTGGATGCGGCCCAGATCGCGGACGGTGGCGAGCGTCTCCCACATCAGTCGAGCGTCGCCTCGAGCCCGCGCAGCGCCGCCGCGACGGTCTGTCGCCGTACCGCCTCACGGTCGCCTTCGAAATGATGGATCTGCGCGCGCGCATAGTCGCCGCGCCGCTTCCACGCGATCCACACCGTGCCGACCGGCTTGTCGTCGCTGCCGCCGCCGGGCCCGGCGATGCCGGTCACCGCAACCGCGATGCTGGCGCCGGAATTGACCAACGCGCCGGACACCATCTCGATTGCGGTTTCGCGGCTGACCGCGCCATGCGTTTCCAGCGTCTGCAGACTGACGCCCAGCAACGCCTGCTTGGCCTCGTAGCTGTAGGCCGCCAGGCCGCAATCGAACCAGTCCGAGCAACCGGCGATATCGGTCATCGCCTTGGCGATCCAGCCGCCGGTGCAGCTTTCGGCGGTCACCAGGCGATGGTGGCGGTCATGCAGCAGTCCGCCCAGCCTGGCGGCCATCGTCTGCAATGTCGCGTCATCGGGAATTGCGCTCATCGTCCTGCATGCCTGTTCAAAGGCCTGTTTTACCGCATCCGCACGCGCGCGTCGCGCATTCAGGGAATTGACCCGCCGTCGCCATCGCGCGATCATGCCGCGCCGCCAGCATCAGGGCCGTGCCAGGTTTCCTCGCCAGCACATGGGCATCCCGCCCGTTTCACCGCTGACAGGAACCTTGCATGCATCGCCTCGCCCTGGCCGTCTCGATCGGCCTGCTCGCCATGTCCGCGCACGCTGCCGGACAGTCCAACGACGTCATCTCCGCTCCGCCCGATCGTTCCGACGCCGCTCCAGCCGCAACCGGCGACGATCTCCTCCCCACCACGGCCCTTCGCTTCGGCCCACTGCGCGTGCCCGGCCAGCGCGTGCTCCGCTACCAGGAGGGGATGGCGCTGGGCGAGGACTACATTCGCAATACGAACACCGCCGATGGCGACTTGGCAACACTGCTGCGGATCAACCCCGCCGTGCAGTTCGCTGATACCGCGCGCACTTCGCGCAATGGCGGCGAGATCCGCCCCGCCGACATCAGCATCAATGGCGCTCCGTACTACCAGAACCTCTTCATCGTCGATGGTGCCAGCTTCAACAACGACATCGATCCGGGAAACACGATCTACGGCTCGAGCAGTGTGGTGGTGAATCACTTCTTCGATATTCCCAGCAGTGGCCAAGGCATCGCGCTCGACACCGAGCTTATCGAAGGGCTCGACGTTTACGACAGCAACGTGCCGGCCAGTTTTGGCGGATTCACCGGCGGCGTGGTCGACGCGCGTACACGCCGGGCACGCGATGCGTTCTCCGGCAAGGCCTGGTTCCGCATCGCCCGTTCTGCCTGGGACGAAATCCTGATCGCCGAGGGCAATGAAGCCGCATTTGCCGATTCCACGACCTATATTCGGCAACCGGACTACGACAAGCAGAAGTTCGGCCTGCGGCTCGAAGGCCGCACCGAGCAGGGGCTCGGCATCATCGGCACGATCACCCAGACTCGCTCGACAATTCCGCTCAAGGCCTACAGCACCACCGAAAGCATTGCAGACGCGAATACCAAGGAACAAACGCGCAAGAACACCGCAATCTCGCTCAACGTCGATTGGGCCCATGACGATGGCGTGTCACTCAGTGCTTCGCTGCAACACGCGCCGAGCGAAGATCGGTACTTCATCGTCAACCAGAAGGACTCCTGGATGGACCTGAAATCGGGGGGGCCGGTGATGTCGTTCCGAGCTGATGTCGAGCACGGCGCCTGGCGCTTCGGCAACGCCATCAGCTACAGCGACGTCGAGAGTTCGCGCGCCACGCCCGTGGACTACTGGAAGTCTTGGGCCCGCTCGGAGGACAAGTACTGGAATTCGGCAAGTACCAACAACGAAGGCAGCGGCGGCAACATCAACCAGCACGACCGCAAGGTCGCGTACAAATTCAGTGCCGTGCGTGACAGCTTCATGCTCGGTGGGATCGAGCACACGCTCAGCGGCGGCTTCGGTTATCAGCGACGCAAGGCGTTCTACGAGCGTCCGAACGTCCACAGCTATTACTACACCCCCACCGCCACGACCAGCTGCACGCTGTCCGACGGCACAATCGACCTCGATACCTGTTCACTGGCTCCAGTCACGGAGTCGCGCGCTCAGGTCGTCACCGGTCAAGGCCAATACCTCGCACGCGCGGTCATCTACCGCGCCGGCAGCATCGAGGTCGAAGGTGACGAGTGGAACGCGTGGGTCCAAAACGATATCCAGATGGGCAACTGGAGCGTCCGACCAGGCCTGCGATTCGACGACGACAGTATCTGGGGCCGCCCATCTGTCGCGCCGCGCCTGTCCGCGTCATGGGACGTCCTCGGCGACGGCAGGAGCATACTGACAGGCGGTGTGAATCGTTACTACGGCAGGAATTTCTTTACGTATCTGATGCGTGAAGCACGTGGCAAGCTCGCGACGGAAAAGAGGCGGACCAGTGCCGTGCAGCGGTGGGAAGAGGCCGCCGGGACCGTCCAGACCACAGACAACCGAATCTCAGACCTGGACATTCCCTACACCGACGAGTGGACGATCGGCATCCGCCAGCAGTTGTCCGGCTTCGACTTCAACCTCAAATATGTGAACCGCGAAAGCCGTAGACAGGTGCTTCGCCAGAGCGTCCGCAGTGACGACTCGACCGGCTATTACAAGACCAACGTCTACGAGTACAACAACAACGGACGCAGTGCCAGCGGCATCTATTCTCTGACTGTCACGCCGACCGTACGTTTGAATGCTTTCGGCTCGAGCACCGGTTTCACGCTTGCGCTCGACCAGAGCGATGTCCGCCGTAACTACAACGACTACGATACGATCTGGAATGAAGATACATTCAACGAACTGATCGTCTATAAGGGTAATGTGATCTCCAGGTACGACATCCCGGCAACGAACTTCAATCGTCCTTGGACCGCACGCCTTTCCACACAGACCCGCTTCGAGGCACTGGGTCTTTCCTGGAGCAACTTCCTTCGCTATCGGGCTGGATACCGCGACGTCGGAATCGTCGAC
Organism: Luteimonas sp. RC10; assembly: GCF_014192745.1. Lineage (GTDB taxonomy): Bacteria > Pseudomonadota > Gammaproteobacteria > Xanthomonadales > Xanthomonadaceae > Luteimonas. The sequence continues at coordinate 24,929 of NZ_JACHYJ010000003.1, forward strand.
GAGGCTGAGGTCGACGGCGCCTCTCTTGATGTCTACGACGATGTCGACTATCCGCGCAGTTGGACCTGGGATTCCACAATCGAGTACGACCTGCCGATCCCTCGCATCGATGCATACGTCAGGGTCGAGGCAACCAACGTGTTCAACCGCATGAACCGGATTGTTGGTACGACCGCCACCGGCACCTACTACGAGCCCGGCCGCAGCTACTGGCTCGAACTCGGCTATCGGTTCTGAGCACGATGACGCAGGCCCCTGCGCGCCCGCGCCGTCGAAGGACCGCGCGGGTGTCTTGCTGCGCGCTTGTTGTGTTGCTCGGCGCGTGGATGCCGGTCGCGGCAGGCGAGGCCATGCAGGCGCCTGGAGGGGCCGCCTGCACCGACCGCCTGCGCACCGACGGTCCCCCTGTCGACTTCGCCTGCCTGCGCCGCGTCTATGCGCAGCCGAGCGAACGCTGGCCGGCGCCGCACGTCGATCCGGGCGTGACCTGGCGAGAGTTGGCACCGCTGCCGCGCACGCCGCCGACGCCAGCCGACAATCCATCCACGCCCGAACGCGTCGCGCTCGGCAAGCGACTGTTCGAAGATCCGAGACTGTCGCGCTCGGGCCAGATCGCGTGCGCGAACTGCCACGATCCGCAATTGGGCTGGGCCGACGGGCGCAGTGTGTCGTTCGGGCACGACCGCCAGACTGGCCGACGCAATGCGATCTCGGTGGCGACCAGCGCCTGGATGCGCACGCTGTTCTGGGACGGGCGCGCGGCGTCGCTCGAAGACCAGGCACTGCACCCGCTGGTCGACGGGCGCGAGATGGCGAACCGGTCGCTGGCTCCCACCATCCGACGCGTGCGGCGCGATCCGGCGTATCGCGCCGCCTTCGCGGCCGCCTACGGCAGCGATCGCATCGACGCGCAGTCGATCGCCAGATCGCTGGCAACGTTCCAGCGCAGCCTCGCACCGCGCACCGGGCGGCTGGATCGGTTCCTCGCCGGCCGCACGGACCAGCTCGACGACCGCCAGCTCTGGGGCCTGCACCTGTTCCGCACGCATGCGCGCTGCATGAATTGCCACAGCGGTCCGGAGATGACCGACCACGGCTTCCATAACCTCGGCCTGCACTTCCACGGCCGTCGCCGCCAGGACCTAGGCCGCTACGAGGTCACCGGTGATCCGGCGGACGCAGGACAGTTCCGCACCCCGTCACTGCGCGGTGTCGCCCGTACTGCGCCGTACATGCACAACGGTCTGTTCCCGCATCTTCTTGGCGTCGTGCGCGCGTACGACGCCGGCATGCCGGCGCCGCGCCCGTCGCCCGCCCAGCGCAACGATCCGACGTTTCCGCGCCCCGACCCGCTGCTGCGGCCGCTCAAACTGCAGCGCGAAGAGATCGAGGCGATCGTCGATTTCCTCGAGCAGGTCTAGCGGCCGGCGGCGAGGAATCGGGCGTTGAGGCAAAATGGCCGGCCGGCTGGCCCCTTTCGAGACGCGATGACCGCCCCCCAACACACGCCCCTGATGCAGCAGTTCTTCGCCGCCAAGGCGGAGCACCCGGACGTGCTGTTGTTCTTCCGTATGGGCGATTTCTACGAATTGTTCTATGACGACGCCCGCAAGGCGGCGCGGTTGCTCGACATCACGCTGACCCAGCGCGGCAACTCGGCCGGCGCGCCGATCCCGATGGCCGGAGTGCCGCACCATTCGGCCGAAGGCTATCTGGCGCGGCTGGTCGCGCTCGGCGAGTCGGTGGCGATCTGCGAGCAGATCGGCGACCCGGCCGCGAGCAAGGGGCTGGTCGAGCGCAAGGTGGTGCGCATCGTGACGCCGGGCACAGTGACCGACGAGGCGCTGCTGCAGGAGCGTCGCGATACGCTGCTGATGGCGGTCGCACGCAATCGTGCCGGCCACTATGGCCTGGCCTGGGCGGATCTGGCCGGTGGGCGCTTTTTCGTCTGCGAATGCGCGAACGAGGACACGCTGGAGGCCGAGCTCGCGCGGCTCGATCCGGCCGAGCTGCTGGTGCCCGACGAGGACGGCTGGCCGGCGTTCCTGGGCGAGCGCAGCGGCATGCGCCGGCGGCCGCCGTGGCTGTTCGATGCCGATTCGGGCCGCCGCCAGCTGCTGCAGTTCTTCGGCCTGCACGACCTCACCGGCTTCGGCATCGACGACCGGCCGCTGGCGATTGCCGCAGCCGGCGCGCTGCTGGGCTATGTCGAGGAGACCCAGAAGCAGCGCCTGCCGCACCTGACCTCGATCGCGGTGGAAAGCGGCGATGGCGCGATCGCGATGAACGCCGCCACGCGTCGGCATCTCGAACTCGATACCCGCGTCGACGGCGACACCCGCAACACTCTGCTCGGCGTGCTCGACAGCACGGTCACGCCGATGGGCGGACGCCTGCTGCGCCGCTGGCTGCACCGCCCGCTGCGCGACCGCGGCGTGCTGGGCGAGCGCCTGCATGCGGTCGAGGCACTGATCGAAGGCGGCGCCGATGTCGCACTGCGCGAGCGCTTCCGTGCGCTCGGCGATCTGGAACGCGTGCTCACGCGCATCGCGCTGCGATCGGCACGGCCGCGCGACCTGTCGACGCTGCGCGACGGCCTGGCGCTGCTGCCCGACCTGCGCACCACACTGCAGGCAATCGACTCGCCGCGCCTGCGCGCATTGCACGACGCCCTCGGCGAACACGGTGAGCAGGCCCATCTGCTGGCCACGGCCCTGGTCGAGCAGCCGCCGGTGCTCGCGCGCGACGGTGGCGTGTTCGCCGACGACTACGATGCCGAGCTGGCCGAACTGCGCCGGTTGAGCACCAACGCCGACCAGTTCCTCGTCGACCTGGAGGCGCGCGAACGCGAGGCCAGCGGCATCGCCACGCTCAAGGTCGGCTACAACCGCGTGCATGGCTACTTCATCGAGATCGGCAAGGCGCACGCGGCCAAGGCCCCCGCGCACTACACCCGGCGGCAGACGCTGACCAATGCCGAGCGCTACATCACCGAGGAACTCAAGCAGTTCGAGGACAAGGTGCTATCGGCGCGCGAGCGTGCGCTGGCCCGCGAACGCCTGCTCTACGAGCAGTTGCTCGACGCGCTCAACGCCAGCCTCGAGACCCTCAAGCAGTGCGCGGGCGCGCTCAGCGAACTCGACGTGCTCGCCTGCTTCGCCGAGCGCGCACAGGCACTGGACTGGTCGCGCCCGCAGCTCGACGCGCACCCTGGCGTGCGTATCGAGCGCGGTCGCCATCCTGTGGTCGAAGCGGTGCGGCGCGAACCCTTCGAGCCCAACGATCTGGTGCTCGGCGACGGTCCCGAGTTCGGTGACCGGCGCATGCTGGTGATCACCGGCCCGAACATGGGCGGCAAGAGCACCTACATGCGCCAGAACGCGCTGATCGTGCTGCTCGCGCACATCGGCAGCTTCGTGCCGGCGGCCCGCGCGACGATCGGCCCGATCGACCGCATCCTCACCCGTATCGGCGCCGGCGACGATCTCGCCAAGGGCCAGTCGACCTTCATGGTCGAGATGGCCGAGACCAGCTACATCCTCCACCACGCCACCGACGAATCCCTGGTGCTGATGGACGAGATCGGCCGCGGCACCTCGACCTACGACGGGCTCGCACTGGCGGACGCCTGCGCGCGCCATCTCGCAGGGCGCAACCGCAGCTACACGCTGTTTGCGACCCACTACTTCGAACTGACCGCGCTGGCGCAGCCCGGCAGTGGCATCGCCAACGTGCATCTGGACGCAGTCGAGCATCGCGACCAGCAGGGCAATGAGACGCTGGTGTTCATGCACGCCGTCAAGGACGGGCCGGCCGACCGCAGCTTCGGCCTGCAGGTCGCGGCACTGGCCGGCCTGCCCAGGCAGGTCGTGCGCGATGCCCGCGCGCGGCTGGCCGAGCTCGAGCAACGGCGCAACGACACGCCCGCGCCACCGATGTCGGCCGACACGCTCGGCACCCCGCAGCAGATCGGCCTGTTTGCGCCACCGTCGGCTGCGGTGGAGGCACTGGCCGGAATCGATCCCGACGCGCTGACGCCGCGCGAAGCCCTTGAGGCGTTGTACCGGCTCAAGACCCTGTTGTAAGCGGCATCGTCCGCGCGATCGATCGGGGATCGCCGTCACGCAAGGGCGCGGCATGCCGCGTCCGGAGCTGCTGTCGCACGCGCACCTGGCGCTCGTCGGGCGCGGCGACTTCCCGCGGCGCTCGGGCCGCAATGGCCGCGGTGCCCAGCGGGCGCCCAAGCGGATACCGTGCTTTGACGCGCCTGTCCACGCGCCGCCGTCCGCGACGAAATGACCGTCGCGCGAGCGGCCAGGGACCCTGCCCGATAGCTGAAACCTATCGGAATCAGGAAAACAATCGATTTCAACTTCTTGATCGACGCGCCTAATCTGCGGGCTCTCCTGCACAGATTGGCCCGCCACCATGCACCTTGCGCCCTCGCCCCTTACCGGTGCCACGGCGTCGCCAGCGCCGCACGCCGGCGACTGAGTCCCCGACCCGGCTTGCCTGCATGGCACCGCCCGACCCGTCCGAACTCCCACGCGCCCGTCCCGCAATCGCGCCGCGCGCCACCGACCGACAAGGTAGCCCCATGTCCACCGAAGCCAAATGCCCCTTCCATCACGACGCCGCGGTCCAGGGCACGAGCAATCGCGACTGGTGGCCCAACCAGTTGCGCGTCGATCTGCTCAGCCAGCACTCGTCCAAGTCCGATCCGATGGGGCCGGATTTCGATTACGCGGCCGAGTTCGAGAAACTCGACTATCACGGCCTCAAGCGCGATCTGCGCGCACTGATGACCGATTCCCAGGACTGGTGGCCGGCCGACTTCGGCCACTACGGCCCACTGTTCATCCGCATGGCCTGGCACGCGGCCGGAACCTACCGCACCGGCGACGGCCGCGGTGGCGGCGGCCGGGGCCAGCAGCGATTCGCCCCGCTCAACAGCTGGCCCGACAACGTCAATCTCGACAAGGCCCGCCGCCTGCTGTGGCCGATCAAGCGCAAGTACGGCCAGCGAATCTCGTGGGCGGACCTGCTGATCCTCACTGGCAACGTGGCGCTCGAGACGATGGGCTTTCGCACATTCGGCTTTGCCGCCGGGCGCGAGGACACCTGGGAACCCGACCAGGATGTGTACTGGGGCCGCGAGACGACCTGGCTCGCCGGCGACGTGCGCTACGCGCATGGCTCGGATGGCGTCGAGAAGCCCGGGGACGCGGCAGTCCTCGTCTCCGATGACGATGCCGACGGCGATGTCCACACGCGCCGGCTTGAGCGTCCGCTCGCCGCGGTGCAGATGGGCCTGATCTACGTCAATCCCGAAGGCCCGGACGGCAACCCCGATCCGCTGCTCGCCGCGCACGACATCCGCGACACCTTCGGCCGCATGGCGATGGACGATGAGGAAACGGTCGCGCTGATCGCCGGCGGCCACACCTTCGGCAAGACGCACGGCGCGGGCCCGGCCGAGCATGTCGGTGCGGAAACCGAAGCGGCCGAACTTGAGGAACAGGGCCTGGGCTGGCGCAGCAGCTTCGGCTCGGGCAAGGGCGGCGACACGATCACCAGCGGCCTGGAAGTGACCTGGACGACGACGCCGGCACTGTGGAGCAACAACTTCTTCGAACATCTGTTCGGCTTCGAATGGGAACTGGAGAAGTCCCCGGCCGGCGCGCACCAGTGGGTCGCCCGGGACGCCGGCGATATCGTGCCCGACGCCCATGACCCGGCAAAGAAGCACCGCCCGCGGATGCTGACCACCGACCTGGCCCTGCGCTTCGATCCTGTGTACGGCAAGATCTCGCGCCGCTTCCTCGAAAACCCACAGGCGTTCGCCGACGCCTTCGCCCGCGCCTGGTTCAAGCTGACCCACCGCGACATGGGACCACGCGCACGCTACCTCGGCCCCGAGGTCCCGAAGGAAACGCTGCTCTGGCAGGACCCACTGCCCGAGGCCGAGCACCCCTTGATCGACGCGGCCGACGTCGCCACGCTCAAGGCCCAGGTGCTGGCGTCTGGCCTGACGGTGTCCGAGCTGGTGGGCACTGCGTGGGCCTCGGCGTCCACGTTCCGCGGCAGCGACAAGCGCGGCGGCGCCAATGGTGCACGCATCCGTCTGGCGCCGCAGAAGGACTGGCCGGTCAATCGCCCCGACCAACTGGCGCGGGTGCTCGACGTCCTGCAGCGCATCCAGCGCGCGTTCAATCTCGACGCGCCGGGTGGCAAGCAGATCTCGCTGGCCGATCTGATCGTGCTCGCGGGCAATGCCGGCATCGAGCAGGCGGCGAAGGCCGGTGGACGCGAGGTGACCGTGCCGTTCTCGCCCGGTCGCACCGACGCGTCCCAGGCACAGACCGATGTCGCGTCGTTTGCGGTGCTCGAGCCGCACGCCGACGGCTTCCGCAACTATCTGTCCGGCGCGTCAGCGATTCCCGCCGAAGCGCTGCTGATCGATCGGGCGCAACTGCTGACGCTGACCGCGCCCGAACTGACCGTGCTCATTGGCGGACTGCGTGTGCTCGACATCGGCGTCGACGACGCCCGGCACGGCGTGTTCACCGACCGACCCGGCGTGCTGAGCAACGACTTCTTCGTCCACCTGCTCGACATGGACACCGCCTGGTCGCCCCGCTCCAAGGCGCGTGATGTGTTCGAGGGTCGCGATCGTCGGAGCGGCGCGCGCAAGTGGACCGGCACCCGCGTCGACCTGGTGTTCGGGTCCAATGCCGTGCTGCGTGCGCTCGCCGAGGTCTATGCCAGCAACGACGCCCAGGACAAGTTCGTCGATGACTTCGTCGCGGCCTGGACGAAGGTGATGGAGCTCGACCGCTTCGACCTGCGCTGATCTGCATCGGCGCAGGCAACGCGGACGGCCGCGCAATGCGGCCGTCCGCGGTTGCGCGTCAGCTCGCTGCCGACGCCTGCGCGGCCAGGGCGTCGTCTCGCTTCGCAGCCGCCTGCGCCGCCGGGCGTGCAGCGTGGACGCGCACGAACTCGACAAAGGCCGGCCGCGATGGGAGCGCGCCGATCCGCATGTAGTAGCCCAATACGGCGGCCATATACAGATCCGCCGCACTGAACCGCTCGCCGGCCAGGAACTGTCTGCCCGTCACCGCCTGCTCCAAGGTCCGCATCACATCGTCCGCGTTGCCGTAGCCGGCCGCGCATGCCGGTGCGAGCGCGCCGGCTTCTTGCGCGGTGAGCAGCGATTCGAGCGGCCCGGCCAGGAAGAACAGCCACCGGTAGTAACTGCCCCGCTCGGGCGACCCGGGCGGTGGCGCCAGTTGCCTGTCGGGCACCAGCTCGGCGAGATAGGCGCACACCGCCGCATTCTCGGTCACGACCGTATCGCCATGCCGGATCGCCGGCACCTTGCCCATCGGATTGATCGCCAGGTATGCCGGCGACTTCATGCTGCCTTCGTAGGTCAGCAGCACCTCCTCATAGGGCAATCCCGTTTCCTCCAGCATCCAACGGGCCACCCGGCCACGGGACATCGGATGGGTGTAGAAGGTCAGCGTTTCGGTCATCGGGCTTGCTCGGTCCGGAAGGAGCGCCCAGTCTCCGCGGCGCCGCTGTCATTGGTTGTCAGCAGCGTCGTCGCCGCCCGGTGTCGCATGCCGCACGGTCCGCCGCTGGGCATGCCATCTGCGCAGCAGCTCGTGGCGACGCACGGTGTAACGCACCCCGGTGTCCTCCAACGACACCACCCGGTCGGCACGGAAATGACGGAAATCGCCGCGCGTCTCGCACCAGGCGGCGAGCAGGCGGGTATCGGACAGGAAGGCCATCGCGAACGGCCAGATCGTGCGCTCGCTGCCGCGTCCTGCGGCGTCGGCGTAGTGCATCCGCAACGCGCGTTCGCCCCGGATCGCGCGCCGCAGGATCGGCAGCCAAGGCTCGGGCTCCGATGGCGCCCAGTGCGGGGCGAACAGACCGCTGGTCTCCACCTGCAAGCGCAATGCAGCAGGCAGGACGCCGACCAAGCGGTCGAGTGCGCGGGTGGCCGCGGCCGCCAGTTCCGGATCGGCATGGCTGCCGACCCAGCGCGCGCCCAGCACCAGCGCTTCGAGTTCCTCATCGCAGAACATCATCGCGGGCAGCAGGAACCCGGGGCGCAACAAATAGCCCAGGCCGGGATCGCCGTGGATCTCGGCACCCTGCCCGCGCAAGGCCTCGATGTCGCGATACAGCGTGCGCAGGCTGATGCCCAACCGGTCGGCCAGCTCGCGTCCGGGAACAGGCCGGCGCCGTCGTCGCAGGTCATCGAGCAGGCGCAGCAGCCGTGTTGCACGTTCGGACATGGTCCTGCCTTCCTGGCGCGCCGGAGCTACAGCGCGTCGATATCGCCCAAGGCCCGGATCAACCGCCGCGCACGCTTGTCGGGCTTGTGTTCGGGCGCGCGATAACCGGCGCGTTGTGCACGCTGTTCGGCGACGCGCGCCAGGCGCGCAGCACGCGAGTCCTCGGATTCGGCATACAGCCCCTGCGCCACGCTGGCCGGTCCGCGCGTGTCCGACAACCCGGCCACGACGACCTCGAACACTTCCTCGCCCCGCGCCACACGCAGCGCATCGCCGAGGCGCACCGCACGCGCGGGCTTGGCCCGCTGGCCGCCGACATCGACCTTGCCGGTCTCGATCGCCTGCTTGGCCAAGGCACGGGTCTTGAAGAAGCGTGCCGCCCACAACCAGAGGTCGAGGCGGACGCTGTCGGCGGCATGGGCGCCAGGGGCTTGGTTCATCGATCCGATATCGGTGCGCCGGCCGGCAAATCAAGCACGGCGCGAAAGCCCCCCGGGCGGTTGTCGAGGACCAGACTTCCGTCATAGCCGGCGACGATCCCCTCGACGATCGACAACCCCAGGCCATGACCTGGGACCCGGCTGTCGAGCCGCACACCGCGCTGCAGGGCCTGCGCCATCGTCTCGGGCCGCATGCCCGGCCCATCGTCATCGACGGCAATGCGCAGACGCTCGCCCTCGCGCGACGCATGGACATACACCCGCGTGCAAGCCCACTTCACCGCATTGTCGAGCAGGTTGCCGAGCATCTCTTCCAGGTCCTCGCGCGCACCGGCGAACACCAGCGCCGGTGCGATCTCAGTCGTCAGGCGCAGCCGGCCATCGGCACTGCGTGCAAGCAGGGTACGCAGCGCCTCGACGACCGGCGCCACCGGCGTGCGCTGACGCGGATCGAACGCGAAGCCGCCGACGAGCCGGCGCTCGACCTCGCCGCGCATGCGCTGCACCTGCGCGGCGACCACGCCGGCAATGTCATCGCTCGGCGCTTGCGCCTCGGCCGAGAGCACCGCCAGCGGCGTCTTGAGCGCGTGGGCAAGGTCTTCGGCCGCGTGTCGCGCACGCGCGACGCGGCGCGCATGCTCGTCGAGCAGGTCGTCGATCTGTTCGGCCAGCGGCGCCGCCTCGGCCGGCCAGCATTCGCCGCCGAAGCGCACGTCGTCGCCGTCGCGCACGCGTCGCAGGATGCCGCGCATGCGGTGCAGCGGACGCAGCCCCCACTCGACCTGCCAAGCCAGCAGCGCGAGCAGCACGGCCGCCGCACCTGCGAACGCCAGCATCGCCGTCCGCCGGAACTCCCGCGTCTCGGCGATCACGTCGCCGCGGTCCGCAGCCACGTAGATCGGGATCGAGGCCGCCACATCAGGCAGGCGCAGTTGCTGGGCGCGCACCCGCAGCCGCTGCCCGCGCGGGCCCTCGGCATCAAACCGCAGCGCGGAGCCGCGCGCGACCGACGCGACCGGCAGGTCGCCATCCCACAGCGAGCGCGAGCCGATTGCCGCGTCGCCATCGCCGATCCGCCAGTACCAACCGGAGAACACCCGAGCCCAGCGCTCATCGGCCGGCTGGCGGCGCAATTTCCAGCCGCCATCGGGCCGCGCCTCGATCAGCCCGGCCAGTGTCGCGAAGTCATCATCGAGGCGGCGGTCGAGTGCACGCTCGCCGGAGCGCGCGAACATCGCACCGAGCAGGCCGCCTGCGATCGCGGCCGAGATCGCCACGCCCAGCGCGCCAGCCAGCCACAGGCGCCAGCGCAGCGACAACACGCCGGTGCGACTCACGGCGCCTCCGACAGCCGAAACCCTTGCCCGCGCACGGTGTGCAGCAGCGCGACCCCCAGCTTGCGCCGGATGCGCCCGACCAGTACGTCGAGCACGTTCGAATCGGGATCGTAGCCGTTGTCATAGACGTGCTCGCCGAGTTCGGCGCGGCTGACGACACGTCCTGCGTGATGCATCAGATAGGCGAGGATGCGGTACTCGCGCGCCGTCAGTGCCAGTGGATCGCCGTCCAGGGCGAAACGGCCCGCATGGGCGTCGAGCTCGAGCGCGCCACAACGCAGCCTCGGCGAGGCATGGCCGGTACTGCGGCGGATCAACGCCTGCACGCGCAGCACCAGTTCCTCGATCTGGAAGGGCTTGGTCAGGTAGTCATCGGCGCCGGCATTGAAGCCGGCGAGCTTGTCGTGCCAGCGACTGCGCGCGGTCAGCACCAGGACCGGTAACGCAAGCCCGGCCTCACGCCAGCGGTGCAGCACCGAAACGCCATCCAGCCCAGGCAGGCCGAGGTCCAGCACAGAGGCATCGTAGGCCTCGGTCTGGCCACGGAATTCGGTCTCCACGCCGTCGTCGACGCAATCGACCGCGAACCCGGCTGCGGCGAGAGCGGCAGCCACCCGTGCGACGAGCTCGGCATCGTCCTCGGCCAGCAGGATGCGCATCAGTCGTCGATCTCGACCTTGAGCAGGCGCCCGGTCCGCGCATCGTACTTGAGCTCGACGACGCGGCCGTCGCCCATCAGGATCTCGATTTCGTACTCGTCGTCGTCCGTGTCGAGCTCGACCTCGAGCACGCGCCCCGGGAAGCGCCGCTCGGCATCGGCCAGCATCCGCTCCAGGCGGACGAACTCGCCGCTGCGCACTCCGTCGCGGGCATAGTCGGCACCGCGGCGGGTGTCGGGCGAATCGGCATGCAAGGGAGCGGCCAGCAGGCCGGCGAACAGCAGCGGGAGCGGAAACAGGAGGCGTTGCATGGCGCCAGTGTGGGGGAACGGATTAACGATGCGATGAACGTGTCGATCAGACCCCGGTTAGGCGCGATCGGGACACTGCGCCTCGACCGGTCGCCGACCGGCCCATCATCGACCACGAGGACCTCCCATGAAGCACCGTCTCGCCATCGCCTGCCTGATCGCCGCCGCGGGCGCCGCTGTTGCCCTGCCCGCCGCACTGGCACAGAACCGCGATGATCGCGGCGATCGCCTGCACGCGGCCGCAGCCGCGCAGGCCGACCCGCGTTCTGACGCCAATACGGCCTCGCTCGACCGCATCCTGGCCGACGCCCAGCGCCGGCATCCGGGCCGCGTCATCGAGGTGTCCTACGACGACGGGGAGTACGACGTCGAGATCCGCCAGAACGACGGGCGGATCGTGGAACTCGAGTACTCCGCGCGCACCGGCCGTCTGCTCGACACCGACTACGACTGAGCGCGGCAGGCACGACATCGTCGTGATCTGCAGGGCGCCGGACGCAAATCCGGCGCCCTCATTCGCGCGGGTCAGATTGCGCGCGTGTCCGATCGCATCGCATGGCAGGGCCGCGACGTGGCCTTGACCGTGGGGAGAACGGCGTTCCGGCTGGCAGGCCGCTGCCCATCCGAGGCAGACCTTCCCACATGTGGAGACCCCCTGTTTTCCGGACGCCGCAAACGCAGACGGCCGCCTTGCGGCGGCCGTCGTGCGACATCGAAACCGGGCCGGAATTACTCGGCAGCCGGCGCCGGTGCGGCGGCGGCAGCGGCCTTGTCGGCGCGTGCCTTCTCGTTCTTGGCCTTCGCCGAGGCCGACAGGTCTTCCTTGATGCGGGCCTTCTTGCCTTCCAGGCCGCGCAGGTAGTACAGCTTGCCGGCGCGGACCTTGCCGCGGCGCTTGACTTCGACCGACTCGATCTGCGCGCTGTGGCTCTGGAACACGCGCTCGACGCCGTAGCCGTGCGAGATCTTGCGGACGGTGAACGCGGAGTTCAGACCGGCGTTCTTCTTGCCGATGACCACGCCTTCGTAGGCCTGCACGCGCTCGCGGTTGCCTTCCTTGACCTTGACGTTGACGACGACGGTGTCGCCGGGGCCGAAGTCGGGAAGCTCGCGCGCGGTCTGGGCGCTTTCGAATTCCTGCAGCAGGGTGTTCAGGGAGGGCTTGGTGGTCATGGTCTTGGCCTGTTGGAGTCGTTGTAGGCGTGGTGCACGTGGACGCACGCTCTGGCATGGCGGGCGCGATGGCCCGTTGTTTTGGTTAGCCGCGCATTATAGGCCCAGCCGCCCGGCGAATGCCACTGCCGGCGCGGCGGCGCTCAGGCGTCCGGGTCCTGGCCCCGCTCGGCCCGCCAGGCCGCGAGCAGCCGCCGGTCGGCCTTGCCCAACGCGGACTCGTCGAGCAGATCCGGGCGCCGCTCGGCGGTGCGGCCCAGTGACTGCTGCCGGCGCCAGGCGGCGATCTGGGCGTGATTGCCCGACAACAGCACATCGGGCACCCGTCCCAGCGCATGCTCGACCGGCCGGGTGTAGTGCGGGCAATCGAGCAGGCCATCGCCCTCGAAGCTGTCCTGCACCGCCGAATCGGCGTCGTTCAATGCCCCGTCCTGCAACCGGGCCACCGCATCGACGACGACCGCCGCGGCCAGTTCCCCGCCCGACAGCACGTAGTCGCCGATCGACAGCTCCTCGTCCACCTCGGCCTCGAGCAGCCGCTCGTCGACGCCCTCGTAGCGGCCGCACAGCAGGATCAGCCGCGGCAGTGCGGCCAGCTCGCGCACCTTGGCCTGGGTCAGCGGCCGGCCCTGGGGGCTCATGTAGATCGTGCGCGCCGGCGCCGGATCGGCCGCACGCGCGGCAGCGAGCGCAGCCCGCAGCGGCTCGATCAGCATCACCATGCCCGGCCCGCCACCGAACGGCCGGTCGTCGACCCGGCGGTAGTTGCCCTGCGCATAGTCGCGCGGATTCCAGCCCTGCAACGCGACCAGCCCGCGCTCACGCGCCCGCCCGACCACGCCGACCGCCGCCGCCTGGTCGATGAACTCGGGAAACAGGCTGACGACATCGATGCGGATGGCACCGTGACCGGCGGTTCGGGATGCGGGCTGCGTTTGCGTTTCGGACGACATGACGGTCCTTTCCGGTTGCCGATCCAGGGTGTGGCGCAGCTTTGCAGGCCATGACCTGCGCTGCCCCATCACCAATCGCGCAGCGCCGCCTTCAAAAGTCCGCGTCCCAGTCGACCGTCACCAGACCGGCATCGAAATCGATCGAGACGATGTAGTCGGGCACGATGAACGGAATCATGCGCTCGCGTTCGCTCTGGGCGACCAGCACGTCATTGGCGCCTGTCGAAAACAGATGGGACACCGTCCCCAGGTCCACGCCGTCGACATTGCGCACGCGCAGGCCTTCGAGGTCGACCCAGTAATACTCCCCCGGTGCAGGCGGCGGCAGCGCCTCGCGCGGGACCCAGACCTCGAGCCCGCGTGCGGCCTCGGCGGCATCGCGGTCGGCGATGTCGGGCAGCGTGGCGACCACGCCCTTGGGCGTCTCGCGACCGCGCGCGCCCGACAGCGTGCGCTCGCCGCCGCGGCCGTCGCGCAGCACCCAGGGCTGGTAGCGGAAGATCGCGCTGCGCGGCTCGGTGAACGATTCGAGCTTCACTTCACCGCGCACGCCAAACGCGCCATGGACCTTGCCCAGTTGGATCATCCGCTGGGGAGGCTGGCGCGTCGGGTCGTTCATATCGGCATGGCCGCGCCCGCAGGCGCGGCCCATGGGTCAGGCAGCGGCGACCGCAGCCTTGCCCGCTTCCTTGTACAGGGCGCGGACCTTGTCGCTCATCTGGGCGCCGTTCTTGACCCAGTGGTCGACGCGCTCGGTGTCGAGGACGACACGCTGCTCACCGCCGGTCGCGACCGGGTTGTAGTAGCCCACGCGCTCGATGTTGCGGCCGTCGCGCGCGCTGCGCGAGTCGGTCACGATGATGTGGTAGAACGGACGCTTCTTGGCGCCGCCGCGCGTCAGACGGATCTTGACCATTGCTTTGCTTCCTGTGTTGCCCAGTCGCCAGGGTGGCGAGGTAAGCCGGCGATTATAGCGGAAGCGGCGGCCGCCGGCGCAAGCACCGGTCAGTGCGCGCCTTCGAGCGGCATCCAGGGCTGCGCGGCGAGCAACGCGCGCAGGCGCCCGGGCACCGCCGAGTCGGCATCGAAGCGCCAGCCGTCGATCGCGGCCACCGCACGCAACCCGCCGCTGTTGCAGGCGAATGCGGCCTCGAAGCCCGCGCAATCGGCCAGGCCGACACGGGCGTGGCGCTGCGCGATGCCCGCGGTCTCGAGCGCGCGCTGCAGCAGGCGTTCGCTCGTGCCCCGCAACGCCGGTGCGATCGGCCAGACCACGGTATCGCCGGCCACGAAGCCGACATTCCATAGCGCGCCCTCGCCGATCGTGCCGTCGGCATCGACCAGCAGTGCATCGTCGTAGCCGGCCAGCACCGTCTGCCGGCGTGCATGCAGCATCGGCAACGTGGCCGCGTGCTTGAGATGGGCCAGCGCGCGGACGTACACATGCGAGGCCAGCCGCAATGGCGCGGTCGGCGGCTGCCGCGGGGGCGACAACGCGACCAGCAAGACCACCGGCACCGCCTCTCCGCGCTCGACGGCTGGCATATCGCGCGAAAACGCCGCGATGCGCAACGTCGCATCGTCGATGTCGGCGGCCGCGAGCGCCGAGGCCATCGCGGCCAGGATGGCGTCCGACGCCAGCGCGCTGCCGAACAGTTCCAGATTGCCGGCCTGCAGCCGCGTCACATGCAGGTCCAGTCCCTGCACTGCGCGTCCGCGCACCTGCAATGTGGAGAAATGCCCGTAGTTGACGAGGGCTGCGGCGAGGTCGGCCACCTCGGCCGGCCGGCCATCGATCCAGTGGCTGACAGCAAGCGCAGCGCGTGTCACAGCAACGCCTGCGCGTCGCGCCACCAGTCCTGCACGAGTTCACCCGCCGGCCGCGCCTGCGCCAGCCAGGCCGACTGCCCGGCCCAGGCCTGCATCGCGTCGAGACGGCCATCGCGGGCCGCGGCAGCGCGCATCGGGGCGGTGAGTCCGCGCTGCACTGGGTATGGCCGCGGCGGCGGTGCGTCGTCGGCCGCGGCTGCGCGCACGTAACCGGTCGCCAGCGCACGGCCGAGCCGGCCGCTGAACGCCCGCGTCGGCCAACAGGCCTCCGGCTCGGCGCTCGCCAGTGCATCTGCCCAGGCCGGCGCGATGGTCGCCTCGGGCGTGCGCAACAGGCCGGTGCCGACCTGCACCGCGCTCGCCCCCAGCAACAAGGCCGCCGCGACGCCACGCCCATCGGCGATGCCGCCGGCGGCGATCACCGGCACCTCGAGGGCGTCGGCCAGCCGTGGCACCAGCGAGAACAGCCCGACGATCCGGTGTTCGGCCTCGGCGGCCTCGAAGGCGCCGCGGTGCCCGCCCGCCTCGGCGCCCTGTGCGACCACCGCATCGGCGCCGGCGGCCTGCGCCTGACGCGCCTCATCGAGCGTGGTCACAGTGGCGAACCAGGCGATCCCGGCCGCCTTCAGGCGCTCGACCTGCGCCGGAGAAAACACCCCCATGATGCTCGAGGCCACCGCCGGCCGCGCCGCCAGCAAGGCGTCGAACTGCGCATCGAAATCGGCCGGCGTGGCGTCGCCGGCGGACGCCGGCACCGCCGGCCCCCAGCGCTCGAGCAACACCCGGGTCGCCGCTTCGGCATCTGCATCGCGCGCCGGTGGCGGATCGGGAATCCACAGGTTGACCTGCGCCGGGCCCGCGGTGCGGTCGCGGAACGCGCGCATCCAGGTCTCGATGTCGGCCAGCTGCGACAGCACCGCGCCCATCGCGCCCATGCCGCCTGCCTCGGCGACCGCCGCCGCCAGCGCCGGCGGACAGGCGCCGGCCATCGGCCCCATCAGGACCGGAATCCGCAGGCCGAAGCGCGCACAGAACGCGTCGGCCCGCCGGCGCGCCGGATGCGCGCCCGTGCTCACCGGAACGGCATGCGGCCCATGCCGCCCATCATGCCTTGCAGGCCGCGCATCATGCCCTTCATGCCGCCGCGGGCCATCTTGCCCATCATCTTTTCCATCTGCATGTACTGCTTCATCAGCTTGTTGACGTCGGCCGGGGTCGTGCCCGAGCCGGCGGCGATGCGCGCGCGGCGCGAGCCGTTGAGCAGGGTCGGGTTGCGCCGCTCCTTCTTGGTCATCGAGTCGATGATCGCGATCATCCGCGGCACTTCCTTGTTCTGCTGGACCTGCTGCTTGAGATGCTCGGGCACCTGGCCCAGGCCCGGCAGCTTCTCCATCAGGCTGCCGATGCCGCCCATGTTCTGCATCTGCTCGAGCTGGTCCTTCATGTCGTTGAGGTCGAACTTCTTGCCCTTGGCGACCTTCTGCGCGAGCTTGGCCGCCTTGTCCTTGTCGACCTGGTGCTCGACCTGCTCGACCAGCGACAGCACGTCGCCCATGTCGAGGATGCGGCTGGCGACGCGCTCGGGATGGAAGACATCGAGACCGTCGACCTTCTCGCCGGTGCCGACGAACTTGATCGGCTTGCCGGTGATGTAGCGCACGCTCAGCGCCGCGCCGCCGCGGGCATCGCCGTCGGTCTTGGTCAGCACCACACCGGTCAGCGGCAGCGCCTCGCCGAAGGCCTTGGCGGTGTTAGCCGCGTCCTGGCCGGTCATCGAGTCGACGACGAACAGCGTCTCGACCGGATTGACCGCGGCGTGCAGCGCCTTGATCTCGGCCATCATGGCCTCGTCGATCGCCAGGCGGCCGGCAGTGTCGACCAGCAACACGTCGATGAACGACTTGCGCGCATCGGCGATCGCCGCGCGCACGATGTCGACCGGCTGCTGCGACGCCTCCGACGGGAAGAAGCGCACATCGACCTGCTCGGCCAGCGTGCGCAGCTGCTCGATCGCGGCCGGACGGTAGACGTCGGCGCTGACGACCATGACCTTCTTCTTGCGCTTTTCCTTCAGCAGCTTGGCGAGCTTGCCGACGGTGGTCGTCTTGCCCGCGCCCTGCAGGCCGGCCATCAGCACGACCGCCGGCGCCGGCACGGCGAGATTGAGGTCGGTCGCCTGCGCGCCCATGACCGCCGTCAACTCGTCGCGCACGACCTTGATCAGCGCCTGGCCCGGGGTGAGCGACTTGAGCACTTCCTGGCCGACCGCACGGACCTTGATCCGCTCGATCAGTGCCTGCACCACCGGCAGCGCGACATCGGCTTCGAGCAGCGCAATGCGCACCTCGCGGGTCGCCTCGCGGATGTTCTCCTCGGTCAGACGGCCGCGCCCGCGCAGGCGCTCGATGGTGCCGGACAGGCGCTGGGTCAGGGACTCGAACATGCGGGACTCGGGCTGGCTTGAAAACGGTCGGCGATTATAGCCCCGCACGCCCCGGCGCCCCGGCCCGCGTCGATCGGCGGCAGGCGCGTTCGGGGCGTTCCTGTGCGACACTTCCGCGATGACAATGGTTCTCATCGCAGCCCTGCTCTACCTGGCCGCTGCCGTCGCGCTCGTGCACGGCGTCGGGCGCGACCCTGCGCCCGCAAACGCGTGGTGGGCAGTGCCGGCCGGCGCGGCCGTCGCGCTGCATGCCGCCGCGCACATGCTGGTGTGGCGCGACGTGGGCACCGAGCTGCATTTCTACGCCGCCCTGTCGCTGGTCGGTCTGGGCATGGCGGTGCTGACGATGCTCTATGACATCCGCGGACGCATGGCCGCGCTGGGCGTGATCGTGTTTCCGATCGCCGCCGCGGCACTGATCTCCTACGGCCGGGGCGCACACGTCGCGTCCAGCGTGCCGGACTGGCGCCTGCAGTTGCACGCCTGGTGTGCCTTGCTGTCCTACGCCACGCTCGCGATCGCCGCGCTGGTCGCGCTGCTGCTGTGGGCGCAGGAACGCGCGCTGCGACGCCGCGAATTCCATCGCTGGCTGCGCGCGCTGCCGCCGTTGACCGAACTCGAATCGCTGCTGTTTCGCACGATCTGGGTCGGATTCGCGCTGCTGACCGCGACGCTGGTCACCGGCGTGCTGTTCGTCGACGACTTCTTCGCACAGCACCTGATCCACAAGACCGTGCTGAGCGTGCTGTCGTGGCTGGCCTTCGGCGCGCTGCTGCTGGGCCGCTGGCGCCACGGCTGGCGCGGCACCCGCGCGGTCGGCTGGACGCTGGCAGCGATGGCGCTGCTGGTGCTGGCGTTCTTCGGCAGCAAGTTCGTCCTGGAGCTGGTGCTGCGCCGGCCCGCCTGATCCAACCGGCCTGCCTGCTCGAAGGCAGGCTGCGCCCAGAGATCGCCCAACACTGAACCGATGCCAGCCGTCCGCCTGAACAGCGCTTGCAGCGGCAATACTTGCCTTGACAACAATTGCAGCGGCGAGGAATATGCGCCGCCATGTCCAACGCTCCCCGCCCTTGCGCTTCCGCCAGCGGTTCGTCGCTGGGCCTGCTGTTCCGGCAGGTCCGCGACGCGATGTGGGCGCGCATGGCCGACGAGCTCGCTCAGTCCGGGCATGAGCTGAGCTTCAGCCAATACATCACGATCAAGAAGCTGGCGATGGGCACCAGCAACGCCACCGATCTTGCCCGCGCGGCCGAACTCAACCCCGGCGCGATGACGCGCCTGATCGACAAGCTGATCGACCGCGGTCTGGTCGAGCGCCATGCCGATCCCGACGACCGCCGCGTGGTGCGCATCCGACTCAGCGCACAGGGCGAGGCGATCTGGCGCGACATCGACCAATGCGGCAACCGCGTGCGCGAGCGCGCGATGTCGGGCATGGACGACGCCCAGCGGCAGCAGTTCATCCGGCTTCTCGAACAGGTTCGCGACAACCTCTCCTTCCCGGGACAGTGACCATGCCTTCTCCCACGACACGCGCCCGGCGACGGGCGCCGGCTGCGGTGTTGCCGATCGTCGCCGCGCTGCTGCTGGCAGGCTGCGCCAGCAGTCGCGGCCTTGCGCCGCAACTCACGCCCAGCGATGCCGACACGCTCGCCGCAGGCCGCAGCCTGGCCGGCGCCCCGCTCAGCGCTGCCGACTTTCCGCGCAGCGACTGGTGGACCGCGTTCGGCGACCCGCAACTCGATGCACTGATCCAAGAGGCGCTGCGCGACAGCCCGTCCTTGGCCGCCGCCGACGCCCGCACCCGCAGCGCGCAGGCGCAGGCCGGGCTCGCCGATGCGCAGCGTCGGCCGACCCTCGGCGCCAGCGCGCGCGTCAGCGGCGTGCAGTTGCCAGAAACCCTCGCGCCAGACCCGATCGGCGGCGACTTCAAGGCCAGTGGCGTGCTGATGCTGGACTTCGCCTGGGCGCCCGACCTGTGGGGCGGCCAGCGTGCGGCCTTCGAGGCGGCTGCTGGCCAGGCGCGCGCTGCCGAAGTCGATGCGCAGGCCGCGCGCCTGACGCTGTCGTCGAATGTCGCGCGCGGCTACATCGCGCTGGCGCAGGCCTTCGACACGCAGGATGTGGCGCAGCGCGAGATCGACCGCGCCAGCCGGTTGCGCGACCTCGCGCAGCAGCGCGTGGAGGCTGGCCTCGACAACCAGTTGCAGCTGCGCAATGCCGACACCGCGATCGGCATCGCACGTCAACAGGCGCAGGCCGCGCAGCAGCAGATCGATGCGGCGCGCAATGCGCTGGCCGCGTTGCTGGGCAAGGGCCCCGACCGCGGCCTCGACATCGCCCGTCCACGCCTGCTGCAGGCGCCGCCGCCGGGGGTGCCCGCGGTGCTGCCGAGCGAGCTGCTGGGCCATCGCGCCGATGTCGTCGCCGCGCGTTGGCGCGTCGAGGCCGCCGCCCGCGGCGTCGACGCCGGCAAGGCCGCCTTCAAGCCCAGCGTCAACCTCAGCGCGCTGGTCGGCCTGGCGGCGGGCAACCTCTCGGACCTGTTCGGCAGCGACGCGGTGCTGGGCTTCGGCGGCCCCGCGCTGAGCTTGCCGATCTTCGATGGCGGCCGGCTGCGCGCCGGCCTCGCCCAGCGCGACGCCGACTACGACACCGCGGTCGCGAGCTACGACCAGACGCTGGTCGTCGCGCTGCGCGAGGTCACTGACGCCTTGCAGGCGGCGCGCGCGCTCGATGCGCAGATCGACACTGTCGCCGATGCGACCGAGGCCGCCCGTCAGGCGTTCGTGCTCGCCGACACCCGCTACCGCGCCGGCATCGGCAACCAGCTCGATGTGCTCGCCGCCCAGCGGCCGCTGTTCCAGCTCGAACAGCAACTCGCGACGCTGCGCGCGCAGCGCTTCGGCGCCGCGGTCGATCTCGACCGCGCACTCGGCGGCGGCCTGACGCTCGCCGCGCCCACCCCTTCCACGCAGACCCAAGCCAGGGCGACCACGCCATGACCTCCGAATCCAACACCGCCAACCCGCCGCAGAAGACTGGCAAGCGCCGCCGCGCGCTCGCGATCCTGGCCACTGTCGCCATCCTGGCCGGGGTCGGCTGGGCGGCCTGGTATCTGCTCGTCGCGCGCTGGCATCAGGACACCGATGACGCCTATGTGCAGGGCAACGTCGTGAGCATCGTGCCGCAGACGATGGGCACGGTGGTCTCGATCGATGCCGACGAAGGCATGCGCGTCGAGGCCGGCCAAGCGCTGGTGCACCTCGACCCCAACGACGCGCAGGTCGCCTACGACCAGGCGGCCGCGAATCTGGCCGGCACGGTCCGGCAGGTGCGCGGCCTCTACAGCAGCGTCGAATCCGGCCAGGCCGAACTGGCGGCGCGACAGGTCGCCGTGCGCCAGGCCCGCGAGGATGTGCGCCGCCGCGAGGGGTTGGTCGCCAGCGGTGCGGTCTCGCGCGAGGAACTGGCCCACGCCCGCGACGTGCTGGCCGGCGCCGAAGCCGCGCTGTTGGCCTCGCAAGGCCAACTCTCGCGTAGCCGCGCGCTGGTGGACGCGACCGAGGTCGCCAGCCAGCCGCAGGTCCAGGCCGCCGCCGCGCAGTTGCGCCGCGCCTGGCTCGACCTGCAGCGCATGGCCATCGTCGCCCCGGTGTCGGGCTACGTCGCCCGCCGCGAGGTGCAGCTCGGCCAGCGGGTGCAGCCGGGCAACACGCTGATGACGATCGTGCCGCTGGAACAGGTGTGGGTGGAGGCCAACTTCAAGGAGACCCAGCTCACCGGCATGCGCATCGGTCAGCCGGTCGAGGTGCGCGCCGATCTCTACGGCAGCAAGGTGCGCTACAGCGGCAAGGTCGCCAGCCTCGGCATGGGCACCGGCAGCGCGTTTTCGCTGCTGCCGGCGCAGAACGCCAGCGGCAACTGGATCAAGATCGTCCAGCGTGTGCCGGTGCGCATCGAACTCGATCCCGCGCAGCTCGCCGAGCATCCGCTGCGCCTGGGCCTGAGCATGCATGTCGATGTCGCGGTGCGTGACCAGAACGGTCCGGTGCTGGCCAGCTCGCAGGCCAAGCGCGCCGCACCGCTGCTGTCGACCGATGCCTACGCCGAGCAGCAAGCCCAGGCCGATGCGCTGATCACGCGCACGATCGAGGCCAACCTGCCTCAGCTCGCCGCCCGCCGCTGAGCCGACTCCCGGCACCGAGGCCGCCATGTCCACGACCACCGCCGACGCGCCGGGCGCTCCCGCCCCGGCCGCTGCCTCCGCCTTCCGTCCGCCGAACCTGGCGCTGACGACGATCGGCCTTGCGCTGGCGTCGTTCATGCAGGTGCTCGACATCACGATCGCCAACGTCTCGTTGCCGACGATCGCCGGCAACCTCGGCGCGAGCTCGAACCAGGCGACCTGGGTCATCACCTCGTTCGCGGTCAGCAATGCGATCGCATTGCCGCTGACCGGCTTCATGACCCGCCGCTTCGGCGAGCGCAAGCTGTTCGTGTGGGCAACGTTCGCGTTCGTGATCGCCTCGCTGCTGTGCGGCCTGGCGTCGAGCATGGGGTTTCTGGTCGCCGCCCGCGCGCTGCAGGGCTTCGTCGCCGGCCCGATGTATCCGGTGACCCAGGCCCTGCTGATCTCGATCTATCCCCCGGCCAAACGCGGACAGGCGATCGCATTGCTGGCGATGGTCACCGTGGTCGCGCCGATCTGCGGCCCGATCCTCGGCGGCTGGATCACCGACAACTACAGCTGGGAATGGATCTTCTTCATCAACGTGCCGATCGGCATCTTCGCCAGCCTCGTCGTCGCCAGCCAGTTGCGCGGACGCCCCGAGAAGCTCGAGAAACCGAAGATGGACTACGTCGGCCTGATCACGCTGATCATCGGTGTCGGCGCGCTGCAGACATTGCTCGACCTGGGCAATGAGGAAGACTGGTTCGAGTCGACCAAGATCGTGTGGCTGGCGATCACCTCGGTACTGGGCCTGGCGGTGTTCCTGATCTGGGAGCTCACCGAGAAGGACCCGATCGTCAACCTGCGGCTGTTCCGCCATCGCAACTTCGCCTTCGGCACGCTCGCGATGGTGCTTGGCTACTCGGCCTTCTTCGCCGTGGGCCTGCTGGTGCCGCTGTGGCTGCAGCGCAACCTGGGCTACACGCCGATCTGGGCGGGCTTTGCGACCGCGCCGATCGGCATCCTGCCGGTGTTGCTCACCCCGTTGGTGGGCAAGTACGCGACCCGCTTCGACCTGCGCATCCTGGCGACGTTCGCGTTCATGGTGATGGCCTTCACCAGCTTCATCCGCTCGGGCTTCAATCTCGAGGTCGACTTCCAGCACGTGGCCATGGTGCAGCTGTGGCAGGGCCTGGGCGTGGCGCTGTTCTTCATGCCGGTGCTGACCATCCTGCTGTCGGACCTCGAACCGCACGAGATCGCCGCCGGCTCGGGCCTGGCGACCTTCGTGCGCACGCTCGGCGGCAGCTTCGCCGCCTCCTTGACCACCTGGGCCTGGAACCAGCGCAGCACCATCCACCATGCGCAGCTGACCGAGCACATCCCCGCACACGATCCTGCGATCCAACAGACGGTCGCCGCGCTCGGCCAGGGCGATGTGCAACGCGGCGCGATGATGCTCGATCAGATGATCGCCCAGCAGGCGACCCAGATCGGCTTCAACGAGATCTTCCACCTGCTGGGCATCCTGTTCCTGCTGGTGATCGCGTTCGTCTGGATGGCGCGGCCCCCGTTCGCGGCGAAGATCGGCGGCGCGGCTTCCGGCGGCCACTGAGCACGCGCGCGCGATCTGGGCGCGCGTTGTCAGCCCACGGCCAGCAGCGCCAGACCCGTCGCCAAACCGAGCGCGGTGCCGCCGATCGTCTCCGGCCAGGTATGCCGTGCCAGACGCAGCCGCGACCAGCCCAAGACCGGCAAGGCCAGCAGCGCCGTCACCGAGACCGCGGGCGAGAGCGGCCAGACCGCCACACCCGCAAACGCCAGGCTTGCCATGTGCAACGACAGCTTGATCCAGCGATTGGCGAGGCCGGCCGCGCACAACATCAGTGCCGCCGCGAGCACGCCGGTGGAAGTGGCCGAACCCCGGCCGCCCATCCACAGCCAGTAGCCACCGGCGACGATCAGCAGCAGCGCATAGAGCAGCGGCCGCTCCTGCCGCCGCGAGGCATCGACCGTTTCCCAGTGCCCGCCGCGGCGCCGCTGCCAGATGAAGACCGCGACGATCGCGACCCCGGCGACGAGCCCCAGCGCGGTGCGACCGAGCGCGTCGGGATCGACACGCCAGGTCGCCAGCAACGCGAGCGCCGCGAACACGGCGAACGGATGCAGGGCGATCGAGACGATGCGGGCGAGCCGCGTCACCGACACTCAGGCCGTCATGGCCGGGCGAACGGCCCCGCACTCAGACATGCTCGAGCGCCTCAGCGAGTCGCTCGACCGCGATGACCTCCATGCCCTTGTAGGCCCCGGCCTTGGGTGCGTTGGCGCGCGGCACGATCGCGCGCACGAAGCCGTGCGTGGCGGCTTCCTTCAGGCGTTCCTCGCCGTTGGGCACCGGCCGGATCTCGCCGGCCAGGCCGACCTCGCCGAAGGCGATGGTCTTCTCCGGCAACGGGATGTCGCGCAGCGACGACAGCACCGACAGCAGCACCGGCAGGTCGGCCGCGGTCTCCTGCACGCGGATGCCGCCGACGACGTTGACGAACACGTCCTGGTCGCCGGTCATGATGCCGCCGTGCCGATGCAGCACCGCCAGCAGCATCGCCAGCCGGTTGCCCTCCATGCCGACCGCGACACGCCGCGGGTTGGACAGCGGCGAGGCATCGACCAGCGCCTGCACCTCGACCAGCAGCGGCCGGGTGCCCTCGCGCGTGACCATGATGCAGCTGCCCGGCTGTTGGGCACCGGCGCCCGACAGGAAGATCGCCGACGGGTTGGCGACCTCCTTGAGGCCTTTCTCGCCCATCGCGAACACGCCCAGTTCGTTGACCGCGCCGAAGCGGTTCTTGAATGCGCGCATCACCCGGAAGCGGCTGCCGCTGTCGCCCTCGAAATACAGCACCGCATCGACCATGTGCTCGAGCACACGCGGGCCGGCGATGCCGCCCTCCTTGGTCACGTGACCGACCAGGAACACCGCGGTGCCGGTCTCCTTGGCATAACGCACCAGGCGCGCGGCCGACTCGCGGACCTGGCTCACCGAGCCGGGGGCTGCGGTCAGCGACTCGGTCCACAGGGTCTGGATCGAGTCGGCGATGATCAGCCCGGGCTTGAGCTTGGAGGCGTGCTCGAGAATGCGCTCGATGCCGGTCTCGGCCAATGCGTGCAGGCCGTCGAGCGACAGTCCCAGCCGGACCGCACGCCCGGCGACCTGGGCCAGCGATTCCTCGCCGGTGACGTACAGCCCCGGCAGCGTATGCGCCATCCGCGCCAGCGCCTGCAGCAGCAACGTGGACTTGCCGATGCCGGGATCGCCACCGACCAGCACCACCGCGCCCTCGACCAGACCGCCGCCCAGCACCCGGTCGAACTCGCCGATGCCGGTCGACACGCGCACGTCCTCGCCCTGCTGCACGTCCTTGAGCGCCATGACCTTGGGCGCATCGACCTTGCCGGCCCAACCCGAGCGGCGCGCCGCGGGCGAGCGGACCGACGCCGCGCTCTCGAGCACGATCTCGGCGATCGTGTCCCAGGCGCCGCAGGCGCTGCACTGCCCCTGCCACTTGTTGTAGTCGGCGCCGCACTCGCTGCACACGAAGGCGGTTCGGGCTTTGGCGGCGGGCTTGGCCATCGGCGATCGGTCCGTTGCGGGGCCCGGCAGGATAGCCGAGGGCGGTCGCAGCAACGGAGACGCACACACCCGCACGCAGCCATCGGGCACCGCTACAATCGCCTCGGACAACGGGCCCTGGGGGGCCGCTCCCGATGCCCGACCGCGACGACCTCCACCACCGGGCGCGTGCCGCCGCTCTGCTGTTTCCGTCCCGGATCCGCCGTATGCGGATGCTCGGTGCGGTGCTGTGTGCGCTGCCGATCACCTCGGTCCTGGCCGAACGCGGTGCACCGGCCTGGCTCTGGATCGCGCTGGCGATCAACGCCGTGCTGTGGCCGCAGTTGGCCTGGCTGCGCGCGCAACGCGCGCATGACCCGGTCGCCACCGAGTACCGCAATCTCCTCGTCGATGCCGTGGTCGGCGGCCTGTGGATCGCGGCGATCGCGGTCAACCTGCTGCCGACGGTGGCCATCGCGTCGGTGTTGGCCTCCGATCGCTTGGCCGCCGGCGGATGGCGCCTGTTCTGGCGAGCCGCCATCGTGTTCGCGCTCGCCTTCGTGGCCGGCTGGGCGCTCGCCGGCTATCCGTTCGCGCCGGAGACCTCGTCGCGCACCCTCCTCGCCTGCATTCCGCTGTTGGTCGGCTACCCCATCGCGTTGAGCCTGGTGACCTACCGGCTGGGCAGGACGATCGCCCGACAGAACCGCGAGCTCGAGCGCAGCAACCGAACCGATTCGGGCAGCGACCTGCCCAACCGGCGGCACTTCGACGTCCGGGTGCGCGATGCCTTGTCGCGCTTCGATCGGCACGGTGATCCGGCCACATTGCTGATGATCGACATCGACGCCTTCAAGTCGATCAACGACCACTACGGCCACGGCGTCGGCGATCTCGTGCTGCGACGGGTGGCCGATGTGCTGCGCACCGCCGCCGGCGCCACCGATACGCCGGCCCGGATCGGCGGGGACGAGTTCGCGATCCTGCTCGCCCCCGCCGGGCCGGCGCGCGCGGCCGCGGTGGCCGAGTACGTCCGCGCCGGCATTGCCGCCCTCGGTTTCGACGGCCATCCGACGCTGGCGTGCACGGCCAGTATCGGCGTCTCGACGACACGCCCGGAGTTCGGCTCGCCGCCCGACTGGCTGCGCGATGCCGACAGCGCGCTCTACCGCGCCAAGGCCGCCGGGCGCAATCGGGTGACAGTGGCCTGAGCCCCGGCGTATTCGCCTAGGGACTGGCGACGCCGCCCTGGCGTTCGGACGCACGTGGCGCCTCCACCGGCATCAGCAACCTCTCGCCGCGACGCGTCAACTGCGCCAACGCCATCGCCGCATCGCCGACCACCAGCGGTGCCGGCACCGACAGCATCAGATTCAGCGGCAGCCCGAACTCCTCGATGTTCCAGCCGTGCACATCGAGCACGCCGTCGGCTCCAATCGCCTCGGGATGGCGCTGGCGGATGCGCTGGGCCAGCGTGCCGCCCTCGGGGATATAGCCGTACACCGGCTTGCCGCGTGCGACCGCATAGCCCACCTCGAAGCAGGTGCCGCTGTCGGGCTCCGGTCCGCGGAAGAAATCCAGATTGGCGAGCACCGCATCGGCGCGTTCGATCAAACCGATGTTGGCCCGGTAGATCCACCGCGCCTGCTCGCCCGGATCGACAAGCGCCGCCGGCACGTCCTGATCGAGCGGATACAAGCCCTCGATGCCGAAGCGCGCGCACAGCGCTTTGAGCGCGGCCCCGCGCGCGCGGGCATCGGGCCGGAACACATCGGGTCCGGCGAGGTACAGGGAACGGATCATCGCAGCAAGTCCGACGGCAGGGACCGCATTGTCGCGGCGCCGGCCGACATCGGGAATGCGACCCGATGCCGCTGACCTTGGGCAGCGCGGACAGACCGGCTCGGCGACTGCCTCCGCGATGCTTGCTGCGCGGGCGAGCGGCGGGCGCGGCAACGACGCCTCAAGCACCCTGCCCGTGCGCCAGATCGCTTGGCTACTCGTCGTTCCGGAACGACAACTGCCGGCGAAAGGTCGAAGTCGAGTCGGTCCCCGAACGCGGCGGAAACAGCGAGATCTCGCCAGCGCGAATGGCGCGATCGCGGATCTGCAGACCAATGCCCTCGGCACGCTCGATCTCCACCCGGTCGACGCTGCCGTCAGGCGCGATGTGCATGACCCAGGCCAGTTCACCGACAAACGCTTCGGGCGCGATCGTCGCGTCGTAGTTGGGGCGCCCCAGCACATAGGGCATGTCCTGGGGCGTGGCCGCGATCAGCGCATCGAGCGTCGGATACACCTCGACTTCGCGGCTGCCGGCCGGCGCCGCGGCGCCATCCAGGTAGACCACCACACGCCACGTCCCTGGCGTCGCGTCCGGCGGCAATTGCGCGGGAAAGCAGCGCTTGCTGCCATCGAAATCCGGATGCGCCTGCTGCGCGACCACGCGCCCCGCCGTGTCACGCATCTCGATCGTCAGCCCCGATGTCGTGGCGTCGGCATCGAGCACCGCGACGCAGACCTGATGCCCGAAGCGCTCGCCAAGCACGAACGACCGCGTCTCCTGTCTGGCCAGCGCGCCCTCGGGCGTCTTGGACCACAGGAACTCGATATAGGGATCCGACGGGGATGACGTTCCCGCCGCGGCCAGTGCGGCATCGCAGGCCAACACCAGCAACGCCCCCGCAAGACGCGCCTGCATGCGATCACTCCAGACCATAAAACCCCGGCGGCGATTGAATCGCCGCCAGGATCGGCGCCCGCGAAATCCTCAGACGCGCACGCACGATGGACTCACAGATGCGGATCCGACACCAGCGGCGGATCGCTCTTGGGCGTGCAGGTGCCATGGTCGACCCACGAATCGGTCGGTTCGGCCAACGGGCCTGCCCCGCCACTGACGTGCGCAATTTCCTCGCGGGACAGCACGCGCGCCAACACCCGGCCTTCCACGGCCGCGGCCGTACGCTCTTCGGACTTCCTGGACATAACCACTCCTCATGATTGGATGGGACACATCACATCATTGCCACGACGTACCGCCGCGACATCGAAAGAGGCCGCGCTGAGCGGCTCCTGCGATCCTTGGACTTCGAAGGTCATTTCGAGATTAGCCCGTGCGCATGGGCCGAAACCGTGGCCTGCGTCAAAGTTGTCGGCTTCCCGGGCGCCGAATACCTGAAATCCGCACGCGCGGTTTCGATGAATTGGCAGAACGCATCGAGTACCGGCAGGTCCGGGCACCAGGACTCGATGAAGAAGAACTGGCCCGCCTCATTGACCTCCAGGAACTGCCAGTCGCCCTCCGGCGTGACGATGAAATCGAATCCTCCGCTCACGATGCCCAGCCGCGCCATGAGCGCGATGCAGGCCGCCTCGACCGCGCCAGGCAACTGCGCCGGCTCACAACGCCGGATCGATCTCTGGTCGAGCCGCCAGTCCAGGTCGCCGCCTTCGAGCGTGTTGGAGTCGATCCTGATTGCGAAGCAGCTGTGCCCGAAGAACTGCGCGCGGACCTCATAGGCCTTCGCAACCTTCTCCTGGAAGATGCCAGGCGTTGCACGCAACAACGCATCGGCCGGGAGATCGTCCACCCCGACCTTCGCGGTGTAGGTCTTCAGACTCGCCCCGTCTTCCTTCCAGATGTAGCCGCCGAGCGGCTTGTAGATGCAGTCCTCGACCTCGAGGATGAAGTCCCGGATCGTCGTCGGGTCGTTGCTGATCAACGTGCGCGGCACCGTGAGTCCGGCCGCCAGCCCATGACGGAACTGATGCGCCTTGACCTCGCACAGCAGGGACGCGGCCGGCGGGTTGATCCAGAACGCATCGGCGAAGGCCTCGGGATGCGAGCGCTCCGCCATCCGCAGCTCCTCGGTGCAGAACGCCTGGTCGCGCGGATCCACGTAGTCCGGCGACGACACCAGACGCCGCCGGCGATACCAGACCACATCGATCGCATCCGACGACACCGTCCGCCCATCGCAGACCAGCGTGCCCTGCATGCCCTCTCGTCCGAAGCGCATCGTGCTGGCGCTGAATTCGGGATAGTGGTCGCCCCGCCAGCGGACGACCTCATGCCCCCGCAACCGCAGCGCATGCCCGGCCACGGCCGCATGGAAATCGCCTTCCACGGTGTGGATCAGCACGCAGCGCGTGCCGCCAGTCGCTTCGTCACGGCGCGCACCGCGCCCATCGTCTGTCTCCAAGCCCGCCCTCCTGCAAGCAAAGTCCGCCCTTGCCTCTCGCTGCATGCGGCACACGCAGTGCCACTGCGAAACACACGCATCCGCGATGAATGCTCCGACCAGCCCAAGCCGCCCGACACTAGCACGCAGACTGGTGGTGTCGAAATCCGGGCAGTTCAAGCGCGCGTGCGCAAGCGTGCATCCCCCGCATTGTCTGCATCCATCCAAGCCGAAAGACGGGCTGCTGAGACGTAGACAACAGGTGCACCAGGCCGAAACGAGCACAACAAAAAGCCCCGACCAAGGCCGGGGCTTTCGATGACACTGGTGCCGGAAATAGGAATCGAACCTACGACCTACGCATTACGAATGCGGCTTTCAACCCTTAAGTATCAACGCCTTATTGAATTCTGGACAAATTTATGGGACAAAATCGCGTCAAGAGGACGCGCTCACGGCCCGACATAAGACCAAGCCCAACGTCAACGCCACGATCGCAGAACGGGCGGCGTACCACCAGATCCGGAGCCGGAAGATGGTCGACGGCGTATCGCGCAGCGTTCCCGACCTGCCACGGTGCAACTTCGACCCCACCAGCCAGCAGTCCAAGACGGAGGCTTATCGGAAAGCCGCACTGTTCGTCCTTCACTACAGGCCCAGACGGTGGGGCTGTGCATCAGGAGCAGATGACAGCAGAGGCTGAGGCCGACCGGACGCCGACGCTGGGCGACTATGATCGATCAGTAGTTTTCAGACGTAGTCAAACCGTCCGTGGAAATGGGGCAGCCCCCTTCCCGGTCTTAGGAGATGAGCCGCAACGTCCTCAGAATGGGCAGAACTGGCCAACTCGGCCGACATCTCATACAACCTACTGCTTCTGAAGGCATCACCCCATGGCCGGCCGCAAGCACCACTACCTCCCCAGATTTCTGCAGCGCCCCTTCGCGTATCAGCAGCGCGGGAAGCACTTCTACGTTTACGCACACCATCGCGCACATGGAACCTACGGCACCAACGTCATGGAACTGGGCCAAGAACTGGACTTCTATGGCGGTCCTGAAGACACGTCGCTCGACGACGCAATGACTAAAGCCGAGCGGGAACTTAGCATCACGGTCAACCGTCTTAACGCGCAAGAACCTATTGAGCCCGAGGCTTGCGCAAGGCTGATCTGCGCATTGAGTTTTCGTACGAAGGGGATGCGCAATGCGCTGATAGAGACCTTCCCGGTGATCTTGGAGATAGTGCGCGAACGCCTCTTCGATGGGCGAGAGCTCTACGCGGAGCTCGACAAGAGCATGCATGACCCCGCTACGCGTCGCCGACTGATTTACGAGCGGCTCCGCAAAGAGAACCCCCATTTCAGCCGGGAGCAGCAGGCGCAGCTCTACTCGAAGATGCTCCCGAAGTGGAAGGCACTTGTGGCCCAGCACCAGCAGAACTTCGTGGATCAGACACACACCGTCATCGACCAGCTCATGACGAAGGTCGAGCAGGAAGCAGAGACACTGGCTAACCGGGCGTTTCTCGGCGCTCTATCACGTGTGCCGGCCACGACCCCTCGGATAATGCGCATGGTCGAGGAAATGAAGTTCATGGTCTGGGAAGCAACCGATGTAGAGCGCTTCATTCTTGGCGATTGCGGTCCCATCGCCCTTTTTACTGACGGGCAGCCTCGCCTGGCGCTGGGTTCGATCGAGGATGAGACGCATGCGTGCGCGGTGTTCCTGCCAATCTCGCCCACTCGCTGCATCGTCGGGCAGGAGGCTGGCTTCACCCACACGCTTTCAGTGGCGGATCTCAATCAGATCAGCGCCTCACTGTCCCATGAGTTCTTCGTGAGCAGTATGCCTGACGACGACGCATTGACCGAGCTGCGTTCCAGCATTGGTTCGCGCGTCCCCATTGTTAGCGACGACGACATGAGACGGATGCTCAGGGAAACGGACTAACTCACCGGTGATTGTTGTACGCTAGTTCTCGCCATGGAACGATTTCAGCACAGCTCTTTGCCGAAACGGACACAATCGCAGCGGCTATCCCGTGGCTATCCAAGCTACCAAAGCAGGCGGAGATTGTGGCTGCCATAACGGCTGTACGTAGCTAATCGGAACTCAATCCTGCACAGCCTTTACTCCTGCATGAGCTTTCTGAAGCGTTTTCGGTGCTGCCTAAGCTGCTTCAGGATTGCTGGCGATCCTGTCGCAATGGACACACGCTTGACGTAGCTCGGGTAGCTTCGTTGATGGTCTGGCGCGTGCTCTGTGTACTGCCGCAACAGGTACTTCTGCCGCTGCACCGAAAGAAGCGTCTTCCCATCCCTGCTCCTCGCCCTGGTGTGTTGGCGAACACCTGCCCGCATCTTCTTGAAGTAGCGCGCCACACCGGATGATCGCAGCAGAATGCGCTCTCCATCGAAAACCAACCCCAGGTACTGAAGGGGCTTTTCCGCCAACGGCATAAAGGCACATTCAAGCGTCTTTGCGGCCTGCATAGTCAGCCGAAGAGCAGCCAACTTGTCCTCCACAAGGTGCTTGAAATACGCTACATGCTCGTCCTTCACAGCCACCAAGATGTCGTCACAATAGCGTCGGTAGTACCCGCTTAGATGGTGTGCGGCTTCGCTCATTTCCTTGTCGAAGGAAAGCATGTAGATATTAGAGATCAACGCGCTCATCGGCGAACCTTGAGGGATGCCCTTCCCAGCCTTGTTCACCTCGACCAATCCGCCAGCTCGGATTACGCCTCGAAACTCTGCTGGGTCGCAGATCTTCTCTCGATTTTCCAAAGCGCTACGACTCAGGCCAACCGCTTTGCGCGCTGCGATCAGTTCTACAGAAGCATGCTTTGTCAGAGACCGGAAAACAGCGTAGTGATCCGCTGGCAGCTTCGGCTTTCCAAGCAACTCAGCCCACCCCTGCTTGAGCAATGAGTGATCCAAGGAACCGAAGAAATCCTTGACGTCAAACCCGAGCGCGACGCACGGCGTGTGTTCGGAGATCCAATCAAACGCCTCTTTGGCGAACTCGACGTTGGACTTGCCGAGTGAGCGAAACGCGATGACACACTCGTCTAACCCAGCAATCTTCAACGCCTGCTCGTAAAGTTCCGAGAGAAGGAAGTTGTAGTAGGCATAGATCGAGGCGTCAGCATGCGCCGCATAGCGGATATCGCGGACCTTGCTGCTCTTGAGCAATCGCCCCGTAGCCAATCTTTTGATGCGTGGACGGACTATGTCTAAGCGCAGGAAGGGAAAAAAAGCGTGTCGACTCACCGCCGCCGGATCCGAGACCAGACGCTCGCATTGCTTCGCAGTCAAAGGAACGTCGAAGTGCTTATAGCCCTGCTTTTTCTGAAGCGCAGCTTCCAGCGCTGAGCCAGGGGGAGTCCTCTTCCGCACCTTCGATCCCTCAATTTCTACAGGGTGGAGCTGGCTGTGGCGACCAATTGCCCCCCCTGCTGGTAATGCACAGATCCCATCTCAGGAGATCCTACCCACCCTAGTCAGTGCCAGGGTTTAGCCACGCATATACAAGATACTTGTACACCTTGCTCACGGAGGAACTTATGGAGACGATCATGGTCATATTGACACGGATCATCCTAGCCACATTGCTCCGCTGGATGGTGTGCGCATGCGCACACTGCCCACGCGTGATAAGGACAGCCCCGCCTACAAATTAGACGGGCAGCACATTTTTATCATCACCGTCGCGCGGTCACAAGGCTTTTCTACGGCCGTCCTTCCTTGCCTCTCGTTGCATGCGGCAAATCAAATGCCGCGGCGGAAAAGACGTATCCGGTCGGGCTTTCCCCCGATCAGCCCAACCCGCCCGACACTAGCACCGCAGACCAGTCGTGTCGACATCCGAGCAGCTCAAGCGCGCGTGCGCACGCGATGCATCCCCCGCATCGTCTGCGTCCGTCCAGGCCGAAAGACGGCTGCTGAGACGTAGACAACAGGTGCACCAGGCCTAGACGAGCACAACAAAAAGCCCCGACCAAGGCCGGGGCTTTCGATGACGCTGGTGCCGGAAATAGGAATCGAACCTACGACCTACGCATTACGAATGCGCCGCTCTACCAACTGAGCTATTCCGGCTTGGGACGCGAATTCTAGGGAGCGCGGGGCCGGCCGTCAATCGACCAGGCGCAGGCGCAGTTCCTTGGGCAGGGCGAAGACCATGCTTTCCGGCTCGCCAGCGAGCTCGCGCATGCCGTTGGCGCCCAGTTCGCGCAGGCGGTCGAGCACGCCCTGCACCAGCACGTCCGGGGCCGAGGCGCCGGCGGTGACGCCGATGTGGTGGCGGCCTTCAACCCAACGGGGGTCGATCTCGTCGGCGCCGTCGATCAGGTAGGCCTCCACGCCGTCGCGCTCGGCGAGTTCGCGCAGGCGGTTGGAGTTGGAGCTGTTGGGCGAGCCGACGACCAGCACCAGGTCGCATTCCTTCGCCAGGTCGCGCACGGCGTCCTGGCGGTTCTGCGTGGCGTAGCAGATGTCATCGTTCTTCGGGCCCTGGATCGCCGGGAACTTCTCGCGCAGCGCAGCGATGACGCCGCGGGTGTCGTCGACCGACAGCGTGGTCTGGGTCGTGTAGGCCAGGTTCTCGGGCTGGCCGACGTTGAGCGCGGCCACATCAGCCTCGTCCTCGACGAGGTAGATGCTGCCGGCGCCGGCCTCGGCGCGCCACTGGCCCATCGTGCCTTCGACCTCGGGATGGCCCTGGTGGCCGATCAGCACCACGTCGCGGCCGGCGCGGCAATGGCGCGCGACCTCGAAGTGCACCTTGGTCACCAAAGGACAGGTCGCGTCGAAGACCTTGAGTCGGCGCCGGGCGGCTTCCTCGCGCACGGCCTGCGAGACGCCGTGTGCGCTGAAGATCACGGTCACGCCGTCGGGCACTTCGTCGAGTTCCTCGACGAAGATCGCGCCGCGGCGCTTGAGGTCCTCGACCACGAACCGGTTGTGCACGACTTCGTGGCGCACGTAGATCGGTGCGCCGAGCGTCTCGATCGCGCGCTTGACGATCTCGATCGCGCGGTCGACGCCGGCGCAGAAGCCGCGGGGGTTTGCGAGGACGATATCCATGAGATGCGCAGTCTACCGGAGGCGGCGGTTCGGAAGCGGAACGGCGGCAGGACGGCGTGTCTTCTGCGCCACGCTGAACGCTCGGTGGCGCGGTGAGCGCCTTCCCCCGCCCCGGGCGGTTGGCTGCGCTGGCGACCTCCCGGACCGATGCGAACCAAGTGCGCCCCCATCCCAGCCTTCCGCCCGTAAAGGGTGCAATGCCCCGCGGGCGGGGGAAGGGGCGGCAATCGCGAGCGTCGCGCGACCTCGCTGTCGGCGGGGCCACTTCTTCTTGAGCTTCGGGTGGCTCAGCTTGCGCGCAAACGGATCGTTCGCCCCCATCCCAGCCTTCCCCCGCCTACGGGGGAAGGGGCGGCAATCGCGGCGTGTCAGATCCCGCGAAAAAACGCTGACCACGTCATTCGCTTGACGGCGGAGGCTACTTCTTTTTCGCCGGGAAGAAGCCGAACAGGGCAATGCCGATCGCGCCGCCGACGATCGCGGCGTCGGCGAGGTTGAACGCCGGCCAGTAGTGGTCGCGCCAGTGCCACTGGATGAAGTCGACGACGTGGCCGTGGATCTGGCGGTCGATGACGTTGCCCAGTGCGCCGCCGATCACCAGCGCGAACGGCAGTGCGGTGCGCCAGTCGCGCCGCGGGGTCTTGGCCAGCCAGACGGCCAGCACGCCGCTGATGACGATCGCCAGAATCGTGAAGAACCACTTCTGCCAGCCGCCAGCATCGGCCAGGAAGCTGAACGCCGCGCCGGTGTTGTAGGTGCGGTACCAGTTCCAGACGCCCTCGATCACCGGGATCGCGGTGTATTCGGGCAGCGAGGTCAGCACCCACCACTTGGTCAGCTGGTCGAGTGCGATCACCACCACCGATAGCGTCAGCCACGGCAGCGCGTTGGGGACGGGACGGGCCATCAGAACCACCTCCGGGTCTCGCCACCGCCATCGCGGCCATCGGTCGCGATGTTCTCCACGCACCGGCCGCACAGCCCCGCGTGCTCGGCATGCGCGCCGACATCGGCACGGCGCTGCCAGCAGCGCACGCACTTGGGCTTGTCGGTCGCGCGCGCCGACACGCCGATCGTGGTCGCGTCGCCCGCGTCGACGAGCGTGACGTCGCCGCTGATCAGCAGAAAGCGCAATTCGTCGACCACCGGCGAGAGCCAGTTGGCATCGGCAACGCCACAGCGCAGTTCGATCTCGGCATCGAGTGCAGCGCCGATCTCGCCGCTGGCGCGCATCGGCTCGAGCACCTTGGCCACACGCTCGCGCAGTTCCAGCACGCGCTCGAAGTCCTGCGGCCCCCAGTCGGCGTCGCCGTCGAGCAAGCTCAGGCCCGTGTACCAGATCGCGAACTGCACATTGGCCTCGCGCGTGCCCTGCGCCGGCGCGGGCAGATAGCCCCACATCTCGTCGGCGGTGAAGCTGAGCACCGGCGCGATCCAGCGCACGAAGGCCTCAGCGATGTGGTACATCGCAGTCTGCGCGCTGCGCCGCCCGACCGAGTGCTCGGGCATCGTGTACAGGCGATCCTTGGTCACGTCGAGGTACAACGAGCCCAGGTCGACGCTGCAGAAGTTCGACAGCGCCTGGACGATCTCGGCGAAGTCGTAGCGCGCGTACGCGTCCTCGATGCGCGTCTGCAATTGGGCGGCGCGATGCACGATCCAGCGATCGAGCGCGACCATGTCCTGCGGCGCGACGAGATCGCTCGCCGGCGTGAACCCGGCGAGGTTGCCGAGCAGGAAGCGCGCGGTGTTGCGGATGCGGCGGTAGGCGTCGGCGGTGCGCTTGAGGATCTCCTGCGACAGCGACATCTCGTTGCTGTAGTCGGCCGAGGCGATCCACAGGCGCAGGATGTCGGCGCCCAGCGTCTTCATGATGTCCTGGGGCTCGATGCCGTTGCCCAGCGACTTGGACATCTTGCGGCCGTGCTCGTCGACGGTGAAGCCATGCGTCAGGCACTGCCGGTACGGCGCCGCCTTGTCGATCGCCACGCCGGTCAGCAGCGAGGACTGGAACCAGCCGCGGTGCTGGTCGGAGCCCTCGAGGTAGAGGTCGGCTGGCTTGGGGTAGCCGCGCGCGCGCAGCACCGCTTCATGGGTGACGCCCGAGTCGAACCAGACATCGAGGATGTCGGTGATCCTGTCGTAGTCGGCGGCATCACTGCCGAGCAGCTCGGTCGCATCGAGTGTGTACCAGATGTCGACGCCGTGCTGCTCGACGCGGTCGGCGACCGCACGCATCAGTTCGACCGTGCGCGGATGCGGCTCGCCGGTTTCGCGGTGCACGAATAGCGCGATCGGCACGCCCCAGGTGCGCTGGCGCGAGATCGTCCAGTCCGGGCGGCCTTCGACCATGCCGGCGATGCGCGCCTGGCCCCAGGCCGGGTACCAGGTCACGCCCTCGATCGCGGCGAGCGCATCGGCGCGCAGCCCGCCCTGCTCCATCGAGATGAACCACTGCGGTGTGGCGCGGAACGCGATCGGCGTCTTGTGGCGCCAGCAGTGCGGATAGCTGTGTTCGAGCTTCGCAAACGCCAGCAGGCTGCCCTGTGCGCGCAGCGCGTCGACGATGACGTCGTTGGCCTTCCAGATGTGCAGCCCGGCCAGTGCGGTGTCGCCGATCGGCGGCGTCGACGGCAGGTAGACGCCGCGGCCATCGACCGGGTTGAGCTGCGCGGCGCTGTAGCGCTCGAGCAGGCCGTAGGCCTTGCCGACGACGTAGTCCTCCTGGCCGTGGCCGGGCGCGGTGTGGACCGCGCCGGTGCCGTCCTCGGCCGAGACGTGATCGCCGAGGATCACCGGGATATCGCGCTCGGCATAGAAGGGATGGCCGAGCACCAGGTGCTCGAGCGCGCTGCCGGCCACGCGGCCGTGCACGACGACGTCGCCCTCGACGCCGTAGCGACGCAGCGCGTTCTCGGCCAGCGCATCGGCCAGCACCAGCCAGCGGCGGTGTCCGTCTTGCGCGGCCGGCCCTTCGACCAGCGCGTACTCGAGCTCGGCGCCCAGCGACACGGCCAGCGACGCCGGCAGTGTCCACGGCGTCGTGGTCCAGATCGGCAGCGCGACCTCGACACCGGCAGGCAGCGTGGCGCCGAAGGCGCGTGCGAACGCCGCGGCATCGCGCGCGACGTAGGCGACGTCGATCGCCGGCGAGACCTTGTCGGCGTATTCGATCTCGGCTTCGGCCAGCGCCGAACCGCAGTCGAAACACCAGTGCACCGGCTTGACCCCACGGGTCAGATGGCCGTTGTCGACGATCTTCGCCAGTGCGCGGATCTCATCGGCCTCGAAGCGGAAGTCCAGCGTGCGATAGGGGTTGTCCCAGTCGCCGATCACGCCCAGGCGTTTGAAATCGCGGCGCTGGATATCGATCTGCTCGTTGGCGTACTCGCGGCACTTGCGCCGGAATTCGACCGCATCGAGCTTGACCCCGACCTTGCCCCACTTCTTCTCGATCGCGATCTCGATCGGCAGGCCGTGGCAGTCCCAGCCCGGGATGTAGGGCGCATCGAAGCCAGCCATGCCCTTGGACTTGACGATGATGTCCTTGAGGATCTTGTTGACCGCATGGCCAAGGTGGATCGTGCCGTTCGCGTAAGGCGGGCCGTCGTGCAGCACGAACAGCGGACGGCCGCGCGCATGCTCGCGCAACTGGGCGTACAGGCCGTCCTCCTCCCAGCGCGCCAGCATCGCCGGCTCGCGCTTGGGCAGATCGCCGCGCATCGGAAAGTCGGTCGCCGGCAGGTGGATCGTCGACTTGTAGGGGTTCGGGGAATTGTCGGCCTGGGCGCTCACGCGTCGTCCTGTCGTTGCGGTTCTTGTCGTGGAGGGGCGCCGGCGGTCGCCTCGGCGAGCAGGGCCCGGGCGCGCACGGCGTCCAGATCCATCTGCGCGACCAGGGCGGGCAGGTCGTCGAACTTTTCCTCATCGCGCAGTCGCGCGACGAACTCGACCTCGATCCTGCGCCCGTACAGGTCGCCGTCGAAATCGAACAGATGGGCCTCGAGCAGCGGCTCGACGCCGCCGACCGTGGGCCGGGTGCCGAAGCTCGACACCGACGGCCACGGCCGGCTTCGATCGGCATCGCTGCCGACGCCATGCACGCGCGTGGCGTAGATGCCGCGCAGCGCCGGCACCTTGCCGCCGAAGCGCAGGTTCGCAGTCGGATAGCCGAGCGTGCGGCCGAGCTGCTGGCCGCGCACCACGCGACCGGAGACGGCATACGGCCGTCCGAGCAAGCGGGCGGCATGGACGAAATCGCCGGCCACGAGTGCGGCCCGGATATGCGTGCTCGATACCCGCTCGCCATCGATCGCCAGCGGCGCGATCTCGCCGGCGACGAAGCCGGCCTCGCACCCCAGTGCCTGCAGCGTCGCCAGATCGCCGGCGCGCCGGTGCCCGAACCGGAAGCCCGGTCCGACCCAGACCTCGCGTGCACCCAGCCGCGCCAGCAGTACCTGCTCGACGAAGGCCTCGGGCGACATCGCCGCCATCCGCGCATCGAAGCGCAGCAGCCCGATGACGTCGGCACCGAGCGTGCGCAGGCCCTCGATCTTCGCCCGCACCGGCCCCAGCCGCGGTGGCGGCGCGTCGGCGGCGAAGAACTCGCGCGGCAGCGGTTCGAAGCTCAAGGCCGCGGCCGCGACGCCCAGCGCGCGCGCGCGCGCGACCGCGTGGCGCACCAGCGCCTGGTGTCCGAGGTGCAGGCCGTCGAACGCCCCGATGCAGACCACGCTGCCGTCGGCACACTCGGACCCGCCGGCGATGTCGCGGAACAGCCTGCTCATGGCGTCTCGTCGGGGCGGAAGCGGCGCCAGGCACCGCATTCCGGAAGGTGACCGGAGATTATAGCGGGCGCGGCCGCCGCGCCGCGGACCGCATGGGCCCGCTCGCTGCGACAGTCAGTGCCGCAGGTGCCGCGGCCGCAAGCCCAACGCCACCATTGCGAGGCCGTAGGCGGCCGCACCGGCGCCGATCACCAGCGCCAGCCAGGCGATGCGGTGCTGCCAGCCGCTGATCGCGGTCCACTCGCCGATCCAACCGCGAAGTGCAAGCACCACCGCGGCCATCGCCACGCAGGCGCCGGCCAGCCGCAGCAGGTAGCGCCCCCAGCCCGGCTCGGGCACGAAGATCGCGCGACGGCGCAGGTAGCGCCACAGCAGCGCCGCATTGACCACGCCCGCCAGCGCCGTCGCCAGCGCGATACCGCCGTGCGCCCCGGGCACCGCGTAGAACCACAGCGGCGTGGTCAGCGCGACGGTGAGTGCGACATTGGCCGCGACCGTCCAGATCGCCGCACGCATCGGCGTCTTGGTGTCCTGGCGAGCGTAGAACGCCGGGGC
Source organism: Luteimonas sp. RC10 (assembly GCF_014192745.1). Taxonomy (GTDB): domain Bacteria; phylum Pseudomonadota; class Gammaproteobacteria; order Xanthomonadales; family Xanthomonadaceae; genus Luteimonas. The sequence continues at coordinate 64,786 of NZ_JACHYJ010000003.1, forward strand.
CAGCACCTTGCTGAGCATGAACGCCGGCACGCCCAGGCTCATCGCGGTCAGGCTGACTGCGGCCATCCGCGTGTCGTAGGCGCCGAACGCGCCGTAGTTGTAGACGGTCGCGGTGATCGGCTCGGCCAGCAGCAGCAGGCCCAGACCGGCCGGCACGCCGGCCAGCAGCGCCATGCGCAGCCCCCAGTCCAGCGACTGGCTGTAGCCCTGCGCGTCCTGGGCCGCGTGCCGGCGCGAGAGGTGCGGCAGGATCACCGTGCCCAGCGCGACGCCGAACAGGCCGAGCGGGAACTCGATCAGCCGATCCGAGTAGTACAGCCAGTCGACGCTGCCGCTGGCCAGCAGCGAGGCGAACGCGGTGCCCACGATCAGGTTGACCTGGGCAACCGACGAGGAGAACAGCGTCGGCAGCATCAGCCGCCCGACCTTGCGCACCTCGGCATGGCCGAAGCCCGGCCGCAGCCGCGGCCGCAAGCCCAGCCGGCCCAGCGCCGGCCACAGCAGCGCCAACTGCAGGAATCCGGCGATCAGCACACCCCAGGCCAGGCCCTGAGGCGGCAGCGCGAAGCGCGGCGCCAGCCACAGCATCGCGGCGATCATCGTCAGGTTGTGCAGCACCGGGGTGAACGCCGGCAAGCCGAAGCGGCCGTGGCTGTTGAGGATCGACGCGGCCAGCGACATCAGCGAGATGAACAACAGATACGGGAAGGTGATCCGCAGCATCTGCGCGGTCTGTGCCAGCAGTTCGGGCTGGTCGGCCCAGCCGGGCGCGAACAGCCGCGCGACCAGTGGCGCCAGCAGCATGCCCGCCGCGCAGACCACCAGCACCACCGCGCACAGCGCACCGGCCATGTGGTCGACGAAGGACTTGAGCGCCGCCCGGTCGCCGCGCTCCTTGATCTCGTTGAGCACCGGCACGAAGGCCATCGCCATCGAGCCCTCGGCAAACACCCGGCGCAGGAAATTGGGGATGCGATAGGCGACAATGAAGGCGCTCATCGCCCCGCCGGTCCCGAAAAGGGTCGCCTGCAACATGTCGCGGGCGAAGCCGGCAATGCGCGACAGCAGGGTCATCGCGCTGAACACCGCGCTCGAGCGCAGCAGCCCGCCTCGGGCCTTGGGGGCGGCGGCCACCGGATCGGGCGCGGTCACCGCCGCAGTCCGTTCAGGCCGGGCCTGTTGACGCAAGTATATGAAAGCACCATAATTTCCTGCTCAAATTTCCATTGGTCCGGCCAAGCCGGATTTTCACACGTCCAGCTTCCAGGAATCCATCGTGGCAAACATCAAGTCCGCCAAGAAGCGCGCCAAGCAGACCGTCGTGCGCAACGCGCGCAACTCCGCCCAGCGCTCGCAGCTCCGCACCGCCGTCAAGAAGGTGCTCAAGGCGCTCGACGCCAACGACGCCGCCGGCGCGCAGGAGGCATTCAATGTCGCCCAGCCGATCCTCGACCGTTTCAGCTCGCGCGGCCTGATCCACAAGAACAAGGCTGCCCGCCATAAGAGCCGCCTGTCGGCCCGCATCAAGGCGCTCAAGGCCGCTGCCTGAGCCCTGCCCGGCCGCCTCGGCGGTCGATGCGAAAGAACCCGGCTCCGGCCGGGTTTTTTGTTGGTGTTCGCCAAGTCAGGAAATCCTGCTTCGGCCAACACAACCCCTGAAGTCGACGGCTCGCAAAACCGGGGTCAGAGTGCAATTTCGTCTTGCGAAATTGCACTCTGACCCCGGTTTGCAGAAAGCCATGATCCTGGAGCCGCAGTGCGTTGCGCCTGCCGGGGATTGCGGAGAGCGGGCCACGGATGGCCCGCGGCGGCGAGTCAGTCATGGATGAGTGACCGAGCCGAGAAGCAACCCCCGGCAGGCGCAACGCTGTCACCGAAGCCCACCCTCACCGTGATCGAAGGCTCACCACACAAGCCTGCACAAGAAAAAGCCCGGCCAGAGGCCGGGCTTCAAAGGAGGCAAATGCTGGCGACAGACTAGACCGCGTCGGCCGCTTCGCGCGCCTGCCGATCGAGCTCATCGAGCGCGGCCTGCACCTTGAGCATCACCTCGCGCGTGCCCTCGTGGGCCAGACCCGAGATCAGGAACCACGGGCCCGTCCACGCCAGCGTCTCGATAATCCGCGCCGCCTCAGCCTGCGCCTCTTCGGGCAGCAGCGTGTCGGCCTTGTTGATCAGCAGCCAGCGCGGCTTGTCGAGCAGCGCCGCATCGAACTTGCCGAGCTCATGCTCGATCGCACGCACCTGATCGACCGCATCGCTGCCATCGAGCGGCGCGATCTCCACCAGATGCAGCAACAACCGGGTGCGCTGGATGTGACGCAGGAACAGCGCCCCCAGGCCCGCCCCGTCGGCCGCACCCTCGATCAGGCCCGGGATGTCGGCGATCACGAAACTGCGCGCCGGCTCGACGCTGACCACGCCCAGGTTCGGGTACAGCGTGGTGAACGGATAATCGGCCACCTTCGGCGTCGCCGCCGAGACCGCGCGGATCAGCGTGCTCTTGCCGGCATTCGGGAAGCCCAGCAGGCCGACATCGGCCAGCAGCTTGAGCTCGAGCCGCAGCGTGCGCTCCTCGCCGCCCTCGCCCGGCGTCGACTGGCGCGGCGAGCGGTTGGTCGAACTCTTGAAGTGCATGTTGCCCAGGCCGCCCTTGCCGCCGCGCGCCACCAGCAGCCGCTGACCGTGCGCGGTCAGATCGCCGATGACCTCGTCCGTAGTGACGTTGTGCACGACGGTGCCCACCGGCACCACGATCACCAGATCGTCGCCGCCCTTGCCGTACATCTGCCGGCCCATGCCGTTCTCACCGCGCTGCGCGCGGTACATAGTCTGGTGGCGGAAATCGACCAGGGTATTGAGGTTCTCGTCGGCGACCAGCCAGACGCTGCCACCGTCGCCGCCATCGCCGCCGTCCGGGCCGCCGAGCGGAATGAACTTCTCACGCCGGAACCCGACGCAGCCATTGCCGCCGTTGCCGGCAGTGACGGTGATTTCGACTTCGTCAACGAGCTTCATTGTCGTATTGGTACTCGTAAAAAGTGAGTTCGGCGCGCGCTACAGTCGCGCGCGCCGGGTCTGCATCGACCTCGAAGAATGACTTGAGCGAACGCGCCGGCAAACCGTGCGCATCGGCACCGTAATAGCGTGTGCCCACGTCGAACCAGACACCGTCGATCAGATCGCGACTGCGGACGATGAACCCACGAGCGTCGCGCTCGACCACCTTGAGCACGTGCCGCTCCACGCGATCGGCATAGCGCGTGATGCCCTCGTCGAACGACAACCGGCCATCGGCATCGAAACGCTCGACTCGCTTGAAATGACCGCGTCCCTGGACGGGATGATCCAGATCCATCGTCAGCACCTGCTCCACTCCGCCGCGATGGACGATGTCCCCGCGGCCGATGCGGTGCTCGACGCCGTCGGGTGACACCATCAGCATCCGGACCTCGTTCGGCGGCGCACGGCCCGGTCGCTGCCAACGCAGCGATATCCGCCAGCCATCATCGCCAAGCCATGTCAGATCGCTCGATACCAGCCAGCCGTCACGATCGAATCCGAAGCGATGCGCGTTGCGCTCCCCGCCCGCCTCGACAAGTGCCGCATCATCCGGCGGCAGCCATCCCTCGGGCGCATCCTGGACCGCCTGCAACATCGACGATGCGCCATTGAACACGAAGCGCTGCGCATAGACACCAGCCACCACCTCGGGCAGACCCATCGCCGCGCGGCTGTCGATCGCGGCCTCATCTGCCGCGCGCACGCAGGAAACGCCCGATACCAGGAGCAGCAGACCCGCGCTCGCCACGACAGTCCGCACCACAAACGGAAAGCCCCGCTGTCCGCGGGGCTTTCCGGGTCCAACATGCCTCGAAGCGAAGATGCTCAGACCTCGGCGACGACGTTGACGGTGCGGCGGTTCTTCGGACCCTTGGTCGTGAACTCGACTTTGCCGTCGACCAGCGCGTACAGCGTGTGGTCGCGACCCAGGCCGACGCCGCTGCCCGGATGGAACTGGGTGCCGCGCTGACGCACGATGATGTTGCCCGCTTCGATGGCCTGGCCACCGTAGATCTTGACGCCGAGGTACTTCGGGTTGGAGTCGCGGCCGTTGCGCGAGGAACCTACGCCCTTCTTGTGTGCCATGCCTGCTGCTCCTTACTTGCTGCCACCGGCGATGCCGGTGATCTCGATTTCGGTGTAGTGCTGACGGTGCCCCTGCCGCTTCATGTGGTGCTTGCGGCGGCGGAACTTGATGATGCGGATCTTCTCGGCGCGGCCGTGCGACTTGATCGTCGCGCTGACGCTGGCGCCGGCGAGCGCATCGCCGAGCTTCACGCCGTCGGCGTCGCCGAGCAGCAGCACCTTGTCGAACTTGATCTCGCTACCGACGTCGCCGTCGAGCTTCTCGACGCGCAGCGTCTCGCCCGCCATCACGCGGTACTGCTTGCCGCCCGTCACCAGGACTGCATAACTCATGACCAGACTTCCTCTGTAGTTATTGTGGTCGCTGCCGCCATCGAGGGCGGACAGAAGCGGAATTGTAATGCGATCAGCGGCTTGCGGTCAAACCGCCCCAGCCCGGACGCGCGCGGGCGGCGCCTGGCGGGCCAGGAGCCGGCCCTGGCGCCTGAACCGCCTCGTCTCACGGTCTGCGACCGGCCCCCGTCACACTGGCGTTCGGCCGATTTGCCCCCAAATGACCGGCTCGGTAGTCTGACCGATTGCCCGTTCCCGCGCCCCCTTGGGGTGCGTGCGTGCCTCCCCCGCCCTCCAACCGGACCTGACGTCGATGGCGATGGACACCATCCGCATTCGCGGTGCCCGTACCCACAATCTCAAGAACATCGATCTCGACCTGCCGCGCGACCAGCTGATCGTCATCACCGGCCTGTCGGGCTCGGGCAAGTCGTCGCTGGCGTTCGACACGATCTACGCCGAAGGCCAGCGCCGCTACGTCGAGTCGCTGTCGTCCTACGCCCGGCAGTTCCTCAGCGTGATGGAGAAGCCCGATCTCGATCACATCGAGGGCCTGAGCCCGGCGATCTCGATCGAGCAGAAGTCGACCTCGCACAACCCGCGCTCGACCGTCGGCACGATCACCGAGATCTACGACTACCTGCGCCTGCTCTATGCGCGGGTCGGCAGCCCGCGCTGCCCCGACCATGGCTACCCGCTCGAGGCGCAGACCGTCAGCCAGATGGTCGACCAGGTGCTGGGCCTGGACCCGGAGCAGCGCTGGATGCTGCTGGCGCCGGTCGTGCGCGATCGCAAGGGCGAGCATGCGCAGGTCTTCGAGCAACTGCGCGCGCAGGGCTATGTGCGCGTGCGCGTGGACGGCGAGCTGTACGAGATCGATGCGCTGCCGACGCTGGCGCTGCGCCAGAAGCACACCATCGAAGCGGTCATCGACCGCTTCAAGGTGCGCGAGGACATGAAGCAGCGGCTGGCAGAATCCTTCGAGACCGCACTCAAGCTCGGCGAGGGCATGGCCTCGGTGCAGGCGATCGACGATGCGTCGATTCCGCCGCAGTTGTTCTCGTCCAAGTACAGCTGCCCGGTCTGCGACTACGCGCTGCCCGAACTCGAGCCGCGGCTGTTCTCGTTCAACGCGCCGATGGGTGCCTGCCAGACCTGCGACGGTCTGGGCATGAGCGAGTTCTTCGATCCCGACCGCGTGGTCGTGCATCCCGAGCTGTCGCTGGCCGCCGGCGCGGTGCGCGGCTGGGACCGCCGCAACGCCTACTACTTCCAGCTGATCCAGTCGCTGGCCCGCCATTACAAGTTCGACGTCGACGCGCCGTGGCAGGACCTGCCGCAGGCCTCGCGCGACGCGGTGCTACTGGGCAGCGGCGAAGAGACGATCACCTTCACCTACATCACCGACTCGGGGGCGCGCACCCAGCGCAAGCACCGGTTCGAAGGCATCGTGCCGAACCTCGAGCGGCGCTATCGCGAGACCGAGTCGGCCGCGGTGCGCGAGGAGCTGGCCAAGTTCATCAGCGAGCGCCCGTGCCCCGACTGCGGCGGCGCGCGGCTCAACCGCTCGGCGCGCAACGTGTTCGTCGCCGACCGGCCGCTGCAGTCGCTGGTGGTGCTGCCGATCGACGAGGCGCTGGCGTTCTTCGAAGGCCTGGAACTGCCAGGCTGGCGCGGCGAGATCGCGGCCAAGATCGTCAAGGAGATCGGCGAGCGGCTGAGCTTTCTGGTCGACGTCGGCCTCGACTACCTGACCCTCGAGCGCAAGGCCGACACGCTGTCGGGCGGCGAGGCGCAGCGCATCCGGCTGGCCTCGCAGATCGGCGCCGGCCTGGTCGGGGTGATGTACGTGCTCGACGAGCCGTCGATCGGCCTGCACCAGCGCGACAACGAGCGCCTGCTCGGCACGCTGACCCGCCTGCGCGACCTGGGCAATACGGTGATCGTGGTCGAACACGACGAGGACGCGATCCGCCTGGCCGACCACATCGTCGACATCGGCCCGGGCGCCGGCGTGCACGGTGGCGAGGTCGTCGCGCAGGGCAGCTACGATGACGTGCTCAAGGCGCCGCGCTCGCTGACCGGCCAGTACCTGTCGGGCAAGCGTCGGATCGAGATCCCGGCCAAGCGCCACACGCCCAACCCGAAGATGCAGCTGCGGCTGCTGGGCGCATCGGGCAACAACCTCAAGAACGTCGACCTGACGATCCACTCGGGGCTGTTCACCGCGATCACCGGCGTCTCGGGCTCGGGCAAGTCGACGCTGATCAACGACACCCTGCACTCGCTGGCCGCCAACGAGATCAACGGCGCCTCGCACAAGGCCGCGCCCTATCGCGAGATCGAGGGTCTGGACCTGTTCGACAAGGTCGTCGACATCGACCAGTCGCCGATCGGGCGTACGCCGCGCTCCAACCCGGCAACCTACACCGGCCTGTTCACGCCGCTGCGTGAACTGTTCGCGCAGGTGCCCGAGGCGCGCGCGCGCGGCTACTCGCCGGGCCGCTTCAGCTTCAACGTGCGCGGCGGTCGCTGCGAGGCCTGCCAGGGCGACGGCCTGTTGAAGGTCGAGATGCACTTCCTGCCCGACGTCTACGTGCCTTGCGACGTGTGCCAGGGCAAGCGCTACAACCGCGAGACGCTGGAGATCCTCTACAAGGGCCACAGCATCCACGACGTGCTGGAGATGACGGTCGAGGACGCGCTGGCGCTGTTCGAGCACCTGCCGCCGATCGCGCGCAAGCTCGAGACGCTGGTCGATGTCGGTCTGAGCTACGTCAAGCTGGGGCAGAGCGCAACCACGCTGTCGGGCGGCGAGGCGCAGCGTGTCAAGCTGTCGAAGGAGCTCTCGCGCCGCGACACCGGACGCACGCTCTATATCCTCGACGAGCCCACGACCGGCCTGCACTTCCACGACATCGAGCACCTGCTCAGCGTGCTGCACAAGCTGCGCGACGACGGCAACACGGTGGTGGTGATCGAGCACAACCTCGATGTCATCAAGACCGCCGACTGGGTGATCGACCTCGGCCCGGAGGGCGGTCACCGCGGCGGGCAGATCATCGCCGAAGGCACGCCCGAGCAGGTCGCCGCGATGCCGCAGTCGCATACCGGCCAGTTCCTCGCGCGCCTGCTGCAGACCGTGCCGGCCGAGGCCGCCGAGCCGCGGGCGGCGCGCAAGCTGGCCCGCAAGTCGACCGCGCACCTGCCCAAGCCGCTCCCGCGCAAGGGCGCCTCGACCAAGGCCGCCGAGGCGGACGCTGCGGTCCGCGCGGAATTGCGCAAGACCGACACCAAGCCCAAGGCGAAGCCGGCGGCCAAGCGGGCCGGCAAGACGACCAAGGCCAAGGGAGCCAAGGCATGAATGAAGCGAAGGTGCTGATCCGCGTGCCGATCGAGTTGCGCTGGCGCGACCTCGACGCGTTCGACCACGTCAACAACGCGACCTTCATGACCTATCTGGAGGAAGCGCGCATCCGCTGGTTCGACTCGGTCGGCGAACCCTGGGTCACCGATGCCACCGCGCCGCTGCTGGCGGCGGTGCAGATGAACTACCGGCAGCCGATCCCCTACCCCTCGCGCATCGTCGTCGAGTTGTCGGCGCAGCGCGTGGGCACGACCAGCGTCACGGTCGGCCACCGCATCGTGTCCGAGGACGGCGCCACGCTGCATGCCGATGGCCACGTGGTCGTGGTGTGGATCGACCGCGCGACCGGACGGCCAACGGCACTGCCCGAGTCGGTGCGGACCAAGGCGCTGGCCTGAGTCGAAGGCTGCGTGTCCCTGCGGATCGGGGCCACTGCGATGGCTCGCTCGGCCCGGAAGGCACGCACGCGGGGTGACGTGCCGCATACAGCGGGCCGGCCGATCGGGCGCGCCGGCGGCATCGGCTACCATCGCCGCTCCATCTGCCGGAAGGTCCGCGATGCCGTCCCCGATCGAGATCCTCGCCCATGGCCCGATCCGCGAGCTGCGGCTCGCACGCGCGCCGGTCAATGCGCTCGACCCGACACTGTGCCGGGCGCTGCGCGAGGCCGTCGAGGCGGCGGCCGACGACGGCGTCGCCGGTCTGGTGCTGTCGGGCCAGCCGCGGTTCTTCTCCGCGGGGCTCGACGTGCCCTACCTGCTGACGCTCGATGCGACCGCGCTGCGCGCGGCCTGGGACGGTTTCTTCGACGCCGTGCGCGCGATCGCGGCCTCGCCTGTCCCGATTGCGGCGGCGATCACCGGCCACGCGCCGGCCGGCGGCTGTGTGCTGGCGCTGGCCTGCGACTACCGGGTGATGACACGCGGCGAGTTCGGGATCGGCCTCAACGAAACCCAGGTCGGGCTGGTCGCGCCGATCGGGATCCAGCAGCTGATGCGGCGCACCGTAGGCCAGCGCCAGGCCGAACGCCTGCTGGTGGGCGGCCTGCAGGTCGATCCGGACGAGGCCCTGCGGCTCGGGCTGGTCGACGCCCTGGCCGAGCCCGAGGACACAGTGCCGGCCGCCTGCAGCTGGCTGCGCTCGCTGCTGGCATTGCCGCAGGCGCCGATGCGCGAAACGCGCCGGATCGCACGCGCCGATCTTATCGACGCGCTGCTGCCCGACCGGCTCGATCTCGACCGCCAACTCGCCGCCTGGCAGGCGCCCGACACCCAGGCCGGGCTGCGCGCCCTGGTGGCGCGGCTGGGGCGCTGACGCGTCGCGCAACGACGGTACACGCGTCGCGCGAGCGCAGGGTCTAGGGTCCGGTTGCCACCGGACGCGCGGGATCGTCGATCCAGCCGCTCCATGACCCGGTGTACAGCCGCGCACCGTCGAGTCCGGCATGCGCCATTGCCAATAGATGATGGCAGGCGGTCACGCCCGAGCCGCACATCGCGACCAGCGCCGAAGGCGGATGGCCGTCGAGCAGCGCATCGAACTCGCGCGCCAGTGCATCGGCAGGCTTGAACCGACCGTCGAGCAGGTTGTCCATATACGGCCGGTTGATCGCGCCGGGTACGTGGCCGGCGCGCGGATCGATCGGTTCGACCTCGCCGCGGAACCGGGGCGCCGCGCGGGCATCGACCAGCAGGCCACCCGTGGCGACGTGGCGCTGCACATCATCGGCCGTGTGCAGCAGCACATCGGCGTCGAAGGCGCCGGCGACCTCACGCGGCAGATGCACCGGCGTCTGCGCCTCGACCGGCAACCCCAGCGTGGTCCAGCGTGCCCAACCGCCGTCGAGCACCGCGACCCGGCGATGGCCGAAGCTGCGCAACAGCCACCACAGCCGCGCGGCAAATGCGCCGTCGCCGTCGTCGCAGGCCACGACCTGGGTGGCGGCATCGATCCCCCAGCGCCCCAGCACCTGCGCGAACGCCGCTGCCGTCGGCCAGGGATGGCGGCCGCGGCCCGGACCGTGTGGCCCCGACAGGTCGCGATCGAGATGCGCGTACACCGCGCCGGGCACGTGCGCAGCGCGCCAAGCGCGTTCGCCGGCATCGACGGCCGCGGCCGAGGCCGCGAGCGAGAACCGGCAATCGACCACGCGCAGATCCTCGCGTCCGAGCGCTGCGGCCAGCGCCTCGGCAGATACCAGCGTGCGCCACTCGGTGCTCATGCGCGCTCCAGATGACGACGCAGGTTCAACAGGATCGATGCGGTCACGCCCCAGATGCGGTGGGTCGGCGCATCGGGCAGCGTCTCGTACTCGAGCACATGGCGCGTGCGTCCAGCGAAGACGATGTCGACCCGGCGCAGCTTCGCCGGCGACATCAGAAAATCCAGCGGCACCTCGAACACCTCGGCGACCTCGCCCGGATCGGGCACGGGCGCAAAATCGGGATCGAGCATCGCCACCACCGGCACTACGCGGTAGCCGGTGACAGTCGCCAGCGGATCGAGAAAGCCCAGCGGCGCAGCCTGGGTGGGCGCAAGCCCGATCTCCTCGTTCGCCTCGCGCAATGCGGCCTGCAGCGGGCCGCCATCCTCGGGCTCGAGCCGGCCGCCGGGGAAGCTGACCTGGCCGGCGTGATGGCGCAGCGTGTCGGTCCGCCGCGTCAGCAACGCCTGCAGGCCATGCTCACGCTCGACCAGCCCGACCAGCACCGCGGCCTCGCGCAAGGTCGCGTCCGGCCCAAGCAGGCCCTCGAGCTCGTCGGCATTCCAGCCGCGTGTGGTCGGCGCGCCGTCGAGGGGATGCAACACCCGGCGCAGGCGTGCTGCGAGGACAGGTGGCGTCATGCGCGCGCGGCCTGGCGGGCGGGCAAGACCACCTCCATCAGGTGCCGGCGCTGGGCGTCGCTCATCTGCAGCCAGCGCCCGATCTCCTCGGTGCTGCGCAGGCAGCCGTGGCAACGGCCCTGGTCGTCGAGCGTGCACACGCCGGTGCACGACGTCGGCACGGCGCGGAAGGAAGCATCCATCGCGCCATTCTAGCGGCGCGACGCACGCGCCGCGTGCGCTTGATGATGTGGGCCCCGGACACGACAACGCCGACGTGCGGGGCACGTCGGCGTCGTGGGACACGCTTGCGAAACCGTGATCAGCGAATGCTGAGCAGCTTCACCATCACACCGACCGGCTGCTTGGCGATCTCCTGCGCGTTCTGCCCAGTGACGAACTTGCCCGGCGGCAGCACGATCTCGTAGACCGCGTTGAGCGGCATCAGCGGCAGCACTTCGCGCAGACCGGTGATCTGGGCCTCCGACACGCGGAACGGTGCGGTCTTGTCCTCGGCGCTGACGCCGATGCCGACCGGCACGATCAGCGCCTGATAGGCGATCTCAACCTGGCTCGACGCGGTCGGCTTGGCACCCGAACCGGCCTCAACGACGCGGTACATCACGCCGCTGGGCAGCGACACCACGCCTTCGCGCGCCTTGTACTCGGCCAGGAACGCCGAGGCCTTGCCTTCGTTCTCGGTCAGCGCCGCGCGACGCTCGGCGACGATCTTCTGCTGCATGCGCTGCTGGAAGCCGTTGTAGGCCGCGCCCATCTGCTCGGGGGTGTAGGTCGGCTGGCGCTTGCCGTGACCGTCCTGCAGGCCCTTGATGATCGTGTTGACGTCGACCGACTCACCGGTCTCGGCCAGGCGATTGCCCAGATCGAACCCCAGCGCATAGCTCAGCGTGGTCCTGTCGGTCGCCGATGCCGCGGGAGCTGCGGCCTGCTGCTGTGCGAACGCGGAACCGCTGAACGTGATGGCCGCCACGGCGGCCGCAATAAAACGCAACTTCATTCCCTGGTTCTCCGCTAGGTCAGATTTTTCGATATCGCCTGTACGAGAAAGGGCGGTCGAACCGCCCCTCTTGACGCGCTAGGATAGCGGTCGCAGGGCTTAACCGCCACTGACGACCTCCCTATCCGACCGCGCGCGGTCCGGCGAGTTCCAGGCGCCGGGTTCCGCGCCAGGAGCCCGTATGGCCGACTCCCCGCTGCTGATAGACGATCGCGACGGCATCCGCGTGATCACCGTCCACCGCCCGGAAAAACTGAATGCGCTGAACTCGGCGACGCTCGACGCACTGTTCGAGGCCTTCGAGGCCGCCGCGCAGGCACCCGAGGTGCGTGTGGTGGTCTTGACCGGCGCCGGCCCGAAGGCCTTCGTCGCGGGTGCGGACATCGCCGAAATGGCCGATCTGCGCCCGGTCGAAGGGCGCGATTTCGCCTTGCGCGGCCAGCGCACGATGCGCCGCATCGAGACGATGCCCAAGCCCGTGATCGCGATGGTCAACGGCTTCGCGCTCGGAGGCGGCTTGGAGCTGGCGATGGCCTGTCACCTGCGCCTGGCCGCCGACACCGCCAAACTCGGACAACCGGAGATCAATCTCGGCCTGATTCCGGGATTTGGCGGCAGCCAGCGCCTGCTGCGCCTGGCCGGCCGCGCGGCGACCCTCGAGCTGTGCCTGACCGGCGCACCGATCGACGCGGCCCGTGCGCAGGCGCTGGGCCTCGTCAACCGCGTGGTGCCGGCCGATGCGCTGGAAGCCGAGACGATGGCGCTGGCCACACAACTGGCGCAGGCGGCGCCGCTGGCGCTGCGCGGCATCCTCGACTGCGTCCTCGTCGGCGGCGAAGCCGCGCTCGACGAAGGCCTGGCCTATGAGGCTGCGCAGTTCGGCCTGGCGTTCTCGACGCAGGACATGCGCGAAGGGACACGCGCGTTCCTGGAACGGCGCAAGCCCAGTTTCGGAAACCATTAATGCCCGGCCAGCCCACTGCCAGCCCTGCTCCTGTACACCACCTGGTCGCGCTGCTGCGCCACGACGATGTCGATGGCGCGATCGAGGCCGGCCTGATGGCCGCCTGGCCGGACACGGCGCTGGCCGCGCTCGACGACGAGGCGCGCCGGCTACTGCTCGATACGCGCGCCCGGCTGCAGATCGCCTGGGACGCACGCGCGCGCTATCGCGAACGCGAGGCGCGGCGCGCACGGCGCGCGGCTGCAAGAGAGGCGGCACGCGCGCCGGCACCCGTCGCCACCCCTGCCACTGAAACGGAAGCCGCCCCGCCGCGGCCGGCGCTGCCGGCCAGCGCCGCGGCGATCCTGGCCCGCGCCAAGGCGCGCGCAGGCGGCAGCGCATGAGCGCCGATGCCCAACCCACCCCGCCGCGGCGCCGCGGCCCGACGCTGACCCGGGCCGAGATCCACGCGCTGTTCTCGCGCCTGCGCGCGCTCGATCCCGAGCCCAAGACCGAGCTCGAGTACACCACCCCGTTCGAGCTGCTGATCGCGGTGATCCTGTCGGCGCAGGCCACCGATGTCGGCGTCAACAAGGCCACGCGACGACTGTATCCGGTGGCCAACACGCCCCAGGCGATCCTCGACCTGGGCGAAGACGGCCTCAAGCGCCACATTGCGACGATCGGGCTGTTCAACGCCAAGGCCAAGAACGTCATCGCGGCCTGCCGGATCCTGGTCGAGCAGCACGGCGGCGAGGTCCCGCACGATCGCGCCGCGCTCGAGGCCTTGCCCGGCGTCGGCCGCAAGACCGCGAACGTCGTGCTCAACACCGTGTTCGGCGAGCCGGCGATCGCTGTCGACACGCACATCTTCCGCGTGTCCAACCGCACCGGCCTGGCACCGGGCAAGGACGTGCGCGCGGTCGAGGACCGGCTGCTGCGCGTGGTGCCCGAGGAATTCCTGCTCGGTGCGCACCACTGGCTGATCCTGCACGGCCGCTACACCTGCAAGGCGCGCAAGCCCGACTGTCCGAAGTGCGTGATCCGCGACCTGTGCCGGTTCAAGGACAAGACGCCGGGCACGCCGGACTGACCGCGCCACCGTCTCGCCCGCGTGCGCCCGCCCCGAGCGCCCACGGTGTCCGCCCGGGGCAAGAAACGGTGGGCCGGATGACAGGACGATCGGGCGCGATCGACCGAAAACACGCAGGCCGGCACATGGGCCGGCCCGCGTTGGCGCATCACTCGTCGCGTTCGACGAACGGCTTGCGCGGCAACCGCTGCTCGCGCATCGCGGCGTGATAGGCGAACGAGGCGATGATCGCCGCCGCCTGCTTCAGGTCCTCGGGCACCACGTGGTCGTAGGTGTCCAGATGGGTGTGGTGGACATGGCTGAAGTAGTCGGCCGGGTCCTGCACGAACTGGAAGCCTGGCAGGCCGACGCGATCGAACGAGATGTGGTCGGTGCTGCCGGTATTGCGCGTGGTGACGATGCTCGCGCCCAGATCGGCGAACGGCGCCAGCCACGCCTGGAAGATCGGCACTGCGGCATGGTTCTCCTGCGCGTAGATGCCGCGGATGCGGCCGGTGCCGTTGTCGAAGTTGAAGTACGTGGAGAAGCGGTCGTAGCCGCGCTGGCGCTGCAGCGGACCGGTGCCACGCTGGAACGACTGCGGCAGCGCTCGCTGCTCGGGATCGGTCGGTTCGGGATAGGCCGCCAGGTGCCTGGAGACGTCGCCGGCCGAGCCATGCAGGCCCTGCTCCTCGCCGCCCCACAGCGCAATGCGGATGGTGCGCTTGGGGCGCGCGTCGATCGCTTTGAGGATCCGCATCGCCTCCATCATCACGACCACGCCAGCGCCATTGTCGGCCGCGCCGGTCCCGGTGTGCCAGGAGTCGAGATGGGCACCGATGATCACCAGTTCATCGGCCTTCGAGCTGCCGGGCAGGTCGGCGAAGGTGTTGCTCGCTGGCAGGTCGCCATCGCTGGTGAAGCGCGCATCGACATCGACCCGCAGCCGCGGCGCCTGTCCGCGCTCGACCGCACGCACCAACTGGTTGTAGTGCTCGGCGGCGACGACCAGATCCGGCACGCCGACCGGCTCGCCAGCCTTGCGCGCGCCGCCGCCCATCACCCGGACGATGCCGTTGTCCCAGGAGCTGATCGACAGCGTCGCCAGCACGCCTTCCTCGGCGAAGAACGTATTGAGCGCCCGGTTGAGCGCCTGGCGCTTGCGGTACTCCTCCAGGCGCTTGTCCTGCGCGTCGCCAGCCGGGTCCTGCGGTACCGGGAAGGTCTGCAACTCACCCAGGTCTTCCTCGGTGTAGCGGCGGAAGTCGGGCTTGTCGGCCGGCTTGTAGGCGCGCGCCTCATCCAGCAGCACGATCTTGCCGGCGAGCTTGCCGCGCTGCTTGTCGATGTCCTCGAGGGTCTTGAACGTCGCCAGCACCACTTCGCCTTCAACCGGGCCATCGGTGCCAGGCGTCCAGGCCTTGGGCAGCGCATGGATCGGCAGCTCGCGCGGCGCGATCATCTCCACGCGCGAGGCACGGAAGTCCCAGCCGCGGCCGAACGCCGGATCGTAGACCTCGTCCTGCACCCGGCTCAGGCCATAGCCGCGCAGCTTGTCGCGCGCCCATTCGCTCGATCGCACGTAGGCCGGCGAATTGGTCAGTCGCGGCCCGACGGTCTCGGTGAGTTCCTTGAGATTGGCGGCCGCCTGCGAGCGGTGGAAGGCTTCATGGCGGATCCGGGCCACGACATCGAGGTCGACCGGCTCGATGGCCTGGGCAGACGCCAGCGCCGGCACCAGGACGACGGCGGCCAGTGCCGCCTGCAACAGGCGGAAAACGTTGGATTGCGTACTCACAAGACTCCCCGGGACTGCGGAACGAAGGCCCGCACAAAGGACGGGCCGGCGACGGCACCGTCCCCGCGGCGCCGGACCGCCATGCTAACCGCAGCCGCGGGTCGCGGCGTATCCCGCGCGCCCCCGCTCCTGTCGACACGCCGCGTGCATGCTGCCGATCGCAGGCGCCCGGAACGCATGAGGCCCACGGCATTCGCCGCGGGCCTCATGCATGGCGCAGATCGTGTGGATCAGAACGCGAACTGCGTGCGCAGCGCGTACTGCCCGGTTTCATCGCCGGTGAGCGTGTTGTCGCCCTTGGTGTAGTTGAACATGAAGCGCAGGTTCGGATTGACGTAGTAGTTCATGCCGACGATCCAGCTGCTGACGTCCATGTTGCGCACGTCCTTGTTCTCGATCGTGTCGTAGCGCGCGGTCAGCTCCCACAGCCCGCGGTCGGCGACCTTGGGCGAGGCGAAGATGCCGTTGCCCGGCTTGTAGGCCTTGTGGCCGCCGTTGAGCAGCCAGCTGCCCTGCACGTACCAGGTCGCGACGTCCTGATCGGGGCCGACCGGCTGGCCGAACGTGGCATTGGCGTACTCGCCCTGGAAGAACAGCGGCCCGAACGAGCCCGCGGCCTCGACACCGACCGCGGTGACCTGGTTGCGGCTGGCGCCGGTGGTGGTGGCGATGGTCTGCGACGGGCCGCGACGACCGGCGTAGTTGGCCGACGCCGAGAAGTCCGCCGAGCCCTGGTTGAGGTTTTCCTGGCTCACCCAGCCGCCAAAGTGCAGCGTGCTGTCGGCGGTGTTGATCGGCGCGAAGGTGACGCGCCCGGCGGCGCCCACGCCTTCGTTGCGGCTGCCCGAGGCGCTGCGCAGGTTGAACACCGACAGGCCGGCGGTGTAATTGCCATCGGCGCGCAGATAGCCCACACCCTGCTGGAACTGGCGGCCGTTGAACAGACCGGTGGCCGAGGCGAACGGCCGCTCCATCATCAGGATCTCGTTGGAACTGGTGAGCTCTTCCATCGAGCGGTACGGCTTGAAGTGACCGATGGTGAACTTGCCGCCCAGCGCCGACTTGGCAATGTAGACATCGCGGAAGCCATCCAGGCCGCTGCCGGCCGCGAAGTCCTGCTCGAACTTGTAGTCCCAGCCATAGGCCTTGCCCTGCAACGTGATGCGTGCGCGGCGGAACTCGGTCGTGCCGGTGGTCGAGGCCTGGTCGCGATCGAAGGCGTAGGCGTCGAAGTGCAGGCGGCCGCCGGCGGAGAACTCGAACTGCTTGTCGGCCGAGATGACCTTCAGCCCGCCCTTGGTGTCGACGACCGGCATCGTGGTCGCCATCTTGTCCAGGCTCTCCTGGGTGCCGATGTTGATGTCCGACTGCGCGTCGGTGCGCACTTCCAGCGCGTCGACCTTGGCCTGCAGTTCGGCCAGTTGCGCGCGCAGCGCGGCGACCTCCGCATCGCGCGGGGACTGTGCGGCGGCAGCGAAGGAAACGGACGCGACGGCGAGGGCGACGGACGCGGCCAGGATGGAATGACGCATGGTGGATTCCCGTGGAGAGAGTGAGAGGTGTCGAAGCGCCCTTCCGTGCGTCACGCCTCGCGTGACCCGCTCCGGCGTTAAGCGCCCGTTAGCGACGCTGCGCAGACTGCGCGGGCTCGCTGACAGGCCGATGGCAACCCGATGACAGTCCGATGACAGCGCACCCCCAGAGCGCGCCGCGCTCGCTCCCGGTCGCCGTCATCGCACGGTCACGGGATTGAAGCCGGAGCGTCATGCGGCATGCGTGAAATACGCCGCACGGCGCTGTGGGCCGTCCATCACTCCAGGGAACCTCATGTACGCACTGCTCAAGAACCGGGTCGCGACCTTCGCGCTGTCGACCACCCTGCTGGCAAGCGCATTCGCCGCGCCCGCATTGGCCAACGATGTCACCGGCGCCGGCGCCTCGTTCGTCTATCCGGCAATGACCAAGTGGTCGGCCGATTACCGCGCCGCGTCCGGCAAGCAGGTCAACTACCAGTCGATCGGATCGGGCGGCGGCATCGCCCAGATCAAGGCCGGCACCGTGGACTTCGGCTCCTCGGACGCACCGCTCTCGCCCGAGGACCTGGCGAAGTCCGGCCTGGTGCAGTTCCCGTCGGTGATCGGCGGCGTGGTGCCGATCGTCAACGTCGAAGGCATCGCCGCCGGCGCGATGAAGCTCGACGGCGCGACCCTGGCCAACATCTTCCTGGGCAAGATCACCCGCTGGAACGACCCGGCGATCGTCGCGCTCAACGGCGGCCTGGCGCTGCCCGATGCGCGCATCACCGTCGTCCACCGCTCAGACGGTTCGGGCACCACCTTCAACTTCGTCAACTACCTGTCCAAGGTCAGCCCGGAGTGGAAGAACGGCGTGGGCGAAGGCACGACGGTCAAGTGGCCGGTCGGCATCGGCGGCAAGGGCAACGAGGGCGTCGCGGCGTACGTCAAGCAGATCAAGGGCGGTATCGGCTACGTCGAACTGTCGTATGCGGTGCAGAACCGCTTGGCCTATTCGCGCCTGAAGAATGCCGCGGGCAACTTCGTCAATCCGAGCGAAGAGACCTTCTCGGCCGCAGCCGCCAGCGCCGACTGGGCCTCAACGCGCGACTTCCACCTGGTCATGACCAACGCCCCGGGCGAGAACGCCTGGCCGATCACCGCGACCAATTTCATCCTGATGCACCGCGAGCCGAGGAACCGTGCCGGCGCCAAGAATGCGCAGGACTTCTTCCGCTGGGTCTACGCCAACGGCGGCCCCCAGGCCCGCCAGCTCGGCTATGTGCCGCTGCCGGCCTCGCTGGTGCAGCAGATCGAGCGCTACTGGACCCAGAACGCGCGGTACTGACGTCTTCGACGCATCGCGCTGGCGACACCGCGGGCCGGTTGTCCTCTCCCAGCCGGCCCGTGGCTGCGCGCTGCGTCCTTCCTTCCTCGACGGGCCTTCGGGCCCGTTTTTCATTGCGCCAGCGAGCGCCCCCACCCAACCCTCCCCCGCACGCGGGGGAGGGCTCAAGGGCTGCGACCAACTGCTCGCCTCCCCCACGCGCGGGGGAGGGCTTCAAGGGCCGCGACCAACTGCTCGCCTCCCCCGCACGTGGAGGCGGGCTTCAAGGGCCGCGACCAACTGCTCACCTCCCCCGCACGCGGGGGAGGTCGACGCGCGCAGCGTGTCGGGTGGGGGCAAACCCCGTCCGCGCCACCACTTGGGCCGATACCCGACGCGACACATCCAAGCGTCCATCCGCGTCCGCCCCCGACGTCATACGCCTGTAACAAAAACATCATTTCATGAGCGCACCCCGGCGGCGCGCTGCGTCGCCTCCCCCCACCTGGAGCTTGCGCATGTCCCGTCACCCGGCCCGCATCGGCGCACTCGCGCTGTCTTCCCTGCTCTTCCTCGCCGCCTGCGGCGGCAACGACACCTCGGCGGGCCAGACCGCCGATGGTGCGCCTGCCGCGCAGCAGGGCGCGCGCGATCGCGTCGCCGCCGAGATCTCGGGCGCCGGCGCTTCCTTCATCTACCCGCTGGTGTCCAAGTGGTCGGCCGACTACAACGCCGCCACCGGCAACAAGGTCAACTACCAGTCGATCGGCTCGGGCGGCGGCATCGCGCAGATCAAGGCCGGCACCGTCGATTTCGGTTCGTCCGACAAGCCGCTCGACAGCGCCGAACTGCAGGCCGCGGGCCTGGGCCAGTTTCCCTCGGCGATCGGTGGCGTGGTGCCTGTCCTCAACGTCGAGGGCCTGGCCCCCGGCCAGCTCAAGCTCACCGGCGCCCTGCTGGCCGACATCTTCCTGGGCAAGGTCGCGACCTGGAACGATCCGGCGATCGCCGCGCTCAACCCCGGCGTGACGCTGCCGGCCGGCAAGATCAGCATCGTCCACCGCTCCGACGGCTCGGGCACCACGTTCAACTTCTCCAACTACCTGTCCAAGGTCAGCCCCGACTGGAAGTCCAAGGTCGGCGAAGGCACCTCGGTGCAGTGGCCGACCGGAGTGGGCGGCAAGGGCAACGAGGGCGTGGCCTCGTACGTGCAGCAGATCAAGGGCTCGATCGGCTATGTCGAACTGGCCTACGCGCTGCAGAACGGCATGCCGTACGCCTCGCTGCAGAACGCGGCCGGCAACTGGGTGCAGCCGAGCGAAGCGAGCTTCGCCGCGGCCGCCGCGACCGCCGACTGGGCCAGCGCGCAGGACTTCAACCTGGTGATCACCAACGCGCCGGGCGCCGACGCCTGGCCGATCACCGCGACCAACTTCATGCTGATGCACAAGCAGCCCAAGGACGCGGCGCGCAGCCAGGCGACGCGCGACTTCTTCAAGTGGGCATTCGAGTCGGGGCAGGCACAGGCCAGCGAACTGCACTACGTGCCGCTGCCGCCGGAACTGGTGCAGCAGATCGAGGCCTACTGGGCCGCCGAGTTCAAGTGATGGTCCGTCCGCGCCCGTGCGAGCGGGCGCGGACACGGCGCGTCATCGTGGCGATGCGGGTCGCGCGGGGTGTCGATACCACGCGGGCCGGTCGCGACGATGCCCCAAGTCCCTGGATGACCAGCCGTTGAAGCGCGTTTCCCGCATTGCGCGGGCATGACGGCACCCGCCACCTGCGGCCCCACCTGCTTTCGGACCTCCCCATGAACGCCGCCACTGTTTCTGCCGCGCTTCCTGCTCCGAGCGACCGCGACCTGCGCGACGCGCGTGCCGATCGCCTGTTCCGCTTCGTCCTGACCACGACCGTGGTGCTGGTGATGCTCGCGCTGGCCGGCGCTGCGCTGTCGATGCTCTGGGGCGGACGCGATGCGCTCGCCTCGCAGGGCCTGTCGTTCTTCACCAGCGCCGACTGGAACCCGGTCGAGAACCGCTACGGCGCGCTCGCACCGATCGCCGGCACCATCGTCACCGCGCTGATCGCGATGATCATCGCGGTGCCGGTCAGCTTCGGCATCGCGTTCTTCCTGACCGAGGTCGCGCCGCGCTGGCTGCGCGGCCCGGTCGGCACGGCGATCGAACTGCTCGCCGGTATCCCCTCGATCATCTACGGCATGTGGGGCCTGTTCGTGCTGGTGCCGGTGATGACCACCTGGGTGACGCCCTGGCTCAACGACCACCTGGGCACGCTGCCGGGCATCGGCCTGCTGTTCCAGGGCCCGCCACTGGGCATCGGCACGCTGACCGCCGGCTTCGTGCTCGCGATCATGGTGATCCCCTTCATCTCGGCGGTAATGCGCGAAGTCTTTCTGACCGTGCCGACACGCCTGAAGGAATCGGCCTACGCACTGGGCGCGACCAAGTGGGAGGTCAGCTGGGACATCGTGCTGCCCTACACCCGCTCGGCGGTCATCGGCGGCATCTTCCTCGGGCTGGGCCGCGCGCTCGGCGAGACGATGGCGGTGGCCTTCGTGATCGGCAACTCGGTGCGGCTGACGCCGTCGTTGCTGGAGCCGGGCACGACGATCGCCGCACTGATCGCCAATGACTTCGGCGAAGCCACCGAGACCTATCGCTCGGCGCTGCTGCTGCTGGGCTTCGTGCTGTTCATCGTCACCTTCGTGGTGCTCGCGATCGCCCGCCTGATGCTGATGCAACTCGCCCGCCGGGAGGGCAAGTGATGACCGCTGTCGCTACCGTCACCGAGCGCGAACGCCAGGTCGCAGACCACCTGTACGCGCGCCGCCGCGTGCGCAACGGCATCGCGATTCTGATGGGCTGTCTGACCGCCGCGTTCGGCCTGTTCTTCCTGGGCTGGATCCTGTGGACGCTGGTCAGCAAGGCCGCCGGCGGTATCAACCTGCAGTTGTTCACGCAGATGACGCCGCCGCCGATGCAGGACGGCGGCCTGCTCAATGCGTTCTTCGGCAGTGCAGTGATGTGCGCACTGGCGATCGCGATCGGCACACCGCTGGGCGTGGCCGCCGGCACCTGGCTGTCGGAGTACGGCCGGGCACGCAAGGCCGGCGTGGTCGTGCGCTTCATCAACGACATCCTGCTCTCGGCGCCGTCGATCGTGCTCGGCCTGTTCGTCTACACGCTGTTCGTGATGCAGACCGGCGGCCGCTTCTCGGCGTTGGCCGGCGCGATCGCGCTGGCGTTCATCGTGCTGCCGGTCGTGGTGCGCACCACCGACGAGATGCTGCAACTGGTGCCCACGCAGATGCGCGAAGCCGCATTGTCGCTGGGTGTGCCGCACTGGAAGGTGGTGGTGCAGGTGCTCTACCGCAGCGCGTCGGCCGGCATCGTCACCGGCGTGCTGTTGGCGCTGGCGCGCATCAGCGGCGAAACCGCACCGTTGCTGTTCACCGCGTTCGGCAATCAGTACTGGAACAGCGACGTGCTGCGCCCGATGGCGAGCGTGCCGGTGGTGATGTACCAGTACGCCGGCAGCCCCTACGAATCCTGGCAGCAGCTGGCCTGGGCCGGCGCGCTGGTGCTGACCTGCTTCGTGCTGCTGGTGAGCCTGGGCGCCCGCGCGATCCTGCTGCGCAACCGGGTGACGCATGACTGACGTGGCGCCCCGCCTTCCCGACCCTGCACCCTCCTTTACACCGGATCCGGCCATGAACGACCTGCATACCGCGCCGTCGCAACGCATCCAGCTGGCGACCCATGCCCGCGAAGCGCTGGCCCCGCGGCCGGTCAAGATCGCCGCGCGCGGCCTGGACTTCCATTACGGCGACTTCCACGCGCTCAAGGGCATCGACCTTGAGATTCCCGAAAAGCGCGTGACCGCGCTGATCGGCCCTTCGGGCTGCGGCAAGTCGACGCTGCTGCGCATCTTCAACCGCATCTATGCGCTGTACCCCAAGCTGGTGGCCAGCGGCGAAGTGCTGCTCGACGGCGAGAACATCCTCTCGCCGCGCTACCCGATGAACCGACTGCGCTCCAAGGTCGGCATGGTGTTCCAGAAGCCGGTGCCGTTCCCGATGACGATCTTCGAGAACGTCGCCTATGCGATCCGCCACCACGAAAAGCTCTCCAAGGGCCAGCTCGCCGACCGCGTCGAGCAGGCCCTGACCCAAGCCGCACTGTGGGGCGAGGTCAAGGACAAGCTCGGCCAGAACGCGCTGGGCCTGTCGGGCGGCCAGCAGCAGCGCCTGTGCATCGCACGCGCGGTGGCGCTGCGCCCCGACGTGCTGCTGCTCGACGAGCCGACGTCGGCGCTCGACCCCATCTCCACCAGCCGCATCGAGCAACTGGTCGAGGAACTGAAGGTCGATTACACGATCGTCATCGTCACCCACAACATGCAGCAGGCCGCGCGCGTGTCCGATTACACCGCCTTCATGTACCTGGGCGATCTGATCGAACACGACACCACCGAGACGATCTTCTCCAACCCCTCCAAGCGGCAGACCGAGGACTACATCACCGGCCGGTTTGGGTGAGGGGCGCGCGTGGTCGAGGCCCTCCGGCCTCGACCGCGCCCCGAACGCCTGGCCAGGGATGGCCGGGCCGGTCGATCCGACGCCGGCGACACCCCGCCATGGATGGCGACGCCCTTCCCAAGACGATTGCTTCTGCGCCTTCCTTTCCAGGTAACCACCATGCCCACCCAACCGCACGACCACATCGTCAAGAGCTACGACGAAGAACGCAGCCGGCTGACCGGCGAGATCCTGCGCATGGGCGAGATGGCGGCCGCGCAGCTCGAATCGGCGCTGGACGTCGTCGAGCGCCGCGACGACCGCGCGGCCGACCGGATCGTCGCCAACGACGATGCGATCGACATCCTCGAGCGCGAGATCAGCCAGGACGTCATGAAGCTCGCGCTGCGCGGGCCGATGGCGCGCGACCTGCGCGAAATCCTGGCCGCACTGCGCATTGCCGCTGACATCGAGCGCATCGGCGACTACGCGGCGAACGTGGCCAAGCGCTCGACCGCGCTCAATCTCGCCCCGCCGCTGCCGCATACCCGCGGCCTGGCGGTGCTGGGCGAACTGGCCGTGCGCCAGGTGCGCGAAGTGCTGGCCGCGTTCCGCGACACCGATGCCGAGGCGGCGCAGCGCGTGCGTGCCCAGGACGTGGAGATCGACACGGTCTACACCAGCCTGTTCCGTGAACTGCTGACCTACATGATGGAAGATCCGCGCGCGATCACGCCGAGCACCCATCTGCTGTTCATGGCCAAGAACATCGAGCGCATCGGCGACCACGCGACCAACATCGCCGAGAACATCTGGTTCCTCGAGCACGGCGACGATGGCCTGCCGCCGCGCGAGAAGCGCGACGGGACCAACACGGTCGTCTGAACGGAGGGCGGCGGGACCGCTGCGGCGGCCGAACCGCGGGCGGCGCTCTGCTAGGCTTGCGCGCATGCCTGAGATCGACGCGCCGGCCGCTGCCGCCCCCACTACCCTTCCGCCGATGGCCCGCCGCTTCCGCGGCTTTCTGCCCGTCGTGGTCGACGTGGAGACCGGCGGCTTCGACGCGCGCCGGCACGCGCTGCTGGAGATCGCCGCGATCCCGCTCGACCTCGACGCCGACGGTCGCCTGTTCCCTGGCGAATCGGCACATGCGCACGTCGAGCCGGCGCCGGGCATGACGATCGATCCCAAGTCGCTGGAAGTGACCGGGATCGACATCCATCACCCGTTCCGCTTCGCCAAGCCCGAGCGCGATGCGCTCGAGCACGTGTTCGCCCACGTGCGTGCGGCGGTGCGACGGCACCAGTGCCAGCGCGCGATCCTGGTCGGCCACAACGCGCATTTCGATCTGGGTTTCCTTAATGCCGCAGTCGAGCGCAGCGGCCACAAGCGCAACCCGTTCCATCCTTTCAGCGTGTTCGATACCGTGACCCTGGCCGGCGTGGCCTACGGTCAGACCGTGCTGGCGCGCGCGGTGCAGGCTGCCGGCCTGACCTGGGACCAGTCGCAGGCGCACTCGGCGCTGTACGACACGACACTGACCGCGCAGCTGTTCTGCCGCATCGCCAATGCCTGGCCGGCCATGGCCGCGCCCGCCGACACCGACGCGCCGGCGGCGCTCAGTCCGCCGCCCGACGCAGCGTGATCAGCGTGATCTCGGACGGCACGCCGATCCGGGTCGCAAAGCCCGGCCACAGCCCGGCACCATTGCTGACATACAGCTGCATGCCGTCGACTGGATAGAGCCCGGATACGAAGCCGCCATTGGCGCGCGCGATCACGCGATCCATGCCGATGATGTGGCCGCCATGCGTGTGGCCCGAGAGCTGCAGCGCGACCCCGCGCGCGGCATGTCCGCGGGCCTCGCGCGGGCGGTGATCGAGCAGGATCACCGGCGCATCCGGATCGGCGCCAGCCAGTGCAGCCGCAGCATCGGGCTTGGGCATGCCATAGCGCTCGGCGACCGGATCGGTCACGCCGGCGATGGTCAGCGCGGCATCCCCGCGCGCGATGCGCAGGTGCGCGTTCTCGAGCACCGTCATGCCCAGCGCAGCAAACGCATCCATCCATGCGCGGTACTGACCGTAGTACTCGTGGTTGCCGGTGATCGCGATGACTCCGTCGGGGGCGCGCAAGTCGGCGAGCGGACGTACGTCGTCCCTGCGCGCATGCACGCTGCCGTCGACCAGGTCGCCAGTGATGACGATCAGGTCCGGGCGTTGCGCATTCGCACGCGCGACGACCTCGGCGACCCAGTCGCCGGTCAGCAAGCGGCTGGTGTGGATATCGGTCAGCTGCAGCAGACGATAGCCCTCGAAGGCCGGCGGCAGGTCGGCGATCGCGATCTCGACCTGGCGCACCTGCGGCACCACCATCGCCTGCCAGGTGCCGTACAGCGACAGCAGCAACGCCAGCGCCGCCGCACCCGGCCGCAGCCAGCGTGCACGCAATGCCGACAACGCACGGCGACGGCGCAATGCCCAGCTCGCGAGCGTCGCGAGGTCGAGCAGCAGCACCAGCAGCGCGGTGAGCAGCAGCGCCACGAAACCGGTGCCGAGCGCGGCGATGACCAGCTTCGGCAGTTCGGGCGACGCCATGCTGCCGGCGAAGCGCGCGACGATGCGGTGATGCAGCGCCAACCCGTAGATCAGCGCCGCCAATACGACGCGCAGCGGCCAAGCACAGCGCAAGGGCAGTACCAGCCGCAGAGCAAGATAGGACGCGAGCAGGAGGGCGACGACACTGAGCACGACGGATTCCAGGCAGCGGTGGGCCGGCGCGTGCGCAACGTGCCGACGTGGGGGCTGGCTATGGTCTTCGATGCGGGGCGCCGGTGCCAGAGGCGCGGCGGCGATCGCGATGCACTGAGGCCGAAGGCGCTCGACTTCTTCCAGCGGGCGACTTTGCCTCTATCCGAAGTCGGGTTGTATACGTCCGCAGCAGCGGACTGACGGTCGGTGGCCGCGTCGAGCGCGCCATGGGTGAGCCCGCTTTAGCTCGCGCGGCATGCCGCGCGAGCGGGCGAACGCCCGGCGCGCTGCGCCGGGCCGGACCGATCCGAGAAGCGGAGCGGGCGCGCGCCCGAGTCAAGGCAGGGTGAGCATGGATGGCGTGCGCGGCACTGCCGCGTATCCATGCGAACGCCACGCGTGCTTCGCGTGGCCGGACCGCGAAGCGGCCTTGCCGAGGGGAGAGCGGCTTCCGGCTGGCAGGCAGCTGCCCACTCGAAGTGAAACGCCCTCTCCCGCATTAAAGAGCAGCGCCTCACTTCGACGCGAACCGCGCAGATCAGCTGGCGAGCTTGAGCCCGATGATGCCGGCGACGATCAGCGCCAGGCTGATCAGGCGCCCCGGACTCGCTGCATCGCCCATCAGCACGATGCCCAGGATGACGGTGCCGACCGCGCCGATGCCGACCCAGACCGCATACGCGGTGCCGACCGGCAACGCGCGCATCGCGATGCCAAGCAGACCGACACTGATCACCATCGATGCCACCGTGCCCACTGTGGGCCAGAACCGGGTGAAGCCTTCGGTGTACTTCAGGCCGATCGCCCAGGCGATCTCGAACAGACCGGCCAGCACAAGAATGATCCAGGACATGATGCACCTCCATCGTGGCGATGGGGCCGTCCCCGGATGTGGATGGAGCGGCGGGGTCGTCCCCGCTTCCTGCGCGGCATTCTGGCGCAGGCCATGACGCGAGGGATGACCGCGGCCTGACCCGCCGCCGCCAAGATCGGACGCACCGTGATCGGACGCGTCGCCGTCAGTGCGGACCGGTCGCCCGGCTGCGGGCGCTCAGCGTGCGGACGATGCCGAACAGGCTGATTGCGATCCACGCCAGCTGCATCGCCAGCACGGTCACATCGAAGCCGCCGTAGAGCGAAAGCACCACGCCGATGGCGCCGAACAGATTCAGCAGCAGATACGGCAGGCCGGCGCCCGACAGCCGCGTGACCTGCAGCAGGAAGTACGCCAGCACGATCAGCGACGCACCGACGATGCCGCACCATTGGTGCCAGAGCAGGTCCATGCCGTTCTCCTCTACGCGGAAACCGACCGCATCATCCGCCTGCCTGCCCCGGCGGGCAAGCACGGCTCACCCCAGGCGCTGGCGCACCGCTTCGAACAGCACCACACCCGAGGCGACCGACACGTTCAGGCTCTCCACGCCGCCCGCGGCATCGGCGCCGGGCATCGGAATGGTCACCAACTGGTCGCAATGCTCGCGGGTGAGCCGACGCAGACCATCGGCCTCGCCGCCGAGCACCAGCGCGACGTTGCCGCGCAGGTCCAGGCCATACAACGAGGCGCTCGCCTCGCCGGCCAGACCGTAGATCCACACGCCGAGCTTCTGCAGGTCGCGCAGGCTGCGCGAGAGATTGGTCACGCGCACGACCGGAACATGGTCGGCGGCGCCGGCCGAGGTCTTGCGCACCGTCGCGTTGACCTGGACCGCCTTGTCCTTGGGGATCAGCACCGCGGTGACCCCGGCCGCCGCGGCGCTGCGCAGGCAGGCGCCGAGGTTGTGCGGGTCCTGCACGCCGTCGAGCACCAGCAGCAGCGCGCGGCCTTCGGCCGCTTCCACCAAGCCCTCGAGTTCGTTCTCGTCCCAGGTCCGGGCCGCTGCGTAGCGTGCGACCGCGCCCTGGTGGCGCAGGCCGGCGGCGACGCCGTCGAGCGCCTGCTGCGCGACCCGGCGCACGTCGATGTCGCGCCGGCGCGCGGCGGTCTCGATCTCCACGATCCGCGGGTTCTTGGCTCCCGCCTCGAGCAGCACTTCGCGTACGTTCTCGGCGTCGTGTTCGACGGCCGCGGCGACGGCATTGATGCCGACGATCCACTGGGTCTGTTTGCTGCTCATGCGTCGGGCTTCGGGCTCAGGAGGGCTCAAACGTTTCGGGGCCGAGGCGCGGGCCCCGGCCCCGAAAGGGCGTCCATTCTACCGGTAGGGCGCCTTCTCGCGCTTCGCCGGCTTGCCGCGCGGTGGCGGCGGTCTCGGCTCGCCGGGCTGCGGCGTGCCGTCCTCGACCAGACGGAAGTCGATCTTGCGGTCTTCCAGGCTGGCCTTGAGCACGAGGATGCGCACGCGGTCGCCGAGCCGGAACTCGCGGCCGGCACGCTCGCCGATCAGCATCCGGCGGATGGGATCGAAGCGGTAGAAATCGTTCGGCAGTTGGGTCACGTGCACCAGGCCGTTGACCTTCGACTGGTCGAGCTCGACGAACAGCCCGAAGCTGGTCACGCCGCTGATGACGCCGTCGAACTGGCCGCCGACATGCTTTTCCATCCACGCCGCGCGGTAACGCTCGTCGACTTCGCGCTCGGCCTCATCGGCGCGGCGCTCGCGTTCGGAGCATTGCAGCGCCAGGCTTTCCATCATTCGCGGGGTGTAGTCGAATTTCGCCAGCGGCTTGCCCGAGAGCACGTGCTTGATCGCGCGATGGACCAGCAGATCGGGGTAGCGGCGGATCGGCGAGGTGAAGTGGGCATAGGCCGCCAGCGCCAGGCCGAAGTGGCCCAGGTTCTCGGTCGAGTAGACCGCCTGGCTCTGGCTGCGCAGCAGCACCGACTCGAGCAGCGTCGCATCGCTGCGATCGCGGATCTTCTTGAGCAGATTGGTGAAGTCCTTGGGCTGCACCTTCGCCCACGGCGGCATGCGCAGCGCGAATTCCTTCAGGAACTCCAGCAGATCGGTGTACTTGGACTCCGGCGGCTTGTCGTGCACGCGGTACGGCGCCGGAATGCCGGCCTCGAGCAGGAAGCGCGCGGCCTCCACATTCGCGGCGATCATGCATTCCTCGATCAGCTTGTGCGCGTCGTTGCGCACCAGCATGCCGGCCTGGGTGACCTCGCCACGGTTGTCGAGCACGAAGCGCACTTCCGAGCTCTCGAACTCGATCGCGCCACGCTTGGCCCGCGCCTTGGCCAGCACGCGGAACAGCTGGTGCAGGTGCTCGACCTGCGGCAGCAGCAGCGCGCCGATCGACGCGCGCGCATCCTCGTCCTGCTCGCCCACTGCCTTCCACACCTGGGTGTAGGTCAGACGGGCGTGCGAGTTCATCACCGCCTCGTAGAACTTCGCGCCGCTCACCTCGCCGTCGCGACCGACCTGCATGTCGCAGACGAAGCACATGCGGTCGACCCGCGGCATCAGCGAGCAGATGCCGTTGGACAGCGTCTCGGGCAGCATCGGTACGACGAAACCGGGGAAATACACGCTGGTCGCGCGCAGCTGCGCTTCATCGTCGAGCGGCGTGCCCGGCCGCACATAGTTCGAGACGTCGGCGATCGCCACCACCAGACGGAAGCCGTCGCGGTTGGGCTCGCAGTACACCGCGTCGTCGAAGTCCTTGGCGTCCTCGCCGTCGATCGTCACCAGCGGCAATGCGCGCAGATCGACGCGGTCGCCAAGCATGCGTTCTTCGACCGTCAGCGGCACCGCCGCGGCTTCCTCGAGCACCGGCTGCGGGAACTCGTGCGGCAGATGGTGGCCGTGGATCGCGGCCTCGACCACCAGCGACGGGGTCAGCGCGTCGCCGAGCACCGCGAGCACCTTGCCGATCGGCGGTCGGCGCGCGTCGCCCGGGGCGACGATCTCGCAGACCACCAGTTGGCCGTCCTGCGCGTCGAGCCGCGCGTCCTGCGGGATCTGCACGTTGCGCTGGATCCGGCGGTCGTCGGGCACCACGAAACTGATCCCCGACTCCACCGAGAACCGGCCGATCAGCCGGGTCGTGCGGCGTTCGAGCACTTCGACGATGACCCCGGCGCGGCGGCCGCGTGCGTCGACGTTGGTCAGGCTGGCCATCGCGCGATCGCCATGCATGACCTTGCGCATCTCGGCCGGCGGCAGGAACAGGTCATCGCCGCTGCCGCTGTCGGGGCGCAGGAAGCCGAAGCCCTCGGGGTTGGCGATCACCGTGCCGGGGATCAGGTCCAGCCGCTTGGCCGGCACCAGCCCGCCACGGCGGTTCTGCAGCAACTGGCCCTCGCGCAGCATCGCCGCGAGCCGTTTGCCGAGCGCGTCGAAGCGCTCCGGATCGGTCAGATCGAGCGCCTGTGCCAGTTCGGTCGCGGTCTGCGGTCCGGGGGCGTCGGCGAGCAGTTGCAGGATCGCCTCGCGACTGGCGATCGGGTTGGCATAGCGGGCCGCTTCGCGGTTGGCATGCGGATCGTCGATCCGGCCGCCACGCGACACCGGCGGGCGTGGAGCCGGCGGGGTGGGTTCGGCAGGCGGGCGCGCTCCGGGGCGCGCACCCGACCGCAACGCACGCTGCAGACCGGGATCGGGCATCCATGGCGGCAGCGGGGCCGCCGGCTTGCCGCTACGTGAGGATCCGCCGGCGTCGCCGCGCTTGGCGGCGGGGGCGGGACGTTCGGAATCGCGGCGGCTGCCGTGCTTGCTGGGAGGTTTTGCCATTCCGGCCATGGTACACCCGGCGCTGCGAGGCCCGCGTCGAGAGCGGCCTCGCCGCTGCGCGCGGGGATACGGTTAAGAACAGAAGTGAGTTTCCGCTCTCGAGTGCGGGAGGGGTTCACTTCGGATGGGCAGCCGCCTGTCGGCCGGAAGCCGCTCTCCCCTCGGTCAAGGCATCCTGCCTTGACTCGGGCGCGCGCCATCCTTGGCGCGCTTGACGCG
The DNA here is from genome assembly GCF_014192745.1 of Luteimonas sp. RC10. GTDB lineage: Bacteria > Pseudomonadota > Gammaproteobacteria > Xanthomonadales > Xanthomonadaceae > Luteimonas. The sequence continues at coordinate 95,312 of NZ_JACHYJ010000003.1, forward strand.
GCCACCGGCCGTCAGTCTGCTGCTCAGGACGGCTGCCCCCCCCGACTTCGGGTCGATGAAACATCGCATGCTGGGGCGGACGTCATGCGCCTTTTTCGGCAACCGTGCTGGGCCGAGCTGAGATAGCAGGCACACGTGAGCGAAGGACGTTCCGCGCACGCCAACGCACCGATGCGAACGCCACCCGTACTTCGCGTGCCGGATCGCGAAGTGGCTCTGAGCGAGGGGAGAGCGGCGACCGGGCGGCGGGCCGATGCCCCACCGAAGTCCCCCGGCACTGGAGAAGGACCAGAGCCACCGGAGAAGCTTGGGCAACCACCGAACGCTCCCCAACGCCGGGAGACAGGCACAAAAAAACCCGCGCCTGGCGGGTTTGTTGTCGCAGTCGGTAAGGCTGCGTGACCTGGTGCCCAGGAGAGGACTCGAACCTCCACGGAGTTGCCCCCGCTAGCACCTGAAGCTAGTGCGTCTACCAATTCCGCCACCTGGGCAGGTCAGACGCGCATTCTGCGGTGCGCGTGCGCTGCTGTCAACGCACCAAGTCGACCGGTTCGCCAAGGGCATCAGGCGCGCGGTGCATCGTCGGCCCGCGACGCATCCTCCTCCTGCTGCTCGCGATCGAGCGAGGCCTGCACCATCGCCTCGCTGACCCGGAACTCCGCACCGATCGGCGAGACCTGCACCACCGGCTCGAACGGGGCGGCCGGCAGCGGTGCCGGCGACGTGCTGCGTCGCCACAGGAACACGCAGGCCAACAGCAGATTGAGCACCAGGAACGACCAGAACAGCCCCTGCGCGCCGACCCGGTTCATGACCGGCGCGATGACCAGTGGGCTGAGTGCGGCGCCGACGGAGTTGACCAGCAGCAGGCCCTGGATCAGCCGCACCAACTCGTCGGACGCGGCGCGGTCGGCCGAATGGCTGACGGCGACCGGATAGATCGCAAACACGCCACCGCCGAGCAGGAACAGCAAGGCCGCCAGCAACCAACGCGCGTCGGGCAACCACAGGATCGCCAACGCCAGTACCGCGCACGCCAGGCTGAGCACCAGCAACACCACCTGCCGGTTCTGCCGGTCCGACCAACGGCCGACCGGGTACTGCAGCACCATCGCGCCGAGAATCGTGCAGGCCATCAACTGACCGACTTCGGCCACGTCCATGCCCACGCGCTGCAAGTAGATCGGCAGCAGGGTGTAGATCGCCGCGATCGCGACGCCCGAGCCGAAGCAGCCGAGCACGCCCGAGGGCGTCACCCGCAGCAGATCGCGCGGCGTCAGCGGCTCGATCGCCCCGGTTTCGGGCGAAACCCGCGGCAGGATCACCACCGGCAACACCGACAGCGAGCCGAGCATGCCGGCAACCATGAACGGCGCCATCGCCCCCCAGCCGTTGATGATCCCCAGCTGCAGCTGGCCGAGCATGCCCGAGCCGTACAGCGCGATCATGTAGACCGCGAGCAGGCGCCCACGCATGCGCGAATCGCCGGCGAGCAGCAACCAGCTCTCGACCACCAGAAAGATGCCGACGATCGCCCAGCCGTTGATCAGCCGGAACACGAACCAGGCCCAGGGATCGAACACCAGCCCCTGCAGCAGGAATGTCACCGCCGTCAGCGAGGCAAAGCTGCTGTAGGCGCGGATATGCCCGATCCGTGCGATCAGCCGGTCGCTGAACATCGCGCCCAGCGCCAGGCCGACGAAATACGACGAGGACACGATGCCGATCATCGTGTCCGACACGCCCGCCGCGTCCAGCCGCAACGCCGTCAGCGACGAGACGAAGCCGTTGCCCAGGCAGACGATGAACAAGCCCAGCAGGGGGCCCAGCACCAGCTTCAGCAAATCTCGGGACACGACGCGCGCGCTCCTGTCCACCGGTGCCGGGACCGTGCGGACCGGTCGGCAGAACGATCGCCGTCGGACACGCCCGGCGCGTGTCGCGACGCCCTTCCTGGCCGCCGCCGCAGGCGCGTGTCAGGAACGGCAGGGACAAAAAAACCCGCACTTGGCGGGTTCGTTGTCGCAGTCGGTAAGGCTGCGATGACCTGGTGCCCAGGAGAGGACTCGAACCTCCACGGAGTTGCCCCCGCTAGCACCTGAAGCTAGTGCGTCTACCAATTCCGCCACCTGGGCAGGTCAGGGCGCGTATGTTGTCGATCCGCGCACGGCTTGTCAACGCGTTTGCGCGCGGCGTTCGAGCGCGCTCGCGCAGCCCCGGCGCAAGGCGCACGCGGAAGGTCGGTTTGCAATGGCTTCCGGCAGTCACCGTGCACGCGAACGGCGCTGCACGCACCGGCGACATGGCCGCCGCTACACCGCAGTGGTGGATGTGCCGTCGCGCGCCGCCGGCGACGCGCCCTCCCCCCGGCCACAGGACGACCCGATGGCGCCGCCACAGCCACCGATGGATGCACAAGCCAGGCACGCCGCCTGGCTGCACGACCTGCGCAATGCGGCCAATGGTGTCGGCATCGCGCTGGAGATGATCGAGCTGTTGCTCCAGCACGACGATCGCCCAGCCGTCGTCCGCAGCCTTGCGCGCGCGCAGCGTGGCTGCGCGCACCTGCTCGCCCTGGTACGCGCGCCGATCGAAGACGAATCAGACGCGTCGTCGTAGCACTCGCGGCCGTGCCAGGCCGGCGCGACGGCTCAGCCGGCGTCGCGCGTGGGCTTGCGCAGGCCGCGTGCAGCGCCCGCATCGCCCCGCGGCGGGGCGCCGTCGACCGCACCGGGCTGCACCGCCGGATCGTTGTGGTCGTCCTGGTCGCGCTTGGCGGGCGACTCGCCGGGCGCGCGCGGCCCGTCCGGCGCGCGGTCGCGTTCCAGCGGCCCGCGCCGGCCATCATTGGATTCGTCACGGCCCATGATGGACCTCCGTCGGCAGGAGCCGCCATCGTCGGGCAGGCGGCGCGAGCGCAGGTGACACGCGCGCCGCCGACGCCGCCGCAGGCTGCAATTGCTGCGCAGGTTCAGGCCTGCGGTTGGCGCTTGGCCAGCACGTCGCGCATCGCCGCCGCCAGTGCATCCATCGACAGCGGCTTGCTCAGGTGCGCATCAAAGCCCGAGGCACTCGCCTCCTGGATGTCGCTGGGCCGGGCATAGCCGCTCAGCGCCACCAGCGCGAGCCGGTCGGCACCGGCCAGCGCGCGCGCCTTGCGGGCGAAGGCATAGCCGTCCATGCCGTCCATGCCGATGTCCGACAGCACGACATCGAAGGCCTGCGCTCCCAGCCGTTCAAGCGCCTGGGCCGCATCGTGGCAGACCACGACCGAGGCGCCCTGCAGTTCCAGCAACTGCGCCAATCCGTCGGCCGTGCCGACATCGTCGTCGACGACCAGGAGCCGCAGTCCGTCCCAGCGCATCGCATCGTGTCGACCATCCGACTCGCCCGGCCCGAACAGCGGATAGGTGAAACGCGGCAGCCACAAGGTGAACGTGGCGCCCCGCCCGGGGCCGTCGGAATGGGCTTCGATCCGGCCGCCGTGCAGGTCCACGAGTTGGCGCACCAGCGACAGCCCGATGCCCAGGCCACCGCGCCGACCGACCGCGCGACCGGTCCCCTGCCCGAACAGGTCGAAGATCCGCGGCAGCGACTGCGCATCGATGCCCTGCCCGGTGTCTTGCACGCACAGGCGCACGTAGTTTTCCTCGACTCCGACTACCAGCGAGATCTGCCCGCCCTGCGGGGTGAACTTGATCGCGTTGCTGAGCAGGTTCCAGACGATCTGCTCGATCCGCGATGCATCGCCGCGCACCATGATCGGTGCGTCGGGGATCTGCATCCGGAACTCGATGCCCACCGACGCCGAATCGAGCCGCGCGACCTCCACCAGCTCGGTGACGACCATGCCCACGTCGACCGGCTCGGGCTTGAGCGCGAGCTTGCCAGTGCGGATGCGCGACATGTCGAGCAGGTCGTCGATGATCTTGGTCTGGCTGCGGATGGCACGTCGCACGGTTTCGATCGAGGCGATCGCGCTCGACGACTCGCGCACGCCCGGCAGCCGGGCCATCAGCTCGGTGTTGACGCTGATCAGGTTCAGCGGATTCTTCAGCTCGTGCGACATCACCGCCAGGAACTCGTCGCGCAAGGTGACCGAGGCCTCGGCCTCGTAGCGCCCCGCCCACGATGGCGCGCCGCCCTTGCGCCTGGCGCCGAGCAGCAATACATAAGCGACGACCTCATCCTGCGCGCGGATCGCCGAGAGCGCGACCCGGCATTGGGTGCGGTCGCCGCGGCGATTGCGGTACCAGCGCAAGCCCTCGACCGCCATGCCGGCGCCAGCCTGGGCAAAGTCGTGCTCCGGTTGTCCGCTGTCGCGTTCCTCCTCGCCGTAGAGCGCATCGACCCGCATGCCCAGCAATTCGCGCTCGCCGTAACCCAGCAGATCGACGACGCCACCGCTGGCGGAGATCACCTGTCGCTGGCCATCGGCGACCAGCACCGCGACATCGGTCGGGGCCAGGACGCTGGCGTCGGCCTGGCCGCGCCGTTCGCCGGCCGGGCGCAGGCTGGTGGTGTCGACGAAGGTCAGCACCGCGCCATCGATCCGGTTCTCGGCGGTGCGGTAGGGCACCACGCGCGCGACGTACCACTTGCCGTCGGTGCTGCGGATCTCGCGCTCGATCAGTTGCAGGGTCTCGAACGCATTGCCGGCGTCATCGGCCAGCTCCGGGTACTCCAGCCGGTGGGTGATGTCGAGCAGGCAGCGGCCGACATCGCCGGGAATGATGTTGAAGATCAGCTCGGCCTTGGGCGTGTAGCGCTTGATGCGCAGCCCGGCATCGACGAACACGGTGGCGATATCGGTGGAGCTGATGAAATTTTGCAGGTCGTCGTTGATCTTCGCCGTTTCCTCGACCTTCGATTTCAGCTCGTGGTTGACGGTGATCAGTTCCTCGTTGACCGACTGCAGCTCCTCCTTGCTGGTCTCCAGTTCCTCGGTCGCCGAGCGCAGTTCTTCGTTGATCGACTGCAGTTCCTCGTTGGAGGCCTTGAGCTCCTCGTTCGAGGCCTCGGACTGCTCGATCGTGGCCTGCAGCCGGTCGCGGGTGCGCTGCAGTTCCTGCTCCAGGTGCAGCAAGGCCCCACCGTCGTCGGCCCGGCGATCGTCCGCGGGCGGCGGTGCCTGGGCCGCATCGCGTTCGTCGAACATGACCAGCAGGAAATCCGCACCGGCGGTCTGGTCGCGGAACGGTTGCGCGGACAGACACAGCTGCCGCGCCGGCGCATCGCCTGTCTCGCCCGCGTCGAGCCGCACCATGGTCTCGGCCCGGCCGTTGCTGTGCAGGGCCTGGTAGAAGGTCGTGCGCAGGTCCAGGCGCAGCGCCGGGTCGATGACCGCCATCAGGTTGCTGCTGGGCTCGCCGCCGGCAAATCGCAGGTAGCGGCCCGCACCGGGCGACATGTGCAGGATGTTGGAGTCGGCATCGACGATCAGGCTCGGCGGCGCATAGGCCTCGAGCACACGCTGGTGCACGTCGGCGAACGAGAATTCCTTGCGCCGGGTCCGTGGCGGCGCCTCCTGCAACGGGCCGGCCTCGACCACCCGCGAGGGCGGCATCGCCAACGGACGCGTGCCGCGGGCCTGGGCGCGCGCGCGGAAGATCCGATTGCGCTTGTCCACGACCTCGAAGTACTGCGCCGCCGCGTCGGCCGATTCGGAACTGCCCAGAAACAGCAGCCCGCCAGGACGCAGCGCGAAGTGGAACAGCTCCAGCAGACGCATCTGGATGTCGCGATCGAGATAGATCAGCAGATTGCGGCAGCTGATCAGGTCCACGCGCGAGAACGGCGGGTCGCGCAGCGCGTTGTGCAGCGCGAACAGCACGCGGTCGCGGATCGCCTTGTTGACCCGGTAGCGGTTCTGTTCCTTGGAGAAGAACTGCCGCAGCCGCGCCGGCGGCACGTCGGTCAGGATCGCCTCGGGGTAGAGACCCGTTCGGCCGGTCGCGATCGCGTGTTCGTCGATATCGCTGGCGAAGACCTGGAAGCCCCGCGGCGATGCCAGGCTGTCGGCATGGTCGGCCAGCAGGATCGCGATCGAGTAGGCCTCCTCGCCGGTGGCACAGCCGGGCACCCAGACCCGTGGCCCGCTTTCGCGATCGTCGAACAGGCCGGGCACCACGTCGCGCTCGAGCGCTTCGAAGGCCTCGCGATCGCGGAAGAAGTTGGTCACGCCGATCAGCATGTCGTCGAGCAGTGCCCGCGGCTCGTCGATGTCCCGGCGCAGGTGCTCGCAATAGGCCGACAGGTCGCTCTGCAGGCTGACTTGCATGCGCCGCTCGATCCGACGCAGCACGGTGGCGCGCTTGTAGTGGCGGAAATCGTGCCCGGTACGGCTGTGCAGGATCTCCAGAATGTCGCGGATCGCCCGCTCGGGGGCCTCGCCGGTGGCCGGCGCCGTCTGAAGGATGTGCTCGGCCTGCGGCTCGGGCCGCGGCAATTGGATCCGGCTGGCATTGCGCCACAGCTCCACGAGCTTGCCCGGGATCTCGACCGCCGGCAGCACGAAATCCACCCGGCCGCTGGCGATCGCGCTGCGCGGCATGTCCTCGTACTCGGCGTCCTCGGGAAGTTGCGCGATCGCCACCCCGCCCTGCTCCTTGAGACGGGCCAGGCCAACGGTACCGTCGCTGCCGGTGCCCGAGAGCACGATGCCGATCGCCCGATCCATGTGCGCATCGGCCAGGGTGCGGAAGAACCGGTCGATCGCGATATGCCGCCCGGGCGGCCGGTCGACGTCGCTCACCCGCAGGTAGCCGTCGTTCATCGTCAGCGACTTGGCCGGCGAGATCACATAGACGTGGTTGGGCTCGATCGGGGTCGGCGTGTTGACCTGGATCACCGGCATCCGCGTGCAACGCTGCAGCACCTGATCGGCCTGGCTCTCGTGCCGCGGCGATAGATGCAGGATGACCACGTAGGCCATGCCGCCGGTCGCCGGCGCCTGCTCGAACAGGCGACGCAACGCGACCAGGCCGCCGGCAGAGGCGCCGATGCCCACCACCGGAAAGCTCAAGTGGCTGCGCAATGCCGCGTCCTGCCCGTACGGCACGCCGGTGTAGCGGTCGGTCATCGTGAATCACGCGGGGTCGTCATGACCGGCATCATGCGCTGCCAGCGCGGTCAAAATCCAACACACGGCCGCGACGCGGCCATCGCCATGCAGCGCCTGTGAGGCGCCTGCGGACGGTTACAGCCCGGCGGTGGCGCGCAGCGTCGCCAGGTCGACCAGATCGATACGACGTGGATCGTCGAAGGCGAGCGCGCCGGCCTGACGCAGTTTGGTGAAGCTGCGGCTGACGGTCTCGATCGTCAGTCCGAGGTGGTCGGCGATGTCGGCACGGGTCATCGGCAGATCGACACGATCGACGCGGCCGCCGCGGCGCTGCTGGCGCTCGGCCATGTCGACCAGGAAGCCCGCCAGCCGTTCGCTCGGGCCCAACCGGCCGAGCAGCATGAGACTGGCGCGGGTCGCGTCGAGCTCGGTGCAGGCCTGCGCGAGCATGCCGGCCTCGAGCTCGGGATAGCGTTCGCACAGCCGACGCATGTTCTGCATCGGGAACACGCACAGCACGCACTCGGTGATCGCCTCGATCGTGTGCTTGTAGTGCGCGGCGCTGCTGAAGCCGATGAAATCGCCTTCCATCAGGAAGCCGGCGACCAGCCGGCGGCCGTCGGGCAGCAGCCGCACCCGGCGCAGCATGCCGCGGGTCACGGTGTAGACGTCCCGACGCGGGCCGCCCTCGTGGACCAGCGTGGCGCCGGCCGGCAGCACGACCTCGCCGGCCGCGGCCTCCAGGGCATGGGTCTCGGAGGCCGGCAGCGCGGCGCAGACCGCCAGATGCCGGCTCAGGCAGGCTTCGCAGCCCGAGTGGGAGGCGCGTCGGGGCGAGCCCGACAGCGGATGGCGGGCGCCAGAGGAGGCGGGGTCGGAGACTCCGCGCGCGCGCAGCTTGGTATCCATGGGACCGCATCATAGCGCGACCGGGCGCAATTCCTGTATTCGCCCCCCGTTCGGCCCAGCCAGGGGGGCGGCTCGTCCCCTGCGACCGGCACCCGCTAGAATCGCCGGCTCCCCCGCAGCCGCAGTCCCGATGACCGAGTCCGTCCGCCCCGCCTTCCATGGCTTCGAGCAGCTGCCGCTGCGCGAGTTCGCCGAGCGCGCCTACCTCGATTACTCGATGTACGTGGTGCTCGACCGTGCGCTGCCGTTCATCGGCGATGGCCTCAAGCCGGTGCAGCGCCGCATCGTCTACGCGATGAGCGAGCTGGGCCTGGGTGCGTCCGCCAAGCCCAAGAAGTCCGCGCGCACGGTCGGCGATGTGATCGGCAAGTACCACCCGCATGGCGACAGCGCCTGCTACGAGGCGCTGGTGCTGATGGCGCAGCCGTTCTCGTACCGCTATCCGCTGATCGACGGCCAGGGCAACTTCGGCTCCAGCGACGATCCCAAGTCGTTCGCGGCGATGCGCTACACCGAGTCCAAGCTGACCCCGATCGCCGAGATGCTGCTCTCCGAGCTCGGCCACGGCACGGTCGACTGGACCGACAATTTCGACGGCACGCTCGAGGAGCCCTCGTGGCTGCCCGCGCGGCTGCCGCACCTGCTGCTCAACGGCACCACCGGCATCGCGGTCGGCATGGCCACCGACGTGCCGCCGCACAACCTGGGCGAGATCGTCAGCGCCTGCGTGCGCCTGATCGACGATCCCGACGCCAGCGTGCGCGATCTGTGCGAGCACGTGCGCGGGCCCGACTACCCGACCAGCGCCGAAATCATCACCCCGGCGTCCGATCTGCTGCAGATGTACGAGACCGGCCACGGCAGCGTGCGTGCCCGCGCGACGTTCGAGAAGGAACACGCGAACATCGTCATCACCGCCCTGCCCTACCAGGTCTCGCCGTCGAAGGTGATCGAGCAGATCGCTGCGCAGATGCGCGCCAAGAAGCTGCCGTGGCTGGAGGACATCCGCGACGAGTCCGACCACGCCAACCCGGTGCGCGTGGTGCTGGTGCCGCGGTCGAACCGGGTCGATGCCGAGCAGCTGATGGGCCACCTGTTCGCGACCACGGACCTGGAGAAGAGCTACCGGGTCAACCTCAACGTCATCGGTCTGGACGGCAAGCCGCAGGTCAAGAATCTCAAGACGCTGCTGAGCGAATGGCTGCAGTTCCGCACCGACACCGTCACCCGCCGGCTGACCCATCGGCTGGAGAAGGTCGAGCGCCGCCTGCACCTGCTCGACGGGCTGCTGATCGCGTTCCTGAACCTCGACGAGGTGATCCGCATCATCCGCACGGAGGAAGAGCCGCGCCCGGTGCTGCAGGCGCGCTTCAGGCTCAGCGACGAGCAGGTCGACTACATCCTCGAGACCCGTCTGCGCCAGTTGGCGCGGCTGGAAGAAATGAAGATCCGCAGCGAGCAGGCGGAGCTGGAGGCCGAACGCGATCGCCTGATCGCCACGCTCGACAGCAAGGCCAAGCTGCGCAAGCTGATCAAGGACGAGTTGCTGGCCGACGCCAAGAAGTTCGGCGACGCCCGCCGCTCGCCGCTGGTCGTGCGCGGCAGCGCGCAGGCACTGGCCGAGACCGACCTGGTGCCCAGCGAGCCGGTGACGATCGTCGTCAGCGAGAAGGGCTGGGTGCGCGCGGCCAAGGGGCATGATGTCGACCCGGCCGGGCTGTCGTACCGCGAGGGCGACCGCCTGCTGGCATTTGCACGTGGACGCAGCACGCAGCAGGTCGCCTTCCTCGACTCCAACGGCCGCAGCTATTCGACGATCGCCCACTCGCTGCCGTCGGCGCGCGGCAACGGCGAGCCGTTGACCGGCCGCTTCTCGCCGGCCGCGGGCGCCGCGTTCCAGACGATCGCCACTGGCGACAACGACAGTCGCTTCGTCGTTGCGTCCTCGCACGGTTACGGCTTCGTGACCCGGTTCGAGAACCTCACCGGCCGCAACAAGGCCGGCAAGGCGATGCTCTCGCTCTCGCCGGGCGCGGCCGTGCTGCAGCCGGCGGCGGTCCGCGACGCCCAGGCCGACCGGCTGGTGGTGGTCACCAGCGCCGGTCACCTGCTCGCGTTCCCGGTCGCCGAACTGCCGGAACTCGACAAGGGCAAAGGCAACAAGATCATCGAGATTCCCAAGGCCAAGCGTGGGACCGAGCAGGTCGTCGCGCTGGCCGTGGTGTCGCCGGGCGGCGCGCTGCTGGTGCAGTCGGGCGCGCGCACGATGACCCTGGCGTTCAAGGACCTCGACGCCTACATCGGCGCGCGCGCCAGCCGCGGCGGCCTGCTGCCGCGCGGCTGGCAGAAGGTCGAGGGCCTGTCGGTGGAGTGACGGCCTGCGCCGTCACCCACCATCGATTTTTTTCGGAAGACCGCCATGCATCCCGAGTTCTGGCATGAGCGCTGGCGCACGCAGCGCATCGGTTTCCACCGTGACGCGCCGCTGCCGCTGCTGGTCGCGCACTGGCCGACCCTGCGCCTGCCGGCCGGCGCCCGCGTCTTCGTGCCACTGTGCGGCAAGTCGCTGGACATGGTGTGGCTGGCCGAACAGGGCCATCGCGTGCTCGGAGTCGAGCTGTCGGAGCTGGCTGTCCAGGCGTTCTTCGACGGGCGTGGGCTGACGCCGCAGATCCACGACACCGCGGCTGGCCGGCACTACACCGCCGGCCCGTTCGAGCTGATCGTCGGCGATGCCTTTGCGCTCGATGCGAGCGTGCTGGCCGACTGCGCGGCGGTCTACGACCGGGCCGCGATGATCGCGCTGCCGCCGGACCTGCGCGCGACCTACGCCGCGACCGCGTGGCGCCGGCTACCGGCCGGTTGCCGTGGACTGCTGGTCACGTTGGTGTATCCGCAGCACGAAAAGGCCGGGCCGCCGTTCTCGGTGGACGCCGACGAGGTGCATGCGCTGCTCGATGCCGATTGGCATGTGAACCTGGTCGAGCACCGCGACATCCTCGCCAGCGAGCCGGACTTCGGCACGACCGCGCTGTCGACCGCGGTCTGGCAGGTCGCGCGACGCGACTGACGCGCCGCGCAGCGCGCGCATGCGTGGCGCTTTCAGCCCACGCCGGCGTGCGTGCCTTCCGCCTCGCCCATGCGGCTTTGCTGGTAGTTCTGCAGGCCGATCATCTCGATCAGGCGCAGCTGCTTCTCCAGCCAGTAGGTGTGGTCTTCCTCGGTGTCCGAAAGCTGGGTCACCAGCACCTGGCGGCTGACGAAGTCGCCATGGCGCTCGCACAGCGCGATGCCCTGGGCCAAGTGGTCGCGCACCGCGTACTCGAGCGCGAGGTCCTTGCGCAGCATCTCCTCGACCGTACGACCGGGCTCGAACGCCTCGGGGCGCATGTCCGGATCGCCCTCCAGGAACAGGATGCGGCGCAGCAGCGCATCGGCGTGCTGGGTCTCCTCCTCCATCTCGTGGTTGATCCGCGCATAGAGCTGGTGCAGCCCCAGATCCTCGTAGCGGCGCGAATGGATGAAGTACTGGTCGCGTGCGGCGAGCTCGCCGCGCAGCAGGAACTTCAGGTAGTCGACGACTTCGGGATGGCCTTTCATCGGGGGGCTCGCAGGTCCGGGAATGGGCGCAGTATGCCCAGTCGGCCGCGACGATGATCGGATGCAAATGCATGCATTTCGCATTCTCAGGGCCAGCCACGTAGACTCGCCCGCCCCTCCGCCTCCCGACCTGCGCAGATGAAGATCGGTATCGACTTCGGCACCAGCTACTCGGCCGCCGCCGCGCGCATCGGCGACCGCCTCGAACACATCCGCTTCGGCGGGCAGGCGCAGTTCCGCACCGCGGTGTATTTCCCGCGCGCCGTGCCCGACGTGGCCGACTTCGCACTGACCGACGCGATGGAGGCGCAGGTCGCCGAGATCGTGCGCGACCTCAAGGCCGCGCAGACCCGCGCCGGCACCGCGGCACGCAGCGAGGCACAGCTGCGCGGCGACGCGGTGCGCATCGTGCGCAGGCAATGGATGGAACAGCAGATGCGCGAGGCCGAGACCTCGGTCGCCGATCTGCAGGACGCGGTGTTCGGCGAGGAGGCGATCGAACGCTACCTCGAGGACGGCACTGGCAACCTGGTGCAGTCGCCCAAGTCAATGCTCGGTTTCAATCTGCATCCGCGCGCCCGCGCCACCATCGCCGGCATCGCCGCACACATCCTCGAGCACATCCGGCTCACCGCGAGCCGCCAGTTGGGCACCGTCGTGCGCGAGGCGACACTGGGCCGGCCGGTGCGCTTCCGCAGCTCGATGGGTGAGGCCGGCGGCGAGCAGGCGCTGGCGATCCTGCGCGAGGCCGCGGGCATCGCCGGTTTCGACACCGTGCACTTTCTCGAAGAACCGGCGGCCGCTGCATTGCATCACCACGCGATCAGCCCACAGCGCCAGACCACCCTGGTCGTCGACATCGGCGGCGGCACCACCGACATCGCGCTGGCGAGCATCGGCGGCCACGATGCGCCGCAGGTGCACCGCGCCTGGGGCATCGCCAATGGCGGCACCGACGTCGACATCGCGCTGAGCCTGGCCCGCGCGATGCCGCTGTTCGGCAAGGGCGTCACGCGTACGCCGGTGCACCACTTCGTCGAGGCCGCGACCGTGCAGGACCTGCCGCGCCAGCGCGAGTTCCACCGCCACGACTACCGCGACGTCGTGGCGCCGTACGGCGCGCGCCTGCAGGCGCTGCAGGACGAGGGCGGCACCACCCGGCTCTACCGCGGCATCGAGGCCATGAAGGTCCGGCTCAGCGACGTCGCCACGGCGGTGCAGCCGCTCGACTTCATCGAGCCGGGCCTGCGCGTGGACGCCGAGCGCGCCGATCTCGAGGCCGCCGCCGCGCGCTTCCTCGACCAGATCGGCGGACTGCTCGACGAGGTCCGCGCCGACCTGCCGCAGCCGCCCGACACGCTGTTCCTGACCGGCGGCATGTCCGGTGCGCCCTACGTGCAGGCTGCCGCGCGGGCGCGGTTCCCGCAGGCCCGGGTCGTCCGCGGCGACCCGTCGCTGGGCGTGGTGTCGGGTCTGGCCGAGCACGCATACAACGCGCCCATCGCCGCGGGCTGAGCGCCGCGGCACGCCCGCACCATCGCGCGGAACCTGAAACAATCGGACCGCGGCAGGCGGCCGCGACAGGGGAGCTCGGCAATGCGCAACCGGTGGCGCACTTGGAGCCTGCGGGCGCTGCTCGCCCTGGCAGTCGCTGCACTGGCGATCGCCACGATGCTGTGGTGGCAACTGCGTGGCAGCCTGCCGGACCTGGCGGGCACACGGACGCTGCCCGGGCTCGAGGCGCAGGCGACGATCCAGCGCGACGCCTTGGGGACGGTGACGATCACCGCCGACAGCGAGGCGGATGCGATGCGCGCGCTGGGCTGGGTACATGCCCAGGAGCGCTACTTCGAGATGGATCTGATGCGGCGCCTGCCCGCAGGCGAACTCTCGGCGCTGTTCGGCGAGCGCGCGCTCGACACCGATCGTCGCCATCGCCTGCACCGCATGCGCGCCCGCGTCGACGCTGCCTTGGCCGAGATCGCCGGAGAGCGCATGCGGCACCTGCGCGCCTACACGCAAGGCGCGAACGCCGGGCTGGCCGCACTGCGGGCCCGGCCCTGGCCGTACCTGCTGCTGCGTCAGCAGCCGGCGCCCTGGACGCCGGCCGACTCGGCGCTGGTCGGCTTCTCGATGTACTTCGACCTGCAGGATGCCAGCAACGCACGCGAACTGGCGATGCATCGGCTGCGCCCGCACCTGCCACCCGCGTTGCTTGCACTGGTGGCCTACGACGGCAGCCGCTGGGATGCTCCACTGGAGGGCGCAGCGCGCGGCGATGCGCTCTTGCCGGACGCCGACGCGGTGGATCTGCGCCGCTTGGACGTGACGGACGGGGGCAGCGCCGGCGCGCGATCCGCGGTGATGTCCGCGCAGGCCCCCACTCCACCGCTCGCGTCGCAAGCGGTTCCCCTCTCCCCCGCGGTGCGGGGGAGAGACGACGGCGGGCCGCCTGCGGCGGCCGATCTTGCCGTAGGGAGCAACAACTTCGCGGTCGGCGGTGCACTGACCGCCGACGGCCGCGCACTGGTCGCCGACGACATGCATCTGGGGCTGCGCGCGCCCAACCTGTGGTTCCGTGCGCGGTTGCGCTATCCCGATGCCCGCGCGCCGGGCGGCCGCGTCGATATCACCGGTTTCACGCTGCCGGGCCTGCCCGCGGTCATCGTCGGCAGCAACGGACACATCGCCTGGGGCTTCACCAACAGCTACGTCGACACGCTGGACTGGCAACGCATCGTGCCCTGCGACGCATCCGTCCCGCCGGCGTCCGGCTGCACGCCGCTGCGGCGCCATGCCGAACCCATCGCCATCGCCGGTCGCGCGGCGGAGGTGCTGACCGTGGACGACAGCGACTGGGGACCGGTCGTCCATCGCGAAGCTGATGGCAGCGCGCTGGCGCTGCGCTGGACGGCGCACCTGCCCGGCGCGCTGAACTTCGGCCTGGCGGACTTCGCCCACGCCCGCGACCTCGACGACGCACTCGCGATCGCCGACCGCACCGCGACCCCGACCCAGAACCTGGTGATCGGCGACCTGCACGGCGCGGTCGCCTGGCGTTTGCTCGGGCCGGTCCCGGTGCGTGCGCCCGGCTGCAATGGCCGCACAGTTTCGCATCCACCCGGGGCCGGCGCGTCGGGCGATGCCGGCAACGTCTGCGCACCATGGCCGATCGCCACCGACACCTCACCGATCGTGCGCACGCCCGACGCGACGCGGCTGTGGACCGCGAACAGCCGCGTCGTCGATGGCGCGGACTTCGCCCGGCTCGGCGATGGCGGTGCGGCCCTGGGCATCCGCGCCTGGCAGATCCGTCAGGGACTCGATGCCCGCAACCGCTTCAGCGAGCGCGATCTGCTCGCGATCCAGCTCGACGATCGCGCGCTGCTGCTGACGCAGTGGCAGGCCCTGCTCGTCCGCGCAGCCGACGCGGCCGGTGCCGATGCCACCGCGCTGCGCGCCCTTGCCGACGCAAGCGGTGACTGGCGCGGCCGCGCCGCGGTCGATTCGGTCGCCTACCGCATCGTCCGCGCATGGCGGCTGGCGGTGCATGCGCGCATCGCCGACGGCCTGCTCGCACCCGCACGCGCAACCGCAGGCGACGCGATCGCCTGGCCGGACCCGCCGAACTTCGAAGGCGTGGTCTGGCCGCTGGTGAGCCAGCGCCCCGAGCACCTGCTGCCACGCCGCTTCGCCTGCACCCCGCAGACTCAGCAGGGGCGCTGCGCGCCGATCGCCGACGGCTGGACTGCGTTGCTGGAGGACGCCGCGCGCGAGGTCCGCGACACGCTGCAGGCCGACGGGCCGCTGGCGCAGCGCAGCTGGGGCGAGCACAACACCGCGGCGATCTGTCATCCGCTCGCGGCCGCAATCCCGCTCATCGGCCGGCGTGCGCTGTGCATGCCGGCGCAGCCGCTGCCCGGCGACGGTACCGTGCCGCGCGTGCAGGCGCCGGCGTTCGGTGCTTCGCAGCGCATGGTGGTCGCGCCCGGGCATGAAGCCGACGGCATCGCGCACATGCCCGGCGGCCAGAGCGGCCATCCCCTGTCGCCGTTCTGGGGCGCCGGCCATGACGACTGGGTGCAGGGCCGCGCCTCACCGTTCCTGCCGGGCCCGGCCACGCACGTGCTGCAGTTGCAGCCCGCACACCGCGCGGCGCCACCCGACGCGGCGCGCCGCGACTAGCGGTCCAGCGCCCCCTGCCAATGGGTGCCGTAAAGCCCGGCCGCCATCTTCTCGGCCGGGCGCGCACGGAAGACTGCACTGATCCGTGGTCCGACCGGACGCGTGGTCTTCGCGATCCCGTGCTCGTGGGTCAGCTGCGAGGCATGGCTCATCGCCAGCACGCTGCCGGGCGCGAGTTCGATCGCGATCGCCTTGCCACCCCCGGCCTTCGCGCGGATCGACATCCGCCGCGCACCGCCCAGCGACAGCAACGCGATCGGCTGGCCCGGCACCAGCGTGTGCAACTTGTCGTGGTGCATGGCCACGCTGTCGCGGCCGTCGCGGTAGAGATTGAGCCCGACCGCGGTGTACGGCGCAGGCACCAACCGCTGCACGACGCCGCACATCTCAGCCAGCGGCAAGCCAGGCGGCAGCGCATCGAGCCGATAGGACGCCAGCAGCCGCGGGACCGCGACCACGCGGTCGTACATCGGCCGATGCTGGGCCTCCCAGTGCGCCCCGTCGCGCAGCGCCTCGAACCACGCCGCCGCAGTTGCCGGATCGACCGCATCGGCCCAGTAGCGGATACCGCCCTCGTCGTCGTCGACGAGGGTCCGCGGCGCGGCGGTCGGGAACAGATCCATGGTCCCGAAATGGGGCCGCCCGACACGCCGGGCAAGCCACTCGGGCCGACGCGGGCGATCGCATCGGATCCAGCGCCCCGCGACATCGCATCCGCCCGATCCCCACGCCGTGCCGACGCGCCATCGTCGACGCACAGGGTCCAAGCACGCCTCGCCGATGGGCGAGCAGGCGCCCCCACCGGCCCCATCGACCCGGCGCTTCGCCATGCCAGCCATCATCACCTGGAACGCACGCCCCCCCGCCGTGGCGAAGCGCCAGGTCCGTGACGCACTGCCGCACCCGTGTCACAAGGCCGCCAATGCCATTGCATCGGAACTGTGACTGCCTGTGCAATTCGGCCATTTCGATGGTCAATCGCGCAGCCACCGATTGACCCCGAGCCGCTGCGTGCGCAGGGTCTAGGCACGATCGAACGCAGGAGGCGGTCGCATGCCACGTCGCATGCCATGGATCTGGTTGGGCTTGCTGGGCGCCTGCGCGCTGGTGGCGGTGCTTGCCTGGCAGAACCGAGAACTGCGCGAGGAACGGCGCTGGTTCGTGACGCGCACCACCGAACCTTATCTGGGCATGTACGTGCCGCAGGTCGAGGCGACCACGCTCGACGGCGCCGCGCACGTGCTCGGCGCGCCCTCCGGCACGTTCCAGGTGCTGTACTTCTTCACCCCGACCTGCCCGTACTCGCGACGCTCGCTGCCGCGCGTGGCCGAAGCCGCGCGGCGCATCGCCCAGGCGCATGGACCGGACGTCGAGGTGCTGGGCGTGTGCCATTGCACGCCGGCGCAGGCCCGCGCCTATGCGGATGCCCATCGCCTGCCGTTTGCGGTGACCACACTGACCGACCGGCGCCACGTGATGCTGTTTCGCGCGCGCAACGTGCCGGCGCTGCTGGCGCTCGATCGCGACGGCCGGCTGCGCTACGCGCGCGTGGGCACCTTCGATACCAAGGAGCGGATGCAGGACCTTCTGGCCGCGCTGCAACGCACGGATGCGTCGCCGGCCCTGGCCACTGTCGAGGAGCGATGAGATGACACGGTACTGGAAGACGATGCGCAACGCTGCGGCTGCCGCCCTGTTCGTGGGCTGCATGGGCTTCGGTGCGATGCAGGCGATGGCCGACGACGGCGAGGACCGCGAGGCCTCGTGCAGCGCGTGGGCCTGCGCCCAGGAATGCGCGCCGTTCGGCGGGCAGCTCGGGCCCGGCGGCCCCGGCCAGCCGCTGCAGTGCTACTGCTGCGGCTGAGTGCGGACATGCCCGGTGCCGGCCAGTGCCGGCGCCGGGCACGCGCCGCGGTCGCGCGCGCTCAGTCGCGCAGTTCGATCACGTCGAAATCGACCACCGGATCGACGTCCGCGTCGTAGTCGACGTCGTCGCGCTCGAAGCCGAACAGCTTCAGGAACTCGTGCTTGTAGCCCGCGTAATCGGTCAGCGCGGTCAGGTTCTCGGTCGTGACCTGCGGCCACAACGCCTTGCACTGCGCCTGCACGTCGTCGCGCAGTTCCCAGTCGTCCAGACGCAGACGGTGTTCATCGTCGAGCTCGGCCGGCGCGCCGTCGGCGCGGTACATGCGCTCGCGGAACAGACGGTCGAGCTGGTCGAGCGTGCCCTCGTGCAGGCCGAGCTCCTTCATGACCTTGAAGACGATCGCGATGTACAGCGGCAGCACCGGGATCGCAGCACTGGCCTGGGTGACCACCGACTTGAGCACGGCGACGTTGGCGCTGCCGCCGGTGCGCTTGAGCTGCGCATCGAGCCGGCGCGCGGTCGCATCGAGGTCGGCCTTGGCCCGGCCCAGCGCACCGTGCCAGTAGATCGGCCAGGTGATCTCGGTGCCGATGTAGCTGAAGGCGACCGTCTTCGCGCCATCGGCGAGCACCCCGGCATCGCGCAGCGCGTCGATCCACAGCTGCCAGTCCTGACCGCCCATGACGGTCACGGTGTCCTCGATCTCCTGCTCGGTCGCCGGTTCGACGGTCGCCTGGATCACCTGGTCCTTGTTGGTGTCGATCGCGGTCGAGGTGTAGGCCTCGCCGATCGGCTTGAGCGCCGAGCGCTTGAGCTCGCCGGTGTCGGGCAGCTTGCGCACCGGCGAGGCCAGCGAATAGACCACCAGGTCCACCTGCCCGCCCATCTCGTCGCGGATCAGCGCGATCGCCTGTTCGCGCGCGGCGTCGGAGAACGCGTCGCCGTTGATCGAGCGGCTATAGAGACCGGCCTGCTTGGCGGCCTTGTCGAACGCCGCGGCGTTGTACCAGCCGGCGGTGCCGGGCTTCTTCTCGGTGCCGGGCTTCTCGAAGAATACGCCCAGCGTGTCGGCGCCGAAGCCGAAGGCCGCGCTGATGCGCGCCGCCAGTCCGTAGCCGCTCGATGCACCGATCACCAGCACCTTCTTCGGGCCGTCGTCGCGCACGCCGCGCGCCTGCGTCGCCTCGATCTGGTCGCGCACGTTGTTGGCGCATCCGGTGGGGTGCGTGGTGGTGCAGATGAAGCCGCGGACCTTGGGATGGATGATCACTGTGCTGCCCGGTTGTCGTGGAAATCGGGCGCCAGTTTAAGGCGTGCTGCGGTCCCGGTCCCGTACGGGGGGCAATGGTGCGCAAGGACCCTTGACGCTGCATTGCGTCGAGGCGATTGACAGCACGCGGGCTGCCAGCTGAACTGGGCCCCCGGCGCACCCGCGCCTGCTGCGGATCCCGCTCCCGATGTCGTCCCGTTGGCTCGATTCCCCCGCCCGCTATGGCCTGGTCACCCGCCTGCTGCACTGGGGCATGGCTGCGCTGTTTGCGTGGCAGTTCCTCGGCATGGGCGTGAAGCTGGCGCTCGGGCGCCATGCCCTGACCGCGTTCCTGGTCGGTACCCACAAGCCGGTCGGCACGCTGCTGATGCTGCTGATCCTCGCGCGCGGCGTCTGGGGGCTGTCGCAATGGCGGCGCCGGCCACCGCACCCGCCGACCTGGGTCGGCCGCGCGGCGCTGGCCGGGCATGCGGCGCTGTACGCGCTGATGGCCTGGGTGCCGACCGTGGCGTTGCTGCGCGAGTATGGTTCGGGCAAGGGCTTCGCGCCCTGGGGCGTGCCGCTGTTCCCGGCCACCGGCGTGAAGCAGGCGGCGTTGATGGCGCCGGCGAACCTGACGCACGGCGTGCTCGCCTGGACGCTGCTCGCGCTGGTGGTCGGCCATGTGCTGATGGTCGCGCTGCACCATCTGCTGTGGCGCGACACCACGCTCGCACGGATGGCCGGCCGGCTGTAGCCATGGCCTGCGCGGCCCGGCCCCCACCCGGTCCGCGATGCGGACCGACCTCCCCCGCGTTGCGGGGAAGGCGATCCATGCAGTGATGGTGACGTGGCCTCAGGCCACTGCAGCGTGGTGGACGCCGGCGACTGCGCGGCCCGAGGGGTCGGCCGCAGTCGCGAACGCGGCGTCCCAGGCGATCGCCGCGGGCGACGAACACGCGATCGACTTGCCGCCCGGCACGGTCGCCGCTGCGGCAGGCGTCGGGAACGCCTGTTCGAACAGGCTGCGATACAGATACGCCTCCTTGGTCTGCGGCGGCGCGTGCGGGAAGCGACTCGCCGCGGCCGCCAGTTCGCGGTCGCTGACCTGGGCCTCGGCGTGCGCCTTGAGCCCGTCGATCCAGCCGTAGCCCACGCCGTCGCTGAACTGCTCCTTCTGCCGCCACAGGATCTCGTCGGGCAATGCGCCGTCGAAGGCGGCGCGCAGCAGCCCCTTCTCCATGCGCTGATACCCCACGCTGCCGCGATCGATCATCTTGTATGCGGCGTCGATGTCCATCGCCACGTCGAGAAACTCACGGTCGAGGAACGGCACGCGCGGTTCGACGCCCCAGGCCATCATCGCCTTGTTCGCACGCAGGCAGTCGTAGCCGTGCAAGGCGTCGAGCTTGCGTACCAGCTCTTCGTGGAACTGCCGCGCATCGGGCGCCTTGTGGAAGTACAGGTAGCCGCCGAAGATCTCGTCAGAGCCCTCGCCCGACAGCACCATCTTCACGCCCATGGCCTTGATCCGCCGCGCGAGCAGGAACATCGGCGTGGATGCGCGGATCGTGGTCACGTCGAAGGTCTCGATGTGCCGGATCACGTCCGGCAACGCGTCGAGCCCTTCCTCGAACGTGTACTCGAAGCCGTGGTGCACGGTGCCCAGCGCCTCGGCCGCGACGGCCGCCGCGGCGAGGTCCGGCGAGCCGGCCAAGCCGATCGCGAACGAATGCAGCCGCGGCCACCAGGCCTCGCTGCGGTCGCCGTCCTCGATGCGATGGCGCGCATAGCGCGCGGCGACCGCGGCGACCAGCGAGGAATCCAGCCCGCCCGACAACAGCACGCCATACGGCACGTCGGTCATTAGCTGCCGGTGCACGGCGGCCTCGAAGGCCTCGCGCAGCGCCGGCAACGACGGCGCATGCCCGGCCACCCCGTCATGCTCGCGCCAAGGGCGCGCGTAGTAGCGCGTCAGCGTGCCGGTCGCGCTGTCGTACCAGTGGCCGGGCGGGAACTGTGCGACATCGGCGCAACTGTCGACCAGTGCCTTCATCTCCGAGGCCACGCGCAGCCGGCCCTCGCGGTCGTGGCCCCAGTACAGCGGCACCACGCCGATCGGGTCGCGGGCAATGATCGCGCGCCCGGAGGTGCGGTCCCACAGCGCGAACGCGAAGATGCCGTTGAGCTGTTCGAGCCAGGTCGTCGGGCCCGCGGGGTCGTCTGCGTGCTCGCGATACAGCGCGTTGATCACCTCGCAGTCGGATGCGGTCGTGAACGCATAGGGCGTCCCCAGGTCCGCCCGCAGCGCCTGGTGGTTGTAGATCTCGCCGTTGACTGCCAGCACCAGTGCGCCATCGACCGAGCGCAGCGGCTGGGCGCCGCCGGCCGGATCGACGATCGCCAGGCGCTCGTGCACGAGGATCGCGCGCGCGTCGGCGTGCACGCCGCTCCAGTCGGGACCGCGATGGCGCTGGCGTTGCGAACAGGCGAGCGCCTGCCGGCGCAGAGAGGCGATGTCATCGCCGGGCTGCAGGCCGAAGATGCCGAAGATCGAACACATGGTGAGGCTCCTTGGGGGTGAGGAGCCGCGCGCGGGCCACAAAAAAACCCGCATCGCGGCCGATGCGGGTTGTGTGTCTGGTGCGTTGCGCGTGTTGCCTTATCCTCGCGCCCGCTCCCACACCCGCCTCGGCCGCGCACGATTATTCGTGCGCGGGGCGTTGCGGTTGGTATTGCGAGCGGACAAGCGCGACATGGGATCGACCCTAACCGGTGCGCTCGCACTGCGCAACGGTTGCGTGCGCAACCGCTCGCATCCGTGCGTCAGGCCGGCCGCGCCGGCGCCGTCCCGACCGACCGGCCCGCATCGCGCGCCGCCTGCTCGGCCAGCACGCGATCGGGATCGACCAGTTGTGGGTTGTCGAGCACCGTCGCCAGGCGCTCGCGGTCGAGCTGACCGGTCCAGCGCGCGATCACCAGGGTGCCGATGCCGTTGCCGGTCAGGTTGGTCAGCGCGCGGCCCTCGGACATGAAACGGTCGATGCCGACGATCAGCGCGATGCCGGCCAGCGGGATCACGCTTTCGAACGCCGCCAGCGAGGCGGCCAGCGTCACCAGCCCGGCGCCCGATACGCCTGCCGCGCCGTTGGAGGAGATCAGCATGAACACCAGCAGCGCGATCTGCGTGCCGATCGGCACTTCGATCCCGAACGCCTGCGCGATGAAGATCGCGCCCATCGCCATGTAGATCGCGGTGCCGTCGAGGTTGAACGAGTACCCGGTGGGAATCGTCAGGCCGACCACCGACTTGGGCACACCGGCCGCTTCGAGCTTGGCCAGCATGCGCGGCAGCACGGTTTCCGACGACGAGGTCCCGAGCACGATCAGCAGTTCGTCGCGGATCATGCGGATGTACTTGAACACGCTGAAGCCCGACCACCAGCAGATCGGCCCGAGCACCAGCAACAGGAACAGCAGACAGGTCAGCCAGAAGCTGAGCATGAAGTAGCCGAGCGAGCCGAGAATCGCACCGCCATACTCGCCGATCGTGAACGCCATGCCGCCCATCGCGCCCAGCGGCGCAAACCACATCACGATCTTGATCACGCCGAACATCACCTGGGCGATCGTGTCGAGTGCGGCGACCGCCGGCTTGCCGCGCTCACCGAGCATCGTGATCGCACAGGCGACCAGGATCGCCATCACCAGGACCTGGATCAGCTGGCCCTCGACGAAGGCCGCGAAGAACGAACTGGGCACCAGATGCAGCAGGAACCCGGTGATGCCATCACCGGCCGCAGCCCCTGCGCTGGCGAGCGTGCCCTGCGCGGCCGAGGCATCGAAGGTCTCGATGTCCAGCCCAAGGTTGCGGCCCGGTCCGAGCAGGTTGACGACGACCAGGCCGATGCCCAGCGCAAACACCGTGGTGACGTTGAAATAGACCACGGTCTTGAGCGCCAGGCCGCCGGCCTTGGCGAGATTGCCCAGGCCGGCGATGCCGACGGCGACGGTGGCGAAGATCGTCGGTGCGATGACGACCTTGACCAGCTTGATGAACAGGTCGGCCAGCCATTTCATCTGTGCACCGACCTGCGGCGCGGCCAGGCCGATGACGATGCCGGCCGCGATCCCCAGCAGGACCCAGAAGTAGAGGTGGTGCCACAGCGGCTTGCGGGGGCGGACGGGGGTGCGGAGCGTCGCGTCGGGCGCGATCGGAGGCGTGGTATCGGTCGGCATGGGTCGAGCCTGCCAGACCGTGTCGCCCGGCGCGGTCATACATTCGAACTAGACCGCGCAGTCAGGAACGGCCGGCGGGCGTGTTGCAGGGGCCGCCATCGCCGACACAGCGCAGCGCATGCGGGCGCAGCGCGCTACCCTGTGCGCCGCCCGCCTTCACCCTGCCGCATGTCCCCCGCTCCCGATCTCGTCGAACGCCTCGATCGCCTGCTGCCGCAGACCCAATGCGGCCAGTGCGGTTTCGACGGTTGCCGCCCCTACGCCGAGGCGATGGCGCGCGGCGAGGCCGACATCGACCGGTGCCCGCCAGGCGGCGATGCCGGCGCACGGACGTTGGCGACCCTGCTCGGCGTGCCGGCGCAACCCTTCGATCGCAGCCGCGGCCCGCACCATCCGCGCCCGCCGGTCGCGCTGGTGATCGAGGCCGACTGCATCGGCTGCACCAAGTGCATCCAGGCCTGCCCGGTCGATGCGATCGTCGGCGCGTCCAAGCTGATGCACACGGTGGTCGAGCCGCTGTGCACCGGTTGCGCGCTGTGCGTCCCGGCCTGCCCGGTCGACTGCATCGTCATGGTCGAGGCGGCCTGAGGCCGATCACGATGGCCGTCGCGACCTGAGGCCGGGGCGCGATGCTTGCGGCGGCCTGCGGCCGCCAGGTTCAACGTGTTGGCGTGGCGGAGTCGCGCGCGGGCAGCTCGGGCTGCGGCGGCGGTACGTCGTCTGCATCGGCCGGCGGCATGGGCACCTCGTCCTGAGGCGCCGTCACTGGCGGCGTTGCAGGCGTGCGCTCCTCGGGCACCGGTGCGGTGCCGTCGCCGATCTCGATCGCCGGCGGCGGCGCGCAGGCGCTGCAGATGCGCTCGACCTCGTAACCCTTGGCCGCCAGTTTCTCGACCACGCCATCCTCGCCCAGCAGGTGCAGCGTGCCGACGATGACCAGGATCTCGCCGTCCTGCTGCAGCATCTGCTCGAGCTTGGGCAACCAGGCATCGTTACGCTCGGTGTTGATCCGCCGATACAGCGCGGGAAAGCGCGCGCGCATGTCCAGCGCCATGCCGTTCCACAACTGCGCCGCATCGCCCGCGCGCCAGGCGCCATGCAGCGCCTCGATCGAGGCTTGTCCGCCCTGCGCCTGGTCCAGCGCCTCGCGCAGCATCTCGACCTGCTCGACCTGGCCCAGACCATCGAGAAAGCCGATCTGCTCGGAGGCGGTCTCCAGCCCTGCGGTCGCCTTGCCCGCCTCACGCGCCTGCCGCGCCAGATACGCATCCATGCCCAGTTGCGCTTGCAGGCCGTAGCGCCCCAGTTCGGTCGTGGTCACCAGCAGCGAGGCGAACCACGGCTTGAACAATTGCAGGCTCTGCGCGCTCATGCCGCCGGTCGGTTGTGCGGCGAGGTTCGCCTCGCCCCAGGCCGCCAGGTCGGCGGCGAGCGCCGGCGGCAGGTCGTCGTCGAGGCGGCTGCCATCGCTGCGCAGACCGGCCTGCATCATCTGCATTGCCAGCGTCGGCGATTCCAGTTCCTCGGGCGAGAGCTCGAAGACCACCTCGCCTGCCGCCGCCAGCGTCCGGGCGACGTCCTCGGACAGCGGATAGTCCGCAGGCTGCAGGAAATGGAACGAGCCCAGCAGATAGAGCGCGCCGTGATCGCCCGAGACCTTCCATAGCAGCGGGACCGGCGGTGCCGGCACGGGCACGTCGGCGATGTGAGGCACCGCGGACGGCGCGACTTCGCCCGTCGCGACGGGCGACTGCGCCCATGCCGTCGGTGCCAGACCCAGAAACACGAACGCGAGCGCAGCGACACGGGCGGCGCGCAACACAGGGAGCAAACGCATGCGGACTCCAGAATGAAAACGGTTCGGAACGCGGACAGTCGCCGTCGCGCGCGCGTCTTCGGACACGTGCCCAGGCGCTGCGAGCGGACGCGCGCTCAACGCCCGCGCAGGAACCAACGGTCGATCTCCGCGAGCGGGAAATGTGCCCAGGTCGGGCGACCATGATTGCACTGCCCCGAGCGCTCGGTCGCCTCCATCTGCCGCAGCAGGGCGTTCATCTCGGGCACCGTCAGCCGTCGGTTCGCGCGCACCGCGCCATGACAGGCCATCGTCGAGAGCAACTCGTCGCGCGCCGCGCGCACGCGACGGCTCTCGCCGTGCTCGCGCAGATCGGCCAGCACATCGCGCAACAGCGCCTCGGTGTCGCCATCGACCAGCAGCGCCGGCACGCCGCGCAGCAGCAGCGATTGCGGCCCGGTGCGCGTGACCTCGAAGCCCAGGTCGGCGAGCGTGCCCGCTTCCTGCTCGGCGACATCCGCTTCGCGTTCGGAGACCGCGACGGTCTGCGGCACCAACAGCGGCTGCATGCGCACGCCCTCACCGTCGTGCGCGGTCTTGAGCCGCTCGTAGCCGATGCGCTCATGGGCGGCGTGCATGTCGACGACGATCATGCCGTCGGCTGCCTGGCTGAGGATGTAGATGCCATGCAATTGCGCGACCGCGTAGCCGAGCGGCGGGACGAAGGCGGCGCTGTCGGCAGCGGTGCTGCTGTCCGCAGCCATGCCATGCGCGCTCGCGCCGGCGGCGCCCGTCCACGCATTGCCGACCGCGGGCCCCGGCGCGAACGTCGCATCCGTCCCTGCGTGGCTCTCCGCAGTATCGCCGCCGCCCATGCCGCCGCCGTAGAGGCTGGCATAGGCCGCACGCGCCTCGCCCACGCGCAGCGCCAGGTGCGTCTGCGGCATCGGCCGCGACCAGGCGGCAGCGGTGCCGGTCGCCGGGCCGGCGGCGAACGGCGCGCCGGGCGACGGCACCTCGGTCGCCACATCGCCGGCCTGCCCGGCGCGGGTGTCGGCCAGCGCCTCATGCAGCGTGCGATAGACGAAATCGTGCACCAGCCGCGCGTCGCGGAACCGCACCTCGTGCTTGGCCGGATGCACATTGACGTCGACCCGGGTCGGATCGAGTTCGAGGAACAGCACGTAGGCCGGCTGCCGCCCGTGGTACATCACATCGGCGAAGGCCTGCTTGACCGCGTGCGCGACGCTGCGATCGCGGATCGATCGGCCGTTGACGTACAGATACTGCTGATCGGCGCTGGCGCGCGAGTACGCCGGGCGCGCGATCCAGCCCGACAGCCGCAGGCCCGCCGCGGCATGGTCGATCCGCAGCGCGGCGTCGGCGAATTCGCGGCCCAGCGTCTCGACCAGGCGCGCGCCCGAGAACAGGTCTTCATCGCCCTTGTATCGGCGCGCGGGCTTGCCGTTGTGGCTCACCCGCAGCTCGACATCCGGCCGCACCAGCGCCAGCGCACGCAGCCATTCCTCGATGTGGCCCAGCTCAGTGCGCTCGGCACGCATGAACTTGCGCCGCGCCGGCACGTTGTAGAACAGGTCGCGGACCTCGACGGTGGTGCCGCGCGGATGTGGCTTGGGGGCCAGATCACCGACGCGCCCGCCATCGACCTGCAGCACGCTGCCGTGCGCATCGTCCTCGCGGCGCGAAGCCAGCGAGAAGCGGCTGACCGAAGCGATCGACGGCAGCGCCTCGCCACGGAAACCGAGGGTGGCGACCGATTCGAGATCGTCGAGCGAACCGATCTTGCTGGTGGCGTGCCGCGACACCGCCAGCGGCAATTCCTCGGGCGCGATGCCGCCGCCATCGTCACGGACGCGGATCAGACGGACCCCGCCTTCCTCGAGCTCGATGTCGACCCGGCGCGCACCGGCATCGAGCGCGTTCTCGACCAGTTCCTTGACCACCGAGGCCGGTCGCTCCACGACCTCGCCGGCGGCGATCTGGTTGATCAGGATGTCGGGCAGTTGGCGAATGGGCACGGCACGGCGGCGCCAAGGCGCTTTGAGAGGGGGACCGGGATGATAGCGGGCGCTGGACGCGACTGCCGGACAGCGCGATCCGGCCGGTTCAGGGGCTGCCGCCGCCGCTGCTGGCCCCGGCCGCCGCGGCCGCGGCGCGCGCCGCGTACAGCGTGCCCGGCGGCGGCTGGCTGGTGAAGAAGGCATTGATCCCCTGCAACACCGCAGCGGCAACGCGCCGCTGGTGCGCCGGATCGAGCAGCCGCTGTTCTTCCTCGGGATTGGAAATGAAGCCGGTTTCGACCAGCATCGCCGGCATGTCGGCGTTGCGGAGCACTGAGAAGTTCGCGTACTCGACGTTCGACTTGTGGGTCTTGCCGACATCGCGCAGCCCGGTCAACACGTGCGTCGCGGCCTCCTGCGATGCGCGCATGTGCCCGCTTTGCGCCATCTCGAGCAAGACATTCGACAGCGTGTCCTTCTCCAGGCGCACGCCGCCGACCAGGTCGGCACTGTTCTCGCGGTCGGCCAGCCAGCGCGCCTGCTGCGAGGACGCCCCGCGCAGCGACAGCGTGTAGACCGAGGACCCGTAGGCGGCGCGATTGAGCGCGGCATCGGCATGGATCGACACGAACATGTCGGCCTTGGCTTGGCGCGCGCGCCGCGCGCGCTGCGGCAATTCGACATAGCTGTCGTTGTCGCGGATCAGATGCGCGCGCATGCCGGGCGTGGCGTTGATCTGGCGCGCCAGTTCGCGCGAGATCGCCAGCACCACGTGCTTTTCGTAGGTGCCGCTGGGTCCGATCGCGCCGGGATCCTGCCCGCCATGGCCCGGGTCGATCGCGATCACCAGCGGACGCATGCCCGGTCCGACCGCGGTCGGCAGCGGCGGGGCGGCGCTGCGCGGCGCCGGCACCGCGGCCTCGGGCGTCGGCACCGGCGCCTGGGCGACGGGCGCGGCCGCAGACGCTGCCGGCACCGGGGTCGGCGCGACGGGCTGCGGTGCCGGCGTGGCCGGCGCACGGGCGCGGGCCATCTCGGCGATCAGCCGCGAGGTGGCATCGTTGGAGGCGAGCGCAGGATCGGGCGGCGGCGTGCGCGCGGCAGGCGCACCGGCGGCGGGCGCCGCGCCGGCAGTGGCCGCCGGCGGGGTCGCGGTCTGCGCGGCGACCCGCGCGATCGGGTCGGCATCGCCGTCACCCGGCCACTCGACGACCAGGCGGGCGCCGTCGCCGCCTTCTTCCAGACGTGGCGCCATCGCCACGATCGGGCTGGCGAGATCGAACACGATCCGGGTGGTGCCGGCCACCGGCTGGCCGGTCCGCACACTGCGCACGACGCCGCGCGCGGCCGGGAGCGCCAGGCCGCCGCGGAGCTTGGTGCCGGGCAGATCGACCACGAGGCGATCGGGATTGGCCAGCGAGATCACCGAGAACTCGGCCTTGCCGTCCAGCCGCAATTCGGCCCGCGTCCCGGTCGCACCGGTCTGCAGGTCGACGCCGCGCAGTTCGGCGCCATAGGCCAGGTTCCAGCACAGCGCCGCGAGCAGCGCGAGCGCCAGCAAGGCCTGAGACAGATTGATCCCCCGGATACGCATGGGGCTAGTCAATCATCGCCGCCAGGACAATGCAAGACGTTTTCCCTTGCAAATCCGCAGCCTGCGTGTCCTTCCTACGGTTTCGGTTCAGCAACAGTTGGCAAACGGACCGCGGCTGCGACGCGCTCGGACCAGCGCAGCCCGTCGTCCGAAAGCGCGTCGAGGCGGGCACTGCGGCCTTCGCCGGACAATGCCAGCGCGACCCGCAGGTCGGGCTTGGGCAACGCGTCGGCGCCACGCTCGGGCCATTCGATCAACCACAGCCGCGCGGCGACATCGTCCAGGCCGAGAAACTCCAGTTCGCCGATGTCACCGATGCGGTACAGATCCAGGTGCAGCGCCTCCCCGCCCGCCACCGGGTAGCGCTCGACCAGCGTGTAGGTGGGACTGCGGACCGTGCCGGTCACGCCGAGTGCGCGCAGCCAGGCGCGTGCCAGCGTGGACTTGCCGGCGCCCAGATCGCCTTGCAGATGGACCACCGCCGGCGTGGGCGCCGTGGCGGCGAGCGCCTGTGCGAAGGCCTGCGTGGCGGCCTCGCCGTCGAGTTGCCAGAGGCTCATCGCCACGTCTCCAAGGGCATTGGATTGGCCAGCGGACGCAGCGCGGCGACCAGGTCGACCGGCAACAACCCGCGCTCGCCACCGCTGCGCGCCGCGAGATCACCGGCGGCGGCATGCAGCAGCGCGCCACAGGCCGCGGCGGCTTCGGGATCGAGGCTCTGCGCGCGCAGCGCGGCGATCACGCCGGTCAGCGCATCGCCCATGCCGCCGGTCGCCATGCCCGGGTTGCCGGCGGCGACCAGCCAGGGCGTGCCGCCCGGTGCACAGACCAGTGTCCCCGTCCCCTTGAGCACGACGACCGCGCCGGTCTGGGCGGCGAGCCGACGCACCGCAGCGGGCCGGTCGCGCTGGATGTCGGCGGTCGCGCCGCCGAGCAGGCGCCCGGCTTCCCCCGGGTGCGGGGTCAGCACGGTCCCGGACGGGAGCGCACGGGGCATGCTGGCCAGCAGGGTCAGCGCATCGGCATCGAGCACCAGCGGCCGGCCGCTGCCCAGCACCTCGTCGTACAGCCCATGGCCCCAGGCACCGCGCCCCAGCCCCGGTCCGAGCGCAACGACATCGGCGGTCGCGAGCAGATGCGCGAGCGCGGACGTGTTGTCGATGCGGCGGGCCATCGCCTCTGGACAGCGCACCAGCAGCGGGGCGACATGCGCCGCCTGGGTCGCGACCGACACCAGCCCGGCCCCGGCGCGCAGCGCAGCCTCGGTGGCCAGCATCACCGCCCCGCCCATGCCATGGTCGCCACCGACGACCAGCACGCGGCCGGACGCCCCCTTGTGGCTGTTGCGCAGACGCGGACGCAGCCAGTGCGCCAGGTCATTGGCTTCGATCCGGCGCGCGGCGCCGGGCCCGCCGGCGGCCATCAGCGCCGGATCGACGCCGAGCGGATCGAGTGTGAGGTCGCCGGCATGGTCGGGGCCGTCACCGGTCTGCAGGCCGACGTGCGCGGCGAGGAACTGCAGCGTGACCTCGGCATGCACCGCGGCCCCCGGCACGCTGCCGCGATCGCCGTCCAGGCCGCTGGGCACGTCGAGCGCCAGCACCGGCGCGGGCGCGGCATCGATCGCGGCGATCAAGGCCGCGGCATCGGCGTCGGGCGCGCGCGACAGGCCGATGCCGAACACAGCATCGACGACCAGTCCGGCCGACGGGAGCGGGCCGCCATCGAATGCCACGATCCGGCCGCCGGCCTCGACGAAGGCCGCGCAGGCGGCGCGCGACAGCTCGGTCCGTGGCGCATGCGTGTCGAGCCGGACCACCTGCACCTCGCAGCCGGCCGACTGCGCGTGGCGTGCGAGCACGTAGCCGTCGCCGCCGTTGTTGCCCGGTCCGCAGACCACGACGAGCGTGCGTACCTGCGGCCAGCGGCTCTGCACCAGACGCCACGCGGCCTGCCCGGCGCGCGCCATCAGCACGCCGGCATCGCCGCCCTCGGCTGCGATCGCCGCGGTCTCGAGCGCGCGCAGGGCCGCCGCGTCGTACAGCAGGGTTCCCGGCATGGAGGCCGCGTTCGAGGCACAGGGTGGGCTCATCGCGCCGATTCTATACTTCACGCATCGTGAGTCCCCGCCCCGACATCCCCGATGCCGCGCCACCGGCACGCGCCCCGCCCGAGCCGCAGCAGGTGGCTGCGCGCATCCGCGCGATCGCGGCCGAGATGGGCTTCCAGCGCTGTGGCATTGCCGGGATCGAACTCGCCGAAGACGAGGCGCACCTGCGCGATTGGCTGGCCCAGGGGCTGTACGGCACGATGGACTGGATGGCGCGCCACGGCACGCTGCGCGCACGTCCCGCCGAACTGCTGCCCGGCACCGTGCGGGTGATTTCGGTGGGGCTCGACTACGGTCGCAACGACGACGACAGCGCCTGGGACACGCTGGCCGACGGCCGCCGCGCCTACGTCGCGCGCTATGCGCTCGGTCGCGACTACCACAAGCTCATGCGCAACCGGCTGCAGAAGTTCGCGCACCGTATCGCCGAGGAGATCGGCCCGTTCGGCCATCGGGTGTTCGTCGATTCGGCGCCAGTGCTCGAACGCGCGCTTGCGCGCAACGCCGGCCTGGGCTGGATCGGCAAGCACACCTGCCTGATCGACAAGCGCGGCGGCTCGTGGTTCTTCCTCGGCGAGATCTACGTCGACGTGCCGCTGCCGATCGATCCGCCAGCGAGCGCGCATTGCGGTACCTGCACGCGCTGCATCGATGTCTGCCCGACACAGGCGATTGTCGCGCCCTACCGGCTCGATGCGCGCCGATGCATCTCCTATCTGACGATCGAACACGACGGCGCGATTCCCGAACCGCTGCGCGCACCGATCGGCAACCGCATCTTCGGCTGCGACGACTGCCAGCTGGTGTGTCCGTGGAACAAGTTCGCCAAGCGCCACGACGAACCCGACTTCCGCGCCCGCAACGGTCTGGACAGCGCAACTCTGGCCGATCTGTTCGCCTGGGACGAGGACGAATTCCTGCAGCGCACCGAAGGCTCACCGCTGCGCCGCAGTGGCCATCGTCGCTGGCTGCGCAATATCGCCGTCGCACTGGGCAACGCGCCGACCGCCCCCGACACCATCGCCACCTTGCGCACGCGCCGGCACTCGGGCGATGCGCTGGTCGACGAGCATGTCGAATGGGCGCTGGCGCAGCACGACGCGCGGTGACGACGCCGCACATCGCATGCGGCGTTCGGTCGATCGCGGCTGGCGCGAACGACGGTTGCCATGGCGGCAGGTCAGCGTTGGTGGAATGACAGGGCCGCAAAGCCCCTCCCCCACCCGGCGCGCTGCGCACGCCGACCTCCCCCGCACGCGGGGGAGGTGACTTCAGCATCCGGCGCGCGGCGGACTCCCGCACGCACGGATACGCTTTGCCCTTCCCCCGCTTACGGGGCATTGCGCCCTTCACGGGTGGAAGGTTGGGATGGGGGCGCTTTGCGCGACAAGCCCATGCGCCACCTGGCGCGCTACGCACGTCGACCTCCCCACGTGCGCGGGGAGATGATCGACGCGGATCAGGCGTTGCGGCGTGCGCGCAGTTCGTCGAGCAGCGCGCGGGTGACCGGGTCGGCGATCTCGACGTCCTGACCCTGGACCGCGGGCAGCAGCTCGCCGGCGATGCGCTTGCCCAGTTCGACGCCCCACTGATCGAAGGCGTTGATGCCCCACAGCACCGACTGCGCGTAGACGCTGTGCTCGTAGAGCGCGATCAGCGCGCCGAGGCTGCGCGGATCGAGCCGGTCGAGCAGCAACAAGGTCGACGGTCGATTGCCGGGGTAGGACTTCTGCGGATCGTCGGCGGAAAACCCGTTGGCCAGCGCTTCGGTCTGCGCGAGCAGGTTCGACAGCAGCGCGGCGTGGTTGTCTGCATGCGGGTGCGCCGGATTCACCACGCCGATGAAATCGGCCGGCACCGTCTGCGTACCCTGGTGCAGCGCCTGGAAGAAACTGTGCTGCGAGTTGGTGCCCGGTCCGCCCCACAGCACCGGCACGGTGTCGAGTCCGACCGCCTCGCCCTCGGGCGTGACCGACTTGCCCAGGCTCTCCATCACCAGTTGCTGCAGGTAGGCCGGCAGCAGCGCCAGCCGCTCGTCGTAGGGCAGCACGGCGTGCGTGGCCAGGCCCAGCGCATTGCGGTTCCAGATGGCAGTCAGCGCGTGCAGCAGCGGCAGGTTGCCGGCCAGCGGCGTCTGCAGGGCGTGCGCGTCCATCTCGGCCGCGCCGTCGAGCAAGGCCTCGAAGCCGTCGGCGCCGATCGCCAGCGCGATCGAGAACCCGACCGCCGACCACAGCGAATAGCGGCCACCGACCCAGTCCCACATCGGCAGCACGCGCTCGGGCGCAACGCCGAAGGCCTGCGCGCGCGGCACGTTGGCGCTGACTGCGTACAGCCGCTCGCTGCCGCCCAGCCAGTCGCGCACGACCGCGCCGTTGAGCAGGGTCTCCTGCGTGCCGAAGGTCTTGGAGACCAGGATCGCCGCGGTCTTCGCCGGATCCAGCTTCGCCAGGCGGTGCTGGGCGTCGCTGCCGTCGACGTTGGTCAGAAAATGCACACGGAAACGCCCGGTGCCGAAGTCCTTGAGCGCATCGACGACCAGGCGCGGGCCCAGATCGGAGCCGCCAATGCCGACATTGACGATGTCGGTGACCTCGGAGGCCTCGAGCTGCGCGACCAGCGCGCGCATGCGCGTGCGCGCAGCGAGCGCCTGCTCGCGGGCGTCACGCGCGGCCGGCGCCTGCGACAGCGCCGAACGCAGTGCGACGTGCAGCGCCGGGCGCTGCTCGGAGGTGTTGACAATGGCGCCATCGAACAGCGCGCGCATCGCGGCCGCCAGTTCGGCCGACGCGCCGAGCGCGAGCAGCGCATCGCGTGCCTCGCGGTCGAAGCGCTGGCGCGCGAAGCTGGCGTAGAGCCCGCCCACGCGCAGCGCGAAGTCGCGCGGACGCGCGGCATCGGCGGCGACGAGGTCGGCGATGCGCGCCGCGTCCAGGCGCCGCGCATGTGGCGTCAGCGTGTCGCGGAGCAGTCGCGCCGCCATCGTCATCAGGCGGCCTGCGCCGGAATCGAATCGTTGGTGTGGGTCATCCGGTTCTGCCGGTCGACATAGACCAGGGTCGGCTTGAACTTGGCGACTTGCGCCTCGTCGAGCGCACCGTAGGCACAGATGATCACCAGATCACCGACGCCGGCCTTGTGCGCAGCGGCACCGTTGACCGAGATGATGCCGCTGCCGGCCTCGGCGCGGATCGCATAGGTCGCGAACCGCTCGCCGTTATTGATGTTGTAGATCTCGATGCGCTCGTACTCGCGGATGCCCGACAGATCGAGCAGATGGCCGTCGATCGCGCACGAGCCCTCGTAGTGCAGCTCGGCGTGGGTCACGGACGCGCGGTGGATCTTGGCTTTGAGCAGGGTCAGTTGCATGGCGGCGGCCGGGTGCGGCCGTTGGCAGACGCGGGCGTTCCGCAGGAGTCGGCAAGTATAGGCGCCGCGTGCGGCATCGCAACATGCGCCACGGCCGCGCGGGCGGCGATTCAGCCGGCCGCGGACGCCGGTGCCAGGCTGAATTCGAGGTTGTCGATCAACCGGGTCGTGCCCAGCCGGGCCGCGAGCAAGGCGACCGCCTCGCGATCGTCTGGCGCCAGTGCACCGAGCGCGGGGGTGCGCACGACCGCATAGTCGACGTCGAAACCGTGCGCGCTGAGCTGGGCCAGGGCGTCGGCCTCGACCTCGGCCGGCGCGCGACCGGCGCGCAGGCCCTCGCGCATTGCCTGCAGCGTGCGATACAGCTGGGGCGCCAGTGCGCGCTGGTCGGCGTCCAGGTACTGGTTGCGCGAGCTCAGCGCCAGCCCGTCGGCATCGCGGGCGATCGCGACCGGCAGCAATTGCACCGGAAACGCGAGCTCGGCGACCAGGTGGGCGATCACCGCCAACTGCTGGTAGTCCTTGCGCCCGAACGCAGCGACATCGGGCTGCACCTGGTTGAACAGGCGCGCGACGACCGTCGCCACGCCATCGAAGTGCCCCGGACGGTGCGCGCCGTCGAGCACCTCGGTGATCCCGGGCACGCGCACGGTGACCGTGTTCGCCAGCCCCAGCGGATACATCGTCTCCACCGACGGCTGCCACAGCAGGTCGCAGCCCGCAGCGGCCAGTCCCTGCGCGTCCTGCTCGGGCGTGCGCGGATAGCGCGCGAAATCCTCGTTGGG
The DNA here is from genome assembly GCF_014192745.1 of Luteimonas sp. RC10. Classification (GTDB taxonomy): domain Bacteria; phylum Pseudomonadota; class Gammaproteobacteria; order Xanthomonadales; family Xanthomonadaceae; genus Luteimonas. The sequence goes on from NZ_JACHYJ010000003.1 coordinate 130,098, forward strand.
CCCGAACTGGGTGGGATTGACGAACACGCTGGCGACGACCCGGTCGACCTGTGCGCGCAAGGCCGCGACCAGCGAAAAGTGCCCCGCGTGCAGATTGCCCATCGTCGGCACCAGGCCCACGCGCAGGCCTGCGCGCTTCCACGCCGCGATGCGCGTGCGCAGGACGGTCAGACTGTCGACGGTTTCGATCATGGGGGCGTGCGGATTCGGGCGAAGGCCGGCGGCGCGGCGCTCAGCTGTAGGAATGTTCGAGGCCGGGGAAACTGCCGTCGCGCACCGCGGCGACGTAGGCACGCGCCGCGCCCGCAACCGAGCCGCCATCGGCCAGGAAGTCGCGGACGAACTTCGGCCGGCGATGGCCGCTGTCCAGGCCCAGCATGTCGTGCAGCACCAGCACCTGGCCGTCGCAGCCCGGGCCGGCGCCGATGCCGATCGTCGGCACCGGAGAAGCCGCGGTGATCTCGGCCGCCAGCGCAGCCGGCACGCCCTCGAGCACGATCAACGAGGCACCCGCCTCGGCGATCGCGAGCGCATCTTCGCGCAGCGCCTGCGCGGCCGCCTCGTCGCGGCCCTGTACCTTGAACCCGCCAAAGCGCAGCACCGACTGCGGAGTGAGCCCCAGGTGCGCGCAGACCGGGATCTCGCGCTCGACCAGGAAGCGCACGACCTCGCGCTTGTTCGCGCTCGCGCCTTCCAGCTTGACCATGCCGGCGCCGGCCTGCAGCAACCGCGTCGAGGCATCGAGTGCGCGCTCGGGCGTCGCATCGGCCTGGAACGACAGGTCGGCGACGATGAGCGCGCGCCGGGCTCCCCGCGCCACGCAGGCGGTGTGATAGACCATGTCGTCGGTGGTGACCGGCAAGGTCGAGCCGTGCCCCTGCACCACCATGCCCAGCGAATCGCCGACCAGCAGCAGCTCGACCCCGGCGGCATCGAATGCGCGCGCGAACCCGGCGTCGTAGGCGGTGAGCATCGAGAGCCGGCGACCCGCGGCGCGGGCCTCGAACAGCGCGGGCACGGTCACCGGCGCGGAAGTGTTGGGCGTGGTCATCGCCCTAGGGTATCGCTTCGATGCCGCTTCGATCCATGCCCGCAAGCACCTCGACGGCTGCGCCGATGCCGGGAATCCGTACATCGGGCGCGACATCGAGCAGCGGCACCAGTGCGAATGCGCGCGCATGCAGATGCGGATGCGGCACGGTGAGTCCCGGCAATGCAAGCACGGCATCGCCGTACAGCAGCAGATCCAGGTCGAGTGTGCGCGGCCCCCAGCGGTCGCTGCCATCGGCTGCGCGGCGTCGCCCCAGCGCTGTCTCGATCGACAACAGCGTCTCGAGCAGTGCAGTTGCCGGCAGGCCGGTCTCGAACGCTGCCGCGGCGTTGATGAAATCCGGCTGATCGGTCACGCCCCACGCGGGCGTGCGATAGAAGCGCGACAGCGCAAACCCCGAGATGCCGGGCAAGGCCGCCAGCGCGCGCGCCGCGTCGTGCAACGTCGCGACCGCGTCGCCGAGATTGGCGCCCAGCCCGACACAGGCGCGCACGCGCGGCGCCTCCGCCGGCCTGGCACTCATCCAGCTGCGGGCGCGCGCCGACGGCGGCGCTTGCGGCGCGGGGCCTGCCCCTCGCTGTCGCCGTCCTCGTCGCCGGGAAACAGCGCAATCGCGTGGTCGGGATCGCGCTGGGCTTCCTGCCAGAACGCGACATCGGCGGCATGGGCCTCGGACGCGGCGCTGCGCAACACCAGGAAATCGAAGGCGGCGCGAAAGCGCGGGTGCGAGAGCATCCGGGTCACCCGCTTGCGCTGGCGCTGCGGGAAGCGCGCCTGCAGCAGCCAGATCTCCTGCATCGGCAGCGAGAACCGGCGCGGCAGCGCGACCGTCGACAACTGGTGCAGCGTCACCCGATCCGCGGCCCGGCGCTGCGCATCCACCGGCTGTACGCCCTCGGCCTGCAACTTCATCAACGTGCGGCAGTACGCCGGCCACAGCAGGGTCGCAAACAGGAAGGCCGGCGACACCGGATCGCCGGCAGCGATGCGGGCATCGGTCGAGCGCAGGCCCGCGACCACCATCGTGCGCAATGCGCCGCTGCGATTGCTCGCCAATGCCTTGGCGGTCTCGGGGAACAGCGCGCCCAGCAGGCCATGCCGCTCCAGGCCCTCGAAACTCGCCACCGCATGACCCGACAGGAACAGCTTCAGGCATTCCTCGAACAGCCGCGCCGGCGCCGCTTCGGACAACAGCCCGGCAAGGTGCGGGATCGGCGCCGCGGTCTCGGGCGCGATCGAGAAGCCGAGCTTGGCCGCCAGCCGCACCGCGCGCAGCATCCGCACCGGGTCTTCGCGGTAGCGCGTCTCCGGATCGCCGATCAGCCGCAGCACGCGGTTCTCGACATCCTCGAAGCCGCCGACGTAGTCGCGCACCGAGAAGTCGGCGATCGCGTAATAGAGTGCGTTGGCGGTGAAGTCGCGCCGGACCGCATCATCCTCGATCGTGCCGTAGACGTTGTCGCGCAGCAGGCGACCGTCGTCGTGCACCTCGCGATCGCCGCTGCCGTCGTCGACGTTGGCGCGGAAGGTGGCGACCTCGATGATCTCGCGGCCGAACACCACATGCGCCAGCCGGAACCGCCGCCCGATCAGCCGGCAGTTGCGAAACAGCGCCTTGACCTGCTCGGGCGTCGCGTCGGTCGCGACGTCGAAATCCTTGGGCGCCAGGCCGACAAGAATGTCGCGGACCGCGCCACCGACCAGATAGGCGGCATGCCCGGCCTCGTGCAGCCGGTACAGCACACGCAGCGCACTCTGGCTGATCTGCCGGCGCGAGATGATGTGCTGGTCGCGGGGGATGGTCCGCAACGCGGAGCCCGGAGTCGAAGTGTCGTCGTGCATCAAATGAAAATTTTCCGTGGGCGACCCGTTGCGGGGCCCGCAAGCCTGCTATACTAGCAAGCTGCACACGTCTTTCCGATGTTCTGCAGACCGGTCGTCCAACCGGTCGCCGCTTCGGCGGTACACCCAGCTCCCTTCGTCTAGAGGCCTAGGACGTGGCCCTCTCAAGGCTAAAACACGGGTTCGAATCCCGTAGGGAGCGCCATCTTCAGAGAAAGGCCCGCGCAAGCGGGCCTTTTTCGTTGAGGTGTCCGGCAACTGTGCTTCGCTTCGCAGGGCCGCCCCCACCCGGCGCGCAGACGCGCCGACCTCCCCCGCACGCGGAGGAGGTGACCGCGGCACCGCTACGCATCGACGCCATCGTGTGCGGCGGCCTTCCGCTGCGGAAGCGCATCGAGTGCCCGCCGGGCGCCGGGCCCACCAAGCGGACATCGGGCCGCGACTCGGCACGGCACCCGGCGGGCACCACGCATGGCCACTCCAGTCTGCCAGCGTGGCACGCGTAACGCCCGCACCGAACGCGCAAATGCGAATCCTTTCCACCGGAGCGTGGAGCGCTGCCTTAAACTTGACGCATTGCCGCGTGCTCGAAGATCTCCATGCCTTTCGTCGTCACCGAAAACTGCATCAAGTGCAAATACACCGACTGCGTCGAAGTCTGCCCGGTGGATTGCTTCCATGAGGGCCCGAACTTCCTGGTCATCGACCCGGACGAGTGCATCGACTGCACCCTGTGCGAACCCGAGTGCCCGATCAACGCGATCTACCCCGAGGACGATGTCCCCGCCGGTCAGGAGCAGTACGTCGCGCTGAACGCCGAACTGGCCCAGGTCTGGCCGGTGATCACCACGCGCAAGGACCCGCTGCCCGACGCCAAGGACTGGGAAGGCAAGCCGGGCAAGCTGCCGCTGCTCGAACGCTGAGGCCAGACCGGGCATTGCAACGAAAACGGGCGCCGCGAGGCGCCCGTTCTGCGTTTGCAGGCCGATGCCGGTCGACCCGACCGGCGCCCTGTCCTCAGTTGGCCAGCGCCGCGCGCAGCGCCGCGATCACACGCTCAGGGCCTGCGCCGCTCGCTGCGACACCGCGCGGATCGACCGCCGACACCGTCGCGCCGCCCTGCCCGGCGCCCACGCGCACCAGGAACTGGCTGCCCGCATCGCTGACCTCGTAGGTCCCCAGCGCCTGCGACTGGCTGTTGACCACCACGCCCTCGATCCCGGCCAGCGCCTGACCGACGCGGGCGAACACCGCGTCGCGCTCGCCGGCCACGGTGAACGCGACATTCGACGAGGCGGCCGCGACCGTTGCCGACTGGGTCGCCGAGCCGCCGGTCTGCGGCAGCGCCATCGCGCCATCGGTGCGCGGCTGGTCGAGGTCGGGCGGCACTTCCAGCGGCCGGCTCTCGGGACTCTGCGCATACAGCGCGTTGTCCTTCTTGAACCAGCGGCAGCCGCTGGCGCCCACGACCGCGACGGCCAGGACGGCGATGGCGACGTAACGGATGGGGGAATGGGATCGACGCATGGGTGGAGTTCTCCTGGGAAATCAGGCGGCGCGCGCGCGGCAGGACCCTTCCAGGTCCGCCGCCAGTCGCGTCGCGTCGTCGGCCTGCGCGCGATGCGCCTCGGCCAGTGAGGTCAACGGCAGGCGCAGCCCGTGGCCGAAGCCCTGGCGCGCCAGTACCGCCTTGACCGGGATCGGATTGGGTTCGATGCCCGAAAACGCATGGATCGGCTGCAACTGCGCATCCCAGGCCATGGCCTCGTCGGCACGTCCGGCGCGCGACAGATCGCACAGTCGACGAAACGCCGCGGGCACGATGTTGGAGACCACCGAGATCGTGCCGTCGGCACCGGCCAGCATCGCGCGCGCGGCCGTGGGATCGTCGCCGCTGAGCACCGAGAATCCATCGCCCTGCAGCGCCAGCAGCGCCTGCATGCGCGCCTGCCCGTTGTGCGCCTCCTTGATGCCGACGATGCGCGGATGCGGCGCGAGCGCGGCGACGGTGTCGGGCAGCAGGTCGGTGCCGGTCCGCCCCGGTACGTTGTAGAGCACCACCGGCACGTCGCCGTCATCGGCGACCGCGCGGAAGTGGGCGTCCAGCCCCGCCTGGGTCGGGCGCACGTAGGCCGGCACCACGACCAGCGCAGCATCGATGCCGAGCGCTGCCGCGCGGCGGGTCAGCGCGATCGTCTTCGCCGTGCCCGGCTGCCCGGTCCCGGCCAGCACCGGCACACGGCCGGCAACCCGCGCGACGGTGTCGGCGATCAGCCAGTCGTATTCCTCATCGTCCAGCGTCGCCGCCTCGCCGGTCGAACCGGCGACCACCAGCCCCTGGGTCCCCGCCGCCAGTTGCGCATCCACCAGGCGTTTCCACGCCGACCGATCGAGCGCGCCGGAGGGCGAGAACGGGGTGGCCAGAGCGGTAATGCTGCCGGAGAGTCGCAAGATGAGGCATCCAAGGCATGAGGACGGGACGGGCGTGCTCGCCGGAACGCGCCCGATGGGCGCACGAGTGGCAGAAACACGGGGAAAATGCCGGCCGATGTTACTTGCGGCCGCGAAGCGCGGGCAAGTATGCTGACCGCAGCACCGGCCCCGGCCGGGTCGCCGTTCACCCTCCAGTCGCCCCCGACGCGCTTGCCGTCGACCAGATTCCCGCCGCGGACGCCGCCTTGACTGATTCCGATACCGCTTCACGGCCTGCGCCGAACGAGAACTACCTGCTCATCAACGCCTACACCACGCATCCGGCCTCGCCGCTGCTGTCGGTGTCGCGCCGGATCGCAGACAGCGGCTGCAACCTCGTCGACACCCGCCTGTCCACCGTGGGCCGCGATGTGTCGGTCACCGCACTGGCCAATGGCCCCTGGGACGCCGTCGCCAAGCTCGAGGCGATGCTCACGCGCCTGGAGCGCGAGGAAGGCCTGAAGCTGATCTGGTACCGCACCGGCCCCAAGCCGGTGCAGTCGAACCTGCTGCCCTACGTGGTGGAAGTCGTCGCAGCCGACAAGCCGGGCATCCTGTACCAGTTGGCGGACTTCTTCGACCGCCAGGGCATCACGATCGAGAGCCTGCACTCCTCGCGCTATCGCGCGATGCAGACCGGTGCGGACATGTTCTCGGCCCAGGTCACCATCGGCATTCCGTCGAACATGCACATCGCCGCATTGCGCGACGATTTCCTCGAGTTCTGCGACCATCTCAATCTCGACGCCATCATGGACCCGATGAAGTTCTGATGCCGATGGCGCACCGCTTGCCTCCCGCATCGGCTTGCCGCATCGTGATGCGCAACGCCACCGGCATGGAACGGCCGACTGTTCGATGAGCGCCACGCCCCTCGCCGCCTCGACGTTGCAACTGCCGCTGGCCCTGTCCGGCGGCACGACCACCACGCTTGCCGCCTATGCGGGTCGCTGGCTGGTGTTGTACTTCTACCCCAAGGACGCCACGCCCGGCTGCACGACCGAGGGCCTGGATTTCAATGCGCTGCTGCCGCGCCTGCGCGCGCTGGGCGCCGACGTGCTCGGTGTGTCGCGCGATTCGGTGCGCGCGCACGACAACTTCTGCGCCAAGCAGGGCTTCGCCTTCCCGCTGGTCAGCGATGCCGACGAGGCGCTGTGCCGCGCGTTCGATGTCATCCGCGAAAAGACCATGTACGGCCGCAAGGTGCTGGGCATCGAGCGCAGCACGTTCCTGATCGACCCGTCGGGCTGCATCGCAGCCCAGTGGCGCAAGGTCCGCGTTGCCGGCCACGCCCAGGCGGTGTTCGACGCGCTGCAGGCCGCGCAGTCCCGGTGATCGCCCTCGCCCGCCCCGGCGGCCGCCATCCCGGATTCCGGGCCATGGCAGCGCTGCCGTGCGCGCTCGACACCGGCCGGATGGCCGGCCTCACCCGTTCTCGACCGCCGGCGCGGATGCTGGCCTCGATCCTGTCTCCCTCACCGTCCCGCCACGGAGCGCCGCGACCACGATGATGACCCAAGGCAAGCGTGTCTACGTCCTCGACACCAACGTGTTGATGCACGACCCCACGGCGCTGTTCAAGTTCGAGGAGCACGATGTCTACCTGCCGATGCAGGTGATCGAGGAGCTCGACAACGCCAAGAAGGGCACCAGCGAATCGAGCCGCAATGCCCGGCAGGTCAGCCGGTTCATCAACGAACTGATCGAAGCCTCGGGCAGCGAGCGCATCGCCTCGGGCTTGCCGCTCGCCCGCCCGCAGGGCCTGCAACTGCGCGGCGCCGCCAGTGTCGGCCACCTGCGCTTCCAGACCACGGTGCCCAAGGAGGACAAGACCTCGTTCGGTGCGGTCGCGCCCGACAACCGCATTCTCGGCGCGATCCTCGCGCTCCAGCGCGACGAGCCCGACGGCACGGTGGTGTTCATTTCCAAGGACATCAATCTGCGGATCAAGGCCGCGATCGCCGGCATCGCCAACGAGGATTACGAAAACGATCGCGCGCTCGACGATTTCAGTCTGCTCTACACCGGCGCGACCGCATTGCCGGAGGACTTCTGGACCCGGCACGGCAAGGACCTGCGCTCGTGGACCGACAAGGGCCGCACGTTCTACGAACTCGCCGCCGACGAAGAGGACGGCTGGTATCCCAACCAGTTTTTGTACCTGCCCGGCGACGAGGAGTCGGAGTTCCGGGTCGTGGCGGTCGAGAACGGCCGCGCGACGCTGCAGATCGTCGACGATTTCCGCCATAACCAGCATGCGGTCTGGGGCATCCTGGCGCGCAACCGCGAGCAGAACTTCGCACTCAATGCGCTGATGGATCCGGACGTCGACTTCGTCACCCTGCTGGGCACTGCGGGCACCGGCAAGACCCTGCTCGCACTGGCGGCGGGACTGGCGCAGACGATGGACCAGCAGCGCTATCGCGAAATCATCATGACCCGCGCGACGGTCAGCGTCGGCGAGGACATCGGCTTTCTACCCGGCACCGAGGAGGAGAAGATGACGCCCTGGATGGGCGCGCTGACCGACAATCTCGAGGTGCTGACGCACAACCAGGACGGCGGCAGTTGGGGGCGCGCGGCCACCAACGACCTGCTGGCGTCGCGGATCAAGATCCGCTCGCTGAACTTCATGCGCGGACGCACCTTCCTCAGCCGCTATCTGATTCTGGACGAGGCGCAGAACCTCACGCCCAAGCAGATGAAGACGCTGATCACCCGCGCCGGCCCGGGCACCAAGATCGTGTGCCTGGGCAACGTCGAGCAGATCGATACGCCCTACCTGACCGAGACGACCTCGGGCCTGACCTACGCGGTGGACCGTTTCAAGCAGTGGGCGCACAGCGCGCACATCACCCTGCGCCGTGGCGAGCGCTCGCGTCTGGCCGACTTCGCGTCCGAGGTGCTCTGAGCCCGGTGCAGGCCGTCATCTGCTGATCGACCGCAGCCGGCACGACGCCGGCACCCGCGCATGCGGGTGTCGGCCGGCGCGGCAGCGCGGCTCGCCGCACTGGCGCGTCGCCTAAGGCTGTGCCGGCCAAAATGATGCATCAGCCATCGATTTGAACTGCTCCGACTTGCATCGGCATTCGCTGCGATGCAACATGCACCGCATGTGCGCAGGGCCGTCCCCGTGATCTCCGCCACCCAGTTGCGCGCCGCACGCGCGTTGCTCGGGCTCGACCAGCGCGCGCTGGCGGCGCTGTCGGGGGTCTCGCTGCCGACGATCCAGCGCATGGAGGCCAGCGCCGGTGACGTGCGCGGCTCGATCGCGACGCTGACCAAGATCGTCGACGCGCTGGAGGCGGCAGGCGTCGAGTTGATCGGCAACGACCGTCCCAGCCATGGACGTGGCCGCGGCGTGCGGCTCAAGGATCCGGCATGAGCACGGCGCGGCGACTGCGGGCGGTGCGCTGAGGCGATGGGGATGCAACTGCCACGCTGGGTCTGGGTGGGTGCGGTGACGCTGGCGTGCATTGCCGGCATGGTCAATGTGACCGGCTACCTGGGCTTCGAGCATCTGGCGGTCAGCCACCTGACCGGCACCACCAGCCTGCTCGGCGCCGCGCTTGCCGACGGCGACTGGCGCTCGGTGCGCCATCTGTGGGCGATCCTGATCGCCTTCAGCCTTGGCGCGATGCTCAGTGGCCTGATCATCCAGGACAGCGCGCTGCGCCTGGGCCGGCGCTACGGCGCGGCGCTCGCGCTCGAATCGGCGCTGCTGCTGGCCGCGGTCCCGCTGTTTTCGTCCCAGCCGCTCAACGGCGCACTGCTGGCGGCGATGGCCTGCGGCCTGCAGAACGCGATGGTGACCACCTACAGCGGCGCGATCGTGCGCACGACCCACCTCAGCGGCATGTTCACCGACTTAGGGATCGGCCTGGGCCATCTGATCCGCGGCAAGCCGCTGCCGATGCGTCGGCTCACGCTCAGCGGCCTGATCATCACCGGGTTCCTCGGCGGCGGCGTGCTCGGCACCTGGCTGTTCCGGGCGCTGCATTACCACGCGCTGTTGATCCCGGCCGCGCTGACCGGCCTGACCGGCCTGGGCTATGCGGGCTATCGGCACTGGACGCTGGTACGCGAGGCACGCCGCGTTCCCTGACGCCGGCACGTGGGCGCCGGGCGTTGCGGCAGAATAGCGCCATGTCCGACACCCCTCGCCCCCCTTCCGCACTCACCATCGCCGGCTCCGACTCGGGCGGCGGTGCGGGTATCCAGGCCGACCTGAAGACCTTCGCCGCGCATCGTGTGCACGGCCTGTCGGCGATCGCCGCACTGACCGCGCAGCACACCCGCGGGGTGAGTGCGGTGCACGCACCACCGGTGGCGTTCCTGCAGGCGCAGATCGACGCCTGCTTCGACGACTTCGACGTGCGTGCGGTCAAGATCGGCATGCTCGCGACCGCGTCAATCGTGGTCGCGGTGGCCGACGCGCTCGCCGCGCATCCGCACGTGCCGGTGGTGCTCGACCCGGTGATGATCGCGACCTCGGGTGCCAAGCTGCTCGACGACGACGCGCTCGAAGCGCTGCGCGCCCGGCTGCTGCCGCGTGCGACCGTGCTCACCCCCAACATCCCCGAAGCGGAACTGCTGCTCGGCACCCCGATCGTCGACGCCGGCCGCGCCCGTACCGCACTGGGCGAGCTGCGCGCGCTCGGTGCGCGCGGCGTGCTGCTCAAGGGCGGCCACCTCGACGAAGGCGACCGCGTGGTGGACCGCTACGCCGATGCGCAGGTGCAGTTCGAACACGATGCGCCGCGGTTGGCGATCGACGGCCACGGCACCGGCTGCACGCTGTCGTCAGCGATCGCCGCGCAGCTGGCGCTGGGGGCGTCGCCGGCGGATGCCTGCCGCCAGGGCATCGACTACGTGCACGCAACGATGCGCGACGCCTACCGACCAGGACGCAGTGCGGTCAGCGTGCTTGGCCACCTGGGGCCGATCGCCCGATGAGCACGCCGTCGCCGCCACTGGCCCTGGTCGCAGGCGACGGTCACCGCTACGAACTGATCGCGCGCGTGCCGGCGGCGCCACGACGCAGCCTGCTCTGGCTGCCCGCGCTGGGCGTGGCGGCGCGGCACTACCAGCCGTTCGCCGAACGCCTGGCCAGCCAGGGCATCGCCGTGTTCCTGCACGAATGGCGCGGCATCGGCTCGAGCGCGCTGCGCGCCGGGCGCCATGTCGATTGGGGGTATCGCGAGCTGCTCGGCGACATCGCCTGCAGCGAGGCGGCGATGCGCACGGCCGTGCCCGACGCCGACCGCATCGTCGGCGGCCACAGCCTCGGCGGCCAACTCGCTTGCTGCCATCTGGCCTGCCGCCCCGAGGCGGCGCAGGCGCTGTGGCTGGTCGCCAGCGGCGCGCCGTACTGGCGCGCGTTTTCCGGGCCGCGCGCGCTCGCACTGCCGGTGCTGTACCGGTTCATGGCCTGGCTGTCGCGGGTCAACGGCGCACTGCCCGGTCGCCGGCTCGGCTTCGGCGGCAACGAAGCCCGTGGCGTCGTCGCCGACTGGACGCGCAGCGGGCTGTCGGGCCGTTATCGCGCCGCCGGCCTCGATCTGGACCTGGACACCGCACTGCACCGGGTCGACGTCCCGGTCGCGGCCGCCGTGCTCGCCGACGACTGGATGGCGCCGGCCTCCTCGCTGCGCTACCTGCTCGGCAAGCTCGCCACGCCAGCGCCGACGATCGCGAGCTTCGATGCCCAGGCCCTGGGCATTGCCGCCGACCATTTCGCCTGGATGCGGCAGCCCGACACGATCGCCGACTGGCTCGCGCAGCGCTGACCCGGTCGCCCCGGAGCGCTGCGCTAAACTGCGCCGTCCTCTTGTCCGAACGCCTTCCCCCATGAGCGCAACGCTGCCCGCACGCGACGACATCCGCATTTCCGTCGTCGGCCTGGGATACGTCGGCCTGCCGCTCGCGGTCGCGTTCGGGCGGCGCCACCCCACGCTGGGCTTCGATATCGACCAGGCACGCATCGAGCAGTTGCAGGCCGGCCACGACCATACCCGCGAACTGTCGGAAGACGAACTGCGCGCGGCGACCCATCTGCACTACAGCGCCGACCCGGCAGCGCTCGCGCGCTGCAACGTGCACGTGATCACGGTGCCGACACCGGTCGACGACTACCGCCGCCCGGATCTGTCGGCGCTGGAGCGCGCGAGCCGCGCGGTCGGTGCCACGCTCGCGGCGGGCGATGTGGTGATCTACGAATCCACGGTGTATCCGGGCGCGACCGAGGAGGTCTGCGTGCCGATCCTCGAACAGGCCTCGGGCCTGCGCTACCGCGACGATTTCCATGTCGGCTACAGCCCCGAGCGGATCAACCCGGGCGACAAGCTGCACCGCCTGGAGAACACGCTGAAGGTCACTGCCGGCTCCTCCCCGGCCGCGGCCGACTTCGTCGATGCGCTCTACCGCGACATCGTCGCGGCCGGCACGCACCGGGTCTCGAGCATCCGCGTGGCCGAGGCCGCGAAGGTCATCGAGAACACCCAGCGCGACGTCAACATCGCACTGGTCAACGAACTGGCGCTGATCTTCGAACGGCTCGGCATCGACACCCACGAGGTGCTCGAAGCGGCCGGTACGAAGTGGAACTTCCTGCCGTTCCGGCCCGGCCTGGTCGGCGGCCACTGCATCGGCGTCGATCCCTACTACCTCACCCACAAGGCCCAGCAGATCGGCTACCACCCGGAGGTCATCCTGGCCGGGCGCCGCATCAACGACAGCATGGGTCTGCACGTGGCCCAGCGGCTGGTGAAGCTGATGCAGCAGCGCGGTATCCAGACCGCCGGCGCACGCGTGTTGGTGCTGGGCCTGGCGTTCAAGGAGAACTGCCCGGACCTGCGCAACACACGCGTCGTCGACGTGGTCGCCGAGCTGCGCAGCTACGGCGTCGAGGTGGACGTGCACGATCCCTGGGTGGCGCCGGCCTACGCCGAGCACGAATACGGGCTGCGCCCGGTCGCGACCCCCGAAGCGGGCGCCTACGACGCCATCGTGCTGGCGGTCGCGCATACCCAGTTCCGCGAGCTCGGCAGCGCCGGGATCCGCGCCTACGGCAAGCCCGGCGCGGTGCTGTTCGACGTCAAGGCGATCCTGCCGGCCGACGAGGTCGACGCGCGGCTGTAGCGCGTGTAGCGCAGCCGCCCACGCACGCGAGCGCCCGCCGTCGCGGGCCCCTGCCTCAGGCGCGGTGGTAGGGATGATTGGCCAGCATCGCCGCGGCCCGATAGAGCTGTTCGGCCAGCACCAGCCGCACCAGCATGTGCGGCAGCGTCAGCGGGCCGAGCGACCAGCGCTCATCGGCGCGCGCCAGCACGGCGTCGGCGTGGCCTTCGGGTCCGCCGATCAGGAACGCCAGATCCCGCCCCTGCGCGCGCCAGTGTTCCAGCCGCTGCGCGAGATCCTCGGACGAATGCATGCGGCCGCGGCCATCGAGTGCCACCACCAGGGCATTGCGTGGCAGCGCGGCGAGCACGCGCGCGCCCTCGTCGGCCATTGCACGCGCGGTGTCGCGTCCCTTGCCACGCAGGCCCGGCTCGACCTCCACCAGGTCCAGCGGCAACCAGTGCGACAGGCGCTTGCGGTACTCGCCGAAGCCATCGGCCACCCAGGCGGGGGCGCGCTCGCCGACCGCGACCAGCCGGGCCTTCATGCGGTCACGCGCGGCGGACGGGCATCGGCCGGGGCCGGCTGCCGCTTCACCCGTCGCTGCGCGGCTCGCCGGCGCCCGGCGGCTGGTCGCCGACCGTCCACAGGCGTTCGAGCGCGTAGAACTCGCGCACGCGCGGCAGCATGACGTGCACGACCACGTCGCCCAGGTCCACGAGCACCCACTCGGCCTCGCGCTCGCCCTCGACGCCGAGCGGCTGGCAGTCGAGCTGCTTGGCGCGTTTGACGACCTCGTCGGCGATCGACTTCACGTGGCGGCTGGAGGTCCCGGAGGCAACGACCATGAAGTCGCAGACGCTGCTGCGGCCGCGCACGTCGATATCGACGACGTCGACGGCCTTGAGATGATCGACCGCGTCGAGCGCGGTCCGGAGCAGGACATCTGCCGGCGGCGGCGGCTCGGGCAGACGGGTCTTGATGACGTGGGCGGTATCGGACAAGGGATCGGGACTCGAAAAGTGCGGCAGCGATTATAGCGGAGCGCCCGCCCGCGGCCGGTACAGCCCCTTCTCCTCGATGAATGCGGCCACCGCGTCCGGCACCAGCCCTGCCAGCGGCGCGCCAGCGGCCGCCTGCGCACGGACCTGCGTGGCCGAGACCGGATGCAGCGGCTGGCGCAAGCGCAGCACGCGCCCGGCCGGGGTCGCCGACAGCGCGGCCGGCGCGTCGGTCCAGCGATCGACCAGACAGGCCGCCAGCGCCGGGTCCAGTGCGCCGTCCAGGCCGCTGCCCGGACGCTCGGCGACCACCAGATGCGCCAGCTCGAACAGTGCCTGCCAGCGATGCCAGTGCGGCAGGCCGAGCAGGCTGTCGGCGCCGACCAGCCACGCCAGCGGCCGGGCCTCGCCGAGGCGTGCGCGTAGCGCCGCGAGCGTGTCGACGGTGTAGCTGCGGCCACCACGCCGCAGTTCCTCGCGATCGAGCAACAGGCCCGGCTCGCCGTCGATCGCCAGCGCAATCATCGCCGCGCGCTGCGCGGCATCGGCGCCGGGCGGGGCGCGATGCGGCGGGTCGGCAGCGGGCATCAGCCGGACGGTGCAGCCCAGCGCATCGCGCGCGGCCCGTGCGATCGCCAGATGGCCGCAGTGCAGCGGATCGAAGGTGCCGCCGTAGACCAGATAGAGCATCGCCGGGATCAGGCCGCCAGCAGCGCGCCGGCCCTGGCGTCGGCAACCGCGATCAGCAGCCGCTCCAGCGCAAGCCAGGCGTCGGCCGGGTCGATCCCCGGCCGACCGCGCCCCTTGGCGATCCGGTCGATCCGGCCGGCCTCGGCGACGAAGCGGTCCCAGCGCGCGGCCGGGTGCCGCTGCAGCGCACGTCGGTAGCCGGCTTGGCGCGCGTCCCAGATGCGCTGGGCCTTGAATTCGGCGGCCATGTTGCCGCCGCGTGCCTGGACCTGCGCCAGGCTGGCCGCGCGCGTGAGTTCCATGACGATCATGCCCATCAGCGCGGGAATCGCCGCACCCTCGGCGCGCAGACCCGCCAGCATCCGCGCAGCCTGCGCCGGCTGCCCGTTCATCGTCGCATCGAGCAGCCGGAACACGTCGTAGCGCGCGGCATCGGCGACCAGCGCCTGCATCCGCGCCGCATCCAGCGGCTGACCGTCGGCCAGCAGCGCGAGCTTGTCGACCTCTTGCGCGGCGGCCAGCAGATTGCCGTCGACGCGCTCGGCCAGCAGTTGCACCGCGGCGCGCTCGGCAGGCACGCCGCGACTGCGCAGGCGCGCCTCCATCCAGCCTTCGAGTTCGTGCGGCTTGACCTGCCAGGCGACGACCAGGTGCCCGACCGCGGCCACCGCCTCACTCCATTTGCCGCCGTGCTGGCGGCTCCACTCGCCGCCGGTGATCAGCAAGGTGACATCGGCCGGCGGGTCGGCGCAGAAGCCGGCGATGACCTGCGCGCCCTCCTTGCCGGGCTTGGTCGTGGGCAGGCGCAACTCGATCAGCCGTCGGCTGGCGAACAGGCTGGGCGCGCGGAACGTCGCCTCGAGCGCATTCCAGTCCACGTCGCGGCCGTCAGGCTCGAACACCTCGCGCTCGGACACGCCCTGGGCCCGCGCCGCAGCCCGCACCGCGTCGGCGGCCTCAAGCACGCGCAGCGGCTCGGGCCCGGCAATCAGATAGGCCGGCCGCAGCGGTTCGCGCGCCAATTGCGCAGGCAGGCGCTCGGGGGTCAGCTCCACGGCGAGGACGCGCCGCTGGCCGGGACTGTCGCCATCAACCGCGCTCGCGTTCCTGCGGGTTGCGGAACACCGCATCGATGCGGCGGATGATCGAGGCGGTCATTTCGCGCTCGAGCTCGCGCGACAGCAGCTCGCGCTCGGAATCGGCACCGATCGAATCGGTCGGCAGCGCCAGGTAGTCGCGCGCCAGCTCGATCGCCTGCTGGGGCACGATGTCGCGGCCGTCGGCATCGCGCATCGAGAACACCACCGCATAGCGCAGCGTGTACTCCTGCGCGCGGCCCTGGGCATCGAGGCTCGCCGGCAGCGAGGCCCAGCGCTCGGAGCGGATGTCGAGCACGGCGACATCGACCGCGTCCTGCTCGGCGATCTGCGCCCCGGCCGCGGCCAGCGCGCGCTCGACCGAGCGCGCGAGCCGGCTGTAGGGATCGGACGAGACGATATCCACCGGCCCCAGCTCCGCCGGCAGCGTCAGCGCGTTGCGCAGATGGAAGCCGCAGGCCGACAGGGTCAGCGCAAGGACCGTGGCGGCAGCGGCCAGACGGAGGGAAACCGGGCGGAGGATGCTCATGGACGGAGTCTGGACGAGGCGGTGTTGGCCGGCAAGCGGCGCGCGGACGCGCCGCCCCGGCAGGTTCAGGCGGCGACGATATTGACGATCTTGCCGGGCACCACGATGACCTTGCGTACGGTCATCTGGGCCAGGAACCGCGCCACGTTCGGCTCGGCCAGGGCCAGGGCCTCGACCGCGTCCTTGGCGGCGTCGGCGGCGACCTCGATCGTGCCGCGCAACTTGCCGTTGACCTGGACGGCCAGCGTCAGCGCATCGCGCGCCAGCGCGGCAGGGTCGGCACGCGGGAACGGCTGGTCCTCGAGCAGGGTCTCGGGATGGCCCAGCAGCTGCCACAGCGCGTGCGCGATGTGCGGAGTGATCGGGTTGAGCAACAGCACGATCGTCGAGAGCGTCTCCTGCAGCAACGCACGTGCGTTGGCGTCGTCGGCCTCGAACTTCTGCACATGGTTGAACAGCTCCATCACCGCGGCGATCGCGGTGTTGAAGCTGTGGCGGCGGCCGTAGTCGTCACTGACCTTCTGGATCGCCTCGTGCAGCTGACGGCGCAGCGTCCGCTGCGCCGGGGTCGCGGCGGCGACGTCGAAGGCGCCGGCCGGGCCGGCCTCGACATGCCGCTGGACCTGCGTCCACAGCCTGCGCAGGAAGCGCGCCATGCCCTCGACGCCGGCCTCGTTCCATTCCAGCGACTGCTCGGGCGGGGCGGCGAACATCGAGAACAGGCGCACGGTGTCGGCGCCGTATTTGTCGATCATCGACTGCGGATCGATGCCGTTGTTCTTGGACTTGGACATCTTCTCCACGCCGCCCACCCGCACCGGCGCGCCGTCGCGCTTGGACACCGCGCCGACGATGCGCCCCTTGTCGTCACGGGTGACCTCGACCTCGGCCGGATGGATCCAGTCCTTGCCGCCGTTGTCCTGGTCCCGATAGAACGTCTCGGCGATCACCATGCCCTGGGTCAGCAGGTTGCGCACCGGCTCGTCGCCCTGCACCAGGCCCGCGTCGCGCATCAGGCGATGGTAGAAGCGGAAGTACAGCAGATGCAGGATCGCGTGCTCGATGCCACCGATGTACTGGTCGACCGGCATCCAGTAATTGGCGCGCTCGTCGACCATGTCCGCGGCCCCGGGCGAGGTGTAGCGCGCGGTGTACCAGCTCGATTCCATGAACGTATCGAAGGTGTCGGTCTCGCGTTCGGCCGGGCCGCCGCAGTCCGGGCAGGTGGTCTTGCGCCACTGCGGGTCGGACTTGATCGGCGACTGCACCACGCCCGGGTTGGCGAATGCGTCCTCGACATCCTCGGGCAGCAGGACCGGCAACTGGTCCTCGGGCACCGGCACCGCGCCGCAGGCCTCGCAATAGATCACCGGAATCGGGCAACCCCAATAGCGCTGGCGGCTCACGCCCCAGTCGCGCAGCCGGAAGTTGACCTTGCGTGCGCCCTGCCCCTGTGCGCCCAGGTACGCGGCCAGCGCGTTGAACGCGCCGTCGAAATCCAGCCCATCGTATTGTCCGGAATTGATCAGCACGCCGCGCTCGGTGTAGGCGCCGCGCTGCTCGATGCCGTCGAGGTAATCACGGACCACCGCGACGGCGGCCGAGGTGTCGTAGGCATCGACCGAACCGCCCGACAGCGCCGCCTGGAACGGGTCGGCGTCGTGCGCGACATCGCCGATCACCTCGCGCAGCGCATCGCGCACCGCCAGCGGCACGATCACCGGCCGCACCGGCAGGCCGTAGGCCTTGGCGAATTCCCAGTCGCGCTGGTCGTGCGCGGGCACCGCCATCACCGCGCCAGTGCCGTAGCCCATCAGCACGAAGTTGGCGACGTAGATCGGCACGTCCTCGCCAGTGACCGGATGGATCGCCCACAGGCCGGTCGCCATGCCGCGCTTGTCCTGGGCCTCGAGCTCGGCCTCCGACACGCCGCCCTGACGCAGATCGGCGAGGAACGCGGCCAGTTCGGGGTTGTCCTGCGCGGCCTTGAGCGCCAGCGGATGCTCGCCGGCGATGCTGAGGAAGGTGACCCCCATCAGCGTGTCGGGGCGCGTGGTGTAGACGGTCAGCGGGG
Organism: Luteimonas sp. RC10; assembly: GCF_014192745.1. GTDB lineage: Bacteria > Pseudomonadota > Gammaproteobacteria > Xanthomonadales > Xanthomonadaceae > Luteimonas. The sequence goes on from NZ_JACHYJ010000003.1 coordinate 147,973, forward strand.
TCGCTTCGCCATCGACCGCGAAGGTGATCTCCAGACCCTCGCTGCGACCGATCCAGTTGCGCTGCATGGTCTTGACCGAGTCCGGCCAGCCCTCGAGCGTGTCCAGACCATCGAGCAGTTCCTGCGCGTAGTCGGTGATCTTGAGGAACCACTGCGGGATCTCGCGCTTCTCCACCACCGCGCCCGAGCGCCATCCGCGGCCGTCGATGACCTGCTCGTTGGCGAGCACGGTCTGATCGATCGGGTCCCAGTTGACGACTGCGTTGCGGCGGTAGGCCAGGCCCTTCTTCATCAGCCGCACGAACATGCGCTGCTCGTGGACGTAGTAATCCGGGCTGCAGGTGGCGAACTCGCGGCTCCAGTCGATCGCGTAACCCAGCGCCTGCAGCTGGCCACGCATGTGGTCGATGTTGGCGTAGGTCCACTTCGCCGGCGCCGTCGCGTTCTTGATCGCCGCGTTCTCGGCCGGCAGGCCGAACGCGTCCCAGGCCATCGGCTGCAGCACGTTCTTGCCGGTCATGCGCTGGTAGCGGCTGATGACGTCGCTGAGCGTGTAGTTGCGCACATGGCCCATATGCAGCGCGCCGGAGGGGTACGGCAGCATCGACAGGCAGTAATACTTGGGCCGGTCGGTGCGCTCGACGACCTCGAAGGCGCGGGTGTCGGTCCAGAACCGCTGGGCGTCGGCCTCGACGCGGGTGGGCTGGTAGGCGTTGACGGACGGAGCGGCAGGATCGCTGGACACGGACAGTTCTGGCGGCAGAGGACAGCCGGCAAGCCTACCCCAGCGCCCCCGCGTCCGCCACGCGAGCCCGGTACGACCGAACGGGCTGCTAGACTCGGCTGATGTCTCGGACATCACCTCACTCCCGCTCCCGAGCCCTGCGCCTGCCGGCGATCCTGCTGGCATTCGTGCTGCTGGTGGGCGCCGCCGCCGCGGCGATCGTGGGTGTGCGCGGCCTGGAGCGGGCGAACGGATCGCTGGAGCACAGTTACCTGGTGATCAACCTGCTGATCGCCTCGGAAGCGGCGCTGCACGAGGCCGAGTCCAAGGCGCGCGGCTACCGCCTGACCGGTCGCGAGAGTTTCCGTCCCGAGTACGGCGATGCGGTGGCACGCGCCGGCCAGTACAGCCGCCGGCTGATCGAACTGACCGCCGACAACCCCTCCCAGCAGGCGCTCGCGCGAACCTTCGACGCCGACATGCAGCGGCATCTGAGCACGATGGAGATCCTGCTTGATCCGGTGCAGATGGCCGCGCTGCCCGACGACGAGCGCCAGCGGCGGATCAGCGACAACGTCCGCCGCGCCACGGCGATGTCGGCATTGCGCCAGCAGCTGATGGACGAGGAAGCCCGGCTGCTGGCCGAACGCCAGGTCACCAGCCAGCAGCGCGCGACCTTGCTGGTGGTGTTCATCGTGCTGGCGTTCGTCGTCGCATTGGGCCTGCTGATCTTCATGCTGTGGAGCCTGTCGCGCGAGAACCGGCGCAGCCGCCGGCTCGAGCGCGACGCGCGCAACGCGATGCGCGACCTGCACGCGCTGTCGGAACAGCGGCATACCCAGAGCGAGTACGCGGGCATGCTGCAGAGCTGCCAGAGCCGCGAAGAGATCGTCGCGCTGACCACACGTGCGGTCGTCGAGCTGGTGCCCGGCGCCAGCGGTCGCTGCTACCTGGCACGCCCGTCGCAGAACTTCCTCGAAAGCGCCGGCACCTTCGGCGAGCACCCGATCAGCCACGAAGACACCGTCACCCAGGACGATTGCTGGGCGCTGCGGCGTGGCCAGCCGCACTATCTGCGCGGCCGCAGCGGCGGGCTGCGCTGCGCGCACATCGACCGGGACGTGCCGCTGGACGGCGTGTCGACGCTGTGCGTGCCGCTGATCGCGCAGGGCCAGTCGCTGGGCATGCTGCATGTCAGCGCCGCCAGCGATCCGTCGGGCAGCGACAACGACGCCTCGATCCTGGCCTCGTTGTCGGAACAGATGGCGTTGGCGCTGGCCAACCTGCAATTGCGCGAGACCCTGCGCACGCAGTCGCTGCGCGATCCGCTGACCTCGCTGTTCAATCGCCGCTATCTCGAGGTGAGCCTGGCGCGCGAGCTCCAACGTTGCGAGCGCCGCCAGTTGCCGCTGTCGCTGATGATGCTCGACGTCGATCACTTCAAGCGCTTCAACGACACTCACGGCCATGCCGCCGGCGACGCCGTGCTCAGCCAGGTCGGCCGGCTGATCCAGGCCGGCGTGCGGACCGAGGACATCGCCTGCCGCTACGGCGGCGAGGAGTTCACGGTGGTCCTGCCCGAGCTCGACGCGGCGAATGCGCGCCTGCGCGCCGAGCAGATCCGCCGCGCGGTCGAGATCTCCAGCGTCCAGCACATGGGCCAGACCCTTGGCCCGGTGACGCTGTCGATCGGCATCGCGACCTTCCCCGCCAATGGCACCACGCCCGAGCTGCTGCTGCAGGTCGCCGACGCCACGCTCTATCGCGCCAAGGCCGAAGGCCGCAACCGGGTGCTGCACGCCTCGCAGACCGACTGAGCGCGGCGCGGGCACGCGCCCTGCCGCCGTGCTTCAATCCGGCTTCCTGTCTTGGCCGCCCGGAGCCCGCCGCATGACCAGCCGCTTCCGCTTCACCGCACCGTCGCCGGTGCTCGCCCTGCTCGCCGTCGCCCTGCTCGCACCCGCCGCGCAGGCGCAGGACCGCACAGCCCTGCAGTGCGAACGCCTGTTCGACGCGCGCAGCGGCCGCGTGCTCGGCGCGCATACGATCGTGATCGCCGATGGCCGGATCGAATCGGTCGCCGCCGGTCACGCGGCGCCGGCGGGCCAGGCGCGCACGATCGCGCTCCCCGGGCGCACCTGCATGCCCGGCTGGACCGACCTGCACGTACACCTGGACTCGCAGTCCGGCCCGCAGAGCTATTCGGAAGGCTTCCGCCTCGATCCGGTCGACTTCGCCTACCGCTCGGTCGGCTACGCGGAAAAGACCCTGCTCGCCGGCTTCACCACGGTGCGCGATCTCGGGGGCGAAGTCGCGCCGCACCTGCGCGATGCGATCGAACAGGGCCTGGTGCGCGGTCCGCGGATCTTCGCGGCCGGCAAGTCGATCGCCACCACCGGCGGCCATGCCGATCCCAGCAACGGCTACAACTCGATGCTCTCGCATCTGCTCGGCCCGCCGGGCCCGACCGAAGGCGTGATCAATTCGATCGACGATGCCCGCCAGGCCGTGCGCCAGCGCTACAAGGACGGCAGCGACGTGATCAAGATCACCGCGACCGGTGGCGTGCTCAGCTACGCCAGGTCGGGCGATGCGCCGCAGTTCACCGTCGACGAAGTCCAGGCGGTCGTCGACACCGCCAAGGACTACGGCTACCGCGTCGCCGCGCATGCCCACGGCACCGAGGGCATGAAGCGCGCGGTACTGGCGGGGGTGACCAGCATCGAGCACGGCACCCATATGGACGAGGAGGTCATGCGGCTGATGAAGCAGCGCGGCACCTGGTACGTGCCGACGATCTACGCCGGTCGTTTCGTCGCCGACAAGGCGCGCGAACCGGGCTACTTTCCCGAGGTCGTGCGCCCGAAGGCGGCGACGATCGGCGCGCAGATCCAGGACACCGCGGCGCGCGCCTATCGCGCCGGCGTGCCGATCGCCTTCGGCACCGACCAGGGCGTGGGCCCGCACGGCGACAACGCGCGTGAGTTCATCTACATGGTCGAGGCCGGGATCCCGGCGTCGTACGCATTGCAGTCGGCGACGCTGCACGCCGCGACCGTGCTCGGTGTCGACGACCAGGGCATCGTCGAGCCCGGGCGGCGCGCCGACATCATCGCGATGCCGGGCGACCCGGTCGCCGACATCAATGCGGTGCTGGCGGTCGACTTCGTGATGAAGGCCGGCCGCGTGTACCGCGCGCCGGAGCCATCGGCCACGCTCGACTGAGTCAGCCGCCCCGGCGCGGCAACCGCCACGCCAGCCAGGCCGTCCAGCCGCACCAGGCCAGCAGCAACACGCGGTCGGCCGCACCGGCGGCCGCGACCGCCGGCGATGCCAGTGCGGCCACGACCGCGAGCGCGGCCAACAGCGAGACCAGCCGCACGCCCGGCATGGCGATGGCGGCCAGGGCCGCCCCGGCACCGAAGGCCAGGGCCCACAGCATCCACGCGCTGGCGTGCGCCCGGCTGCCGCCGCCGTCGAGGTCGCCGGCATCGAGCGGCAGTGCACCCTGCAGCGCGAACAGCAGCGCTGCCAGCAGCCACAGACGCAGGGCGATGCCGACGGCCAGGCCCGCCTCCGGCCACCAGCGCGCGCGCGCCCGCCACGCCACGACGGCCAGCGCGAGGCCGGGCAGCACGAACGCGAGCAGATTGAACGCAGCCGCATGCGGCAGCGCGTGCGCACCCGGCAATGCCAGCGGCACGCCCGCCGGCAGGCCCGCGCCCCGCGCGAAGCCGACCATCGCCAGCCAGGTCGCGGCATGCGCCACGAGCACCGGCCCCAGAGACCGCCACCGCATCGTTGTTCCCATCCACCCCACTCCGGCCATGTCCGGGCCGGATGATAGGCGCCTGGCGTGCCGCCGCGTCGATGTCGCTGGGGATCCACAGATCGCGCGCGGTCTGCGCTTGTATCCTGCGCAACCGTCGCCACCTCTAGTCGGGCCGCTCCGGCGGCTCCCCGACCGCAACTGGAACTTCCGCATGCTGCTCAACGGCCAGGCCCCCGCTCCCCAACGCTCGCCCCATATCGTCGATGTCACCACCGAGACCTTCGAGTCTGCGGTGCTGCAGGCCTCGCTCGATGTGCCGGTTCTGGTGGACTTCTGGGCGGAATGGTGCGGCCCGTGCAAGACCCTGGGCCCGGTGCTCGAAAAGCTGGCGGCCGAGTACAACGGCGCCTTCATCCTCGCCAAGGTCGACGTCGACAAGGAATCGCAGATCGCCGCGGCGTTCCAGATCCGCTCGGTGCCCACGGTCTTCCTGATCGCCGGTGGCCAGCCGGTGGACGGCTTTCCGGGCGCGCTGCCCGAGGGCCAGCTGCGCGAGTTCCTGCAGCGCCACGGCATCGTGCCGGCGCAGGGCGATGGCGCCTCGCCCGACGACGCCACCCCGCTCGATCCCCAGGCCGAGGTCGCGCGGCTGCGCGAGGCGGTGGCCGCCGAACCCGACAAGGCGGAGCTGCGGCTCGACCTGGCGCTGGCGCTGCTGCAGACCGGCGCGGCGCAGGAAGTCGAAGGCCTGCTCGACGGCCTGCCAGCCAACCTCGCCACCGACGATCGCGCGGTGAAGGCGCGGGCGCGCCTGGATTTTGCCGCGCTGCTGGCCGACGCGCCGCCCATCGAAGCCTTGCAGGCGGCGATCGAACGCGATCCTGCGGACCTGCGCGCCCGTCACCTGCTGGGCGTGCGCCAGATCGTCGCCGGCGATGCACAAGCCGGCCTGGACCAGTTCATCGAGATGCTGCGCCGCGACCGCGATTTCGAGGAGGGCCTGCCCCGCAAGGCACTGATCGATGCATTCCGCATCGTCGATGACGCCGAGCTCGTCGGCCGCTACCGCAGGAAGATGGCCTCGCTGCTGTTCTGACGCGCCGATGCGCCAGTCGCCTGCATCGGCCCTGCCGGTGCGGGCAACGCCAAAACATACAGGTGCGTATGGTAATGTCCCGACGCCCTGGTCATGCCCGCCCGCCATGTCGCCGCGCCTCGCCCGTCTGCTGTTCAATCTCTGGCCGCCGTTCCTGTTCACCGGCATCCGCGTCACCGCGCTGACGCCCGGGTTTTCGCACGCCCGGGTCGAGCTGCGCCGGCACTGGTACAACCGCAACTACGTCGGCACCCACTTCGGCGGCAGCCTGTTCGCGATGACCGACCCGTTCTGGATGGTGATGACGCTGCGCGCGCTCGGCGACGACTACGTGGTCTGGGACAAGGCCGCCGAGATCGAGTTCATCCGCCCCGGGCGCGGCACTGTGCATGCCACGTTCGATCTCGACGCGGCCACCGTCGACGCGATCCGCGAAGCGACCGCGCATGGCGACAAGCATCTGCGCTGGTTCACCACCGAGGTCGTCGATGCGGCCGGCGAGCCGGTCGCCCGCGTGCGCAAGCAGATCTACGTGCGCCGCAAGCGCGACCGCGGCAGCGCCCCAACGCCTGCCTGAGCCGCGCGCACGACGCCCCAACCCGTCGGCCGGTCGGTATGCTGTAGCGCTACGGGGAACACGCATGTCGCAGACCACAAGCGGATACGAGTCGCCTGCGCTGCCGCAGATCGCGGGCTATCGGCTGCTGCGCGTCATCGGCCATGGCGGCATGGCGACGGTGTACCTGGGCACGCAGCTGTCGCTGGGACGCGACGTCGCCATCAAGGTCATGCGCCCCGAGACACTGGCCGACGAGGTCAGCCGACGCCGGTTCGAGAACGAGACGCGGACGATCGCACGCCTCGAGCATCCCAACATCGTCGGCATCCACGATGTCGGCCGCACCGCCGACGGGCTGCCCTGGTACGCGATGCCCCACTTGCCGCATGGCCACCTCGGCCAGCGCGACCTGCGCGGCGACCAGGCCCGGGTCCGCGCGATCCTGCATGCCCTGCTGTCGGCGCTGGCCTATGCGCATGCGCGCGGGGTGATCCACCGCGACGTCAAAGCCGAAAACGTGCTGTTCGACGAGACCGACCGGCCGCTGCTGGCGGATTTCGGCATCGCGCTGCGGCGCGGCTACGGCACCCGGATGACGATGGTCGGGCTGGCGGTCGGCAGCACCGCGTACATGGCGCCCGAGCAGGCCCGCGGACAACAGGTCGACTTCCGCGCCGACCTCTACAGCGTCGGCGTGCTGGCCTGGGAAATGCTGACTGGCGCGCTGCCGTTCGCGGGCGAGGACGCGCTGTCGATGGCGCTGGCACACGTACAGAACCCGGTGCCGCGCCTGCCGCCCGAGTTGCGCCACTGGCAGCGGTTCCTGGACCAGGCACTGGCGAAGTCGCCCAAGCGGCGGTTCGCCGATGCCGGGCAGATGCTGCGGGCGCTCGAGCAGGTGCCCCAGCGCGATGGTGAGGCCCGGATCACCGGTCGGATCCGCCGGATCGGCCACGACGGACGCCGCCTGTTGCCATGGCTGGCGCTCCCGATCGTGCTGCTGGCCGGTGTCGGCGTCTGGCGCGCCTGGGAGCGCCCCTCGGCCGCGACCACAGCGGCCGACGAGGCCGCGCCGGCCGCATCGATCACGAGCGCGCGACCGGTCGCAGACCAGGACACCGCCGACGGTGACGCCGATGCCGATCTCACACCGCAGGCCGATCCCGACGCGGTGGCGGCCGCCGCCGGCATCGAAGCCTCGCAGGCGGCGCCCGTGTCGGAGGCCGACCGCCACCTCGCCGCCGCCGAGCGCCTGCTGCGGGCCGGGAAACTGGCGGCGCCGCACGACGACAACGCGCTCGAGCGCCTGCGCCGCGCGCGCGCGGCCGATGCCCAGCACCTGGGGCTGCCGTCGCTGACTGCGCGCGTCTTCGCCGCGGTCGGCAGCCGCGCCACCACGCTGATCGCGGGCCGCGACGACGGCGCGGCCACCGACCTGCTGCAGGCCGCGCGCGCGCATGCCGGCAGCGCCGAGGAGGTCGCGGCGCTGCAGCCGGTGCGCGCGCAGGTCGCCGATGCGATCGAGGCGCGCATCGCCGACGCCGTGACCGCGGTCGATCGCGACGACGCGATCGCCAGTCTGGCCGCGGCCGACGCCGCCGGCCTCGACGCCTCGACCAAGGCGCGTCTGCGGCGCGAGGCCCAGGCCATTCCCGATCTCAACGCGCTCGCGGCGAAGATTCCCGGTGGCGCGCGGGTGGTGCGCAGCGGCGACACGAGTTTTGCGATTTCCAACGCGCCGGTCAGCCGGGCCGATTACGCGGCCTTCGTCGCCGCGACCGGCCGCAAGTCGGCACCGTGCCGCGCGCGCGGTTCGGTCCTGCGGGCGCTGGCACCGCGCGACTGGGAGTCGCCGGGCTTCGACCAGAGCCCGAACGACCCGGTGGTGTGCGTGTCGTGGCATGACGCGGTCGACTACGCACGCTGGCGCAGCGAACGCGAGGGCCGCAGCATCGTCGTGGCCTCCACCGCCCAAGGCGCAGCCGCCCCGGCGTCCGCCGAGGGGCCGGCGGAATGGCGCAGCGACTGCGCGGCGGCATGCAAGGATCGCATCGCCGCCGGCCGCAGCCGGCGCGACGCGATCGACAGCCGCGCGCTCGATCCCAAGCGCGGCTACGACGACGTCGGCTTCCGGCTCGTGCATCTGCCATGAGTTCCCGGGCATGATGACGCCCCCCCTTTCGCCTCGCGGATCTTTCATGAGTGCCCACTCCCTGGGCGGGCGCCTGCAGCGCCTGTTCCTCACCGGCCTGCTGACGCTGCTGCCGATCTGGCTGACCTGGATCGTCGTCAAGTTCGTCTTCGTGCTGCTGTCGGATATCAGCACGCCCTGGGTGGTGCCGCTGGCGCACGGCATCTCCGCCACGTTCCCGGCGCTGGGCTGGATCAATGTCGCCTCGGTCCAGGCGACGGTCGCGATGGTCGCGACGATCGTGCTGATCCTCGCCGTCGGCTGGCTGACCCGCCGCGTGGTCGGCCAGCGCATGCTCGGCTGGGTCGACGCGCTGGTGCGCCGCATCCCGCTGGCCAACATCATCTATTCGAGCGCGCGCAAGCTGCTCGACATCCTGCAGACCAAGCCCGACGGCACCCAGCGCGTGGTGCTGATCGATTTCCCGCACAGCCAGATGAAATCGGTCGGCTTCGTCACCCGGGTGATCCGCGAACAGGGCACCGGCCGGGAGCTTGCGGCGGTCTACGTGCCGACCACGCCCAACCCGACCTCGGGCTATCTGGAGATCGTGCCGCTGGACAAGGTCACGCCGACCGACTGGACCGTCGACCAGGCGATGAGCTTCATCATCTCCGGCGGCGCGGTGGCGCCCGACACGATCCCCTTCGAGCCGCCGCCGGCCGCGTCGGCGTCCGCTCGCTAAAGTCCCGTGCCGGCACGTCGCCCCCGCCAACGCACGCAGCCCGCAGGGGCGCGCGTGCGCGACGAGGCCGCCAGCCGGCCGGTGCCACGCGGCCAGATGCTCCGCACGCTGGCCTCGCTGATGCTCGGCATGCTGGCCGCCACGACGGTCGCGCTGGGCTTCGAGTTCCTCGGCAAGTGGCTGTTTCCGCTGCCGGTCGGTACGTTGCCGACCGACGCCAACCCGGCCGAGTTGTTTGCAGTCGCACCGACCGGCATGTTGCTGCTGGTCGCGCTCGGCTGGCTGGCCGGGGCCTTGTGCGGTGGCTGGGTCGCCGCCCGGATCGCGCGCCGGCGGCCGATGCGCATGGCGCTGACGATCGGCGCGCTGATCCTGATCGCGGTACTGCTCAACGCCTGGCTGTTGCCGCAGCCGCTATGGATGACCCTGCTCGACGCGCTCGGCGCCCTGCCCCTGGCCTGGTGTGGCGGTCGCCTGGGAACCCGTCCCCTGCAACGCTGAGCGACGCATCGCCCGGCGACACCGCCTGCGTCAGCGCGGCGCGTCGGCGCCGGTGTCGTCGAGCCCGACGTTGCTGCTCGCCGCCTCATAGACCTCGCGGTCGAGCAGGCCGGTCTCGCGCGCGACCAGCACCGGCACCAGCATCTGCCCGGTGACGTTGGTCATCGTGCGCATCATGTCCAGGATCCGGTCGATCGCCAGCAGCAGGCCCAGGCCTTCGAGCGGCAGGCCGGCCGCCGACAGCACGACCGTCGCCATCACCACCGCCGTGCCCGGCACGCCGGCGGTGCCGAAACTGCCGAGCACCGAGGCCAGCAGAATCGCCGCGTACTGCGCGAAACTCAGCTCGATGCCGAAGTACTGGGCGATGAACACCGAGGCCAGCGTCGGATAGATCGCGCCGCAGCCATCCATCTTGATCGTCGCACCCAGCGGCACCGCGAACGCGGCGTAGTCGCGGTTCACGCCCAGGTTGTGGGTGACCGCGCGCAGCGCGACCGGCATCGCCGCCAGGCTCGACGAACTGACGAACGCGACCTGCATGCCGGGCGCGGCGCCGCGGAAGAACTTCAACGGATTGAGCCCGTGCACCAGCAACAGACCGCTGTAGACGATGAGGATGTGCGCCGCGCACGCGACATACAGTGCGATCACGAAACTGCCCAGCGGCAGCAGCTTCTCGAAGCCGTAGGTGCCCACGAGGGCTGCGATCAGACCGAAGGTGCCGATCGGGGTCATCTCGAGCACGAAGCGCGTGACCTGGATCATCGCGTCGGACGCCTGACCGACCAGAGTGCGCAATGCGGCCACGCGCTCGCCGAGCTTGACCAGCGCGAAACCGAGCAGGCCGGCGAAGAAGATGACCTGCAGGATCCGTCCTTCCGACAGCGCCGCGAACGGGTTGGTCGGCACCACGCCGAGCAGCACCTCGACCGGGGTCGGCACCTCGCGCGGGGTGTAGTCGGCGGCTGCGGTCAGCGAGCCTGGCTCCACGCCGAGCCCGGGATTGAAGGTATAGGCCACCGCAAAGCCGACGCCCACCGCGAGCACCGCGGTCGCGGCAAACCAGCCGAACGTGCGCCCGCCGAGCGCGGCGATCGACTGCTGCCCGTGCAAAGCGGCGACCGCGTTGATGACCGCGAAGAACACCAGCGGCACCGCGATCATCCGGATCAGGTTGACGTACAGCGTGCCCAGCGGTTGCAGCCAGGTGCCAGCCGCCGGCCCGAGCAGCCAGCCGGCCAGCGCGCCGAGCACGAAGGCGCCGAGCACGCGCTGCCAGAACGGAATCCTGAACCACCACGCCACTGCGTTCATTGCGGCCTGCCCGAAACGTCGAACTGCGACGATACGTGAGCGCATGGGGGTTGGCGATGCCCCTGCCGCGACGCCAGCATCCCACCAGTGCAACGCCCGGCGGCATCAACGTCCGCCGGGCGCACGGATGCGACTACTGACGAGCGACCACAGTCAGCCCGGTGTAGCTGCCGCTCAACTGCAGGTAGTACGTGCCGGCCTTGGGCGCGGTGATGCGGATCGTCTCGATGTTGCTGCCCGCACGCGCCGAACGGAACTCGTAAGCGCTCGCGGTCGGCGGCGCCCCATAACGCGCATGCAGCGTGACGTCGCCACGGCCGGCCAGCGTCATCAGCGTCAGCGTGTGGCCGGCCTGCGCCTCGAAGCGGAACAGCGCGCCCTCGCCCGTGGACGCCAGGCCAGTGACGTCGGCGCCGTTGAACAACTGCGTGCCGAGTTCGCAGGTCTCGGTGGCCGGATCGCAGGGCGTCTCCAGGGCCTTCTCGAGCGCGCGGGTCGCATCGACGATGCCCACACCGATCGGGGTATTGGCCGGCGGCGGCACGTTGAACGGACGCGCGGTGCGCTTGAGCAGGATCTCCATGTCGGCAGGCGTCATCGGTGGGCGGTCCTGCGCCACCAGCGCGCTCTGCACCAGCGCGGCGATACCCGACACATGCGGGGCCGCCATCGAGGTGCCCATCAGCCCGGTGTAGAGATACTGCCCGGAGGTCGGCGTGGTCTTGCCGTCGTAGCCGGTCTGCAACACGTAGCCGTTCCAGCCGCCGTTGCCGGTGTCGAACTCGCCACCACCGCCGGGGCCGGAGACATCGACCACCGCGCCGAAGTTGGAGTAGTACGCGCGCCCGCTGTTGATGCGGTTGGCCCCGACCGTGATCACGTTGTTGCAGTTGGCCGGCGAATAGCGCTGCGCATCGTCGTTGTAGTTGCCGGCCGCCACCACGACCACGCTGCCGCGCGCGACCGCATCGTCGATCGCCGCCTGGGTCATTGCCTCGCACTGGCCCTGCCCGCCGAGGCTGAGATTGATGATCTCGGCCGGGTGCGTATTGGCCGGCACGCCGTCGACCTCGCCGCCCGAGGCCCAGACGATCGCATCGGCGATGTCGGAGTCATAGCCGCCACAGCGGCCGAGCACGCGCACTGGCAACACCTGGGCGTCGTAGGCGACGCCGGCACCGCCGATGCCGTTATGGGTCGCCTCGGCGACCGTGCCGGCCACGTGGGTGCCATGCCAAGTGCTGTCGATCACCGGCGAGCCGCTGTAACACTCGCCCGCCACCGGATTCCAGTCGCCATGGTCCAGCGCCCCTGGCACGCGATCGGCGGTGTCACGCCGGGACACGAACGGATCGGTGATGAAGTCATAGCCGGGCAGGATGTTGTCGGCGAAGTCCGGATGCTCGGCCAGGATGCCGGTGTCGAGCACCGCGACCACGATGCCGGCACCGGTCGAACGGTCCCAGGCATTGGCGACGTTGATCGCGCCGGCCGAACCCTGCAGGTGCCACTGATGGCTGGCGAAGAATTCGTCGTTGGGCGTGAGCTGCGGCGAGACGGTGCGCTTGTCCACGCCGGTCGCGCGCATACGCCGGTCCACGTGCACCGAGGCCACCGCCGGGTCGGCGGCCAGTTCGGTCACCAGCGCCTGCAGGTCGCGCGCCGGCAACGGGCGCGACAGCCGCAGCACGTCGAAGCCGACTGCGGTCGTGCGCAGATGGCCGACCTGCAATGCCGGCAGCGCCTTGGCCGCACGCCCCGCCGCGGCCGGACGCTCAAGGCCCGCACGACGGATCGCGGCGGTTGCGATCTGCAGCTTGCCGCTGCGGTCGGTGCTGGCGATGCGCGTCTGCGCATAGCGCACGACGATACGATCGGACGCGGCCTCGGCTGGCGGCGCCACATCGATGCGGGGCACGATCCTGGCGGGGATGCGGGCCGCGTCGGCGACCTGCGCGCCGAACGTGCCGGCCAGGATCGCGGCCAGGGCCAGGCTGATGGATGTCTTGTTCATGGTTGAACTCCTCGATTGGGTCGAGCTTTCGGCAATCGCGCGTCGCGCTGCCGGGGGCATTGGGAAACGGCCGGCGGCGTCCGCCGGCCGGCAGATCACAGATCGATACCGAAGCCGATACCGGCCGAGGCTTCGTCGCCGCTGAACGCGCCACCGAGGCTGAAGGAGCCGCGCTCGCCGAGCTTGCGGGCATAGCCCACCGACAGCGCGCGCTCGCCGCTCTGAAAGCCCGCACCGACCGCCACGCGCCCGCGCGGGCTCTGCGTGCCGGCGGCGTTGGTGGCCATGTTGAGCATCGCCGCACTCATCGCGCCCTGCTTGTCGAGCCGCCGATCGACGTCGCTGAAGCGCCGCTCGACATCGCCGCGATAGGCCGCGAAGTCGTCGTTCCAGGCCGCGAAACGCTGGTCGGTATAGGCATTCGCCGACGACAGCGTCTTGGTCGCGGTGGTGTCGGTGTAGGCCTTGGCCTCGGTCACGCCGTCCTGCACCTGCGCGACATTGGCCGCGTCGGTCGCGGCGGTGCCGGCGGCGACATGGGTGATCTGCCGCGCGTTGCCGGTACTGCCGACCGAGACCGTATTCGCCCGGTCGGCCACCGAGCCCTGGCCCAGCGCGACCGCGTTGTCGGCGGTCACCGACGCGCCCTGCCCGATCGCTGTGCCCGACGCCGCCGACACCGAGGCGCCTTCGCCGACGGCGACGGCATTCGTGGCGCCGGCCGAGATCGACGTATTGGCGCCCAGCGCGGTGCTGCCGTCGGCGTGCACCTGGGCGTTGCCGCCGACCGCGGTGTCGTTGGGGCCGTGCGCGTACGCACCGCCGCCCACGGCCACACCGTTCTCGCCGTTGGCGGCCGCGCCGCTGCCGACCGCGACACCATTCGGACTGTCGGGGCCAACGCTGGCTTCGCCGTCGCCGCCGATCGCGATCCCGCGTCCCCCCGCTTCCACCGCGCCGATGTGCGCATCGATCCGGCTGATGTGTGCATCGATCGCGCCGAGCGCCTGGCCGATCGAGGTGTACTGCACGCCCTGCAGCACATAGGCCGGCGCCGATACCGTGCCGAAGGCGGTGACCGTTGCGCCGCCGCCCAGGACATCGGCGACGCTGCGCAAGGCGTCATGCACCTGGCCGCCGTTGACCGCCTCGCGGCTGTCGCCCGCAATCCGGCCGGCGGCGACGTTGTCCAGACGCGTGCCGTTGGCGCCACCGAACGAGACGCGCGCCTTATCGGCGCCGTCATAGCGCACCGCGCCTTCGGCCAGTTCGCCGAGGTTGCCGGACACGGCCTTGAGCTGGGCGAGGTTCACCGCATCGGTGTCCTCGGTGCCGGCCGCGACATTGATGATCTGCCGGGTGAAGGCCTGGTTGACCGTGCCGTCGTTGCCGTTCGTCCACTGCTGCGATGCGCCGACCGACACCGCGTTGCCGCGGTCCGCCAGCGAACCTGCGCCCAGCGCAACGGCGTTGTCCTCCAGCGTCAGCGATTGGAAGCCCAGCGCCAGCGCGTTGCGCCCCAGCGCGGTGCTGAAGCCGCCGAGCGCGACCGCGTACGGCGCCGCCTCGCGACCGCCGGGACCGCCCCCCAGTTCCCACGGCCGGAAACCACCGGCATTGGCCCAGGTTCCGAGCGCAAGCGACCCGTCACCCTCGGCAATCGCCTGATAGCCGGCCGCAATCGAGGCATCGCTGTTGGCATAGGCGCCGTTGCCCAGGCTCACCGACTGGGCACCGTTCGCAAAGCTGAAGTTGCCGACCGCGGTCGAATAACCACCGCGTGCAAGCGCACCGGCGCCCAGCGCCGTCGCGCCCTCTTCGTAGGCAAAGGCGCTGCCGCCGACCGCCGTGGCGTTGTAGCCGCTGGCCCATGCGCCGGCGCCCAGCGCGTGCGCCATCTCGCCGGTCGCGCTGGCGTTGTAGCCGTAGGCCGTGGCCCACAGCCCCTCGACACTGCTGTGCGCACCGACCGCCATGCTCGCAGGACCATCGCTGTAGGCGCCCAGGCCGATCGCCAGACTCTGGTCGCCCAACGCGGTCGCCTCGGTGCCGATCGCGATGGTGTTGAGGTTGCCCGCTTCGGCACCGGCGCCCAGCGCCAGTGCGTTCTCGGCAAGCGCCAGTGCATTGTGGCCGACCGCGACCGTGCCGTTGGCATAGGCAGTCGCGCCGGCGCCATAGGCCGAGGCGCCATAGCCGATCGCAGTCGCGGTCTCGCCGGCCGCCGTTGCTTCCTCGCCGGCCGCGAATGCGCCGGCGTCCTCACTCGGATCCTCGCGACCGACCGCGGCGAAGTACCGGCTCGAGGCCGTTGCGTCCTTGAGCTGGCCAAGATTCACCGCATCGGTGTCCTCGGTGCCGGCAGCGACATTGATGATCTGGCGGGTGAACGGCGCCGTCGTGTGGCCGTCGTTCTGGTTGACCCACTGCTGCGATGCGCCGACCGACACCGCATTGCCGCGGTCGGCCAGCGAGCCGGTGCCCAGCGCGACCGAGTCGTCATCGAGCGTCATCGTCTGCGTGCCCAGCGCCAGTGCCCGCTGGCCCAGGGCGGTCGCGTTCGCACCCAATGCAACCGAGAACGGCGCGGCCTCGCGGCCGCCCGTGCCGCCGAATTCCCACGGCCGGAAGCCGCCCGCATTCGCCCAGGTGCCGAGCGCCAGCGATCCCTCTCCTTCGGCGATCGCCTGGAAGCCAGCCGCGATCGAGGCGTCGCTGTTGGCATAGGCACCGTTGCCCAGCGTCACCGAGCGATAGCCGGACGCGAAGCTGAAGTTGCCGACCGCGGTCGAGTAACCACCGCGTGCGAGCGCGCCGGCGCCCAGTGCCGTCGCGCCTTCTTCATAGGCGAAGGCGCTGCCGCCGACTGCCGTGGCGTTGTAGCCGCTGGCCCCTGCACCGGCGCCCAGCGCATGCGCCATCTCACCGGTCGCGCTGGCGTTGTAGCCGTAGGCCGTGGCCCACAGCCCCTCGACACTGCTGTGCGCGCCGACCGCCATGCTCGCCGGACCATCGCTGTAGGCGCCCAGGCCGATCGCCAGACTCTGGTCGCCCAGCGCGGTCGCCTCGGTGCCGATCGCGATGGTGTTGAGGTTGCCCGCTTCGGCACCGGCGCCCAGCGCCAGTGCGTTTTCGGCCAGCGCCAGTGCATTGTGGCCGACCGCGACCGTGCCGTTGGCATAGGCAGTCGCGCCGGCGCCATAGGCCGAGGCGCCATAGCCGATCGCAGTCGCGGTCTCGCCGGCCGCCGTGGCTTCCTCACCGGCCGCGAACGCGCCGGCGTCTTCGCTCGGATCTTCGCGACCGACCGCGGCGAAGTACGGCACCGACGCGACATCGTCGGCACGTGGCGCGAGCGCTGCGGCGTCGGCGGCGAACGCCGCCGGCACGGTACCCAGTGCCGCCGCCAGTGCCAATCCGCGCACCGTGCGTGCGCGACCACCGCGGCGCGCCAGCTCGGAGGCGACGACGAGCCGCCCGGTGGTCCGATGCCTGACCAGCCTGTAGATCCTGTTCATTGCGCTAACCCCTGGAATGAGACGAAGACGATGGACACGTCCACGCACGCAGCCCCCCTGCCGCGTTCGTCGTGCCGTTGCTGTGTGTCGAGTCCCGTCGACGGGCCCCACCTGCTGCGGGGCCTGACGGCCATTGCGGCCGAGGTCCGACACTAAATTTCAGTCGCGTGACTTGTCACACTCCGAATCTGGCCGGATCATCACGACTTCTCACATTCCGTCCGCCGACGGCCACGAACATGCCGTCGAGCCTGCTTCCCCGCCTGCGTCGCCGGGCCGTCTCCGGGCTCCGGCGGGTCTCGGACTGGTTGCAGCGCGTGCCGCTCGACGAGCCGATGGACCGTCGCAATGCCGCGACGCTGCAGGTGCTGTTCCTGTTTCTGGGCATCACCGTGCCGCTGAACTGGTGGCGCCATCTGAGCGCCGGCATGCTCGCGCCGCAGTTCCAGCCCTTCATCGCCGCCGACATCGTCGCCGCGCTGCTGTGCTGGCTGTGCCTGTGGCTGATCCGTCGCGGCGCGTTGCGCGGCGCGATCGCACTATTCGTGACCGCGCAGCTGGGCGCTGCCAGCGTGGGCTATGCGACCACCGGCGTGCTGATCGACCAGACCGCGCAGATGCTCACGCTGGTGATCGCCGGCCTGATCCTGGGCCGCCGCGCGCTGTGGACGGTGTTCCTGATGCTGCTGGGCGTGGTGCTGATCGGCGTGGGCGTGGCGCTCATCCCCAATGCGGGCGCCGAGCAGGCACTGACCCGCGCGGCGGTGCTGCTGCCCTCGTTCTTCATGAGCTATCTGGTGATCACGCTGGTGCTCGACCGCAGCATCGCGGCGCTGCGCGAGGCACTGGCCGAATCGAAGGCGCGCGGCGCGCGACTGGAGAACGAGATGCGCGAGCGCGAGCAGGCGCAGGCGCAACTGATCGAGGCGCAGAAGCTCGAGGCCACCGGCCGCCTGGCCAGCGGCGTGGCACACGATTTCGACAACATCCTGGCGCTGATGGCGGCGTTCTCCAGCGAGCGCCATCGGGTCGACCCGGCCGCCGATGCGCATGCGCGTGCCGACGCACTGGCGCAGGCGCTCGAGGGCGTCGAGCAGGCCTCCCAGCGCGGCATGGCGCTGACGCGCAAGTTGCTGACGTTCGCTCGGCCACAGCCGGCGACGCTGGACACGGTCGACGTCGGTCGCGCGCTGGCCGAACTCGCGCCGATGCTGCGGCAGACGTTCGGCCCGGATGTGCGCGTGCGCGTGCCGCGCGTCGACGCCGCCCTGCCGATCCGCATCGACCGCCACCACTTCGACCTGGCGCTGCTCAACCTCGCCTCCAACGCCCGCGACGCGATGCCCGACGGCGGCACGTTCGAGGCGAGCGCGGGGGATGCCGCCGACGGCGGGGTCGAGATCGTGTTGCGCGATGATGGCCACGGCATGCACGAGGCCGTGCGCCAACGGATCTTCGAGCCGTTCTTCAGCACCAAGGCGGCCGGCAGCGGCACCGGGCTGGGCCTGGCGGTGGTGCACAGCCTGGTGACCGGCGCCGGCGGCACGATCGAGGTCGAGAGCGCGCCCGGTGCGGGCACCACGTTCCGCATCCGTCTGCCGCGCGCGCCCGACGCGCCGCGCGCTCAGCGCAGCGAGGTCAGCACGTAGCCTTCGCCGTGGACCGCCGACAGCGGCAAGACATCGCCGCAGGCCTCGGCGACCTTGCGGCGCAATCGGTAGATCAGCGTGTCGAGCCGATGCGGGTCGAAATCGTGAACGTTGTCGGAGACCGCGGCGATCAGGCGGTCGCGTGCGACCGTCTCGCCCTCGGCGTCGACCAGGCACTGCAGCATCCGCCGCTCGGACTTGGTCAACGCCGCGCCGTGCCCACTGGGCCCGACCAGACGCCAGCCGTTGTCGGCCAGTCGCCAGCCATCGGCCGGTGCAGGCGACGGCGCATCGCCGTGCAGGCGACGGGCGAGGCTGTGCAGGGTCGCGGCCAGCAGGTCGATCTCGACCGGCTTGGCCAGATAGGCGTCGGCACCCTCATTGAGCCCGCGCACCCGGTCGGGCGTATCGCGCCGGGCGGTCAGCATCACGATGCCCATCCGCGGATGGCGCAGGCGCAAGCTGCGCGCGACGTCGTAGCCGCTGGCATCGGGCAGGCCGACATCGAGGACCACGATGTCCGGCACGCCGCGGCGCAGGCGCAGCTCGAGCTCGGCCGCACTGGCCATGCCGTCGATCTGGAAGCCGAAGTCGGCCAGACGCGGCAGCAGAATGCGCTCGCGCAGCATGTCGTCGTCTTCGAGCAGCGCAATGGTCAGCGTCATCGTCGTCGTTCCGCGCCGGCAGACGTGGGGGCATCGTCTCGCCGGCGCCCCCGATGGTAGCGCGCCGCGCCCCCGACACGAGCCTGCCATGGCGGGCGGGCATAATGGAGGCGCATCTTTTCGTTTCCGGGCCGACTCTCCATGCGCGTTTCCTCCGCGGGCCTCGCCTGCACCCTGACCCTGCTCTGCGCCGCCTGCGCCTCCATCGACACCCCCATGCCGCCCCAGGCCGGCACTGCGCTTCACGTCGACGTTCCGGTCGCCACGCGTCCCGCCGACGAGACCGCGCAATGGTGGTACCGCAGCGGCGCCGCGCGCGCGGCGGGCAATGGCGCGATGGCCGGGAACGCGAAGAACGTCATCGTCTTTCTCGGCGACGGCATGAGCCTGACCACGGTCGCCGCCGCGCGCATCCTCGAAGGCCAGCGCAACGGCGGCACCGGTGAGGAGCACCAGTTGAGCTGGGAGCACTTCCCGCACACCGGCCTGAGCAAGACCTACAACACCGATTCGCAGACGCCCGACTCGGCCGGCACGATGACCGCGGTCGCGACCGGCGTGAAGTCGCACATGGGCGCGATCGGGGTCTCGGCCGGCGACCGCACCGACTGCGCCGACAGCCAGGGCCGTCACCTGCAGTCGTGGCTGCGCCTGGCCGCCGAGGCCGGCCTGGCGACCGGCATCGTCACGACCGCGCGGCTGACCCATGCCACCCCGGCCGCGACCTACGCCCACGTCCCGGACCGCAACTGGGAGAGCGATGTCGACATGCCCGACGCCGCACGCGCCGCCGGCTGCCGCGACATCGCCAGCCAGTTCGTCGACGCCGTGCGCGACGGCTACGGCCCGCGCGTCGCTCTGGGCGGTGGAGCGCGGCCGTTCCTGCCCGACGCGGAGGTCATGCCCGGCATCCGCGGCCAACGCCGCGATGGACGCAACCTCGTCGAAGAGTGGCAGGCCGCCCGCCCCGATGGCGCGTT
This sequence comes from Luteimonas sp. RC10, assembly GCF_014192745.1. GTDB lineage: Bacteria > Pseudomonadota > Gammaproteobacteria > Xanthomonadales > Xanthomonadaceae > Luteimonas. The sequence goes on from NZ_JACHYJ010000003.1 coordinate 167,644, forward strand.
CGTCTGGACCACGCGTCAGTTGCAGGCGGCGCAGGCGTCGTCGTCGGTGCTGGGGCTGTTCGGCCTCAGCCACATGGATTACGAGCACGACCGCGACACCGGTCCCGACGGCCAGCCCGACCTGGAGACGATGACGCGCTTCGCGATCGATGCCCTGTCGCGCGATGGCAAGGGCTACGTGCTGCTGGTCGAAGGCGGCCGCATCGACCACGCCAACCATGCCGGCAACGCATTCCGCGCTCTGGATGAAACCGTCTCGATGTCGCGCGCGGTGCAGGCCGCGGTCGAGGCGACCTCCGCCGACGACACGCTGATCCTGGTCACCGCCGATCACTCGCACACGCTGAACTTCGTCGGCTACCCGGCGCGCGGCAATCCGATCCTGGGCAAGGTCCGTGGCCGCACCGGCGAAGAGGGCGATCCCACCGCCTATGCACTCGATGCCACCGGCCTGCCCTACACCACGCTGTCCTACGCCAACGGCCCGGGCTACACCGGCGCCAGCGACCAGCAACCGGCCGGGCCCAAGACCCATGCCCATGCGCCCCGCAGTGTCGAGCCGGCGCAGGGACGGCCGGACCTGCGCGAGGTCGACACCGAGCACCCGGACTACATGCAGGAGGCGCTGGTGCCGATGAAGAGCGAATCGCACGGCGGCGACGATGTCGGCATCTGGGCACGCGGCCCGGGCAGCGACGCGGTGCGCGGCACGATGGAGCAGAACGCGATCTACCACATCATCGTGCAGGCGACCCCGGCCTTGCGTGCGCAGCTGTGCGCGGGTGGCCACTGCAACGCCGACGGCGTACCGGTCGAGCTGCCGACACTGGCGCCGGCACGCACGCACTGACGCACGCGCTGCGGTCGAGCTAAGCTGCGCGGCATCTTCTCCATGGCGAATGCGCGCATGAATCGTCTCGACGGCAAGGTCTGCGTGGTCACCGGCGCGGCCAGCGGCATCGGCCGGCGCATCGCCGAGGTCTATGCCGCGGCTGGCGGCCGCGTGGTCGTCGCCGACCTCGCGGCCGAGGCCGCCGAGACGGTCGCCGCCGGGATCCGCGCCACCGGCGGCGACGCCCTGGCGTTGGCGATGGATGTCGCCGACGAGGCGCAGGTCGTGGACGGGATCGCCCGCGCGATCGCGCATTACGGGCGGATCGACGTGCTGGTTGCCAACGCCGGCATCCAGATCGTCAGCCCGATCGTCGACTTCGACTTCGCCGACTGGAAGCGGCTGCTCGCGATCCATCTCGATGGCGCGTTCCTGACCACGCGCGAGTGCCTGCGCGACATGGCCAGGCGCCGCGAAGGCGGCGCCATCGTCTACATGGGCTCGGTGCATTCCCACCTCGCCTCCAAGCTCAAGGCCCCGTACGTCACCGCCAAGCACGGGCTGCTCGGTCTGGCGCGCGCGGTGGCCAAGGAAGGCGCCGAGTACGGGGTGCGCGCGAACGTGGTCTGCCCCGGCTTCGTCCGCACGCCGCTGGTGGAAAAGCAGATCCCCGAACAGGCGCAGGCGCTGGGGCTGAGCGAGGACGAGGTCGTGCGCCAGGTCATGCTCAAGGACACCGTGGATGGGGAGTTCACCACGCTCGACGATGTCGCCAACGTCGCCTTGATGCTGGCCGCGTTCGAGACCAACGCGCTGACCGGACAGAGCCTCAACGTCAGCCACGGCTGGGCGATGCAGTAGCCACCGAAGCGGTAAGCGCATCGCTGAATCGAGACTGGCCAAGCGCGTGTCGTGCGCCTCGACCTCGGGATAACCCTAGCTGCCGTTCGTAGGCCCGACTTTTATCCTGAATAGGATTTCCCAGTCAGGTTCCGCATGAGCATTCAGCCCGCCGCAGCGCACGCACCGTCGTCGCTTCCCGCATCCCCGTCCACCGAGCCCACACGGCACACCGTGCAACCGGCCGAGAGCCTGGTCCAGATCGCGAACCAGTACGGTGTCTCGCCGCAGGACCTGCTCAAGGCCAACCCGCAGGTCGTGAACCCGGAGATGATCTATCCCAGCGACGAGCTGGTGATCCCCACGCGCGTGTCGCAGAGCGACAGCCAGGGAGTCTCGATCTCCAACTCCGGCGGCATCAGCGCCAACCAGAGCACGCGCACCGACACCCGCACCACGTACACCAGCGATGCCGGCACCGTGCACCAGTCCACCACGTCGAGCAGCGGCAACGTCAGCGTCAATCCGGAGGCCGGCTCGGTCACTGCCTCGGGCGGCGTGTCCTTCAGCGAGTCGGTGAAGTCGGCCAAGGGCTATGGCGTGAGCTTTGGCGCGGGCGCGAATGCATCGGTGACCGGCGGTGTGAACACCGCCAACGGCGTGACGACCTATAAAGCCTCGAGCGATGTTTCGGTGTTCCTCAAGGGCGGCGTGAACACACCGCAGGCCGGCGTCGAGCTCGGCCGGACCGATGGCATCCGCGCCAGCTATCAGGTCGCGATGCCGGCCGATGCCGGCGTCGATCCGCTGTCGGTCAATCCGTTCTCGCCGCGCTCGATGCCGGTCGGGTCCACGGTCACGATGAACGGCTCGGACTACACCACCAACGAATTCAAGGCGACGTTCCGCAATCTCGCCACGCAGACCAAGATCACCGACGAGACCGGGGTCAGCACCGTGATCGCGCGCACTGGCGAGGACACGGTCCGCGTGACCGCGGGGCCGACCGAAGCGGTCAAGGCCTACAACGGCGTCGGCGTGGAATTCGGTCTCGGCAACGTCATGCTGGGCCGCAACGACAGCCTGGCGGGTGCGACGCTGCGCACGGCCGAGTTCGACCTGTCCACCGAGGCCGGCCAGGCCGCCTACAACGACTTCCTGGCCGCCGGCCGCCTGCCCGAGACGAACGGCGCCGGCGTCGCGGACGTCGCCACCATCGAGCGCCTGGACTACAGCTCGCAGACCAACCTCAGCGCCAAGCTCGGGCCGGTGAACCTGTCGCTCGACGGTGCACGCAACACCGGCAACATGGTCGTGACCACGCGTCCGGACGGCAGCATCGAGCGTAACGTCGACCTGCAGTACTCGGGCAACGTGCCGATGAACGTGACCCAGCGCTGGGACGCGAGCGGCAACGAGATCGCCAGCGCGCGCGTCTACAGCTACGACATCAAGGTCGACCAGAGCAACGTGCAGATGCTCAACACCGCACTGAGCGGCAACCTCGACGGCACGCCGGTGCAGGAAGGCCAGACCGTGACCCTGAGCTTCAGCGAGCAGCAGATGGCCGCGCTGGCCGACAAGACCGCGACTGCGGTCGGCAACGGCGCCCATATGAGCCTGGGCCATCTGCTGGGCTACCAGAACCGCGACGGCAGCTACCCCACGCCCGAGGCCTGGGACTTCGCGCTGTCGTTGGGCCGCAACCTGGGCAACAGCGATTACGGCCTGTCGGAGCGGCTGTTCTCGATCTCCGACGGCAGCACGGCCGGCGGCTTCGGCGACCGCAGCTACACGCGCATCGACGCCGGCGTCACCGCGCACGAGTGATCGACAGGACACGCCCCGGTCGGTCTACGCCGGCCGGGGCGTTGTGCTGTCCGGGGCTTCAGAACGGCTTGGCGATCACCAGATACACCACGCCCACCAGCAACAGCACCGGCACTTCGTTGAACCAGCGCAGCGCACGCGTGGAGGGCAAGGCGCGGCCGCGCCCAGCGCCCTTGAGCCAGCGCCCGCCGACGACGAAATGCGCGAACAACAGCGCCACCAGCAGCAGTTTGGCGTGCATCCAGCCCGCACTGCCGACCATCGTCGGGAAGTCCGGCAGCACCCGATAGCCCAGCCACAGCACCAGGCCCAGCGCGACCGCCAGACCCGCCATCACATGCCCGAAGCGGTACAACCGGCGCCCCATCAGCACCAGCCGCTCGTGCACCTCGACACGGCCCTGCGCCTCGACCAGGTTGATCAGGATCCGCGGCAGGTAGAACGCGGCGGCAATCCAGGCCATCACGAACACCAGGTGAAAGGTCTTGACCCACAGATAGGCTTGCATCGTGCGCTGGCTCCTTCGGCTGGCGCATAGGATCGCATGTCGACCGCATCGGGTCGTGCGCGGCGCTGCCGCTTAGAATGACCGCCCCTTTCGCGCCGGCACTTTGATGGCCAAGCAATACGACCGTGCCTACTTCGACCGCTGGTACCGCGCCGGCGACATCGGCGGGCCGGCGCGCCTGGCGCGCAAGGTCGCGCTCGCAGTCGCGACCGCCGAATACCATCTCGAACGGCCGTTGCGCAGCGTGCTCGACATCGGCTGCGGCGAAGGCGCCTGGCGCGCACCGCTGCGCAAGCTGCGCCCCAAGGCCCAGTACCTGGGCTTCGATGCCAGCACCTACGCGGTCGGTCGGCACGGACGCACGCGCAACCTACACCTGGCGCGGTTCGGCGATTTCGCGATGCTGCGACCCTGCCCCCCGGTCGATCTGCTGGTGTGCAGCGACGTCATGCACTACCTGGACACGCGCGAGCTCGATCGTGGCCTGCCCGGTCTGGCCGCGCTATGCGGTGGCGTCGCGTTCCTGGAGACCTTCGCCCGCGAGGACGGCGCCGAGGGCGACGATGACGGCTTCCGGCAGCGTCCGGCCCGCTTCTACCGCACGCGGTTTGCCGGCGTCGGCTTCCGCCCGCTGGGCTCGCACTGCTGGCTCTCGCCGGCCCTGGCCGACGCCGCCACGGCACTCGAACTGGCGCCGATGACCGGCTGAATCCGGCTGCAATCCCGCAGGACGGGTTCATGCAGCCTAGAATATGTTGCGACGCACAACCAGTTCTCCGGATACCCGCCATGCTGTTCTACCAAATGCACGAACTCGGCCGCGCGTGGATGAAGCCATGGACGCTGCTGGCCGACGCCACCGCGCGCGCCTATGCGCCCGGCGGCACCTGGCTGTCGCAGCTGGCGGGCGCCGACCAGGTCGCCGCGGCCAACGAACTGCTTTACCGGATCGGCAAGGACTACGAGAAGCCTGACTTCGACATCCATTCGGTCGATCACAACGATCGCACCTATCCAGTCGTGCAGCTCGACGCGCTGGAACTGCCGTTCTGCAAGCTGCTGCGCTTCAAGCGCTACACCGACGATCCGGCGCACCTGGAGGTGATCCGCGCCCAGCCGCGGGTGCTCGTGGTCGCGCCACTGTCGGGCCACCACGCCACGTTGTTGCGCGACACGGTGCGCACGCTGTTGCGCGACCACAAGGTCTACATCACCGACTGGGTGGACGCGCGGATGGTGCCCACCGAGTCGGGCGGATTCTCGCTCGACGACTACGTCGCCTACATCGAGACCTTCATCCGTCATATCGGCGCCGAGGATCTGCACGTGATCAGCGTCTGCCAGCCCACTGTGCCGGTGCTCGCGGCGGTGTCGCTGATGGCCGCACGCGGCGAGCCGACGCCGCGTTCGCTGGTGATGATGGGCGGACCGATCGACACCCGGCAGTCGCCGACCGCGGTCAACAACCTGGCGACCGAAAAGCCGCTGTCGTGGTTCCAGCACAACGTCATCCACCCGGTGCCGATGAACTATCCGGGACGGGGGCGCCTGGTCTATCCCGGCTTCCTGCAGCACATGGGTTTCATGGCGATGAATCCCGAGCGGCATCTCGAATCGCACCGCGCGTTCTACGAGAACCTGATCAAGGGCGACCTCGAGGACGCGCAGGCGCACCGCCGCTTCTACGACGAGTACAACGCCGTGCTCGACATGCCGGCCGAGTACTACCTCGACACGATCCGCGTGGTGTTCCAGCAGCACCTGCTGCCGCGCGGACGCTGGGTCGTGGCCGGCGAGCCGGTCGATCCGTCGCGGATCGCCGGCACTGCGCTGTTGACGATCGAAGGCGAGCTCGACGACATCTCCGGCGAAGGCCAGACACGCGCGGCGCACACGCTGTGCACCGGCATCGCCGAGGCCGACCGCGCCCACCTCACCGTCGAGGGCGCCGGCCACTACGGCATCTTCAGCGGCCGCCGCTGGCGCAACCAGGTCTACCCGCAGGTCCGCGACTTCATCGCCGCGCACAGTGGCCCGGCCGCAACGCCGCGGCGCGCTGCGGCAAAGAAGCCATCGCCCCCGCGCAAGGGCAAGCGCAAGAACAGCTGAGGCACGCGCCTTTGGGCGCTCAAGCCTCCCGCACCCCGTCAGCCATCAGGCCCGCCGTCGCCTCGTAAACCGGGGTCAGAGTGCAATTTCGCAAGGCGAAATTGCACTCTGACCCCGGTTTTGGTTTCGCGGAGCCGGACGCAAGCCCCGCCCGCGCGGTGCACTCCCCGAAGACGAACGCACGGTGCGAGCGGGCAGACGCAAGATTCAACCCGACCGACGAAGAGCCCCACAAGAAAAACCCCGCTTCCGGCAAGCGGAAGCGGGGTTGGATACCGCGCGCCGATGGCTCAGGCGCGGGTGTCTTGGCGGGCGCCCTGCGGCCTGCCGGCGCCCTGGCGATGCGGCCTGGGACCGGCGTGCGCATGCGCGCCGCGTTCCTGCGGCTTGCCGTGGCCGCGTGCGGCCGGCTTGCGCGGCGGACGCTGACCACCGGGCTTCTGCTCGCCCATGCGCGCGCCCGGACGACCGCCGGCCGGCTGACGACGCTGACCGCCGCCGTTCTTCGGGATCGGCGTATCCAGCCGGACCGGCTGGCTCGGCTCATACCCCTCGACCGCACTCATGTCGATCTCGGCCTTGAGCATGCGCTGGATCTGGCGCAGCAGACCGCCCTCCTCCGGCGACACCAGCGACAGTGCCTCGCCCGACGCGCCGTTGCGGCCGGTGCGGCCAATGCGGTGCACGTAATCCTCGGCAACCATCGGCAGATCGTGGTTGATCACCAGCGGCAGGTTCGGGATATCGAGCCCGCGCGCGGCAACGTCGGTCGCGACCAGGATGCGGGCGCGGCCGGACTTGAACGCGTCGAGCGCCTTCTGCCGCTGCGCCTGGCTCTTGTTGCCATGGATCGCGACCGACGGCAGGCCGGACTCGGCCAACTGCTCGGCCAGACGGTTGCAGCCGTGCTTGGTCTTGCCGAACACCAGCACCTGGTCGGTGTGGCGCTTGGACAGCAGATCGACCAGCAGATCGCGCTTGCGGCTGTTGTCGACCGGGTGGGCGCGGTGGGCGATGGTGTCGGCGATCGTGCTGTTGGCCGCAACCTGCACCTGCTTGGGATCGCGCATGAACTCCAGCGCCAGCGCCTTGATCCGCGGCTCGAACGTGGCCGAGAACAGCAGTGTCTGGCGCGCCTTGGGCACCCGGCCCAGGATGCGCTTCATCTGCGGCAAAAAGCCCATGTCGAGCATGCGGTCGGCTTCGTCGAGCACCAGCAGCTCGACCGCGTCGAGCTTGGCGTGGCCCGAATCCATATGGTCGAGCAGCCGCCCCGGGCAGGCGACAAGGATGTCGACGCCACGGCGCAGGTTGTCGATCTGCGGCTGCATGCCCGCGCCGCCGAAGATCGTCGTGACGTTCATGCGCAGGTGGCGGCCATAGGCCTTGAGATTGTCGGACACCTGCACCGCGAGCTCGCGGGTCGGCACCAGGATCAGCGCGCGCGGCTTGCGCGGCCCCTTGGGCGGGGTCTCCTTGGCCAGGCGCTGCAGCAGCGGCAGACCGAACGCGGCGGTCTTGCCGGTGCCGGTCTGGGCCCCGCCCAGCACGTCGTGGCCGCCCAGCACCAGCGGGATGGCTTCGGCCTGGATCGGGGTGGGGGTGGTGTAACCGGTTTCGGTCAGCGCGCGCAGCAGCGCGGGCGACAGCCCGAGGGTTTCGAACGTGGTCATGCAAGGACTCCTGTGGGCCAGTCCACGTCCCGGCGGCCCGCGCGTGCGGGCAACAGCCGATGGCCGTGACGATGGCGATGGACCCCGGAGCTATCCGTAAACCGCGCTGCGAGATCCGATGTGACGGCACCGGGAACGCCCGGGCACCGTGTCTGCGCGACGAAAGACGTGCGGGATAAGGACCGAAAACGGCGCGACGCGCCGACGGCATACCAGGATCGTGACCGGGTCCAAGGACCTTGGGTGGGCGACCGCGCTGCAGGACCCGCCCATTCTAGGGCACCGCAGCCCGCGACGCCATCGCCACCGGTCGGGTCTGTGCGTTGTGCGGCGCATATGGCACGCTCCGTCGGGTTTCCGTTCACGGAGTTCCCGATGGCTTCTGGTTCCGGCGCCCAGGGCGGCGCGGTCACGCTCGGTCGCTGGCTGCTGGCCGCGGTCTTCGTCGTCGCCGGCGCGCTGCGCCTGTGGGCGGCGCTGCGCGGCGTGCCGACCTCCGACACGACGCTGGCCTTCAGCCTGGCGCAGTTGCTGGTGGGCGTGCTGATCGTCGCCGGCTGGCAGCTGCGCTGGACCGCGCTGGCGGCGGTGGCGCTGGTGCTCATCGATGCCGTGCTCTCGCATCCGTTCTGGGCGGTGCGCGCCTCGGCCCGCACCGGCCAGATGCTGCAGTTCCTGCAGCAACTGGGACTGGCCGGGGGCTTTTTGTTGCTCTCGGCCATGGCCCCGAGGCGCTGACCGATGGCCGCCGACGCCCACGACACCACCGGCCAGTTGGTGCAACTGGTCGCGTTGCTGGGCGCGGCGGTGGTCGCAGTCCCGCTGTTTCGCCGCTTCCGGCTGGGCTCGGTACTCGGCTATCTCGCCGCGGGCCTGGCGATCGGCCCGTTCGGCCTGGGCTGGTTCTCCGATCCCCAGGCGATCCTGCATGTGGCCGAACTGGGCGTGGTGATGTTCCTGTTCGTGATCGGCCTGGAAATGCGGCCCTCGCATCTGTGGGCACTGCGCCGGCAGATCTTCGGACTGGGCGCCTTGCAGATCCTGCTCGCGACCACGGCCTTGACCCTGGTGGCCTACGCCTTCGGCTTCCCCTGGCCGGTGGCCTTCGTCGGCGCTGCCGGCTTTGTGATGACCTCGACCGCAGTGGTCATGCAACTGCTGTCGGAGCGCGGTGAGATCGCGTTGCCGCACGGCCGCAAGATCGTCTCGGTACTGCTGTTCGAAGACCTGCTGATCGTGCCGCTGCTGGCCTCGATCGCGTTCCTGTCGCCGACGCCGGAGGCCGCGGCCGACGCGCCGTCGCGCTGGATGGCGATCGCGATCGGCATCGGTTCGCTGGCCGCACTGGTCGTGGCGGGCATCTACCTGCTCAATCCGCTGTTCCGGATCCTTGCCGCCGCCCGCGCGCGCGAAGTGATGACCGCCGCCGCGCTGCTGGTGGTGCTCGGCGCGGCCTTGCTGATGCAGTTGGGCGGGCTGTCGATGGCGATGGGCGCGTTCCTGGCCGGCGTGCTGCTGTCCGAATCTGCGTTCCGGCACCAGATCGAGGCCGACATCGAGCCGTTCCGCGGCCTGCTGCTCGGCCTGTTCTTCCTCGGCGTGGGCATGGCGCTGGACGTGGCGGTGGTGGTCGAGGACTGGCCGCTGATCGTCTCGGCGGTGCTGGCGCTGATGGTGACCAAGGCGCTGTGCATCTACGTCGTCGCACGCGTCACCCGCAGCGGCCATCGCGAAGCGCTCGAACGCGCGGTACTGATGGCCCAGGGCGGCGAGTTCGCGTTCGTGCTGTTCGCCGCCGCGGCCGCGAGCGGCCTGATCCAGGCCCGGGTCAACGCCACGCTGACCGCCGTGGTCGTGCTGTCGATGGCCCTCACCCCACTGGTCGTGCTGGCGACCGGGCGCTGGACCTCCCGGCGCGATCGCCCGTCGCTCGATGGCGTGGAGGCCGTCGCCGACCAGACCGGCAGCGTGCTGATCATCGGCTTCGGCCGCTTCGGCCAGGTCATGAGCCAGTCGCTGCTGGCCCGGGATGTCGACGTGACGATCATCGACACCGATATCGAAATGATCCAGAGCGCCGCCGACTTCGGCTTCAAGGTCTACTACGGCGACGGCACCCGGCTCGACGTGCTGCACGCTTCGGGCGCGCACAGTGCCCGCGCGATCGCGGTCTGTGTCGACGATCGCGATGCCGCCGACCGCATTGTCGAGCTGGTCACCCACGACTTTCCCCAAGCCCGGTTGCTGGTGCGCGCCTACGACCGCGAGCATGCGCTGAAGCTGGTCAATGCCGGCGTCGACGTGCAGGTGCGCGAGACCTTCGAATCGGCGGTACTGTTCGGCGCCGCCGCGCTGCGCGCACTCGGTGTCGACGACGACGAAGCCGATGCGATCGCCGCCCAGGTGCGCCGTCTCGACGCCGAACGCTTCGACCTGGAAACCGCGAGCAACGACACCCGCGCCGGCATCCCGCTGCTGATCAAGAACACCGACGCACCAGGGCCCAAGCCGGTGCCGTTCACCCGGCCTCGGCGCGAGGGGCGGTCGTTGAACGCCCCCACGCCCCCGCCTGCCGACTCGCACTGACAGCCTCCCCATGTCCGGCACGGGCAACGATCGGCCTCGTTGACCGTGCGGAATCTGGCGATTGCCGCATGACCTTCGACACCCCCGGGCACCCGGGGGCAGGCGTAGAGTGCGCGCTCACAGGGCGCCGTCCGGCGCCGCTCTCCCGGAGACTGTCTTGATTGCCATCGTTCCCAAGCGCCTGCTGCTGACCGGCGCCGTCGTGCTCGCGCTGTCCGCCTGCTCGGGCGGCCAGGACGCCGCGGCCCCCGCCGCCGACGCACCGCAGACGGCCCAGGCGCCGACGTTCCACCTCGACGAGGCCGCGCTGCCGCCCTACAACCGTTTCCTGATCGACGACCTGGACACCACCAAGAACGCCTGCGCCGACTTCGGCGGCTACGTCAACGGCAAGTGGCTGGCGGCCAACCCGATCCCCGGCGACCGCAGCTCGTGGGGCGCGTTCGAAATGCTCGACGAGCGCTCGACCGCGGTCCAGCACCAGCTCGCGCAGCAGGCGGCCGAACACACCGACGCGACCGGCATCGAGAAGCTCGTCGGCGATTTCTGGGCGACCGGCATGGACGAGGCCGCGATCGAGGCCCAGGGGCTGGCGCCGCTGCAGGGCGAACTGGCCGCGATCGATGGCCTGACCGACAGCGCGTCGATCGCGCAATGGCTGCGCACCAGCGCGGCCAAGGGCCAGGGGTTCCTGTGGGGCATCGGCGCGATGCCGGACTTCAAGGATTCCTCGGTCAACATCGCTGCGACCGGCCAGGGCGGCCTGGGCCTGCCCGACACCACCTATTACAGCGCCGCCGACAAGGCCGGCATCCGCGAGGCCTATGTCGCCCACATCGCCAAGGTGCTCGAGCTGTCGGGTGTGCCGGCCGAGCAGGCCCAGGCGCAGGCCAAGGACGTGATGGCGTTCGAGACCCGCATCGCCAAGGTCTCCAAGTCCCGGGAGGCGTTCTCGCGCGATGTCGGGCTGTATTACAACCCGATCACCGTGGCCGAGGCCGACAAGCTCACGCCGAACTTCCCGTGGACGACGTTCTTCGAATCGCAGGGCATCGCGGTGCCGCAGACGCTGTCGCTGTCGGTGCCCGAGTTCCACCAGGAAGTCGACAAGATGCTGGTCGACGTGCCGGTCGAGCAGTGGAAAGCGTACCTGCGCTTCCACCTCGTCGACGGCGCCTCGCCGTACCTGTCGGACGCCTTCGTGCAGCAGCACTTCGCGTTCTACGACCGCACGCTCGGCGGCCAGAAGGAAATCGAGCCGCGCTGGAAGCGCGTGCTCGGCACGGTCGACAACGAGATCGGCCACGCAATGGGCCAGCTGTACGTGCAGGTCGCGTTCCCGCCCGAATCCAAGGCCAAGATGGAAGCCTTGATCGCCAACCTCAGCGACGCGCTCAAGCAGCGCATCGAGAACCTGGAGTGGATGAGCCCGGAGACCAAGCGCAAGGCGCTGGCCAAGTGGGAGACGTTCGAGCCGCGCGTGGGCTACCCCGACAAGTGGCGCGACTGGAGCGGCCTGACGACCTCGCGCGACAGCTACCTGGGCAACGTGCTGGCGGCGACCGAGTTCAACTACAAGTGGGATCTGGGCAAGATCGGCAAGCCGGTCGACAAGTCCGAGTGGGGCATGCGCCCCCAGACGGTCAACGCCTCCTACAACCCGCTGGCCAACCAGCTGACGTTCCCGGCCGCGATCCTGCAGCCGCCGTTCTTCGATCCCGAAGCCACCGACGAGATGAACTACGGCGGTATCGGCGCGGTGATCGGCCACGAAATGACGCACGGCTACGACGACCAGGGCGCACGCTTCGGGCCGACCGGCAACATGGAGGACTGGTGGACGCCGGAAGACTTCGCCGGCTTCAAGGCGCGGACCGGCAAGCTCGTCCAGCAGTTCAACGACTACCGCCTGCCGGATGGCCGCGCGCTCAATGGCAACCACACGCTGGGCGAGAACATCGCCGACCTGGGCGGCCTGGCGACGGCCTATGACGCGATGAAGAAGGCCACCGCCGGCACGCCCGACCCGATGACCGATGGCATGACCCGCGACCAGCGCTTCTTCCTGAGCTGGGCGACGGTGTGGCGCCGCAACTTCACGCCCGAGCAGCTGACCCAGCGGCTGGCGACCGACGAGCATGCGCTGTCGTCGTTCCGCGCGATCGGCGCACCGTCCAACCTGCCGGCGTTCGCAGCCGCCTTCCAGTGCAAGCCGGGCGACCCGATGGTGCGAGACGGCGAGCGCCAGGTGGTGATCTGGTAACGCCCCGGCCAGCCCCGATCGGCTGACCAGCGAGGCCCGGCGGCGACGCCGGGCCTCGTCGTTTCCAGGCGCTGGCATCGCGGCGATGCGGGTCCACCGACCGGTGCACCGCACCCTGCATGCGTCTGCACGTCGCGCACTTGCGCGCTTGCTAGACTTGCGCGCATCACGCCGAACGGAATCCGCAATGCCGATTCATGCCACCCTCGCCCGCCCGGCGCTGCTTGCCGCGTCGATCGCCCTGCTCGTGGGCCTGAGCACCGATGCCGACGCCCAGCGCCGGCGCGCCGCCGCGCCCAAGGGCCCGCCGCCGGTGACTGCCTGCAGCGACCTGTACGCCGTCGTCAACAAGGACTGGCTGGCCGCCAACGTCCTGGTCGCCGGCCAAGGCACGCGCTCGGCGCTCGGCGAACTGCAGGCGCTGGCGCAACAGCAGCAGTACGACCTGCTCGATGCCGCGATGCAGGCCCCGCAGAACAATGTGCAACAGTTGCTGGGCGACTTCTGGGCCAGCGGCCTGGACGAGGCCGCGGTCGAGGCCGACGGTGCCAAGCCGATCGCACCGCTGATCGCGCGCATCGACGGCATCCGCCGGACCCGCGACATCGCACCGTCGATCGCCGCGCTGCATTCGGTCGGGATCCCGGTGCTCTTCAACTTCGGTGCCGAGGTCGATGTGGCCGACCTCAGCCGCAACATCGCCTACTTCGTCCAGGGCGGCCTGGGCCTGCCCGACCCGGCGTACTACAGCCGCGGCGATGCCCAGACCCAGGAGGTGTTCGCCCAGTACACCCAGTACGTGCGCAACATCCTGGCGCTGACCGGAACCACCGAGGACCGGCTGGAAGCCGACACCGCGCTGGTGCTCGACCTCGAGCGCCGCATCGCCGCCGCCTCCAAGCCCCTGGCCGATATCCGCGATCCGCGCACCCAGTACGCGCTGGTCGACGTCGCCGGCCTGGGCAAGCAGTATCGCCGCCTGCAACTGGAGGATTTCCTCCAGGCTCAGCACGTGACCGCGCAGCAGGTCTCGCTGGCCGATGCCGCGCTGTTCCAGCAGCTCGACACGCTGGTCAATACGCTCAAGCCCGAGCAGTGGAAGGCCTACCTGCGCTTCCATATCGGCAATGCGATGGCGCCGTACCTGTCCAAGCGCTTCCGCGATGCCGAGTTCGATTTCCACGGCCGCATCCTGCGCGGCGAAGCCGCCCAGCCCGAGCGCCGGCAGCAGGTGCTGGCGGCGATCAACCGCGCCGCCGGCCCGATGGTCTCGCGCGAGTACATCGGCCGCCACCTGCCCGATGCCACCCGCGCGCGCGCCGAAACGATCGCAGGCCAAGTGCGCGATGCGCTGGGCCGCGGCATCGACCGCAGCACCTGGATGAGCGAGCCGACCAAGGCCGAAGCGCGCGCCAAGCTGGCGAAGCTGCGGATCGAGATCGGCGCCCCGGTGCAGGACATCGACTACACCGTCCAGCCGATGGGCCGCGGCAGCTTCGGCAGCAACATGCTCATCGCCGCGACCTGGCGCCACGGCCAGGAAATGCGCCGCATCGGGCAGACCAATGCCGCCCGCCGCTGGGATGTGTTGCCGCAGACGCCGGCCCTGGCCTACGACCCGGCGCAGAACCGGATCATCGTCTCGGCCGCGGTGCTGCAGGCGCCGGTGCTGGACATGGCCCAGGACGGCGCCGCGCACTACGGCACCTTCGGCGCGCTGGTCGGCCACGAAATGAGCCGCGCGGTCGACATCAAGGGCAAGTCCGTCGACAGCAACGACGCCCTGCGCAGCTGGTGGACCCCGGCTGACGACGCGGCGTGGATGCAGGCGACCGACCGCCTGGTCACCCAGTACAACGGCTATCCCTATCCCGGCCTGACCGGGGTCAACGTCAACGGGGCATTGACCCGTGACGAGAATGCCGCCGACCTGGCGGGCGTCGAACTGGCCTGGGATGCGCTGCAGCAGGCCTCGCCCGAGCTGGCCAAGCCGTCGCGCGAAGCGTTCTTCCACGCCTGGGCGCAGTTGTGGCGTCAGCAGTCGGCGGTCGATACCGCGACGCGCAACGCCGCGACCAGTCCGCAGGCCCCCGGCCAGTGGCGTGCCAACGGCCCGGTCGCCAACCTGCCGGCGTTCGCCGAGACCTTCCAGTGCAAGGCCGGCGACGCGCTCAACCGCAAAGCCGAGGATCAGGTCCGGATCTGGCGATAAGCCGCTTTTGGGGATTCGTAGAAGCGGCGCGCGATCACCAGAAGAGACGTAGCATCCCGTCCGGCCAGGCACGAAGGAAGACGCCTCGCCGAAGTCGCGCCCGTCTCCGGAACGCGCGTCGCGCTGGGGCCGAGGGTGCGCAACTTCTTCAGCATGTGACCCTTGGTCTACTCGAAGACAGGATGCAAACGTCCACGGCAGCGGACTGGCGGCCGGTGGCCGCGTCGAGCGCGCCATGGATGGCGTGCGCCCGAGTCAGGACAGGATGTCCTGACCGAGGGGAGAGCGGCTACCGGCTGACAGGCTGCTGCCTATCCGAAGAGGAACTCCCGGCTCCGCCCTTGAGAGGACCCCAAAAAGAAGGCCGCACGATGTGCGGCCTTCTTCGTTTCCCAACAGTGCGCTGTCGGTCAAGGAATCCGCTTCTACGAACCCTCAATCTCGATTGCCAGGAATGCCGCTCAGCTCACAGCCTCCGCACGTGGCGCCGGCTGCGGTTGAACGGCGGACGGCCGCGCCAGTGCTGGATCAGCAGCCAGCCGAACAACATGCCGCCCAGGTGCGCGAAGTGCGCCACGCCCGACCGCGTGCCGGTGATGCCGAGCACCAGCTCGACCAGGCCGTAGACGATGACCAGCGTGCGCGCCCGCATCGGGATCGGCGGGAACAACAGCATGATCCGCTGGTTCGGAAACAGCATGCCGTAGGCCAGCAACAGACCGAACACCCCGCCCGACGCGCCGAGCGTGGGATACGGGAATGCCCCCTGCGTCAGCGACCAGGTCACCACCGCGAGCTGGCACAGCCCGGCGCCGACCACGCACACCAGGTAGTAGGTCACAAAGCGCCGTGTGCCCCAGGTGTACTCGAGCTGGGAGCCGAACATCACCAGCGCCAGCATGTTGAACACCAGATGCGCGAGATTGCGCGGGTCGTGCATGAAGCCATAGGACAGCAGCTGCCACGGCTGGAAGCCCAGCCCACCGGCGTCGGCACCGCCCAGCGGCCAGAGCATGAACGGCGCGAGCAGGCCCCCGATCACCAGTTGCAGCAGGAACACCACGACATTGATGGCCAGAATCACTTTGACGGCCTGCGGCAACCTCGGAAACATCGGCACTCCTCGTTATGCGCGCCCATGATACCGGCGTGCCGTGTCGACTGCGTCGCCGTCAGTCGCGCGCGTCCGGTCCCCACAACGCCGCATCGAGCCCGTCCTCGACCGGCATGCGCACGCGCCCGCGCACGACCGTCACGCCTTCGGCGCGCAGCTGGCGCACCTGCTCATCGAAGCCGGGCGAACCGTCGGGAAATGCAATGCGCCCATCGCTGCGGACGATGCGGTGCCAAGGCAGCGCCGGCCCGTCGTGGTCGCGCAGCACCCGCGCCACCATCCGTGCCCGGCCGGGCAATCCGGCGCGGCGTGCGATATGGCCATAGCCGGCGACCCGCCCGGCGGGCACGGCAAGGATGGCAGCCACGATGCGGGCGTGCGGGCTCTCGCCCGGCGCCGGGGATGGCGATACGGGCCGGTCGGCCCGTGCGCGCTTCGCTTGGCGGGCCGGCGTCACACCCAGCCGAAGTGGTGGAACACCCGGAACAGCCCGTAGGCGATGCCACCCGACATCGGGATGGTCAGGATCCAGGCCCAGATCATCTTGTTGACCACCGACCACTTGATCGCATTCAGCCGCTTGGCGGTGCCCACGCCCATGATCGCCGAGGAGATGTTGTGGGTGGTCGAGACCGGAATGCCCAGCGAGGACGCCGCGAGGATCACCGACGCGGCGCTGGTTTCGGCTGCGAAGCCGTGGATCGGGTGCAGCTTGACCAGCTTGTGGCCCAGCGTCTTGATGATCCGCCAGCCGCCGGCGGCGGTGCCCGCGGCCATGACCAGCGCGCAGGAGATCTTGATCCACAGGTCGATGTCGCCGTTGTTGAGCGCGGCCTCGGACGGGTGCAGGAACGCCAGCCAGCCCGGCAGGTTGTCCAGCGTGCCCACACTCTGCGCACTGACCAGGGTCAGTGCCACGATGCCCATCGTCTTCTGCGCGTCGTTCATGCCGTGCGCGAAGCCCATGCCGGCGGCCGAGACGATCTGGCTCTTGCCGAAGAACGCATTGACCCAGCGCGGCCGTGCAATGCGCGCCAGCACGCCGCCGCTGCGCGCCATCATCGAGATCACGAAGAACAGCACGCCCATCATCAGAAAGCCGGCCGCGAACCCCAACACCGGCGAACTGACCATCGGCACGACCACTTTCCACAGCACGCCCGCGCTCTGCCAGAACGGCGTCGCCGGTTCCGACCACACCACCACGTCGAAGTTGTTGGACGCGGCGGCGAGCGCGGCGCCGATCAGGCCGCCGATCAGCGCATGCGAGGACGACGACGGCAGGCCCCACCACCAGGTGATCAGGTTCCAGATGATGCCGCCAAGCAACGCGCACAGGATCAGCTGCGAGCCGACATCGATCACGCCGGCATTGATCAGGCCCGAGGAGATCGTCTTGGCGACTGCGGTGCCCATCAGCGCGCCGATCAGATTCATCGACGCCGCCAGCCCGACCGCCTGCATCGGCGAGAGCACCTTGGTGGCGACGACCGTCGCGATCGAGTTGGCGGTGTCGTGGAACCCGTTGATGTATTCGAACACCAGCGCGGTCGCGACCACGATCAGCACGAGGGTCAGCATGGTCGGCAGCCCGTCAGGAGTTCTTGAGCACGATCTCGTAGGCCACGACCCCGGCCTCGCGGCAGCGGTCGATGGCCTTCTCGAGGATCTCGAAGAACTCCTTGAGCAGGAACATCTGCAGCGGATCGAGCTTGCCCGAGTAGATATCGCGGTAGAGCTCGAGCATCAGCCGGTCGGCCTCGTTCTCCAGCGCGCGCAGCTCGTCGTTGAGCGCCTTCATCGGCTCGAGCTTCATGCTGCGCAGGGTCTTGACCATCTTCACCACCACCGCCGAGGCCTGTTCGAGCATCGCCGCGCGCGGCGCGAAGTCGATGTGCTCCAGATGCTGGGTGGCCAGCGAGTAGCGATCGGCGAACTTCTCGATCTGCTTGGGAATCTTGTACAACGCCGACCCCAGCGCCTCGATGTCCTCGCGCTCGATCGGGGTGATGAAGCTGTCGACCAGTGCCTGACTGATCTTGTCGGAGGCCTCGCGCTCGCGCATGCGCGCCAGCTTGAAGGCGTCGAGCGCGGGCTGCCGATCGGCTTCCTTGAGCATCGCGTGCAACGCGATGGCGCTGTCGTGCGCGGCGACCGCCGCCTCCTCGAGCAGGGTGTAGAACTGGTTGCCTTGGCCGAAGATGGTTTGCAGGGAGAACATGCCGACGCCTTTGTCCGCGCACCCGCGGGGCCGGGCGCTTGCGCAAGGGCGAATTATGACGGCTCCATGACGCCTGCGACCACCCCGGACGTGCCCGGGGGTCCTCACGCGGGCACCTGCTATAGTCCGGCCCGCGCCCTTCTGCGCTGCCCGCCCCCCATGGACGACGACCCTAGACCGCCCTCCGCCCGCCGATGCCCTCGCCTGCCGGCCTTCACCTCGGGCCTTGGCCTGAACCCGGGCGCCGTCGATGCTTGAGCTGATCCTCATCGTCCTGGCGCTGATTGCCTGCAACGCGTTCTTCGCGCTGTCGGAAATGTCGGTCGTGACGTCCCGCAAGCCGCGCCTGAAGCAGATGGCCGAGCGGCGCGGCGCACGCACGGCCCTGGAGTTGGCCCAGCATCCCGAGCGCTTCCTGTCGACCGTCCAGGTCGGCATCACGCTGATCGGCGTGCTCACCGGCATGCTCGGCGGCGACGCGCTGGGCAGCGCCATCGGCAGCTGGCTGGCGTCCAGGCTGCCGGCGCTGGGCGCCTATGCGACCACCGCCGGCACGGTGCTCGCCGTTGGCCTCATCACCTTCCTGACCATCGTGCTGGGCGAACTGCTGCCCAAGCGTCTGGCGCTGCTGGCACCCGAGCGCGTGGCCAGCGTCGTCGCGCTGCCGATGCATTGGCTCTCGCGCATCGCGACCCCGGCGGTGTGGCTGCTCAGCGCTTCGGTCCGCGGCCTGCTGCGGCTGCTGCGGCTCAACGACACCGAAGCGGCCCAGGTGACCGAAGAAGAAATCCGCATGCTGGTGAGCGAGAGCCACGAGCAGGGCGTGATCGACGCCGACGAGCGCAACATGGTCAACCGCGTGCTCACGCTGGGCGACCGCGATGCCGAGACGCTGATGACGCCGCGCACCCGGATCGCCTGGCTCGATGTGTCGGCCAGCTTCGAGGAGAACCTGGCGCGGATGCGCGACACGCCCTATTCGCGCTACCCGGTGCTGCGCGGCAACGACGCCGACGTGGTCGGGATCCTGGAGATCAAGTCGTTGATCGACCGGCTCGATGCCGGGGCCTTCGACCTGTTCAAGTACCTGCGCGAGCCGCTGTTCGTGTCCGAGTCGACGCCGGCGATGAAGCTGCTGGAGATCCTGCGCGAGAACCAGCAGTCGCTGGCACTGGTGGTCGACGAGTACGGCGACATCACCGGCATGGTCACCGTCAACGACGTCATGGAAGCGGTGATCGGGCGCACCCAGAGCAGCGGTGTGGACGCCTCGCCGCTGGTGGTCACGCGCGACGACGGCTCGCTGCTGGTCGACGGCAGCCTGTCGGTCGAGGCGGTCCGCGAACTGCTCGGCGGGGGCGAGCTGCCGGGCGAGGACGAGCACATCTTCCACACTGCCGCCGGCATGACCATCGCCCAGTTCGGACGCATTCCCAACGTCGGCGAGCATTTCGACGCCAACGGCTGGCGCGTGGAGATCGTCGATCTGGACGGGCCGCGCGTGGACAAGCTGCTGCTGCAGCGGCTGCCCGAGCATGAGGCCGACGATGCGGCCTGATCGGCCGGAGCTGCGTTCGCGTGAGGAAGCCTCGACCCGGGAACTGCTCGCGGCGATGGCGGCGGGCGATCCTGGCGACCAGTTGCGCTTCCGCGACCTGCTGGCCGGCCTGGACAAGCGCGTGTTCGGCATGATGCTGTTCGTCGCCACGCTGCCGGCGTTCATCCCGATTCCCGGCGTCGGCGGCGCGGTCGGTGGCCCGCTGGTGATCTTCGTCGGGCTGCAGTTGCTGGTCGGGCTGCGCAAGCCGTGGCTGCCCGGGTTCATCGCCGAACGCGGCCCGCACCGCAGCGCCGTGAAGCGCTTCGAGACCGTGCTTGAGCCCTGGTTCCGGCGTCTGGAGCGGGTCAGTCGCCCGCGCCTGCCGGGCGTCCTCGACCATCGCGCCGCCACCATGTTCACCGGCCTGCTGCTGGTGCTGCTGGGGATCCTGCTGGCGCTGCCGATCCCGTTCACCAACTATGTCTTCGCCGTGCTGCTGCTGGCCTACGCACTGGCGCTGCTCGAGCGCGACGGCGCCCTGCTGCTGGTCGCCTGGGCCGCCGGCCTGCTGGCGATCGGGGTATTCGGCGTGCTCAGCGGCGCGCTGGCGGCCGCGGCAACGGACTGGCTCTCACGGCTCACCTAGCCTGGCGCAGCCGGCGGCTCAGCGCTCGCGGCGCTCACCGGCCAACTGCGCCATGCGCTGGGCATCGGCCAGGATGCCGCGCAGCAGCCGGACCTCCTTCTCGTCGAGTCCGGTGCGCACGAACAGCCGGCGCAGCTTGCGCATCGCCGAGTCCGGCGCGCGCCCCTTGTGGAAGTCGATCGCCTCCAGCGTGTCGGCCAGTTGAGCGAAGAACCCTTCGAGTTGGGCGTGCGGCACCGCGTTTGCGGACACCGGTGCGACTGCCGACGGGGCCGCGGCCTCACCCAACAGCGCCAGCCGCAGTTCGTAGCTGAGCACCTGCACCGCGGCCGCGAGGTTCAACGAGCTGTAGTCGGGATTGGCCGGGATGTGCACGGCCGCATGGCACAGCTGCAGCTCCGAGTTCTCGAGCCCGGTGCGCTCGCGGCCGAACACCAGCGCAACCTCGCCGCCGTCCAGCGCCTGCGCATGCGCCGCGGCCGCGGCGTCTCGCGGACGCAGCTCGCGCAACTGCACCCGCCGGCTGCGTGCGGTGCAGCCAAGCACCAACCGGCAATCGGCGACCGCCTCGGCCAGGGTGTCGAAACGCGCGGCCGAGGCCAGCACGTCGTCGGCGCCGGCGGCCATCGCCTCGGCCTCGGCATGCGGAAACTTCTGCGGCGCGACCAGCACCAGACGGTGCAGCCCCATCGTCTTGAGCGCGCGTGCGGCCGAGCCGATGTTGCCGGGATGCTGGGTGCCGACGAGCACGATGCGCAGGCGCGCAGCGACCGTGTCGGGCGAAGAGTCAGGATTGAGGGGCGCTTGCATGCCGCGAATGGTAAACTGCCCGACCGGCCAAGCGCCGGCACCGCTCTTTTTCCCCTCGAACCCGCCCGCGCCCGGAGTCGTCCGCGATGCTTCAACCTGCTGTCAACATCATGGTCAAGGCGGCGCGTGCCGGCGGCAACGTCCTGCTGCGCAACATGCACAAGCTCGACGCGCTCAACGTCGTCGAGAAGGCCCGACTGGACTACGCCAGCGAAGTCGACGGCCTGGCCGAAGAGGCGATCGTCAAGGAATTGCGCCGGGCGCATCCCGATTACGCCATCCTCGGCGAGGAAGGCGGCGCCAAGCCCGGCCGCGGCGGCGCGAGCCGCTACACCTGGGTCATCGATCCGCTCGACGGCACCAGCAACTATCTGCGCGGCTTCCCCCACTGGTGCGTGTCGATCGCGCTGGTCGAGGGCGGCGAGCCGCTGCATGGCGTGATCTTCGATCCGCTGCGCAACGAACTGTTCACCGCCACGCGCGGCGCCGGCGCCCAGCTCAAC
Source organism: Luteimonas sp. RC10 (assembly GCF_014192745.1). Taxonomy (GTDB): domain Bacteria; phylum Pseudomonadota; class Gammaproteobacteria; order Xanthomonadales; family Xanthomonadaceae; genus Luteimonas. The sequence goes on from NZ_JACHYJ010000003.1 coordinate 189,331, forward strand.
GAACGCCGCATCCGCGTCGCCGACCGCAAGGACCTGTCGGGCGCGATGATCGCCACCGGCTTCGCCCCGCGCGAGCGCAAGCGTGCCGGCGCGCAGCTGCGCGCGGTCGACGCCCTGCTCGAGTCCGCCGAAGACGTCCGCCGCGCCGGTTCGGCCGCACTGGACCTGGCCTACGTCGCGGCCGGGCGTTGTGACGCCTACTTCGAGGCCGGCGTCCATCCCTGGGACATCGCGGCCGGCGTGCTGCTGGTCCGCGAGGCCGGCGGCCGCGTCAGCGACTTCAAGGGCCGCGCCACCGGTCCGATGAACGTGGCCATGGCCGGTGGCCGCCCGATCCTCGCCTCCAACGTACGCCTGATCGAGCCGCTGCAGCAGGTGCTGGTGTCGTCGGGGTATGCGAAGGAGTTCGACTGAGCCAGCCCCCCTGCCGCTGGATCACCTGACGGGACGCTTCTGGATTCGGTGATGTTTCGCAACAGCAGAAAGCCGCGCCATTGCGCGGCTTTCTCGTTTCCGGGGCATTGACGCATCGGCCACCGCGGGCGGCGCCCCGCACGCCTCCGCCCGGCCCCTTCACAAATCCGCTGATTTCGACGGCAGGGCACCCAAACGCAGAAGGCCGCGCGATGCGCGGCCTTCTGCGTTCACGAATCACCAACTCACATCACGGCCGACGCGCCAGGGCGGCTTCGTCCTTGGCCTTGGGCAACAGGTCCTGCTTGGTGACGCGCAACACGCCATAGGTCAGCAGCGGGCACGCGATGAAGATCGACGACAAGGTGCCGACGACGGCGCCCATCATCTGCGTCAGCGCCAGACCTTCCAGCGAGCCGCCGCCGTAGAGGAACAGCGCCAGCACCGACAGGAAGAACACCAGCGAGGTGATGATCGTGCGCGAGAGCGTCTGGTTGATCGAGCGGTTGAAGATCTCCAGCGGCTCGGCACGCACGCCACGGAAGTTCTCACGCACGCGGTCGAACACCACGATCGTGTCGTTGATCGAGAAGCCCATGACCGACAGCAGGCCGGCGAGCACGGTCAGATCGAACTCGCGGCCGGTCAGCGAGAACAGCGCGGCGACCACCAGCACGTCGAACAGCGTGGTCACACTGGCCACCACCGCGAACTTCCACTCGAAGCGCACGCTGATGTAGAGCAAAAAGCCCACCAGCACGAAGATCGCCGCGTAGATCGCGTTCTTGCGCAGGTCGCCCGAGACCTGCGACCCGATCGCCTCGGTGCTCAGGATCCGGCCCGGGTTGCTGTCGCTCGAAGCCGCGGCCAGCACCTGCTGTGCCAGCTGCGTGTTGCCGTCCACGTTCGCCTGCTCGTCGCCGCGCACGCGGATCAGCAGGTCATTGCCGCTGCCGAAGGTCTGCACCTGGGCGTTGGCGATGCCGGCGGTCTCGAGCCGCTCGCGCACCTCATCGACGCTCACCGGCTGCTCGAAACGCACGTTCACCGCGGTACCGCCGGTGAAGTCCAGCGCGAAGTTGAAGCCCTTCAGGCCGATCACCGCGATCGAGGCGACGAACATCAGCGCAAACAGCGTGACCCAGATATGGCGCAGCCGCATGAAATCGATGCGGGTGTCGCTGGGAACGAGGGTCAACGGGAAAATTTTCATGTTCGGTCTCTCCCGTCAGATCGCCAGGGACTTGAGTTTCTTGCGCGGCGCGTAGATCAGCGTGACCAGCGCGCGCGAGACGACGATCGCAGTGAACATCGAGGCGACGATGCCGATCACCAGCGTGACCGCGAAGCCCTGCAACGGGCCGGTACCGAAGGCGTACAACGCGATGCCTGCGATGATGCCGGTCAGGTTGGAGTCGAGAATCGTGTCCGAGGCCTTCTCATAACCGGTCACGATCGCTGCCTTCGGTGGCATGCCGGCCCTGAGTTCCTCACGGATACGCTCGTTGATCAGCACGTTGGCGTCGACCGACAGACCGATCGACAACGCCAGACCGGCGAAGCCGGGCAACGACATCGTGGCGCCGAACAGCGACATCACCGCGACCACGATCAGCAGGTTCAGCATCAACGCCAGACAGGTGACGACGCCGAACATGCGGTAATAGAGCATGAAGAACAGCAGCGTGAACAGGAACGCGTAGAGCACCGCGGTGACGCCGCGCTCGACGTTCTCCGCGCCCAGGCTCGGGCCCACGACGCGCTCTTCGACGAAGTCCATGGGCGCGGCCAGCGCGCCGGCCTTGAGCTGGCGGGCCAGATCGTTGGCCTCGTCGCGGCTCAGACCGGTGGTCTGGAACTCGCGACCGAACACGCCGCGGATCGTCGAGGAGCTGATCACGCGCTCGACGGTCCGTGCCGAACGCACTTCCTCGCCATTGACCACGCGCACCGTCGGGATACGCTCGACGTAGACGATGCCCAGGCGCTGGCCGACGTTCTCCAGCGTGTGGTCGAGCATGCGCTTGCCGCCCGCGCTGTTGAGCGTGATCCCGACCGACGGCATGCCGGTCTGCTGGTCGGTCTGCGGATTGGCATTGATCAGCTGATCGCCCGAGACAAGGATGCGCCGGGAGAGCAGCAGCGGGCGGTTGTTCTCGTCGTAGTACACGCGCGAGTCGGCCGGGATGCTGCCCGAGGCCACCGCAGCGGCGGCCTGGTTCTCATCGCCAGTCACGGCGCGGAACTCCAGCGTCGCGGTCGCGCCGATCAGGCGCTTGGCCTCGGCGGTGTCCTGCAGGCCGGGGAGCTGGATGACCAGGCGATCCTCGCCCTGGCGCTGCAGCACCGGCTCGGCCACGCCGATCGAGTTGATGCGGTTGGAGATCACGGTGCGGTTCTGCTCGACCGCGTCGGTCGCGATGCGGGCGATCTCGCTCTGCGACAGGCGCACGGTGATGCGGTTGCCATCGACGGCGATCTGCGGGCCGCTGCCGGCCACGCCCTGCCCCGATGCGCTCGCCAGACTCGTGGCGATGTGCTGGCGGGCCTGGTCGACATTGGCGCCCTCGTTGAGGACCACGCCAATGCTGTTGTCGGCCCGGCGCTCGACGCTCGAGTAGCCGATGCGGTTGTCGCGCAGCACGGTGCGGATGCCGTCGGCGTAACCATCGACGCGCTTCTGCAGCGCGGCGGCCTGGTCGACCTGCATCACGAAATGCACGCCGCCCTGCAGATCCAGACCCAGCGACATCGGCCGGGCGCCGAAGCGCGACAGCCAGTCGGGCACGGTCGAGGCCAGGTTCAGCGCGACCGAATAGTTCTCGCCCAGCGCCGGACGCAGCGTATCGGCGGCCGCGGTCTGGGCATCGGCATCGTGCAGGCGCACCAGCAGGTGGCTGTCGTCCACCTCGGTGCCGACCGGCGTCACGCCGGCGTCCTTGAGCAGGCCGTCGACCTGCTGGCGCAGTGCATCGTCGATGCGCGCCTCGCTGGTGCTCGGGGTGATCTGTATCGACGGATTCTTCTGGTAGGCGTTGGGCAGCGCGTACAGCGCGGCCAGCACCAGCACCAGCAGGATCAGGACGTATTTCCAGCGCGGGAATTCGAGCATTGGCTTGCCTCGGGCGCCGCGCAGGCGGCGCCGGGAGAGTTGCCGGGGCGAGCCCCGGCAGAATCAGGAAATCAGGCCGACTTCAGCGTGCCCTTGGGCAGCACGTTGCCGACCGCGCCCTTCTGGACCCGGATCTCGACGCGCTCGGCGATCTCGACGGTGATGAAGCTCTCGCCGATGGCGCGCACGACGCCGGCGATGCCGCCATTGGTGATCACCTCGTCGCCGACCGACAGCTTGTCGAGCATCGCACGGTGTTCCTTGGTCCGCTTCATCTGCGGGCGGATCATCAGGAAGTACATGATCGCGATCAGGATGATCGGGAAAGCCAGCGTCGACAGCATGCTCGGCGCGGCGGGCGCCCCGGCGGCGGCGTGGGCGGGGGCGATCAGCAGGTCCAGCAGATTCATCTGGGCATCCATCAGGGTCGAAAAGGCAGCAGGCGATTATGCCACGGCCGGCCGGGGGCGCAGGCCGGGGCGTGGATGGGGTGTGAAAATCGGACGATCCGGGCCGCCAGGCCCGGCTCAGGCGTCCGGATTCCCGGTCCGGGCGCGATAGAAGGACTCCCGGAATGCGGCGAAGGTTCCCGCCTCGATCGCCGCACGCATGCCTGCCATCAGCCGCTGGTAGTACCAGAGGTTGTGCAGGGTGCCCAGCATCGGCCCCAGCATCTCCCCGCAGCGGTCCAGGTGGCGGAGATAGGCGCGGGTGTAGCCGCCGGCGCAGGCCTCGCAGCCGCAGCCTTCCTCGATCGGGCGCAGGTCCTTCTCGAACTTCGCATTGCGGATGCGGATCGTGCCGGTGGAGGTGAAGAAATGCCCGTTGCGGGCGTTGCGGGTCGGCATCACGCAGTCGAACATGTCGACCCCGCGGGCGACCGCCTCCACCAGGTCCTCCGGGCGCCCCACGCCCATCAGGTAGCGCGGGCGCTCGCCCGGCAACTGCGGGCAGGTGTGGTCGAGCATCGCGTTGCGCTCGGCCTCGGTCTCACCGACCGCCAGCCCGCCGATCGCATAGCCGTCGAAGCCGATGGCCTGGAGGCCTTGCGCCGAGCGCGTGCGCAGGTCGTGGTGCACGCCGCCCTGGACGATGCCAAACAGCGCGGCGTCGTTGCCCTCGTGCGCACGCTTGGAGCGCGCCGCCCAGCGCAGCGACAGTTCCATCGAGCGCTCGACCACGCGCGGGTCGACCGGCTTGCCGTCGACCTGCACCGGCGGGCACTCGTCGAAGATCATCACGATGTCCGAGTCGAGCGTCTTCTGGATGCGCATGCTCTCCTCGGGCCCCAGGAACACTCGCGCGCCGTCGGTCGGCGCCGAGAACGTGACCCCCTCCTCGGTGATCTTGCGCTTGTGCGCCAGCGAGAACACCTGGAAACCGCCCGAGTCGGTCAGGATCGGCCCGTCCCAGCGCGCGAAGCCATGCAGGCCGCCGTGCGCCTCGATGACCTCCAGGCCCGGGCGCAGATACAGATGAAAGGTGTTGCCCAGGATGATCTGCGCGCCCAGCGCACGGATCTGATGCGGCAGCACGCCCTTGACCGTGCCGTAGGTGCCCACCGGCATGAACGCGGGCGTTTCGATGGTGCCGCGGGGAAAGGCGATGCGGCCACGCCGGGCCGCGCCGTCGCTGCCGAGCAGTTGGAAGGACATTCTGGACATCCCGCTAGTATGACCGGTCCGTCCGCTCTCGACCCTGACGCCATGACGCGCTGCAATCTGCTCCTGCTGCTTCTGCTGGCCGCGCCGCTGGCCCTGCAGGCCGCCGGCCGCACCGACCCCGACACCCTGTGCGCGCCGTGGCAGGCCGTGCCGGTGCCGGCGGCCGACGCGGGCGCAGCCGCGCAGGCCTGCGACACGATGGCGCTGTACTACGGGGCCGACGGCACCGGCGGCGACCCGATCGCCGCACGGCACTGCGCGTATCAGGAGCGCGACCGCGACCCCACGGTCCCGTTCGGTGGCAGCGGCGTGCTGATGATGCTCTATGCCAACGGCGAGGGCGTCGCGCGCGACCTGCCGCTGGCGCGTCGTTTCGCCTGCGAGTACGGCGGCGCGCCGGCCGAAGTGCGGTTTCGCCTCGACCACCTGGCGCGCATCGAGGCGGACCCGCAGGCCGCGCGTATCGACCTCTGCGACGACATCACCAGCGGCCACATGAGCGGCCTATGCGCGGGCCGCGACGCACGCTTCGCCGCGAACGGGCGTGCGAAGGCCTGGCAGACGCTGCAGGCCGACTGGACGCCCGAGCAGCGCGCCGCCTGGCGCCGGCTCCGCGACGCGGCCGATACCTACTTCGAGAAGACCAGCGCCTACGAGATCGACCTCAGCGGCACCGCGCGCAACGTATTCCTGGTCGGCGCGCGCGAACGCCAGGAAACCCAGCTCCTCGAGGATGTCCAGCAGTTCGAGCGCGGCGCCCGGCCCGAGCAGAGCAGCGCGTCGCTGGCGCCGCTCGACGCCACGCTCAATGCGGTCTATCGCGACGTCCGCGCGCGCCTGCAGGCAGGCGCCTCGCCGCATGACACCGACTTGCTGGGCACGATCGATGCCGACGGCGTACGCGATACCCAGCGTGCGTGGCTGCGCTACCGCGACGCCTTTGTCGCGTTCGCCGTCACGCGGTGGCCGGATGTCGAAGGCGATGCCTGGCGCGCCTGGCTGACCGACCGGCGCACCGGCGATCTGGAGGCGATCCTCGACAGCCCCTGAGCCGTCGCGCGTGTCCTGCCGGTAGGCGATCGTCCGCGCCCGGCCGTCCGCTCAGCCAGCCGCTGCCTGCGCAGGTGCCTCCGCGCTCCACAGCAGCATCGCATCGCCGTAGGAGAAGAACCGGTAGCGCTGCGCGACCGCATGCGCATAGGCGGCGAGGATGCGCTCGCGGCCGGCGAAAGCCGAGACCAGCATCAGCAGCGTCGACTCAGGCAAGTGGAAGTTGGTCACCATCGCATCGACGCTGCGGATGCGGTAGCCGGGGAAGATGAAGATCCGCGTCTCGCCGGCGAACGGATGCAACTCACCATCCACGCTCGCGCTCTCGAGCGCACGCACGACCGTCGTGCCGACCGCGATCACGCGGCCACCGGCCTCACGGGTACGCCGGATCTGCGCGACCAGCTCGGCGCCGACATTGAGCCATTCGCTGTGCATGCGATGCTCGCGGATGTCGTCCACGCGCATCGGCTGGAACGTGCCGGCCCCCACGTGCAGGGTCACGTGGCCGAAGTCCACGCCACGCGCGCGCAGCCGTTCGAGCAGCGCGTCGTCGAAATGCAGACCGGCGGTCGGCGCCGCGACCGCCCCGACCTCGCGCGCGAACACGGTCTGGTAGCGCTCGGCGTCGTCCTGACCCGGCTCGCGCCGGATATAGGGCGGCAGCGGCATGCGCCCGACCTTGAGCAGCCAGGACTCGAGCGCGTCGCCGACCTCGAAGCGCAGGTGGTAAAAGCCCTCGTCGCGCGACAGCACCTCGGCGCTGCCACCGCCGTCGAGCGCGATCCGCCCGCCCGCCTTGGGCGCCTTGCTGGCCCCGATCTGCGCGCGCGCCTCGTTGCCGGGCAACAACCGCTCGATCAGGATCTCCACGCGTCCGCCGCTGTCCTTGTGCCCGAACAGCCGCGCCGGGATCACCCGGGTGTCGTTGAACACCAGCAGATCGCCCGGCTGCAGCAACTCGGGCAGGTCACGCACATGACGGTCGTCGAATGCGCCGTCAGCAGGCGGCACGACCAGCAGCCGACTGGCCGAACGCTCGGCCAGCGGCGCCTGCGCGATCAGCGCGTCCGGCAGGTCGAAATGGAAATCGGACTTCTTCAAGAGGCGCGGACGATCAAAAGGGTCGGCCATTGTAGGCGGCGCGAGCACGAGGTCGGCGCCATTGGCATCGCCTTCCGCCCGATACGCCGACTGGGAAGCGCAGGCTCACACGAGATCCTCCCACCCGACCTTCCACCCGTGAAGGGGTGCAATGCCCCGCATGTGGGGATGAGGCCCAAACGCAATGTCGCGCGTGGCTCACCTCCCCGCTCGAGGGGCGGACCGCCAGCATGAGGGGCGGACCGCCAGCATACCGAACAGGCAGGGGGCCGACTCACCGCCCCCGCCTGCGGGGGCGGTCGGCGCCGACAGGCGCCGGGTGGGGGCACGGGCCCTCCCGGTCATCCACCACCTTCGCCCGAGCAAGCGCAGGCAAATGCGCATCGCCCGGTCACGCTCCCCACCCCATTGGCGTCGCCGATGCCCCCGCCCGTCAACGGGGGGCGGGACTGAGGCGTCTTCCGCCCAACAGCGGAAGACGGCTTATCTTTCGAACTTGGTCGACAGAATGATCGACGAGGTGGTGCGCTCGACGCCCTCCAGGCAGCCGATCCGGTCGGTCAGCACGTCCATGTCGGCGACGGTCGGCACCACGCCAAGCGCGATCAGATCGTAGGGGCCGCTGACCGAATGCAGCGTGCGCACTGCATCGATCGCGCGCAGCGCAGTCACCACCGGCGTCATCTGCCGGGGCCGGACGCTGATCATGATCTGCGCACGGATGTGCCCCTGCTCGAAGTCGTCGCGGACGCGCACCGTGTAGCCACTGATGACGCCGTCGCGCTCGAGTCGTTCGATGCGGCTCTGCACCGTGGTGCGCGACAGCCCGAGTCGGCGCGCGATCTCGGCGGTGGACAGCCGTGCGTTCTCGCGCAACAGCATCAGCAGGCGGACGTCGGCGGGCTCACTGGACATTTTCACGCAAGGATTCGGCGATCTGCCGAAATCCTAGCAAGGCTTCGGCGATCCGTCGCTACCGGTCGACGGAATCGTCCAGATAATAGAAAGGACGTACCGGCTGGGGAGCCGGTCTCGCCCATCGCCGCGAGTCCACGCCCGCCACCGGCCCGCCTGCCGACCTGGGAGTCCACCGTATGTCCGTGACCCGTATCCTCGCCCCGCTCCGTGCCCATGGCGGCGCCCGCCGCACGACCGGCCTGTCCGACGAGGTCGTCGAGACCTACGCCGCGCGCCATCCTGCACTCGTCGAGGCGCTGCAGGCCGCCGCGGACGAGTACACGCGGATCCGTGACGAATTCGCCGAGCTGCTCGACCTCGACGAAGACGCCCAGGCACAGGCCGTGCAGGCCGGCTACGTGAACTTCTACCCCGGCGACGCGGTGAACCCCTACGTCGCGCTGGCCGCACGCGGCCCGTGGATCGTCACGCTCAAGGGCGCCGTGCTGCACGACTCGGGCGGCTACGGCATGCTCGGCTTCGGCCACACGCCGGCGCCGGTGCTCGAGGCGATGGCACGGCCGGTGCCGATGGCCAACATCATGACCCCGCATCTGTCGCAGTTACGGCTCGACCGCGCACTGCGTCGCGAGATCGGCCACACCCGCGGCGACGGCTGTCCGTACAGCCATTTCCTGTGCCTGAACTCCGGCTCCGAATCGGTCGGCCTGGCCGCCCGCATTGCCGACATCAACACCCGCGTGCAGACCGACCCGGACGGCCGCCACGCCGGGCGCACGGTCAAGCGCATCGTGGTCAAGGGCAGCTTCCACGGTCGCACCGAGCGGCCGGCGCTGTACTCCGATTCGACCCGCGCGACCTACATGAAGCACCTGGCCAGCTTCCGCGACGAAGACTCGCTGATCGCCGTGCCGCCGTACGATGTCGAGGCGCTGCGCCAGGCGTTCGCCGATGCCGACGCGAATGGCTGGTTCGTCGAAGCAGTGTTCCTGGAACCGGTCATGGGCGAAGGCGACCCGGGCCGTGCGCTGCCGCCTGCGTTCTACGCCGCTGCGCGTGCACTCACGCGCGAGCACGGCAGCCTGCTGCTGGTCGACTCGATCCAGGCCGGCCTGCGTGCGCACGGCGTGCTGTCGATCGTGGACTATCCCGGCTTCGAGGGGGTCGATGCGCCGGACATGGAGACGTACTCCAAGGCGCTCAACGCCGGCCAGTACCCGCTGTCGGTGCTCGCGGTCTCGGAAGGCGCGGCGCAGTTGTACCGCAGCGGCGTCTACGGCAACACGATGACCGCCAATCCCCGCGCGCTCGACGTGGCCTGCGCCGTGCTCGAGCAGCTGACGCCGCAGATCCGCGACAACATCCGCAAGGCCGGTCGCCGGGCGATCGAACGGCTCGAGGCACTGCGCGCCGACGCCGGCGGCGCGATCACCAAGGTCCAGGGCACCGGCCTGCTGTTCTCGTGCGAACTGGACCCGCGGTTCAAGTGCTACGGCGCCGGTTCGACCGAGGAATGGCTGCGCGAGCGCGGCATCGGCGTGATCCACGGCGGCGCGAACTCGCTGCGCTTCACGCCGCACTTCGCGATCGGCGAGGACGAGCTCGAGCTGCTGGTGGACATGGTCGGTCGCGCGCTGCGCGAAGGTCCGCAGAAGGCAGGGGCATCGGCCGGTGCGCGCACTGCCGACAGCCGCGAGCCTGTCGAGGCCTGATCCGCGGGGCGCGTTGCCCCCACCCCAGCCCTCCCCCGCTATGCGGGGGAGGGAGCAAAGCGTCCGCTGTACGGGGAGGGAGCAAAGCGTCCGCTGTACGGGGAGGGCGCAAAGCGTCCGCTGTGCGGGGGAGAGAGCGAAGTGTCAGCTGTGCGGGTAGGTAGCGAAAAGCGTCAACTGTGCGGCGCAGTGTGCGCAGCGGTCGCCCCGCGCTCGCCGAGCCGGCATCGCAACCCCGTGCACGCGTTCGGTTTGCCGCGGCTACTTCGCCGCGCGCTCGATCGCATCGCCGATCAGTCGGTGGGCTTCGGCGGCATCGCCCCAACCGTGTAGGTCCACGCCGTTGCCGCCTTCAGGCAGGTCTTTGTAGACGCGGAAGAACGCCTCGATGCGCGCGCGTTCGGCGGACGGCAGGTCAGCGAGATCGCGTATCCCCGCATAGGTCGGGTCGACAGCGTCGACCGGCACGCCGACGATCTTCTCATCGGCTTGTCCGCCATCGCGCATGCGCAGCACGCCCAGCGGCCGGAACCGGAGCAACGCGCCGGGATGGACCGGCGCGCGCGTGAGCACCAGCGCATCGAGCGGATCGCCGTCGCCGGCGCGTGTCCCCGGCATCGCGCCGTAGTTCGCCGGATACGCCACCGGCATCGACAGGAAACGGTCGACATGCACCAGGCCGTCCTCGGCACCGATCTCGTACTTGACGCTGCCGCCTGCGGGAATCTCCACCACCAGCAGTGCCTCGTGCGCTGTCGGGTCGGGCTGGCGCAGGTGGAACGGGTGACGCATGGTCTCGGTTGCGCAGGCCGCGGCGCCCACCAGGGGCAGCCCTGTCGCCAGCCCGAGCATGGCCACCGCCGTGCCGAAGCGCGTGCGGCGCATCGTGCTCACTCCCAGCACCGGTCGGCACGACCTTTGAGCGAGCCCTCGCGCGTGCAGCGCCGCGTCTCGATCCTGCCGTCCTCGCGCTCGACCAGCCGTTTGCGGCCGCCGTGGTCATGCAGTTCGAACGCGTCGTACAGCCGGCCGGTCGCCGTGCGCGCCTCATAGCGCAACACCGCGCCGTCGACGTGCAACACCTGGAACAGTTGGGTGTCCTCGGCGATCGGCGCCATCGTCGCCAGCGCTTGCGGACCGATGCGGTACTGCTTGGCGCCGGCCACGCTGACGAGCAGTTGCGGTGTCTCGCCCTCCGCATCCAGCGCGCGGCGGCCGTAAGCGTGGTCGTGCCCCTGCAGCACCAGGTCCACGTGGTGCTTGCGCAGCACCGGTGCCAGGTGCGCGCGCAGCGATGTGTAGTCACGATCGGCACGCAGCGCGTACAACGGCTGATGAATCTGCACCACGCTCCAGCGGTGCGGGTTGTCGGCCAGCACGCGGTCCAGCCACTGCGCTTGCGCCGGGCCGGTCCCAAGATCCAGGATTGAAGTGCCATCGAGCACGGCGAAGCGCACGCCCTGGTAGTCGAACCAGTAGGTCGTCGCCTCCACCCCGGGCGCGCCGTTGCGCGGCAAGGCGAACGTCACCGGCCAGTGCGGCGACAGCACCCGGCGTTCCTGCGGCGTGTCTTCGTGCTCTTCATGGAACTCGTGATTGCCAGCGGCGGGCGCGGTCGCGATGTCTTCGGGCAGGCCGCTCGCCGCCTCGAACCATTCGGCCCATTCGTCGTCATCGGCGCCCTGCCCGGCACCACCGCCCGACACCAGGTCGCCAGCGAACAGCGCCAGCTTCGCGTCCGGTGCCCAACGGCGCGCTTCACGGATCACTCGCGTCACCAGCGACGTGTTCTGGTTCTGGGTGTCGCCGAAGTACAGCAGTGTCAGCGGCGCCGCATCCGCGGTCGCGGTGCGGAAATGGAACCAGGGGCTCCAGGTGCCGTGGCCCTGCACGCGCCAGGCATACAGCGTATCGGGCGCCAGGCCGTCGACGTCGGCGCGGTGCTGGTGCGCAGCGCCGTTGCGCGTCTCCAGCGTCTGTGTGGTCGCAACGATCGTGCGTGCCCGCCCACCGCCGACGTCCGGCGTGTCCTCGGCCGGCGCGATCTGCAATTGCGGCGCACGCACGTGCGCATCGGTGCGCCAGGCCACCGCGAACCCGGTCGCTGCATCCTGCGCGGGCGAGGCCGCGATGCGGTCCGGATACGCGCTCGCGGCGTGCCCACGGTCGCCCTCCGGTACACGGGTGTTGGGCTCGGCCTGCCGCGGCGCCTGTGCGTGCGCGGCGGGTGCGAGCAACACCAGCGCGAGCAGCGCCGCACGCAGGGAAAAGGTCATATCGAAGCTGGTCCGCATGCTCACAGCCTCCCGCACGCGGGCAGCGACAGCGCCTGCGCAATCGCACGCCAGTCGAACGCGACCAGTCCCTGGTCGTCGTGCACCGCATAGAGCACGCCGTCGGGAAATGCCGCCGACGGCGTATCGTGCAGCCAGATGCCATCGGTGTTGGCGACCGTCTTGCCGGTCACGGCGCCGACGTGCGCCAACGAGCGCCGGTCGAACAGGTGAAACGCGGTCCGACCCTTGCCCTGCTCGGTCGTGATCCACCAACCGCTGCCATCGGCGCACGTCTTGAGCATGATGCCCTCGGCCTGCGCCTGGAACACGTCGCGGCCGAGCGTGCGCCCGGTGTAACGGCCCGCCAGGTCGTAGACCTTCAGCTCGTTGGCGTAGGTCTCGTCTTCCTCGGCGATCAGCAGCCGGTCGTTCGCCGGGTCGCCCCAGATCGACTCGACCACGCGCAGCGCACCGTCGGCTGTGGTGTCGCCGAACGCACCCAACGCTTCGACCGCGAACGTCCCGCGGTCCGGGCGCAGTGCATAGCGGTGCACACGCCGGTCGAGCTTGTCGAGCGCCGGCAGCACATCGTGGCCCTGCGCATCCTCGCCGTCGTGATAGGAGTCGGTGACGTAGAGCGTGTAGCCATCGCCGGCCCGGTCGATCCACAGACCGTAAGGTTTGACCAGGTCCTGCGCGGCGAACGCGAGCACCGGCGCGAAGTCCGGCAGTCGCAGCACCTGCACACGGTGATTGTCGCGCTCGACGACGACCACCAGGTCGTCGATCACCGCGATGCCATTGGGACGCCGGAACTGGCCCGCCCCGCTGCCCGAAGCACCGAATGTGCGCAGCCTCTCGCCGGTCACCCCGTCATAGACGACCAGACGGTCGCTGGACTTGGCCGTCGCGATCACCAGCACCCGGCCATCGGGCGCGGTCCACGCCGCCGGCGAGTCGATGTTGTCCTCGGGCGTCAGCGCACTGACAAAGGCTTCCCCGACGATCGGCAGATCACGACCGGCAGTCTCCGGCGCGCCCTGGGCGGCCACGGCAGATGGGTCGGCGGCATCGGGCGCGGACGCCGAACAGGCCGCGATGCACAGCGCAAGCGATGCGATCGCCCACGTTCGGGAAGGGACGGGAGAAGGCCGTGTCATGGGTCACCAGAAAGTCGTGTCATCGGGGAAGCGCGCAACGGTCACGCGATGGTCATGCCGGACTGCGGCGACCGCGCATTGTGTGGACGGACGATGACATCGGCATGTCACCGCCATGGCGCACTTGCAGTGTCGCCATCATGAATCCGCAACACAGTCGATCCAGACTTTTCGAACGTTCGCGAGGCGCTCGTGAACACCGGTCTGCGCCAAGCCAAGGGGGCGCGCAGGCCGACGCGCCCCTGCCACTTTCCGGAGTTCCGATGACATCGACCCAGACCGCGATCGCCGTGGCGATCGCCGCCGCGCTGTTCGCAGCCACCCCGTCCGCCGCCCACGCACAGACCGCCGCTGACGGCGTCGCCGCGATGGCCGGCACGATCGTCGGCCAGGTCCGCGAGGCATCGCGTGGTATCGCCCTTGAGGGCGCGCTCGTCACCGTCGGCGGCCGACAGGCCAGCACCGACGGCGAAGGTCTGTTCCGTGTCGTCGGCCTGCCCGCGGGTCGCCACACGCTGCGTGTGGATTATCTGGGCTACGGCGCCTACGAGACCGAGGTCATGATCGGCGACAGCCGCGGCACGCGCCTCGATGTCGCGCTGACCAGCACCGCCGGCGCGACCGACTTCGGCGTCGTCGAAGTCCGCGCCAGCCGCGACGCCCAGGCGCGAGCGCTCAACCAGCAACGCACGTCGACCCACTACGTCAATGTCGTGTCGGCCGATCTGCTGGGCCAGTTCCCCGACAACAATATCGCCGAGTCCACTCAGCGCATTTCCGGCGTGTCGATCGAGCGCGACCAGGGCGAGGGCCGCTACGTCACCGTGCGCGGCGCGCCCAAGGAATACACCACTGTCTCGATCGACGGCGTGCAACTGGCCAATCCCGATGCCGGCAGCCGCGGCGTGGAACTGGACACCATTCCGTCGGATGTGATCTCCGCGCTTGAGGTCACCAAGGCGCTGACACCCGACATGGACGGCGATGCGATCGCCGGTAACATCAACATCCGCACCCAGAGTGCGCTCGACCGCGACGGCCTGACGCTGCGCGCCTCGGTCGCCGGCGGCGCCTACCAGTTGGGCGACGGCGACAACGAGCGTTACAACGCGACAATCGGTAACCGCTTCGGCGCCGATCGCAACATCGGCGTGCTGATCTCCGGCTCGCTCAGCAAGCAGGGGCGATTCACCGACAATGTCGAAAGCCTGTACGAGCGCGTCGACGCGGGCTTCGCGCCTACCGAGATCCAGATCAAGGACTACGAGGGCACACGCACCCGCAAGGGCCTGACCGGCCGCTTCGACTTTCGCATCGATCCCGACAACCTCGTCTACCTGGTCGCCTCCGACGCCAACTTCGTCGATCACGAGTTCCGCGACAATCTGACCATCACACTCGACCGCCACACCGCAGACTCGGACGAAACCACCGGGACCGCGCGCGCAACCTTCGACAAGGAACTGCGCGAACGCACCTACGACAAGACCATCCGGACCTACACCCTGGGCGGCGAGCATTATCTGGGCGAGACCTGGAAGCTCGACTGGCAGGCCTCTCGCAGCGAGGCGACCAAGGTCACCGACCCGCGCCAGCAGTACATCTTCCGCGCCACCGTGCGCCCGCAGCTCGACTACGACTACGCCAACCCCGACTTCCCCGTCTGGACGATCCGCGGCCGCGACGATGCGCCGGCCACCGGCGTGAACCTGCCCGAGGACTGGTATGCGTTCCGCCGCCTCAACGACCGCTTCGAGTACAGCGAAGAGGCGGAAACCGGCCTGCGACTGGATCTGGCTCGCCCCCAATCGTTCATCGGCCAGACCGGCGACCTGCGCGTCGGCGTGCGCGCGCGGTTGCGCGACAAGCAGTTCGACGACGAGCGCTACCGCAATGGCGAGAGCGACGACTTCGACGCGTTGGGCATCGCCTATTCGGACATGCTCTGCGACAGCCTGTCCAACAACTTCGGCTACTTCCTGACCGGCCGGCGCTTCTGCCGCGACATCTTCGACCGCTACGCCGGGCCGTTGAAGGACAGCGACGCCTACGAACGCCTGATTCCCGATTCGCTGACCGGCGACTACCGCGCAGAGGAAGACGTGTACGCGGGCTACGCGCGCCTGGACGCGACCTGGAACGCGCTGACGATGGTGGCCGGTGTGCGCTACGAGCGCACCGAGACCGCGGGCATGGCGACCGCGTTCGACGAGGACACGGGGATCGCGACCCCGGTCTCGGCCGGCCGCCGCTACGGCAACGTTCTGCCCAGCGTCCACCTGCGCTATGAGCTCACGCCCGACAGCATCGTGCGGGCCTCGTACTCGACCGCGCTCAACCGACCCGATTTCATGCACACCGCGCCCTACCGCATCCTCGGCGAGGCCGACGACCGCAATGTCATCGCGATCGACGAGGGCAACCCGCAGGTGCGCGAGGCCTACGCGCATAACCTCGATCTGTCGTTCGAGCACTACCTGCGCCCGCTGGGCCTGGTGTCGGGCGCGCTGTTCTACAAGCGCATCGAGGACCCGCTGTTCCTCGCCTCGCACGACGAAGCTGCCGGCGGTGGTCAGACACTGCGCATCACCCGCGCCGAGAACGGCGACCGCGGCCGGATCTACGGCGCGGAACTGACCTGGCAGCAGACCTTCGACTGGTTGCCCGGCGCGCTCGCGGGCCTGGGCCTCTACACCAACTACACCTACGCCAAGTCCGAGGCGCAGTTGCCGTTCGGCCTGGGCGAAACCGAGCTGCCGGGCACGTCGCGCGACAACTACAACATCGCGCTGACCTACGAGCGCGCGGGCCTGGATGCGCGTCTGGCCTACAACGATCGCTCGCGCTTCATCCAGGCATTCGACATCAGCAATCCCGAGCTGAACATCTACTGGGACGATCGCGCGAGCCTGGACTTCTCGGCGAGCCTGGCGCTCGGCGCGGGCTGGCGCGTGTTCGGCGAGATCAACAACCTGCAAGACACGCGCCAGGTCCGCTTCCAGGGCCAGCGCAACCGGGTGTTGGAAATGGAAGGCTTCGGCCGGTCGTGGCTGGCGGGCGTGCGCTACCAGTTCTGATCGCCCGGCGCGGCTGCACGACACCGGCACCGGAGCTTGCGTCCGGTGCCGGGCGGACCCAGAGACCCGCGTGCCCTATCCTGTCGGCATCGCCCGTTCCGTTCCCGATGCCCATGAAGATCGTCGAAGTCCGCCACCCACTGGTCCAGCACAAGCTCGGACTGATGCGCCGCGCCGACAACAGCACCAAGACCTTCCGCGAACTGTCCGCCGAGGTCGCCACGCTGCTGACCTACGAGGCCACCTCGGACCTCGAGACCGAGGACGCATCGGTTGATGGCTGGGCCGGCCCGGTGCAGGTACGACGCATCAAGGGCCGCAAGATCACCCTGGTGCCGATCCTGCGTGCCGGCATCGGCATGCTGCCCGGCGTGCTCGAGCTCATCCCGGCGGCCAAGGTCAGTGTCGTCGGCATCAAGCGCGACGAGACCTCGCTGCAGGCAGTGCCCTACTACGAGAACCTCGTCGGCGACATGGCCGACCGCACCGCGCTGATCCTCGACCCGATGCTCGCCACCGGCGGCACGCTGATCGCCACGGTCGCGATGCTCAAGGCCGCGGGCGCCAGCCGGATCAAGGGCCTGTTCCTGGTCGCCGCGCCCGAGGGGCTGCGCGCGCTCGAGGCCGCCCATCCCGATGTCGAGGTCTACACCGCCTCGATCGACCAGCGCCTGGACGAACGCGGCTACATCCTGCCCGGCCTGGGCGACGCGGGCGACAAGATCTTCGGCACCCGGGTCGACTGAGCGGGGCGCCGCGCGCTCGCGACCTCAGGTCCTATCCGGCCAGCGCCGGAGGAGGTCGGGCGATCCCCCGACGCGCCGACACGCGCGCGGCGCGATACCGTCGGGCAGCGCCATGCGGAACAGCGGCGCCAGGCCGCGCAGCACACGTGCGCAGGCGCGGTTGCGGATCCGCTGCAGCGGTGTGATCTGCAGCAGCGCCTCGGCCCAGGGCGGCAGCAGCGCGGCACCGGCGCCGATGAACAGCCCGCGCAACAGCGCCCCGCCCGGCACCGGCAGGCGGGTCGTGCGCAGCACCGCCAGCACTTCGCGCGAGCGCGCATCGAAGCGCAGTTCCGGGCGCACCTGGGCGAAGTAGTCGGTCATCGCCGCACCGCTCGTCGGCACCTCGCGGGCGCCCAGCGCTTCGGCGACCCGGCGCGACTCGTCGTAGTAACGGTCGTCGACCCAATCGGGCGTGGGCAGCCCGGCATAGGTCCGAAAGCCCTGCAGGAACGCATAGGCCTCGGTCGCATGCACCCAGGTCAACAGCGCGGGATCGTCGGCTGCGTAGGGAATGCCGTCGGCGGTGGTGCCGCGCACCTGGCCGTGGATGGCGGCGACCCGCGCGATCAGCTGCTGCGCCTGTGCGGTGCCGGCATAGGTGGTGCCTGCAACGAAGGCCGTGGTGCGGCGCAGCCGCCCGATCAGGTCGGTGCGGAAATCGGAGTGGTCCCACACGCCGGCCAGCGCACGCGGATGCAGCGCCTGCAGCAGCAAGGCGCACAGACCACCGGCGAGCATGCCGGGGAAATCGCCGTGGATCCGCCAGGTCACCGCCTCCGGGCCGAACAGGCCCGGATCGCCCGCTGGCGTGTCGTAGTCGATCCCACTCTGCCCACGCGGGAACACGCCCAACACCCACCTGCGGAGCGCGGCGGTGAGCGGAGCGGCAAGGCCGGGGCGAGGCGCGTCCATGCCCGCCAGGCTAGCCGGCCAGCGTCGACGATGGCGTCGATGCCGGCGAGGTCGCATGCGACAATTCACACACGTCGCCGACGCGTCCACACCCGTCCGCGCCGCTCCGTCAGCCAGGGGCCTCGGCCCTCAGCCAGCCGCGCCGCCTCCCCTTGCCGACAGGACTGCTTCGCCATGCCCGCTTTTCCGTTTCCCGCGCCGACCGCGTCGTTGCGCGCATGCCGTGCCCCACTCGCGCTCGCCCTGCTCGCCTGCATCGCGGCGACCCCCGCGCTTGCCCAGGACCTCGCGCCCGATGCGCAGACCCGCACGCTCGATACGGTGCTGGTGACCGCCGACGGTTCGCAGGTCGAACTGCCACCTGCCTATGCCGGCGGCCAGGTCGCCACCGGCGGGCGCGTCGGCCTGTTCGGCAACCTCGACCTGATGGACACGCCGTTCAACAGCCTCAATTTCACCGCCGACCTGATGCGCGACCAGCAGGCGCGCAGCGTCGCCGATGTCGTGCAGAACGACCCCGCAGTGCGGGTCGCGCGCGGCTTCGGCAATTTCCAGGAGCTATACGTCGTGCGCGGCCTGCCGGTGTACTCCGACGACATGAGCTACAACGGCCTGTACGGGCTGCTGCCGCGGCAGTATGTCGCCGCGGAATTCCTGGAGCGCGTAGAGGTGTTCCGCGGCGCCAACAGCTTCATCAATGGCGCGGCACCCGGCGGCAGCGGCATCGGCGGCGCATTCAATCTGGTGCCCAAGCGCGCCGGTGACGACGCCCTGACCCGGCTGACGCTGGGCTACGAGAGCGACGGCCAGGGCTACGCCGCGGCCGACGTCTCACGCCGCTTCGGCAACGAGCGCGCCTGGGGTGTGCGCGCCAACGCCGTGCGCCGCGACGGCGATACCGCGCTCGACGAAGCCCGCGAGCTCGGCGTGCTGGCGCTCGGCGTCGACTATCGCGGCGAACGCGCACGCTTTTCTGCCGACCTGGGCTGGCAGGACCACCGCATCGACGCGCCGCGGCCCAGCGTCACGCCCACCGGCTTGATCCCGAAGGCGCCCGCGGCCGACGTGAACTTCGCCCAGCCGTGGACCTTCACTGACGAGGAGGACCTGTTCGGCGTGGTTCGCGGCGAGTACGACCTCAGCGACACCGCGACGGCGTGGGCGGCGGTCGGCATCCGCGACAGCCGCGAGCACAACGTGCTGGCCAACCCGCGGGTCGACACCGCCGGCAATCTGACCGCGTCGCGTTTCGACAACGTGCGCGAGGACCTGCTGCGCACCGGCGAGGTCGGGCTGCGCACCGAGTTCCGCACCGGCGCGATCGGCCACCGCGTCAGCGTGACCGGCGCGTTCTTCGATCTCGACTCGCAGAACGCCTTTGCGACCGGCACCCGCCGCGCGGCGGGCACGCTGTACGCGCCGGTCGCCACCCCGCTGCCGCCGACGAGCCCGGCAGTCGGCGATATGGCCGATCCGCTGACCACCAGCCGCACCCAGACCGCGAGCGTCGCGATCGCCGACACCCTGCGTCTGGCCGATGAGCGCGTGCTGCTGACCCTGGGCGCGCGCCGGCAGACCTTGCGCCAGTCCAGCTACGACTACACCACCGGCGCCGCGCTCGACCGCTATGACGAGAACGCGATCACGCCGGTGGCGGCAGTCGTGTTCAAGCTCGGCCGGCAGGTCTCGCTGTACGCCAACTATGCCGAGGCGCTGCTGCCCGGCCAGACCGTCGCGCAGACCAGCGCTGACGGCACCCCGATCGTCAACGCCGGCGAGATCCTCGACCCGTTCCGCTCCAAGCAGTACGAGATCGGCGCCAAGTACGACGCCGGCGGCTGGGGCGCGAGCGCCGCAGTGTTCCGCATCGCCAAGCCGAACGCGATCGAGCAGGACTACCGGGTCAGCGCCGACGGGGAACAGCGTAACCAGGGCCTGGAACTGAGCATCTACGGCCAGCCGGCCGACGGCCTGCGCGTGCTCGGCGGCCTGACCTTGCTCGACGCCACGCTGCGCCGCACCCAGGACGGCATCAACGAAGGCAACGACGTGATCGGCGTGCCCGACGTGCAGGCCAATGCCGGCATCGATTGGGACGTCCCCGGCGTGGACGGGCTCACGCTCGATGCGCGTGCGGTGCACACCGGCCGCCAGGCGGCGCGCGCGGACAACGCGCTGGAACTGCCATCCTGGACGCGGTTCGATCTGGGCACGCGCTACGCATTCGGGGCCGGCGGCCGCGACTGGACGCTGCGCGCGCGCGTGGACAACGTCTTCGATCGCGCCTACTGGGCCTCGACCGGCGGCACCGCCGGTGCCAACTACCTGGTGCTGGCGGCGCCGCGCACGGTCACGCTGTCGATCTCGCTCGCACTGTGATGCCGTGTGCCGAACGGACGCCTGGCGTCCGTTCGGATGTGCTGTGCGGCGGCGGCGTGCGATCCGGGCGCCGCCGCCGACGCGGCATCACTCGAGCGGAATGCGGACCACGCTTTCCAGTGCGCTGGCGGTGTAGTCCTTGTTGAAGGGCGCCTTGACCGTCACGTACAGCGCCTTGCCGTCGGGCGCGATCTCCAGGCTGTTGGGATTGGGCGGCAACGTCCAGGTGCGGCGCACGGCGTAGCTGTCGGCGTCGAGCTCGCTGACCGTGCCCTGGTCGCGATGGGTCACATAGAGCGCCTTGCGCGCGGGATGGAGCGCGATGCCCATCGAATCGCCGACCGGCAGACTGCGCTCGACCTTGCCGGTGCGCGTGTCGAACACCAGCACCGTCGCGCCCTTCGAGTGGTCGGTCACGAACAGGCGGTGGGTGGCCGGATCGTGGGCGAGGTTGAGCAGCAGGTACTCCTTGCCGTCGCCGGGCGTCCAGCGGTGCTGGATCGCATGGGTCGTGGTGTCGATCACCAGCACCTCGCCGTCGCCATTGGCCGCGTACAGCCGGCCGGCTGCCGGATCGAGCAGCAGGCCGGTCACCCACTTGCCGGCATCGCCGATCGTCGCGCGCAGCGTCAGCGTGGCCGCGTCGACCACCCAGATCAGCCCGGGGGCGCCGACGCCGCCGACATACAGCGTGCCGCTGGCTTCGTCGAGGATCACCTGCCGCGGGCCGTAGTACGTGCCGTCGGAGGCCTTGTCCTCGAAGCGCAACCGGCCCTTGACCTCGCCGCTGACCGCGTCGATCGCGGTGAGCCCACGCTCGACGCTGTTGGTCACGTACAGGGTCTCGCCCTTGGCGTCGGTCGCGATGGCGAAGTTGCGCAGGTCGGTGTGGGTCTGGCCGCGGGTCTCCAGCGTGAGCGGATCGAGCCGGTAGATCACCCCGCCCTTGGTGTCGGGCGCGGCCTCCGAGGACGCCACGAACAAGGCGTTCGCGGCCTGGCTGTAGCGCGCTTCGTAGACCCCGCGCGCGAGATCGCGGCGCAGCACGCCCTCGGGCAGCGCGGTCGCGGTGGCCGCAGGCGTTGCGACGGTCGGCGCCTGCTGGGCATGCGCGAGCGACGACAAGCCAAGCGCGAGCGCGGTCGCGGCAGCCAGCAAGGTCGAAGTGCGGGGGGACGGGGTCATGGGCATGGACTCGGCTGGACGGGATGGGAGGGGTGCCCGCATGGGAGCCTGGCGACATGGCCGCCGCAGGCACGGGCCGGTGCTGAGCCGGACCGCAGGTGCCGTCGAACCTGCTGGCTCGCGACACTCACTTATCGGGAACGATTCTCATTTTCCAGATGAAGGGGCGGCTTGTCCATGGCCGCCCACCTTCACGGCAGCCGCAGTGGTCCCACCGCATCGAGGACGCGGGCGTCGTGCCGCCCATCCCCGCCCCCGAACGCCGAACTGCTCGCCTCCGGCTGCAAGGGGCGGAACCCATCGTCGTAATCCCAGGTCACCGCATGCACGCGCGCGCCGACGAGCGTCGTCGGATCGCCCAGCGACGAGGCCGGCAGCGTGAAGCGGATCGTCGCCGCGTCCGGATCGACCTCGATGCGCGCCGGCTGCGCCTGCGGCGTGCCCTCGGCATCGGCGTCAGCGCCCTGCGCCGAGAACAGCGCGTTCGACCAGCCGTGGGCGCGGATGCGGTAATGCCAGCGCATCCCGTCCGGCAGGCGCGCGTTCTGCTGGGGCATCACCTCGCTGCCGCCTTCGCGCCCCGGCAGCTCGATGAACACCACCGGCGCGACATGGTCGAAGCCATTGGGCGGATTCCAGCCCTGGGTGACGCTGGCCATGCGCAAGGTGACGCGCAGCGCGCCGCCGCTGGTCTCGACGTCCAACCCACGCAGGTCGCCCTGCCGCTGCGTCCGCCACTGACCGCCGGTGGGATAGACCACGCGCCCGTCCAGGCCGTGATCGTCGCCGGCCGGATCGTCCATGCGTGCCACCGCTCGCCAGTCGCGTTCGACCTGGAACGGCTGCGCCGCCGACGCGGCCCGGTTGGCCTCGCGCCACAGCACCAGGCGATGCCTGCGCGCCGGATCGATCCAACTGTCGGTGCGCAGCGTCGCCGTCCAGCGACCGTCGGCACCGGCCACGACCCGCGGGGCGCGCTGCAGATCGCCATCGACCACGACCTGCAACACGTCGCCGGGCGCCGCACGTCCGTGCAGCACCACGTCGTCGCGCCACGGAAGTGGCGGCAGCGCATCGAGCGTCGGTGCCGCGGACTGCGACGCATCCGGCCGTGCCTCGCCGCCGCGCTGCCGCCAGACCAGCCCCGCACGCGGCGGCAGCACCAGCGTCAGCCGACCATCGGCGGCGACGGTCAGCGGCGCCGGATCGCCATCGAGTCCGAACACACCCTCCAGCCGCGTGCCGGCCGGCAGCCCCGTCTCCAGCGCATCGACCAGCACCGGCGCATCGGCAGTGTTGAACGCAACCAGCGCAAGCGCCGCCTCGTGGCGGGTGGCCCACACCAGCGCGCCCGGCCCGCCGCCACTGTCGCGCAACACCTCGGGCACACCACGCGAGAACACCCGGTCGTCGAGCCGCAGCGCCGACATCGCAGCGATCTCGCGATACAGCGGTGCGGCGGTGTCGAACGCGTCGCCCTGCGCGCCAATGCCGCCGGCGAACATCGCCGTGCGGCGCCCCGAAAAGCTCTGCTCGGTGCCGTAGTACAGCGTGGGAATGCCCGGCAGGGTCATCATCGCCAACAGCGCCTGACGCAGGGCGCGCGTGTCGGCCCCGGCCAGGAACCGGTCGACATCGTGGTTGTCGACGAAGCTCGGCATCCAGTGCAGGCGCGGATGCAGCGCGACCATGCTGGCGATGCGATGGCCGAGCACCGCGGTCGGCTCGCCGCGCGCGAACACGTCGCCGAGACTGCCGTAGAGCGGGAAGTTGATCATGCCGGGCAAGCGCTCGCCGCCGGACTCGGTGCGCATATAGGCCTCGAGCCGGCGCGCCTGGCTGTCCTCGAACGGCTTGTCGATCGCAAAGCCCTCGCCGAACACATGGAAGTCCTCGCGGCCGGTTGCGCGCGCGACCGCGGCGATGCCCGGCGCATCGCGCTCCTCGGCGTGCAGGAAATCGTCGAAAAAATCCGCCGGCACGTGCAGCGCAGTGTCGACACGGAACGCATCGACACCGATGTCGCGGATCCAATCGCCGTAGCTGCGGCGCAGCGCGCGGCGGACCTCGGGATGCTCAGTATTGAGATCGTCGAGGCCGGCGAGCTGGTAGGTCAGCTCCTGCGTGCGGTCGGTGAAATCGACGATGTCGGGTGTCCAGTGGTAAATCGCATCGCGGCGCTGCGCGGGGTCGCGCGCATCGTTGCGGTCGAACGGCGGCTGCACCGGCGCCTGGCGTCCGCGCGCATCAGTGAAGCGCACGAATCCGGCCGCCGGATCGTCCGCGCGCCAGCCGTCGGGATAGCCGAAATAGTTCGCGGTGTGGTTCACCACGATGTCCTGAATCAAGTACATGCCGCGGCCATGCAGACCGCGCGACAGGGCGCGGTAGTCGTCGCGCGTGCCGAAGTGCGGGTCGATGGCGGAGAAATCGTCCGCCCAGTAACCGTGATAGCCACCGTAGCGCGTCGCCTCATTCCACCACTGGTGCGCCACCGGTGGAGTGATCCATACCGCCGTCGCACCCAGTCCCTGCACGTAGTCGAGCCGGCGCGTCACCCCCGCAAGGTCGCCGCCGCTGTAGCGCGCCGGATCGTTGGGATCGTACTCGCCGGTGCCCTGGTCGTTGTTGGACGGATCGCCATCGTCGAAGCGGTCGATCATCACGAAGTAGACGATCTGATCGCGCCAATCGGGCGACGGCACGTGCAGGTCGCCTGCACTTGCCGCGCCAGCGATCAAGGACAGGCACGCGAGCGCGAGACCTCGCACGCACGCCCGCATGCGCTGTTGCATGTAAACGTTTTCCATCGCCGCCTCCCAGCGCCATCGACGCCCCATCGTCGACGAGCGCCACCGCATTGCGCCATGAATACGTATGCAGTGCGCCGCCGGATCCGAACCCCAGGACTACCATGGCCGCCAATCGCGGGGCCTGTCCGATCCATCGCGTTCCGATGCCGACGGCGCGCCCCGAACACTGCCTGCTGGACACCCTTGGGAGGGGAGATGTCGAAGCTCGATCGCAATCTGCTCAGCGTTGCGCTGTCGTCTGCGCTGCTGATGCTCGCAACCGGCGCACATGCGCAGACCACCACGTCGTCGAACGAGACCGACACCGCCTCGACGCAGACGCCGGCCTCCGGCGGCGACGCCGTGCAGCTCGACAGCGTTCGCGTCACCGGCATCCGCCGCGGCATCGAACTGTCGATGGATACCAAGCAAGCCGAGGACACCATCGCCGAGGCGATCTCGGCCGAGGACATCGGCAAGCTGCCCGACACCAGCATCGCCGACTCGCTGGCGCGCCTGCCCGGCATCTCGGCACAGCGTTTCGGCGGCCGCCCGCAGGAACTCAACATCCGCGGTTTCGCCGGCGATTTCTCCACCGCGCTGCTCAACGGCCGCGAGCAGGTGAGCTTCGGCAACAACCGCGGCGTGGAGTTCGACCAGTACCCGTCCGAACTGATCAGCCAGGTCGTGGTGCACAAGACCACCAATGCGCAGCTGGTCGGCCAGGGCCTGTCGGGCACAGTCAACATGAAGACCGTCCGCCCGCTGTCGTTCGGCGAGCGCGCGATTGCGGTGAACGTGCGCGGCGACATGAACAAGCTGGGCGACGACAAGGAATACGGCAGCCGCGCCAGCATCTCGTACATCGATCAGTTCGCCGACAACACCGTCGGCATCGCGCTCGGCTACGCCCGCCTCGACAGCCCGAACCTCGGCCACCAGTTCGAGTCGTGGAACTTCAACAAGGAGTACCCAGGCTACGCGGGCAACGCCGTGCTCGGCGGCACCGCCGCCTATGCCATCGAAGGCAGTAATCGCCGCGACGGCTACATGGCGGTGCTCGAGTTCCAGCCCAACGAGCGCCTGCACTCCACCATCGACCTGTTCTACTCGCAGTTCGATCGGCAAGAGAACAAGTACGGTCTGCAGACCGGCCTGGCCTATGGCCGGGCAACCCTCGACGACGCCACGCTGAGCCCCAATGGCACCACGATCGATTCGACCTGGTCGCAGATAGCGCCGATCGTGCTGCGCAACGACAGCAACACCATGGACGACCGCCTGCTGTCGTTTGGCTGGAACACCGAGCTGGAGGTCAACGCGAACTGGACGCTGACTACCGACGTCAGTCACTCGCGCGCGCGCCGCGCCGAGCAACTGTTCGAGGTCTACGCCACGCCGCCAGCCGGCGTCACCAGCTCGGGCCGCTACGTGTTCAATCCCGAGGGCTGGTACGACATCGACCTGGACTACGACCTCGGCGCACCGGGCGGCTTCGTCCTGCGCGATCCCGACCGCTGGGGCGGCGAGCGCGACCAGGCCGGCTACCTGAAGAACTTCGAGGTCCGCGATCAGATCAGTGCGTTCCGGGTCGACCTCGAGCGCCGTTTCGATGCCGGCTTCGTGTCCGCCCTGCGCTTCGGCGGCAACATCACCGACCGCCGCAAGAGCCGCGCCTCGACCGAGTACACCCTGTGCGTCACCGACGCCTGCACTGGCGATCTCAGCGTTGCGATCCCGGGACAGTACGTGCGCAGCAGCGCCTTCGGCTTCGCCGGCATTCCGACGATCCTCGACCTCGACGAGCGCGCGATGCTTGCCGCCGGCGTCTATCGCCCGTGGCGCAAGGACGATGCGGCGATCAACGACAAGAACTGGGAGATCCACGAAGAGATCGGCACGCTCTACGTGCAGGCCGACATCGACACCGATCTCGGCCCGGTGCCGCTCAAGGGCAACGTCGGCGTGCAGGTGGTCAACGCCAGCCAGCGCTCGACCGGCGTGGCGACGTTCGAAGGCGCGGCGCTGGAAGCGCCCAGCGAGCGCGGCGCCGACCACGTGCACTACCTGCCGAGCATGAACCTGTCCTTTGGCCTGCCCGCCGAGCAGTTCCTGCGCGTGGGCGCCTCGCGTCAGATGGCGCGGCCGCGCATGGACGAACTCACCGCAGGCGGGAGCTACAGCATCGACCGCAGCCGCGACCGCTGGACCGGCAGCGGCGGCAACCCCGAGCTCGATCCGTGGCTGGCCAATGCCTACGACCTCTCGTACGAGAAGTACTTCGGCAACGAATCGATCGGGCGCGGCTACGTCAGTGCGGCGTACTTCTACAAGGACCTCAAGACCTACATCTACCGTCAGACGACCGCGTTCGACTTCAGCCAGCTGCCGCTGCCTCCCGAACTGCCGGGCAACCTGCCGCCGTCGTGGATCGGCGAGTACAGCCAGCCGGTCAACGGCGAGGGCGGCACGATCAAGGGCTGGGAGTTCGCCGTATCGCTCCCGCTGGGCCTGCTGTGGGCGCCGCTGGAAGGCTTCGGCTTCATGGGCAACTATTCCGACACCGAGAGCGACATCGCGCCCAACGGCCCCGACAGCTCCGAGCCCCTGCCCGGCCTGTCGAAGTACGTCTCCAACGTCGCGCTGTACTACGAGCGCTACGGCTTCTCGGCCCGCGTATCGCAGCGCAGCCGCTCCGACTTCCTCGGCGAGGTCCAGGGCGCCGGCGGCGACCGCACCAAGGTGATGTTCACCGGCGAGACCGTGACCGACCTGCAGTTGGGCTACGCGTTCGAAAGCGGACGCCTGGAGGGCCTGTCGCTGCTGCTGCAGGTCAACAACCTGGAGAACGAGCCCTTCCGCTCGACCTTCGACGGCCTGCAGGAGCGCCCGAACCAGTTCTACGACTACGGCCGCACCTATCTGATGGGCGTCAACTACCGCTTCTGACCCATACCGGCCGCGCGGCGTCCTGCGCGCGGCCGGCGGCCCACGTCAGGCGCAAGGCATCTGAACCTGGAGACGCTTGTGCACCTCCGATGACTGGGCTAGAATGCGCGACCTCGCCGAAGCGGCGGGCAGCAACATCGGGCGGTTAGCTCAGCGGTAGAGCACTACCTTGACATGGTAGGGGTCACAGGTTCGAACCCTGTACCGCCCACCACGCAAGACCCAGCCTTCAGGCGTCTTCGTGGCATCAGACAAACCCGGCCATCGTGCCGGGTTTTTCGTTTACGGAGATACCGCTTCCGGACCGTTTCACAGCCGGACGATCAGGCGTGACGAAGCGTCAATAGTGATAGCGGGCCTGCGCAATCATCAGCACATCGCCTTCGACCTTGTAGACGATCCGGTGCTCATCGTTGATGCGCCTGGACCAGTAGCCCGCGAGCGCGTGCCGAAGCGGCTCGGGCTTGCCGATGCCCTGGAAGGGATCACGCTGGATGGCCTTGATCAGCTCGTTGATGCGCTTGAGCAGCTTCTTGTCAGCCTGCTGCCAGTAGAGGTAATCCTCCCAGGCATCCTCCGAGAATTGCAGAATCACTCGATCAGATCCCGTACCTGTCCGCCACCGGATTCAAGCTGCGCGATCGAACGCAGCAAGCGCTGCGCGCTCTTGGGACTGCGCAGCAGATAGGCGGTTTCCTCCATGGCCTTGTAGTCCTCCAGCGAGACCATGACCACCGACTGCGAACGCCCGCGCGTGATGATGACCGGCTCATGATCGTTGACCACGCGCTCCATCGTGTCGGCCAACGTGGCGCGGGCGGCGGTGTAGGTTAGGGTATCCATGGCGGCCATCTCGGGTATGTACGGGATAACGTACATCCAAGCAGATGAACATTCAACCAATTCAGCGACTTGCGGCCCCACCCTCCACCCGCGCAGTCATCGGGCGCGGCGCGCCATGCCTCGCGAGACATGCGCACGGCCGACACGCCCTCCCCTACGGGCCTCGGGAGCGTACCGGCCGATGACGGCGCCTACCCCAGCGCCACCGCCTTGATCTTCTGGATCTGGTCGCGCAGGCGCCCGGCCTCCTCGAACTCGAGGTCGCGCGCGTGCTGGTACATCTGCTGCTCGAGCGTCTTGAGCTTGGCGGCGAGCTTGTCCGGCGACAGCGCCGCGTAGTCCTCGGCCGGCTCGGCAACCTTGCGGCCCTTGCCGCGGCCTTTCTTCTCGAGCTCGGGCTCGGCGCGCGCGCCCTCCATGATGTCGACGATCGCGCGTGCGACAGACTTGGGTGTGATGCCATGCTCGGCGTTGTACTCGACCTGCTTCTGGCGGCGACGGTCGGTCTCGTCGAGCGCGGTCTGCATCGAATTGGTGATGCGATCGGCATACAGGATCGCCTTGCCGCGCAGGTTGCGGGCGGCGCGGCCGATCGTCTGGATCAGCGATCCCCCCGAACGCAGGAAGCCTTCCTTGTCGGCATCGAGGATCGCGACCAGCGACACCTCGGGCATGTCCAGGCCCTCGCGCAGCAGGTTGATGCCCACCAGCACGTCGAACTTGCCCAACCGCAGGTCGCGGATGATCTCCACCCGCTCGACGGTGTCGATGTCCGAGTGCAGATAGCGCACCTTGACGTCGTGCTCGCTCAGGTACTCGGTCAGGTTCTCGGCCATGCGCTTGGTGAGCGTCGTGATCAGCACCCGGTCGCCCATCGCCACGCGCTCGCGGATCTCGCCCAGCACGTCGTCCACCTGGGTCGCGACCGGCCGGATCTCCACCACCGGGTCGATCAGGCCAGTCGGACGCACGACCAGCTCCACCACCTGGCCCTGTGACTTCTCCATCTCGTAGCTGCCGGGGGTGGCCGAGACAAAGATCGCCCGCGGCGAGCGCCCTTCCCACTCTTCGAACTTCAACGGCCGGTTGTCCAGCGCCGACGGCAACCGGAAGCCGAAGTTGACCAGCGTCTCCTTGCGCGAGCGGTCGCCCTTGTACATCGCCCCGATCTGCGGAACGGTGACATGCGACTCGTCGATGACCAGCAGCGCATCGGGCGGCAGGTAGTCGAACAGGCACGGCGGCGCCTCGCCCGGCATGCGCCCGGTCAGATGCCTGGAGTAGTTCTCCACGCCATTGCAGTAGCCGACCTCGGCCATCATCTCCAGATCGAACTGGGTGCGCTGCTGCAGCCGCTGCGCCTCCACCAGTTTGTTCTCCGCGTAGAACTGCTCCAGCCGCGGCGGCAACTCGGCTTTGATCGCCTCGATCGCATCGAGCGTCGTGCGCCGCGTGGTCACGTAGTGCGATTTTGGGTAGATCGTGTAACGCTGCAGCGTGCGCCGGGTCTCGCCGGTCAGCGGGTCGAACTGGGTGATGCGCTCGATCTCGCCGTCGAACAGCTCGATGCGCAGCGCCTCGGCGTCCGACTCGGCCGGGTGCACGTCGATCGTCTCGCCGCGCACGCGGTAGGTACCGCGGCGCAGTTCATGGTCGTTGCGGCTGTACTGCATTTCGGTCAGCCGACGGATCAGCTCGCGCTGATCGATGCGCTCGCCCCGGACCATGTGCAGCACCATCCGGAAGTACTCGTTCGGATCGCCCAGGCCGTAGATCGCCGAAACCGTGCACACGATGATCGCATCGCGCCGCTCAAGCAGCGCCTTGGTCGCCGACAACCGCATCTGCTCGATGTGCTCGTTCACCGAGCTGTCCTTCTCGATGTAGGTGTCCGACGACGGCACGTAGGCTTCGGGCTGGTAGTAGTCGTAGTAGCTGACGAAGTACTCGACCGCGTTGTGCGGGAAGAACGACTTGAACTCCCCGTAGAGCTGGGCGGCCAGGGTCTTGTTCGGCGCCATCACCAGGGTCGGCTTCTGCACCCGCTGGATCACGTTGGCGATCGTGTAGGTCTTGCCCGAGCCGGTCACGCCAAGCAGTGTCTGATGCGCCAGACCGGCCTCGAAGCCCTCGACCAACTGCTCGATCGCCCGCGGCTGGTCGCCGGCCGGCTGGTAGGGCGAGACGAGCTGGAATCCGGCAGGTTGGATGGCGTCGTTCATGGCGTCTGCGATGCGAGGAAGCACTGGAAATGGGGGCGACCGGCGCTGGCGACAACCGCCGGCGCGGAGAGCCCCTGACGATAGCAGCCGGTGGTTTCCGACACGTGGAGGCGGCATGCACCGAGCGAAGGTGCCAGCCGGACCGGCCATGCTGACCGTTCCCGTTCAGGAGGATCGGCCATGCACCGCGAACGCGGCGTCACTTTGCTCGAACTGATGTGCACGGTCGGCGTACTGCTGGTACTCGCGCTGGTCGCAGTGCCCGCCTTTACGCAGGCCATCGCGGCCTACCGCGCGATATCGGCGGCCGAGCACCTCAGGACCGACCTGGCCCTGGCCCGCAATACCGCCATCACCGGCGGCAAGAGCGTCGTCGTCTGCCCGCGCACAGAGGACAACCGATGCCGCGACGATGGCGCCTGGACGCTCGGCTGGGTGGTGCTGCGGGACCCGGACCGCAATCTCACCGCCGACGCCGACCACGACCTGCTGCGCATCGCCAGCCCGGCCGGGCTGGCGAACGGCGACCTCGCCTTCGAGGCCAACCGCCCCTTCGTGCGCTACCGGCCCGATGGCCGCAGCGTCGGGACCAACCTGACCATCGCCGTCTGCGGCGCCGGCCGTGTGCAGCGCCAGCTCGTCGTCAACAATGTCGGGCGCGTGCGGACCGAACGGGCCACGGACGCTGCGCCGTGCGGCGCAGGCTGACGCCCCGCCCGGCCGCGCTCGTCACCGCGGAGGCACGCGCCGTCTCAGGCGCTTGACCTCCCGCGACGAACCCTTAAACTACGCGTCCCCGCCCGAATAGCTCAGCCGGTTAGAGCACTTGACTGTTAATCAGGGGGTCGTTGGTTCGAGTCCAACTTCGGGCGCCAAATTCGAAAAAGGCCTGTGCAGTGCACAGGCCTTTTTCTTTGTTGCCTCGTCCATGACGGACCATTCAACAAGTCTTAAGTGTTCGATGCGAAGCGCCGGCCAGACACCGACGCGACGCGTCCCATGATCACCAGCAATTTCCCGTCATCGGCGAACGCACCCCTGTGTTGGTGATGGTCAACGTGCCGCACGTCTTATCCTGGGTGTCCTGAACACCTTTGGGTGCCGCGCTCAAGGTGTAGGTACTGGCGCTAGATGAGCCCGCCACTTTACTGACGGTGTAGTACGTCGATGCCTCGTTGTCGCAAGTGAAGCTGGTCGGCGACCCCGCGTACGTCAGATTGGCCGTGTAAAAGCGTTCCATCTGCTGCACTGCTTGCATCAGGCATGCAGTGCCCGCCGCACGGCGGGTCTTGACGATATGCTGCATGTAGCTCGGATAGGCGATCGCGGCGAGGATGCCGATGATCGCGACGACGATCATTAGTTCGATCAGCGAAAAACCAGTCTGCGCGCGACGGCGCGCATGCCAGCGTGCAAAGAATGCATGCGTCATCGTTAGTCTCCTCGGAGCTCGCGCCACGATACGCGATCCCAGCGCGGACGCGACGTGCCCAGGGTGCGCAGGTCGGACCCAGCGGTGCCGCCGACCACGAGGCGACCGCGCAGCAGATTGGGCAGCGTCGGCATGCCGACCCCGGGATTGACCGACCCGACCGGCAGAGGCCCGTTCGGGGAGCTCACACCCGCATCGTCTGTCTGCCCGTCGCCGTCAAGGTCGAAATAGGAACCACCGGCACTGGTACCGGTAAACGCGTCGAGCGCGTTGATGAAGCCCGAGCCATCGGCGTCGCAAGCGTTACCCGAAGGCATCACGCTGGCCGTGACCAGGAACGAGGACACGATCTGCGCATCCTGCACGATCCGCTCACCACTGCCGGGCAGGTCGATGTACCACCCCTTTGAGTTCGCCGGCAATGCGCTGCGCGATTCGAAGGCGCGTGCCGCGAGGCCACTGACGGTCGTGCTCTGCACTGTGATCGTGCGCCGCGTGAGTGCGGACCGAGTCGGCGGGGTCGCCGGATCGTCGTCAACAAGACCGTAGAGCGTCTGCACCGCAGTATTCCGGGCATCGGCATCCTCGGTCGTGAGATAGCGCCCGGTACCGAAGAACACCCAGCGCTTGCGCGTCGTCGGATGCGTGGTCACGGTCGGCGCACCGGTGATCGGCTGCGCGGTCCCGTTGGCGTCCTGCGCCGTGAACAGCCGCTTGGCGCTCCACTGCGTCGCATTGGTGCTGGTCAGATCGAACTTCCACACGTTGCCGAGCATGTCACCTGCATAGACATAAGCAAGCGTTTGGCCGTCCGCGCTGTAGACCCCCACCGGCGCCGACAGCCCGTTTGGCGCATCGGCCGAGCCGATACCCGTATCGATCTGCCGGATGATCTCTCCGCTTTCGACATCGAGCACGATCAGGACGGCCTTCTCACGCGAACTGTTGACGCCATTCCCCAGCACCGCGGCGACCCGGCCACCGGCGACCTTTGACAGCAACGGCTTGCCCATCACCAGCCCCATGTTGCCGTCGCTGCCGGTCGTGGTGTCCTTCAATTCCCACTTGTAGACACGTGTCGCGGTCGCCGTTCGCGGCGCACTCACGTCGAGTGCAAACACGCCCTTGCCGCCGCGGCCGAGCGTCCCGATCAACAGATTCTTTCCCGGTGTCAGGGCTCGAGACGTGACCGATACGGGACCATCGACGAAGTAGCGATGCGTGTAATCGGGCCGGCTCAGCGTCGACAACGCAGAGATGTCGATGATGCCCGGCACATAGGCGAACAGTTCCTGTCCGTTGGCTGCGTCGAATGCGTGCAACATGCCATCGTTCGCACCGACATACAGCGTATTGGTGTCGCCCACATAGGCGGGCGACGAGCCCACGATGTCGCCCAGGATCGACGCGCGGTTGCGCAACGTACCGCCGTTGCGCTCCTCCAGAGTCGGCTGTCCCTTGAGATAGTTGGCGTTGTTCTCACCAGTGACGGGGAAGCTCGAAGGACCGCCCCCACGTGCCAGCGCAGTGACCTGCGCGGCGCTGGGGAAGTTCGCGCCCGCGCCCCCGCTGACGGTGAAGATCTTGCGCGAGGCCCAGGCCGGCACCGTCGACGTCCAGCTGACCGTGCTCGCGACGCCCGACTGCGTCACGGCACGCGCGGTCACCGCCCCCGTCCACGTGCCAGATACGTAGCTGGCGTTGAAGACCTGCGAGCCTGTATCGAGCGAGACCGAATTGGACGCAACGTTGGAGAACGAACTCGTGCGTTGCGAGATCACAGCGAGCGCGCCTTGGAGGCCGGCGCTGAATTCCTCAGGATTGGATGCGGCGACGAACGCACCACGGCCATTGACTGCCGCATGCAGCAGATCATCGATGCGGTCGGCATCCTCGCGATCTGTGGGATCTTCCCAGGTGGCGTCCGACGGCACCGCCCCTACGCTCGACCAAGGCTTGTTGCCATTGAGGCCAATGGAGATGCCGAACGTCACCATGTGCTGCCAGAACGCAGGGTTAGCCGAGTTGGTCGGGACGTTGTTGGCAAGGTCCGTTCGCAGATCCGCCTTCCAGTAGCGCATTGCCACGTCGGCCAGCGTGTCCGAGTAACCGTCCGTATAAGGCGCACTTGGACTGTAGCGGTAGCTTTGATTGTTGGTGCCGGTGATCGTCGAACCAGGGTTGCCATCCTGGTTACCGACCTTGACGCTGTAATTGTTACTGGTGTCGTTCCAGTAACCGTCGGTGGTGAGGATCGCGAAGTTCTGACGGCACGAGAACTGCCCGGATGTCGCTTGTGGTCCGTAAGGGCCCTGCGCATCCGTGCGGCTGAAATAGCGCCCGGCCGAGTCGAGCGCGCCATGCAGTGGCGTGCCGTTGTAGGCGATGACATTCTGCAGCCGGGAATACCAAGTCGAGCGCGAGGTCGTCGCCGAGGTCCCCTGCCCACCGGGATTGTCGACGAAGCGGCCATCATTGCCGTCGTTGACCGGAATGTCGAAGCTGTTGCGGTCCCAGATCGTGCGGAATCCAACGCGGACACGGCTGTCGAGGTCGGTGAATGCTTCCGACGCCCCCGCCTTCGCGGCTTTCATTCGCGTCCGGTGATAGGAGAACCAGGTCGCGTAGTTGGCCTGCTCGGCCGCAACGGTGCGGCCCGTAGGCGTTGCGGATTGGCAGTTGATCCAATCCCGCGAACCCGTCCCCGACGCACACCGGTTGTTGTTGCTCGTCACGGCGCTGAGCGTGACGTTGTTGAAGTTGCTGTAGGCGTTGACGAGGACATTGTAGGTCCCGCCGCCGGCTGGCGGGTTGAACGAACAGCTCTCGTTGTTGCCGCTTGCGTAAGGCCTGCAATCGTAGTTTGACAAGCTCGGCTGAGCGTTGAGGCGCACATACAGATCGGCGTCACCCGTTCCGCCATTGATCGCAATGGTGAGCGCAGTGGTGCCCGCCGGCACGGTGACCGTGTAGGACAGCGATTGTCCCCGGCTCGCAGACAGCCCGGACACCGGATATCCCGCCACGTTGCCAGTGCTCGACGACACGGCACCGTACTCGCTGCGTACGACATCGTCGCCGCTGATCTGGTAGCGGTAGTAATTCTCGCCGTTGTTCAGGTAGGACGCCTCCGTTCTCGACGGGTCCTTGGGCACGTAGAACGTCTGCACGCCTCCACACACCTGCGTTCCGCCCGAAGAGAGTTCGTCGTTGGTGGAGTTGCTGTTGCGGTTGTAGCGCCGGCAGCTCGATCCACTGGCGAGATTGATCGTGCTTCCGCCGACCAGATTGAAGCTGCCGTAGACCGCATTGAAGTTCGTGCCGCCGCTCATGCGCGTGCCGTCCGCCTGACGCCAGGGCAGATAGGTGACGGCTGGGTTGTAGGCCAACGAATTGCGCGTGTAGGTCCCGTTCGAGACATCTGGCATCGAGGTGCTCGGCGGGTTGTCGGGCATCGTCTCGAACGCCATCGACCCCGAATCGTCGAGGATGAAGAGGATGTTCGGCGCGACGCGGCTGGCGGTGGTCAACGGATCGTCGGGAATGGTGATCCCCGCGCTGGCGGGCAGCGCCAGCAACGTCACCAGGCAAGCTGCCGGCCCGGACCACCAGCGGCGCTGGGAGGTGGCCGTGCGGCGACGGACAGGGAGGGAGACGGACATGCTTCAGGCTCCCGGCTGCGGAATGCGGCTGACGACATTGGCCTGCAGCACGACTTGCGCGCGCCCCACTGCCTCGCTCTTGACGGTGATGCGGAAAATCGGGCTCTGGCAGTCGAGCGGCACGGGCACCACCTCGCAACTGCCCTGGTAACCAGGCCCGGTTCCCAGATACTCGATCCAGTACTCCGGTTGCGATACCAACCCCTTGGGGTTGAAGGCTCCAGTGGGCACGGACTTCCAGACGGGCGCGGACCCGGTCGGGCAGACGCCCAGGTTCGCGCAGTGCGCGGCGGTCGGCACGATGCTGGCCCAGGTCAGGGTAGGCGCCGTGGCATCGGGTGCGACGCCCAGTACGTTCTGCTGCGCATAGCGCAGGGCCGCTTCAGCGGCTTCGAACGCGAGCCCACGGTCGCGGGTGTTCGCACTCATGCGCTCCTGCAGCGTGGCGCTGCGCAGGATCGCGATGCCCAGCAGCGCAGTGATGACCAACAGCACCATCACCACGATCAGAGAAATGCCGCGCTCGGAAGCGCGGCCGGACGCAAGGCGGACACCTGGCGGCATCCATCGTCCTGAAACTGTCATAGGGTTCTCCCACGCACGCTGATCACACTCGATGCGCGCCGCAGCAGCGGGCTGCCATCGACGGCCGCGCCCTGCAGCACGAGTTCGACCCGGACTGCGATCACGTTCGCGAAATTCGGCGTTGCCGAGTAGAGGCCGGTGCTGCTGTCCAGATACGAGAAGGCGACCGATTGCACGCCCTCGATCACTTCCTCGGCCGCGCCGCCACCGCGCTTGACGAACAGCGACCGCTTGCCGTTGGCGTTGTTGGCGACAGACCAGGTGACGTCGCGGAACCGCGCCAGTGCCACCGTCGCCAGCGACGCATAGGGGTCGGCCGCAGGATCATATCCGGATGGCAGCGCAGCGAAACTGATGGTCTGGTCGCCAACCGCGGTCGCGGTGACCACGAAGGTCTTGCGCGCATTGCAAAGCAGCAGCACATCTCCCGCACTGAACACGTTGGAGGCCTTCGAAAGCTGGCCGGGTGCCAACGTCAGGCCCGTGGCCGATGCGGCCGCGATCTTGTATGCAGCATCCTCACCCGACGCAACTCGCAACGTGCTGGCATTGCCCGTGATTGGGGTATCGCGGAACAGCAGCGCATTGGTGCCTCCGCTGGCCATCTCCGATGCGCTCGAACAGGCGGAGCCACCGGCGGCCCGGATATCGCGTGCGATCAGGTCCAGCGCGATCCGCGCATTCTCCTGGATCCGGTTCAGGTCCTCGTTGGTGGTATAGCTGCGCTGGTTGGACAGGAAGATCGCGAATGCGGCGCCGACGACCAGCAGGCCCAGCACCATGGCGATCATCAACTCGACCAGCGCCATGCCGGCGGCGCGGTGGCGCGCCTGGAAACCGGGTCGGATCATAGCCGTGTCACCGTTTCGACCTGACGCTGCGCATTGCCACCTGCGCGCGTGTCGTCCCACTGCACGACGACTGCGCAGGCATCCGGGCAGCCGCTGATGCTGGCACAGGTGGTCGTATCCAGCGCCGCAGCCGCTGCGCCGCCGGCGGCGCTGGCCGCACCGGCGCCGACCGTGGTCTTGAGTGCGATCATCCAGTCGCGCAGATCGCGCTGGGCCAATGTGCCAGCCTCGGTCGGAACATCGCAGGTCATCGCCATGTTGTAGGCGCTGGCCTGCGCAATGTTCGCGCGCATCGCCTCGATGATGGAATTGGTCTGCACCACTGCCATGCTGCTCGCCAGCGAGCTCTGGCCCGCACGCATCGCGACCGCCTGCAGCGCCGCGGTGCCGAGCAGGCCGATGCCGAGCACGACGACGGCGACCAGCACTTCGATCAGGCTCACACCGCGCTGTCCGCGCGGCGGCGCCAGGGCGCGTCTTGGGTGTCCAGTCAGGCGCATTGTCCCTTCCCGTCCTTGCTGCTGCTGCGTGCGCTCCCGCTGATGTTGATGTTGATCACGCGCTGGTTGCTCGAGGGATTCGTCGTGGGCATGCACACGGTCAGCGACGATGCCGCCGACAGCAGGCCCGAGGGCCGGAATACGACACCGTCGGCCGGGCCGTTGATCTGAAGGCTTTCCGGCGCGACCAGCGCACGCAGCACCTCGGGCTTCGCGCCGCTTTCGTCGACGACCAGCCAGCCGGACCACGCCGCCGCCTTGGTGCAGGTCGCGCCGTCGGCGGTACCGCACAGCTTGACTCGGACATTGCGGCGGACCGCCTCCGACCGCGCGAACTGCACGGCCGCCACCAGCTCGCTCGACGCGCTCGACAGCCGATTGGCATTGATCAGGCCAGTCATCGATGGCACGGCGACGGCCGACAGGATCGCGAGCACTGCGACCGTCACCATCAGCTCGACCAGCGAGAACCCGCCCGCTTCGATGCGGCCCTGCAGGCCGTGTCTGCCACTGCGCATAGCACCCCCAATCCGATCGGCCGCACACTAGAGGTCACCCGGCCCGGACGCCAGCGGTGGCCGACGGATGGTCGCTGCGGCGGCCCGAACGGTCGCACCGGCGTGGTTTGCGGCACGATGGCGGTCCCGTCCCGTCCGTCAGACCCCATGCCCGCGCCCCGGCCCCACCCGCTGCTCGCCCTGTTCACCGCGCCCGTGCTGGTTGCCGTAGTGCTGTCGAGCCAGGCGCTGGCGGCGATGCTCAGCCTCGCCCGGCCGCTCGATGCCGACTGGCCGATCCGGTTCGGGCTCACGTCGCTGGCAGTGCTGTGGATCGTACTGGTGCTGCTCGGCGCGGTGCGACTCGCGCGCCCGCTGTTGCTGCGACTGCCGCCGCAGGCCTGGTCGTGGGCGATGCTCGCGCTGCTGGTGGTCGTCGCCTCGAGCGTCGCCTGGGCCGGCTGGCAGCTTGCCGGCGGCCCGATGGCCGCTGAGTCGCCGCTGCGGTTTCTGGTGCGGGTCGTGGCGTTGGCGGCGATCGCGGGGCTGCTGGCGCTGCTGATCTACCAGAACTACTGGCGGGCGCTGCAGTCGTCGGCCCGCGCCGATGCCGCCGAGCTCGAACTGCTGCGCGCGCGTCTGCATCCGCATTTCCTGTTCAACACGCTCAACACCGGCGCGGCGCTGGTCCACGACCGCCCGGAGGAAGCCGAGCGCCTGCTGCTCGACCTGGCCGACCTGTTCCGCGCCGCCTTCAGCGGGCCGGGCGTGATCCCGCTTTCGGAGGAACTGGCGCTTGTGCGGCGTTACCTGGAAATCGAGTCGCTGCGCTTCGGTAGCCGCCTGGAGGTGCGCTGGACACTGCCCGACGCGATGGCCGCGGTCGCGGCCACGCCCGTTCCGGCGCTTGCGATCCAACCACTGGTCGAGAACGCGATCAAGCATGGCGTCGAGCCGCGCCTGGAAGGCGGCACGGTCGAGATCGAGGTGTCGGTGCAGCCCGGTCAGGTCACGATCCGGATCGGCAATCCGCTCGCGGCGCAGGCGCCTGCTGCGTCGAGCGGCCACGGCATCGGGCTGGAGGCTGTGCGCGCGCGGCTCACCGCGCTCGCACCGGGAGCCGCGCTGGTGACTCGTGCCGAGGCCGATGGCTTCAGTGCGACGGTGACGCTGCCGACCGGCGCCTGAAGCGCCGGACGGTGGCCGCCAGACTCAGGCGATGACTTCGTAGCAGGGGCGGTACTCGCCGGAGATCTTCATGCGCCGCTGTTCGACGAACGCGCGCAGCAGCGCGTCGAGCGACTGCATGATGTCGCTGTCGCCGTGGATCTGGAACGGACCGTACTCTTCGACCCGACGCAGGCCGTCTTCCTTGACGTTGCCGGCCACGATGCCTGAGAACGCCCGGCGCAGGTCCGCCGCCAGCTCGTGCGGGCGCCGGCCGTGGTGCAGGTCGAGCGCGGCCATCGCCTCGTGGGTCGGCACGAACGGGCGCTGCAGGTCCAGCGGGATCGTCAGCGACCAGTTGAAGTAGAACGAGTCCTTGTGCGCGACCCGGTATTCCTTGACCTTGCGGATGCCGGCCGACATGCGCTTGGCCACCTTCTCCGGGTCGGCGACGATGATCTCGTAGCGCGACGCGGCCTCTTCGCCCAGCGTCAGGCGGATGAACTGGTCGATCTGCTCGAAGTACGGCGCCGACGCCGTCGGCCCGGTCAGGATGAACGGGAACGGGATGTCGCGGTTTTCCTCCTGCAGCAACAGGCCCAGCAGATAGAGGATCTCCTCGGCGGTGCCCACGCCGCCGGGGAACACGATGATGCCGTGCCCCAGGCGCACGAACGACTCGAGGCGCTTCTCGATGTCGGGCATGATCACCAGCTGGTTGACGATCGGATTGGGCGACTCGGCGGCGATGATGCCCGGCTCGGTGATGCCGATGTAGCGCGCCGGGTACTGGCGCTGCTTGGCGTGCGCGACGTTGGCGCCCTTCATCGGCCCCTTCATCGCCCCCGGGCCGCAGCCGGTGCAGATGTCCATGCCGCGCAGGCCGAGCTGGTAGCCGACCAGCTTGGTGTAGTCGTACTCGGCGCGGCTGATCGAGTGGCCACCCCAGCACACCACCATGTTCGGGTCGCCGGGCTGCAGCAGGCGCGCATTGCGCAGCAGGCCGAACACCGCATTGGTGATACCCGACGACGACTCGAGGTCGGCCGCGTACTCCGGCCCGAGTTCGATCGCGGTATAGGCCAGGTCACGGACCACCGCGAACAGCAGCTCGGCCACGCCGAGGATAATCTGGCCGTCGACGAAGGCCATGCCGGGCGCATTGATCAGTTCGATCCGGATGCCGCGGTCCTGCTGCAGCACCTGGATGTCGAAATCGGGGTAGAGCTCCTGCGCCGCGCGCGGGTCGTCGGAGGCGCTGCCGCTGGTCAGCACCGCCAGGGCGCAGCGCCGCAGCAGGTCGTGCATGCCGCCACTGGAGGCGTCCTTCAGGCGCGCGACCTCGTCCCGGGACAGCACATCCAGCCCGCCGCGCGGGTACACGTAGGCATTCACCACCGGCAGCCCCGTCGCCGCCACGCTTGTCTCGCTCATCTGCTTCTTCTTCGGCTTGTTTTCACAGGTGCGGCACTGTAGCGCAGCCGCCCGCACAAACGGAAACGGCCGGGTTTCCCCGGCCGTTTCCCTGAACGCCTGACGGCGCGTTGGATCAGAACTTGTAGCGGAAGCCCAACTGCAGCGACCACTGCGACACACCGGTGTTGCCGATGCTGTTGGAGTTGTTGGCGATGGTCGGCGGCTCGACGCGGCTGGGATCGAAGTTGCTGTAGACGTACTTGCCGTCGTAGATCCCGGCGGCGGTCAGCACACGACGGTTGGCGAAGAAGCCGTAGTCGTAGATGTGACCCCAATCGGAATTGATCAGGTTGCCGACGTTCATGATGTCCAGCCAGATCTCCGACTTGTGGCCGTTGAAGAAGCCGGGCAGTTCCTGGCTCACACGGATGTCGAAGCTGTTGACCCAGCTGGCGCGACCGCCGTTCTTGTCGACGTGACCGCCACGGTAGCGCTGCAGGTCCTGGTTCTGCTCCAGCCACTCGAAGAACCGGTTTTCCATCGCCGGATCCGGCGTGAACACGCCCGACGAGCTCAGGCTGCCGAACAGCACGTCGCCCGGTGCGTTGGGGACGTAGAACAGGTCGTTGCCGCTGCGGCCGTCGCCGTTGGCGTCGTTGGTGAAGACGTAGCTGAAGGGACGACCGGTGCGGCCCTCGTAGAACACGCCGACCGAGGTCTTGTAATCACCGAAGAAGTTGTGACGCCAGTTCAACGACGCCGAGAAACGATCGCGGATCTCGTAGCGCGAGGTCGAGGCCACGTCTTCGTTGGCGTTGAAGATGTAGTTGTAGTTCCAGGTCGAGCTCGCGGTCGAGCTGGTCATGTCGCTGACCGAGTTCGAGTTGGTGAACGTGTAGCCCACGTTCCAGGACCAGTGGCCGTCAGGCGACCAGGGCTTTTCCAGCGACAGCGTGAACTGCTGGCTCTCGCCCTTGTCGGTGTTGTCCAGGAAGAACACCTGACCGAAATCGGTGTTGCGGCGATAGCGGTTCGAGCCCGAGGTCCAGCTGCGGCCGATGCGCGCCGGGTCGTAGTACATGTCGCGCCCATCGGGGCCCTTGAAGACCGACTCACCGATGTTGATGCTGCGGTAGAACAGCGCGCTCTTGACCTGGGTGGCCAGCAGTTCGGCCGACGCGACCAGCCCGTACCACGGCAGTTCGTGGTCGATGGCGAGGTTGGCCTTCCACACCGAGGGCTGCTCGAAGTCGGGGCCGACGAAGTTGACGTTCATCTCGCCGCCGGCGCCCGCGCCGGTCGGACGCGTCTGGTCGAGGCCGTTGGGCTCGAACGGCAGCGTGCGCCAGTCGACATCGTCGCCGAGCTCGAGGTCGTAGCGGACGTAGTTCAGGCCGGTGTTGCTGTAGGCGTTGCCGAACCACACCTGCGGCGAGGTGCCGCGGAACAGGCCGATGCCGCCGCGCAACTGCGTCGGACGCTCGCTGTCGAAGGTGTAGTTGAAGCCGAAGCGCGGCTGGACCAGCCACTCGTCCTTGCCCAGCGCGTAGCTGTTGTCGTAGCCGAAGGCGTCGAGCGCGGCCTGGTTGAAGCCCGGACGGCCGCCGACGCTGGGCTTGTCGGCGCGCAGGCCGAAGGTCAGGGTCAGGTTGTTGTTGACGAACCAGGTGTCCTGCACGAACAGGCCCAGTTCCTTGTACTTGAACGCCGCGCCGACCGAGTCGATGCTCGCGCCCGGCTGCGGGGCGTGCAGCTGGTAGGTGCTCCAGCGCCCACTGGCAAAGTTGCCCTCTTCGAGCAGACCGCTCTCGTAGAACTCGTAGGTGCCGTAGGCGTTCTGGACGAACATGTTGTAGACGTCGTTGGTGCTGTAGTCGACGCCGAACTTCAGTTCGTGATCGGCGAACGAGAGCACGCCGGCGCCGTAGCCGGTCCAGGTCTCGGTCGTGAGCAGGTTCAGCGGGGTGCTGACGTCCTGGCCCATCTGGATGAAGCGCCCGGTCGGGTTGGCCTCGTCACCCTCGAAGTAGATCTTGATGTTGGCGAGCGTGTTCGGGCTCACGCGCTCGGACGCGTAGTCGCGGTAGGACACCTTGAACTCGGTCGAGAAATTCTCGCTCCAGTCGCTGAACATCTGCGCGACGTAGTTCTTGATCGACTTTTCCTGCTGGTAGTGCGTCGAGCTCAGGTTGACGATCGTGCCGCTGGTGGACGGGGTCCGCAGCTGGCTCTGGTCGACCTCGCTGTAGCGGAAGCTGGCGCGATGGTTGTCGGTGATGTTCCAGTCGATCTTGACCGCACGCTCTTCCATCGTCGTGCTGCCGTCGGTGTCGCCCAGGCCGCCGGCGTCGAAGCCGTGGACGTCACGGGCGATCCGGACCGCCTCGTCGACCTGCGCCTGCGAGATCGCACCGGTGCCCACGGCGCTGTCGGCCAGGCTCGAGCCCGGCGCCTTCCATTCCTGCTTCTCGTAGTTGGCGAAGAAGAACAGGCGATCCTTCAGGATCGGGCCGCCGAACGTCACGCCGTAGGTCTGCTCCTTCTCGAAGCCGTCGAACTCGAAGCCCTCGGGATCCTTGCCGAACCAGTCGCCGTCGCGATAGGCGCCGTAGACCGAACCGCTGAACTCGTTGGTGCCCGACTTGGTGACTGCATCGATCACCGCGCCGGTTGCGCCGGCGATGGTCACGTCGTAGTTGGAGATGTCGACGTTGATCGCTTCGAGCGCATCCATGGCGACGGGCTGGCGGCGCGTCGGCAGGTTGTTGTCTTCCAGGCCGAAGGTGTCGCTGACCGACACACCGTCGACGCGGATCGCGTTGTAGCGCGGGTTCTGACCGCCCACCGAGATCTGGCCGTCCGCCTTGTTGACCTGGGCGACGCGGGGATCGAGACGGATGTAGTCCTGGATGTTGCCGCCGACCGAGGGCAGCGCCTCGATGACGTCGCGGTTGACGTTGGTGCCGGTGCCCATCTTGGTGGCGCTGAAGACTTCCGAGCCGCCGCCGATCGCCGTGGCGACCACGGTACCGAGCGTCGTCATGTCGTTGTCCAGCGCGGCGTTGACTGTGCTGATCTGGCTCAGCGACAGGTAGACATTCTCTTCGGTCTTGGTGCCCTCGCCCGCCTTGGTGATCGTGATCGTGTACGGACCGCCCACGCGCAGGCCGCGGGCGTTGTAGCGGCCGCTGGCATCGGTGGTGGCGCGGCTGACCGTGCCCGACTCGGTATGGACGATGGTCACTTCGGCGCCCGTGACGGGCTGGCCGCCAGCGCCCGTGACCTGGCCGCCGACGCCGGCGGAGGTGCTCTGCGCGAAGGCAGGGGCGGCGGCGAGTGCGACGATCAGGCCCAGCGACAATTTGGAAAGTCGGGCGCGATTCGGGTGTTTCATGGGTGGTTAGCCTCGATGCGTGGATAGCGGCGCGCGCCTTGCGGCGCGGCGACGGTCAGGTCGGTAAGCGAGTGGGGTCCCCTGCCACGGCGCGCGCTACCGCGCGAGTGGTTAAGAACAGGTTAACACGGTAGCGGGGCTCAGTGACAGTGCCATGACACTGGACCGATCCCGCAAACGGCTGAATCCGTTGGCTTTTCCCGGATACAGCGCGACGGGCCGGACCGCCCGTCGCGATCCGGTCACATCGCAGGCGCTTCAGACGGCGGGTGCGTCGCGCAGGAAGCCGACGATGCCGTCGAGCAGCATCTGCACCGAGATCGCCACCAGCAGCATGCCCATCAGCCGCTCCAGGGCGGTCAGCGCGCGGGCGCCGAGCAGCTTGTAGAGATAGGTGGCCGAGAACAGGATCGCGGCGGTCGCGCCCCAGGCGATCAGCAGCGCCAGGCTCCACTCGCCCAGCCGGTCGGGCTCGTTGCTGCCCATCAGCATCACCGCGGCCATGCCCGAGGGGCCGGCGACCAGTGG
Organism: Luteimonas sp. RC10; assembly: GCF_014192745.1. Lineage (GTDB taxonomy): Bacteria > Pseudomonadota > Gammaproteobacteria > Xanthomonadales > Xanthomonadaceae > Luteimonas. Next base: position 233,920 of record NZ_JACHYJ010000003.1, read on the forward strand.
GATCGCCATCGGCACGATGAAAGGTTCACCGTCGGGGATCTCGCCCATCAACCCGCCGGTCGGCGGAAAGATCATGCGGATGCCGATCAGGAACAGCACGATGCCACCGGCGATCGCGACCGACTCCTGGCGCAGATGCATGATCTCCAGCGCGTACTTGCCGCCCCACAGGAACAGCATCAGCACCAGCAGCGCGATCAGCAGTTCGCGCGCGAGCACCACGCGCTGGCGCTGCGGCGTGAGTCGCCGCAGCATGCTCAGAAACACCGGGATGTTGCCCAGCGGATCGAGGATCAGGAACAGCAGCAGTGCGGCCGAGGCGACGGTCATGCGGCAGCTCCGTCGGGCGACCAGACCTGGCCGCGATGGGCGGCGCCGGCCGCCGACAGCAAGGTGACGCAATGCGGCGCGACGCGCGCCGGGTCCTGCGCCAGCCGATCGTCCTCTTCCACATGCGCGCGGCTGCGCAAGCCAGTGCGCATCGGCGGCGGAGACAGGCCGCTCACGCGCACCGGCGAATTGGCGAGCTCGGCATGGAGCATGCGCACCAGCGTTTCCAGGCCCGCTTGGGCGACGCCATAGCCGCCCCAGTAGGCGCCGCCGGTGCGGGCCGGCGAATCGATCGCGAACACCACCGCGCTGTCGGCCGCCCGGCGCAGCAACGGCAGGCAAGCCTGGGTCAGCCACCAGCGCGCAGTAAGGTTGACGTGCAGCGCACGCGCGAACGCCGCCGGATCGGTGTGCTCGAGCGGGGTCAGCCCGGAGAATTGGGCCGCCACGTGCAGCACCCCGTCCAGGCGGCCGGTGTCGGCCTCGATGCGCTCGGCCATCTGCGCGTAGTCGTCGGGCCCCGCACCTTCGAGATCGAGCGGATACAGCGCCGGCGCCGGGCCGTGCCCCTGCAGCCGGTCGTGCAGCCGGTTCAGGCGCGGCACCTTGCGGCCGAGCAGCACCAGCGAGGCACCGGCCTGGGCACACGCCATCGCCGCAGCCTCGCCCAGGCCGCCATGGGCGCCGACGATCAGGATCGTGCGCCCGGCGAGCGCGGCAGGGCGCACGGGAATGTCCAGCACCGGCGCGCTCACGGCTTGAGCACCTCGGCCAGGATGCGGGCCAGCTCGCCCGATTCGTGCAGCTCAAGCGTGATGTCGCAGCCGCCGATCAGCTCGCCGCGGACGAACAACTGCGGGAAGGTCGGCCAGTTCGAGAACCGGGGCAGATTGGCGCGGATCTCCGGCTCCTCGAGCACGTTGACGGTGCGGAAATCATGCGCCCCGGCCGCGGCCAGGGCGTCGGCCGTGCGCGCAGAATGGCCGCACATCGGGAACTGCGGGGTCCCTTTCATGAACAGCACGACGGCATGGCCGTCGATTTCGGCCTGGATGCGTTCGAGGATCGACACGAGGCGACTCCGAAAGGGGCGCGTCGCCAGCAGTGGCGGCGACGGTCGGGGTTAGAATCCGCCCATTCTATCGCGTCGCACCCGACGCCATCGCCCCACGGAGCTGTCCGCGCCCCATGCCTGTCGAATTCGCCGCCCTGCCCTACGATCGCACCGCGCTCGAACCGCACCTGTCCGGCGAGACGCTGGACCAGCATCACGGCCGGCATCAGCTCGCGCACATCGAGCGCGTCAACGCGCTGGTGGCGGGCACCGATCTGGCCGAGGCGCCGTTGGAGGCGATCGTGCGCAAGGCGCATGGTGAGCTGTTCGACCATGCCGCGCAGGCCTGGAACAACGCCTTCTATTGGCATTCGCTCAAGCCCGCGGCGGCCGGCGGCGGCGCGCCGAAGGGCAAGCTGGCGGAGGCGATCGCGCGCGACTTCGGCGATGTCGCCACGCTGCGCAGTCGCTTCGACACGTTGGCCCAGCGCCACTTCGGCGCCGGCTGGGCATGGTTGCTGCAGCGTCGCGACGGCCGCCTGGGCCTGGCGGTCACCGCCAATGCGGCAACGCCGCTCACCGGCGAGGACACCCCGCTGCTGGCCGCCTCGCTGTGGGAGCACGCCTGGTATCTCGATTACCGCGACAACCGCCAGCGCTACCTCGACGCGTTCTGGCAACTCGTCAGTTGGGACAGTGTCGCGGCACGGTTGCGCGGCTAGCCACAAGACGATGACGCCGGCGCCGTCCGCTTGCGGATAATGCGCCTCCCTGCCGAGATGCCCCGATGACGCCCACCGCCAGAGCCCAGTGGCAGATCCACCTGTGTGTGCTGCTGTGGGGCTTCACTGCAATCCTCGGCAAGCTGATCACCCTGCCCGCGTTGCCGCTGGTGTGGTGGCGGATGCTGCTGGTGGCGGGCACCTTGCTGTTGCTGCCCCGCGTCTGGCGCGGGCTGCGCGCGCTGCCTGGTCGTCTGCTGCTGGCCTATTCGGGGGTCGGCGCGCTGGTTGCGCTGCATTGGCTGACCTTCTACGGCGCGGTCAAGCTGGCCAATGCCTCGGTCGCGGCAACCTGCATGGCGCTGGCGACGGTGTTCGTGGCGCTGATCGAGCCGCTGGTCGCGCGCAGCCGCTTTTCCTGGCGCGAGCTGGCCCTGGGCCTGGCGGTACTGCCGGGCGTGGCGCTGGTCGTGGGCGGCGTGCCGGACGGCATGCGGATGGGGATCGCGGTTGGCGCCCTGTCGGCGCTGTTCGTGGCGTGTTTCGGCGCGATGAACAAGCGCCTGGTCGAGCGCGCCGACCCGCTCACGGTCACCGCGCTTGAACTGGGGGCTGGCACCTTGACGCTGACCCTGCTCGCGCCGCTGATGCCGCTGCTGTTCCCGGCGTTCGCGGGCAGCCTGCTGACCCTGCCCAGCGCCCAGGACGGCGCCTGGCTGCTGCTGCTCGCGTTTGCCTGCACGCTGTTGCCGTTCGCGCTGTCGCTGGTCGCGCTGCGCCATATGAGCGCATTCGCCGCGCAACTGGCGGTCAATCTCGAACCGGTCTATGCGATCGCGCTGGCCATCGTGCTGCTGGGCGAGCAGCGCGAGCTCGCACCGGGCTTCTATGCCGGGGTTGCGATCATCCTCGCAGCGGTGCTGGTGTATCCGATGCTGGCGCGCCCGCGCCGGATCGTGCATGCCGAGAACATCGGCACCGGCGAGGCGAAGTCGATCACCCGCTGAGCGCGGCCGCGCCGCTGGGCAGCGCGCAGACCCGGTTGCGGCCGCTGCGCTTGGCCTGATACAGCGCGGCATCGGCGCGCGACAGCAGCGCAGCCGCATTATCGTCGTCGGCGAGATCGGCCACGCCGATGCTGACCGTCAGGGCGAAGGGCGATGGCATCGCCGCGACCGAGACACGCATCGCGTCACAGACCTCGACCGCCTGCGCCAGAGTGCACCCGGGCAGCAGGCGAACGAACTCCTCGCCGCCGAGCCGAGCGATGCGACCGCGCGCGGCCTCGGTTTGCCGCAGCAGCCCGCCGAGCAGTTGCAGCACCCGGTCGCCCTCGGCATGGCCGTAGGCATCGTTGATCGCCTTGAAGTGGTCGATGTCCACGACCGCGATCGACAAGGGCGCGCCCTGCGCATGCGCCTGCGCGATCGCCTGCTCGAGCGTGCAGGCAAAGCCGCGCCGGTTGGCCAGCCCAGTGAGCGGATCGGTGGCCGATTGCTCGGCGAGGTCGGCGTTCTGCAGCTCCAGCGCCTGCTGGTACTGCAGCAACTGCTGCTCGTACCAGGCCCGCTCCTCGAGTTGCAGATGCAGCGCGCCGCTGACGCGGTGCAGTTCCATCAGGCGCGAGGCCTGGCGCGACAGCGCCTCGAGCGCCTCGCGCTGGGGCGCATCGAGCGCGCGCGGATGGGCATCGACGATGCACAGTGCCCCCAGTGCATGTCCGTCGGCCGAGCGCAGGGGCGCGCCGGCATAGAAGCGCACCCCCGGCGCCCCGGTGACCATCGGCAGGTCGCGGAACCGCGGATCGCGCCTCGCGTCCTCCACCACCAGGGTCTCATCGGGCGTCAGGATCGTCTGCGCGCAGAACGAGTCGTCGCGTGGCGTCTCGACTGCCTCGATGCCGGTCACCGCCTTGACCCACTGCCGGTCGCGGTCGACCAGGGTGATCGCGGCGATCGGGGCATTGCAGATCGCGGCGGCGATCCGCACCAGGTCGTCGTAGGCGGCCTCGCGCGGCGTGTCGAGGATGCGATAGGCGTCGAGCGCGGCCTGGCGCTCGGCTTCGTTCGCCGGCCGGTCGGGGCGGATCATGCCGCCGCAATCCTGACCACAGTGGCGAGAGAATCGAACATCGAGGACTCCCGAGCATTCCGTTGCTGGCACCCTAGCGCAGCCCGTGCAAGCCGATGTCGACGGCCGCGGACGATGGGCGCTCGCGCACGGCAATCGCTGCTCGCATGGCCACCCGCGCATGACGATAATGACCGCCCGTCCGGAGGATCCCGATGCCCGCACCCGTCGAATTCCAGCTCGAAGGCGAGCATGTCGAACTCAACCAGTTGCTCAAGCTCGAGGGGCTGTGCGAGAGCGGCGGCGCGGGCAAGGTGCTGGTCGCCAGCGGTGCGGTGCGCGTGGATGGCGCGGTCGAACTGCGCAAGACCTGCAAGATCCGCGCGGGCCAGACGGTGCAAGTCGGCGATCACACGATCCGCGTGGTCGCCGCCTGAGCGTGCGATGCCGCAAGCCGCCGGCACGCGGACCAGGCCAGGCATAACAGGACCGCAGAACGCGCCAGCGCATTGGCCAGCCAGCACGCACGCGGCCAACTGCTGCGTGGGCGCTGCCTGGGCCGGGCGGTCGCGTCAATCCATCAAGTAGATCTCGACGCGCTCCTTGTGGGCGCCGATGTTGTTGCGCTTGAGCCGGATCCGCCCGACTTCGGCCGTGCTGCGCAGATGCGTACCGCCACAGGGCACCTGGGCAAAGCCTGCGATGGACCAGCAGCGACGCAGACGCGCCGCATCGGTGAACCGGCTTTCGATCGGCAGGTCGGCGGCAACCAGTTGCGCCACGTCCCGCTCGATCTCGGGAAAGTGGCGGCTGATGTTGCCCTGGAAGGCAAAGTCGATCCGTGCCTTGCTCTGGCCGATGTGGGCGCCGACCTTCTCCATGGCCGGAAACTTCTTGTAGAACAGTTCGAGCACGATCTCGGCGGCGAAATGCAGCCGCATCAGCGCGTAGCGGCGTGGCCAGTCGATCGCCACGGCGACCTGGTCGCCGACTGAAAAATCCGGCTCGGCGGCGAGGCGATAGACGATCCGGTCGTCGACGATGCGCGCCTGTTCGACCTCGATGCCGCCGATGGTGCCCCGGTCCGACTCCTGGCCGCCGGATTCGGCGAAGAAGATCGTCGGGCTGATCACCACCTCGCGTCCGTCGATGGCGAGCACCTCGGCATCCAGGTTGGCGAGGTACGGGGTACTCCAGAACGCACGTTCCATAGCGCTCACAGCCTTGTCACTGGGTCGAGTCAGATCTTGGATCGGAGCAGCGAAGAGGCCGAACGCACACCGTCGGCCACAGCGACCAGGCGGGCGCAACGTCACTGCGGATCGACGCGCCACCGGGCGGTGCGAGCTGGGACAGGCGCGGGTACCGAACGGCGGCGCGCGACCGCCGACGGCCTTCGATCGCGCCGTCGGCGAGCAAGCGGGCGCCGCGTTTCAAGCAGCCGCCCGCCTCATCGCGGGTCGGGGGCTTCAGCGCACGCTGTAGCCCGACACGCGCCAGGTGCGGTCATCGTCGAAGCGGAACGACACCAGTTCGCGGATCGGCTGCGCATGGTTGGCGAACTTCGTCGGCGAGGCGACGTTGAGATAGATCCCTTCGGGCACGGACTCGCCGGCACCGAACCTCGACCGGCTCACCACCGGACGGTCGCGCGAGGCCGGTGCGCCCAGCCGGCTGCGATCGGCGGCAACCTGGCGCACGAAGTCCTCGCGCGAGACCAGACCCTTCATCGTCGCCGAGGCGCCGTCCCAGACCTCGCCGGCGCGGTTGGCATCGATCATCTGCATGATCTGCAGCGCGGCGGCGCTGATTTCGGCATCCTGCCGCGCGATCTGCGCCTGCTGCTCGGCGGTGAGCGCCGGCTGCTGCGCGGGCTGTTGCGCCGCTGCCGGCTGCGCCGCCGGGGCGGGCTGCTGGGCATGGGCGGCGGACACGGCCGCGGCGAGCATGGCGATCGACAGGGACAGGCGCAGCTTGTTCATGGGCGTGACGCTCCAGGCGGCAGACGGGTCGAAGGGCTCGAGTGTACGCCTCGGACCGGGGCCGGCAACTGGGCGGGGCGACGCCCGGCGCGGGTATGCTCGGGGTTTGACCACCCGGCCCGCCATGCCCTGCAGCCCCCGCCGACCGTGCCCTGCCGACGACCCGATGCCGCCTGTCCGCGCGCATCGGGACGCGACCTGCGCCGGCGACCGGACGGTGGGATCTGCGCGGCGATGGGCACGGCCTGCCACTGGCCCACGCAGGCGCAAACGGGGCTGGGCGCTGCGATGGCAACTGCTGGCGTGGTTGCTCGCGGTGCCGACGGCCTGGGCGCAGGAGCGCATCCTGTCCGACGACATCGAGGTCCGGGTCCTCGCCGATGGCCGTCTCGACGTCACCGAACGCATCGCGATCCGTGCCGAAGGCCGGATCTTCCGCCACGGCATCGTGCGCGACATTCCGGTCCGCTACCGCGATCCGACGGGCACCCGCGTCGTCGTCGACCTGGACGTGTACGAGGTGCTGCGCGACGGCCGACCGGCGCCCTGGACGGCCGAGCGCAGCGGCAACCGCATGCGCGTACGCGTCGGCGATGCCCGCCGCCTGCCGACCCCATCCACGCCGGTCTACACCCTGCGCTACCGGACCACGCGCCAACTCGGCTTCTTCGACGATCACGACGCGGTGTATCTGCCGGCGTTCGCGCCTGCCCGGGATGTGGAGATCGCGCGCGGCAGCATCGCCATCGCGCTGCCGGACGCGGTGCCGGTCGAGACGCTGCATGCCGATGGCGCCACTGGCACCGTGGACGCACCGGGCCGGGACTTCCACCTGGCACTGTCGGCTGCCGGGACCACGCGCTGGACGCTGGCGCGGCCACTGCCGCCGGAGGCGGGCTGGACGGTCTCACTGGCCTTTCCCAAGGGCCTGATCGCGCCGCCCAGCCGGCAGCAGCGCCTGGCCTGGTGGCTGCACGATCACCGCGGCCCGCTGGTCGCGCTCGCCGGACTGGTCGCCCTGCTCGTGCTGTACGTCCTGCAAAGACGCCGGCACCGCCAGGGCCATGCCCGCGACGACACGACGCTGCGCGATGTGCCCCCACCGGGGTTCTCGCCGGGCGGGCTGCGCTACCTGCTGCGCATGCGCTACGACGCGCGCTGTCTGTCGTCGGACCTGCTGGCCGCCGCGGTCGACGACCATGTCCACCTGCTGCGCGAGCGCACGAGCGAAGGCATGCAATGGCGCGTGCTGCGCACCCGCCCCGGCGCGCATCGCCTGCCCACCCTGGAGCAGCGCGCGCTGCTGACCGCACTGCTGCCCGGCCCCGGCACGCAGGACGCGGTCGTGCTCGCGCCGGCGCAGGCCGAGGCCGTCGTTGCGACCTGGCGGGCCCATGAGCGCGCGCTGCGCCGCCGCTTCCAGCCGGCGTTGTTCGGCGTCCGGGGCGGCGGCCTGCTGGCAGCGCTCGCGATCGCCCTGCTTTCAGGGGCGACCGCGCTGTGGCTGTCCGCCGAGGCCGGCCTCTGGGCGCCGACGCTCGCAATCGTCGCGGCGATGGGCCTGATCCTGGTCGCCTGCGCAATCCGGGCGCGCTCGCTCACGGCCGAGGGCGAGCGCCTGCTCGCGCACATCCAGGGCCTGCGCCGCTATCTGGCCGGCGACCCCGGAACGTTGGGGGGCGAGGCTGCGCCGCCGCCACTCGATGTCCACCACTACGAGCACCTGTTGCCCTACGCCGTCGCGCTCGACGTCGAGGCGGCCTGGACCCGCCGGTTCGTCGCAGCGGCCGGGCCTGCGGCCGCGAGCGCGTCGGTCGCCGGTCTGCCCTGGTACCGCGGCGTGACCGTCACCGACCTAGAGCGCTTCTGCCGCTCCGTGGGCCAGGGCCTGGCGCGGCGCATCGTCGCTGCGCGCAGGCGCGGCGCGCGCCGGACCAAGCGGCGTCGCCGTGATGCCAAGGACGACGCAACGCGTTGAGCGCAGCGGCGCCTGCCGGCCGCGCGTCCGACGCAGGGAAAGCGCGCCCCGGCCACCGGTTCACGGTTCGAGATACGGCGCCCCAGGGCCGCGCGCGCCGGCGACATCACCCGGGTTGCGCAATGGACAGTCGCGCAGCGACAGGCATCCGCAGCCGATGCAGCCATCGAGCTGGTCGCGCAATCGCGTGAGCTGGGCGATGCGGGCATCGAGGTCGGCCCGCCAGTGCCGCGACAGGCGCGCCCAGTCGGCCTGGGTCGGCGTCCGCCCATCGGGCAGGGTCGCCAGTGCCTCGCCGATCGCGGCCAGCGGGATCCCGGCCCGCTGCGCGACCCGGATCACCGCCACCCGCCGCAACGCGTCGCGCCGATAACGGCGCTGGTTGCCAGCATTGCGCGAGCTGCACAGCAAGCCCTGGCGTTCGTAGAAATGCAGCGCCGAGACGGCCACACCGCTGCGCGCGGCCAGTTCGCCGACCGACAGCGTCTCGTGCGTCCCCATCCTGTCCTGTCCCATCGCCTCGCCCTCTTGACCTCAACATTTGTTGAGGTTTTACCCTGCCCGGCATCGCCCCCGCAATCCGACAGGAGCCCGCATGACACTCGAGACTCTCGCCTCGCCCTCGATCCAAGGTTCGCTCTGCGCCTGGTCGCCGGCCCAAGCCGAGCAGGAGACGATGCAGGCAATCGCCTGCGCACCGGGCCCGCGCGGCAGTTGGATGCCGGTGGAGACGCCGATTCCATTGCCCGGACCCGACCAGGTGCTGATCCGCGTGCTGTCGGCAGGCTTCGGCCACTGGGACATCCTCGAACGCGACGGCCACCTGCCCGGTGCCAAATTGCGAACACCTGGGCCCTGGATCGGCGGCGCGGAAGGCGCCGGGACCGTGGTCGAGGTCGGCACGGGCGTGCAACGGCTACGCGAGGGCGATCGGGTCTGCGGCCTGGCGCTGCCGGGCGCCCCGCGCCACGGCTTCCACGCCCAGTTCGCACTCGTCGATGCCGACCGTGTCTGGCGCATTCCCGCGCGCCTGCCGCTGCCACATGCCGCCGCCCTGCCGGTCGATGGCGGCCTGGCGATGCACGCCGTCGCCCAGGTCCTGGGTCTGGGCGCTGGCGACACCTTGGTGCTGCTGGGCGCCAGCGGCGGCATCGGGCACATGGCGCTGCAGTTTGCCCGCCAACGCGGCGCGCGGGTGCTGGCGGTGGTCTCCGGCGCCGATGGCATCGCGCTGGCCGAGCGGCTCGGCGCGGACATGGCGATCGATGGCCGGCGCCACGACCTCGCTGCGGCGCTGCGCATCTTCGCCCCCGAGCGCCCGACCGCGGCCTTGCTGACCGCGAGCGATGCCGCACTGGCCCGGCGGGTGGTCGATGCCCTGCAGCCCGGCGGCCGGATCGCCTGGCCGCATGGTGTGACGCCGCCGCCGGCGCGCGCGGACATCGCCGCGACCGGCTTCGGCGCGCATGCCGGCGCGACTTCAGTGCAGGCGGCCTGCCGCGCGATCGAGCGCGGGCCATTCCATCTGCACGTCGGCGCCCGCCTGCCGCTGTCGCGGATCGCCGATGCCGAGCGTGCACTCAACGCCCATCACCTGGGCCGTGTCGTGCTCGACATTCCCTAGCGGCGCGCCCGGGCCGCCGCGCACCGGCTGAACGCAAGCAGCCGCGTGCGCCGCGACAGCCGCAGGCGCATCGCCGACAATGCCCCTCTCCCCCGACGACGCCCCGCGCGCGCTCGCGCGCCGCACTGGATCGCCCATGCTCCGCTGGTTCGAAAACCGCATCGCCCCGTTCCCGTCCGCCCCGCCCGAACAGCCGCCACGCACGCTGTTCGCGTTCTGCATGCACTACGTGCGCGGCAGCGGCCGCTGGCTGCTGCTGATGGCGCTGTTCACCGCGGCCATCGCCATCGCCGAGGTCGTGCTCTACGCCTACGTCGGCTCGCTGGTCGATCGCCTGGCCGCCCACACGCCGGCCTCGTTCCTCGATGCCGAGGGCGGCCGGCTCGCGGCGATGGCGGTACTGGTGCTCATCGGCCTGCCGGTGATGACGCTGTTCAGCTCGCTGATCATCCACCAGACACTGCTCGGCAACTTCCCGATGCGGATCCGCTGGAACGTGCATCGCTACCTGCTGCGGCAGTCGATGACCTACTTCCAGGAAGAGTTCGCCGGCCGCATCGCGACCAAGCTGATGCAGACCTCGCTGGCGGTACGCGAGACGGTCATCAAGCTGCTGGATGTCGGCAACTACGTGCTGGTCTACCTGACCGGCGCGCTGGTGGTCGCCGCTTCGGCCGATTGGCGGATGATGCTGCCGTTCCTGGGCTGGGTGCTGTGCTACGCAGCGCTGATGCGCGTCTTCGTGCCGCGGCTGAGCAAGATCTCCGAAAAGCAGGCCGATGCGCGCGCGGTAATGACCGGGCGCATCGTCGACAGCTACACCAACATCGCCACGGTCAAGCTGTTCTCGCATTCCTCGCGCGAGCAGTCCTACGCCTACGAGGCGATGGATGGCTTCCTCGACACCGTGCATCGGCAGATGCGCCTGGTGACGATCATCAACGTCTGCAACTACGTGCTCAACATGCTGCTGGTCGCCTCGGTCGGCGGGCTCGGCCTGTGGCTGTGGCATGGCGGTGCGATCAGCACCGGCGCGATCGCAGTGGCGATCGCACTGGCGCTGCGCATGCTGGGCATGTCGCAATGGATCATGTGGGAGCTTTCGGCGCTGTTCGAGAACATCGGCACGGTGCGCGACGGCATCAACTCGATCTCGCTGGCGCCCACCGTCGACGATGCGCCGGCCGCGCAGGTGCTGCCGCCGGTGCGCGGCGACATCCGCTTCGAGGGCGTCGACTTCCACTACGGCCAGGCCGAGCGCAGCGTCATCGAAGGCCTGGACCTGCACGTGCGACCCGGCGAGAAGATCGGCCTGGTCGGACGCTCGGGCGCGGGCAAGTCGACCCTGGTCAACCTGTTGCTGCGCTTCTATGACCGTGAGGCCGGGACGATCCGCATCGACGGCGTCGACATCGCCACCGTCACCCAGGATTCGCTGCGCGCGCAGATCGGCATGGTGACCCAGGACACCTCGCTGCTGCACCGCTCGGTGCGCGAGAACATCCTCTACGGTCGCCCGGACGCGAGCGAGGCGGAGATGATCGAGGCCGCGCGGCGCGCCGAGGCGCACGAGTTCATCCTCGGCCTCAGCGATGCCAAGGGCCGCACCGGTTACGACGCCCAGGTCGGCGAACGCGGCGTCAAGCTGTCGGGCGGCCAGCGCCAGCGCATCGCGATCGCGCGCGTGTTGCTGAAGAACGCCCCGATCCTGGTCCTCGACGAGGCCACCTCGGCGCTCGACTCCGAGGCCGAGGCCGCGATCCAGGAGAACCTGTACCGGCTGATGGAAGGCAAGACGGTGATCGCGATCGCGCACCGACTGTCGACGATCGCGGCGATGGACCGGCTGATCGTCATGGAGCGTGGCCGGATCGTCGAACAGGGCACGCACGAGGCGCTGATCGCGGCCGACGGCATCTACGCGCAGCTATGGCGGCGGCAGTCGGGCGGTTTCCTGCAGGACGACGCGCCCTGAGTTCACGCCGCGACGGGCCCGTGCCCGTCGCTCAACCCGGCGTCGGCGCCGGGATCTCGGTGCGATCTGCGCCGTCCGTCGGCGCGGCCGCCTCGCTGTCGTCGGCCGAGGCCTCGGACGGCCGGGCGGGCGTGTCGCCGCCCTGGGCGGTCGGCGTGCGCGTATCGCGCGGCGCCGGCGCGGCGGGGGCCTGCTCGGCGGCGCGCCGGGCCGTCCCGGTGGGCACGCCAAGAATGCGCAGCCGGCTGGCGATGCCAGCGGCCGCGGTCATCTCCCCGACGAGGTCGAATTCCGACAGCGGGCTCTCCGACGGGCACTGCGCGTCCGGAAAGCCGAAGCGCCCGCGCAGTTCCAGGCCGCAGGCGGTCATCGCCTCGACGTCGCGGTCGGGTGCATTGCAGGTCGCGTCGAAGGCGCGGATGTAGGAGTCGCGGCGCGCAACGAAGTCCTGGCCGCACTTGCGCATCAGCCGCAGCCGGTCGAGATCGTCCTGCGCTGGATTCACCCCGTCCAGGCCATAGAGCTTGAGCTCTTCGGGAGTGAGGATGCGCAGGCTGCGGTTGGGCACGGCCATCATCAGATCGGCGACCGCGACGGCGGCGCCGTTGCGCTCCAGGTAATCGCGCACCCGGCCGTAGACCGCCCGCAGTTCACGGTTGAGTTCGGCCCGCGTCGACGCGCTCGAGCTCATGCGGATGATCCGGTGGATGCCGACCCGCCCGCCGATCAGCCGGGTGTCGCCGCCGGCGAGCAGGAACACGCAGGAACTGTGGCAGGCCGCGCCTTCGCGCACCCAGATCGTCCAGCGCGACTCGGCGATCACGTCGCCGGCGCGGATCGCTTCTTCGACCATGCCGCCGCTCGAATCCAGATCGAGCACCCGCTTGTCGATCTTCAACTCGTCGGCGACCGCGGCCAGGCGCTGCATCAGCCGGGTGAAGTCCTGGGTCACACGGCCCTTGAAGCGCAGCCGGAACACCCCGCGCTCGGCGCACGGCGCCATCGCCTCGCGCAGCGCTGCGCGGTCGAACGCCTTGAGCACATCGCCGTCGCCGGCATTGGCATAGTCCAGTTCGCAGCTCAGCGACGCGGTCGCACCCTCGAGCGTCATCGGCGACCAGTCGACCTCGGCCGGATTGGCGGTTTCGGCAGGCAGTGGCGCCACCTCGGGCAGGTCCTCGGTTGCGAGCGGCGCGGTACTGACCGCGCCGCCCTCCTCCGGACTGGACACCTCGACGGTCTCCACCGCCTGGTCGACGGGCGCAGGCGCGCGCTGGCAGCCGACCACGGCCAGGCACAGGATCAACGGCAGGCACGAACGCCAGGACGACATGGACGCAACGGACTCCGGCTAGGGGACGCGAAATGATCCGTCCAGTGTAGGGACTTGGCCGACGACCGTCCGAATGCGATGTGAATGCAACCGGAGCACCGGCGCCCAGGGCACGCTCAGCGGGCCAGCCGCGGCAGCAGCGCCGCGTGGAACTGCTCGGGCGCCTCGACCTGCGGCGAGTGCCCCAGTGCCGGAAACTCGACCAGTTCGGCATCGGGAATGACCTGGGCCGCGCGCCGACCGAGCGCCGGGTAGTCGCCCAGCCGCGCGGCGATCTGCGGCGGCGCGCGTTGGGCGCCCGGCGCGGTCCGGTCCTTGCCGCCGATCATCAACAGCGTCGGCACGCGCAGCGTCGCGAACTCGTGCACCACCGGCTGCGTGAACAGCATCTCCGAGGTCTGGGCCTGGTTCCAGGCCACGATCTCGCCGTCGGGGCCGGCGTAGAGGCCGGCCAGCATCTCGACCCAGCGGTCATAGCGCGGGTCCCAGTGGCCGTCGTAATAGAACTTGCGCTGATAGGCGCGGATGCTCTCGGCGGTGGTCCTGCGCTCGCCTTCCATCAACTGATCGACGGTCGCGTACGGCACGCCCTCGGCCTGCCAGTCCTCGAGCCCGATCGGATTGACCAGCACCAGCTGCGCGACCGCATCGGGATACTGCAGCGCGTAGCGGGTCGCCAGCATGCCGCCCATGGAATGGCCGATCAGCACCGGGCGCTCGACGCCCAGTGCCTGCAGCAGCCCGTGGGTGTTGGCGGCGAGCTGGGCGAACGAGAACTGGTAGCCGCGCGGCTTGCTCGATGCGCAGAACCCGATCTGGTCGGGCGCGACGACTCGCCAGCCGTCGGCGACCAGCACCGCGATCGTGTCTTCCCAGGTCGCGGCGCAGAAGTTCTTGCCGTGCAGCAGCACGGCCGTGCGACCGTTGCCCGAGCCCGCCGGCCGCACGTCCAGGTAGGCCATCGACAGCGCCTGGCCCTGGGAGGTCAGCGCATGCGCCTGGCGTGGATACGGGGACTCCAAGCCCTGCAACTCGCCGCCGTCGGACGATGCGCAGGCCGACCCGGCCGACAATGCGGCGAGCAACAGGACGAGCGAACACAGGCGCGGCATGGGAAACCTCGTACGGGCGTGTGTCGACGATGATGCCACCGGCTGCCGGCAGTGCGACCGGCTCAATGCGCGGGCACCGTCCACAGGTAGATGCGCGTGCCGTCGACCTCCTGGGTGACCTCGGGCGTCCACTGGTCGGCCATGTCGAAGGCGTGGCTGACGATCCGCGTGCCGGGCTTGAGCTCGGCGAGCAGCTTGGGGCGCAGTTTCACATTGAGGCTCTGCAGCAGATACAGCGTGACCACGCTGGCCTCACTGATGTCCTCCTGGAACAGGTCGGCCTCCTTGAATGTGACGAGGTCGGTGACACCGGCCGCCTCGGCATTGGCGTTCGCCTCGCGCACGCGCACCGGGTTGATGTCGATGCCGACCGCACGCACGCCGAAGCGTTGCGCCGCCGCGATCGGGATGCGGCCATCGCCCGAACCCAGGTCGTAGAGCACGTCGCCCTCGCCGACCTTGGCCAGGTTGAGCATCGCATCGACCACCGGCTCTGGCGTCGGCACATAGATCACGTCGGGCTCGCGCGACGGCGGCGGCGCGCCTTCGGCGAACGGCGAGTCCGGGCCGATCTGCGCGGTGACCGTCGGCACCGCGGTCGGCGCGCCGTCTGCGCTCGCCGCTGCGGGCATCGCGGTATCGGCGCTGACCTGCGGCGGCTGCGGATCCTGCGCGCAGGCGGTCATCAAGGCGGGCACCAGCACGCACAGTGCGAGCGTGGCGCGGGATGGAGTCGATCGGATCATGACGAGGTCTCCTCGGGACAGGTGGACGGTCGAAGCCGGCGCAACAGCAGCCCGCCGATGGCGAGCACGACCACGCCGACCAGCGCGCCGCGCCCGGTATAGGCCAGGCTCGCGTACAGCAGGTAGGCGCTGGTCGCGCAGAACAGCAACGGCAGCGCGGGATACAGCGGCACCCGGAACGGGCGCGGGCGATCGGGGTCGCGCCGGCGCAGCACGAACAGCGCGATGCCCACCAGCAGGAAGAACAGCCAGAACACCGGCGCTGTGTATTCCACCGCGACCTCGAAACCATCGCGCGCAAAGGCGCCCAGCACCACCAGCGCCAGTGCCAGCACGCCCTGGACCAGGATCGCCGCGCGCGGCGCGCCGCTGCGCGCATCCCAGCGGCCGATGACGGCCAGCGCCGGGAAATCGCGCCCGACCGCATACACGCTGCGCGCGCCGGTGATCAGCGTCGCGTTGGCCGAGGTCAGGGCCGCGGCAACCACGATCGCACTCATCAAGGCCGCGCCGCTCGGTCCGAACACCCGGCCCATCACCTCGGCCGCGACGGCGTTGTGCTCGGCCATGCCGCCCAGGCCGAGCACGCGCAGATAGGCCAGGTTGACCAGCACGTACAGCGCGGCGATCGCGATCAGGCTGAGCACCAGCACGCGCGGCATCCAGCGGCGCGCGTCGCGGACTTCGGCGGTGATGTAGACCGCCTCGTTCCAGCCGCCGTAGGTCAGCAGCACGAACACCAGCACCAGACCGATCGCGCTGTCGCCGCCGCTGCCGGGCACCGGCGCGATGCCGGTCGGCGCGAACGCCAACCCCGCCACGACGATCACCAGCACGCCGGCGATCTCGACGATCGTCAGCCACGTCTGCACCGCCGCACTCTGACGCGTGCCGATCCAGTTGATCGCCGACAGCGCGATCACCGCCGCAGCCGCAACCAGCGCCGATGCGCCGGTGCCCAGGTCGAACAGCTGCGCCATGTAGTCGCCGACGATGAAGCACAGCAACGCGATCGATCCGGTCTGGATCACCGCCATCCGCGCCCAGGCGAACAGGAAGGCCATGCGTGGCCCAAAGGCGCGGCGCAGGTAGGCGTAGTCGCCGCCCGCCTGCGGGTAGGTGGTGGCCAGTTCGGCGTAGCACAGCGCACCGACGACCGACAGCGCACCGCCGGCGACCCAGGCGAGCAGCAGCATCAGTTCGCTGCTGGAGGCGCCGGCCACCAGCGAGGGGGTCCGGAAGATGCCGGCGCCGACGACGATACCGATCGTGATCGCGAACGCATCGCGCGCACGCAAGGTGGCACGCGGGGGCGCAGGGTCGGCCATCGCGGGCCGGCATTCGCTTGCGTCCATGAGGGTCCAGAGTGACGGAAGGTCACCGACGGCAAGCCGACGGCGCGGGACTGCTGGGCCGTCCGATTCAATCACTGTGGTGATGGCAGGCATGTGAACGCGTCCGCAGCACGCCCGCGTGCACATCGAAGAGCGACGCACGATCCGACGCACAGGCAGCCGCGCACGGCGGCGGCGCCGCGCCCTGTGGCGCGCGACACGCACTGTGGCGGCAGACTCGCGCACTGCGGCGACGGGCTGAGGACCGCTTCCAAGTCGGGTCGCGCATCGCTCCCTCCCCCGCTTGCGGGGGAGGGCCGGGGTGGGGGCGAGCCGCCAACCGCGCGCGTGGCGTCAGCGGTCGCGCATCGCCTCGAGCACGCCGAACAGGCTGCGCAGATCCTGCGCGTTGTGCAGGCCGACGCGGCGCAGCTTGTCGGCACTGCCGCCGCGCAGATAGGCCAGCCACGCCGCCGGCGCCTCGCTGCCCGGCAGGTCGTCCTCGCGCAGCACGCCCAGCAGTTCGCGCTCGACGGTCGCCAGCCGGCAGTTCGCCCAGATGCCGCGATAGCGCCGCCGCACCGGATGCAGCAGGTCGACGTGACGCAGGTCGATCAGCGGGTCGCGCATCCGTGCCAGGCGGTAGCGCGTGGTCAACAGCGGACGGTCATAGCAGCGCCCGTTGTAGCTCACCAGCACGGTCTCGGGTCGTAGCCAGCTGGCGAAGACCTTCAGCATCTGGCGCTCGGCACCGAGCGTGGTGATACACAGCTGGCGGATCCGCAGCCGGCCGTCGACGAAGTCCGCCGCGCCGATCATGAAGGCGCGGGTGCCGGTGCCGCCAGCCAGGCCGGTGGTCTCGGTGTCGAACGCGAGCAGGTCGCCGCGCTGTGCGGTGTCGTGGCGGATCTCGTGCAGCGCCAGCTCGGCATCGTCGTGCGGCCAGGCCGCGACCTGCTCGAGATAGCGCAGGCCAGGCGCGATCTCCTCGCCCGGCAGCACGCGATCGACCGGCGCGGCTGGGCGCGGCGCCATCGCCGGCGTACGCAGCTTCATCAGCTTGCGCAGTTGCTCGGCCACGACCTCCGGCGAACGCTGCGCATCGGCGCGTGGCCACTGCGCGCGCGGCGGCAGCGCAGGCGCCATCGGCCGGGCCGGCGCGACGCTCGGAAGCACCGTGCCGGCCTGGCTGCGCAGCAATCCCAGCCGCTTGGCCAGCGCGCTCATGGGCACGCGCTCATGCGGCCACCAGCAGGTCGAGCACACGCGCGGCCAGTTGCCGCGGCGTGCGCTCGGCGTCTTCTTCGGACGCCAGGATCGGCCCGACGCAGGCCGGGCAGCCGGCGCGACAGCCGCAGCCGCCGATCAGCGCCGCGGCCTGCGCCAGCAGCTCGTCGCGGCGTTCGAACAACGGCGAGGACAGGCCGACACCGCCGGGGTAGTTGTCGTAGAGGTACAGCGTCGGTGCGAAGCGGCCGATGTGGTCGATGTCGAGCGCCGCGCCCTCGCCGTCGCGCAACTGCCCGCGCCCGCGCTGGTCGGCGGTCGCGAACCACGTGCCGTCGCCGCTGCCCACGGCTTTCTGCAGGTCGCGGCTCTCGGCCATCACCGCGACCTGGGCCACCAGGTGCAGCGCGTACGAAGCGCCGAGGAAGCCGTCGAGCGCCTCGTGGCGCGCGTCGAACGCCGCATCGAGCGCGCGCTGCGGCAACTGCCACCACACCGCGCTGGTGTGCAATTCCTGATCGGGCAGGTTGACCGGCCCGTAGCCGATGTTCTCGTGGGTGTGGAAGCGGATCTTCTTGTAGCCCGACACCCGCCGCACCACGTGCACCTCGCCCAGGTGCGCGCTGCCCTGCCCGGCCTCGGCCTGCTCGGCATCGTCGAGCACCTTGAGCTTGGTGTAGTCGATCGCGTCGGTGTAGTAGTCGACATGGGTGCGCTGCACATAGGCCTTGCGACCTTCCCAGTCCAGGCGTTCGACCTGGAACGGCTCGGACTGGATCATGTGGATCGCGCCCTCGTAGAGCGTGAGCGCGGCGGCCGAGTAATCGACCTCGGCGATGATCGTCTGCCGACCGTCGGTGCGGTCGACGACGACGAAGTTGCCGTCGGCGACCGAGCGCAGATTCACCGCCTGCGCCGGATAGCTGTCGGCGATCCATTCCCAGCGATCACCCTCGTGGTGCAGCACGCCCGACTCGGCCAGCACCTCCAGCCACGGCAGCGGCGCGACGGGTCCGAACATGTCGCCGTCGACGAACGGCAGCTCGAACGCGGCGCAGCGGATGTGGTCGAGCAGGATCAGCGGCTGGTCGGGTTCGATGCGCGCGTGCTCGGGATTGGCCTGCGCGAAGAACTCCGGATGCCGCACCACGTACTGGTCCATCGGCTCGGAACTGGCGACCAGCACGCCAACCGAAGGCTGCTGGCGCCGGCCGGCGCGACCGAAGCGCTGCCAGGTCGCCGAGATGCTGCCCGGATACCCGTTGAGCACGACCACATCGAGGCTGCCGATATCGACCCCCAGCTCCAGCGCCGAGGTGCTGACGATGCCGTCGATGCTGCCGGCACGCATCTCGCGCTCGGCCGCGCGGCGCTCGGTCGGCAGGTAGCCGCCGCGGTAGGCGCGGATGCGGCGCGGCTTGCGCGGGTCGTGGTCGAAGACCTCCTTGAGGTACTTGGTCAGCACCTCGACCATCAGCCGGGTCTGACAGAACACCAGCGTCTTGAGGCCGGAGCGGATCGCCAGCCGCGCGATGCGGTTGGACTGCGAGCGCGCCGACGCGCGCAGGCCCAGGTCCGGATTGACCACCGGCGGGTTCCACAGCAGCACGTGCTTGTCGCCGCGCGGCGCCCCGCCGTCGTCGATCGCCTCGAACTGTGCATCGTCGACCTCGATCAGCGCGCGCCCATGCTCGCGGGCATTGCCGATCGTCGCCGAGCACAGGATGAACTGCGGTGTCACGCCGTAGAACGCGCACACCCGCTTGAGCCGGCGGATCACGTTGGCCACATGCGAACCGAACACACCGCGGTAGGTGTGGATCTCGTCGATCACCACATAGCGCAGGTTCTCGAAGAACTGCGCCCACTTGGTGTGATGCGGCAGGATCGCCTGGTGCAGCATGTCGGGGTTGCTGACGACGATGTCGCCGTTGATGCGGATCGCCTGGCGCGCGTCCCCGGGCGTGTCGCCGTCGAAGGTCGCCGCGCGCAGGCCGAGCTCGCCGGCGGCATTGAGTTCCAGCAGTTCGGCAACCTGGTCCTGCGCCAGCGCCTTGGTCGGGAACAGGTACAGCGCCTTGCTGCGCGCGGTGATCGTCGCCGACAGCACCGGCAGCGTGTAGCACAGCGACTTGCCTGATGCGGTTGGCGTGGCGACGACGACGTGCCGGCCGGCCTGGGTCGCGGCCCAGGCCTGGGCCTGGTGACTGTAGAGCCGGTCGATGCCACGGCTGCGCAGCGCGCGCGCCAGCGCCTCAGGCACGTCGGCAGGCATTGGCGCGTAGCGGCCCGGTTGGCCGGGCAGCAACAGGCTGCCGGTGATGCGCCCGGGATATTTGGCCGACAACTTGGTCGCAAGCGCCGTGCCGGGCGCGGTGCCGGCCGGGGTCGCGGGCAGCGTGTCGGGTTTGAGAATCGCGTTCAGACAGCACGCTCCGGGCGGCAGGCGGGGCGCGAGCGTGCCCGCGCCCCGTCTCACGACGCGAGACTGCGGCCGCAGGCCCCACCGTTCACGGGCGCAGGACCGCCCGCGCCCTAGCATCGGGCGCTCCTGATCCCCCGTTGGAGACCCCCGATGCAGACCCTGGACGGCAAGACGATCGCCATTCTCGCTACCGACGGCTTCGAACAGTCGGAGCTCGAAAAACCCCTGCAGGCGTTGCGCGAGGCCGGCGCCCGCGTCGACGTCGTATCGCCCGGCGATGCCAAGTCGATCAAGGGCTGGGACCAGAAGGACTGGGGCCGCAGCGTCGATGTCGACGTATCGCTGTCCAAGGCCGATCCCGGCCGCTACGACGCGCTGGTGCTGCCCGGCGGGCAGATCAACCCCGACAACCTGCGCAAGGACGCCGATGCGGTCGCGTTCGTGCGCAATTTCGGCCAGAGCGGCAAGCCGGTCGCCGCGATCTGCCACGGCCCCTGGCTGCTGGTCGAAAGCGGCCTGGCGAAGGGCCGCAAGGTCACCTCGTGGGCGTCGATCAAGACCGACCTGGTCAACGCCGGCGCGGACTGGCAGGACGCGGAGGTCATCGTCGACGGCAACCTGATCACCAGCCGCAAGCCCGACGACATCCCGGCGTTCAACGCCGCGATCGTCAAGGCCGTCGCAGGCTGATCCTCGAGGCCATGCCTGAATGCCGGGCTCTGATCGCCCGGCTCTGAACACTAAGCTGGAGACCACGCCGATGACGATCGAATTGCAGATGCTGGCCGGGTCGATCGTCCTCGGCCTGGTTCACGTCCTGGTCGCGGCCGGATTTTCGACTGCGCAACGCGGCCTGGCCTGGAACGCAGGCAACCGCGATGGCGCAGTGCCGCCGCTGACTGGCGCCGCGCAGCGGCTGTCGGCCGCGAGCCGCAACTTTTTCGAGACCTTTCCGTTCTTCGCGGCCGCGGTGCTGGCGGTGGTGCTGGCCGGTCGCGCCGACGCCACCACCGCACTGGGCGCGCAGCTCTACCTGTGGGCGCGCGTGGCCTATCTGCCGGTCTACGGCATCGGCATTCCTTACCTGCGCAGCGCCATCTGGACGGTCGCGATCGTGGGGTTGGTGATGGTGCTGGCGGGGCTGTTCTGAACGCGTCCGCGCTGTCATCGAAATCCAACATTGGATTCACGGAAAACAGACGATCCGCACCTTAGCCTGCGCGCTCCCAAGTTCCCGGCAACACGCAGATGGCCCGTTCCGAATCCGATCACATGCTCGTGCTTTCGCTGGGTCGCAATGGACGCGCGTCGTACCCCGAGCGTCCCTGGGAAGAGATCGAGCCGGTGCTGCGGCGGGTCTGGGAGTTCGATGGCCGCCTGCGTGCCTGGCACGACGTTCGCGCCGACGTGCAGGCGGCCTGGCATGCGCACGACGCGCGCCCGCGTCGCGAACGTCGTCGCACATCCGCAACCGGCCAGGTCAGCCGCGCCGTCTGATGCCTGCGCGGCATCGCCTCGACGACAAGGCGTCGCGGTACGCGATCACGCACGATGCCGGCGTGACCGATCACCACAGACCGGTCACCACGTGGCGCACACACCCTCTTGCCGCGCGCATGACGTGGTCGCGTCGATAGTGTCTCCACCGCAGACCGGAGACCCTCATGAGCAAGGCCAACCCCACCCGCCCCAATGCCCCGAGCGAGGAATCGTCGCTGCGCGACCGCGAAGATCTGCCTGCAACGCGTGGGCCGGCACTGAAGGACCCGCGTTCACAGTCGGCGATCGACAACATCGGGCTCGACGACCAGGCCGACTTGCTCGACCCGGAACTCGACGACCAGATCGGCGATCGCGATGCCGACGGTCATTCGTTCGCCGACGACGTCCGCAGCGATACCGGCGTGGAGAACGGCGAGCCGAAGTGAATGCACGTGTGCCCGGTGCCGTCCTCGGCCCCGGGCACCGTGCATGGCGCGTGGTCAGATCCCAGGTCGGCGATACAGGGCCGCGTTGATGCACGAGAACACGCTGACGATGAACCAGCCAAAGGGCAGCAGCGAGACCGTCAGCAGCCAGGTGATCGCGAATGCGATGCAGCCGGCCAGGAACCACAGCACCGCCGACAGCAGCCGGCCCTGAACCAGTTGCCCGAGGCCGGGCACGATGAAACTGCAGATGGCGGCGATGACATTGCCGGCCGAACCCTGTCCACTCATGAAGCCATCTCCTGCACGTTGGAATGACGCGATGGTCCACGAGGCGCGCGCGGCGCGATGTGAATACGCGTTTCCGGCCACGGGAGGTCGCTGTCGTCATTAAGGCTGGCACCCGCCCGCGACGCGCACCTGCGGGCGGAGCGACGATGACATCGTGTGACATCCCCAAGCCGATACCCTGGCCCGGACTCGGATTCTGCAACAAACAACGGACGCATTCCGCCAAGAATGCGCCCGTTGCTTGGTGTCTGCGGAACTGGTGGTGCTTGGGGGAGCTGGAACGTCAGCGGACCCGGAAGCGATCGTTGTCGTCGCGGCCGCTGCCGGTGTACTCGCCGCTGGTGTAGCGGTCATGCGACACGTAGGCGTCCTCCACCGCGGCCTTGGCGCGGTCCCATTCCAGGCGCGACGTGCCGCGACGTGTCGCCCAGTCGCGTTCCAATTCGCCTGCAAGCGTGTCGTCCCAGCCGCGATCGGCATGCCGCGAACGCGCATAGGCACCGTAGCGATATGCCGGCTGGTAATCCTCGTAGCGGTCGTCGGCGTTGCGATACGGCGCGTTCTCGAATGCCTTCGCGTAGTAGTCGTCGCTGCGCCGGTACAGATCGTAGGTCCGATCCGTCCGTTCCCAGGCATCGCGGACGGCCGGCTGCGCGTCTTCCCACGCCAGCTTCGACTCGGCCTTGGCCGACTCCCAATCTCGGCGCAGCTGTGCCTCCGATTCGTCCCAACCGCGGGTCCGGTCCGCCTCGCGGGCCTGCAGGCCGAAGCCGTAGGCGGGCGCGTAATCGCGGTCGTAGTCATGCCCCGGCTTGACGTAAGGGCGGTCGCGATGCGCCTGCCGCCAGTACTCCACTTCGCCGGTCGGATCGATCCGCTCGGCCACGCCCTTGCCGATCGCCGCCCCGGCGACCACGCCGACCGCCGCACCGATCAACGTGCCGACCGGCCCGAATACGGTTCCGGTAGCGGCGCCGGCCGCCATGCCGCCCGCGGTGCCGCCCACACCCACGCCGACCGGATGGGCGCCGGGCGTCTTGGTGATCGGATCGCGGTTGAGATCGCGTCCGCCATCGCGGATATCGTCGTGCTTGGTCATGTGCTTGGCTCCGTTGCTCGAATGAACAAGCACCGTGCGGGTCGGGCGATGAAGCCGCCGTGGCGAAATCGGGAATGCGCGCCCGTTGCGTTCAGCTGTCGCGCCCGGCCATATCGACATTGCGTCGGCCCGCACCAGCACGCGGGCGCTGCAGCCGCGGCAGCGCGCCGACCACCAGCAACGCGACGAGCGTGGTCGCCAGCGCCACCATCTCCTGGCCCATGCCAGCCGCCATGCCGATCGCCGCGGTCATCCACACCCCGGCCGCCGTCGTCAGGCCCTCGATCCGCTCGCCCTTGTCCAGCTTGAGGATCGCGCCCGCGCCGAGAAAGCCGATGCCCGAGACGATGCCCTGCATCACACGGGTCACCTCGGCGCCGTCGATATCCGACAGCAGCGGCGCGAGGACGAACAGCGCCGAGCCGATCGAGACCAGGATGTGCGTCTTCAAGCCCGCGGCGCGGCCCTTGTGTTCGCGCTCCCAGCCGACCATGCCACCCAGCAGCGCGGCCACCAGCACGCGCACCACGATGGTGGTCAAGGTGTCGGGATCAGGCAGCGCCAGTTCGCGCGCCACGGCATCGAGCACTTGATCGAGCACGCTCATCGCACATGGCCTCCAGCGGCAGCAGGACGAACGACGCAGGTCGCGGTCGGCATCGGGGCACTCCGTGAGGGGATGTGCGCAGGACGCTAGCGCGCGGCGGGTCTGGCCGCGGTGATGGCGCGCGCTGCGCCTTGCCCCCGACGCGCGCCGTGCTGCTGGAAAGGGCGCGCACGTCTCGAAGGGTCCTGTGGGCGCCGATCATTCCATGCCAGGCGGCGCGACATGCAGGCAGCGCATGGCCGACCGAACGTGCGGATCGACAGTCTGCCGTCCTCCCCGGTCTCGGGGCCTGGCATGCAAACGGGGACGGCGTCCGCCGTCCCCGTTGGTCACATGGCGCCGCGCCGGCCGCGCCGGGTCAGTCGACGCAGATCGTCCAGGCCACGCCGTCGCGCACCCGCTGCTGGCAGCCGAACGGATTGGTGTCGACGCTGCACTGGCCCTGCACTCGCGCGCTGTCGACGGTGCCTTCCGGCGCCAGGCACTGGCCCTGGCACTGCTGGCTGTCGGTGCACGCCTTGCCGGCATCGACGGTCTGCAGCAGGCACTGCGGCACCGGCGCCCGCCCCAGTTGCTTCCACTCGCCGCCGCGTTGCAGGCAGTCGGCCTCGTTGGTCACCGATGCGACCTCGGGACCGGCCTTGGGCTGGACGGTGTCGCGCTCGGCCGGCGCGCTGCAGGCAGCCAGCAGGGCGATGAGCAGGACGGGAACGATGCGCTTGAACATGGGTGGGCTCTCGCCAGACGAAGGAAGGGCGAGTCTAGAACCGACGATGTGAATCCGGCAGCAGAGCGCGCGCCGGCCGCCTCGTCATGCGCCCGCCCCCCGGCTTGGCACCCTCCCCGCCTGCGGGGGAGGGCTGGGGCGGGGGTGTGCCATCGCCTCAGCGCATCGCGCTCAGCGCCCGCCCTGCCCGCGCTCGCGCATGGCCTGCGCGTCGTCGAGCCAGTTCGCGCCCTTGTTCTTGAGGAAGAACACGTAGACCACCAGCGACACGGCGATCACCGACGTGGCGTAGATCACGAACGCGGTGACCTGGTCAGACTTGAGCGCAGCCTGGTAGAGCACCGGGGCGGTCCCGCCGAAGGCCGAGTTGGCCAGCGCGTAACCCAGGCCGACCCCCAGCGCACGCACGTGGATGGGGAACAGTTCGGCCTTCACCACCGCGTTGATCGACGTATAGCCAGTCAGGATCACGAAGCCGACGCCCAGGATCAGGAACGCCGACAGCGCATCGGTCTGCTGCGGCAGCGCGGTCACCATGTAGCCGGTGTAGAGCACCCCACCGATGCCGAAGAACACCAGCAGCGACTTGCGACCGATGCTATCCGACAGCCAGCCGCCGACCGGCTGGAGCACCATCAGGAAGGCCAGCAGGGCCAGGTTGATCCAGGTGCCGGTGATCGCATCGCCGCCGGCGAACGCGCTTTGGATCATCTTCGGGCCGTTGACCGAATACGTGTAGAACGCGATCGTGCCGCCGGCGGTGATCAAGAAGCACAGCAGCAGCGGACGCCACTGGTTGACGAACAACTCGCGCAGCGACCCCGAGGCGCGCGCGCCGCCGGTCTTGGCGGCCTCGATCGATTCGGTCTCCAGCGACTCGTCCATCGTGCGCCGCAGCCAGAACACCACGATCGCCGCGACGCCGCCCAGCGCGAAGGCCAGGCGCCAGCCCCACTCGGAGATCTGCGAGGTGTCGAGCAGCAACAGCATCGCCAGCAACGTGGCCTGCGCCAGCACATGGCCGCCGACCAGGGTCACGTAGTGGAACGAGGACAGGAAACCGCGGCGGCCGGGAATCGCGGCCTCGGACATGTAGGTCGCGCTGGCGCCGTACTCGCCGCCTGTCGCGAAGCCCTGCACCAGACGCGCAAGCAGCAGGATGATGGGCGCGGCGATGCCGATCGTGGCGACGGTCGGGGTGATCGCGATGACGAACGAACAGCCCGCCATCATCGACACCGAAACCGTCAGCGCCAGGCGCCGGCCGTAACGGTCGGCGAAGCGGCCGAAGTACCAAGCGCCGATCGGGCGCATCAGGAAGGTCATCGCAAAGATGCCCCAGACGTAGAGCGTGGCGTTCTTGTCCTCGGGTGAGAAGAACTGCGACTCGAAGTACGCCGCGAACACCGAGTAGACGTAGACGTCGAACCATTCGACAAGATTGCCGGCCGAGCCCTTGAGCGTGTTCGACACCGACCGGCGCAGGCTGGCGGGACGGGTCGCGCTGGGCGCGGCGGAAGACGCAGGATCGCTGGACACACGCATGGGGCAGGCTCGCCGAGTCGGGGCGGGCGAGTATAGGAACGCGGACCGCAAGACCATGTCGGCAAACGCGACGCGTCCGTGGACCACGCAATCGCGTGATCTGGCGGCAGCCGCCCTCGCCTACACGTGGGCGATCAGGCCGGCGCTGCCTCCGCACCGCCGCGCGCCAGCGGGTCGGGCAGCGGCGCGCCGGTCGCGACGAACGACAGCGATACCGAGTTGAGGCAGTGCCGCTCATAGGTCGGCGGCGGTCCGTCGGGGAACACGTGACCCAGGTGGCTACCGCAGCGCGCGCAGACCTCCTCGACCCGGATCATGCCGTGGCTGGTGTCGCGGATGCGGCCGATATGCGCTTCGTCGATCGGCGCGAAGAAGCTGGGCCAGCCGGTACCCGAGTCGAACTTGGCGCTGGAGCGGAACAGCGGCAGGCCGCACAGCCGGCAGCAATAGGTGCCTTCGCGCTTGTTGTCGAGAAACACGCCGCAGAACGGCGCTTCGGTGCCGTGTTGCAGCAGCACGCGACGCTCGTCGGCGGACAGGCCCGCTTCCAGGGCGGTGCGCTCGGCGGCGCTGGGCGGACGCAGATCAAACGAGGACACGGCATGCTCCGATGGAGATCGACCTTCCACAAGCTGGCGATGCACCGATCGCATTGCAAGCCCCGGCCAGCCCGCCTCCCGCCGCCTGGCGCTCCCAGATGGCGCTGGCTACTTCGTCCGCAGGTCGAGTCCTGCATCCACCAGCGGTGTCAGCACCCCGACATCCTCGACCGGCGACTTCGCCAGTCGCAATGTGCGCAGGCCGTGCATCGCGCGCAGCGGCGACACATCGCGCACCCGCGTCTCCTCCATCGTCAGCCAGCGCAGGCTGGGCAGCCCGGCCAGCACCGAGACATCGTCGACGGGGGTCCGTGACAGGTCCAGCGTTTCGAGCAGCCGCAACGGGGCGAGCGCGGCCATGTCGTCGAACGTGGTGTCGGCCAGGTCCAGGGTCTGGAGCGCGGTCAATTCCGCGATCACCGAGAAGTCGGTCACCGACGTTCCGCGCAGGCCCAGGTCGATGAGGTGGGCATGGTCGGTCAGCGCCGAGATGTCCTGCACCGGTGCATTGCTCAGCGACAGCCGTTCGAGCCGGCGCAGGCCCGCGACCGGCGTGAGCGCGGCGACCTGGGTATCGTGCAGATGCAACAGCCGCAGGGCCGGCATCCCGGCGACGACATCGATGCGCGCGACCCGGGTCGACCCCAGCGCCAGCCATTCGAGCTGCCGCAGGCCGGCCAGCGGCGTCAGGTCGGCGATCGTGCTGCCGGCAAGCCCGAGTTCGGTCAGCCCCGTCAGTCCGGCCAGCGGCCGGTAATCCACGACCTGGCTGTTGGCCAGCGACAAGACCTTGAGCGTCGTGAGCCGCGCCAACGGCGCGATGTCAGTAAACGGATTGCTGTTGAGCAAAGCGCTTTCGAGCGCGGGAAGTCCAGCGATCGGCGACAGGTCATCGATCGCGTTGTTCCCCAGATCCAGCGTCCTGAGCACGGGCTTGCCGCGCAGGAACCCGATATCGCGCACACCTGCGCTGGCGAGGTTGAGCAGGCGCAGTTCGCCGAGCGCGGCAATCGGCGAGAGATCCTGGACTTCGGTCTCCGACAGCGTCAGCACCCGCAGATCGGGCAATGTGCCGAGTGCGGAGATGTCGCGCACCAGACTGCTCGTCAGGTACAGCGTGCGCAGCGCGGGCAGACCCGACAGCGCGTCCAGGTCGCCGATCCGCGTGCCATGGAGGTTGAGCGTTTCCAGGGTGCGCAGCGCCGAGAGCGGCGCGATGTCGTGCACCGCGGTCTCGTACAGACTGAGGGTCTTGAGCGAGCGCAGGCCCGCCAGCGGCGCGACATCGACCACGCCGGACCGGCTGAGGTCGATCGACTCGAGTCCGTCCAGGGCCGCCAGCGCGGACAGATCGTGCAACTGCGGCAGCTGCATCAGATCCAGCGTCTTGCCGTCGAAGCCGGCATTGACCGCCATGATGTCGGCGGCGGCGATGCCGGGATTGTCGGCTGCCAGGGCGGCTGCGAGGCGCGCGAGCGCCGCATCCGGCGCTGTCGGCAGGTCACATCGCGCACGCACCGTCTGATCGTGCACATAGCCGCTGCGCAACGTGCCGCCGCGCGCGTCCAGCAGACTCACGCGATGGTAGCCATACCCCTCCGGCGTGGTGGTGGTGTCCTCGACGCGCAGGCGTTGCCCGTTGGGCATCCGTGCCGTCGCCGGATACTGGCGTGCGCTCGGCCCGTCGCGCAGGTGGGTGTAGGGGCTGGCGGCATTGCAGACCTGCACGACCGTCCCGCGTTCGACCGGCGCCGCCAGGGCCACCGGCACCACGCCCACGAGCCACACCGCGCATGCGGCCAGACACTCGATTCGCTTCATTGCCGCGCTCCCCATTGTCGGACCTTGCCTCTGACCTGGTGTTCAGAGCCGCCGCACGCACGATACGCCCGGCGCATGCTTCCTTCCATCCGGGCGCAGCCCCTGCCCGACCGCGCGCGCCGCGCGTCAGGGGGCCACAGTCAGCCGAGCATCGGCAGATCGAGACCCTGCGCCTTCGCGCAATCGGCGGCGATGGCGTAGCCGGCATCCGCATGCCGCATCACGCCGGTCGCCGGGTCGTTCCACAGCACGCGCTCGATGCGCCGGTCGGCGGCCTCGCTGCCGTCGCAGACGATCACCACACCCGAATGCTGCGAGTAGCCCATACCGACGCCGCCGCCGTGGTGCAGCGACACCCAGGTCGCGCCGCCGGCGACGTTGAGCATCGCATTGAGCAGCGGCCAGTCGCTGACCGCGTCGCTGCCATCGCGCATCGCCTCGGTCTCGCGGTTCGGGGAGGCCACCGAGCCCGAATCGAGGTGATCGCGGCCGATCACGATCGGCGCCTTGAGTTCGCCATTGCGCACCATCTCGTTGAACGCCAGGCCCAGCTTGTGGCGCAGGCCCAGCCCGACCCAGCAGATTCGCGCCGGCAGGCCCTGGAAGGCGATGCGCTCGGCGGCCATGTCCAGCCAGCGATGCAGGTGCGGGTCGTCGGGGATCAACGCCTTGACCTTGGCGTCGGTCCTGGCGATGTCCTCCGGATCGCCGCTCAGCGCGACCCAGCGGAACGGGCCGATCCCGCGGCAGAACAGCGGACGCACGTAGGCCGGCACGAAGCCGGGGAAATCGAAGGCGTTGTCCAGCCCCTCGTCCTTGGCCATCTGACGGATGTTGTTGCCGTAGTCGACGGTCGGGATGCCCTGCGCGTGGAAGGCCAGCATCGCCTCGACATGGACGCGCATGGAGGCCTTGGCCGCGTCGCGCACCGCGTCGGGATGGGCGGCCTGCTCAGCCATCCAGCGCTCGACCGTCCAGCCGATCGGCAGATAGCCGTGCACCGGGTCGTGCGCACTGGTCTGGTCGGTCACGCAATCTGGACGCACGCCGCGCCGCACCAGTTCGGGCAGGACCTCGGCGGCATTGCCGAGCAGCGCGATCGATTTCGCCTCGCCTGCCTGGGTATAGCGCGCGATGCGCGCCAGCGCGTCGTCGAGGTCGGTGGCCTGCTCGTCGACGTAGCGGGTCTTGAGTCGGAAGTCGATCCGGCTCTGCTGGCACTCGATCGTCAGCGAGCACGCGCCGGCCAAGCTCGCAGCCAGCGGCTGCGCCCCGCCCATGCCGCCCAGGCCCGCGGTCAGGATCCACCTGCCGGTCAGGTCGCCGCCGTAGTGCTGGCGGCCCATCTCGACGAAGGTCTCGTACGTGCCCTGCACGATGCCCTGGCTGCCGATGTAGATCCAGCTGCCGGCGGTCATCTGGCCGTACATCGCCAGGCCCTTGCGGTCGAGTTCGTGGAAGTGTTCCCACGTCGCCCAGTGCGGCACGAGATTGGAATTGGCGATCAGCACGCGCGGCGCATCGACATGGGTGCGGAACACACCGACCGGCTTGCCCGACTGCACCAGCAGGGTCTGGTCGTCCTCGAGCGTCTTGAGCGTCTCGAGAATCGCATCGAAGCAGGCCCAGTCGCGCGCGGCACGGCCGATGCCGCCGTAGACCACAAGATCCTCCGGGCGTTCGGCGACCTCGGGATCGAGATTGTTCTGCAGCATGCGGAACGGCGCTTCGGTCAGCCACGAACGGCAGGTCAGGGCGCTGCCGCGGGGCGCGCGGATCGTGCGGGAGGGGTCGTGGCGCGAGGCGTCGGTCATGGCGGCACTCGATAGGGCGATGGCGCGATTATCGCACCGGCACACCGGACGGCCTGACGCGCTGCGGCGTGAACGCCGCGGCCGTCGGCCGCTATGCTCGCGCGCATGCGCCCCGTCTCGCTCGCCATCGCCGCCGTGCTTGCTGCGTCCACCACCGTCGACGCGTCGCCCTTGCCTGCCCCCGCGGCGTCTCCCGCCAAGACCGACGTCCCGCGCGTGCTGGTGTTCACCCGCACTGCGGGCTATCGCCACGAGGCGATCCCCACGACGATCGCGACCCTGCGCGCACTCGGCGCGCAGGCCGGCGTCGAGATCGAGGCGAGCGAGGACCCGATGCATTTCGATGACGCGACGCTGGCCGGCTACCGCGCAGTCGTGTTCGCGCACACCACGGGCGAGGTGCTCGATGCGGACCAGCAGGCGGCCTTCGAACGCTATGTCGGCCACGGCGGCGGCTACCTCGGCATCCATGCCGCCGCCGACAGCGGCTACACCTGGCCGTGGTACGGCGACCTGGTCGGCGCCTGGTTCGCGCGCCACCCCGAGGGACTGCAGGCGGTGCGCGTGGTGTTCGAGCAGACGCCTGCGCCCCTGGGCCTGCGCGACTGGCAGGTCGTCGATGAGATCTACGATTACCGCCGCAATCCCCGTGCGGACGTGCGGGTGATTGCATCCATCGACCCGCACTCGCATGCGAGCGGTGGTATGGGCGACGACCACCCCATCGCGTGGTGTCACACGCGCGCCGGTGGCCGCGCCTGGTACACCGGGCTTGGCCACGACCCGGCGCTGTACGCCGACCCGGTATTCGGCGCGCATCTGCTGCAGGGGCTGCGCTGGACGACCGGTCAGGCCGACGCCTGCTGAGCCCGGACAGGGAAACGCCCGGACATGCCGGGCGTTTCGCGATCACGCACTTGGATGGCGCTCAGAACACCGACGGGTCCAGCCGGCGCAGGGCATCCTTGACGTCCACCGAGCCGGTGCGCTCGATGTCGCTGCGCGTATAGACCCGACCGCCACCGTCGACGCATTCCTGCTCGGCGCGCTTGGAGCGCGCATTGCGCGCCGCGGTCACGCGCGAGCCGGTCTCACGCACGCAGAAACGATCCGACGGGCTGGCACGCTGACCGCGCTCGCGCATCGCTTCTTCCTCTTCCTCCTGCTGCTGCGCCAGGGCGCCATGCGACACCGCACCAAGCGCCAGACCGGCGCACAGCGCCGCCATCCACCATTTGCTGTTCATCGCGCACTCCCGGTTGCTGATCCTGTTGCGCACGATACGCGCCCCGCCCCACCGCGTGGTCTGCGTCCGCTGAACGTTCAGTTTCCCCGAAACACGAAAACCGGAGTCAGAGTGCAATTTCCCAGCCAACGGGATCCCAGTGCGTGCCCACTGAAATTGCACTCTGACCCCGGTTCTGGCTTTGGGCTGTCATCTGGGCTCGGTATCCTGTGGGGATGATCGATGTTGCGCTTGCGCGCCGGATGGCGCCGTCTGTTCTTGTCTCCGTGGTGCTTTGCAGCGTGCTCGTGCTGGTGGGCTGCGCGACCCGCGCCGCGTCGCCCGCTGCCGCAGATCCGCGGCCCACGCTGCTGCTGATTTCGCTCGACGGCGTGCGCCCCGACTATCTGGGGCGCGGTGAGACGCCGCATCTCGACACGCTCGCGCGCGGCGGTGTGCATGGCTGGATGCGGCCGTCATATCCGTCGCTGACCTTCCCCAACCATTACACGCTGGTGACCGGGCTGCGCCCCGACCGCCATGGCATCGTGCACAACTCGATGCATGACGCCGTGTTGGGCGACTTCAAGCTGTCCGACCGCACCGCCGTCGAGAACGCGGCCTGGTGGAACGAGGGCGAGCCGCTGTGGGTGACCGCCGAGAACGCCGGGCTGGCGACCGCCACGCTGTCGTGGCCCGGCAGCGAGGCGCCGGTACGTGGCGTGCGACCGACACGCTGGCTGCCGTTCGACAAGGCCCGCCCGCTCGACACGCGCGTGGACACGGTGCTCGGTTGGCTGTCCGAACCCGATGCCACCCGCCCACGGCTGGCGACGCTGTACTTCGAGCATGTGGACTCGGCCGGCCACCACGACGGCCCCAACGCCCCGCAGACGCATGCGGCGTTGCGCCAGGTCGACGCAGCGATCGGCCGGCTCGTCGCCGGCCTGCGCGCGCACGGCGTGTTCGATCGCACGAACATCGTCGTCGTCTCCGACCACGGCATGGCCGAGGTCGCGCCCGGTCACGTCATCGCGGTCGAGGACATGGTGGCGCCCGAGGAGGCGCGCGTGGTCTCGGTCGGCCAGGTCGTGGGCATCGCGCCCCTTCCCGGTCACGAGGCCGCGGTCGCCGCGCGCCTGCTCGGCGTGCACCCGCGCTACGACTGCTGGCGCAAGGAGGCGTTGCCGGCGCGCTGGGCCTACGGCCGCCATCCGCGCGTGCCGCCCATCGTCTGCCAGATGCACGAGGGCTGGGACGCGCTGCCGCGCGAGACCGTCGCCACGCGCGATGCCGGGCCACGTGGCTCGCATGGCTTCGATCCGGCGCTGCCGTCGATGCGCGCGGTGTTCATCGCGCACGGCCCGGCATTCGGCGACGGCGTCGTCCTGGACGGCTTCGACAACGTCGACGTCTACCCGTTGTTGGCCCGGCTGATCGGCGTGGCACCGGCCGATCACGATGGCAACGCCGCGACATTGCTGCCCGCGCTGCGGCCCGGCAATCCCCGCTGAACGCGGCGGCGGCGCCTCCTGCTGGGGCGGGCCGCGCGCCCCACATTCGTGTCCGAAAACGGCCAGTTCTGCGTCGGGCGCAGTGCTAGCCTGCGGGCATGTCGTCGCCTCCCCCCCTGCCCGATCCCGCCGTCTGCGAACAGGCGCGCCTGAGCCGCGACGCGCGCTTCGACGGGGTGTTCTTCACCGCGGTGCGCACCACCGGCATCTACTGCCGCCCGGTGTGTCCGGCGCCGCCGCCGCGGGCCGAGAACGTGACCTATTACGCCAATGCGGCCGCGGCCCAGGCCGATGGCTTCCGGCCCTGTCTGCGCTGCCGCCCGGAACTGGCACCAGGCGACGGGCATTGGCACCGCGGCGACGATGTCGTGGCGCGCGCACTGGCGCTGATCGATCGCGGCGTGCTCGACGACGCGCCGCTGGCGGCGCTGGCGGCGCAGTTGCACCTGGGCGAACGCCAGTTACGGCGGTTGTTCGTCGAGCGCCTGGGCGCAGCGCCGATCGGCGTACGCGGCACGCGCCGTCTGCTGTTCGCCAAGCAACTACTGACCGAGACCGCCTTGCCGGTCACCGAAGTCGCGCTGGCCGCCGGCTTTGCCAGCCTGCGCCGGTTCAACACCGCATTCCGCGAGGCCTATCGCATGGCGCCGCGCGATCTGCGCCGGCAGCCCGGGGTGGCCGCTGCGAGCGACGGACTGGTGCTCCGGCTCGGCTACCGGCCGCCGTACAACTTCGCCGCGATGCTGGACTTCCTGCGCAGCCGCGCGCTGCCCGGCATCGAGCGCATCGACGAGGCCCGCTACACCCGGGTCGTCGGCGACGCGGCGGCGGCAGGTTGGCTGCGCGTGTCGCACTGGCCGGCCACGGCGGCCGGCCCGGCGCATGCCTTGCGGCTCGAACTGCACGGCATCGCGCCGACGCGGCTGCAGGACACCGTGCGGCGCGTGCGGCGGATGTTCGATCTCGATGCCGAGCCGACTGCAATCGCCGCGCACCTGGCGCAGGATCCCCGGCTGGCGCCGCTGCTGCGCGCCCGGCCGGGCCTGCGCCTGCCCAGCGGCTGGGACGGGTTCGAGATCGCGGTCCGTTCGGTGATCGGCCAGCAGGTCAGCGTGGCCGCCGCGCGCACGCTGACCGCACGGCTGTCGCAGCGCTTCGGCCACCCCCTGCCCGAGATGCTGGCCGCCCAGGGATTCGCCCATCTGTTCCCGACGCCCGAGGCACTGGTCGATGGCGATTTCGACGGCCTCGGCCTGATCGGCAGCCGCATCGCGACGATCCGCGCGATCGCCGCGGCGCTGCTCGACGGCCGCGTGGATTTCGACCCGGCGCGCACGCTCGACGAGACCGTCGCCCGCTGGACTGCGCTGCCCGGTATCGGCCCCTGGACGGCGCAGTACATCGCGCTGCGCGCGCTCGGCCATCCCGACGCGTTTCCCGCACAGGATCTCGTGCTGCAGAAGGCCGTACCCACCGATGGCAGCCGGCTCGACGCGCGCGCACTGCAGGCACGCGCACAGGCCTGGCGGCCCTGGCGCGGCTACGCGGTCTTCCACCTGTGGCGCGATGCCGCGCTGTCGGCCCCGCCCGCCGCCACCCGCTCCCGGAGCCCCCGATGACCATCCCGCCCGTCTTCACCACCGTGCTCGACACCCCGATCGGTCCGTTGCAGCTCGCCGCCTCCGATGCCGGCCTGCACGCGATCGACTTCCCGCAATCACGGCCGCCGCTGCGCGGGCGCGCGCACTGGCAGGCCGGCGACCACGCGCTGCTGCGCGAGACGGCGGCACAACTGCGCGCCTACTTCGCCAGGCGGCTGCGGCGCTTCGATCTGCCGCTGGCCGCCGACGGCACCGCGTTCCAGCGCGAGGTCTGGCAGGCGCTCGCGCGCATCCCCTACGGCACCACGACCAGCTACGTGGGACTGGCACGCGAGCTCGGCCGGCCGACCGCCAGTCGTGCGGTCGGCGCCGCGAACGGGCGCAATCCGATCCCGATCGTCGTGCCCTGCCACCGGGTGATCGGCGCCAGTGGTGCGCTGACCGGCTTCGCCGGCGGCGTGCCGACGAAACAGTTCCTGCTCGAGCTCGAAGGTGCGCTACCGACCGCCGAAGGTCTGTTCGCCGCGCAAGCGACAGCGCCGGCCGCGTAACCGGCCTGCCTGGAATCGACCCAGCGCTGCGCGCGACGATCGCGGGCCCGCGGCCGCACGCGTCTCAGCGCAGCGCCGGCCGTTCCTGGGTGAGGTGCGCGGCAATCAGACGCCGGAACGGGGTGAGCTGCTGCGCGATGCGCAGCGTGGCGCTGCGGACCAGGCGCGCCGGCGCGCGGTCGTCGGTGTAGAGGCTGGCGACGATGCCGGTCGCGGCGAACAGTGGCCACGTCGCCACCCGATGCTGGCGCTGGAAGCGTGCGAGCACCGCGCGTCCGGCGATGTCGCGCCCGGCGTCCTGCGCCCGGCGGATACCGTCGGCCAGGCGTTCGGCGCCCTGCAGGCCGAGGTTGAAGCCGTGCGCGGTGACCGGATGCATGCCGACGGCGGCATCGCCGATCAACGCCGCGCGCTCGGCGACGAAGCGATCGGCATAAACGCCGACCAGCGGATAGACATGGCGCGTGCCGACCGTGGTCATCGTGCCCAGCCGGTCGAGGAACCGGCGCTGGATGTCGGCCGCGAACGCGGCATCGTCCATCGCTTCGACCTGCGCCATCGCCTCCGGCGGCAGGGTCAGCACCACCGACGCCTTGCCCGCATCGAGCGGCAGCAGCGCCATCGTCTGGCCATGCCCGAACCATTCCCAGGCAACGTGGTCGTGCGGGCGTTCGTGCGCGACGCGGCACACCAGCATGCGCTTGCCGAAGTCGCGCATGCGCGCGCCGATGCCGAGCATGCGGCGCACGTCCGAGAACCGGCTGTCGGCGGCGACCAGCAGGCGCGCCGCCACGGTCTTGCCGCCATCGAGGGCGAGCTCGACGCTGTCGCTGCGGTGGGTGACGCCGCGCACCGCGGTGTCGCAGATCAATTCCACATTCGCCAGGCCGTCGACCGCATCGAACGCCGCCTGCCGGATCTGGTGATTGGGCACC
Source organism: Luteimonas sp. RC10 (assembly GCF_014192745.1). Classification (GTDB taxonomy): domain Bacteria; phylum Pseudomonadota; class Gammaproteobacteria; order Xanthomonadales; family Xanthomonadaceae; genus Luteimonas. The sequence continues at coordinate 270,089 of NZ_JACHYJ010000003.1, forward strand.
AGCCAGCCGAGCTGGCGGCCGTTGCCGTCGCCGGCAGTGATCGTCAGGCCGGTGTCGGCGTCGCCGTTGAGGATGCGGGCATCGCGCAGGTCGAAGATCTGCGCCGGATCGAGCCGGGCCCACAGCCCCAGGGTCTCCATGATCCGGCGGGAGCCATGGGTCAACGCGATCTCGCGGCCATCGAATGCAGGCTTGGCGATCGCCTCGCGCGACTGGCGCTCGATCAGCGCGATCTTCAGCCCCGTACCGGCCAGCGCGCGGGCGAAGCACAAGCCGGCCGGCCCGGCTCCGACGATGGCGATATCGACCTGCATGCGCACAACTCCAGCAACGAACAATGCCGGCAGGATACCGACGCCGGCCAGCGCCCCGCGTTGACCTGAATCAAGCTGCGAGGCGGCACCTCGCTGTCACTGCGCCAGCAGCCGGCGCATCGCTTCGGCGTAACCCTGCGCCGCTTGCGCATGCAGCCGGTGGCGTCCGTCGACGACCAGCCGCTGACCGGCGACCTCGACCTCGCGTACCAGCGGCCGGTTGCCGGCAAACAGCCAGCGATCGGCGACGTCGGCCGGCGTCGCACCGGCGAGCAGCGGCGTATCGGCATCGAGCACGACGGCATCGTCGCGCTGCGCGAACCCGGTCGCGGACGAGGCGCTGGCGGCCACGCCGGCGAGCAGGGTCGCACCGACGCTTGCCGAGGCCGGCCCGACCGCGATGTTGCGCCGACGCCCGACCAGGCGCTGGCCATACTCCAGCCAACGCAGTTCCTCGACCGGCGACACCGAGATATGGGAGTCCGAACCGATGCCCCAGGCACCGCCCGCATCGAAATAGGCGCGCAGCGGGAACAGGCCGTCGCCGAGATTGGCCTCGGTCGTCGGACACAGCGCGACGGTCGCACCGCTGCGCGCGATGCCGGCGATCTCGTCCGCGTCCAGGTGGGTCGCATGGACCAGCGTCCAGCGTGCATCGACTGGCGCATGGTCGAGCAGCCAGGCCACAGGACGCGCCCCGCGCACCGCGATGCAGTCGTCGACCTCGGCGGTCTGCTCGGCGATATGGATGTGCACGCGCGCCTCCGGCGGTAGTGCCGCCAGCACCGCCGTCATCGCATCGCGCGGGACCGCACGCAGGCTGTGCAGCGCGCAGCCCACGCGCAGGCCCGCGCCCTGGCGTGCATGCAGATCGGCGAACAACCGCAGATAGCCATCGACATCGTGGCCGAAGCGCTGCTGACGCGGACCCAGCGGCCGCCCGTCGAAACCGCCCGTCATGTACAGCACCGGCAACAGTGTCAGCCGGATGCCGGTCGTCTCGGCCGCCTCGATCAGCGCATCGGCCATCGCCGATGCCGGCGCATACGGTCGGCCGTCGGGCGCATGGTGCACATAGTGGAACTCGCAGACCGTGGTATAGCCGGCTTCGAGCATCTCCACGTAGAGCTGGGTGGCGACTGCGCGCAGTGTGTCGGGATCGAAGCGCGCGGCCATCCGGTACATCGTCTCGCGCCAGGTCCAGAACGAATCGGCCGGATCGGTCTGGACCTCGGCCAGGCCCGCCATCGCGCGCTGGAACGCATGCGAGTGCAGATTGGCGATGCCCGGCAGGCGCCAGCCTGCGGACGTGCGCTGGATCGGGACCGGCGGAAGGTGTGACATCGGGGCGACTCCGGAAGCGAGTGCGCTAGGCTAGCCTGTCTGCCCGGGGGGAGCATCGCGTGCCCGACGCGTGGGGTGTTCTGCTGCGGGTGCTCGCCGCATACGGCACGTTCTCGTGGTGGTCGCGCAGGCGCGCCCGGCGCCACAAGCAACGCGGCGGTGGCGGCTTGGACAACGGCGATGGCTTCGACGGGCGCGACGACAACGACGGAGGCGACGATGGGGGCGACTGAACGCTGGGATGGGCTGATCGTCGGGCCGACGCTGGTCACGCTGGCCGACGACGCCGGCTATGGGTTGATCGAGGACGGCGCGCTGGGTTGGCACGACGGCACGATCGTGCACGTCGGCCCGCGCGCCGCGCTGCCCGCGCCGGCGGCGCAGTTGGCCGAGCGGGTGATCGAGGCCGAGGGCCTGCTGACCCCGGGGCTCGTCGACTGCCACACCCACCTGGTGTTCGGCGGCGACCGCGCTGCGGAGTTCGAGCAACGGCTGCAGGGCGTGAGTTACGAAGCCATCGCGCGCAGCGGCGGGGGCATCGTCTCCACCGTGCGCGCAACCCGCGCCGCCGACGAGGATGCGCTGCTCGTGCAGTCGTTGCCGCGTGCGCGTGCGCTGCTCGCCGACGGCGCAACGACGCTGGAGATCAAGTCGGGCTATGGCCTGGACTTCGACCACGAACGCAAGATGCTGCGCGCCGCCCGGCGCATCGGCCAGGCGCTGGGCATCACCGTACGCACGACGTTCCTCGGCGCGCATGCCCTGCCGCCTGAGTACGCCGGGCGCGGCGACGCCTACATCGACGCGGTCTGCGCGTGGCTGCCGCGCCTGCACCAGGAGGGCCTGGTGGACGCGGTCGATGCGTTCGCCGAGCGCATCGCCTTCGATGCGGCGCAGACGCGCCGGGTGTTCGAGGTCGCGCGCGCGCTCGGCGTGCCGGTCAAACTGCACGCCGACCAGCTCAGCGACGGCGACGGCGCCGCGCTGGTGGCCGCGTTCGGCGGTCTGTCGGCCGACCATGTCGAGCACACCTCGCAGGCCGGCGTCGAGGCGATGGCGGCTGCCGGCACGGTCGCGGTGCTGTTGCCCGGCGCGTTCCACGTGCTGCGCGAAACCCGGCTGCCGCCGCTCGATGCATTCCGCGCCGCCGGCGTGCCGATGGCCGTGGCGACCGACTGCAATCCCGGCACCTCGCCGCTGCTGTCGCTGCGCCAGGCCATGCAGTTGGCGGTCACCCACTTCCGGCTCACCCCCGAAGAAGCCCTGCGCGGGGCGACCGTGCACGCGGCGCGTGCGCTGGGACTGTCCGATCGCGGACGCCTGGTGCCGGGCCTGCGCGCAGACTTCGCCTGCTGGCGCCTCGCGCAGCCAGCCGAACTCGTCTATTGGCTCGGCGGCCCGATGCTCGAGATGGCCTTCGCCGCCGGCCGCCGTCTGCCCTGACCCACCTCAAGGACCCATCCGTATGCGCCTGCTTCCACTCGCCCTCGCCCTGGCCCCGCTGCTGACCGTGGCCGCTGCCCAGGCGCATGCCCAGGCCGATGAGGCCGCACGCCGGCTGGCCCAGGACGCGATCATCGTCGACACCCACATCGACGCACCCGGTGTGCTGCTCGAGCGCTGGGCCGACCTCGGCGAGGCCGCGCCCGACCGCGAGTTCGACTACCCACGCGCACGCGCCGGCGGTCTGGATGTGGCCTTCATGTCGATCTATACCTCGGCCGGGCAGGACGCTGCCGGCACCGCACGCGAGATCGCCCACCGGCAGATCGACGCGGTCGAGGCACTGACCGCGCGCCATCCCGACCGCTTCGCGATCCTGCGCTCGCCCCGCGATGTCGACCGCCTGCGCACCGCAGCGGACGGCAGCCAACGCGTGCTGCTGCCGTTGGGGATGGAGAACGCCGCGCCGATCGGCGACGACCTGGCGCAGCTCACGACCTTCTTCGACCGCGGCGTGCGCTACATCACGCTCGCGCACAGTGCGGCCAACCGGGTCGCCGATTCGTCCTACGGCAAAGCGCGCCGCTGGAACGGGCTGAGCCCATTCGGGCGCCAAGTCGTCGCCGAGATGAACCGGCTCGGGATCATGGTCGATGTCTCGCATGTCTCCGACGCGGCGGCCGAGCAGGCGATCGCGCTGAGCACGGTGCCGGTGATCGCCAGCCACTCGGCATTCCGGCACTTCACGCCGGGCTTCGAGCGCAACATCAGCGATGCGCTCGCCCGCGCCATCGCCGCCAAGGGCGGTGTGGTACAGATCCCGTTCGGCACCGCGTTCGTCGATGCGCAGACCGCCGCCGACACCCAGGCCTGGTTCGATGCGGTCGCGGCCTTCGACGCGGACAACGCCAAGCGCGTCGCTGCCGGACAACCGGCGCTCGATGCCGCCCAGTTCCAGCACGACTGGGCCGCCGCGCATCCCACGCGCCAGACGCCGCTCGAATCTGTGCTGCAGCAGATCGACCATGGCGTACGCCTGCTCGGCGTCGACCATGTGGGCCTGGGCTCGGACTTCGATGGCGTAGACGGTGCGCTGGCGCAGGGCCTGCGCGACGTGTCCGACTTCCCCAACCTCGTGGCCGGCCTACAGGCGCGCGGCTATACCGACGCCGACATCCGCAAGATCCTCGGCGGCAACCTGCTGCGGGTCTGGACCGAGGTCGAGGCCGGCGCCGGCCGCTGAAGCGGCAGCCCGGCCCGTGACACGCGAAAGCCCCGCCTGGGCGGGGCTTTCGGCATGACCGGCGTCGCCGCCGGTCGCGTCCTGCAGTCGGCCCGGTCCGGGCGCCAAGCGCCGGACCTGGGGCCCGACGTCAGGAGGCCTTCTTGGCGACGGCCTTCTTGGCCGGGGCCTTGGCCACGGTCTTGGTGCCGGTCTTCTTCGCGACCGGTGCGGTCGCGGTGCCAGCGGCCTTGACGACGCCCTTCGAACGGGAATTGCCGTAGCTCGCGTTGTAGCGCTTGCCCTTGAGGGTTCTGCGATCGCCCTTGCCCATGAATCTGCTCCTGATGTCCTGCGAGTATTGAATGCGGTAGACGCGAATGTGCGCCCGACGGGCGCACAAGACCGCGGATTCTAGCACGCGGCCGACGCTGCGGCGACGCGTCAGCGCGCGCCGTGAAGATGGGTCAGCCGCAGGTTCAGCAGGTGCGCGCCGGCCAGCAGCAGCCCACCGATCGTCATCACCACCGCATGGGTGAACGTGTGGTCGTGCAGGTGGGTGAACGCACCCGCCCACACCAGCGCCAGGCCCGGCAGCAGCAGGAACCAGGCGCGGAACACGCGATGCCGGCGATACCCCAGTGTCAGCGTGGTCAGGCCCAGCAGCGTCGCGAACACGACGAACGCCTGGTCGATGTCCACCCAGCCGCCCAGGTTCAAACCCAGCGCAGGCAGCAACGCAAGCGCCAGCGGCAACAAGGCGCAATGGATTGCGCAGAGGAACGAGGCAGCGAAACCGACGCGGTCGGCCCGTCGCAGGGCGGAATCGTGTGCAGGCATGTCTTTTGGGGGATACGAAGGACGATGTAACATTATAACATCCGTGTCTTGGCCACCAGTGTACCCCATCCGCATGAACGACCTCCCCATCTCGCCCCGCCTGCCCCGCCGCGCCCGTCTGACCGTCGCGATCGCCCTGTTGCTGCCCGCCACCGCGGCGTTCGCGCAGAACCAGACCCATGCCCACCCGACCACGCTTGACCGTGTCCAGGTCACCGCAACCCCGCTCGGCGGCGACGCCGAGGATCTCGCGCACCCCATTGAAGTGTTGTATGGCGACGCGCTGGACGACCGCAAGGCCGGCAACCTGGGCGACACCGTGTCCGCCCTGCCCGGCGTGCAGAGCGGCTTCTTCGGCACCGGTGTCGGCCGCCCGATCATCCGCGGCCAGGAAGGCCCGCGCGTGCAGATCCTGTCCGGCGGCATCGGCAGCATGGATGCCTCGACCGTCAGCGCCGACCATGCGGTCAGCATCGAGCCCTTCCTCGCCGACCAGATCGAGGTGCTCAAGGGGCCGGCCAACCTGCTCTACGGCAGCGGCGCGGTCGGCGGCGCGGTCAATGTCGTCGACGGCCGCATCGCCCGCGCGGTGCCCGACCGGCCGGTCAGCGGCCGGGCGGAACTGCGCGCGGCCAGCGGCAATGGCGAGCGCAGCGGCATGTTCCGGCTCGACGGCGTCAACGGCGACAACCTGGTGCTGCATGTCGACGGCCTGGTCCGCAACACCGGCGACTTCGACATCCCGGGCTACGCGCAGGTGCCGGGCGACCACGATCACGGCGACCACGACGACCATGATCACGACCACGAGGCCGAGAACGCCTACGGGCGCCTGCCCAACAGCTCGATCCGCACGCGCGCCGGCGCGCTCGGCGCGACCTGGTTCGGCACGCGCGGCCATCTGGGGCTCGCGGTCAGCACCTATCGCACCAACTACGGGCTGCCTGACGGCGCGCACGTGCATGCCGAGGACGACCATGGGCATGGGCACGACGACGATGGCCACGACCACGACCATGGTCATGACGACCACGATCACGACCACGGCGAAGAAGGCCACGACCACGGCTCGGTGCGCATCGACATGGTGCAGAACCGTCTCGACCTGAAGGGCGGCATCTACGATCCGCTGCCGTTCCTGAGCGCAGTGAACCTGCGCGCGGCCTACAACGATTACGAACACGTCGAGCTCGAGGGCGGCCTGGCGGCCACGCGCTTCACCAACAAGGGCACCGAGGCCCGGCTGGAAGCGGTGCAGAACGAGATCGCCGGCTGGCGTGGTGCATTCGGGCTCCAGGTCGGCCACGTCGATTTCGGCGCCGTCGGCGAAGAGGCATTCGTGCCGCCGAGCGTCACCGACACACTCGGGCTGTTCGTCGTGCAGGAGAAGGAGTTCGGGCCGGTGAAGCTCGAGTTCGGCGGCCGCCACGAACGGGTCGAGATCGACCCTGCGGCAGGGACATCGCGCAAGTTCGACGCCAGCAGCCTGTCGGGCGCGGCGATCTGGCACCTGTCGGAGGTCTTCGACCTGCGCCTGGGCGCCGACATGTCCGAACGCGCGCCCACCAACGAGGAACTGTTCGCCGCCGGCCCGCATATCGCCACCCGGTCGATCGAGATCGGCGATGCGGACCTGGGCACCGAGCGCGGGCAGCGTCTGGAGGTGGGCCTGCATGCGCATACCGGCGGGGTCGAGCTCAAGGCCGCGGTCTACCAGACGCGGTTCGACCGCTACACCTATCTGGCCGACACCGGCGTCGCCGAGCAGGGCTTCCCGGTGCGCCTGTGGACCCAGGGCGATGCGACGTTCCGCGGCGCCGAAGCCGAGGCGAAATTCCACCTGGTCGAATCGGACGCGGGCGACTTCGACCTGCGTGTGTTCGGTGATGTCGTGCGCGCCGAGCTGGACGGCAGCGGGACCCGGCACGTGCACTTCGATGTGCCCCACGGCGACCATGCGCACCACTACCACGCCGACATCCCGCTCGGCGGCAACCTGCCGCGCATCGCACCGGCGCGCATCGGTGCCGACCTCAACTGGAGCCTTGGCGGCTGGCGCGCGAATGTCGGCGCGGTGCGCTATCAGAAGCAGGATCGCGTGGCCGCACTGGAGGATCCGAGCCCGGGCTACACCCTGGTCAACGCCGGCGTCGCCTGGCGCGTCGGCGAGGCCGACGGGACGCAGTGGGAGCTGTTCCTCGACGGTCGCAACCTGACCGACCAGGAAGCGCGTGCGCACACCTCGCTATTGCGCGACTACGCCCCGCTCCCCGGCCGCACGATCGCCGGCGGCATCCGCGTGTACTTCTGACGCGGTCCTGACCCACTCGGCACCGTGTGCCCAGATCCCGTCCCGGCTCGCCGGGGCGGGACATCAAGTCGGCGCGCTGCAGCCCATCCAGTCCTGCATCGCGCCCGCGCATGCAGGCAGGCAGCCTATCGGCCGTCGTGGCTCAGTGGGCGCCGCCGTTCACGCACTGGGCGCACAGACCGTGCACCTCCAGCGTCTGCGCCTGCGGCATGAAACCCAGCGTGCGGGCACGCGCATCGAGCGAGGCGACCACCGCTTCGTCCTCCAGTTCCACCGCACTGTGGCACTGGTCGCAGATCAGAAACGGCACCGAATGCTGCGCGGTGCTCGGATGGTGGCAGGCGACGAAGGCATTGACCGACTGCAGCTTATGGATGAAGCCGTTGGCCAGCAGGAAATCCAACGCGCGATACACGGTCGGCGGCGCCGCGGCGCCCGGCCCCCCGCCATCACGGACCTGATCGAGCAGGTCGTAAGCCTTCAGCGGCTTGCCGGCCTTGGCGATCAGGCCCAGCACGTGGCCCCGGATCGGCGTCAGCCGCAGCCCCCGCTCATTGCAGGCGCGTTCGACGGCACGGACGAAACCGGCGGCGTCGTCAACGTGATGATGCGGATCCGTGCAGGCGTTGATCTGTCCCATCGGTAGATGATGGCGGTGCCGCGACGCGGACTCAAGTCGGGCGCGCGGGGAGCGATGGCGCGGCCCCCGTCGCGCATTGGCACGCGATTCGCCTTGCGTGCAGCTTCGTGATGAGTGCCTCGACGCCCTCAGGCGTCGGGGGTCATCGCAATCGCGGCCTCGATGCGGCGCAGGGCCTCATCGCGGCCGGCCAGATACACCGTGTGCCCGATGTCGGGGCTGACCTGGGTGCCGGTGATCGCCACTCGCATCGGCTGGGCGACCTTGCCCATGCCTAAGCCGAGCGCCTCGGCGGTCTCGTGCAAGGCCGCGCCAATCGCTTCGGCCGTCCAGTCCGGCAACGCCACCAGGCGCGCACGCGCGTCGGTCAGCGGCGCCCGCGCGTCGGCCTTGAGGTGCTTGGCCACGGCCTTGTCATCGTACTCGGTCAACGGGCGGTACCAGACCGCCGCGCGCTCGGACATTTCCTTGAGCGTCTGCACCCGGTCGCGCAGCGCGACCACCACATCGGCCGGCGCGGGACCCATCGACAGGTCGTAGCCATCGCGGCGCAGGTGCCAGTCCAGATGCGCGGCGACCGCGGCCGGCTCGTCGGACTTCAGGTACTGCTGGTTGAGCCAGCCGAGCTTGGCCGGATCCAGACGCGAGGCCTTGGCGTTCACGTCCTTGAGGTCGAACAGCGCGCGCATCTCGTCGATCGAGAAGATCTCCTGATCGCCATGCGACCAGCCCAGCCGCACCAGGTAGTTGAGCAGCGCATGCGGCAGGTAGCCGGCATCGCGGTACTGCATGACATCGGCCGCGCCGGTGCGCTTGGAAAGCTTGGCACCCTGCTCGTCGAGGATCATCGGCAGGTGCGAGAACGCCGGTGGCTGCGCGCCGAGCGCGCGATAGATATTGATCTGCCGTGGGGTGTTGTTGACGTGGTCGTCGCCGCGTACGACATCAGTGATGCCCATATCGAGGTCATCGACCACGACGGCGAAGTTGTAAGTCGCGTAGCCGTCCGGACGGAACAGCACCAGATCGTCGAGCTCGCTGTTGGCGATCTCGATTCGCCCCTTGACCTTGTCGTCCCAGACGACCGTGCCTTCGAGCGGATTCTTCAGGCGGATCACCCGGTTCGGGTCCTCGCGCCGCGGCTCACCGCGCTCGCGATAGGCACCGTCGTAGCGCGGCTTGTCGCCGCGGGCCATCGCTGCCTCGCGCATGGCATCGAGCTCGTCCTTCGACTCGTAGGCGTAGTAGGCCTTGTCGTCGGCGACGAGTTGCTCGGCGACCTCGCGATAGCGGTCGAGGCGATGGGTCTGGTAGATCGGGCCTTCGTCGTAGTCCAGGCCGAGCCAGTCCATTGCCTCCAGGATCGCGTCGATCGCGGCCTGCGTGCTGCGTTCGCGGTCGGTGTCCTCGATGCGGAGCACGAACTGCCCGCCGCGGCGGCGCGCTTCCAGCCAGCAATACAGCGCGGTGCGGGCGCCGCCGATGTGCAGATAGCCGGTGGGACTGGGCGCGAAGCGGGTACGGCAGCTCATGCGGAACGCTCGAAACGGGGAAACCGCGCATTCTACCCGTGCCGCCCCCGCCGCCGGGACGCGCCGCGGGGCGGGCGGGCTTCTACAATGGCGCGATGACGACCTACTTCCTGTCCGACCTCCACCTCGACCCGGCGCGTCCGGCGATCACCGAGCTGTTTGCCGCGTTCCTCGACGGCGAGGCGCGACAGGCACAGGCGCTGTACGTACTCGGTGATCTGTTCGAGTCGTGGGTCGGCGACGACGATCCGTCCGAAGCCGGCGCGCTGGTCGCCGATCGCCTGCGCGCGCTGTCGGACGCCGGCGTGCCGGTGGCCTTCATGCATGGCAATCGCGACTTCCTCGTCGGCGACGCCTGGGCGCAGCGCGCGGGCCTGCGGATCCTGCCCGACCCGGCGGTGATCCTGCTGTACGACCGCCCGGTGCTGCTGACCCACGGCGACCTGCTGTGCACCGACGATGTCGAGTACCAGGCGATCCGTGCCCAGACCCGCGACCCCCGCTGGCAGGCGCAGATGCTGGCCCAGCCGCTGGCCGCGCGGCTGGCCTTCGCGCAGCAGGCGCGCAATGCCAGTCAGGCCCGCGCGGCCGCGCTGCGCGAGGCCGGCACGATGGAGAGCATCACCGACGTCGCGCCGGCCACGGTCGCCGAATGGTTCGTCCGCTACGGCATCGACACGATGATCCACGGCCACACCCACCGCCCCGCGATCCACGAGCTCCAGGTGGCCGAGCGCGCCTGCCGCCGCATCGTCCTCGGCGACTGGTTCGAACAGGGCTCGGTGCTGCGCGCAAGCGCCGACGGCCGCTTCGAGCTTTCGGCGCTGTAGACAGCCGGTGCTGCCCTAGCCTTGCGCGACCGCCTGCAAGGCCGCGAGCTCCTCGGCGCTGAATCCGGCGGCGGCGCGGGCGTCGAGATTGAACGGACCATGCAGCACGCTGCGCGCGTAGTCGGTCAGCAGTTCGCGGAATCTGGGTTCGGGGTCGATGCCGTCGCGCGCGCAGTACCAGCGAAACCACCGGCTGCCGGCTGCGACATGCGGGATCTCCTCGCGCAGGATGATCTCGAGGATGTCGGCGGTCGCATCGTCGCCGAGTGCGCGCAGCTTGACGATCATGCCGGGGGTCACGTCGAGGCCGCGGGCTTCGAGCACGCGCGGCACCAGCGCCATGCGCGCCAGACCGTCGTGCGCGGTCTTCTCGCACATCTCCCACAGTCCGTTGTGCGCGTCGAAATCGCCGTAGTCGCGGCCGAACGCCCGCAAGCGGTCGCGCAGCAGCACGAAATGCCGGGCCTCGTCGTCGGCAATCGCCACCCAGTCGGCATAGAACGCAACGGGCAGGCCGCGGAAGCGGTAGACCGCATCCCAGGCCAGGTCGATCGCGTTGAGCTCGATGTGCGCGATCGCATGGACAAACGCCGCGCGCCCCTCGTCGCTGCCCAGCCCACGCCGCGGCAATTCGCGCGGATGCACCAGACGCGGACGCGGCGGCCGGCCGGGCATGCGGATCGGCTCGGGCGGCGGCGGTGAGGCGGGCAGCGGCAATCGCCCGGCACGCTGCCGCGCGGCATGGTGCCGGGTCAGCGCGACCTTCGTATCGGGATCACACGCGTCCAGACATTGGCGCGCTGCGGCCAGCAGGTCGGGCGCATCGGACACCGCCGCGCTCACGCGCGGCGCTTGTTCTTGGCCTCGTCGGAGCGCAGCTGGCGCAGTCGCTCGAAATAGCCCGGCTCGATACCGGTGACGTACTCGCCGCTGAAGCACGAGCTGTCGAAGCGCAAGTCGGGGAACTTGGGCCCGGCGACGGCGGCCTCGAGATCGGCCAGATCCTGGTAGATCAGCCAGTCGCAGCCCAGGAACGCCTCGATCTCGGCCTCAGTGCGGTTGTGCGCGACCAGTTCGTCGACCGACGGCATGTCGATGCCGTAGATGTTGGGATAACGGACCGGCGGCGCCGCAGAGGCCAGGTAGACCTTCTTGGCGCCGGCATCGCGCGCCATCTGCACGATCTGCTTGGACGTGGTGCCGCGCACGATCGAATCGTCGACCAGCAGCACGACGCGGTTGCGGAATTCGAGCGGGATCGGGTTGAGCTTGCGCTTGACCGACTTCGCGCGTTCGCCCTGCCCCGGCATGATGAAGGTGCGGCCGACGTAGCGGTTCTTGATGAAGCCCTCGCGGTACTTCACGCCGAGCACGTTGGCGATCTCCAGCGCGGAGTCGCGCGAGGTATCGGGGATCGGGATCACGGTGTCGATGTCGTGATCGGGGCGAAGCCGCAGGATCTTCTCGCCCAGGGTCACGCCCATGCGCATGCGCGCCTTGTGCACCGAGATGTTCTCGATCATCGAGTCGGGGCGTGCGAAATACACGTACTCGAAGATGCACGGCGCGTGCGCCTGCTGCGGCGCGCACTGGCGATGGTGCAACTCGCCGCGCGCGGTGACGACGATGCCCTCGCCGGGCTCGACGTCGCGCAGCCGCTCGAAGCCGAGGATGTCGAGCGCGACCGATTCGGACGCCACCGCGTACTCGGTGCCCTCCTCGCTCTGTCGGCGGCCGAGCACCAGCGGACGGATGCCGTGCGGATCGCGGAACGCGACCAGGCCCAGACCCAGCACGGTCGCCACGACCGCGTAGCCGCCACGCGCACGTCGATTGACGCCTTCGATCGCGCGGAACGCGGCCTCGGGGGTCAATGCCTTCTCGCGGTCGAGCTCGTGCGCGAACACGTTGAGCAGCACTTCCGAGTCGGACTCGGTATTGACGTTGCGGCGGTCGGTCTCGAACACCTGCTGGCGCAACTGGTCGGTGTTGACCAGGTTGCCGTTGTGCGCAAGCGCGATGCCGAACGGCGAGTTGACGTAGAACGGCTGCGCCTCGTCGCTGCCTTCGCTGCCCGCGGTCGGATAGCGGCAGTGGGCGATGCCGACACGACCGCGCAACAGCGCCATCGTCTTGGCATCGAACACGTCGCGCACCAGGCCATTGCCCTTGTGCACACGCAGCGCGGTGCCATTGGCAGTGGCGATGCCTGCCGCATCCTGCCCGCGATGCTGCAGCACGGTCAGGCCGTCATACAGCGCACCCGCGACTTCGGAGGTTCCGACGATCCCGACGATCCCGCACATGGCGATTCCAGTCCTGCTGGGCGCGCGGCGCGCGCCATTGAAAGAAGAGGGGAAAGATCCCGTTTGGCCCTGGCCTCAGGGGTGCGACCGCACCAGGCCGTCGATCCCCACCTTGGCGCGCACCTGCGCCTTGAGCTGGTCGGCCTCGCCGCGGCTGGCGACCGGACCGGCCTTGACCCGGGTCAGCCGTCCCTTGTCGGTGGTGACGCTGTCAGTGAACGCGGTGATGCCGGCGCTGCGCAGGCGATCGCGCAGACGCTCGGCCTCGGCGGCCTGGCTGAAGGCGCCAAGCTGCACCACGAAGCCCACATCGGCCGTACGCGCCGGAGCCGGTGCCGGCGCAGGCGTCGCGGCAGGCGCCGGCTTCGCGGCCGGGGGCGGCGTCTGCGCGGTGCGCGTCGGCTCGGCCGGCGGCGGCGTCGCAGGCGTCGGGCGCGCCGGCGACGGCGTCGATGCAGGCGGCTGCGTCTGCGCCGGCGCCGGCGCCGCAGCGGCGGCATCGAGCGCGACCACGCGCGGGTTGACGTCGTCGCGCACCTGCGCCGCGCGCAACCGCACGATCTCGGCTTCGGCGCGGCTTGCGTACGGCCCCAGCCGCACGCGTTGCGCCGGCCGCCCGTTGAGCGTGAACGCTTCGCGATAACCGGTCAGCGACGACTGACGGAGCTGGCGCAGGATCGCCTCGGCATCGGCCTCGGTGGCGAACGCGCCGTAATGCACGGCGTAACCGCCACCGGCGGTGGTCGGCGGCAGCGGTTCGGTCTGCGCGCCAGTCTCCACGGTCGGCAGCGCGTCGCCCGGGCTCGGCGCGGCGACTGTCGCCGGCGCGGCAGGCGTCCGCGGGGCGCCCTCGGCGAGCACGCCGCCTGCCGGGGCCGGCGACGGCGCGACCAGCGGCAGGTCGACGGTCTTGTACTGCCCGTTCGGCGCGTCCGGCAGCTCGAGCGGCATGTCGGGCAGGCCGCTCGCGGGCGCCGGGCCCTTGACCAGCATCGGCAGGAAGATCACCGCCAACGCGATCAACACGGCGGCACCGATCAGGCGCTGTTTGAGTCCAGGCGTCATGCAGAGGGCGCAGGCGGAGGGAACGCGGCGATTATACGCACCGGGGCCATCGGGGCCTTAACCCGGGCCCTGCAACCGCGCGAGCGCGGCCGCAGCGGTATGGAACGAGCCGAACACCAGGACCCGATCGCCCGGCCGCGCCTGCGCCAGCACCGCCGCCAGCGCGCCGCCCACATCGGCAGCCACCGTGGCGTGCTCGGCGGCGGTGCCTGCCAGCCGCGCACGCAGCGCCTCGGCCGATTGGCTGCGCGCACCGGCGTCGGCAAGCCCTGCCAGCCACCAGCCGTCGACCGCGGGCGCCAGCGCCGCGACGACGCCGGTCGCATCCTTGTCGGCCAGTGCGGCATAGACCGCCCACGTCCGGCCTTCGACGGGCGCGCCGCCCAGCCACTGCGCCAGCGCCTGGGCGGCCTGCGGGTTGTGCGCGACATCGACGACGAGCTCGACCCCAGCCTGCTCGAACCGTTGCAAGCGCGCGGCGATGTGCGCATCGGCGATCCCCGCCGCGAGCGCGGCATCGGGCACGTCAGCGTCGAGCGCGCGCAGGGCCGCCACCGCGACGGCAGCGTTGCGCAGTTGCACGGGCGCGGCCAGCGCCGGCAACGGCAGGTCGATTTCATAGCCGACCTCGCGCCAGGTCCAGCGCCCTTCGCTCGCAGGCGCGAACAGGAAATCGCTGCCGGCGCGGATCGCGACCGCGCCGATCCGGTAGGCATGCCGCAGTACGCTCGCCGGCGGGTCGTCATCGCCGAGCACCAGGGGCCGCCAAGGGCGCGCGATGCCGGCCTTCTCCAGGCCGATCGCCTCGCGGTCGTGACCCAGCCAGTCCTGATGATCGAGATCGACCGTGGTGACGACCGCAACATCGGCATCGACCAGGTTGACCGCATCCAAGCGACCGCCGAGCCCGACTTCGAGGATCGCCAGGTCCAGCTTCGCGCGCGCGAACAGCCACAGTGCGGCCAGCGTGCCGGTCTCGAAGTAGGTCAGCGGCGTGTCGCCGCGCACCGCCTCGATCGCCTCGAACGCCGCCACCAGCGCGGCATCGTCGGCATCGGTGCCGTCGATGCGCACGCGCTCGTTGTAGGCCAGCAGGTGCGGCGAGGTGTAGGCGCCCACGCGCCAACCGGCCGCGCGTGCCGCGGCCTCGATCAAGGCGACCGTCGAGCCCTTGCCGTTGGTCCCGGCCACGGTGATGACGTGCGTGGCCGGTCGACCGCAGTCGAGTCGCGCATGGACCGCGGCGACGCGCTCCAGCCCCAGTTCCACCTCGACCGGATGCCGCGCTTCCAGGCGCGCCAGCCAGTCGGCGAGCGATGCGGATGCGGTCATAGCGCGCGGTGGACCGCCTCGCCGAAGAACGCGGTGTGGTGCGCGCAATCGTTCAGACGGACCACGTCGAGACGATCGACATCGGGCCCTTCGAGCAGATTGAGCGTGGTCGGCGCCTGGCGGAAGGTCCACAGCCGCGCGAGCGGCAGGCCGAGCACGCGGCACAGGATCACCCGGTTGACCGCGTCATGCGCGACGATCAGGGCGGTGTCGTCCGGGCCCAGGCCTGCGAGCGCGCGTGCGAACGCCGGCCACGCACGATCGAGCACCTGCTGCAGCGATTCGCCGCCCGGCATCTGCACCGTGTCGGGCGCGTCGCGCCACGCTGCCAGACGCTCGGGGTCGCGCTCGCCGATCTCGGCCGCGAGCAAGCCCTCCCAGGTGCCGTGCGCGATCTCGGCCAGGCCGGGATCGGTGGTCAGCAGGGAGGCGCGATCCACGCCCAGGGCCAGACGCGCGGTGCGGTTGGCCCGCGACAGCGGCGAGCTGACCGCCCGGTCGATGCGGACATCCGCCAGCCGCGCACCGAGCAAGGTCGCCTGGCGCTCGCCGACCGGCGAGAGCGGGATATCTTCCTGCCCCTGGTAGCGGCCTTCGGCGTTCCACGGCGTTTCGCCATGGCGGGCAAGCAGGATTCTCATGCGCGGTCCTCGACAATGCGGCGCGCCTGCACGGCTGGGCGCGGCGCGACAGTCTACCCGCCGAGGCGGGCACCACGCGCACGCCCGGCACTCGGAATGCGCAGGCGATCGTGCCGCAACCCGCGGCGACGCGCAGCGCTCAGCCCCGTCTTCCGAGCAGCATGACCAAGCCGAACAGACCGCCCAGGCCACCGGTGAAGGCGAGCGCGGCGCTCGGTTCGCGCAACCGCAACGCCATCACCACGCAGGTGATCCCGAGCGCCAGGATCAGCACCCCCACCAGCCGCCCCCGCGCGCCGCCATAGAAATGCGTGCGCACGGCCGCGCGTTCGACCACGGGGCGGCGCGCCTGCCAGGCCCCGAACGCGGCCTGGAACTCCCCGAGCAGGCGATCCCGTCCTGGCCCGTCGAGCGCGCTCACCAGGACGGTGGGCGCGCCGCGTCGGACCAGCTTCAGGTAGTCGTCCGTGCCCCACTGGGCAATGTCGGCGAAACGCACGGCCGCGCGGCGCGCAAAGACGAGGCCGTCCGACTCGATCCGCACGTCGTCGCGGGTGGGAAAGCCCAGAAAGGCGACCAGCGGCGGCACAACGAGCGCGACGACCGCCACCCCGATCGCCAACAGCGGCTGGTTCAACCCGAACACGATGCCGACGAAGGCCGTCGATGCCAGCACGAAGCCCAGCGGGGTCGACCACTGGTGCCAGCGGGTGAAGGCTTTGATGGGAATGGTCGAAGACGAGCGCATCACTCGTTGCCTTGATCTTCCGTGCTATCGCGCGGCCGCCGGTCGCGCGCTGCGCACGCGCCATCGTCCCAGGCCGGACCGCCGACGCAGTCGGCCGGTCGGCCGCCTGGAGAGCCTTCGCGTCTTCAGCGCGCGGCGCCCATTTCCCGAAGCAGCCGCGGCGCCGGATCGACCTCCTGCATCACCCAGCGGATGTAGCGCTGGTCGACCGAGATCGTGCGCGTCATCGTCGGGTCGAACACCCAGTTCGACACCACCGCGTCCCAGGTCATGTCGAACAGCAGCCCGGTCAGCCGGCCGTCGGCATCGAGGACGGGCGAGCCGGAATTGCCGCCGGTCACGTCGAGATCGGCCAGGAAATTCACCGGCACCGAGCGCAGGCGCCGGTCGGCCAGACCGCCGTGGCGGCCGGCGGCGATCGCGTCGAGCTGCGCCCTGGGCGCATCGAACGGCTCGGTCCCCGTCGCCTTGGCCGGAATCTCCTCGAGGCGGGTGAACGGGGTCTGCGTACGGCCTGCGCGGTCGGTGTAGCCGACGACGTTGCCGAAGGTGATGCGCAGCGAGGAGTTGGCGTCCGGATAGACCGCCTCGCCGCGACTGGCGCGATAGTCGGCAACCGCCTGCAGGACGGTCGGCTGCAGCACCAGCAGGTCGCCGGCGCGCGCCTTGGCCTCCTGTTCGATCCGCACGAGCTCCGGGACCACCCCGGCCGCGTACTGCAGCGCGGGATCGTTGCTGCGCAGGAATGCATGGCGGTCGGCGGCAAACCACTTCAGGCGCTCCTCGCTGTCGCCCAGGCGGCTGCGCTCGAGCCGATCGAGCGCGCGCTCGATCGCCGCCGCGTCGCGGCCGCCCAGGAACTGGTCGATCGCTGCGACTCGCTGGCCTGCCGGCAACTGCACGTATTGCTGCAGGGCGTAGCGGGTCAGCGCGCGGTCCATCGCCGGCACATAGCGCCGGTCCATCTGTCGCAGGCTGCCCTCGATCACCGGCAGATCGCGCTGCTGGTACCCCTGCTCGCGCATCGCGTCGGGCCGTTCCTTCTCGATCGCCAGCCGGTACAGGCGCACCGCGGTCGACAGCACGCCGCTGTTGTCGAGCAACGACAGCACCAGGTCGCGCTCACGCGTGGCCTGCGCCTGGGCCTCGAGCGCGGCGATGCGCGCCTGCGCCTCGAGCGCCGGCCGCCCTGCCTCGCCGAGGCTCTGCAGCCAGGCCTGGACGGCGGCCGCTTCCTCCTGCTTGCGGGCAAGCGCGCCGATGCGCTCGAAGCCCTGCAACTGGCCCTCGTAGTTCTTCAGCGTGTTCTGCCAACCGCGCACCGCGCTGGCATAGCGCACCTCGATCTCGGGGTCCTGCTTGCCCTGCGCTTCGACCAAATCGATCAGCGCACGGTAATGGCGGCTGACCTGCGGATAGCGCCAGGCGACGGTCTCGGCGAACTCGCCGGCCGATGCATATCGGCTGGTGCGCCCCGGATAGCCGGCCACCATCACGAAATCGCCCTCGCGCAGCGACTTGTCGGCCAGGCGCAGGAAACGCCGCGGGGTGTACGGCACGTTGTCGGGCGCGTACTCGGCCGGGCGCCCGTCGCGACCGACGTAGGCGCGGTAGAACGCGAAGTCGCCGGTATGGCGCGGCCACATCCAGTTGTCGACATCGCCGCCAAAGCTGCCGATGCCGCCGGCCGGCGCGTAGACCAGCCGCACGTCGCGGATTTCCAGATTGCGGAACAACCGGTAACTGTTGCCGCCCAGAAAGCTGTAGAGCCGGCAGCGGTAGCCGGGCTCGGCCTCGCAGCGCGCAACCAGCGACTTCTCGATCGCATCCAACGCCGTGGTCCGACCCAGCCCGTCGGCGGCTGCATCAATCGCCGCCCGCACCTCGGCGGTGACGTCCTGGATGCTGTCGAGCGCGTAGATGCGGGCGTTGGGGCCGGCCGAGATCTCGTCGCCCAGCGCTGCGGCGTTGAAGCCGTCGCGCATCAGGTTCTTCTCGGGCGTGGAATTGAGCTGGATCGCGCCGTAGGCGCAGTGGTGATTGGTGATCGCCAACCCCTGCGGTGAAACGAAACTGGCCGTGCAGCCGCCCAGCGACACCACCGCGCCCAGCGGGTCGCCGGTCAGGTCCGCCAGTCGGTTGGCATCGAGTCGCAGACCCGCCTTGCGCAGCGCCGGCGAGATCTCGGGCAGTTGTTGCGGGACCCACATCCCCTCTCCGGCGACGGACGAGTGACTGCAGCTGAGGAAGACGCCCAGCAGCGTCGCGGCCAGAAGCGGATGGCGCATGGTGGTCCTGTCGGTCGTTTCGGGGCGCCAAGTCTAGAACGTGGCGCCGCCGCGGGGCCAACCCCTGGCCCCGGCCGCCGGCTCCGATGGCGCCCCCGGCGACGATGCGGTGCAGCAGGGGCGGTCATCATCCGGCCCGTATAATCGCGGCTCTTTTCTGCCAGCAGGCACGACGACGATGACCCGGACGATGAAGGCGCTGGTCAAGCGCGAAGCCACCAAAGGCATCTGGATGGAAGAGGTGCCGGTGCCAGCCCCGGGCCCGAACGACGTGCTCATCAAACTCGAGAAGACCGCAATCTGCGGCACCGACCTGCACATCTACCTGTGGGACGAGTGGAGCCAGCGCACCATCAAGCCCGGCCTGGTCATCGGCCACGAGTTCGTGGGCCGCATTGTCGAACTGGGGTCGGCGGTGACCGGCTACACGGTCGGCCAGCGCGTGTCGGCCGAGGGCCACCTGGTGTGCGGCCACTGCCGCAACTGCCGCGCCGGCAAGCCGCACCTGTGCCCGAACACCGTCGGCATCGGCGTGACCCGCGATGGCGCGTTCGCCGAGTACATCGCGATGCCGGCCACCAACCTGTGGCCGATCCCCGACCAGATCCCGTCCGAGCTGGCGGCATTCTTCGACCCCTACGGCAACGCCGCGCATTGCGCGCTGGAGTTCGACGTCGTCGGCGAGGACGTGCTGATCACTGGCGCCGGCCCGATAGGCGTGATGGCCGCGGGCATCTGCAAACACATCGGCGCGCGCAACGTCGTGGTCACCGACGTCAACGACTACCGCCTGAAGCTGGCCGCCGACATGGGCGCCACGCGCGTGGTGAACGTCAGCAACACCTCGCTCAAGGATGTCATGGCCGACCTGCACATGGAGGGCTTCGACGTCGGCCTGGAGATGAGCGGCAACCCGCGCGCGTTCAACGACATGCTCGACTGCATGTACCACGGCGGCAAGGTCGCCCTGCTCGGCCTGCTGCCCAAGGGCGCGGGCATCGATTGGGACCGGATCATCTTCAAGGGCCTGACCGTCCAAGGCATCTACGGCCGGAAGATGTACGAGACCTGGTACAAGATGACCCAGTTGGTGCTGTCGGGCTTTCCGCTGGGCAAGGTGCTCAGCCACCAGTTGCCGGTCGATGAGTTCCAGAAGGGTTTCGACCTGATGGAATCGGGCAAGTCGGGCAAGGTCGTCCTCAACTGGACTTGAGAGCGGCGCCCCGCCCGCGGGCGGTCAATGGCCCCCACGCCTCGCCGGCCGTCCGGGCCGGCACGCGCGGCCAAGTAGAATGCGGCCTTCGCCTTCCGGAACGCCGCCATGTCCACTACCCAGCGCTACGCCGACACCCTCGACGAGATCCGTGACGCCGGCCTGTTCAAGTCCGAACGCGTGATCACCGGCCCGCAGTCGGCGCAGATCACGCTGGCCGACGGGCGCACGGTGCTGAACTTCTGCGCCAACAACTACCTGGGCCTGGCCGACCACCCGGAGATCATCGCCGCGGCCAAGGATGCGCTCGACACCCACGGCTTCGGCATGGCCTCGGTGCGCTTCATCTGCGGCACGCAGGACCTGCACAAACAACTCGAGAGGACCATCGCCGAGTTCTTCGGCAAGCAGGACACGATCCTCTATGCCGCCTGCTTCGATGCCAACGGCGGGCTGTTCGAGCCCCTGCTCGGCGAGGACGACGCGATCATCAGCGACGCGCTCAACCACGCCTCGATCATCGACGGCGTGCGGCTGTGCAAGGCCAAGCGCTACCGCTACGCCAACTGCGACATGGCCGACCTGGAGGCGCAGCTCAAGCAGGCGCGCGCCGACGGCGCGAAGACCATCCTGATCACCACCGATGGCGTGTTCTCGATGGACGGCTTCATCGCGCCGCTCGACGAGATCACCGCCTTGGCGCAGAAGTACGACGCGCTGGTGCACATCGACGAATGCCATGCGACCGGCTTCCTCGGCGCCACCGGCCGCGGCTCGGCCGAGGTCAAGGGCGTACTGGAGAAGATCGACATCATCACCGGCACGCTCGGCAAGGCGATGGGCGGCGCGCTGGGCGGCTTTACGACCGCCAAGGCGGAGGTCATCGAACTGCTGCGCCAGCGCTCGCGTCCCTACCTGTTCTCCAACTCGCTGCCGCCGCACGTGGTCGCCGCCGGCATCAAGGCCTTCGAGATGCTGGACGCGGCCGGCGAACTGCGCGAACGCCTGGTGGAGAACACCCGCTATTTCCGCGAGCAGATGACCGCGGCCGGTTTCGACCTGCGCCCCGGCACCCATCCGATCAGCCCGGTCATGCTCTACGACGCCAAGCTGGCGCAGCGCTTTGCAGAGCGCTTGCTCGAGGAAGGCATCTACGCGATCGGGTTCTTCTTCCCGGTAGTGCCCAAGGACCAGGCCCGGATCCGCACCCAGATCAGTGCCGCGCACACGCGTGCGCATCTGGACCAGGCGATCGACGCGTTCACCCGCATCGGCCGCGAACTGGGCGTGTTGCCGGCCTGAGCCGCGGCGCGCGTCTGGCGCCTCGCCGTCACTAGACCGGCTTGACGGCCGCGGGCGCCGAGCGCGGCGCCAGACGTTCGACTTCGTGGGGCGCGAGTTCGCGCCACGCGCCCTTGGCCAGTTCGCCCAGGCCCACGCGCCCGATCGCGACACGCACCAGCCGCAGCACGCCGACCTCGTGCGCGGCCAGCAGCCGGCGGATCTGGCGGTTGCGGCCTTCGTCGAGCACGATCTCCAGCCACGCGTTGCGCCCGCCCTCCCGCAGCATCCGCGCGGACGCGGCACGCAGATGCTGGCCGGCGTCTTCGATGCCGGCATGCAGGCCGGCCAGCAGCGCGGCGTTGGGCCGCGTATCGATCTGCACGTGATAGGTCTTGCTGGGGCCGCGCTCGGGGTCGGCGATCGCCGCCGCCCATGCCGGGTCGCTGGTGAACAGCAACAGGCCCTCGCTGGCCTTGTCGAGTCGGCCGACCGGCGCGATCCATCCCAGCCCGGCACCGTCGAAACACCGGTAGACGGTGTCGCGCCCGCGTTCGTCGTGGGCGGTCGTCACCAGACCCCGCGGCTTGTTGAGCATCAGATAGCGATGCGCCGTCGCCGCCATGGTCACGCCATCGACCACGATGCGTGCTTCGTCGAGCGCAACCGGATGTTCGGGATCGCGGATCACACGACCGGCCACACGCACGCGCCCCTCGCGCGCCCAACGCTCGGCTTCGCTGCGCGAGCACAGCCCGCGTTTGGACAGAATGCGCGCCACGCCATAGCGCGGCGCCGCCTGCGCTCGCGGCGCTCGGCTGCCACGGCTCGGTCCGTCGCTGCCAGAAGGACGAACGGCCCGCTTGCGCGGGCCGTCATCATCGACACGTCGGGGACGGTCGGTCATTCGCTCGGCGTCGCCGGCGTCGCGGCCGCTTCCACCGGTGCATTGGGATCGACGCGACGCCCGACGCTGTAGCCATTGGCCTTGAGCCAGGCGTCGAAATCGTCGGCGGTCATGCGCTTGCCGCCCTGGGTCATATTGAATCGATACGGCGTGTTGTCGAACTCGGTCTGCTTGACGTAGGCCGCCGGATCGCCCGGGCTGACAACGCCAGCAGCGGCTGCCGCCATGGCGACGTTCTGGCAGCGCGCGATCTCCATGCGCAGCAGCACCTGGTCGACCGACTGCGCGTCGTCGTAGGCGCGCGAAAGCACAGCGGTGGTCCCGAGCCGATAGCTGGGCGCGGCCAGTTCCGGCGACAGCGGCATTAGGGCCGTGGTCTGCAGCGGGCGCGCGGCGCGGGTGTCGAGATCGGCGCATTCTGCCGCGTGACCTGCGAGCGGAAGGGCCAACAGGGTCGTCAACACGATAGCGCGCATGGGCAAAGGATCCCGGGAGTCGAATTGGCCTGAAGTGTATGCGCCAAGTTACCGTCCGACAAGGGAAATTTCTGGATCCGCCTATTCATGCATCGACGTCGCTGTTGGCCGGCTTCTTCACGTCATCCAAACCCCGGCCAGCAATCGTGTCCTCCACCCAGCTGGTGCACCTCATGCCTGGATGTCGATGCCACAATCGGAACGACCACACGCAAACATCGCTCTGCTCGCAAAACGCAAAAAAGAAGCCCGGCATCAGCCGGGCTTCTTCGTGTTGCTTCGCTGGCGCCAGAATTAGTTCTGGACGTTCAGCTCGGTGCGGCGGTTGCGCGCACGGCCTTCCGGGTTGTCCGAACCATCCGGGTTGGTGTTCGGCGCAATCGGACGGCTCTCGCCGTAGCCGACCGGACCCACCAGGCGATCGGCGGTGATGCCGTTGCTGGTCAGGAAGTCGTACACGGCCTTCGCACGGCGCTCCGACAGGCGCTGGTTGTAGGCATCCGTACCCTTCGAGTCGGTGTGGCCTGCAACTTCAACGCGCAGCTCGGGGTAGCGACGCAGGATCTCGACGGCCTCGTTCAGGATCGCCACCGCGTCAGGACGCAGCGTCGAACGATCGAAGTCGAAGTTCACGCCGTTCAGATCGATGGTGATCGGAGCCGGCGGCGGCGGAGCCGGGGCGGGAGCCGGCGGCGGCGGCGGCGGAGCCGGGGGAGCCGGAGGCGCCGGCGGCGGGCCGAGCGGCACCACAACACCGACCGAGGCCAGCACGTCGCCGAAGTAGCTCTCGTTGGCGTTGTGCGGATAGCCGGCCCAGTCACGCGAACCGTTGGCGGCGATGCTGCTGTCGTCGAAATCAGCGCGGTAGGCGATTTCGGCGCGCACGGCGACGCGCTTGTCGAAGGTGGTCTGCAGACCGGCACCGACCTTGGCAGCGAAGTTGCCGTCCTTACGCTCGCCAGGCGAGTTCGGGCTCGGGAACGCGTTGAACTCTTCTTCCGAACGCTGGTAGCCGACACCTGCGAGCAGGTAGGGGTTCCAACCACGGCCTTCGGAGATGAAGTGGTAACGGAAGTCGATCGAGGCGCCGTACTGGCTCCAGTTCAGGTCGGGGTTCGCACCCTCGACGCTGCTGTCGAAACCGGGGTTCTGATAGTTCAGCTCACCGTCGATCGACCAGTTCGGGCTGATGAAACGACCGAAACCGATGGTGCCGAACGGGGTGTCGTCGGTGCGGCGATCTTCGGCCTGGAAGTTGTAGCCGACGGAGCCGGTCAGATACCAGCGGTCGTCGAACTCCTGGGCATTGGCGGCCTGCACCAAGCCGAGGCCGCCGAGCAGCGCGGCGCAGAGGAGTTTCTTATTCATGTTGTATCAGCTCCTGTTCTAGGGGGAATGCGTCATGGCATCGGTTTGAGGCGTCAAACGCACACGCCTTGGACATAGCCTAAAGTCAGCTGTGTGAAGGCGTCGTTAACACTAAGCTAACGGTTGAAAGATTCCAACAGAACGACGCCTTACCGTTCATCCAGCCTTGGGCTATGGCGGGAACTCCCAACGGCGCGCATTGTCTGGATTCGACGTCGTCGTGGCGTCAAGACGCGCTTAACGCTTACTCGGTATCCAGCGCCGCGGCGTACTCCGCAGCGGCCGCCCAGGGCGGCGAGCGGCCCAGCTCCTCGACCAGGAAATCCACGAATGCGCGCGTGCGCGGCGGCACCAGCCGGCGCTCGGGCATGACGGCATGGATACCGGTCGTTGGCGGGGCGTATCCCGGCAGCACGCGGACCAGCCGCCCCGCACGCAGATCGTCGGCGACATGCCACACCGAATGCATCGCGATGCCCTCGCCTGCCAGCGCAGCGTCGCGCAGGATCTCGCCCAGCGTGCTTTCCATGCGCCCCGACACCGCGACCTCGGTGCGGACGCCATCGCGGTCGAGCAATGGCCAGTGGTCCTGGCGCCCGCGGCTACCGACCAGCAGCAGGCACGCGTGATCGGCCAGGTCGGCCGGCACGCGCGGGTGACCGCGCCGATGCAGGTAGTCGGGCGAGGCGACGAGCACGCGCTCGTTGGCGGCGATCGGGCGTGCGACCAGGCGCGAGTCGTCCAGTTCGCCGATCCGGATCGCCAGGTCGAAGCCCTCCCGGACCAGATCGACCAGTTGGTCGCTCATGTGCACGCTCAGCCGCAGCGCGGGATGCCGGGCCAGAAACCTCGGCAACAGCGGTGAGACGTGCTGGCGCCCGAACGAGGCCGACATCGTCACCCGCAACGTGCCCGCAATCCCGCGCCCGCCGCTTTCGCGCAGACCTGCGGCGAGGCTGTCGAGATCGTCGACCAGCGCGCGCCCACCCAAGGCCAGCGCGCGGCCCTCGGCGGTGGGATGCAGCCGGCGCGTGGTCCGATGCAGCAGCCGCACGCCGAGCGCGCTCTCCAGGCGCTTGAGGCGCTGGCTGGCCACGGCCGGCGACAGGTCCAGAGCGCGCGCGGCCGCGCTGATCGAGCCCAGATCGAGCACGCGCAGGAACAGGGCGATGTCATCGAGCCGGGTCATCGATCTTCAATATCCGCTTGAAAGTGATTGTCGATCCTAAACCTGTTCCTCCGGATCGTCGCTTTCGAGAATGGCCGCCCTCCCGCACCGGTCGCGACCATGCCCCGCTCTTGCGCTCCGTCCTCCCGCACGCCAGCAGCGCTGTATGCGCTGACCGCAGGCGCATTCGGCATCGGCACCACCGAATTCGTGATCATGGGCCTGCTGCGCCAGGTCGCGGCCGATCTGCAGGTGAGCCTGCCCGCAGCCGGCCTGTTGATCTCCGGCTATGCGCTGGGCGTGTTCGTCGGCGCGCCGCTGCTCACGCTCGCGACCGACCGGCTGCCGCGCAAGGCGGTGCTGATCGGCCTGATGATGGTGTTCACGCTCGGCAACCTGGCCTGCGCGCTGGCACCCGACTACGGCTGGCTCATGGCCGCGCGCGTGATCACCTCGCTCGCCCACGGCACCTTCTTCGGCGTCGGCGCGGTGGTCGCCGCGGGCCTGGTCCCGGCGGAACGGCGCGCGCGCGCGATCTCGGTGATGTTCACCGGTCTGACCGTCGCCACCCTGCTCGGCGTGCCGGCCGGCGCGTGGCTGGGCCTGCATGCGGGCTGGCGTGCCACGTTCTGGGCGGTGACCGCGATCGGGGGACTGGCGACCATGGTGATCGCGCTGCTGGTGCCGGCCGACCGCGCGACCAGCGCAGCCGGCAGCGTCCGCCGTGCGCTCGCAGCGGTGTCGCGCCCCCCGGTCATGCTCGGCCTGCTGACGACGACGCTGGGCTATGCCGGCGTGTTCACGGTTTACACCTTCATCCAGCCGGTCCTGGTCCAGGTGAGCGGCTTGCCCGATCGTGCGGTCTCACCGGTGCTGCTGGTGTTCGGGGTCGGCATGATCGCCGGCAACCTGCTCGGCGGCCGGTTCGCCGATCGCGCACCGACGGCCGCGATCCCGGCGACGCTGCTCGCGCTCGCCGCCGTACTTGCACTGCTCGGCGCAGCAATGCACCAGGCGCCGGCGATGGTGGTCGCCACCGGCCTGCTCGGCGTCGCCGCGTTCGCGACCGTCGCGCCGCTGCAGGCCTGGGTGCTGCAACGCGCCGGCGACGACGGCCGCAACCTCGCCTCGAGCCTCAACATCGGCGCGTTCAACCTCGGCAATGCAGCGGGCGCCTGGCTCGGCGGCCTCGTCGTCGGCCATGGCGGCGGCCTGGCGCGGTTGGGCACGGCCGGGGCGCTGATCACGCTGGCCGGTGTCGCCGTGTCGGCACTCGCGCTCCGCCGCGTACGCCCGGCCGCCATCCAGCCCTGCTGACGTGCTGCGGCATCGCCTTCCTCATCTCCCAAGGACATTCCCATGGACACCCGCTTCCTCGGCCGCTCCGGCCTGCGCGTTCCCGTGCTCGGCTTCGGCGTCGGCACCTTCGGCGGCCGCGGCCCGCTGTTCGGCGCCTGGGGCGACACCGACGCCGTACAGGCGCGTCGCCTCGTCGACCTGTGCCTTGATGCCGGCGCCAACTTCTTCGATACCGCAGACGCCTACTCCGACGGCGCATCGGAGACGATCCTCGGCGCGGCGATCCGCGGTCGACGCGACCGGGTGCTGCTGTCGACCAAGGTCGGCCTGCGGGTGGGCGCGGATGCGAATGCGGTCGGCGCCTCGCGCACCCATCTGCTCGCCGCCGTCGACAGCGCATTGCGCCGGCTCGATACCGACCACATCGACCTGCTGCAGTTGCACGCGTTCGATGCGATGACGCCGCTGGAGGAAACGCTGTCGACGCTCGACGGCCTGGTCCGTGCCGGCAAGGTGCGCTACCTCGGCGCGTCCAACCACGCCGGCTGGCAGTTGATGAAGGCACTGGCGATCGCCGACCGCGACGGACTGACGCGCTATGTCGCGCACCAGGCGTATTACTCGCTGGCCGGTCGCGACTACGAATGGGAGCTGATGCCACTCGGCCTCGACCAGGGCGTCGGCGCCGTGGTGTGGAGCCCGCTGGCGTGGGGCCGGCTGACCGGCCGGATCCGTCGCGGCCAGCCGCTGCCGACGACCAGCCGGCTGCACGCGACCGCCGCCTTCGCCCCGCCGGTCGACGACGCGCGGCTGTACCGGATCGTCGACGCGCTCGATGAGGTCGCCGCCGATACCGGGCGCAGCGTGCCGCAGATCGCGCTGAACTGGCTGCTGCAGCGCCCCGGGGTCTCGACGGTGCTGGTGGGCGCGCGCAACGAGGCGCAGTTGCGCGAGAACCTGGGCGCGGCCGACTGGTCGCTGGACCCGGTGCACATGGCGCAGTTGGATGCCGCGAGCGCGGTGCCGACGCCCTATCCCTACTACCCTTACTGGAACGGGCAGTTCGCCGAGCGCAGCCCGGCGCCAGTCCCCGCCCCCGATCAGGAGAGTCCCGCATGAAAGCCATCGCCACCACCCGCCCGCTGCCGATCGACGATCCGCACGCGCTGGTCGAACTCGAGCTCGACATTCCAGCGCCCGGCCCGCACGACCTGCGCGTGCGCATCGAGGCGGTCGGGGTCAATCCAGTCGACACCAAACTGCGTCGCGCGCCGTTGCCCGAAGGCGCACCGCATCGCGTGCTCGGCTACGACGCGGCCGGCGTGGTCGACGCGGTCGGTGATCAGGTCAGCGGGTTCTCGATCGGCGACGCGGTCTACTACGCCGGCGATGTCACGCGCCCCGGCAGCAATGCGCAGTTCCAACTGGTCGATGCGCGGCTGGTCGCGCGCAAGCCCGACACGCTGGACTTCGCCCAGGCCGCCGCCCTGCCGCTGACCGCGATCACCGCCTGGGAACTACTGTTCGAACGCATGCCCTACGCCTTCGAGGACGGCGGCGCGGGCAAGACACTGCTGGTGATCGCCGGTGCCGGTGGCGTGGGTTCGATCGCGATCCAGTTGGCCAAGCTCGCCGGTTTCACTGTGATCGCCACCGCCTCGCGCGAGGACAGCATCGCCTGGTGCCGGGACCTCGGCGCCGACCATGTCATCGATCACCGCCAGCCGCTGGCGCCGCAGTTGCAGACGCTCGGCTACACCCAGGTCGACGCGGCGCTCAATCTTGCCGACACCGATCGCTACTGGGACGCGCTGGGCGAACTGCTCGCGCCGCAGGGGCATGTCGGCCTGATCGTCGAACCGGCCGGCGCGTTGAAGATCGGCGATCCCTACAAGGCCAAGTGCATCGGCATCCATTGGGAATTCATGTTCGCGCGGCCGCGTTTCCGCACCGCCGACATGGAGGCGCAGGGCCGCATCCTCGCGCGCGTTGCCGCGCTCGTCGACGCCGGGCAGTTGCGGGGTACGCTCGGCCGCACGCTCTCGCCGATCGATGCCGACACCCTGCGCGAAGCGCACCGGCTGCTCGAGTCGGGCGCGACCATCGGCAAGGTCGCCGTCGCCGGCTGGCGCTGATCGCGATCGCCGGCGCCCAGCCCCGGGCGCTGGGGACCGGCCGGCCTCGTCCGGCCTGCACCTGAGAAACCGCGGCGCTTGCGCCGCGGCGCCGGTCGCGGCACCCTGCGGCATCCATACGCCAGCGTATCCAGGTCATGTCGCCAGTCATGGGCCAGCCCGCCGACCCCACGCTCTATCCGCATCTGCTCGCCCCGCTCGACCTCGGCTTCACGACGCTGCGCAACCGGGTGCTGATGGGCTCGATGCACACCGGCCTGGAGGATCGCGCCGCCGACTTCCCGAAGCTGGCGCGCTACTTCGCCGAGCGCGCGGAAGGCGGTGTGGCGCTGATCGTCACCGGTGGCTTTTCGCCCGACATCGCCGGCTGGCTCAAGCCGTTCGGCGGCAAGCTGTCGTGGCGATGGGAGACGCGGCGCCATCGCCCGGTCACCGACGCGGTGCATGCCCATGACGCGAAGATCTGCTTGCAGCTGCTGCATGCCGGCCGTTACGCCTACCACCCGCTGCAGGTTGCGCCGAGCCGCCTGAAAGCCCCGATCAATCCGTTCACGCCCCGGGCGCTGCGCGCACGCGGGGTCGAACGTACGATCGACGCCTATGCCCACGCCGCCAAGCTCGCGCGCGAGGCCGGCTACGACGGCGTCGAGATCATGGGCAGCGAGGGCTATCTGATCAACCAGTTCCTGAGCGCGCGTACCAATCGTCGCCAGGACCGCTGGGGCGGCGATGTGCTGCAACGCATGCGCTTTGCGACCGAGATCGTGCGCCGCGTGCGCGAGGCCGCTGGACACGACTTCATCCTGATCTACCGTCTGTCGATGCTTGAACTGGTGCCGGACGGCTCGGGCTGGGACGAGATCGTGCAGCAGGCGCGCGCGATCGAGGCCGCCGGCGCAACGCTGCTCAACACCGGGATCGGCTGGCACGAGGCGCGGGTACCGACGATCGCGACCTCGGTCCCGCGTGCGGCCTTCGCCGGCGTGACCGCCAAACTGCGCCCGCATGTGAAGCTGCCACTGGTCGCGACCAACCGCATCAACATGCCCGACGTCGCCGAGCGCGTGCTCGCCGCCGGCGGCGCGGACATGGTGTCGATGGCGCGGCCGCTGCTGGCCGACCCGCACTGGGTCGCCAAGGCACGGGCCGGCACACCCGCACGCATCAATACCTGTATCGCCTGCAACCAGGCGTGCCTGGACCACGTGTTCGCGAACCGCACCGCCAGTTGCCTGGTCAATCCGCGCGCGTGCGCGGAGACCGAGCTCAATTACTTCCCGGCGGCCGCGCCGCTGCGTATCGCAGTGGTCGGCGCCGGCCCGGCCGGGCTGGCGTGTGCGACGGTCGCCGCCCAGCGCGGCCACCGCGTGGTGCTGTTCGACGCGGCCGATGCGATCGGCGGCCAGTTCAACCTGGCGCGGCGCATTCCCGGCAAGGAGGAATTCAACGAGACGCTGCGCTACTTCGGCCAGCGCATCGCCGAGACCGGAGTCGACCTGCGGCTCTCGACCCCGGTGACGGCGGACGACCTCGCCGGCTTCGATGTCGTCGTGCTCGCGACCGGCGTACGCCCGCGCGCGATCGACATCCCCGGACACGACCACCCCAAGGTGGTCGGCTATGTCGATGTGCTCGAGGGTCGAGTCGTGCCGGGTGCGCGGGTGGCGATCATCGGTGCCGGCGGCATCGGCTTCGATGTCGGCGAGTTCCTGGTCGAGGGCCACGGCCCGTCGCCCAGCCTCGATCCGGCGGCGTGGATGCGCGAATGGGGCGTGGACCCGAGTTTCGAGCGACCGGGCGGCCTGGTCACGGCCGCACCGTCGCCGCCAGCGCGCGAGGTCTGGCTGCTGCAACGCAGTCCCGGACGCCCGGGCGCCCGGCTCGGCAAGACCACCGGCTGGATCCACCGCAGCACGCTGAAGGCCAAGGGCGTCCAGATGCTGGGCGGGGTCGCGTATCTGGGTGTCGATGACGCGGGCCTGCGCATC
This sequence comes from Luteimonas sp. RC10, assembly GCF_014192745.1. GTDB lineage: Bacteria > Pseudomonadota > Gammaproteobacteria > Xanthomonadales > Xanthomonadaceae > Luteimonas. The sequence continues at coordinate 300,780 of NZ_JACHYJ010000003.1, forward strand.
CGGGTGGACGACAGCGAACAGCTGCTGCCGGTCGATCACGTGGTGGTGTGCGCGGGCCAGGAGCCGCGACGGGACCTGCTGGACGCATTGCAGGCGGCCGGACGTGTCGTGCATCTGGTCGGCGGCGCGGACGTGGCTGCCGAACTCGACGCCAAGCGCGCGATCGCCCAGGCCAGCGCGCTGGCGGCGCGCCTGTAGCGCACCTGCGCGATGGCGCCGCATTCCGCTCGGCACTGCCGGCTGGCGGACGCTGGCGGTTGCACCGCAGGTCGTTGCTCAAAACAGGTGCGCCGATGCGCCGGACTGAATGTGGGCCCTCCCTGCACCGCGACATCGCAATGAAACTGAACAGATATTCATAAAGCCACGTGCTACGCGATCCCGCTGGTGATCCCGCCTTGAACTGAATACGAGCCCATTTTGGCCGTTTCCAGCCACAGATCGACCGCCGGCACCAGTGCCGCGCATTCACGTTCGATTCGAAAAACCACCGATACCGTGCCGCCACATCGTTCCGCCCGCCTTTGGCGGAACACCGGCCCAGCCGCGACCGCGCGGCTCGGAGCCCGGGCGAAAGCGCCATAGAGTCGCCGCCCTCCCCAAGACGCCATGCCGACGTCGCCGCCGTGCCTGCCTGACCGGCATCGCGCAGCGCGACACGGCGCAACGGAGCAAGGAGTCAACGATGAAACTGGAATGGGTGATGTGGCTGGCCTCCGTGCTGCCACCGCCGGCCGCCGATTCGCTCTGTCTGAGCACGACGGTCTATCTCGAAGCCCGCGACCAATCGGTCCGCGGACAGGAAGCCGTCGCTGAAGTCGCATTGCGCCGGCAGGAAAGCGGGCTGTGGGGCGACTCGATGTGCGAGGTGGTCACCGCGCGCAAGCAGTTCGCACCGACTATCCTGTCGCCTCAGACCCGGCTGGCGAACACCAACGCGTGGACCCGGGCGGTCAACGTGGCCCTGGCCTCGGAGCGCAACTGGTCGCTGCCGCGCGCCGAGCGCCGCGAGATCGTGCCCGGCGCGAGTCACTTCATGGCCCACGGCATCGCCGCCCCCGCCTGGCGCCATGCGCCACCGGTCGCGACGATCGGCGACCACACGTTCCTGCGCGTCCAACCGCTGCGTCCCCAGCCCGCTGCCCCCACGGCGACGACCGCCCGGGGTTGAGGTTTGCCGCCGCTCGCGCTGGGCGCATGATGGCCGCCCGTCCCGAGTCCGGAGGTTGCATGCTCACGCTCTACACCAAGCCCGGCGCCTGTTCGCTGGCCGACCACATCGCGCTGCGCTGGATCGGCACGCCGTTCGACGTGCGCGTCGTCGACGCGACTTTGATGAAGGCGCCGCCCTTCCTGGCGCTCAATCCCGCCGGCGCAGTCCCGGTGCTGGTCGATGGCGACTGGGTACTGACTCAGAACGCGGCCATCCTGAACTACCTGGCCGACCGCTTTCCCGAAGCCGGGCTGGGCGGTGACGGCACACCTGAGGGCCGGGCCGAGGTCAATCGCTGGCTCGGACTGCTCAATGCCGACCTGCACCCCGCGTTCCACCCGCTGTTTGGCAGCACCAAGTACCTCGACGATCCCGACGCCATCGATCGCACGCGCAAGCAGGCCATGCAGAAGATCCGCGGCCTCTATGAACGCCTTGATGCGCAGTTCGAAGGTCGCGACTTCCTCGCCGGCGCCCGCTCGATCGCCGACCCCTACCTGTTCGTGACCCTGCAATGGGCCAAGCGCCTGAAGCTCGACCTGGGCGGCCTCGACCGCCTGCAGGCCTTCGATGCGCGGATGCTGGCCGATCCAGGCGTGCGCGCCGCCCTGGCGGCCGAGGGCATTCTCTAGCCTCCGGCCCTGGTGCTGCCCGGGGTCAGCCGGGCAGCGTGTCGGCGGGCACGCGGACCGCACCGTCCATCAACACCCGCGCCGAGCGCGACATGATCGCCCTGGCCACTGTCCAGCGGCCATCGACCTGCACCGCTTCGGCGCCGACCCGCAGGGTGCCCGACGGGTGCCCGAAGCGCACCGAGGTGCGCGCGCCGCCGCCGGCCGCGTCGCTGACCAGCGTGCCGGGAATCGCGGCGGCCGTGGCGATCGCGACGGCCGCCGTGCCCATCATCGCGTGATGCAACTTGCCCATCGACAGCGCGCGTACCAGCAGGTCGATGTCGCCCGCAGCGATCGCCTTGCCGCTCGACACCACGTGATCGCGCGGCGGCGCCACGAACGCGACCTTGGGCGTGTGCTGGCGCTTGGACGCCTCGGCGAGATCGCCGATGAGCCCCATGCGCAGCGCGCCGTGGGCGCGGATCGTCTCGAACATCGCCAGCGCTTTCGCGTCGCCGTTGATCGCGTCCTGCAACTCGCTGCCGGTGTAGCCGATCGCTGCGGCGTCGATGAAGATCGTCGGAATGCCGGCATTGATCATCGTCGCACGCAGCGTGCCGATGCCCGGGACCTGGAGATCGTCGACGAGGTGGCCGGTCGGGAACATCGCACCGCCGCCCTCCCCTTCGCCCTCGTCGGCGGGATCGACGAACTCCAGCACGATCTCGGCCGCCGGAAAGGTCACCCCGTCGAGTTCGAAATCGCCGGTCTCCTGCACCTGACCGCCGGCGACCGGCACGTGGACCACGATGGTCTTGCCGATGTTGGCCTGCCACACGCGCACCGCGACGGTGCCGTCTTCGGGGATGCGCGCAGGATCGACGAAGCCGTTGGCGATCGCGAACGGGCCGACCGCCGTGCTCAGGTTGCCGCAGTTGCCGCTCCAGTCGACGAATGCGCTGTCGATCGCCACCTGGCCATAGAGGTAGTCGACGTCGTGATCGGGCCGCGTGGACTTCGAAATGATCACGCACTTGCTGGTCGACGACGTCGCGCCACCCATGCCGTCGGTGTGCTTGGCATACGGGTCGGGAGATCCGATCACCCGCATCAGCAGCGCATCGCGCGCCGCGCCCGGCACCTGCGCCGCGGCCGGCAGGTCCTCGAGCCGGAAGAACACGCCTTTGGACGTGCCGCCGCGCATATAGGTGGCGGGGATGCGGAGTTGGGGGGCGTAGGTCATGTCGTTCGCTCGCTCTGTCTTGGCTTGTCTCCCCTCTCCCCTTGTGGGAGAGGGGTCGGGGGAGAGGGGCGCTTCCCGCAACGCGTTCCAAATCGCTTCGAACACCGACTCGGGACGCTTGAGGATGTCGTCATTCCAGAAGCGCAGGACCCGGAAGCCCTGCTCATTCAACCACGCGTCGCGAACTGCGTCTTTCGGCGAATCGGCGTGCTGGCTGCCGTCCGCCTCGACGATCAGGCGTGCACCGAAATGCACGAAGTCCACGACGTACGGACCGATCGGCTGCTGACGGCGGAACTTCTGTCCATCGAATCGGTGGGCGCGGAGATGACGCCAAAGCACGTGCTCGGCTTCGGTCATGTTTCGACGCAATTGTCTGGCAAACGCGCGTTGATCCATGCCCCCTCTCCCCAACCCCTCTCCCGCTAGGGGAGAGGGGCTTTGATCCTGCGATTCATGTGTCCCTGCGGAGTCCTACGCTTGTCTCCCCGCTCCCCTGCGGGAGTACGTGCCCGCCGGGGTAGAGGGGTCGGCGGAGAGGGCGCCTCATGCCGCTTTGTTGGATTCCAGGAAATCCTGCGCGAAGCGCTGCAGCACGCCGCCGGCTTCGTAGATCGAGACTTCTTCGGCGGTGTCGAGACGGCAGGTCACCGGGACCGCGAGCTGTGTGCCGTCCTTGCGATGGATCGCCAGGGTCAGCATCGCGCGCGGAGTGCGCTCGCCGATCACATCGAAGGTCTCGGTGCCGTCGATGCCCAGGGTCAGCCGTGTGGTCCCGGGCTGGAACTCCAGCGGCAGCACGCCCATGCCGATCAGGTTGGTGCGATGGATGCGCTCGAAGCCTTCGGCCACGATCGCCTCCACGCCGGCCAGGCGCACGCCCTTGGCGGCCCAGTCGCGCGAGCTGCCCTGGCCGTAGTCCGCACCGGCGACGATGATCAGCGGCTGGCGCCGCGCCATGTAGGTCTCGATCGCCTCCCACATGCGCACGACCTGGCCCTCGGGTTCGATCCGCGCCAGCGAGCCCTGCTTGACCTGGCCGTCGACCACGGCCATCTCGTTGATCAGCTTCGGATTGGCGAACGTCGCCCGCTGCGCGGTCAGGTGGTCGCCGCGGTGGGTGGCGTAGGAATTGAAGTCCTCTTCCGGCACGCCCATCTTCGCCAGATATTCCCCGGCCGCGCTGCTGGCCAGGATCGCGTTGGACGGCGACAGATGGTCGGTGGTGATGTTGTCGCCCAGCACCGCCAGCGGACGCATGCCGCGCAGCGTACGCTCGCCGGCCAATGCGCCCTCCCAGTACGGCGGGCGCCGGATGTAGGTGCTCATCGGCCGCCAGTCGTACAGCGGCGCAACGCGCTCGCCGGTATCGACGTGCAGCTTGAACATCGGTCCGTAGACGCTGCGGAACTGCTCGGGCTTGACGCTGGCCTTGACCACCGCGTCGATTTCCTCGTCGCTTGGCCAGATGTCCTTGAGCGTGACCGCATGGCCGTCGGCGTCGATCCCGAGCACATCCTGTTCGATGTCGAAGCGCACGGTGCCGGCGATCGCGTAGGCGATCACCAGTGGCGGCGAGGCCAGGAACGCCTGCTTGGCGTAGGGATGGATGCGGCCGTCGAAGTTGCGGTTGCCGCTGAGCACGGCGGTGGTATAGAGATCGCGATCGATGATCTCCTGCTGGATCGCCGGATCCAGCGCGCCGCTCATGCCGTTGCAGGTGGTGCAGGCGAACGCGACGATGCCAAAGCCCAGCTGCTCGAGCTCGGGCAGCAGGCCGCTTTCACGCAGATACAGCTCGACCGCCTTCGATCCGGGCGCCAGCGAGCTCTTGACCCACGGCTTGCGCAGCAGACCGCGCGCGTTCGCATTACGCGCCAGCAGGCCGGCCGCGATCACGTTGCGCGGATTGGAAGTGTTGGTGCAGCTGGTGATCGCCGCGATGATCACCGCGCCATCGGGCATCTTGCCCTCAAGCGGCATCTCCCACGCGCCGGCGATGCCGTTGGCGGCGAGGTCACGGGTGGCGACCCGCTTGTGCGGATTCGAGGGGCCGGCCATGTTGCGCACCACGCTCGACAGATCGAAGTGCAACGCGCGCTCGTACTGCGCGCCCTCGAGCGCATCGGCCCACAGGCCGGCCGCCTTGGCGTAGGTTTCCACCAGCTGCACCTGGGCATCGTCGCGGCCGGTCAGGCGCAGATAGTCGAGCGTGTTGTCGTCGATGAAGAACATCGCCGCGGTCGCGCCGTACTCGGGCGCCATGTTGGAGATCGTCGCGCGGTCGCCGATGGTCAGTGCAGCGGCGCCCGGGCCGCGGAACTCCAGATACGCGCCGACCACTTTCGACTTGCGCAGGAACTCGGTCAGCGCCAGCACCACGTCGGTCGCGGTGATGCCCGGGCCCGGCCGGCCCGCCAATTCCACGCCGACGATCTCGGGCGTGCGCATCCACGACGCGCGCCCGAGCATGACGTTCTCCGCTTCCAGCCCGCCGACCCCGATCGCGATGACCCCCAGCGCATCGACATGCGGCGTATGGCTGTCGGTGCCCACGCACGTGTCGGGAAACGCGACGCCACGCCCTTGTGCGGCGTGCTGGGTGTAGATCACCGGCGACATCTTCTCCAGGTTGATCTGGTGCATGATCCCGTTGCCCGGCGGAATCACCTCGACGTTGCGGAACGCACGCTTGGTCCAGTCGATGAAGTCGAAACGGTCGGCATTGCGCCGGTCCTCGATCGCCCGGTTCTTGGTGAACGCATCAGGGTCGAAGCCGCCGCACTCCACCGCCAGCGAGTGATCGACGATCAACTGCACCGGCACCACCGGATTGACCTTGGCCGGGTCGCCGCCCTGCTCGGCGATCGCGTCGCGCAGGCCCGCCAGATCCACCAGCGCGGTCTGGCCGAGGATGTCGTGACAGACCACGCGCGCCGGATACCACGGGAAATCGAGGTCGCGACGCAGCTCGATCAACTGCCGCAATGCATCGTCGAGCAGCGCCGGATCGCAGCGCCGCACAAGGTTCTCGGCATGTACCCGAGCGGTGTAGGACATGCGGGCGTAGGCGCCGGGCGACAGCGCCTCGACCGCCTCGCGCGCGTCGAACCAGTCGAGGTCGGTACCGGGAAGGGGCTTGCGGTGCTGGCTGTTCATGGCTGGCTGCTTCGAAGAAGGACGTTGACATGCCCTTCCCCCGCTTGCGGCGCATTGCGCCCTTCAAGGGGGGAAGGTGCCGAAGGCGGATGGGGCGCTTACTTGCGCTCGGCCAGCGGTACGAACGGCTGGTCCTCGGGACCGGTGTAGTGCGCGCTCGGGCGGATGATCTTGCCGTCGATCCGCTGTTCGATGACGTGCGCGCTCCAGCCCGCGGTGCGGGCGATGACGAACAGCGGGGTGAACATCGCCGTCGGCACGCCCATCATGTGGTAGCTCACCGCGCTGAACCAGTCCAGGTTGGGGAACATCTTCTTGATGTCCCACATCACCGTCTCCAGGCGCTCGGCGATGTCGTACATCTTGCGGCTGCCGACCTCGTCGGACAGTTCCCGCGCGACGTCCTTGATGACCACATTGCGCGGATCGCTGACGGTGTAGACCGGGTGGCCGAAGCCGATGATCACTTCCTTCTTCTCCACGCGCGCCCGGATGTCGGCCTCGGCCTCGTCCGGCGTGTCGTAGCGCTTCTGCACTTCGAACGCGACTTCGTTGGCGCCGCCGTGCTTGGGCCCGCGCAGCGCGCCGATGCCGCCGGCGATGCACGAATACAGGTCGCTGCCGGTGCCCGCGATCACGCGGCTGGCGAACGTCGAGGCGTTGAACTCGTGCTCGGCGTAGAGGATCAGCGAGGTATGCATCGCCCGGACCCACGACTCGCGCGGCGGAACGCCGTGCAGCAGATGCAGGAAATGCCCGCCGATCGAGTCGTCGTCGGTCTCCACGTCGATGACCCGGCCGTTGTGGCTCCAGTGGTACCAGTACAGCAGCATCGAGCCGAGGCTGGCCATCAGCTTGTCGGCGATGTCGCGTGCACCCGGATGGTTGTGGTCATCTTTCTCGGGCAGCACGCAGCCGAGCACCGACACGCCGGTGCGCATGACGTCCATCGGATGCGCCGACGGCGGCAGTTCTTCCAGTGCCGCCTTGACCGCCGCCGGCAGGCCGCGCAGCGACTTGAGCTTGGCCTTGTAGCCACGCAGCTCGGCCTCGTTGGGCAGCTTGCCGTGGACCAGCAGATAGGCGATTTCCTCGAACTCGCTAGTGCGCGCGAGGTCGAGAATGTCGTAGCCGCGGTAGTGCAGGTCGTTGCCGCTGCGGCCGACCGTGCACAGCGCGGTGTTGCCGGCGGCGGTGCCGCTCAGCGCGACGGACTTCTTCGGCTTGAAGCCGGGGGCGGTGGTGGCGGTGGTCTCGCTCATCTGGGATCTCCGGTGAATGCCTGGATGGATCGCTTACTGCTTGTTGGATGCGAACAGCGCGTCGAGCCGCTGCTCGAAGGCGTGGTAGCCGATGCGCTCGTAGAGTTCCTCGCGGGTCTGCATCGCATCGACGACATTCTGCTGGTGACCGTCGCGGCGCACCGCGGCGTAGACGTTTTCGGCCGCCTTGTTGGCCGCGCGGAACGCCGACAGCGGGAACAACTGGATGGCGACGCCGGCGGAAGCCAGCTCGTCGCGCGTGAACAACGGCGTCTTGCCGAACTCGGTGATGTTGGCCAGCACCGGCACCTTCACCGCATCGACGAACCGCCGATAGGTCTCCAGATCGTAGGCGGCCTCGGCGAAGATGCCGTCGGCGCCAGCCTCGACGCAGGCGATCGCGCGTTCGATCGCGGCCTCCACGCCGTCGACCTGGATCGCATCGGTGCGCGCGATCAGGAAGAAATCGGGATCGGTCTTGGCATCGGCCGCTGCCTTGACCCGGTCGACCATCTCGCCCTGCGACACGATCTCCTTGCCCGGCCGATGGCCGCAGCGCTTGGCGCCGACCTGGTCCTCGATATGGCAGGCCGCAGCGCCCGCCTTGATCAGCGACTTGACCGTGCGTTCGATGTTGAACGCGCTCGGCCCGAAGCCGGTGTCGATGTCGACCAGCAACGGCAGATCGCAGACATCGGTGATCCGGCGCACGTCGATCAGCACGTCCTCGAGCGTGTTGATGCCCAGATCCGGCAGGCCGAGCGAACCCGCGGCGACGCCGCCGCCCGACAGGTAGATCGCCTGGAATCCGGCGCGCTTGGCCAGCAGCGCATGGTTGGCGTTGATCGCACCGATCACCTGCAACGGCGATTCGGCGGACAGGGCGGCGCGGAACCGGGCGCCAGCGGACAGGATGCTCATCGATGCGACTCCGGGACTGCGGTGTACCGCGACGACGCACAATCTGGCACTCTGCGACTGGTTGATCAATCTTGATCGAATCAATCAATACATCGGAATTCACCGTGAATCAGAACGATGGCGATCTGATGTCTGCCGCCGAGGCCTGCGCGGCACTGGGCATCAGCACCGCGACCCTGTATGCCTATGTCAGCCGCGGCCTGCTGGAATCGCGTCCCGGGCCGGACCACCGCAGCCGCGTCTATCTGCGCCAGGACGTGGAGCGCCTGGGCCAGCGCAAGCGTGCCGGACGCGGCGCGGCCCGCGGCGCGGCGCAGAGCCTCGACCGCGGCCTGCCGGTGATGGAGACGCGGATCTCGCTGATCCGGCCCGACAGCCCCTATTACCGCGGGCGCTCGGCGGTGGCGATGGTCGAGGCCGGGGCGACGCTCGAGGACACGGCGCGATGGCTCTGGGACTGCGGCGACAGCGACCCGTTCGATGCCGCCGTCGCCCCCTGGCCGGCGCGCGTCGCCGCCATCGCCGGCGATGCGACGCTGCCGCCGATCGAACGTGCGATGGCGGTCCTGCCGCTGCTCGCGCCCGACCTGCGACATTCGCTGAGCGCGGCACCGGCCGCCAAGCGCGGCATCGCGGCGACCCTGCTGCGGCAGAACGCGGCGCTGCTGGTCGCAGGCCAGCCCGATGCGCGGCCCGTCCACGTGGTGCTCGCGGACGCCTGGCGGCCGGGCGATGCGGTCTTCGCGGATCTGGTCCGGACCGCCCTGGTGCTGTGCGCCGATCACGAACTCAATGTCTCGGCGTTTGCCGCGCGTGTGGTCGCCTCCACCGGCGCGCACCTGCATGCCACGGTCTGCGCAGGCCTGGCGGCGCTGTCGGGGCCGCGCCACGGCGGCGCGACCGCGCGTGCACATGCGCTGATGCGCGAAGCCTGCGATGCGCCCTCGCCGGCCGGCTACATCGCCGAGCGCTGGCAGCGCGGCGACGACCTGCCCGGCTTCCATCATGCGCTGTATCCCGACGGCGACCCGCGCGCGGCGCATGTGCTCGCGCGGCTGCGCGCCACGTGCGGCGACACGCCGCGGATGCGCCAGGTCGAGGCGGTCATCGCCGCGGCCGCCGAGACCAGCGGTCGACCGCCCAACATCGACGGCATGCTGGCGGCGATCTGCTTCGTCCACGACCTGCCGGCGACCCCTGCACTGGCGATGTTCGCCGCCGGGCGACTGTCGGGCTGGCTGGCGCACGCGCTGGAACAGCAGGCACTGGGTCGACTGATCCGCCCCCGTGCGCGCTACACCGGCGTCGAGCCGGAGTGAGCGCACTGCGGCCGGGGCTGACCCCGGCCGCACGCCGCTTCAACGTCGAAGAAAGAGCGCGGCCAGGCTCATCCGGCATCGGCGCCGCGTGCGAGCACCCGGCGCACCTCCTCCAGCGCGTTCGGATCGTCCAGGGTCGACAGGTCGCCCGGGTCGCGCGATTCGGCCAAGGCCTGCAACGAGCGCCGCAGCAGCTTGCCCGAGCGCGTCTTCGGCAGCGCACTGACCACGTACACACGCGCGGGCCGCGCGACGGCGCCGAGCTGGTCGGCCACCGTGCGCATCATCTCCCCGGCAGTGGCGTGCTGAGCCTGGGCATCGGATGCCGCCTGCTTGAGCGTCGCGAACACGATCGGCACCTGTCCCTTGATCTCGTCGGCCACGCCGATCACCGCAGCCTCGGCGACCGCCGGGTGGCTGGCCACCGACTCCTCGATCTCGCGTGTCCCCAGGCGGTGGCCGGCGACATTGATGACATCGTCGGTGCGCCCGAGGATGAAGGTGTAGCCGTCCTCGTCCTGGATCGCCCAGTCCAGCGAGCTGTAGACCAGCGCCTTGAAATGCGAGAAGTAGCTCGACACAAAGCGCGCATCGTCGTTCCACACCGTGGTCATACAGCCCGGCGGCAACGGTGGCTGGATCACCAGCACGCCCTTGGTGCCCGGCGGCACCCGCTCGCCGGTCGCCTCGTCGATCACGCGCAGATCGTATCCAGGCATCGGCAGCCCGGGCGAGCCGAACTTCACCGGCTTCATTTCGACGCCGGGCATCAGCGCCAGCACCGGCCAGCCGGTCTCGGTCTGCCAGTAGTTGTCGATGATCGTCGTGCCGCCCAGGCCTGTGTTGATCCAGCTTGCGGTCGGCTCGTCGAGCGGCTCGCCGGCCAGAAACAGATACCGCAGCGCCGACAGGTCGTACTGGCGCAGGAACTTCGGGTCCTGCTTCTTCAGCACGCGGATCGCGGTGGGCGAGGAGAACATCGTACGCACGCCATAGTCGGCGCAGATCTTCCACCAGATACCCGCGTCGGGCGCCGTCGGCAGGCCTTCGTAGAGGATCGCGGTGGCGCCGGCGATCAGCGGACCGTAGACGTTGTAGGAGTGGCCGACCGCCCAGCCGACGTCGGAGGTCGAGAACATCGCCTGGCCCGGACGCACGTCGTAAATCGCCCACATCGACAGCGCCATCGCGACCGCATAGCCGCCGACGTCGCGCTGCACGCCCTTGGGCTTGCCGGTCGTGCCCGAGGTGTAGAGCAGGTAACTGGGTTCGTTGGATTCCAGCCATGCGACCGGCACGTCGGTCCCGGCATGCGCCGCACGCAGTGTGGCGTAGTCGACGTCGCGCCCCTCGACCCGCGACCCGCCAGGCGCGAGCCCACGGTCGACGATCAGCACGCGCGGCGGCGGCGAGGTCGCTTGCGCCAGGGCCGCATCCACCAGTGGCTTGTAGGGAATGACCTTGCCGCCGCGGCTGCCGGCATCGGCCGCGATCAGCAGCGCAGGCTTGGCGTCATCGATGCGCAGCGCGAGGTTGTGCGCCGCGAAGCCGCCGAAGACCACCGAATGCACCGCACCGATGCGTGCGCAGGCGAGCATTGCGAACACCGCCTCGGCCATGTTGGGCATGTAGATGACCACGCGATCGCCGCGCCCGACGCCAAGCGCGACCAGGACCGCGGCGAAGTCGACGACCTCGCGATGCAGTTGGCGATAGCTGAGCTCGCGCGTTTCGCCGGTCTCGGTCGAGATCGCCACCAGCGCAAGCCGATCGCCGCCGGTCTCGAGATGGCGGTCGACCGCGTTGTAGCAGAGATTGGTCAGGCCACCGACGAACCACTTGCGAAACGGCGGCTTCGAATCATCCAGGATTCGCTCGGGTGCCTTGTGCCAGTGGATCGCCTGCGCCTGCTCGCCCCAGAAACCTTCGGGGTCTTCGATGGAGCGGCGATGGAAGTCGTCGTAACGCATGGCCCTGCCTACGGATGGGAGGATCCCGAAGGCTAGACCGTGGAGCACGCCGGCCGCGCTACGACGTTGGTCTAGTGCGCGCGCATCCGCCGCCTGGCAACCGCCCGGATCGCGCTGTTGCGGCGCATCGCGCAGCGTTGCACTGCCGGGCAGACGCCGCCTGCGGCGGATGCGACAAGGCCGGCCCGAGGGCCGGTCTTGCGAGACACACGACGGTGCCGGTCAGCCCAGCAGGTGGGCGACGCCCGACCGCTCTTCCTCGAGCTCGGCCAGGGTCTTGTCGATCGCCTTCTGGCTGAAATCGTCGATCGGCAGGTCGCGGACGATCGTGTACTCACCGTTCTGCGTGGTCACCGGGAAGCCGAAGATCACGCCCTCGGGGATGCCGTAGGACCCGTCGGAGGGAATGCCCATCGTGGTCCACTTGCCGTTGGAACCGAGCACCCAGTCACGCACGTGATCGATGGCGGCGTTGGCGGCCGAGGCGGCCGACGACAGGCCACGGGCCTCGATGATCGCCGCGCCACGCTTGCCGACCTGCGGGATGAAGGTCTCGGCGTTCCAGGCGTCGTCGCCGATCTTGTCCTTCAGCGACGCGCCGCCGACGGTCGCAAAGCGGTAATCGGGGTACATGGTCGGGCTGTGGTTGCCCCAGACGATCAGCTTCTCGATCTCGCCCACGGCCACGCCGGCCTTGGTCGACAGCTGGCTCAGTGCGCGATTGTGGTCCAGGCGCAGCATCGCGGTGAAGTTCTTGGCCGGCAGGTCGGGCGCGGACTTCATCGCGATGTAGGCATTGGTGTTGGCGGGGTTGCCGACGACCAGCACCTTGACGTCGCGCGAGGCGACCTTGTTCAGCGCGGCGCCCTGGGCGGTGAAGATCTTGGCGTTCTCCAGCAGCAGGTCCTTGCGCTCCATGCCCGGGCCGCGGGGACGCGCACCGACCAGCAGCGCGATGTCGGCGTCCTTGAACGCGACTTCCGGATCGTCGGTGCCGATGGTGCCGGCCAACAGCGGGAACGCGCAGTCCTCCAGCTCCATGATCACGCCCTTGAGCGCGGCCTGCGCCTTGTCGATCGGCAGTTCGAGCAGCTGCAGGATCACCGGCTGGTCCTTGCCCAGCATCTCGCCGGAGGCGATCCGGAACAGCAGCGCATAGCCGATCTGGCCGGCGGCGCCGGTCACGGCAACACGGACGGGCTTCTTCATCGTCAATCCTCTCGTATCAAGTCGAACGGTTACGTGGGTGGGGGCGAACCGGGCGGCGGTACCGTCGGCTCAGGTCAATTCCGCGAAGAACTCGCGGATGCGGGTCAGCCCAGGCAGCAGTTGCGCCTCCGGGCAGGTGTAGCTGATACGCAGCGCCCGCGGCTCGCCGAAGGCCGAGCCGGGCACGCAGGCCACGCCTTTGGCCTCGAGCAGCGCATTGCACAGGTCGACGTCGTTGTCGATGCGCAGCTGCCCATGCGACTTGCCGAACGCGACGCTGATGTCGGGAAACACGTAGAAGGCGCCGGCAGGCTTCGGGCAGACCACGCCCGGAATCTCCGCCAGCGCGGCCATCACCACGTCGCGACGCGCCTGGAACTCGGCGCACTTGGCCCTGGGCACGTCCTGGGGCCCGGACAGCGCGGCAACCGCAGCCGCGGTCACGACTTCCGGCACGTTGGTGATGTGATTGGAGTTCATCGTCGCAAACGCGGTCGCCACGCGCTCGGGACCGGCCAGCAGGCCGACGCGCCACCCCGGCATGCCGTAGGTCTTGGACAAGGAGTCGACGAAGATCGTGCGCTCGCGCAGTTCGGGGCGCGCCTGCGTGACGTGGTGGTAGCCGATGCCGTCGAACACCATCGCGTTGTAGATGTCGTCGGTGACGATCCAGGTGTCGGGATGGCGCGCCATCACGTCCGCCAACGCGGCGATCTCGCCTTGCGTGTAGACCATGCCGGTCGGGTTGGACGGGTTGTTGAACAGGAAGACCTTGGGCCGTTGCGCCAGTGCGGCGTCGAGCTGGGCCGGCGTCAGCTTGTAGTCCTGTTCCGGCGGGCACGGCAGCAGCCGGATGTCGGCGCCGACGATCTGCGCGATGTCGAGATAGGTCGTCCAGTACGGCGTGGCGAACGCGAACCCGTCGCCTTCGTCCAGCAGCACTTCGGCCAGCGTGTAGAGGATGTGCTTGGCGCCGATGCCGCTCGCGCAGTGGGCGCGCGTATAGCCCAGCAGGCCGATGCGGTCGAGATGGTCGATGAAGGCGTCGAGCAGCGCATCGCCGCCCCGGTTGCTGCCGTACTGGCCGCTGTCGCGCTCGAGCGCGTCGCGCGCGGCGGCGTAGACGTGCGGGCCGGGCAGGAAGTTCGGCACGCCGATCGAGAAGCTGATGATGTCCCGCCCCTCGGCCTTCAGGCGCTTGGCCTTCTCGGCGACCTGCATGATGGCGCTGGGCTTGGCGCGACCGGTGCGCGCAGCGAGCTGGAGCATCGCACAACCTCGTTTGGGGAGGGCTGGCCGGCAGCTGGAGAGCGGTTTTTCCGGCGCGAAATGGTATCACGGCGCCCCGTTGCGACCGCGCCATGCGGCCGTCCTGCCGGCTGCACGCGCGGTGCGCGGGCGTCAGGCCCGGGCATTGGCGCCTACAGATAGTCCAGCACGTCGCCCAGGTCGTAGTTCTCGTCGAAGTAGGCTTGCCACTTTGCGTAGACCTCGCGCAGGCAGGCCGGCGTGGTGCAGGCGTCGAGTTGCTGGACCACCACCGCCGCGGTGCGGTCGCCGTCGGGGTAGCGCGCCGACAGCTCGACCAGTTGCGCGTGCAGGTTGCGGTCGAGCGCGGCGAAGTCATCGTGGTTGCAGGCGAGCGTCGCCCGCAGGCTGCCCTGGGCGGCATCGGTGTCGCAGGTCACCGCGGGAACGCGGTCGGCCTGCGAGACGGCGAGCGTGATCTCCTGACGATCGCGCGGGGTAAGGCGGCGCACGAAGCCCAGTTCCTCGGTCTGCCCCTGCGCCCAGGTCAGGCGCAAGGTGAAGCCGTCGGCAGCCTCATCGCGCACTTTGCGCCATGTGGCGGTCTCGTCGGGCCCGTCTTGACGGTCGATGCGGAAGGCCAGGGTCTGGTTGTCGAGGTCCACGTCCTCGACCGTGCCGTCGAGCCAGGCCCCGTCGCGCAGCATCCGCAGGCCCGCGCCGGCCTGGTATTCGATGGCGTAGACCGTCTGCGCATCGTCGCCCTGCGCGCCGCCGGTGCTCCAGATGCCCTCCAGGCTCTGCTCGAACGCCGGGTCCTGGGGCTGCGATGCCGCTGGGGACGGTGTGGACGGGGCCAATTGCGCGCCCTCGGACGGGCGCTCGCATGCGACCAGGCCCAGCAGCAGGGCCGGCAGCAGCGCGAGGGATCGCAGGCGGACAGGCGATGTCATTGGCGTCCCTCGGCAGCAGGCAGGCCGGCGATGCGCCGGCCTGCCGATTGCATCACGCCGCGAGGGTCTTGTTCCACTCCGCCACGCGATCGGCCTTGGCGGCCAGCACGGCCTCGGCGTCGCCTTCGATCTTCACAGACTTGATGACGTCGCCCTGCTTGATCGCGTCCACCACGTCCAGGCCCTGCGTGACCTTGCCGAACACGGTGTGCTTGCCGTCCAGCCAGTCGGTCTTGATGTGGGTGATGAAGAACTGGCTGCCGTTGGTGTTGGGACCGGCATTGGCCATCGACAGCACGCCGCGTTCATGCTTGACGCCATTGTTCGTTTCATCTTCGAAACGATACCCTGGGCCGCCGCGGCCCGAGCCCTCGGGGCAGCCGCCCTGGACCATGAAGTCGGCGATGACGCGGTGGAAGTTCAGCCCGTCGTAGAAGCCGCGCTTGGCCAGGTTGACGAAGTTGGCGACGGTCAGCGGGGCCTTGTCGGCGAACAGCTCGACCTGGATCTGGCCACGGTCGGTATCGAATACGGCGTGCAGGGACATCGGTGCATCCTGGGTTGGGGTGGTCCGACAGGCTGGATGCGGCCCCAATGGCCGATTTCAAGCCGCCTGTCGCGCGCGGCGCGCGACAGGGTATGATAGCCGGCTTCCTCCACTGCCCTAGCGCGCCAGGTCAAAGCCAGGTGCGGCCTTGCCCATGTCTCTCGAACGCCTGCGCAACATCGCCATCGTCGCCCACGTCGACCACGGCAAGACCACCCTCGTCGACCAGCTGCTCAAGCAGTCGGGCACCCTGTCCGAACGCACCGTGCTCGCTGAGCGCGTGATGGACAGCAACGACCAGGAAAAGGAGCGTGGCATCACGATCCTGGCCAAGAACACCGCCATCAACTGGCAGGGCAACCGCATCAACATCGTCGACACCCCCGGACACGCCGACTTCGGCGGCGAGGTCGAGCGCGTGCTGTCGATGGTCGACTCGGTGCTGATCCTGGTCGACGCGATGGACGGGCCGATGCCGCAGACCCGCTTCGTGACCCAGAAGGCGTTCGCGATGGGCTTCAAGCCGATCGTCGTCGTCAACAAGATCGACCGCCCCGGCGCGCGCCCCGACTGGGTCATCGACCAGGTGTTCGACCTGTTCGACAAGCTCGGCGCGACCAACGAGCAGCTCGACTTTCCGATCGTCTACGCCTCGGCGCTGCACGGTTACGCGAGCCTGGACGACAGCGTCCGCTCGGGCGACATGACCCCGCTCTACGAGGCGATCATGCAGCACGTGCCGGCCCCCGAAGTCGACATTGACGGCGCGTTCCAGATGCGCATCAGCCAGCTCGACTACAACAACTTCGTCGGCCTGATCGGCATCGGCCGCATCCAGCGCGGCAAGCTGAAGAAGAACATGCCGGTGAGCGTCGTCGACCGCGAAGGCAAGAAGCGCCAGGGCAAGGTCGTGCAGGTGCTGGGCTTCCTGGGCCTGGAGCGCGTGGAAGTCGAGGAGGCCCAGGCCGGCGACATCGTCGCGATCGCCGGCGTGCAGGATCTGTCGATCTCCGACACGGTCTGCGCGCTGGACACCCCCGAGGCGCTGCCGGCACTGACCGTCGACGAGCCGACGATCTCGATGACCTTCCAGGTCAACAACTCGCCGTTCGCCGGCAGCAAGGAGCACAGCGGCGGCAAGTTCATCACCAGCCGCCAGATCCGCGAGCGCCTGGAGCGCGAGACGCTGCACAACGTCGCGCTGAAGGTCGAGGAGACCGCAGACGCCGACAAGTTCCTGGTCTCGGGCCGCGGCGAGCTGCACCTGTCGGTGCTGATCGAGAACATGCGCCGCGAGGGCTACGAGCTGGCCGTGTCGCGCCCGGAAGTGATCATCAAGGAGATCGACGGCCAGCTGATGGAGCCGGTCGAGCAGCTCGTGGTGGACATCGAAGAGCAGCACCAGGGCGGCGTGATGGAGAAGCTCGGCACCCGCAAGGCCCAGCTCAAGAACATGGAGCCCGACGGCAAGGGCCGCGTGCGCCTGGACTACATGATCCCGGCGCGCGGTCTGATCGGCTTCCAGAACGAGTTCAAGACCCTGACCCAGGGCTCGGGTCTGCTGTTCCACGTCTTCGACCACTACGGTCCGAAGGAGACCGGCCCGATCGCCAAGCGCAACAACGGCGTGATGATCGCCAATGCGCCAGGCATGACGCCGGCCTACTCGCTCGGCCCGCTGGAAGAACGCGGCCGGCTGTTCGCGGCCGAAGGCGACAACGTCTACGAGGGCCAGTTGGTCGGCATCCACTCCAAGGACAACGACCTGACGGTCAACGTCATCAAGGGCAAGCCGCTGACCAACGTCCGCGCCTCGGGCAAGGACGACGCGATCAAGCTGACCCCGGCGCTGAAGTACTCGCTGGAACAGGCGCTGGATTTCATCGAGGACGACGAGTTGGTCGAAGTCACCCCGAAGGAAATCCGTCTGCGCAAGAAGCTGCTGACCGAGAGCGACCGCAAGCGCGCCTCCCGCGCCGCGTGAGCCAGGCGCTGTTCCCGGGTTGGCGGCCCGACACCGCCGGTCGGGCGGCGCTCGCGACGCTGTCGCAACGCCTGCAGGAGGCGCGTCCATCGGACGCGCCTTCTTTGCAACTGCGGCGCGCCGATCAATGGCATGCCACGCTCTGCTTCATCGGCCACGACGTCGGCCATCTCGCAACGCCCGCGCTGCTCGATGCGTTCGCAGCGGCTGCCGCCCACATCCCGCCGCACACGTGCGATCTCGAACGTCTTGTCTACTGGCGTCAGTCGGGAGCGGTCGTCGCGTTGCCGCACAACTGCTTGGCCCTGCAGGCGCTGTGCGATGCGACGCGTGATGCGATCCGCCGCTGCGGCATCACGCCGGCGCAGGTGACGACCCAACCGCATGTGACCCTGGCCTATCTGCCGAAGGGACTCGACGCGCAGCCCTGGCTCGACGCGGTCGACTGCGACATCGGTCCGCTGACGGTCGACACCTTCGAACTGCTGTTCAATCCCGGTGGTCGCTACGAAGCGCTCGGCAGTTGGCCGCTGACCGGCGCTCCCCTGCCCCCGCCGCCGCGCCAGGATGCGTTGTTCTGATGGCCGATGACCTCACCCCTGCACACAACGGCCTGCGCGCGATCGCACTGTTCGAGGCCGGCAAGGGCGTCATCGCCTTGCTCGTCGCCGGCGGCCTCGCAGCAATCGGGCCCGATGCGCTGCAGCATCAGGTTGAGCGCGTGCTCGCGCGGTTTGGCGCGAATGCCGATCGCTTCGGCACGGATCTGCTTGACGCGATCACACCGCAGACGCTGCATATCGCGATTGCCGTCGCGCTGATCTATGCGGCCATGCGCCTGCTCGAAGCCTGGGGCCTGTGGTGGCACCGGGCGTGGGCCTCGTGGCTCGGCGTCATCGGCGCGGCCGCGTATCTGCCGTTCGAGATCTACGCGCTCTGGCACCACCCCGACTGGATGACCTGGGGTGTGTTCCTGCTCAATCTGCTGATCGTGTTGGTGCTGGCCCGCGATCTGTACCGGCGGCGTGCGGGCGGCTGAAGCAACCTCGCAGCGCGGACTGATTGCTGCGGCCGCGTCCCGCACTGGACTTCGGAAACAGCGTTGCGCCGGCCGGGGGTTACTCCTCGGCTCGGCAGCCATCCATGGCTGACTCGCCGCCGCGGGCCATCCATGGCCCGCTCTGCGCAACCCCCGGCCGGCACAACGCACTGCGGCTTGAAGGTCGCGACTTCTATCGAGCGGGCGATGCACTTGTTCGGACGAAGGCGCGATCTGAAAGTTCGAGGCAGCGGACTGGCGGCCGGTGGTCGCGCCGAGCGCGCCATGGATGGCGCGCGCCCGAGTCAAGGCAGGATGCCTTGACCGAGGGAAAAGCGGCTTCCGGCCGGCAGGCCGATGCCCGCCCGGAGCCAGCTCGACTTGCAGCCGCCAACGCGACTCATCCCGCCGCGCGCCCGACCTGCGCATGCTTGCGCACGATCAGCATCGCCGTCTCCAGCGCCTGCTCGTAGTTGAGCCGCGGGTCGACCTGGCTCTTGTAGGCGCGCTCCAGATCGACCTCGGTCAGCGCCCGCGCGCCGCCCATGCACTCGGTGACGTCCTCGCCGGTCAGCTCCAGATGCACGCCCCCTAAGCGGGTCCCGGCCGCGGCATGCAGGTCGAACGCCTGCTCGATCTCGCTGCGGATGTTGTCGAAGCGCCGGGTCTTGAAGCCGTTGTGGGTCGACTCGGTGTTGCCGTGCATCGGGTCGCAGATCCACAGCACGCGACGGCCGGAGCGCTTCACCGCTTCGAGCAGCGCCGGCAGGCGCTCGGCGATCTTGGTCGCGCCCATGCGATGGATCAGACTCAGGCGGCCCGGTTCGTCGTCGGGATTGAGCAGCTCGATCAGGCGCAGCAGTTCGTCGGGGGTCGAGGTCGGGCCGACCTTGACCCCGATCGGATTGCGCAGGCCGCGGAAGTATTCGACATGCGCGCCGTCGAGCGCTGCGGTACGCACGCCGATCCAAGGGAAATGCGTGCTGAGATTGAACCAGCCCCACTGGCGCGGCACCTGGCGCGTCTGTGCCTCCTCGTAAGGCAGCAGCAGCGCTTCGTGCGAGGTGTAGAAATCGACACGCTTGAGCGTGTGCACCTGGGTGCCGGCCAGGGTTTCCATGAAACGCACCGCATCGCCGAGTCCCGAGACCATGCGCTGATACTCCTCGGCCAGCGGCGAATGCCCCACCCAATCCAGCCCCCAGTACTCGGGGTGATGCAGATCGGCAAAACCACCATCGATCAACGAGCGGACGAAGTTCATCGTCATCGCCGAGCGCGCGTGCGCCTTGATCATGCGGCGCGGATCCGGGGTCCGCGCCTGCGCGGTGAACGCCGGTGCATTGACCACATCGCCGCGATAACTCGGCAAGGCGACGCCATCGCGCACCTCGGTGTCGGCCGAGCGCGGCTTGGCGTACTGGCCTGCGAACCGGCCGACCCGCACCACCGGCAGGCGCATGCCGTGCACGAGCACCAGGCTCATCTGCAGCAGCACCTTCAGGCGGTTGGAGATGATCTCCGACGTGCAGTCGCCGAAGTGCTCGGCGCAATCGCCGCCCTGCAACACGAAGCGCTGGCCGTCCTGGGCTTCGGCCAACTGCTGCTTCAGGCTCAGGATCTCCCAGGAGGTCACCAACGGCGGCAATGCACGGAGCTCGGCCTGCACTTCGCCCAGCGCCTCGGCATCGGGATACACCGGCAACTGCGCGGCGGGACGGCTGCGCCAGCTCTCGGGGGTCCAGTCTTCGGGCAGGGTCACAGGGCGCAGACTGCGTTCGGCGGAAGCGGGCATCGGAACATCCTCGTGCGAGCGCACATCATCGCAGCTTGCTGCGCTGCGTCAATTTCGGCTGCGCGAACGCGTGTTGCGCTGTGGGCGCCACGCGGCATACACCGCGACCGCACCCAGCAACACGAACCACAGCAGGCTCCAGGCGGGCATCGACAGGCCCAGCAAGGTCCAGTCGATCGTGCCGCAATCGCCGCTGCCGGTCAGGACCTTCTGGATCAGGGTCGGCGTGTCCATGGTCTGGCGCATGAAGGCGAATGGCGCGCCGCAGCTCACGAAGCCCGGCGGATGCATCTGCAGCCAGACATGCCGCCCGGCGATGCCGATGCCGACCGCAGCGGCGGCCAGACCCAGCACGCCATAGACGCGCCGCCCGCCCTGCCCCTTGGGCGCATGCACCCCGGCGATCAGCAACACCAGGCCAAGCGCCGCGAACGCGATGCGCTGGAAGATGCACAAGGGGCATGGCTGCAATCCCCACTGCAACTGCGAGTAGATCGCAAAGCCGATCAGCGCAAAGCAGGCAACACCGCCGACGAGCATCAGAGTGCGGAACGACCAGCGCAGTGGATTCATGGACATGGGCCAGAAAGAGAGACGACGATTATCCCGCCGCAGCGGCGAAAGCCAAAGGCCTGCTGCGCAAGGCACCCGACCTTGGGCACCCGAGCGCATCCCAGACGCAGAAAACCCCGGCCTGGGCCGGGGTCTCTGGAAGACACGGATCGGGCGATGCCCGACCGGTCGGAATCACTCGGCCGCGTCGGCCTGCGGGCGATCGACCAGCTCGACATAGGCCATCGGCGCGTTGTCGCCGGCGCGGAAGCCCGCCTTCAGGATGCGCAGGTAGCCACCCGGACGCGACTGGTAGCGCGGCCCCAGCGTCGTGAACAGGGTGCCGACCGCTTCCTTGTCGCGCAGACGCGCGAACGCCAGGCGGCGGTTGGCGACGCCATCGACCTTGGCCAGCGTGATCAGCGGCTCGGCGACGCGGCGCAGTTCCTTGGCCTTGGGCAGGGTGGTCTTGATCAGTTCGTTCTTGATCAGCGAGGCGGCCATGTTGCGGAACATCGCTTCGCGATGGGCGCTGGTGCGGTTGAACTTGCGACCGGCTTTCTGGTGGCGCATGGGATGGATCCTTCAGTGGAATGGTGGGTCGTTGGACATCGTTGTCGCCATCCTGGCGTTGTGGCTTGGACTGCGGGTGGTCCGAAAAAACCGGTGATCCGTCACCGGCGATCGCCGCGGGCTTCGAAGCCCGTCTGGCGATGTGCGAAAGGCGCGTCCTGCGAGGACGCGCCTTCCACGTGTTGCATCAGCCAAGCATGCCGTGGCTGGAGACGCCGGCCGGCGGCCAGTTCTCGAGCTTCATGCCCAGGGCCAGGCCGCGCTGCGCGAGCACTTCCTTGATCTCGGTGAGCGACTTCTTGCCCAGGTTCGGGGTCTTGAGCAGCTCGACCTCGGTCTTCTGGATCAGGTCGCCGATGTAGTAGATGCTCTCGGCCTTGAGGCAGTTGGCCGAACGCACCGTCAGCTCCAGATCGTCGATCGGGCGCAGCAGGATCGGATCGACGCCCGGGGTCTGCGGCTTGGCGGCGCCGCGGTCGCGGTGCGTGAAGTCGCCGAACACCGACAACTGCTCGGTGAGGATGTCGGCGGCGGTGCGCACGGCTTCCTCGGCATCGATCGTACCGTTGGTCTCGATATCGATGACCAGCTTGTCGAGGTCGGTGCGCTGCTCGACGCGAGCGGCCTCGACCTCATAGGCGACGCGGCGGACGGGCGAGAACGACGCATCGAGCATCAGACGACCGATCGCACGGGTCTCCTCGTCGGGACGACGACGGGCGGCGGCCGGCTGGTAGCCGAAACCGCGCTCGATCTTCAGGCGCATGTTGATCGACGCATCCTTGGTCAGATGGCAGATCACGTGCTCGCCGTTGAGGATCTCGACGTTGTGGTCGGTCTTGATGTCGGCAGCAGTCACCACGCCCGGACCCGACTTCGACAGCGACAGCGTCGCGCTCTCGCCGGTGCCCATGCGGATCGCGACGTCCTTCAGGTTCAGCAGGACTTCGAGCACGTCCTCCTGCAGGCCCTCGATGGTGCTGTACTCGTGCAGCACGCCGTCGATCTCGACTTCGGTGATCGCGAAGCCCGGAATCGACGACAGCAGCACGCGACGCAGGGCGTTGCCCAGCGTATGCCCGTAACCGCGCTCCAGCGGCTCGATCACGACCTTTGCACGGTTGCCGGCAAGGCGTTCGATCTGCGGGCCACGGGGACGCAGTACCTGGTTGGCGGTAGCCGTCATGTTTGTGTGTCTCCTGGAGACCGTCCGCGCCGGGGGGCGCGGAGGCCTGAATGAATTACTTCGAGTACAGCTCGACGATCAGCGCTTCGTTGATGTCCGCCGGCAGGTCGCCACGATCGGGCACTGCCTTGAACACACCACTGAACTTCTTCGAGTCGACCTCGACCCACGACGGCGACAGGTCCATCGACGAGGAGACGGTCAGAGCCTCCTGGACGCGGAGCTGCTTCTGGGCCTTCTCCGACAGCGCGATCGCGTCGCCGGCCTTGACCTGGTACGACGGCAGATTGACCGGCTGACCGTTGACCGTGACGCCGCGGTGCGACACCAGCTGGCGCGCGGCCGGGCGGGTGACGGCGAAGCCCATGCGGTAGACGACATTGTCGAGGCGGGTCTCGAGGAGCTGCAGCAGGTTTTCACCCGTGTTGCCCTTCTTGGTCGAGGCCTTCTTGTAGTAGTTGCGGAACTGACGCTCCAGCAGACCGTAGATACGCTTGACCTTCTGCTTCTCGCGCAGCTGAGTGGCGTAGTCGGACAGCTTGCCGCGACGGGTGTTGCCGGCGCCGTGCTGGCCGGGCTTCTGCTCGAGCTTGCACTTGGAATCCAACGCGCGCGTCGGGCTCTTGAGCGACAGGTCGGCGCCTTCGCGGCGCGCGAGCTTACAGGTAGGACCGATATAACGAGCCATTTCTTGATCGCTCCTTTAGACGCGACGCTTCTTCGGCGGACGGCACCCGTTGTGCGGGATTGGCGTCACGTCGATGATGTTGATGATCTTGTAGCCCACGTTGTTGAGCGAACGCACGGCCGACTCACGACCCGGACCCGGGCCCTTGATGCGAACTTCCAGCGACTTGACGCCGTAGTCGAGCGCGGCCTTGCCGGCCTTCTCGGCAGCCACCTGGGCTGCGAACGGGGTCGACTTGCGCGAACCGCGGAAGCCGGCACCGCCGGAGGTCGCCCACGAGAGCGCATTGCCCTGGCGGTCGGTGATCGTGACGATCGTGTTGTTGAACGAAGCGTGGACATGCGCGATGCCGTCGGTGACGACGCGCTTGATCTTCTTCTTGGTCTTGGTTGCGGACGGCTTGGCCATGAATAGGATTCCTTACTTCTTGATGGCCTTGCGCGGACCCTTGCGGGTACGAGCATTGGTCCGGGTGCGCTGGCCGCGCAGCGGCAGGCCGCGACGATGGCGCAGGCCGCGGTAGCACGACAGGTCCATCAGACGCTTGATCGCGATACCGACCTCACGACGCAGGTCGCCCTCGACCACGAACTTGCCGACTTCGGCGCGCAGGCGCTCGACTTCCGGCTCCGACAGGTCGCGGATCTTGGTGGTGGCCTCGACGCCCGCGGATTCGCAGACCTTCTTCGACCGGGTACGGCCGATGCCGTAGATGCTCTGAAGCCCGACCCAGACATGCTTCTGGGCAGGCAGGTTCACGCCTGCAATACGCGCCATGCGCGGATCTCCAACTGTTGGGGCTGCCGGGGGTTCAATCCCGACAAAAGGGAACATGAAATGATAGCAAGGCCTCGGACAGCTTGCAGTCGCGCCCCGAACAAGCGGCTCGACCCGGCATGGGGAGTGTGCCCATGCTCCGGCGACGGTACCGGGGCGGCAACCGGGGACGACTCCCCGAAAGCCCCGCGCGCTACTCTGGCGTGCGGATCACCCTGTACCACTCGCGCCCGAGACCGCCGCGCGAGTCGCCCATCCTGGTGTCCGGCGCGTGTGTCCGGACCCCGTGCCCCACCCTGCCGGGCGAGACGTGCGATACCGGGGAGAGTCCCGGACCGCGAAGAATTCTGTGCCGGCGCACGAGGCAACCGGCGGCAGCAGAACAGCATACCACCAAGTGGCGCCCGCCGCACGCCATCGGCGCAGGGCGGTACCACGCACCGCCCCGGACTGCGGGGCGGCGCCGAACGCCGAACCGTCAGCGGGGGCGCGAGCCGCCCTTGAGGTTGGCCTTCTTGAGCAGGCTCTCGTACTGGTGCGACATCAGATGCGACTGCACCTGGGCGATGAAGTCCATCACCACCACCACCACGATCAGCAGCGACGTGCCGCCGAAGTGGAAGGAGCTGCCGAACTCGGCGCGCATGAACTCCGGCAGCAGACAGACCAGCACCAGATAGCCGGCGCCGACCGCGGTCAGACGGGTCAGCACGCCATCGATGTAGTCTGCGGTCGCCTTGCCCGGACGGATGCCCGGGATCAGCGCGCCGGACTTCTTCAGGTTGTCGGCGGTTTCCTGCGAGTTGAACACCAGCGCGGTGTAGAAGAACGCGAAACCGGCGATCAGACCACCGAACAGCAGCACGTACAGCGGCTCGCCGGGCGACATCGCCTGTGCCAGGCGCTGCAGCCAGGTCGCCGATCCGGCCTCACCGAACCAGGTCGAGACCGTCGCCGGGAACATGATGATCGACGACGCGAAAATCGCCGGGATCACGCCCGCCATGTTGAGCTTGAGCGGCAGGAACGAGGTCTGGTTCATGTACGCATTGCGACCGCCCTGGCGGCGCGCGTAGTTGACCGTGATCCGACGCTGGCCACGCTCGACGAACACCACGAAGAACGTCGCCGCCAGCACCACCGCCACCAGCAGGATCGCCGCAATCGGGCTCATGTCGCCATTGCGCAGCGACTCGATCGTGCCGAACACCGCACCCGGCAGGCCAGCAACGATGCCCGCGAAGATGATCAGCGACACGCCGTTGCCGATACCGCGCTCGGTGACCTGCTCGCCCAGCCAGACCAGGAACATGGTGCCGGCGGTGAGCGCGACGATCGCGGTCAGCACGAAGCCCATGCCCGGCGAATAGACGACCGGGATGCCGTTGTTGGCGCCCGAGCTCTGCAGCGCCACCGCGATACCCGCCGACTGGAAGATTGCCAGCGGGATCGCACCGATGCGCGACCACTGGGTGATGCGGCGCCGGCCCGACTCGCCTTCCTTCTGGATGGCCTTCAGGCTCGGCACCACCTGCACCAGCAGCTGCATGACGATGGACGCGGAGATGTACGGGATCACGTTCAGCGCGAACAGGCTGAAGCGCGACAGCGCACCACCGGAGAACATGTTGAACATGTCCACGATCGTGCCTTCCTGCTGCTCCATCAGCTGCAGCATGGCCTCGGGATTGACGCCCGGGACCGGGATGAAGCACCCGATGCGATAGACGATCAGGGCCCCGAGCACGAACAGCAGGCGCTGGCGGAGCTCGGTGAACTTACCGAGCCCGGCGCCAACCCCACCCATTGCGCTGCCGCTCCGCGACATCGGCGATTACTCCTCGACCTTGCCGCCGGCCGCTTCGATCGCCGCACGGGCGCCAGCGGTGGCCAGCAGGCCCTTGAAGGTCAGCGCCTTGCCGATCTCGCCGTTCTTGACGATCTTGGCGCGCTTGGCGGTCGCCGGGACCAGCTTGGCGGCGCGCAGCGCGGCGAAATCGACCGTGCCTTCGAGCTTCTCGAGCTGGTACAGGAAAACCTCGGCGGTGTCGTTCTTCAGGCGCGAACGGAAGCCGACCTTCGGCAAACGCTTGCGCAGCGGCATCTGGCCGCCTTCGAAGCCGGCCTTGATCTTGCCCTTGCCCGAACGCGCGAACGAACCCTTGTGGCCGCGGCCAGCGGTCTTGCCGAGGCCCGAGCCGATACCGCGACCGACGCGGGTGCGCTCGGTGCGGGCGCCCGGTGCGGGCTTGAGAGTGTTGAGCTTCATGTGATTACTCCTCGACCCGGACCAGATAGTGGACCTTGTTGATCAGGCCACGGACCTGGGGGCTGTCCTTCAGTTCGCGCACGTCGTTGAGCTTGTTGAGGCCCAGCGCCTTGACCGACAGACGGTGCTTGGCCTGCGAACCGCGCAGACCCTTCACCAGGCGCACCTTGACGGTGCCGCCAGCGGCTTCGTTCTTAGCCATGGGTGATGTCCTCCAGCTTCTTGCCGCGCTTGGCCGCGATCTGCGCCGGCGAATGCATCTCCGACAGGCCGCGGATCGTCGCGCGCACTAGGTTGATCGGGTTGCGCGAACCCACGGCCTTGGCCAGCACGTCCTTGACGCCGACGGCCTCGAGCACGGCGCGCATCGCGCCACCGGCGATCACGCCGGTACCCTCGGAGGCGGGCTGCATGAACACGTTCGCCGCACCGTGGCGCGACTTGACCGTGTGCCACAGGGTGCTGCCGTTGAGATCGACGGCCTTCTGGTTCTTGCGGGCCTGCTCCATCGACTTCTGGATCGCGACCGGCACTTCGCGCGCCTTGCCGTAACCGAAGCCGACCTTGCCGTTGCCGTCGCCGACCACCGTCAGCGCGGTGAACGTGAACTGGCGACCGCCCTTGACGGTCTTGCTGACGCGGTTGACCGTGATCAGCTTCTCGATCATGCCGTCGTCGAGTTCTTCGCGGTCGCGATTACGGTCGCGCCCGCGGTTTTCCCTTTCGTTTGCCATCTTGGATGCCTGTAGTGGAGAAATGATGTACGGCTTCAGGCCGCTTGGAGTTGTGGTCTGGTGCGGTGGAACGCGGACGCGGCGCAGAAGGCCGCGGGCGTCCGACACATCGCGTGCCGGCGCGTCAGGCGACGCCGCGCTCGCGCGCGACGCCGACAGCGTGAATCAGAACTGCAGGCCGCCTTCGCGCGCAGCGTCGGCCAGCGCCTTGATGCGACCGTGGTAGCGGTAGCCCGAACGGTCGAACGCAACGCGCTCGATGCCCGCGGCCTTGGCCTTCTCGGCGATGGCGCGGCCAACCTTGGCTGCGGCATCGGCGTTCTTGCCGTTCTTCAGACCTTCGCGGACGTCGCTCTGGGTGGTGCTGGCCGAAGCCAGGACCTTCGAACCGTCCGAGTTGAACAGCTGGGCGTAGATGTGCTGACCGGTGCGCAGCACCGACAGGCGCGGCACGCCCAGTTCGCGGATGCGCGCACGGGTCGACTTGGCGCGACGCAGGCGGGCGGTGTTCTTGATGCTCATGATGGTGACCTCGTGGAAGCGGATCGGCCTGGACACAGAAGTCGGGGGTGAGGACCGGGAAACCGCGGCGGGGCAGGCGCGCACCTGACGGTGGCTCGCATGCATCCGGATTTCCCCATCCCGATTCCCGGCCTTTACGCCTTCTTGGCTTCCTTACGGATGATGGTTTCGTCGGAGTACTTCACGCCCTTGCCCTTGTAGGGCTCCGGCGGACGGAATCCGCGGATCTTCGCGGCGACCTGGCCAACCATCTGCTTGTCCGCGCCCTGGACCAGGATCTCGGTCTGGGTGGGGGTGCTGAGGGTGATGCCTTCGGGCGCCTGGAACACGACCGGGTGCGAGAACCCGAGCGAGAGGTTCAGGTCCTTGCCCTGCACTGCGGCACGGTAACCGACGCCGACGAGCTCGAGCTTGCGCTCGAAACCTTCCGACACGCCGTGGACCATGTTGGCGACGATCGCGCGCAGGGTGCCGGTCAGGGCGATCTGCGACGGGTCGGCGGCCGACAGCAGCGCAGTGCCGTCTTCGACCTTGACCTCGATGGACGCCGGCTTGGCGAGCGACAGAGTGCCCTTCGGGCCCTTGACGCTGACCAGCTCGGGCTGGATGTTGAGTTCGACGCCCTTGGGCAGGGCGATGGGCTTCTTGGCGACGCGGGACATTGTGCGCTTACTCCCTTAGGCCACGAAGCACAGGACTTCACCGCCGACGCCCTGCTGGCGCGCCTGCGCATCGGTCATGATGCCCTTCGACGTGGAGATGATGGCGATGCCAAGCCCGTTGAGGACCTTGGGCAGCGCATCCTTGCCGCGGTACTGACGCAGGCCCGAACGCGAGAAGCGCTGCAGGCGCTCGATCACCGGGCGGCCTTCGTAATACTTGAGGACGATCTCGAGCTCGGCCTTGGCGCCGTTCTCGGTCACGCGGAAATCGCCGATGTACCCCTCGTCCTTGAGGACGGTGGCAATGGCGACCTTGATCTTGGAGGACGGCATCTTCACCGTCTGCTTGCCGACCGCTGCCGCATTCTTGATGCGGACCAGCATGTCGGCGATGGGATCAGTCATGCTCATGATGATTACCTTCTGAGTGCACCGATATCCGCTTTCGCGAATTCTAGTTTTGAACCGACCGGTGGCCCGGCCGGGGTACAGCGTGAGGGGCGGTATTGTACAGGCCCGGCGCCGGAACGCCAGACCCGTACCCCGCCCGCTCGATTACCAGCTGGCCTTGCGCAGACCCGGCACGTCGCCGCGCATCGTGGCTTCGCGCAGCTTGTTGCGGCCCAGGCCGAACTTGCTGTACACGCCACGCGGGCGGCCCGTGAGGGCGCAACGGTTGACCTGACGCGAGGGCGACGAGTCGCGCGGCAGCTTCTGCAGCTTGGTCGCGGCCTCGATCTTGTCCTCGTAGCTCGCGGTCTGGCTGCTGATGATCTTCTTCAGCGCCGCACGCTTCTCGGCGTGCTGCTTGGCCAGCTTGGTCCGCTTGACCTCGCGGTTGACCATGGACGTCTTTGCCATGTGCTTTCCTCAGTTGCGGAACGGGAAGCGGAAGGCTTCGAGCAGTGCCTTGGCTTCTTCGTTGGTGCGTGCGGTGGTGGTGATGGCGATATCCATGCCGCGGATCGCGTCGACCTGGTCGAAGTCGATTTCCGGGAAGATGATCTGCTCCTTCACGCCCATGTTGTAGTTGCCGCGGCCGTCGAACGAACGGCCCGACACGCCACGGAAGTCGCGCACGCGCGGCAGCGAGACGTTCACCAGACGGTCGAGGAACTCGTACATCCGGTTGCGGCGCAGCGTGACCTTGCAGCCGATCGGCCAGCCGTCGCGGATCTTGAACGAGGCGACCGACACGCGCGACTTGGTCACCAGCGGCTTCTGGCCGCTGATCTTGGCCATGTCGGCGGTGGCGTTCTCGAGGATCTTCTTGTTCGCGGCTGCCTCGCCCACGCCCATGTTGAGCGTGATCTTGGTCAGGCGCGGGACCTGCATGATGTTGTCGTAGCCGAACTGCTCCATGAGCTTCGGCACCACTTCATCCTTGTAGAACTGTTCCAGACGGGTCGTCATTTTGGGCATCCTCAGGCGTCGAGCGCCTCACCGCTCGAGCGGAACACGCGCAGCGTGCGTCCATCCTCGAGCTTCTTGGTTCCGATGCGCTCGCCCTTGCCAGTGGCAGGGTTGAACGGCATCACGTTCGAAGCGTGGATCGGAGCTTCGCGCTCGATCACGCCACCGGCCTGGCCGGCTTGCGGATTGGGCTTGGTGTGGCGCTTGACGAGGTTGACGTTGGAGACGACGACCTTGTCGCCGACCACGCGCACCACATCACCGCGCTTGCCCTTGTCCTTGCCGGCGATCACGATGACGTGGTCGCCCTTCTTGATTCGATTGGCCATGTTCGTTCTCTCCGCTCAGAGCACTTCGGGAGCGAGCGACACGATCTTCATGAACTTCTCGGAACGAAGCTCACGGGTCACGGGCCCGAAGATGCGGGTGCCGATCGGCTCCTGCTTGTTGTTGAGCAACACCGCGGCGTTGCCATCGAAGCGGATCAGCGAACCGTCGGGACGGCGCACACCCTTGCGGGTACGCACCACGACGGCGTCATAGACCTCGCCCTTCTTGACCTTGCCGCGCGGAATCGCTTCCTTCACGGACACCTTGATGATGTCGCCGATCGCGGCGTAGCGGCGCTTGGAGCCGCCGAGCACCTTGATGCACATCACTTCCTTGGCACCGCTGTTGTCGGCCACGTCGAGGTGGCTCTGCATCTGGATCATTTCGAGCTCCTCGTTATTCGGCCGCGCGCGCGACGATTTCCGTCACACGCCAGTTCTTGGTCTTGGACATCGGCGCGATCTCGACGACCTTCACCAGATCGCCTTCCTGGCAGGCGTTCTCGGCGTCGTGGGCGTGGAGCTTGGTCGAACGCTTGATGTACTTGCCGTACAGGGCGTGCTTGACCTGACGCTCGACCAGCACCGTGACGGTCTTGTCCATCTTGTTGCTGACCACGCGGCCCTGGACCGTGCGCTGCTTCTTCTCGGTATTCATGGTCGGGTCCTTACTTCTTCTGGCCGATCAGGGTGTTGACGCGCGCAATCTCGCGGCGCACCCGACGGGCTTCGTGCGTCTTGGTCAGCTGACCGGTCGCCTTCTGCATGCGGAGCGAGAAACGCTCCTTGTGCAGCTCGAGCAGATGCGACTGCAGTTCTTCTGCCGACTTCTCGCGGAGTTCCTTGGTCGTAGCCATCAGCGCACCGTCCGGGTCACGAATTGGGTGGTGACCGAAAGCTTGGCGGCAGCCAGGCGGAACGCTTCGCGTGCCACCGTCTCCTCGACGCCCTCGATCTCGTAGATCATGCGGCCGGGCTGGATCTGGGCGACCCAGTACTCCACGCCGCCCTTGCCCGAGCCCATTCGGACTTCGATCGGCTTCTTGGTGATCGGCTTGTCCGGGAACACGCGGATCCACATCTTGCCGCCGCGCTTGACGTGACGGCTGATGGTCCGGCGACCGGCTTCGATCTGACGCGCGGTCAGCTGGCCGGTCGCGGTCGCCCGCAGGCCGTACTCGCCGAAGCTGACAGCGTTGCCGCTCCACGACAGGCCTTCGTTACGGCCCTTGTGCATCTTGCGGTATTTGGTTCGCTTGGGTTGCAGCATGATTAGTCCCTCGCCTCGCGTTCACGACGCGGACCACGGCGCTCGCGGTCTCCGCGGTCACCACGCTCGCCGCGCGGCGTGTCGTCCTGCTTCTCCTGGCCGACCTGGGAGAAATCGAAGATCTCGCCCTTGTAGATCCAGGTCTTGATACCGATGATCCCGTAGGTCGTCTTGGCCTCGGCGAAGCCGTAATCGACGTCGGCGCGCAGCGTGTGCAGCGGCACGCGACCTTCGCGGTACCACTCCGAACGTGCGATCTCGGCGCCGTTGAGGCGACCGGCGACGTTGACCTTGATGCCCAGCGCGCCCAGACGCATCGCATTGCCGACCGCACGCTTCATCGCACGGCGGAACATGATGCGACGCTCGAGCTGCTGGGCGATCGACTCGGCGACCAGCTGCGCGTCGAGCTCCGGCTTGCGGACCTCGGTCACGTTGATGTGCGCCGGAACGCCCATCATCTGGCTCACGTCCTTACGCAGCTTCTCGATGTCCTCGCCGCGCTTGCCGATCACCACGCCCGGGCGGGCGGTGTGGATCGTCACGCGCGCGGTCTTGGCCGGACGCTCGATCAGGATCTTGCTGATGCCGGCCTGCGCCAGGCGCTTGCGCAGCATCTCGCGGACCTTCAGGTCGGCAGCCAGGTACTCGGCGTATTCCTTCTTGCCGGCGTACCACTTGGAGTTCCAGTCCTTGGCGATGCCCAGGCGGATACCGGTGGGATGAACTTTATGACCCATTTACTTGCCCTCTCCCACGACGACGGTGATGTGGCTGGTGCGCTTGAGGATGCGGGTACCGCGTCCCTTGGCGCGCGCCATGAAGCGCTTCAGCGTCGGACCTTCGTCGACCGTGATGGTGGCGATCTTCAGCTCGTCGACATCGGCGCCAGCGTTGTTCTCGGCGTTGGCGATGGCCGATTCGACGACCTTCTTGATCAGGTGCGCGGCCTTCTTGTCCGAGAACTTCAGCAGGCCGACGGCGCGCTCGACCGGCAGACCGCGGACCTGGTCGGCGACCAGACGGGCCTTCTGGGGCGAGATGCGCGCGGTCCGCAGGATCGCGGTGCGCTTGTTGACCTCGGTGCGAGCGCGCTTCTGCTCTTCGAGGCGGGCTTTCGTTGCCTTGTCCATTGTGCGCTCCTTACCTGCCCGACTTCTTGTCGCCGCCGTGACCCTTGAACGTCCGGGTCAGGGCGAACTCGCCGAGCTTGTGGCCAACCATGTTCTCGTTGACGAGCACCGGAATGTGGTTCTTGCCGTTGTGGATGGCGATCGTGAAGCCGACCATTTCCGGCAGGACCATCGAGCGGCGCGACCAGGTCTTGATCGGCTTCTTGGTGTTGGTGCCGGCGGCCTCGACCTTCTTGATGAGGTGGTGGTCGACGAACGGACCCTTCTTGAGTGAACGTGCCATGGTCTATCAGCTCCTACGGTCGCGCACGATGAACTGCTGCGTCCGCTTGTTATGGCGGGTCTTGTAACCCTTGGTCGGCACGCCCCACGGGGTGACCGGGTGCGGGTTGCCTTGTCCGGCGCGGGCCTCACCACCGCCGTGCGGATGGTCGACCGGGTTCATCGCCGCACCGCGGACGGTGGGCTTGACGCCGCGCCAGCGCTTGGCGCCGGCCTTGCCGAGCTTCTCGAGGCTGTGCTCGTCGTTGCTGACCTCGCCGATCGTGGCGCGGCACTCCGACGGCACGCGACGCACTTCGCCCGAACGCAGACGCACGGTGGCGTAGACACCTTCGCGCGCGATCAGTTGGACGGCGGCGCCGGCGGCACGCGCGATCTGCGCGCCCTTGCCCGGCTTCATCTCGATGCAGTGGATCGTCGAGCCGACCGGGATGTTGCGCAGCGGCAGCGTGTTGCCGGTCTTGATCGGCGCATCGGAACCCGCGATCACCTGGTCGCCGGCCTTCAGGCCCTTGGGGGCGATGATGTAGCGGCGCTCACCGTCGACGTACACCAGCAGCGCGATGTGCGCGGTGCGGTTGGGGTCGTACTCGATACGCTCCACGCGCGCCGGAATGCCTTCCTTGTCGCGCTTGAAGTCGACGATGCGGTAGTGCTGCTTGTGACCGCCGCCAATGTGGCGCGTGGTGATCCGGCCGTGGTGGTTGCGACCACCCGACTTGCTCTTCTTCTCGACCAGCGCGGCGTGCGGCGCACCCTTGTGCAGCTCGGGGTGCACGACGCGGACCGCGGAGCGGCGACCGGCGGACGTGGGCTTGAATTTCATCAATGGCATCGGGGCTTCCTCAGACCTTCGCGTTCATGACGTCGATCGACTGGCCGTCGGCCAGCTTCACGTAGGCCTTGCGCCAGTCGCCGCGGCTGCCCTGACGCTGACGGAAGGACTTGTTCTTGCCCTTCACGTTGACGACGTTGACCGCCTCGACCTTGACGTCGAACAGCTTCTCGACCGCGGCCTTGATGTCGGCCTTGGTGGCGACCGTCGACACTTCGAACGCGTACTGGTTGGACAGTTCCTGCAGGCGCGCGGTCTTCTCGGACACGCGCGGCGCACGGATCACTTCATAGAGCTTGGCGTCGTTCATGCCAGCCACTCCTCGATCTTCTTCACCGCATCGGTGGTGATCAGCACGGAATCGGCGCCGACCAGCGCGACCGGATCCAGGCCCTGCACGTCGCGGATCTCGACGTACGGCAGGTTGCGTGCCGACAGGTACAGGTGCTCGGACGCGTCCTCGGTCACGATCAGCGGGCGCTTGCCCAGATCGAATTCCTTGAGCTTGGCGACCATGCCGCTGGTCTTGGTCTCGGTCAGGTCGAACGCCTCGACGATCGTCAGACGGCCCTGGCGGTTGAGTTCGGACAGGATCGCCGACATCGCCGCGCGGTACATCTTGCGGTTGACCTTCTGCTCGAAGCTGCGCGGCTTGGCCGCGAAGGTCACGCCACCACCGACGAAGATCGGAGCGGTCAGGGCGCCGTGACGTGCACCGCCACCCTTCTGCTTCTTCGACTTCTTGGTCGTGCCGTTGACTTCCGAACGGGTCTTCTGGGCCTTGGTGCCGGCGCGGCCGGCATTGCGATAGGCGACGACGACCTGGTGAACCAGATCCTCGCTGAAATCGCGGCCGAACACGGCGTCGGAGACCGACAGCTTGTTGCTGCTGTTGTTGATTGCGAGTTCCATCGTGCTACTCCTTATGCCTTGCTCGACGGACGCACGATCACGTCGCCGCCCGGCGCGCCCGGCACGGCGCCCTTGACCGCGATCAGGCCGCGCTCGGCGTCGACCTTGACGATCTGCAGGCGCTGCGTGGTCTGCTGATCGGCGCCCATGTGGCCGGACATCTTCTTGCCCGGGAACACGCGGCCCGGCGTCTGGCGCTGGCCCAGCGAACCGGGCTGGCGGTGCGACAGCGAGTTGCCGTGCGTGGCGTCGCCCATCTTGAAGTTCCAGCGCTTGATCGTGCCCTGGAAGCCCTTGCCCTTGGTGACGCCCTGGACGTCAACGAGCTGGCCCACTTCGAAGATGTCGGCGCGGATCTCGCCGCCGACGCTGAAGTCGGCGATCTTGTCGTCGGCCACGCGCAGTTCCCACAGGCCGCGGCCGGCTTCGACCTTCGCCTTGGCGAGGTGACCGGTTTCGGGCTTGTTGACCAGCACGGCACGCTTGCTGCCGGCGGTGACCTGCACGGCGCTGTAGCCGTCGGTCTCGGGGGTCTTCACCTGGGTGATACGGTTGGGGGTAGCTTCGATCAGCGTCACCGGCACGGACTTGCCGTCTTCGGTGAACACGCGGCTCATGCCGGCCTTGCGGCCGACGATGCCCAACGAATGAATCTTCGCGGTCATGGTGGCGGCCCTCAGGTCAGCTTGATCTGGACGTCGACGCCAGCCGCGAGCTCGAGCTTCATCAGCGCGTCCACGGTCTTGTCGTTGGGGTCGACGATGTCGAGCACGCGCTTGTGCGTGCGGGTCTCGTACTGGTCACGCGCATCCTTGTCGACGTGCGGCGACGTCAGGATGGTGTAACGCTCGATCTTGGTCGGCAGCGGGATGGGGCCGCGCACTTGGGCGCCCGTCCGCTTGGCGGTTTCGACGATCTCGCTGGCCGAACGGTCGATCAGACGATGATCGAACGCCTTGAGGCGGATCCGGATCTTTTGGTCCGTCATGACGGAAATATCCTTCGTTAAAAGAGCGACGGGCCCGCGGCTGGGTGCGCGGAACCCCTGTGAAATCGTGGCTGGCCGGAGCATTCACCCGCGCCCCGGGGCCTTTCCCTGGAAAAACGAAAGGCAGACCGGTTGCCCGATCCGCCCAGACCTGGAATTGCAGACGCAATGACCCGCTCCATCCCATCGTGCTCCGAAGACCTTCGGAACGGGTGGAGCGCAGCCTCGCGACATTTCCGTGTCTGGCGAAGACGAGGGCATCCTGCACCTCATTTCGCGATTTCGCGGGCGGCCTTGAATCGACCAACCCGCGAGGGTCTTGCATTCTAGCGGGTCCCGCTGGGCCGGCGCAAGCCCTGCCCTGCGGAAAAGCGAACGGACCGGCAGGGCCGGTCCGCTCGCTCGTGCCGCTGCCCGACACGCGTGAGCGCGCGGGCCTTGCGCTTACTTGAGGATCTTGGCCACCACGCCGGCGCCGACGGTCCGGCCGCCTTCGCGGATCGCGAAGCGCAGACCTTCGTCCATCGCCACCGGGTTGATCAGCGTGACCACCATCTTCACGTTGTCGCCCGGCATCACCATCTCGGTGCCTTCCGGCAGCTCGACCGCACCGGTGATGTCGGTGGTGCGGAAGTAGAACTGCGGACGGTAGCCCTTGAAGAACGGCGTGTGACGGCCACCCTCATCCTTCGACAGCACGTAGACCTCGGCCTCGAAGTCGGTGTGCGGCTTGATCGAACCCGGCTTGGCCAGCACCTGGCCGCGCTCGACGTCGTCACGCTTGGTGCCGCGCAGCAGCAGACCGGCGTTGTCGCCCGCCTGACCCTGGTCGAGCAGCTTGCGGAACATTTCCACGCCCGTGACGGTCGTCTTCTGCACCGGACGGATACCGACGATTTCGATTTCGTCGCCGACCTTGATGATGCCGCGCTCGATACGGCCCGTGACCACCGTGCCGCGACCCGAGATCGAGAACACGTCCTCGACCGGCATCAGGAACGCCTTGTCGATGTCGCGCTC